>JBNLBF010000008.1:0-128120 GCA_050302475.1 Paracoccaceae bacterium
AATATTGCGGCGAAGCGATCCGTGATTTGTCCATGGAAGGCCGAATGACCGTCTGCAACATGGCGATCGAAGGCGGCGCGCGCGCTGGCCTGATTGCGCCCGACGAAAAGACATTCGCCTATGTCAAAGGCCGTCCCCATGCGCCGAAGGGTGAGGCATGGGATGCTGCTCTGGCTTACTGGAAGACGCTCTTCACCGACGAAGGCGCGCATTTCGACAAGGTCGTGACGCTGAAGGGCGAGGATATCGCGCCGGTTGTGACCTGGGGCACCTCGCCCGAGGATGTTCTGCCCATCGACGCCAATGTTCCCGCGCCCTCAGATTTTGAAGGTGGCAAAGTCGACGCGGTGAAACGCTCGCTGGATTATATGGGTCTGACGCCGGGTCAGAAACTGACCGATATCCAGATCGACACCGTGTTTATCGGGTCCTGCACCAATGGCCGGATCGAGGATCTGCGCGCTGCCGCTGCCGTTCTGAAAGGCCGCAAGGTCAAGGACGGGATGCGGGCGATGGTTGTGCCCGGCTCCGGTCTGGTTCGTGCACAGGCTGAAGAGGAAGGTCTTGCCGACATCTTCAAGAAAGCCGGTTTCGAATGGCGTTTGGCGGGTTGTTCCATGTGCCTCGCCATGAACCCCGACCAGTTGGCGGAAGGCGAGCGTTGCGCGTCAACCTCCAACCGCAATTTCGAGGGGCGTCAGGGCTACAAGGGCCGCACGCATCTGGTCTCGCCAGCGATGGCAGCAGCAGCGGCGATCACCGGGCATCTGACCGACATTCGCGAGCTCGACGCCGAGTTGGCGTAGGCCAGTGTTTCGTTTCGGGAATTCCTTGGCACGTGTTATCCTCGTGCCGAGGGGTTTTCTGAAAAAAGGATAGAGACAATGGCTTTTAAATTACTTTCCTGTGACGGCGGCGGTGTGCGGGGATATATCTCCAGCAAGCTCATTCAGGCATTGAACACGGCGACCGGCGGCAAGCTGCTGGACAATGTGGACGGGTTCGCGGGAACCTCGACCGGCGGGCTGATTTCCATCGCGCTGGCGAACAAGGTCAGTATCGACACGGTGGTCGAAATCTATGCCAATGATGCCGCGACGATTTTTACGAAAAACGGCTGGCTGACCAAAGATCAACTGGAGGCGCAATATGCGGCGATGGAGTCGGGGGAACCGATGCCGGAAAGCCCGGGTATCTGGGGCGCAGCCTACAAGGCGACTGGCCTCGTGAAAATCCTGTCCCCACATCTGGGCGATACAACAATCGGTCAGGTGGACAAAATGCTGGCGGTGAATACCGCGCAGCTGTGGGATACGTCGATGACGCCGCCGCAATGGAGCCCGCAAACCCTGAATAACAAGGGCATTGGCGGCAACTTTGCCGGGATTAAACTGCTGGATGCAGCGCTCGCGACATCTGCGGCGCCCGCCTATTTCCCGCCGCATGATATTCCGAACTTCGGCTATTTTGCGGATGGCGGGACATTCGCCAACGACCCGGTTCTGAACGGGATCGAGGTCGCGGTGGCCAGCAAACTGGCTTCAGGCTTGCAGGATGTTGAGGTGATCTCCATCGGGACAGGTATATCCCCGGAAGGCATTCCCCCGCAGGCGATCACCGATCCGCTGGGATGGGGGGCAACCTACTGGCTGCGCCCGTTTGCGCGTAAAGGCGCGCCGGCCTTTGCACTGATGAACCTGACGCTGACGGCGGCATCGATGAATCTGGGGAAAATCACTGACAATCTGCTGAGCGATCAGCTGGTCCGGATCAACCCGCTGCTGTCGAAGCCTGTGGCACTCGATGAATATACGAAACAAGATTATGCGATCATGGACGAGGCAATAAAATCAGCCATGGCATCTGAACACTGGAACAAAGCTGTCAAAATGGTTAACAGCTGGTAACGGAGGCCGCGTAAGCGGATAACACTATGGAAAAATTCAACAAACTCACCGGCGTGGCGGCGCCTTTACCGTTGGTCAATATCGACACGGATATGATCATCCCCAAGCAGTTCCTGAAAACGATCAAGCGCTCAGGCCTTGGTGTGAACCTGTTTGACGAGATGCGGTATGACCGACAGGGGAACGAGATTGAGGATTTTGTCCTGAACAAACCCGCTTATCGGAATGCGCAAATTCTGGTGGCGGGTGACAATTTCGGATGTGGCTCCAGCCGCGAACATGCGCCCTGGGCGCTGGCCGATTTTGGCATCCGCTGTGTCATCTCGACCTCATTCGCGGACATTTTCTACAATAACTGCTTTAAAAACGGTATCTTGCCGATAGTATTGCCGCAGGAGGACGTCGATAAGCTGATGGATGATGCGGAACGCGGTGCCAATGCAGTGATCACGGTCGACCTGGAAAAACAAACTATCAGTGGGCCTGACGGTGGTGAAATCGGATTCGAGGTCGATGCGTTCAAAAAGCATTGTTTATTGAACGGTTTAGATGATATTGGTCTGACAATGCAGAAGGCCAAGGCAATCGACGCTTTCGAAGAAAAATACGAGGCTACGGCACCTTGGGTTTAATAAACTACAGCGTCCGATAGGGACGGGGCGGGTGTGAATGCGCTTATTGGGCGCGATATTCAGAGCGATCTGGGTGGTGGCTGCGGTCACCATTCCCTCACTGCTATTAGTCTCGTCCTCGCAAGGAGCGTTGGAATTTGCGCTGATTATCGGCGGTATCATTGGCCTGTTCACCGTTTTTGAATACGGGTCGGAGTCACCCGGTTTCATCGATTTCCGCTTCGCGCCCCCTTATAACCGTTTCCGCGCCTTCACCGTAGGTATCCAGATCATTTACGTGACACTTGTATGTCGCGCGGTGGAACTGAACCTGACGGATGCGATCATCCTCGATTGGACGCAACGGGCGGCGGCGCTGCTAGACTTCCCGTTCAGTCCGGTGGCCCATGCGACGGATATCGTGCTGGAAAATGCCAGTTTTTCTGACACGTCAGCGGTGTTGCTGATCTACACCGCGTCCGCAAGTTTTGCGGTTGGCTTTGGCCTGACGATCTTCTTCTCCTCGCTTCTGTGGCTGTTCAACTGGCCGGTCGACCGGGCGAATTTCAACCTATGGACCAATCTGCCGATGTTCCAGCCCTCCGAAGGCTATGCGGTGCCGCGCCGGCTTCGCCGCGACGCGATGGTGAATGTCGCGCTGGCGATCATGCTGCTTTATGCGCTGCCCTATGCGCTGAAATACGGATTTACCTGGCTGACCGCTGACCTGCTGGAAAGCAATCAGGCCCTGATCTGGGCGACGGTTCTGTGGATATTCATCCCGTCGTCGCTGTTCGCGCGTGCGACCGCCATGTGGAAAATTGCGCGGATCATCACCCGCGCGCAATACGGGGCCTGATGCGGGGCCTTATTTTTCTGTGGCTTTTCCTTTTACCTGCGATTCTGTCTGCCGAGACCCTTCGGGTCGCCAGCTATAACGTCTCGCTGGGGCGAAACGGGCCGGGTGTTTTGTTGAAGGATATTCTGGATGGCGACGATGATCAGCTGTTGGCTGCCATAGCAGTCATACAGGCGTTGGAGGCTGATATCCTGATCCTGCAGGAATTTGATCAGGATGACTATGCTCTCGCGGCCAAGGCGTTTCGGGATGCGCTGAATGCCGGAACAACGCCGATAGACTACCCGTATATCTTACAACCGCGCGGCAATCAGGGCCGCCCGTCGGGCATGGACCTAGACGGAGACGGACGCGAAGGTGAATGGGCGGATGCGTTGAGTTTCGGTCGTTTCCCGGGCAGCGAGGGCCTGTTGATCCTGTCGCGTTATCCGTACGAAACCGTCCGCACGTTCGAAACACTGTTGTTGCGGGATGTGCCCGGCGTCCCGTTGCCGGTGGATGAGGGCGGAAACCCTTTCCCATCTGCCAAAGCGCTGGACATTCTGCCCATGTCTTATCGCTCTCATATCGACGCGACGTTCGTCATTGGCAGCACAGAGCTGACGTTTCTGGCCGCTCATGCCACACCGCCGGTTTTTGACGGACCGGAGGATCTGAACGGTATCCGCAATGCGGCGGAAATCGACTTCTGGCGGCTTTATATTCACGGTATGAGCTTTCGCGACGATGCCGGGGAAATGCGTCCCAGATCTGATGCGGCATTTGTGTTGGCGGGGGATCTCAATTCCGATCCCGATCAGGGAGAATCCCTGAAGGACCCGATCCGGGCATTGCTGGCTGATCCGTTGATTATGGATACGCGACCCACCGGGGCGGGCGGGTTAAACACCGCTGACTGGGATGATCCGGGTCCCATGCGGGTCGATTACGTCCTGCCCTCGGCGTCTTTAACTGTCACCGGTTCGGGTGTGTTCTGGCCTGACGCGGACGATCCTATGGCGGATATGGTGGCGGAAGCCTCACGCCATCGTCCGGTTTGGGTGGATATCGAGTTAGACGAGTGACGGAGGGCAGGAGCGCCGAATCAGCTTTCTTTGATCCGCGCGATTATCCCGCTGGTGCTGACACCGTCATGATAAGGTAGTCGGTGCATGATACCGCGTGCCTCGGCAGGGCGGTAATAGTCGGGCGTGGCATTGCCGGCATAGACCACCAAATCGATGTCATACTGGTCCAGCGTCGCCTCCAGATTGGCGGCATCGGGAATCCCGTCGATCAGAAATGCTTCATCCACGCAATCGATGGCGGAAACAATGGCCAACCGCTCGGCCTCGCCGATGATCGGCGTTCGCTTGTAGCTTTCCGTCATCCGGTCCGTCGCCACGCCCACCAGCAATCTGTCCCCCAGCGCGGCTGCTTCGCGCAACAGCTTGAGATGGTTGGCGTGGAACAGGTCGAACACGCCGTCAGCATAAACCCGTTTAGCCATTTTTTCTCCGCAACTGCTGCAAGCGCCAGTACCGCGCGACCCCATAGCGCAATTTCGCGATTGGTCCCCCGACGACCGTCAGATTAGGGGGTGAGTAGCGGAAACTCCAGTTGCTCGTCGGTGTGCGCCAGTTTGGGCCATACCCATCCTCAAGATATTGCTCCGGCGGATCGGGCGCGAGGAATTCGCGTCCCAAAAATGATATCGGGGCCAGCCCGAAGGGACGCAGATGCGCCCGAAGGTGATATTTTCGCAAGATCATGTCGGCGGTGTAGCTTTCCCCCCGGGTGAACGGAAAAATATCCAGATAGATATGCCCGAAGGTCAGCTGCGCGCCGTAGCCCCGCTCTACCGCCTGTCGAGGATTTCGTTGCTTAAACCCGGCTTCCAAAAGGCGATCCAGCACTTCTACCCCGAAATCCTCGGCCCAGACACCAACATCCATGTCATGATCATGCGCAATGAAACCACCTTCACGCACGGCCCCCAGCAGCGTGCCATCGACAAGGAAAAAGGGACATTGGCCTTCCATCAGGTCAGCAAAGCGGAACAGAACATCTTTTGCGGCTTGCTGGTCGATGGGCGGGATCATGTCAGCCGTCCAGCCGGGGCAGGACCGGACAGGGGGTCAGACCGTCGGCGCTCAGCAGGTTCTGAGTATCATCCTCCAGCACCAGACAGGACAGCTCGCGCCCGAAAACAGCGCCGGTGTCGATGTCGATCCGGTTGCCGTGATTCTCCACCTGCCGAACAGGCGAGTGCCCATGCACCACCGTAAAACCATAATCGTCCTTGTGAGACAGGAATGGCTCCCGGATCCAGATCAGATCCTGGACTTTCTGCTTTTCCAAAGTGACGCCCGGCCGGATCCCGGCATGCACGAAAACGTAGCCGCCAATTTGGTGCCAAAGGTCCAGCGACGTCAGGAAATCCAGATGATCCTCAGGGAAGGCGTGTTTGACCTGCGCGTGGATATCTTCGGCATCGGGATCAAAACCATAAGACCGCAGCGTCTCTGCTCCGCCCAACCTCGGGTCCAGCCAGTGCAGAACCGGCGTTGCCAGTCCAAACGGGTCCGTCAGAAAATCTGTCAGCATCGTGTCATGGTTCCCCAGAAGGAACCGCGTGTCCGCTGCGCTGGCTTTCTGGTCAATCAGGTTGGCGATAACCCCGCGGCTGTCCGGCCCGCGATCCATGAAATCGCCGACATAGATGGTGACCGGATCGGGGTGGGGGCGAGTGCGCAGATCATCGGCGATCCGCGCCTGAATCTCGACCAGATCGTCGAGGCAGCCGTGGATATCGCCGATGGCGTAGATACGTTTATTCTCGGTACGTGACATTCGGGGCAAAGTGGAGGCTCTGCCCCGATTTATCAAGCGGTGATTGCCTCAGCCTTAGGTGAAGCCTCGGGTAATGCACATCCGATAACCTGTTCGAATGGCGTTTCGGTGAAGTCCGGCAGCAGGCTCGCGAATTTCCGGCCCGATAACTGATGGCCGAGGTTCCAGAGATGGCGCATCTCTTTCAGTTCGCGCGCCAGTTCCCAGAACGGCGCTGACAAGGTCATTATCCACCAGGGGAAGGCGGTGTAGCTGAGCTTGCGACCCGTGATGGTTTCCAGCCCGTCGCGCAGTTCGTCAATCGTGAAGGTGTGGCCGGGGAAGGGGATATCCTCGAACCGGCTGAGTTGCCCGCGCATTTCTGCCAGCGACACTGCCGCCCGCGCCCAGTCGGGCAGGTAGCAATAGGATTGCGGGACATCCGGGCGGCCCATCAGGGTGATTTTGCCCTTACGGATCGACCGCATCAGCGCCACCGTGAACACATCAGCATTCCCGTCCGGGTCGATGAAGTTTCCTGCGCGCAGGATGATCGTCTGCACCCCGCTGTCGCGATAGGTTTTTTCCATGGTGACGCGGATTTTGCCCTTTTTCGTGGTGGCCCGCTGGGGCGTGGTCTCATCCCACAGACCGGGATGGTCACCATAAATATAGACGTTGCCGGGAATTATCACCGTCGCGCCGGAGGCTTTGGCGGCCGCGATCACCTGATTGGTGATGCGCGGGATATTCTCTTCCCAGTTTGCATAGTTCGGCGGGTTCAGACCGTTGACGATGACGTCCACGCCTTGCGCCGCTTCGGTCATGTCTGTGCCGCGTTTGTAATTGCGAACCTCCCACCCCGAAGCGGCGAAAGCCCGCGCTGCATGTGTGCCGATTTTGCCCGAGGGGCCGAGGATTAAAACTGTGCTCATGATTGATCCCTTTCATGTTGATGGGATCAAGGTAGGTATAAAAATATCTTTGGAAAATTGGCTAAATATCGCTATGTGATATAAATATTTGTATATCAGGCGAGTGCAACCTCATAAGCCTCGATCAGATCATCATAGGTATTGGTCGCGGTTTTTGCCTGATCCAAAAGGAAACCGAAGTTCTCTCCGGGGTCGATATGAAACTGGTCTATGACATAAAGCGAAATGACGGGCCACAGGGCAAAAACCCCCGGCAAGGTGAGGGATCGTTTGCTATGATCCTGCAAGGCGCAATGGAACGCAATCAGCGCATCGAGCGGCGCGACCGCCCTGCGATAAGCATCAAGCGCGGCGGCAAGCCCGGGCTCATCCAGATCCCCAAGGAGATGGCGGGTGACAGCGGCCAGCAAGATATCCTCTGCCGTTTTGGGATCCGCCAGCTGTTTCGAGAGTATTTCCCGAAGGAAGGGCGCATAGAACCCAACAATATCCTTGCGCCCGCTAAGGCTACCGAAGGCGGACATCGCAATTCCCGAAAGCCACGGGACACCGTGCGGGGCGGGCTGAAAGCGATAGTCATTCCCGATGCGGTTTGCCATGAAGGCATACTCCACCGACAGCTTCAGAACCTGCATATCCATGCTGCGGATATCATCAGGCGTCTGAAGACTATCGCGGACTGCTTCAAGCTTTGGCGAAAGGAAGAGCACAGGAAAATCCCGCGCCCCTTCGGTATCGCCCGCCGCCAGTGCCTGCAGGGCTTTGGCCCGCATTTCCGCGCCAAGGGCGACCAAATCCTCCGCCTGCACAGCCGGACGCGGGCGACCCATCATGCGGACGGGTTTGGCGAAACCTTTATTACGGGCCGTATTCGCTTTGGCGATCTGTTTCAGAAAAGTCTCTTCGGCTTTCACGTGTTCCCCCGGCTATTAGCGAAATGGTAAAGGTGAACGATATGAAGAACAATATGGACTGGACGCTGGTGCAATCCTTTCTGGCGGTGGCCGAAGAGGGCTCGCTGTCGGGGGCGGCGCGACGATTGGGGATGACGCAACCCTCGCTTGGACGGCATGTGAAACTGCTGGAGGAGGCGCTGGGCGTCACCCTGTTCACCCGCGCTGCCCATGGGTTGGAACTGACCGAAACCGGCGAGTCCCTCCTTGCCCCGGCGCGGGATATGCTGGCGGCGTCCAATCGCCTTTCGCTGGTTGCCGAAGGGCATTCGGAACGCCTGTCCGGCACGGTCCGGATCACGGCCAGCGAGGTTGTGTCCCACTACCACCTGCCCCGCATCTTCGCCGCGATCCGCATGCAGGAGCCGGAGATCCAACTGGAACTGGTGCCATCTGATACCACCGAAAACCTGCTGTTTCGCGAGGCTGACATCGCCATCCGCATGTACCGCCCGACGCAACTGGACGTGGTGACAAAACATGTGGGTGACATGTCCGTCGGGTTGTACGCCGCCAAATCCTACATCGCGCGCAAGGGGCGGATGGCGCAGCTGGAGGATGTCTGGAACCACGACTTTATCGGCTTCGATAAATCCGACCTGATTATCCGCCTGTTCCGCGAAATGGGGCTGGAGGTGGATCGGAATTTCTTCCCGGTCCGCACCGATGCGCAGACGGTCTATTGGGAACTGGTCCGCGCCGGGGCCGGGATCGGTGCGATGCAATCCGTGCTGGGCGACGCGGAACCGGTGCTGGAGCGGCTGGAGGTCGACATCCCGTTACCCCCCATGCCTGTCTGGCTGACAGCACCTGAGGTCCTGCGCGGCAACCCCCGTATCCGCCGGGTCTATGACCTGCTGGCGGAGGCGATGGCGGGAATTTGTGATTAGCCGTCGACTACCCGCCACGTGTAGGTTGGCACGTGCCAGCCATGTTGTTCCTCGGCCACGTAATCCTGCCCGCACCGGCGGCAGCGGCAAACATAGGTGGTAGAATATTCCTCCCGGTGGTCGACGGAGCGGATGACCTCGATCAGATTTTTCCGCTCTTCTGCGTAAACACTGGCGAGGCTGTCGTCGGGCAGGCGGTTACACAGGCAAATGCCATCGCGCGTCAGGCGGACCATGTCCAGCACCTTTCCCAGATGCCGTTGCCACGTGACGATCCCGCCGCCGAGGTCGAGGTTGCGCGTCGCCGTTTCGATTTCGTTCAAGTGGGGGACGAGGTAGGTGAGGATGTCGCGGTCATAGCCCGACAGCATTTCCTGCACGCGCGCCACGATCCTGTCGCGGTCGCGCGAGAGGAAATCGTCGAGCGCTTGCGGGCCGTCAGGCAGCATCCAGCCCGCGACCTTTGATCAGCGCATCAACATTCGGCATCGCGCCACGGAACGCCATGTAGAGGTCGGCCTCATCCGCCGAACTACCCGCCGAATAAACATGTTCGAACAGGCGCTGGGCGGTGTCGGGGTCGAAGATGTTTCCGGCCTCCTTGAAGGCGGCGAAGGCGTCTTCGTCCATGACCTCGGACCACATGTAGCTGTAATAGCCGCTGGAATAGCCGTCGCCGCTGAAGACGTGGGCGAAATGCGGCGTGGCGTGGCGCATGGTGATGGCTTTGGGCATTCCGAGCCCTTCCAGCGTGTCCGCCTGTGCCGCCATTGGATCAACAGGGGCAGGGCCGGCGTGGAAGTCGAGATCCACGAGGGCGGAGGCCACAAATTCCACCGTCGCGAATCCCTGATCGAAATTCTCGGCAGCCTTCAGGCGTTCCATCAGGCTGGCCGGGATCGGCTCGCCGGTTTTGGCGTGGCGGGCGTACTTGCCCAGCACTTCAGGCTCACCCAACCAATGCTCGTAGAGCTGGCTGGGCAGTTCCACCCAGTCCCGAGCGACCGACGTGCCGGAGATGAAATTATAGGTCACATCCGACAGCAGCACATGCAGCGCGTGGCCGAATTCGTGGAACAGGGTGCGGGCATCGTCAAAGGTCAGCAGGTTTGGCTCGCCTTCTGGCGCTTTGGCGAAGTTGCAGACATTGATGGTGATCGGGCGGACCTCGCCATCCAGTTTCGATTGCGAGCGGAAGCTGGAACACCATGCGCCCGACCGTTTCGGCCCGCGCGCGAAGTAATCGCCGATGAAAACCCCCATATGGCGGTCACCCTTTTTAACCTCCCACGCCCGCGCGTCGGGGTGGTAGAGGGGGACGTCCAGCGGTTCAAACGACAGACCGAACAGCTTACCGGCAACGTCAAACGCCGCCTCGATCATATTGTCGAGCTGGAGGTAGGGTTTCAGCTCCGCCTCATCCAGATCAAACTCCGCCTTTTGCAGCTGCGTCGCATAGAACCGCCAGTCCCACGGTTCCAGATCGCCGTTGATCCCGTCGGCGTGCAGCATGTCGGTCAGCTTTGCAGCATCCCGTTCAGCCGCCGCTTTGGCAGGCGACCAAACGGCCATCAGCAGGTCGCGCACGGCTTCCGGCGTTTTGGCCATCTCGTTTTCCAGCTTGAACGCGGAAAAATTCGGGTAGCCCAGCAGGTTTGCGCGTTCTTCGCGCAATTTCAGCGTCTCGGCGACCGCCTCGCGATTGTCCGTCGGACCGTCATTTTCACCGCGCGCAACCCACGCCTTGAACGCTGTTTCACGCAGATCGCGGCGGGTGGAGAATTGCAGGAACGGTACGATCAAAGACCGCGACAGCGTGATGACATAGCCATCCTTGCCGCGTTCCTTCGCAGCCTCCTTCGCCGACGACACCACAAAATCCGGCAACCCGTCGAGGTCATCTGCCCCCAGCACCATCTCCCATGATTTTTCGTCGGCCAGCACGTTCTGGCTGAACTTCGTCCCGAGCGAGGCCAGCGACTGCATGACCTCCTTCAACCGCGCTTTGCCCCCGACATCCAACGCCGCACCCGCGCGGACGAACATCTTGTGATATTTCTCCAGCACGCGCAGCTGTTCGGCCGTCAGACCCAGCGTGTCGCGCTGCTGATAGAGCGCATCGACCCGCGCAAACAGGTCGGGGTTCATCAATGTTTCGGCAGAATAGGCTGCGAATTTGGGCGAGAGGTCCCGCTGCAACGCTTCCAACGCGTCATTCGTATTCGCCCCCGCCAAATTGAAAAACACCCCCGCGATTTTGTCGAGAAGGGCATCCGCCCGCTCCATCTCCTCGATTGTGTTGGCGAACGTCGGCGCGTCAGAATTCTCCGCGATTGCATCAATCGCCGCCCGCCCTTCGGCGAAAGCCGTTTCAAACGCAGGCGCAAAATGCTCCTCTTTGATCAGATCGAAAGGCGGCAGTTCAAACGGTCCGGTCCAGTCTTGCAGTAGGGGGTTGGTCATTCGATCTTTCCTTTTCGTTCCGCCTCTTTCCGCCACATATGGCGCTCGAACCGTCTTAGCGCAAGCGACAGGGTGATGGTCATGGTGAGGTAGATGAGGGCGACGATGTTGTAAGTTTCCAGATACCGGAACGACCCGGCGGCGTAGGTTTTGCCCAGCTGCGTGATGTCCGCGACCCCGACGACGGAGACCAGCGAGCTGTCCTTGATCATCGCCACGAAATCGTTGCCCAGCGGCGGCAGGATCGTGCGCAAGGCCTGCGGGAAGATGATGAAGCGGAACCGGTGCCACGGTGACAGGCCCAGCGCCTTCGCGGCCTCGATCTGGCCCGCGTCGACGGATTGCAGGCCGGCGCGGAAGACCTCGGCGATAAACGCCGAATAGCCGATCATCAGGGCCAGCACGGCACGCCACATCAGGGACAGGTCGCGGGTGCGCATTTCCTCGACCCCCAGCGGCGCGCCGATCCAGTTGATCAGCGCTACCAGCGCGGGCGCGCCGACGAAGGCGACATACAGTAGCAGCACAAGGATGGGGATGCCGCGGATGATCTCGATATAAAACCGGGCCATCTGGCGCAGCACGATCCAGCGCGACAGGCTGGCAAGCGCCAGCCCCAGCCCGATCAGTGATGCCGCAAAGAACCCGACGAACGTCACGAACAGGGTCAGGCCGACCCCTTTGGACACGATGTTGAACACCTGCACGTAAAGGTCATCGGCCACCACGCGATAGCCGAAATAGAGCCCTAGGCCGATCACCGCGACCAGCCAATAGGGGAAATCCTGATCCTGATTATTCTGCATGGAATGGCCCGGCGACCCGGGCCGCCCCCTTATTCACCAAGCTTATATTCCAGGAACCATTTGGTGTTGAGCGCATCAATCGTCCCGTCCGCTTTCATCGCGGCAATCGCCTCGTTAAACGGTGCGACAAGGTCCGATCCTTTGGGGAAGATAAAGCCGAAATCCTCGGTCCCCATGGGATCGCCGGTCAGCTTGAACACGTCCGGGTTGGCGGTGACATATCCGTTGCCCGCCGTGCCATCGGTCAGCACCACGTCAACGTCACCGGTTCGCAGCGCCTGTACTGCCGCGCCAAAGGTTTCGAACAGTTTGATGCGGGGGTTGGCCTCGTCACCATCCAGCATGTCATAGACCGCGACGAAGAACGGCGTCGTGCCGGGCTGTGCGCCGACCAGACCGTCCTCAAACGCGGCAAAGCTGGCGCCGTCGGTGAAGCGATCCTCGTCCGCGCGGACCAGCATCAGCATTTCGGAGCGCATATAGGCATCCGAAAAGTCGACAACCTCGGCTCGATCCTCGCGAATGGTGATGCCGGTCATGCCGACGTCAAACTGCCCTTCGGAGACAGCAGGGATCATGGCGTCCCAGCTGGTGTTCTGGATCACGATGGTGGCGTTGATACGCTCGGCGATTTCGGCAAGCGCATCATATTCCCAGCCAATCGCATCACCCGTGTTCGGGTCGATGAATTGCAGCGGCGGATAGGCGTTTTCGGTCACCACAACAATCTCGCGACCCTCAAGGTCGGCGGATGTCGCAGCAGTGGCAAAAATCAGTGAGGCAATCGCCCCGGTCAGGATACGAGCAACACGCATGGAAAAAGTCCCCCTTGGTTTGTGGATACGGGAATGTTGGCACAACCCGTTCCGAAGGGGAAGAGCGGTTGCTAGCCTTCGATCACATGCGGTGTGTCGTAGACCGTCGGGGCGATGGGATTGCCGTCCAGATCAAACGCATGTTCCAGATAGGTGTCGAACCCTGCCGGAATGACCGTGCCCGCGCGCGCGGAGCTGAGGTAGATGTGGCGGGCGGTGTCTGGCGAAACCTCGAACCAATCGGGATCGTCGAACGTGCCACCATAGATGCCGGAGAAATCGGGGAAGCGTTCGAACGTCAGGAACAGTTTGGTGCCGCAATCGGGGCAGAAATGGATATGGACCTGCTTGCCGCTACCTTCTGACACCACGGTGTGGGTTTTCGGCTGACCAGAAATGACCGACAGGTTTTTGTTATCCATGATCGGTTCGATCATATAGGGGCCGCCGGTTGCCTGCTGGCAGAAATGGCAATGGCAGATCGTAACGCGCAAGGGGGCGGCATCCACCGCATAGCGCACCTGCCCGCAAATACATCCGCCTTCATGTGTCATTGTCATCTCCCTTTTCAGCGAGATTAGCAGGTCGGGCGGGGAATGATACTGGTTAAGTTGCGCGATTGGCATGTCGCCCTTACTGTCCGGGTGATGATTTGGATATTCAGAACAATTCTGTTTGTGCTGCTGACGGTGCTGACACAGATCGGCGGTGTGGCCTACTTGATCGGGCTTGCGGTCACACACCTGTTTGGCGTGCAGTTTGCGTTGAACCGGTTGCTGATCTTTGTGGGCAGTTACACGGTGGTGTCGGTGGCGGCTCTGGCCGCGGCGCCGACATTTGGTCGGGTGGCGCTGCCGTGCCTTGGGGATGGGCCGCTGGTGGCGCAATCACCGCTTTATTGTGTGCTGAACCGACAGTATGTCTCGCCCGAGATGTTCGCGATTGCCAAGGATTTGGCTGCGCATATGGCGCAGGAATATCCGGGGACGCAGACATTGACGTTGGACGCCAACTTCCCGTTCTTCGACGGGTTCCCGCTGCTGCCGCACCTGTCGCATGATGATGGAGAGAAACTGGATCTGGCGTTTTATTATCAGGCCAACGACTACCTACCCGGCCTGACCCGATCCCCCATCGGCTATTGGGCGTTCGAGGAGCCCCGTCCGGGTGATCCGAACCCGTGCGCCGACACCACCGGCCCAACGCTGCGTTGGGATGTGACGTGGTTCGGGGCGTTTCTGAACGACGCAACGCTGGAGGCCGAGCGCACGAGGGCGGCGCTGGAATGGCTGGCTGGTGATCCGAGGGTCGGCAAGGTTTTCGTCGAACCGCACCTGCATACGCGGCTGGGGGTGCAGAGGGAAACGATCCGTTTTCAGGGTTGCCGTGCTGCGCGGCATGACGATCATATTCATATCCAGCTTTGATGGTGTCTGCTAAACCAGGCATTAAACAGGAGGGAAACATATGCACGGACACTGCACCTGTGGGGAAATTCAGTATGACATGCTGGACACGCCTCTTTTCGTTCACGCCTGTCATTGCCGCTGGTGTCAGCGGGAAACCGGTTCGGCATTCGTGATGAATGCGCTGATTGAGGCGAGCAATGTTGTTGTGACCGATGGCGCGCCGGAGATGATAGATACGCCCAGCGAGAGCGGGCAGGGGCAGAAGATTTATCGCTGCCCGTCATGCAAAGTGGCCTTGTGGAGCGTGTATTCCGGGGCGGGGCCGAAGTTTCTGTTCCTGCGCGTGGGAACGCTGGACAATCCCGATGCCTGTCCGCCCGATATTCACATCTTTACGGAAAGCAAACAGCCGTGGGTAACGCTGTCCGACGACGTCCCCGTTATGGCGCAGTATTATGATCGCAGGGAACAATGGCCGCAGCGCAGTCTGGACCGTCGGCAGGCTGTTCTGGACGCGGGTTAGCGATAAACCTGATCTTCAGTCGGAAATGACCGGTCCTTGACCTCCTCGGCATAGGCTTTCACTGATGCCTCGATCTGGTTAGCAAGATCGCCGTAAACCTTCACGAATTTCGGCGGGGTGGCGTTGAGGCCCAGCATGTCCTCCAGCACCAGAATCTGGCCGTCGCAGTCCGCTGATGCGCCGATGCCGATGGTGGGGATGTCCACCAGTTTGGTGATTTTGGCCGCCAGAGGCTCGACCACGCCTTCGACGACCATTGCGAAAGCCCCGGCCTCGGCCACAGCTTTGGCGTCGGCGATGTGGTCCGCCCATGTGTCCTCGTCCCGGCCTTGGGTTTTGAAGCCGCCCATGACGTGGCTGGATTGCGGGGTGAGGCCGATATGGGCCATGACGGGGATGCCGCGCTCGGTCAGGAAGTGGATGGTTTCGGCCATCCTCGCGCCACCCTCCAGCTTCACGGCGCCACAGCCGGTTTCCTTCATGATCTTGGCGGCATTGCGGAAGGCGACGTTCGGGGATTCCTCGTAAGTGCCAAAGGGCATATCGACGACAATCAACGCCTTTTGCGTGCCGCGCACCACGGCCTTGCCGTGCATGATCATCAGGTCGAGCGGCACGCCGACGGTGGTTTCCATCCCGTGCATCACCATGCCCAGACTGTCGCCGACCAGAATGAAATCGGCATATTTATCAACAATCGCCGCCGTGTGGGCGTGGTACGAGGTCAGAGAGACAATCGGATCGCCGCCATTCATATTCCGGATTTTCGGCGTGGTGTTTCGGCGGACGGGTTTCTGGGTGCTCATGGCATTTCCCCTGTTAAGACGCGTTGATCGATCAATAGCACATTCCCGAAGCGGACGGCCAGAAGGGCAACGACGGGGTGGGTGATGGGGCCGGAGACGCGGGCGAGCGTCTCGGCGTCGCAGATGTCGATGGATTTGATGTCGGCGCGGGGTTCGGCCGCGATGGTGTCGCGGATGATCTTGCGGGCCTTCGCCACCGTTGTCGCGGAATCCGCCGCATCGAGCGCCCGGTTCAGCACCGGCGCTGCCGCGCGATCCTCCGCCGTCAGCTTCACATTTCGGGAGGACATGGCCAGCCCGTCAGGTTCGCGAACGGTCGGCACTCCGACGATGTCCAGCGGCATATCCAGATCGCGGACCATCCGGCGGATCACGGCAAGCTGTTGGTAATCCTTCTCGCCAAAATACGCCCGATCCGGTTGGGTGATGTTGAACAGTTTCGTCACCACCGTCGCCACGCCCCGATAGTGCCCCGGCCGCAACCGACCCATCAGGATGCGCGACAGCTTCGTGGTTTCGACAATGGTTTCCGGCGTGCCGTCATACATTTCCTCGACCGAGGGCGCAAAGACCGCATCCACCCCTTCGGCCCGTAGCAGCGCCAAATCGCGATCCATGTCGCGGGGATAGGTCGCGAGATCCTCGTTCGGGCCGAACTGGGTGGGGTTTACGAAGATGGTAACAATAACGCGGTCGTTGATCGCACGCGCCTCGCGCACCAGCGTCAGGTGCCCGTCATGCAGAAAACCCATCGTGGGCACCAACCCGATACTCTCGCCCGCCCGCCGCCATGTGGCGTGCAGGTCACGGATCGCGGATTTGGTTTTACAGAGCTGCATGGCCTCTCCCTCAGTCGGAAAAGATTTAGGCTTGCGGGTCGCGCTTGTCCATCAGCAACAGGACCGCACCTTGGCGTTATTCGCACAACAGTCATGCACCAGATAGCCCATCAGTGCGCCCATCCGGTCGAAATCGACGCGATAGATGATCGACCTTGCGTCCCGTTTTGCCGTGATCAGCCCGGCGTCTGCCAGTGTGGACAGATGAAACGAGGCACGGGAGGGGGAGGCGTTGACGGCCCCGGCGACCTCGCCCGCGGCAGCGCCATCCGGGCATTTGGTCACGAGATAACGCAACACGCGGAGGCGGGTTTCCTGCGCCAGGGCGGACAGGGCGGCGATGACGTCGGGTTCAGTCATTTCAATAATCCTTGAAATGTTATTCGGGTTCATATATTTCAATACATGTTGAAATAAGGAATCGCAAAGGAAAATCCCATGACGACGCTGACTGACTTGCTGACGGACCTGAAAACATTGGACCCCGACCTGCCGCTGGTCTTTGCCACCAACGCGGGTGAAATCGGCGGTGGATATCACGTGACCGAACTGAAACGGGCTGAAATCAACAGCATTGATTGCGGCGGTACCCTGTCCGCGTGGGTTGAAACCAACCTGCAGCTGCTGGACGGGTCCGGGCGTGATCATATGAAGGTAGGCAAATTCATTGCCATCGCTGAGCGGTCACTGGCGGCGGTAGATGGGTTGGCGGAGGGTCAACTGGCGTTTGAGTACAGCCCGGAAAATATCGGCTTGCATCGCTATAGCGCGGCTGAAATCCGCAGCCTGCCGGATAAGGTGCTGCTGCACCTGTCTGAGGATCGTGCAGCCTGCAAACCAAGCCTGACCAGAATGGCAAATCAGCCCTCGGCCTGTTGTGCCTGAACCGGTCGCGGCGAAACATCGCAGGGGAAATGGCAAAATTTTTTTTGTTGCCGCATAAAATCATCTAGATTTGGACACAATTGTATGCAAACAACTCTCCAATGTTTGAGTTGGCGAAAAAAATATCTGTTGCGATCATCTTGATGCTGTTGCCTGTTGGGGCAAATGCTCAGGATGATCAAGTGGCACCCGATCCGATCCTGTGCCTGCAAACAGTCGAGGCACTTCACCCGAATTATCAGGCTGAATTTCGTCCGGCATGTATGCAGCTCGCCGGGGATTTCTGCGCGACGCGCATGGAACCCGAGGCCTGTCTGACAGACCTGAATGCGACGTTGAAAACCTTTTTCGATGGGCTGAGCCCGCAACTTCCGGCGCAGATGTCGGATAATCCGCGGGACCAGAAAGCTTACGAAGAAGCGTTGGAAACGGCGCAGATGATGTTCAGCCTCAATCCGCTGTGTCAGGGATCGACCGGAATGGGATTCGAGACCTGTACGTTCCTCGCCTATAACAGCTCTATTCTGTCGTTGCTCGACTATGCCGCAGACGCGGGGGTCTGGCCATAAATCTAACCGGGAGGAGAGGAGGTTCGTTTGACAATTCGCCTTATCCTCGCCGGAGTTTTCCTGAGCGTCTTATCGGTATCATCTGCACAAGCGCAGATGGCTAGTGAGTCCAGCCAGCCGCCTGATCCAACAGAATGCCTGATTTCCGTTGCGCCTTTGGAAGCGCTCTATCGCCCAACATTGCAGCGGGAATGCCTGCGGCTGGCGGGGGATTCCTGTGCAACATACCCCGATGCCGTGGCCTGTATCGCAGCACTGAACGAGACCCTTTATAACCTGTATTCAGACATGTCGGCAGAAATTCCTGTGACCGTCGAAGGCACGGATGCGGAACAGGCAACCCATGCCGAAAAACTGCGTATTGCAGCGGAGGTGTTCGGCGTCACGTCAGAATGCGCCCGCCATCAGGGCGTGAGCAAGGAGGTCTGCATCTATCAGGCATTCAGCGGACAGGTGATGCAGTTTATCGGGATGTCTGAGGCGTTCGGGACGTGGCCTTGAGTCACTGACAGGTATCCTGAACCACATATCCAAAAAACGGTTCAAAGTCGCTAGAAACAGTTAGTTGTCCGTCGATCGTAGCTGCTCCAGAATTGCATCACCTCCACGGTCACGCTTCTCATCGTTAGCCTTTGAGATCGTAAGGTGCGCACCTCGTGCTTGGCCTGGTGAATACTTAAGGACATTTTCTGATGTGCTCATAATATTCCAGCTTTTTACCTGCCTGGTGATAATGATTTTTATCTCCCCAGCCTCGGCTCGCGGCACCAGTTTTTCGTGCACGAAGGCCTGTGCAGCTATTGAAGAAGGTAGTTTACCAATCAGTTTGTCCCCAGTGAATGACTGGGAGTGATAAGGAATCAATTCAATTGACGCCACGCGATTGGATAGCTCCTTCAAAGCTTTAAAATAATTTCCGTCGTGGCATTTATCATTAGCACGCTCGACAGCAACAGCGCGAAATTTCTTTTCCCACCATTGGTAGCCACCTGTCCAACAATAGCGCGGGTTCAGGCAGTGATTGGGGAACTCAGGATGCGCGAATGTCTGTTTAAACGTGCCTGCAGTCAGTTTTCTGACACTATCGAATTGCATGCAGTAATAATCTAAAGGCGAAAAGCCAGGATTTACTAGCAAAATGAATATATCTGCCTTTTTCAGGTCGCCCTCGAATGGCGCGGGGGGCAAGGAAAAGTGAAATCGGCTTTCAGACTTTCCAAAGAATTTGCCGTGAACAAATTTTTCGAAGTTTTCGTGATCTCGTTCAACATCTTGACCAAAATATTCTTTTAAAACTTCAATATCTTTAGGATGGATGAGTCTGTCTTGATCCAAATCGAAATCAGACCAAAATTTGACCAAATCTGACATAGTATTATCTCGTATTTAATATGTTCCGAATAGACTTATCTTACCTGCATTTCAGCATTTTGTCTTTCATTGACATTGGCGAACAGGTCGCATTCCCCCCACCAGAAGTCGCGCCTCACTTGGCCCCTGACGGGAAATTCGGCATTCTAGCCGCAAACGAGACTCAGGGAGTGTTGCATCATGAAAAGCCATGCACGTGCGGTTGTTGTCGGGGGCGGGGTCATCGGGGCCTCGATTGCGTATCATCTGGCCAAGGCGGGATGGACCGATGTGGTTTTGCTGGAACGTGACGAGCTGACCGCCGGATCAACATGGCACGCCGCCGGATTGCTACCCCTGTTCAACATGTCCTATGCGACGAGCCATATTCACGATTACTCGGTGAAATTCTACAAAACGCTGGAGGCGGAGACGGGGCTCAACGCCGGGTTCAGTGTTGTGGGCAACCTGCGCATGGCGCAGACGCAGGCGCGGATGGATGAGTATCATCTTTATGCGTCGACCGCCGATGCGGTGGGCATTCCGCATGAATTTCTGACCCCTGCCGAGATCAAAGGGCGTTGGCCGCTGGTCCGCACCGAAGACCTGCAGGGTGCGCTGTTCCACCCGACCGATGGCTATATCAACCCCGCCGACGTAACGCAGGCGATGGCCAAAGGTGCGCGGCAGCGCGGCGTCGAAATCATCCGCAAGATGCAGGTCGACGGGTATCACTGGACAGGGGACGAATGGATCGTCTCTGGCCGCAAGATGGTCGAAAAGGGTGGCAATCTGGTGCCCTCCGAAGAAACCTTCGAAATCCGCGCCGAACATGTCGTGACCTGCACCGGCAACCATGCGCAGCGCACGGCCAAACTGCTGGGGATCAAGATGCCCGCCATCCCGGTGGAGCATCAGTTCATCGTCACCGACGAAGACCCCGCGCTGACCGAATATCGCAAAACGCACGGCGAGCACCCGGTGCTCCGCGATGCGGACGCCAAATGGTATGTGCGCGAGGAACGCGGGGGCTGGATCCTCGGCCCTTACGAGGAAGGCGCACCTGCGCGGTTCGAATATGGCGTGCCGGACAGTTTTCGCGCTGACCTGTTCCCGCTCGATCTGGAAAGGATCGAAGAGGAATATATGTCCATGATCCACCGCATTCCATCCTCGGAAAATTGCGGTCTGAAGGACGATTTCAACGGCCCGATCTGCTACACACCCGACGGCAACCCGCTGGTCGGTCCGGCGCCGGGTCTGCGGAATATGTGGCTGGCCGAAGGGTTCAGCTTTGGCATCACCGCCGCAGGCGGTACGGGCCATTACCTGACGCAGATGATGGTGGATGGCGAGGCGGAGATCGACATGGCTAGCCTCGACCCGAAACGCTACGGTCAGGACTGGATGACGACCGAGTTTGCGGCGCGCAAGAACGAAGAATGTTACGACCATGTCTACATCCTGCACCACCCGGATGAAGAGCGCCCCGCGGCCCGCCCGCTGCGCACCGCCCCGGCCTATGACCGGCAAAAAGCCCGCGGCGCGCAGTTCGGCTGGGTGAATGGCTGGGAACGTCCGAACTATTTCGGTCCGCTCAACGCGCCGGAAAATTTTGACCATGACTCGCGCAGCTTCCGCCGCGGCGGCTGGTGGCAATATGCGGTCGATGAAGCCAAAGCCATCCGCGAAGGCGTCGGCCTGATCGATGCCACCGCCTTCACGAAACACAAGGTTTACGGGCCAGGGGCGACGGCGTTCCTCGACCAGTTCACGACCAACAAATTGCCGAAGGTCGGGCGGATCAACCTGACCTATGCGCTGTCATCCAAGGGGACGACGCGCACCGAATATACCATCGTGCGCGAGGCTGAGGAGGAATATTACCTCGTCTCTGCCGGGGCATGGACGGCCTATGATCAGGACTATCTGCTGAAGGCGATCGAGGACTGGAATCCGGCAAGCGAGGGCCAGTGGGTCGGCGTGCAGGATGTCACTACGCAATGGGGGGTGTTCGCCATCGCCGGGCCGAAATCGCGTGACGTGCTGCAAAGCCTGATCCGCGATGCGGAGCCGGAAACGGCACTGATGAACAAACGCTTCCCGTGGCTGTCGATGAGCGAGATTGAACTGGCCATGTGCCCGGTCAAAGCCATCCGCGTCGCCTATACCGGCGAGCTGGGGTGGGAGCTGCACCATCCGATTGAAATGCAGAACTACCTGTTTGATCAGCTGATGGCGGCGGGGGAACCGCACGGGCTGAAACTCGTCGGCGCGCGGGCGCAGAACTGGCTGCGGCAGGAGAAATCCTATCGTGCGTTCGGCACGGAACTGGGTCGGGATGCCACGCCGCTGGAGGGTGGGCTGGACCGGTTTGTGGACCTGTCGAAGGATTTCTTTGGCAAGGCAGAGATGGAGGCGACGGGTATCCGCGCGCGCTGCGTTACCCTGCTGATCGACGGACCGGACGATGCGGACCCGTGGGGACGGGAGGCGCTGTATCTGGATGGCCAGAAGGTCGGGCGACTGACCTCGGGAGGCTATTCTGTGGCGTTCGGCAAAAGCATCGGCATGGGCTATGTAGAGCCGGGACTGGAGGCCGTGGGGCAGAAGCTACAGGTGAAAATGCTCGGGGAGTTGTGGGATGCACGGGTGGTCGAGGACAGCCCGTATGATCCGGCGAACGAGAAGTTGAGGGTGGGGTGAGAATTCGCAAACTAATATTTTATCGAGAGAGTGCCATGTACTGGTTCGCTAAATAGACTCTAGTATGTAAGTAAGTTGTTCATGCGCTGATTGAAGCATTTTGGAGGTGCCATCTGCGATTGCGGCGACATTTTTCTTGGACCGATTCACATTGGTACTCAATCTGGGAAGCTTGGTGACGGCCCCTCCAAACCGAACATATGCCTCTTGAGCCTGTTTCATATTGTCTAGCAGAAGTTGAAGGTTTTCACGAAGGAACTGTTTGTCCTTTTCGTCTGCGCTTGTGTCTTCGTTGGCTAACACAGCAATTGTTCTGAATAGTTCCAAGTTTTCATCAAGCGAGTCACGAAGTAGTGGCAGAGCTCCCTTTGACTTTTCGACAAATTGATTCATGTCACTTGCAATCAGATCCAATAGCTTTCTCTGATCTTTGGGATTTACGGGTTTTGATAAACTAAGTTGATTTGCTGCTTGAGTACGTTTGTTTGTGTTTTCATTCAGCGTTTGCATTATACCCGTCATGGTAGACAAATCATCTTTAAGGCGTGCAGACGATTGCTCTAGTTCTTCAATTACTTCCATTACACCGAGTTCCTCCTCGTCCACCAGCGTAAGAAGTGTTTCCAGAGGATCAGCGACCGAACTATCTGACGGGTATTCAATTTCGTGGGCAGCCTCACTATTGGGTACTTCCGAAGATGAGGAATTTTTTTCAAAACCCTCCAGAATTGAATTCAGGTGCAACATTACCTTTGTTCTGAAATCTCCAACTTCTTTAAAGCTATTATACATACCTTCATATTTATCGTTCTTCTGCAATTCTTCTTTAAACTTACTAACTTGTACAAATTGAAACGCATCAATCTCGGTTTTCGAATTGCGCGGGTCCTTGAAGTAGAAAAGAACTTCGATATCTTGAGGAGTCTTGAGCTTTTGATCGTAGGCTATTTGGAATTCTTCTTGAGTGCCTGAATCAGCGTTATCGGTTTTTGTGCCAAATCTAGAGCACATAATTCCAAGAAATATGTCGTACTTACCCGCCGTTTCTTCGTTTATTTGAACTTGCGGTTTCTTGCCAAATTTTGGAACAATATCGTTTTCCCAAGTTAGCGGCTCTATTATCGAGGAAGAATTTGCTTTTCGAAGCTGATTTATTTGATTGATGACTTCCAAAACAACTGCTCGTTCCTCAGCTACGTCGCTAGGAGAGGAAATAAAAACTCGATATACTACCTTATTTGCTGGCATATTTATATCAGTGGGAAACCAAGTGAAAATTTATTTGAGGGCTTAATATAAAGGTATCATAGCTAGACTCGCATCAGAACTCAAATTGAAATAGTTAGTCACCGTTAGTTGCGTTTAACGGAACAAAGACATCGAATAAGACCATTTCTAATTTGCCCCTCACCCCACCACAAACCCCTGCAGCGCGTTCACCTCAATCTCGCCCTCAACCCGGTCCAGCATGGCGCGGGCGGCGGCTCTCGACCCTGCCGCGGTCGTGTAATACGGGATCTTGTCGTATAGGGCGACGGAGCGGATTTCGCGGCTGTCCTCGATCGACTGGGTGCCTTCGGTGGTGTTGAACACCAGTTGCACGGCGCCGTCTTTCATCATGTCGACGATGTTCGGGCGGCCCTCGTAGACCTTGTTGATCACCTCGGCCTCGATGCCGTTTTCGCCCAGATATGCCGCCGTGCCGCGGGTGGCGACGATGCGGAAGCCCAGGCGGGCGACGGCCTCGGTGGCCTCCAGAATCATCGGGCCCTTGTCGGAATCTTTGATCGACACGAAACATGTCCCTTCGGTCGGCAGGTTGGTTCCGGCCCCCATCTGCGATTTCAAAAACGCACGGGAGAAAGTTTTGTCGAGGCCCATGACCTCGCCGGTCGAGCGCATTTCCGGCCCCAGCAGCGTGTCGACGCCGGGGAAGCGGGCGAAGGGCAGCACGGCCTCTTTCACCGCGAAATAGGGGACGTTGGGATCGACGAGGGTGAAGTTGGTCAGCGGTTCGCCGGCCATGATCCGCGCGGCAATCGACGCGATGGGTGATCCGGTGGCTTTGGCCACAAACGGCACGGTACGGCTGGCGCGGGGATTGACCTCCAGCACAAAAATCTCGCCATCCTTGATTGCGAACTGCACGTTCATCAGGCCAACGACGTTGAGGCCGATGGCCATGGCTTTGGTCTGGCGTTTCAGTTCGTCGATGGTGGCGGCGTCCAGCGAATAGGGCGGCAGCGAGCAGGCGGAGTCGCCGGAATGGACCCCGGCTTCCTCGATATGTTCCATCACGCCCGCGACATGGACATTGGTGCCGTCGGACAGGGCATCGACATCGACTTCGACCGCGCCGGACAGGTAGCTGTCGAGCAGCACGGGGCTTTTGCCGGACACGACCACCGCTTCGTTGATGTAGCGGGTCAGTTGGGCATCGTCGCGCACGATTTCCATGGCGCGGCCACCCAGCACGTAGGAGGGGCGGATGACCAGCGGGTAGCCGACCTCTGCCGCAATCGCGAAGGCTTCTTCGGGCGAATGCGCGATGCCGTTGACCGGCTGTTTCAGGTTCAGGCTTTGCAGCAATTGCTGGAACCGCTCGCGGTCTTCGGCAAGGTCGATGGCGTCCGGCGTGGTGCCGAGGATCGGGATGCCCTCGGCTTCGAGTGCATTCGCCAGTTTCAGCGGAGTCTGGCCGCCAAACTGCACGATCACACCGTGGAGGGTGCCGTTTTCCTGTTCGACCCGCAGGATTTCCATCACCGTTTCCACGGTCAGCGGTTCGAAATAGAGCCGGTCGGAGGTGTCGTAATCCGTCGAGACCGTTTCGGGGTTGCAGTTGACCATAATGGTTTCATAGCCCGCGTCGGTTAGCGCGAAGCAGGCATGGCAGCAGCAATAATCAAACTCGATCCCCTGACCGATCCGGTTGGGACCACCGCCGAGGATGACGACCTTTTTGCGATCCGTCGGGCGGGCTTCGCATTCGACGGAGCCCATCGCGTCGGCCTCGTAGGTCGAATACATATAAGGTGTCTGCGCTTCGAATTCGGCGGCGCAGGTGTCGATGCGTTTGAAGCTGGCTTTGACATCCATGGCGAGGCGCGATTTGCGCACGCCGCTTTCGGTGTTGCCGGTCAATGTCGCCAGTCGTGCATCGGTAAAGCCCATCATTTTCAACCGTCGCATATCGTGGGCGTTGGTTGGCAGGCCATTGGCGCGGATCTCGGCTTCTTTGTCCACGATCTCGCGAATACGGGCGAGGAACCACGGGTCATATTGCGTCGCGTTGAAAATCGCTTCGTCCGACAGGCCCTGGCGCATGGCTTGGGCGATCAGGCGCATCCGGTCGGGGGTGCGCGCGGAAATGGCGGCGATGACGGCGGCGTCGCCTTCGCCATCGATTTTGATCTCGTCAAATCCGGTCAGGTCGTTTTCCATCGACGCCAGCGCTTTTTGCAGGCTCTCATGGATGGTGCGACCAATCGCCATGACCTCGCCCACCGATTTCATGGCGGTGGTCAGTTCGGGTTTCGCGCCGGGGAATTTTTCAAAGGCGAAGCGCGGGATTTTGGTGACGACATAATCGATGGTCGGCTCGAACGAGGCCGGCGTGACCTTAGTGATGTCATTGTCCAGCTCATCCAGCGTATAGCCAACGGCCAGTTTCGCCGCGACCTTGGCAATCGGGAAACCGGTGGCTTTGGAGGCAAGGGCCGAAGACCGCGACACACGCGGGTTCATTTCGATCACGACCATGCGCCCGTCGGCAGGATTAACAGCCCATTGCACGTTCGAGCCACCGGTTTCGACGCCGATCTCACGCAACACGTTAATCGAATGCGTTCGCATCAGTTGGTATTCTTTGTCGGTCAGCGTCAGCGCCGGGGCGACGGTGATGGAGTCACCGGTATGGACCCCCATCGGGTCGACGTTTTCGATGGAGCAGATGATGATGGCGTTGTCCGCCTTGTCGCGCACGACCTCCATCTCGAATTCTTTCCAGCCCAGCAGGCTTTCGTCGATCAGGATTTGGCTGACGGGAGAGGCATCCAGCCCACTCGCACAAATTTTCTCATAATCCTCGCGGTTATAGGCGATACCGCCACCGGTGCCACCCATGGTGAAAGCGGGGCGGATGATCGCGGGCAGGCCGACATGTTCCAACGCCGCCATACATTCGTCCATCGTCTCGGCAATCGTCGCCTTGGGGTTTTCGATTCCCAGACGGTCCATCGCCTCGCGGAACAGTTTGCGATCTTCGGCCATCTCGATGGCTTTGCGATCCGCGCCTATCAGCTCGACATTGTATTTCGCCAGCGTCCCGTCTTCGTCCAGCGCCAGCGCCGTGTTCAGACCCGTCTGCCCGCCCATGGTTGGCAACAATGCGTCTGGGCGTTCCTTGGCGATGATCTTGGCGACAACTTCGGGTGTGATCGGTTCGATATAGGTGGCATCGGCCATTTCCGGATCGGTCATGATCGTCGCGGGGTTGGAGTTCACGAGGATCACGCGATACCCTTCCTCCTTCAGCGCCTTACAGGCCTGTGCGCCGGAGTAATCAAACTCGCACGCCTGGCCGATAATAATAGGCCCCGCCCCGATAATCATGATGGAGGAGATGTCAGTTCTTTTCGGCATGTCGGTCCCGCAAGCTGGAGGAATGCAAATTGTGGCGGTTATAGTCAGCCGCACGGTTCGCGCAACCCCCGAAGGTGGGGATTCTCAGCTTTTCCGCGCTGCTTTGGTCAGGGTTTCACCAACCTCGCGAAAAATGCCTGTTAAGGCGTCAATGTTGGGCATTCGGGCCGCGTTGGATTTGGTAACGAAACGCAACGTCCGGGCGGGTTCCGGGGCGGAGAGGTGGAGGAGGGTCAGGTTTTGGGTCGCGGCGGCCTCGGGCGCGGCGATTTCGGGGACCAGGGTGACACCATAACCCCCCGCGGACAGGCCGATCAGGGTTTGTAGGGACGAGGCCCCGATCTGGTTCAGGGTTTCGCGGCTGGTGAAGCGGCAGATCGACTGGACCTGATCACGCAAACAGTGGCCTTCGGACAGCAGCAACAGGCGAAAGCGGGTCATGTCGGTCAGTTCGAACTGACCGTCCCGCAGGGACAGGCGGTCGGCCTCGGCACTGCTGATGGCCAGCAGGAAGCGGTCGTCGAACAAGGGGGTTTCGGACAGGTCGTCCTCCACATCCGTGGCGATGATGATGGCGTCCAGCTGTCCGTCGCGCAGCTCACCCAGCAACACCTCCGTCGTTGCCTCTCGCACTTGCAAATCCAGCTTTGGCAGGTCCGCCTGCAACCGTCCCAGCACCGGCGGCAGGATATAAGGGGCGACCGTGGGGATGACGCCAAGGGTAAATGGCCCCTCCAGCCCGCGTTCCATCCGGGCCAGATCGTGCAGCGCATCGACCCCGTCCAACACCTGCTGCGCCTGCCGCAACACATCGCGACCCAGCGGCGTCGGGCGATAGGGGCGGGTGTTGCGGTCTATCAGGGGGGCAGACAGAATTTCCTCCAACTCCTGAATTTTCACTGACAGCGCGGGTTGGCTGACGGCGCAGACCTCGGCCGCATGGGCGAAATGCCCGCATTCACAAAGCGCACGAAAATAGGTAAGATGGCGGAGGGATATATCCATAAGCATTGCTTATCAAAATCCAAGAAAAACACAATTTCTAATTATCTCGTTGCCTCTGTATCCTCGCCACATCTGATTCCAACGGAGGACCCAATGACTAAGCCAAAGACCATGACGACCACGGGTGGCGCACCCATCGCCGACAACCAGAACTCGCTGACCGCCGGCGCGCGCGGGCCCGTCCTGATGCAGGATTACCAGCTGATCGAAAAGCTGGCGCACCAGAACCGCGAGCGTATCGCCGAGCGTGTGGTTCATGCCAAAGGGTGGGGCGCATTCGGTACGCTGACCATTACCAATGATCTGTCGAAATATTCCAGCGCTGACATTTTCGCGCAGGTCGGCAAGAAAATTGACATGCTGGCGCGGTTCTCGACTGTTGCAGGTGAGGCCGGTGCCGCCGACAATGAACGCGATGTGCGCGGCTTTGCGCTAAAATTCTATACGGATCAGGGCAACTGGGATCTGGTTGGGAACAACACGCCGGTCTTCTTTGTGCGCGACCCGTACAAATTCCCGGATTTCATCCACACGCAGAAACGCCATCCGAAAACCAACCTGCGGTCCAACACCGCGATGTGGGATTTCTGGTCGCTCAGCCCCGAAAGCCTACATCAGGTCACGATCCTGATGTCAGATCGCGGCTGCCCGACCACGCCGATGCAGATGAACGGCTACGGCTCGCATACCTACAGTTTCTATAATAAGGCGGGCGAGCGATACTGGGTCAAATTCCATTTCAAAACCCAGCAGGGCCATGCGCACCTGACCAACGCTGAAGCGGCCGAGAAAATCGGTCAGACGCGCGAGGGTTATCAGGAGGCGCTGTTCTACGCGATCGAAAATGGCGAGTTCCCGAAATGGAACGTTAAAGTCCAGATCATGCCCGAGGCTGACGCCGACAAGCATTGGTATAACCCGTTTGACCTGACCAAGGTTTGGCCACACGGGGACTATCCGTTGATCGACCTTGGCGTGATGGAGCTGAACCGCAATCCGGACAATTATTTCGCCGAGATTGAACAGGCCGCCTTTAGTCCGTCAAACGTTGTTCCCGGGATCGGGTTCAGCCCGGACAAGATGCTGCAGGCGCGTATCTTCAGCTACGCCGATGCGCACCGTCACCGTCTGGGGACCCATTACGAGGCGCTTCCGGTCAACGCCCCGAAATGCCCCGTGCATCATTACCATAAGGACGGGTCGATGCGGTTCTTCCAGAATGATACCGGCAATCCGGATGCCTATTACGAGCCGAACTCGGTCAACGGCCCGGCCGAAGCCCCTGAATTCCGCGAGCCTCCATTGCGGATCGACGGTGATGCGGACCGGTATAACCACCGCGACGGCAATGATGATTACAAACAGCCCGGCGACCTGTTCCGCCTGATGAATGCGGAACAGCAGGGGCGGTTGTTCGAAAATCTCGCCGACGCGATGGAGGGCGTCCCGCAAGAGATCATCGACCGTCAGCTGGTCCATTTCGATGCGGCGGACCCGGCCTATGGCGAAGGTGTTCGTGCGGCGTTGGCAGCGCGGAAATAATCAAAGATGGCGGCCTCTCGGGGCCGCCATTTTCTTATCCGGCGGTTTCTGTCCAGGCGACGATACGGTCGAACAATGCGTCTTCTTCCGCATTCGGCGCAGCGTCACGCGCGAGCGCCCCGGCCACCGGTCCGGCAAGGATTTTGTGAATATCCGTTTCGGCCTGAAAATCTCCGCCAACGCGCTTGACCTTGGAATTGTCAAACATCGCGACATGGGATTTGTCGCCGAGCAGCGGGCCTTCCCAGTTTGGTTCGAATCTCATCAGAGTTTCGGTCGCCACATGGCACAGCTTCGCCTCCACCCCCATATTCGCGGCAATCGCATGGGTGATGGCGTTCCAGGTGAAGCCAACATCGCCAGTGATGTGGAAAATGTCATTCACCGCCGCCGGATTGCCGGTGAGGTTGACGAACGGTTTGGCATAATCCTCCGCCCGTGTGATCGTCCACAGGCTGGTGCCGTCGCCCTGCACAACAATCGGCTTGCCCGCTTTCAGGCGATGCACAAACGTGCCTTCTTCCCCAAACGGGTTGGGTAGTTTGTGGCGCAACGTGTGGGAAGGGCGAACAATGGTGTACGGAATGCCCGAGGATTTCAGATAGTCCTCACACTCCGCCTTCGCGCGGCTATAGGCCCAGTGCGGATTGATTAGCGGCGTTTCTTCGGTCACGCGGGTGCTGTCGACTGGTTTCGCATAGGCTGACGCGCTGGAGATGAAAACATACTGATCCGTCGCGCCTGTGAAGATTTCCACATCACGCTTCACCTGTTCCGGCGTGAAGGCGAGGAACTGGCACACGGCGTCCCATTTCTCGTCAGCGAGCACCTTATACGCCGCGTCATCTTTCATATCCCCCGTGATCAGACGCACCCCGTCAGGGAGCTTTTCTCCCGACGTGCCACGGTTGAAAACGGCAACATTCTGCCCGGCTTTGACTGCCTCGTGAACGCAGGCGTAGGAGATGGTTCCCGTGCCGCCGATATATAGAATTTTCTTGGTCATTATCTGTTCCTCCCAGAATCTGCGTTAACGTTAACATTGTGTTCCCGGCATGCCAAGAGGAAACGGGGGTTCCACCCTTCGTCATGGCGCTTGAAATCGACCGCCTTCCGTTGAGTTTGGCCGGTTTGGATATTTGAACAAGTTGGAAAGTCAGAAGGAAATGCGGCGCAGATGTTGACGGGCCTGCAAGTCCGACGGTTAATACCGGGAATTAGAATAGCTGGGACAGTGTGTTGGGACTATTTTCAAAGCTTTTTTCGAAGAAACGGATTACGGCACCAAAAGACGATTTGGTTGGCATCACGCAAGCGGAGTTTTTGCGTGGGTATCGGGTGGTCGAACGGGGCGGCTGGGTGAAGGCGACCCGGTGTAATTCGCGTGAAGAGTTGGAAGCGCGGCTACTCAAGCAATCCGCGAAGCTTGGCGGCAACGCGGTCATCAAATTTTACTGGACGCGCTATCCGAAAGGCAATGCCGACAGGTTTCGGGGCGAAGGTGAGGCGGTTCTGGTGGAACCGACCGGCAACTCTCTGCCGCCGGAAAAGAAACGTAAAACCACGATCCGCACAGACCGCCTGGTGATCATCGATGGGTCGAACCTGATTTATTGGACGAAGGATTTTCATATCGACACCTCGCCACTGACGAAGCTGTGCGCACATTTGCGGGATCATCATGCGGACTTTCTGGTCTATTTCGATGCCAACATCCGTTACCTTTTGCGCGATGCGGGCGCGCGGATTGACGTGCGGGATCCGTCAAAGCGCGACCTGCAACGGATATTCGGGCTGTTTCCGGAGGAGATCGAGGTCGTACCTGCCGGAAGTCGGGCTGATGATTTCATTCTGCAACGGGCGCAGATTTCGCGTGGGATCGTCATATCCAATGACCGGTATGCCGATTACACGGACCAGCATCCGTGGCTGGGCAGCAAGAACCGTTTGCACCGTGGGCATGTCAGTCAGGGGCATGTCTATATTCCGACGCTGTCCCTGAAAATTTCAACAAGCGGTTAGCTTTCGTCTTCGAGGAATTTGGCGAATGCGTCGCCGAAATCCGGGTGCCAGCGCGACAGGGGTGGGCGGTTTTCGATGATGTCATGCGCGGCCCAGTGGATGCGTTTTTCGTCCAAGGCACGCGGCACGTCATTATCCGGACAAAGGATATAGAAATCGCCCTTGTCGAGGCTTTCCATCATGAACGCGGCTGTCTGGTCCGGCGTCCAGGCGCCTGCGGGTTTTTCGGTCCGCTCGCCTTTGGTCAATTCGGTAAAGACAAACCCCGGGATCAGCAGATGGGCGGACAGATGCGGGGCCGTGTTGCGGAATTCGTGTTCCAGTGCCTCGGTAAAGGTTTTCACGCCGCTTTTCGCGACGTTATAGGCAGGGTCACCCGGCGGGGTCGTGATCCCCTGTTTGGATCCGGTGTTGATGATCATGCCATTCCGGCCACGTGCGATCATGCGGGGCGCAAAGACCTGCGAGCCATGGATGATCCCCCACAGATTCACATTCATGATCCGCTGCCAGTTGGTTGGGTCGAGTGTATCACTGCCGGGCTGAATGCCGGCATTGTTGATCACCACATCCGCCCCGCCGAACCGCTCCGCAACGGCGGCCTCCAAAGTTTCCAGCGCTGCGCGGTCGGACACGTCTGTTTCCGACACCATCACATCGCCGCCTATGTCAGCCGCTGCGGCCGACAGACGATCCGCGCCGAGATCAACGATACAGATATTGGCCCCTCGCGCCGCAAATGCTTTGGCGGCGGCAAGGCCGATGCCAGCCGCCCCTCCGGTCACAACTGCGGTTGGGGTGTCGGGCAGGTCTGACAGACGCATGATTTCCTCCTAATGATTGGGCTCGAAGCCGAATTCGTGGGCATCGTGGCACACATGTTCGGCGCATTCCAGTTCCAAGGTGGAGCGTTCTATCCCGAACCTCTCGGCCAGCACGGCCTTGATCGCCGCCTTGATCCCATCCGCTTGGCTCCATGTCCCCGGGTCGAGCGCAATATGCGCATCAAACGCATTGGCATGTTCATCCAGCCGCCAGAACCGCGCGTTATGCACGTTGGAGACACCGTCGACGGCCAGAACGGCATTCACCACTTCATCCGCCTCGACCCCATCAGGACTGGCGAGCATCAGGATACGAATAACCTCGCCAATTTCCTTGAAGGCCATCCACAGGATATAGGCAGCGATCATTAGCGTGACGATTGGGTCGATGATCCACCAGTTGAACAACAGGATCAGCGTTCCGGCCACGATCACGGCAACCGATCCCATCGCGTCCGCCAGATTATGCAGGAAAGCGGCGCGGATATTCACACTGTTCTTGGACAGGCTATAGGTGAGAAGGGCCGTCACCAGATCAATCACCAGCGCGATCCCTGCGATGATCACGATCAGCCAGCCATTGACCTGCGTGGGTTCAAAGAAGCGCATCACCGCCTCGAACGCAAGATAGAAGCCGACGACAATCAGCGTGGTATAGTTGATCAGCGCCGCCACGATCTCGACCCGCGCATAGCCAAAGGTCATGTCGGCATTTTCGGGTCGCCGCGCGATTTTACGGGCGAAGAACGCGATGATCAGCGAGACCGCGTCCGACAGGTTGTGCAGTGCATCAGCGATCAGCGCCAGCGAACCGGCAAAGATTCCACCGATGATCTGCGCAACCGTCAGGGCAAGGTTAACGATAACCGCCAGCGCAACGCGGCGGTCGCCGGATTCGGGGTCAACATGGTGGTGGTGATGATGCGCCATGGCTTGCCTTTCGTTAGGGTCAGGCTATAGCCTAATTGCTCTAGTCACTAGAGGTTCAAGGGCAAAAATGTACTCCATCGGACAATTGTCGAAAAAGACTGGCGTGAAAGTCCCGACCATCCGCTATTATGAGGATATCGGTCTGCTGTCGTCCGACCGCAACACGGGAAACCAGCGGCGATATTCATCGAAAGGGTTGGAGCGCCTGTCTTTCATCCGCCACGCCCGCGATCTGGGGCTGTCTCTGGACGCCATCCGCGAATTGCTGGCGCTAGGCGCTGATCCGGGCGCGCCGCATGCTGACATCCACGCGATCACCCGCGCGCATTTGTCGGATGTGCAGGCGCGGATTGCCAAGCTGAAGCGGCTGGAGAAGGAACTAAAGCGGATCGAGGCGAATTGCCATGCGGACGAGGTTGGCGATTGCTATGTGATCGAAGCACTGGCGGATCATGACTTGTGTGAGAGGGAGCATTAAATCGTAAAACTCACCGCATCCTCACCCGCGCGTTTCACGCCTTTTGTCTCGGCCTCCCGGCACAGATCTTCCATCGTCATCTCGTCGAATTTGGCGAGAATATCTTCCTGCACCTGTACCCAGATCGGGTTGACGACTTTTTGCGCCAGCTCGGCTTTGGATGCGCTGTCGTCCTCGTCCGAGTCCATATCATTTACCACCCGCAGCACGTCGCCCAGTGAGATTTTGCGGCGTTCGCGGGCCAGCACATAGCCGCCTTTTGGACCCCGCACGCCTTTCAGAATCCCGTTGCGCACCAGATGTTGCAGCACCTGTTCCAGATAGCGCTGAGGTATTCCCTGGCGTTCGGTGATGTCCTTGGATTGCACCGGATCGGGGCGGCCGTTATAGGCGATGTCCAGAACGGCCTCCAAAGCCAGGGCGATTTTGCGTGACATTCGGATCATTTACGCGACTCCTGTGGACCCGAAACCTCCAGAGCCGCGGTTGGACTCGGCGAGGGTTTCGGTTTCTTGAATTTTGCATTGGATGACGGGGGCAAAGACCATTTGCGCGATGCGCATCCCGTGGCCGATATGGAAAGGCTCGTTGCCATGGTTGATCAGGATGATGCCAATCTCGCCCCGATAATCTGAATCGATCGTGCCCGGGCTGTTCACCAATGCGATCCCCTGTTTCAGCGCGAGGCCGGAGCGGGGGCGGATTTGCACCTCGAACCCCGTTGGAATTTCGAACCTCATGCCGGTGGGGATCAGGGCGCGGGCGGTGGCGGGCAGCACCATGCCGTCGCGCATTTCCGGTGGAAAGTTCACGCGGATATCCATGCCCGCCGCGCCATCGCTTTCATAAGACGGCAGCGGGACGGTGGGGTCCGCCCCGTGGGTGCGGGTGATTTTCAGGGTCGGGGTCATAATGCCTCCGCAATCTTGGCGGCGAGCCTTTGGGCGACCTGACGTTTTGACATACGCGGCCAATTTTCCGCGCAATCGTCGCTGATCACGGTCACATCGTTTTCGGTCCCGCCCATGATGCCGGTCCCCACCGACACGTCGTTCGCCACAATCCAATCACAGCCTTTGCGCTTCCGCTTGGCGGTGGCGTGCGCCTCGACATCATCCGTTTCGGCGGCAAAGCCGACGACCAGCTTGGGGCGGCCCTTTTTCATCTGCGAGACGGTTGCCAGAATGTCGGTGTTTTCGATGAATTTCAGCGCGGGCAATTTGCCGGAGCCGTCTTTCTTAATCTTCGATCCTGCTGCTTCGACCCGCCAATCCGCAACTGCCGCCGCAAAAACGGCGGCATCGGCGGGGAGGGCGTCCTGCACGGCCTTGTGCATTTGTTCGGCGGTCTGCACCTCTACCAGCTTCACCCCAGCTGGCCGCGCCACATCCGCAGGACCGGTCACAAAGGTGACCGAGGCCCCCAGTGCCACCAACGCCTCTGCAATCGCGGTGCCTTGCGCGCCTGACGAGCGGTTGGCGATGTATCGCACCGGATCAATCGGCTCATGCGTGGGGCCAGAGGTCACAAGCACATGCTTGCCCTTCAGTGGTCCGTCGGCCAGCGCCGCCTCAACAGCCGCAACGATTTCCAACGGTTCGGACATACGACCCGGACCGAATTCGCCACAGGCCATGTCGCCCTCGTTCGGGCCGACGAACAGAATACCGTCACCCTGCAACGTCGCCACATTCCGCTGCGTCGCCGGATGGTCCCACATGCGGACATTCATCGCCGGTGCCACCAGCACCCGCTTGTCCGTCGCCATCAAAAGTGTCGAGGCCAGATCATTCGCCAGCCCACCCGCCATCTTGCCCAGCAGATCAGCTGTAGCGGGGGCCACAACCACCAGATCGGCGGCACGGGACAGTTCGATATGCCCCATCTCGGCCTCGTCCGTCAGGTCGAACAGGTCGGTATAGACCTTGGACCGGGACAAGGCAGCAACCGACAGCGGCGTCACAAATTCCTCGGCCGCCTTGGTCAGGACGGGCGTCACCGAAACACCGCGCTCCGCCAGACGCCGGATCAGGTCGAGGCATTTATATGCCGCAATTCCACCACCGATAATCAAAAGAACCTTACGACCGTCGAGCATCATGTATACCTGAGTTATTCACGAATTTAGACTGTAAATAAATCGGTAGGTTGTTGCAAGCGTGGGAAATGCTATCGGCGAATGAAAACGGGGCAGCGTCACCCGCCCCGTTTCTTTGACTTAGCTGTAATAAGGCGAGTTCAGATACAGACTCGCCTCCTCCGTCGCGCTGGCATCGAACACGCGTGTATAAAGCGCTGCATTCATTTTCGCGGCGGTTTTCGGAAAATCCTGAACCGCAAAAGCCTGTGCATTTTCGACCGTGTCAAACGTATCCAGTCCGCCCAGTGTGTTGGAATTCAACCCCGACAACCAGATTTTCGAAATCAAGCCATTTTGTGTGCGCAGCACCGGATTACGGTCCTGCCATGGGGCATTTTCGAACGGTACGTTCACCTGCAATTCGGTATAGACAAACGCACCGGGTTTCTGGGTGGGTGCAACACCGAAATGGGGGGAGCCCATGTCCAGACTTGCCGCCTGAACCGGTGCGGCTGGGAACACGCGCGTCGTGTGGGCGACGCCGAAATTGGCGGCCTCTGACGGGAAATATCCGGTTACAAATTTCTGGGCATTCTCGACGCTGTCGAAGGAATAGAACCCGCCGACAGAGCCGTTGCTGGCGCCCGACAGCCAGGTTTTGCTGATAAATCCGGGCTGCTCGGCGATGGCATCGCTGACGGCCTGCCACGGCACATCCGCGAACGGGACCGAGATTTGAAGTTCGGTGTAAACAAAAGCGGCGACGTCCATGGCATTTTCCTTTGCGGTGGTTTGGGCCAGCAATTTGCTGGCAGTAAGGGTGGTCAGGGCTGCGCCCGTCATCATTTGCATCGCGGCACGACGCGAGGGATTTTCTGTCATCTGTGTGGTTCCTTTATACGTATTGCAAATCGCAATACGTGGATGCTTACGATTACATATTGCAACTTGCAAGCTATTTTTTTAGAGTGAGCACATGACGCAGAAATACAGCAAACGACAGACCGGATGTCCGGTTGCCTTTGGCCTCGATATCTTCGGGGATCGGTGGACCCTGATCATCATTCGCGACATCATGATCAAAGGGATCAGAACCTATAGCGGGTTTCTGGAGTCGGACGAAAAGATCGCGACAAACATCCTTGTAGACCGTCTGAAACTGCTGGAATCCGAAGGGATCGTTGAGAAATCACGTGATCCGGAAAACCGTCGCAGTTTCCTGTATACCCTAACCCAAAAAGGTCGAGACCTTGCGCCGGTGCTGATCGAAATCATCAAATGGAGCGGCGTTTACGACACCCGCCCTATCGCATTGAAAGACACAAGCGAGCGGATCAAATCCGACCGTGCCACGTTCGAGGCATTCTTAGACAGCCTCAGCTAACTTTATTCGCTGAAGTCCAGACAGGGGTCCTCGCGGTCAATTTCCCCTGTTACCAGAATATGGGAGTAGGGTTGATCGCCCAGCGGTTCCACCTCGAACTGGCCAACGGATTTGACTAGAATGTCGGGATAGATCATCCGCAACATGGCAGGAATTCCGTAATCTTCGCGCGCGAGGTCATTTCCGGCAATGACAACCACCGGATAGGATGCTTCTTCCAGCGCCAGCAAGACAGCATCGGCCATGACGGCGGCGCGCAGGCGGTCCGCCTCGATCAGACCATTCAGGTCGCCATCATCAAGCGCCTCGCAATGGGACAGGATATAGTCGGCCTCGCGGAGCGAAACCTCTTCTTCCGAGAGCGGTTGATCCAGCCCATAATCCACTCCGTCGGGGCCATAAATCGTAAACGCGCCTTCGAACGCGACCTCGTCAATCTGGGACTGCGGAACCGCGCCGCCATAGACTACACCTTCGGGGTCGGCCTCCAGCAATTGGCGGTAATAGTCGAAATCCGGCCAGCCGCTCAGATGCCATTCGAACTCCTCCTCCAACGCCTCCAGCGTCGTCCCGTCCCAGCGCATCGTGTTGATCGTTGCTGCCTGATCGGGGCTGAACATCTCGAACACCATGGCGGATGGGAAAATTGTCCGGATCGCCAGCGCCTGATTTTCGTGGTGGACGGGATTGTCATGGATTTCGCCCAGGATGATTACCTCGACCGCGCCGATATCTTCCAGCACGCTTGCCAGGTTATCCTGCGCCGCTGCGCTCGTCGCCAGAAATGGAAGCAGATACCACGCCCGCATAAATTCCCCCTTGGCCCGCCATTGAACACATCTGATATGGTTCTTGCCAGTCTTTTATGCTTTGTCAGGGGAGATATGACCGATTTGCCAAATCTCACGCTTGTTCTCGGGGGCGCCCGTTCGGGTAAGTCCGCTTACGCCGAGCGGCTGGTGGAGGCATCCGGTCTGCCAATGACCTATCTGGCGACTGCCGAGGCGCTCGACGATGAAATGATTGCGCGCATAACGGCACATAAGGATCGCCGACAAGGGTGGGAAACGGTCGAGGAACCGCGCGATGTTGGCGTCGCGTTGGCACGGGTGCCGGTCGGGAATGCGATCCTGCTGGATTGTCTGACACTGTGGTTGTCAAACCTGATGCACGCTGGGGACGTCGATATTGGGGCGATGGTTGATGCGTTGCGAAATGCCCCCGGCCCGCTGGTTTGCGTGTCGAACGAAGTTGGCATGGGGCTGGTGCCCGACAATGCTTTGGGGCGCGAATTCCGCGATCTGCAAGGGGCGTTGAATGCGGCCGTGGCCGAGGTCGCAGATCAGGTGATCTTTGTCGCCGCCGGGTTGCCGCTGACCCTGAAGGCGCCCGCATGACCCGCTTTTGGTGGGTCCGTCATGGACCGACACATAAGAAAGCCGCCATAGGCTGGTCCGATCCGCCTGCGGACCTGTCCGACACCGCGGCGCTGGAGCGCCTGTCCGCGCATCTGCCCGACGCGCCGGTTGTGTCCTCTGACTTGTCCCGCGCTGTCGCTACTGCGGACGCCATTCAACGGAACCGCCAACGCCTGCCGCACCTGCCAGACATTCGCGAGATGAACTACGGCGCGTGGGAGGGGCTGGGGTTTGATACAATCGCGCAGCGGGATCCCGACATCAGCCACGCCTTCTGGACAACCCCCGGCGATATCGCCCCGCCCGAAGGCGAAAGCTGGAACAGCCTGTCCACCCGTGTGCGCCGCGCGATCGACACCCTGTCCGGGCAGCATGATGACATCATCGCGGTAGCCCATTTCGGCACCATCCTCGCGGCGCTGCAATATGCAGGCGGGTTCGATCCTGCCCACGCTTTTGCCTTCAAAATCGACAACCTGTCAGTGACGCGGCTGGACAGGATCGACATGCGTTGGCGTATCCACGGGGTCAATCACACTCCGTGATGGAGATGCGCTCAAATCCTGATTAGACGCCCTTTGCACACCTGATTATTCTGCGGAAAACGGAAAGGGACGCCATGACATACCAACTCGCCATCGGGGACAGAACCTATTCCAGCTGGTCACTGCGCGGCTGGCTGATGTTTGCGAAATTCGACATTCCGGTGGAGGTGAAAACCGCCAGGATGTACACGCCGGAATTTCTGGAAATGCTGAAGGATTTCGGCGGTGGCCGCACTGTTCCCGCCATGCGCAATGGCGACGTGGTGGTCAGCGACACACTGGCGATGGCTGAAACACTGGCCGAGGATCACACCGGCATGTGGCCTGCCGATCCAGTGGCCCGTGGTTTTGCGCGCTCTATCGTGGCGGAAATGCATTCAGGATTTTTTGCGCTACGCGAAGCCTGCACCATGAATCTACGCGTTGGGTTCGATGGGTTCGAGCCCTCTGAAGCCGTCCTGAAAGATGTCGCCCGGATCGATCAAATCTGGACCGAAGCCCGCACACGTTTCGGTGCCGACGGTCCGTGGCTGTTCGGGCAATATTCCATCGCGGACGTGTTCTACGCCCCTGTCGTGACCCGCTTCGTCACCTATAGTCTGCCGCGCAGCGAATTGGCCGAAGCGTACATCCAAACCACCATCTCCGATCCCACCTTCCAGCAGTGGCGGGCAGATGGTCTGGCAGAGAATTATATCCAGCCCGGCTATGATCTGGATTTACCGATGGTGCCGTGGGGCTGACCCGTTAAGCCTACTTTAACCAAGAATCGACCATGGTGGGGTTTTCGTAAAGGAGTCCCCCCATGGTTGCCCGCGCCTATACCGTTGCCTTTCAGGGTGTCGATGCGCGGATTATCGAGGTGCAGTGCGCCATCACCCCGGGGATCCCTGCCTTTAACCTTGTTGGACTGCCGGACAAGGCCGTAACCGAAGCCAAGGAACGAGTCCGCGCTACCATCACTGCGCTGGGCTTGGCGCTTCCTGCCAAGCGGATCACAATCAACCTCTCCCCGGCTGATCTGCCGAAAGAGGGATCGCATTTCGATCTGCCGATCGCAGTCGCCCTTCTGGCGGCGATGGACGTTATCCCCAAGGAAGAAGCCGCCGCCAACATTGCGCTGGGGGAACTGTCGCTGGACGGGTCTCTGGTCGCCGTCATGGGAGCACTGCCTGCAGCCCTCGCGGCGGCAGAAAATGATCTGGGGCTAATCTGTCCCGACAAATGCGGGGCAGAGGCGGCGTGGGTCGGATCGGTCAAGGTGTTGGCGCCGGGCAGCCTGCTGGCGCTGCTCAACCACTTCACGCAACGCAAAATCCTGTCCCCTGCCGAACCCGGTGAGGTCACGCGCGACGATCACGAAAAGGACCTGCGCGACGTGAAAGGGCAGGAGAAGGCCAAGCGCGCGCTGGAGATCGCAGCGGCAGGGCGGCACCATTTTTTCATGGTCGGGCAACCGGGATCGGGAAAATCGATGATGGCCGCGCGCCTGCCATCGATCCTGCCGCCCATGGACCCCGGCGAAGCGCTGGAAACTTCCATGATCCATTCACTCGCCGGTCTGCTGGACGAGGGCGGGATTTCACGGACGCGCCCGTTCCGCGCGCCGCATCACACGGCGTCGATGGCGGCGATTGTCGGTGGTGGGCGAAACGCCAAACCAGGGGAGATTTCGCTGGCGCATAATGGTGTGCTGTTTCTGGATGAGTTTCCCGAATTCAGCCGCACCGTTCTGGAAACCCTGCGCCAACCTGTTGAAACGGGCGATGTTGTGGTCGCCCGCGCCAATGCGCATGTGCGCTACCCCTGCAAATTCATGCTGGTAACCGCAGCGAACCCCTGCAAATGCGGGTATATGACCGACCCGTCGCGCTGTTGCGCGCGTGTACCGATGTGCGGGGATGATTATTTGGGCCGAATATCCGGCCCACTAATGGATCGTTTCGATTTGAAGGTCGAGGTCCAGCCGGTGGAGATCAGCGACCTGTCCTTGCCGCCTGCATCCGAAGGGTCCGCAGACATTGCGCGGCGTGTCGCCAAAGCCCGCGACATCCAGAAAGACCGCTTTGCTGACCTGCCCGGCCTCACCACAAATTCGGATGCCGAAGGCGAATTGCTGGAGGAAATATGCGCGCCGACGCAAGAGGCAGCCCAGTTCCTGACCGACGTCGCCAACCGCTTCCGCCTGTCGGCGCGCGGCTATCACCGCATTATGCGGGTATCCCGCACCATCGCTGATCTGGACGGCGAAGTGCAGGTCCAGCGCCATCATGTCGCCGAGGCAGCAGCCTATCGCATCACCGACAAACAAGCGCCGGTTCTCGCGAAATCCGCCTGAAAAGGGTCGATAACGGACTCCCATCCGGCGCGGTTTGACCATTATTTAGGCATTCGATACCCTACCCTTATCACAATCGGCGGCAGGGTCCGCTGCCCCGGTTTATAACGACGCCAACAAATGGCGCGGAAAACGGTGGATGCTCCACCGTTATCAAATGGGGGAAAGTATGTCTGAAATCTCCGACGATCAGGTGCATGAAGCACCGCAGCCGATCGAAACTGACTACGAGATCGGCCAACATAATATCACACCGTTCGGACTGGATATTCACAATCCGGTCTTTGCCATTTCCAGTTTGGCTATTATCGCCTTTGTCCTGATAACGCTGATGTTCCAGGCCGGTGCCGAAGAGTTTTTTGGCTGGCTTCGGCCATTCCTGACATCAAACTTTGACTGGTTTTTCCTGAGTGCGGGCAACGTGTTTGTGCTGTTCAGCATCTTCCTGATGCTGTCACCTTTGGGGAAAATCCGGCTGGGCGGCAAAGATGCGAAAGCTGACTACGGCTACCTGGGCTGGTTCGCGATGCTGTTCGCCGCCGGCATGGGAATCGGCCTGATGTTCTATGGCGTGTCCGAACCAATGTCGCATTTCAACTCCTCGCTTGGCGGTATTGCCGAGGCAGATGGCGTGCGCACCGACTGGGCACCGTTGGGCGCCGCGGCTGGTGATCCGATTGCGGCGCGTAACCTTGGCATGGCGGCAACGATCTTCCACTGGGGTTTGCATCCCTGGGCGATCTATGCAGTTGTGGCGCTGTCGCTGGCGTTTTTCACCTATAATAACGGGTTGCCGCTGACGCTGCGCTCGGCCTTTTACCCGATCCTTGGTGATCGTGTTTGGGGCTGGTGGGGACATATCATTGATATCCTCGCGGTGTTTGCGACGCTGTTTGGCTTGGCGACCTCGCTGGGTCTGGGCACGACGCAGGCGCTGGCCGGGTTCAACTTCCTGTTCGGATGGGGAACAGGGTCCGTTGCGATTGTGGTTCTGATCGCGATCATTACGGCCATGGCAACAATTTCGGTGATCCGTGGCCTCGATGGCGGCGTGAAAATCCTGTCAGAGATCAACATCGCTATCGCGCTTTTGCTGCTGGTCTTTGTCATTATCGCCGGACCAACCGCGGCTATCGTCTCTGGAACGCTTAGCGGTGGGTTGGCCTATGCCAAAGAAATCATCCCGCTGTCGAACCCGTTCGGGCGCGCTGACACCAACTTTTCGCAAGGGTGGACGTCCTTCTACTGGGCTTGGTGGATCAGCTGGTCACCGTTTGTGGGGATGTTCATCGCCCGCGTTTCGCGCGGCCGTACCGTGCGCGAGTTCATCTTCTGCGTGATGGTCATCCCAACATTGGTATCGATCATCTGGATGGGTGGGTTCGGCGGCACAGCCGTCAGCCAACTGATGGCCGATAGTGACGCAGCCGTTGGCAGCGCATCGCTTGAGCTCGGCATGTTCGTCATGCTGAAGGAGCTGCCACTGACCGGCATCGCCTCCTTCATCGGGATCATTCTTGTGCTGGTGTTCTTTGTGACCTCGTCAGATTCCGGTTCGCTGGTGATCGACACGATCACAGCGGGAGGCAAAACCGACGCGCCGGTTTCGCAGCGCATCTTCTGGTGCAGCTTCGAAGGGATCGTGGCGGCAACTCTGCTGCTGGTTGGCGGGACGGCCGCGATCACCGCCTTGCAGGCGATGGCCGTTTCAACCGGCTTCCCGTTTGCGATCGTGCTGCTGGCGATGTGTGTCAGTCTCTATATTGGCCTGAAGCGCTTCAAGAAAGAGCATCCCTAAATTACCCTCCCCCGCAGCCTATTGGTTGCGGGGGATTTCCCTGACGGGTGGTGCGTCAGGTGATTCCCTGAACAGACAAATCCTCAAATCAGAGCGTTCCGACGCCAAATTGGCTGTCGATATTATGTATTAATATTAAAGGCTTAATGGCTTCTAGCGCTTAATATGTATAAAATATTTGACACAAAGTATGAAATTACATACATAAAGTCTAAATATTCAGACAGCGTGTAAACCCACGCATACATGGTAGAGGGCATTATGACTCACGAAGAACGCAACAATCTGGTCTCGATTTTCGTCGGACTTTTTGTCATCGGCTATCTCAGCCTGCGCATCTGGACCAAATACGAGGCGGGCATTTTCGACGGGCCCGACGGTTTGATGCTGTGGGCGCGAACGGTTCTGTGGGCAATCCCGCTGGGCATCGTTCTGATGATCATTGCGCTGATCCTGACCACCATCATTCACGCCATTGTCACCGGAAACCCCAAACCCAGTTTCATCGTTGATGAGCGCGACAAGCTGATCGGCCGCTATGGCATGATCGTCACGATGAGCGTCGCCAGCGGCGGGTTCATCCTTGGTATTGTTTTTCTGGCGCTGGGCTATTCCGCCTTTGCGGTTCTGAACATCATGTTCTATGGCTTTGCCGGGGCGGATTTCGCCGGAAACATCACCAAGCAAATCCTATGGCGGCGGGGCATGTAATGGCGAAGAAAAAGCCTCAGATCACCAACAATATCCGCCGACTGCGCTTTGATGCTGACGAAATGACACAGGCCGAATTGGCAGAAAAGGTCGGCGTCACGCGACAGACGATAGTCGCGATTGAAAACGCGAAATACTCCCCAACGTTGGAGCTGGCATTCCTGATCGCCGATGTGTTCGACCAACCGCTTGAAGATGTTTTTACCTTTGTAAAAGACCCCGACTAAGCAAATTGAAAGGCTAAGAAAATGACTTCGATTTCGAAGACTGGGTGGCTTGTGCCCGCCGGATTGCTGTTGCTCTGCGCCGTGCCGGTGCTGGCCGGAGGGGTGCGACTTGTTATGCTGACCATTGGAGATCCGACCCCGGACAGTTTGCGGTTTTTCAACGCCCCGGGTCCGGTGGTTCTGCATATCCTGTCGGCCAGCCTCTATGCTGTGCTTGGCATTTTCCAGTTCCTGCCAAACTTCCGCCGGACCCATCGGGTGTGGCATCGCACAGCAGGCCGCATCCTGATCATTGCCGGGCTGACCGTTGCGCTGTCGGGCCTGTGGATGACACAGACCTACCCCTGGCCACCGCTGGAAACGGACATTCTGCATGTTTCACGCATTGTCGCCGGTGCTGCCATGCTGCTGTTCATCAGTCTTGGTGTGAAGGCGATTGCCCGGCGCGATATACCTACGCACCGCGCCTGGATGATCCGAGCTTATGCGGTCGCAATGGGGGCGGGGACGCAGGTGTTGACGCATCTGCCCGCAGCGATTTTCCCAGAGCTGCTGACAGAAACTTCGCGATGGATCATGATGGATGCCGGGTGGATCCTTAATCTGATCATTGCCGAGTTGATTATCCGCAAACCCACCCGCCAACCGACCATGCAAGGAGCCTGACCCATGAAAGCCGCCGTTTATCGCGAATTCGGACCCCCGGACGTCGTCAAGATTGAGGAGGTCCCGACCCCCGCCCCAAAGGATAATGAAATCCTGATCCGGGTTCATGCGGCCTCGGTCAGCATTGCTGATCATAGGTTGAGGGCGATGGATTTGCCCAAAGGGCTTGGCTATATGGGCCCGCTGGCGCTGGGGGTTTTCCGGCCGCGCAAACCAATCCTTGGAATGGATGGGTCTGGCGTCGTGGAAAAGGTCGGCGCCAAGGTGACCAAATTCGCACTGGAGGACGAGGTGATCTTCATGCCCGGCAGCGATTTTGGATGCCATGCAGAGTTCGTGTGCTTGAAGGATAGCGACGTTATCGCCCCCAAGCCTACGAACCTGACCCATGCCGAGGCCGCGAGCCTGCTTTTTGGCGGCATGACGGCGCAGAATTACCTGAACCGCCCGCCGGTGAAGCCGGGGGACGAGGTATTGATCAACGGCGCTTCCGGGTCCTGCGGAACGGCGGGGGTGCAGTTGGCGAAACATATGGGCGCGACGGTGACCGGGGTTTGTTCGGGAAAGAATGCCGATCTGGTCCGCAGCCTCGGTGCGGATCGGGTGATTGATTACACCCAGACGGATTTCGCCACGACGGGCGACACCTATGACTCCATTCTGGAATGCGTCGGGAACGCCCCGTTTGCACGGGTCGACAAGGCGATCAAACCCGGTGGCGCACTTTTAATCGTGATTCCGGACCTAAAGGCGATGTTGCTGGCCAAGCGCCACAGCCGCAAGAGCGGCAAGCTGGTCACGGCAGCGGACTGGAAACCCCGGGCCGAAGACGCGGCGGCGCTCTCATCTCTAGCTGAGCAGGGCATCTATAAACCTGTCATCGACAAAACATATGCGTTTGAAGACATCGTCGCGGCGCATGCTCATGTCGATACCGGCCACAAGGTGGGCAATGTCATCGTCACGATGGAGCATGACTGACATGAAAGCCGCGATTTACACCAAATATGGATCGCCGGACGTGCTGGAAGTCGCTGACATACCCAAACCCAGCCCCGGCCCGAACGAAATCGTCGTGAAGGTCCATGCCACAACCGTCACACCTGTTGATATCGCCTATCTAAGGGCAAAACCGTGGATTAATCGGCTGTTCCTGGGCCTGCGGCGCCCCAATAATCAGGTATTGGGAGGCGAATTCACTGGCGAGGTAGATGCGGTGGGCGCAGATGTTACATCCTTCGCGCCCGGAGATCGAATTTTCGGCGAAACGATGTCGGGAACTCAGGCCGAATATGTTTGTGTTCAGGAGGACTCGCCAATCATCCACATGCCTGAGGGGATCAGTTATCAGGATGCTGCGACCTTTCCCTATGCCTTTTTGACCGCGCTTCCCTTCCTGCGGGATGAAGGAAAAATTCACCCCGGCCAGCGGTTGCTGATTGTTGGTGCGTCGGGTGCGATTGGCTCTCTTGCCGTTCAGATGGCACATCTGTTTGGTGCGAAGGTGACGGGAGTTTGTTCGACCAAGAATGTGGAATTGGTTAAGCGCTTAGGCGCGGATTTTGTGATTGATTACACCCAGTCTGATCCCTCCGAAAGTGGACAGAAATATGATGTGATTTTTGATGCCGTGGGAAAGCTGCCTTTTGGCAAAGCGCGGAAAATTCTGTCCCCAAACGGTAAATACCTGACGGCGTTTTTTAGCTGGGGGATATTTCCGAAAATGGCGCTAAATCCGTTTCGTGCCCAAAAAGCGAAGCTCGTGACAACAGGGCTTCGCAAGGTTGCTGCGAAGAAATCGGACCTGAAACTGCTGGTTGAGTTGATTGAACAGGGGAAGCTCCGTCCCGTAACAGATCGCACCTATGCGTTGACAGAAATTCAGGACGCCTATCGCTATGTCGATACCGGCCACAAGGTTGGCAATGTGATCGTCACCATGACCTAATCCCGAAAACAACCGAACTGACATAACCCGGCTCCGGCTGGGAACAGCTTCCTATTGCCTGATGAAAGGACTTATCATGACACGTAAACGCGATTGGCTTATCCCCATTTCACTGCTGCTTCTGGGCTTACTCCCTATCCTGACAGGTTCGTTTTCTCTGCTGATGATCCACGAAGCCCTGAGCGGTGGCACCCCGGTTCCGGATGCTGAAACCTACGCCAAACACCCTTTCCCGATCGTCACCCATATTGTCATCGGGGCATTGTTTATGCTGCTGGGGCCGTTTCAGTTTATCTCTGCAGTTCGTCTGCGCTGGCCGCGTGTTCATAAAACCATGGGCCGGATGTTTGTGATTTCGGGCAGTCTAACGGCGCTCGGCGCGATCTGGATGAACCAGTTTTTCCCGCATTTTGGAGGGATCCTGAAATATTCATCGAACCTGTTATTTGGGGTCGCCCTTATCTGCGCATTGGCGTTCGCCGTGCGCAAAATCATCGGAAAGGATGTCATTGGACATCGGAAATGGATGATCCGCGCCTACGCAATCGGTCTGGGTCCAGCGACGCAACGCCTGCTGTTCATGCCCTATTTCGTCGCGTTCGGCATTCCGGAAGGCAACCCCCTCGGCACGATGCTGTGGTTCGGCTGGCTGATCAACATTCTGGTGGCGGAATGGTGGATTCGGCGGGGTGATCGGCGCGCGACTACAATATCTGAGGTGGTCGCATGAAGATACTTGCCTATCGCCAGTTTTTGAACATGGCCTAGCTTTGGAAAATATCCCTAAGCCAACGGGACGCTGACCCGGAACAGTGCGCCCTCGCGATTATCTTCGACGGTCAGGTCACCTTTGATGTTGCGCATGATTTCACGGCTGATCGGCAGCCCAAGACCGGCACTGCCCGCGAGATTAATCTCGGTCAGGCGCGAGAATTTCTCAAATACCCGCTCCCGGTCGCCGGGGGCAATTCCCGGACCGTTATCAACGACATCAACGAAGGCGAGCGGTCCTTCTCGCGAAGCGGAGATACGTATTTCCGGCTCCTCGGTCCGTCCGTATTTCACAGCGTTCGAGATCAGATTGATAAACACCTGCGCCAGCCGGTCGAAATCGGCGCGCACAACGATATCGTCAATCTTGGGATCAAGGTGAACCTGAACACCGGTGGAGGCACGCAGCCCCTCGGTCGCGGCCAGCGCGCGGTTGATAACGGCATCAAGGGGAACCGGCTCCAGCTTCCAATCAACCCGACCACTTTCCAGAAATGACAGGTCCAGAATTTCATCCAGAAGTCGCGTCAGGCGGTCACTCTCGCTGGATATGATATTGACGAACCGCTGAGCTTCGTCAGATGTGACATCTTTAGTGCCGTCAAGAATTTCTGCGAAGCTTTTGATCGAGGTCATCGGGGTACGCAATTCGTGACTGATCTGCGACAGGAATGCGTCTTTCTGCGCGCCCAATTCGGTCAACTGCGCGTTCGCCTTGCGAAGTTGCTGTGCGGTTTCCGCAAGTTCTTGCGACTGGCGTTCCAATTGCTGGGAATATTCCATGATCTGGGCGGTTTCGTCCGCGATATTCATCAGTTCCTCAACCGAAACGGTCCCGCCACCGGCGATCTGCGATACCATCGCATGTGCAGACGCAGCGCCCACTGATCCGGTCAATTCTCGTTCCAGTGCCTGAATAAACTCGTCCGTAGGGGCGGGCAGGCCGGACAGGCTGCCCTGTTCCCGCGCCGCAGCGGAAAACAGATTATGTGCCGGGCCGGTGCCAAGGATCCGCTGGGCGAGGGTGAACAAATCTTCGGACGTGGCAGAGCGGCGAATGGTGACGCCCGATGACCGCCCGTCGGTCGCCCGAAAGACATCGACAAACTGCGCCCCCTGAATCCGTTCCAGCTGCCCGGGTGTGGAGATTAGCGAAACACCGATAAAAAGCGCCGTGTTAAGGGTCAGTGACCAAAGAAGTGCGTGCACCAGCGGGTCATAACCGCTCAGGCCCAGCAACTCGTAGGGGCGCAGCCAACCCAACCCGAACAAGCCGTTTTCAATGACCTGAGAGGACAGAATAAACGCGCCCTCAAAACTCGGCAGGAACAATGTGTAAGCCCAGGTAACGAACCCGACGGCCAATCCAGCCAGGGCCCCTGCCTTTGTCGCGCCCCGCCAGAATATCCCGCCAAGCAGGCTGGGCAGAACCTGTGCGATCCCCAAAAAGGCGATCAATCCAATCGCGGCAAGGCTGCCTGTCCCTCCCGTCAGGCGGAAATAGAAATAGCCAAGCACCAACAGGATCGCGATGGACAGGCGGCGACTGGCAAGCAGCACGCCGCGCACATCCCCACTGGTGGGTTCGCGGTCAGGGACACTCCTCAGCCAAAGCGGCATAACGATATGGTTCGATACCATCGTCGACAGGGCAATCGTGGCGATAATCACCATCGATGTGGCCGAAGAAAACCCCCCAAGGAACGCCAACAACGCCAGCGCATTCTGCCCCTCGGCCAGTGGCACGGTCAGAACATAAAGATCCGGGTTTGCCCCCGCAGGCAGGATCGAACGTCCGGCGATGGCGATCGGCAGGACGAACAGGCTCATCAGGAACAGATAGGTCGGAAATGCCCAACTGGCGGTGGACAGGTGACGCTCGTCGGAATTTTCAACAATGGTCACCTGAAACATGCGCGGCAGGGTGATAATCGCCGTCGCGGACAGGAAGGTCAGTGCGACCCAGCGCGGGCCAAAAATGTCATCAACATGCAACATCTCGGGCGACATACGCGAGAAAATGCCCGCCACGCCGTCCCCGATCCCCCAGACAACGAATATTCCGACTGCCAGCAGGGCGAACAGTTTTACGACCGCCTCCAGCGCGATGGCGGTGACGACGCCGTGGTGACGTTCATTGGCATCCACATTGCGGGTGCCGAACAGGATGGTAAACAGGGCCAGCACGGCCGCCACCCAAAAGCCAGAAACATTGGAATCTGCCAATCCGCCCTCGGTCGTGGCGAACACCGACAGGCTGGTGGTGATCGACTGCAATTGCAGGGCGATATAGGGCGTCGATCCGATCACCGCCAGTAACGTCACCACAACCCCCAGCGAAGCCGACTTGCCGTAGCGCGAGGAAATCAGGTCAGCGATGGAGGTAATCCGCTGCGTCCGCCCGATCCTGAGCAGCTTGCGCAGCAACCACCACCAGCCGATAAAGACCAGCGTGGGGCCAAGGTAGATGGTCACAAACTCCAGCCCGTTCCGCGCCGCTGATCCCACCGCGCCATAGAACGTCCAGGCCGTGCAATAGACGGAGATCGACAATGTGTAGACGAGTGGTGAGCGCAGCCAACCCAGTTCGCCGCGTTGTGCCCGGCGCTCCGCCCAGAAAGCGACCAGAAACAGGAAGATTACGTAAGCAATCGCCGCCGCAACAAGGATGTTGAAGGTCAGCATCTATTCGTCCCGGTCAAGCACCCGCGCCATGCGCCGCGCCAGCAGGATCAGGATGAACCAGACGGTGAAGACATAGAGAAACGGCAAGGGCGCGCCAAAGATCACAATGTCCTTGGTGAACAGCGCCAGCACCGGGGTTGCGAGCAACAGCACCCCCATCAATGGCAGAACCAGCGCCGCGTCCTGTCGCCGACGACGGCGAAAGGCACGCTCAGCCAGATCCTGCGGCTGCTTCATCCCAGCATCTCCTTGACGGTGGCGATGATCTCAGCGTTTGCAAACGGCTTGGTCATGAACCGATCCACGCCGAGCTCTTCGGCTGTGGAGCGATCCTTTGCCTGTCCTTTTGCTGTCAGCATCATCACCCGGGGGAGTGGCCCGTGGGTTTTTAACTCCCGCAGGATGTCGAAGCCTGACCGGTTTGGCAGCATGACGTCAAGGATCACAAGATCCGGCAGATAGGCCCGAACCTTCGCCAACGCCTCAGCCCCGTCCTTTTCAGACGCCACCGAAAACCCCTCCCGCGTCAGCAGGAAAGAGAGTGACTCTACAATATTGGGTTCATCCTCAACAATGAGGATACGCTTAGACAATAGTTAACCTCCCCAACGGCCACAGGCTGCGTGAGGTGAGATTAGGGAAAAGGGGGTGCGGGGGCAATGGGGTTGCCGAATTGCCCGTTTTTGCGTCAATTCGGAAATACGGGTTGATCCCACAACCATATTGTCAGACGCTTCCCGTAGCGAACGCACAGGGGTCAGGAGCGGACAGCTTATGCAAGACTACGGGATCATCGTGATCGGCAGCGGCCCGGCGGGGCGGCGGGCGGCTATTCAGGCGGCAAAATTCGGGGAAACCGTGCTGGTGGTCGAACGCGGGCGCAAGGTTGGCGGGGTCTCGGTCCATACCGGCACGATCCCGTCGAAAACCCTGCGCGAAACGGCGCTGAACCTGTCCGGCTGGCGGGAGCGTGGTTTCTACGGGCGATCTTACCGTGTGAAACAGGACCTGAGCGCCGAAGATCTGCGCGCCCGTTTGGATATGACGCTGGCGCATGAGGTGGAGGTGCTGGAACATCAGTTCGCCCGCAATCAGGTGACGACGCTGCGCGGCTCGGCCAAGTTCATCGACACGGACGTGATCGAGGTGGAGGGCGAGGAAGGCGAGACCTTTACCTTCCGTGGCAAACGTTTCCTGCTCGCCATTGGGACCATCCCGTTCCGCCCGGACTATGTACCGTTCGATGGCAAAACCGTTTTCGACAGTGACGAGATTCTGGAACTCTCGCACTTGCCACGATCCATGACGGTGATCGGCGCCGGGGTGATCGGGGTGGAATATGCCACGATATTCTCGGCGCTTGATGTCCATGTGACGCTGGTGGAGCCCCGTGACACGATGCTGGATTTCATCGATCAGGAAATTATCGAGGATTTCAAACATCAGCTGCGGGATCGCGGCATGGTGCTGCGGTTCGGTACGGCGGTCGATACGATCACCCGGGACGACAAAGGTGTCACCGTGAAGATGGAGGATGGGCGCACGATCCGATCCGACATGCTGCTGTTCGCCGCCGGGCGTATGGGCGCAACCGGGAAGCTGAATATCGACGCCGCCGGGCTGAGCGCGGATCATCGCGGGCGGCTGACGGTTGATCCGAAAACGTTCCAGACCGAAGTGCCCCATATCTACGCGGCCGGTGATGTGATCGGCTTTCCCAGCCTTGCCTCCACTTCCATGGAACAGGGCCGAATTGCCGTTTGCCATGCGCTGGGGCGTGAAGCCTATGACCCCCCGGAATTCTTCCCCTATGGCATCTATTCCGTCCCGGAAATGTCGATGGTCGGCATGACGGAGGAAGAGGTCCGCGAGCGTAAAATCCCCTATGAATGTGGCGTGGCGCGGTTCCGCGAGACCTCTCGCGGGCATATTATCGGGCTGGATTCCGGCATGCTGAAAATGATCTTCAGCCTGAAAACCCGACGGCTGCTGGGCTGCCATATTGTCGGAGAAGGCTCGACGGAGCTGGTGCATATCGGACAGGCGGTGATTAACCTGAAGGGCACGCTGGAATATTTCGTCGAAAACACGTTCAACTATCCGACTCTGGCCGAGGCCTACAAGATAGCCGCGCTGGATGCCTGGAACCGGATGCCGAAGTAGCGGCTGGGCGCTGCCTGATACAGAAAGCGTTCTGACGGCAACCGGACATCAAATCAAGGAATGAAACATGTCGAATGTCTCAGGGAAGACCGTTTTAATCACAGGGGCAAGTCAAGGTATCGGCGCCGCAGCGGCACGTCTGTTTGCGCAGCAAGGGGCGAATGTCGTCGCCTGCGCGCGGTCAAAAGATGCGCTGGAACAGCTGGTCGCGGATATCACCACACAAGGTGGAAAGGCGCGCGTCGCTGTCGGTGATGTCAGCCGTTACGCCGACACGGAGCGCGCGGTCCAGACCGCCGTGGATCACTTTGGCGGCTTGGATATTCTAATCAATAACGCGGGCATCATTAACCCGATCGCCCGGATCGAGGATTGCGATCCAGACGATTGGCATCGTGTGATCGACATCAATGTGAATGGTGTTTTCAACGGCATACGGGCGGCGATTGCCCCGATGCTGGAGCGCGGTGGCGGGCGGATCATCAATATCAGTTCCGGTGCGGCAACAGCTTCTTTGGAAGGATGGAGCCACTATTGCGCATCCAAGGCCGCCGTATTGTCGCTGACCCGCACCGCACATAAGGAGCTTTCTGAAAAAGGGATTAATGTTATCGGCCTCAGCCCCGGGACGGTGAAAACCGAGATGCAGGTCTCTATCCGTGCGTCAGGAATCAATCCGGTCAGCCAGCTTGATCCGGACTCGCATCGCTCTCCGGAAGATGTTGCCAAAGCGTTGGAGTGGTTATGCGGCGAGGCGGCGAGAGATTATGCCGGTGACGATTTTTCCATAAAGACCGCAGAGAACCGGGCGCTGGTGGGGATCAGCTAACGGTCCCGGCGCAGCCGGCACAGGGGCTGATCCGGTAGTTCGTCCCGAACCTTCGCCAGCGCCTCAGCCCCATCCTTTTCGGACGCCACCGAAAATCCCTCGCGCGTCAGCAGGAAAGAGAGTGACTCAACAATATTGGGTTTATCCTCAACAATGAGGATACGCTTAGACAGTAGTTAACCTCCCCAACGGCCACAGGCTGCGTGAGGGGAGATTAGGGAAAAGGGGTTGCGGGGGCAATGTCGATGTTAATTTGCTGGAGTCAAATCCCAACAATGTACCGCAGGAGCAAATATGTGATTGCTCCGATTGCCGCGGTGAATATTCCTCCTCTCAGGATTCGAAGGACTGTGTGAATTCCTAGATGATCCTTTCGCGGTATCGGATAACGAATATGATCTCCACCGAAAATTGGAAATACATACTGCTGAAAGTGCTCAATTTTCGTACCGTCTGAGTGCTTATAGTCAAAAAAATAGTCATCCACCCAACTATTTCGAAATCCAAACCTCCCAACGTCCCCAAATCTATAGAATTTGATTATACTTGCTATGTACGGCCAGATATCTTTGGTTCCAACATGGTTGATGCAGCGATCTGCGCTATTATGTAAACTGCGGCTGTGCTTTCGGTGACATACACTTCCAAGAAATATTACGGAATCAATCCTTGATCCGATGCTTTCGTGCTTTCTAAGTTCTTCGATAATCTCACCAAAGAGTGCAGAGCCAAGGCTATGCGCGATGAAATTTATTGGAACATTCTTGTGGCGGGTCGCAATATCGGTGATTTGATTGATCATCTGGCGTTTGAAACTATTCAGCCCCATGCCAAACACTAAGTGCCAAATATTCAAGTCTATTCCGCTTGTCGGCCCGACAGTCTTAATATCTAGTTTCGCCGCATTCCAGTCGGTGCTGTAGATTTTTAGGTTCGCAGTCCAAGTCGGGTCACTGAACATGCCCGGTATTACAAATACTAGACACTTTTTAAAGCTTTGCTGCTGCTGGTGTGCCGGAGTGATAGTGAATTCGTAATCTGGAGCTTGATCACTCGACTCTCCGAAAAAATCGAATGTGTCTACACGCTTTTCGGGATGCTGTGTCACTAATAAAACTCGCCCAAGTTGAATGGGCGAGTTTATTGCTATATATGTTGATATAAATCAACACTTTACTTATCGACGGACAATTTAAATAGTTTCAACCGGCGCGCCAAAGCCACCGCTGGAACGTTGCTTTTCGCGTTTCTCAGAAACTTTTGATTGTTCAATTTCTGACTGCGAGGCCTTAATATACGCATTCTGTAACCCCGTCATGACGATCGTCTCCAGCGATTCGTTCTTGTCATCAAAAGAAGCAATCCTTCGACCGTTCTGCACCTCTCTCATTGCCCAACTATACAGAGACATAGCTTCGTTGAAGAGTTCCTTTTTTGAAGAATGCTCTCCAGCCTTCACCAATCCTTCCAATTTCAAAAGCTGAATTGGACTTAAGTCAACTTGAAACCGTGTTTTCAGGTTCGAAGTATCCATTTCCTGCTTATTAGCTCCCATCATGAGTCTCCTTTTCGCGTAATAACGCGCCTACATATGGTCGGGTTTCATTTGAGTAGATGGGAAGTTCCACTAGTTGTTTCCAGATTCTATCACCTCAAGGTGATTCGAATCTTCTGCGTCTTCTGGTGTGATCACTTTAAAAGAATCACACCAGCAGAAGCTTTCAATATGGCTTTCGACAATGGCAACAGTTTGTATTTTCCGCCGACTATGGTTTTTACGCCGATTCGTTGGATGTCTATTTCCGGACATCTCGTAATCTCCCTAGAAGAGTGTCATTGCGAATTAATCCAAATACTCATTACCTCCGGACCTCCAATCAACTCTTTGCACCATATACACATTCTATCCTTATTTCAAGAGTAATTTATGAGTAGATGGCGAGTATAGTGGGAGTTTGAAGAGAACTTCACTCTATTCGGGAGCCGATGCACCCTGCACAGGGGCTGATCCGGCAGTTGGTGCCGACATCGCGCGGTTCTGACGCGGACAGCCATGGCATGTGTGCGGCGGCATCTTCGGACGTCACCAACAACATTGCCCCGATATGCGGCGTTGGCCGGTCAAACCGGGCAGGACCGGTCGGTAAGGCAATCGCGAAGCTGGCAAACTGTGTTCCATCCGGCAGCGCAATGCTGTCCTGCATTGGTCGCCCGGGCATCGACAGGCATTGATAGACCGGCCAGAGCGGACAGGTCGTGTTGTGGCGGGGCATGGGGAATCCCTCGATCGGGCGGCGGAGCAGCGGTTGTCCGGCGGCGTTCACCATCAGCAGACCCATCTTCGGGGCGTCCAGCCCGTCGCGTCGCAATGTGGACAGACGACGGAACACCGCGTGCAGGGATATGTTGAATTCTGCCGCCAGCGCGGCGGGGTTCCATTGCACCGCCTCTGCCGACTTTGCAAATGCCGCCAGCGGCATCGCCTTGGCATCGTCTCGATAAGTTTCCAGCGCCCCCTCCGCCAAACGTTTGGCGGCGGAGGTTTGCAGTTCAGGTGCTTGCAGCAGTTGCTTTACCCGCCCTGTGCCATCATCCAGCGACGGAAAATGGTGATCGTTGGCGGACAGGAAATTTTCCAACTCTTCCTCGGGCGTGGCGGCCTGGATCCCCTCCAATGCTGACCGGTCGAAATATTCAACCAGCGCCTCGGCTGCGTCAGACAGGCGGCGGCTTTCCTGATGGATCGCAGTCTGAAATCGCGCCTGCTGATCCATTGGAACATCGCCGACCGAAGTCAGGATCGACGCGGTTGAACGGATCGCGGTGATGTTGGACAGCATCTGGTGCAGACTGTCAGCAAGGAACGGGTCATGGGACAGACGATCCGAGAGGACCTCGATCTCCGTCGCCTGATTTTGAGTTCTCCGATACAGGTCAGCGATCATCGCGGACCAGCCCGGGAACCGCCCCATCAGTTCCGGCAAGGCAGCGCGTTCGGCGTGAAGATCAGGCGCGGCCGTCGCGGCTTGTTCCAACGATTCCATCAGGGCGCTGTCTGCCTCTTCGGAGAGTTCGGCAGGGGTAACCCCCAATTCGCGCGCAATTGCTTGCAGGACCCGCCCGGCGATTCCCCGTTTGTTATGTTCAATCAGGTTCAAATAGGAGGTCGATATCCCCGCCGCCGCTGCCAATGCTGTTTGCGATTGGCCTGCGCGTCGGCGCAGCTCGCGAATACGTGTGCCGGTCAATGAATACGCCATACTCTAAACTCCAGTCATTACAGGGACTTCCCGTGATGGTTGTAAATTATTTTACACTTTTACCAATTGATCAGGTCATATTTTTACAAATAAACCACAAAAAAACAACATTTTATTGATTTTTTGACGGCGGATGCGAGTATTAACACTGGGTAAATCCCAACCTGCCGTTCTGGCAGGACAAAAATGACACGAATGGGAGGAAATTCATGTCCGAACTGAAAACAAGTCGTCGTGGCTTGCTGAAATCCGGTGCTGGTATTGGTGCTGGCCTAGCTGTCCCGACGATCTTCACCGCCTCTTCGGCGGCTGCATATGTGAACGAGCCGACAGGCTCCACCGTGACGCTGGGCTTCAACGTCCCGCAGTCTGGTCCATATGCTGACGAGGGTGCAGACGAACTGCGCGCTTATGAACTGGCTGTCGAGCACCTGAATGGTGGTGGCGACGGTGGTATGCTGAACACCTTCTCCTCGAAGGCGCTTCAGGGAAATGGTATTCTGGGTAAACAAGTCACCTTTGTAACCGGTGACACGCAGACGAAGTCGGACGCCGCTCGTGCATCCGCGAAGTCTATGATCGAAAAAGACGGCGCAATCATGATCACCGGTGGGTCCTCCTCGGGTGTGGCGGTTGCTGTGCAGGGTCTCTGCCAGGAAGCAGGCGTTATCTTCATGGCCGGTCTGACTCACTCCAACGACACGACCGGTAAAGACAAGAAGGCGAACGGTTTCCGTCACTTCTTTAACGCCTACATGTCCGCTGCCGCACTGGCACCGGTGCTGTCCGCCAACTATGGCAATGATCGTAAAGCCTACCACCTGACCGCAGACTACACCTGGGGTTGGACTCAGCAGGAATCGATCCAGAATGCGACCGAGGCTCTGGGCTGGGAAACGGTCGAGAACGTGCTGACACCGCTGGCGACGACGGACTTCTCGTCCTACATCGCACCGGTTCTGAACTCCGGCGCGGATGTGCTGGTTCTGAACCACTACGGCGGAAACATGGTGAACTCTCTGACCGCTGCTGTTCAGTTCGGTCTGCGTGCTCGCCAGGTTAACGGCAAGAACTTCGAGATCATCGTTCCGCTTTACTCGCGCCTGATGGCTCGTGGTGCTGGCGAAAACGTTAAAGGCATCTTTGGTTCGACCAACTGGCACTGGTCCCTGCAGGACGAAGGTTCGCAGGCATTTGTTCGCTCGTTCGGCGAAAAATACGGCTTCCCGCCGAGCCAGGCTGCGCACACATGTTATGCGCAGACTCTGCTTTATGCTGACGCGGCAGAGCGTGCCGGTACGTTCAACCCATGCGGCATTGCCGAAGCTCTTGAAGGCTTTGACTTTGACGGTCTGGGTAACGGCCCGACGCATTATCGTGCAGCTGACCACCAGTGCTTCAAAGACGTTCTGGTTGTGCGCGGTAAAGAAAACCCGACTTCGGAATTCGACCTTCTGGAAGTTGTGGAAGTTACCCCGCGTGCGCAGGTTGAATACGAACCTAATCATCCGATGTTCGCAGGCGGTAGCCTGGGTGAATGTAACCCGGGCGCTTAATACTGCCAATTTCGTGAATTACCGGTCGCGCGTTATCGCGCGGCCGGCCACGCTGTTAGCGCAACAATAGTATCTGATACAGGACGGAAACGATGGACGCCATCATTCTGCAAATTCTCAATGGGTTGGATAAAGGTAGTGCCTACGCGCTGATCGCGCTTGGCCTGACCCTGATCTTCGGGACACTCGGCGTTGTGAACTTCGCCCACGGGGCCTTGTTCATGCTTGGGGCTTTCTGCGCCGTTGTCATGCAAAAACTGCTGAACACGGTGAAGATCACGATTGATCCGGAAAAACTGGATTTCCTCGGCAATCCGGCCGAGATCAAGACGCCGTATGTTGAATTGTGGTTTGGCGATTTCGGAAGCACGCTGATCGACTATTCGGTGCCCGTTTCAATCCTTCTGGCCATACCGTTCATGATCCTCGCTGGATATGTGATGGAACGTGGCCTTATCAAACATTTCTACAAGCGACCGCACGCTGACCAGATCCTCGTGACCTTTGGACTCGCGATCGTTTTACAGGAAATCATCAAGGCAGCCTTCGGCGCCAACCCGATCCAGCAGCCCGCACCGGATTCGCTTGCAGGGGCTCTGGATATTGGTGTCATGATCGGTTTCGCAGAAAACGCGATCATCTATCCTTACTGGCGCCTAATCTACTTCTTCTTCGCTATCGCGATCCTTGGCGGGATGTTTGCCTTCCTGCGTTACACCACCTTCGGAATGGTGGTTCGGGCTGGTATGGTTGACCGTGAAACGGTGGGTTTGCTGGGGATCGACATCAACAAACGCTTTACGATGATGTTCGGTCTTGCAGCTGCCGTAACCGGTCTGGCCGGGGTGATGTATTCCCCGATCCTGCCACCAAACTACCATATGGGCATGGACTTTCTGGTTCTGAGCTTCGTGGTTGTGGTTGTGGGCGGTATGGGCTCGCTTCCCGGGGCTGTGGCTGCCGGGTTCCTCTTGGGAATTCTGGAAAGTTTCGCCTCCATGAACGAGGTCAAAACCTTCTTCGACTCAATCTACATTAAATCCATCGACCAGATCATCATCTATCTGGTGGCTGTGGTTATCCTGCTGACCCGTCCGCGTGGTCTGATGGGTAAAGCCGGTGTGATGGAGGAGTAAAAAAATGTCAGCCGTTTTCAACAACAACGACAAGACGCTTATCACGGTCTTTATCCTTGCGGTTCTGCTCGGACCGATCCTGCTGGCACCATTCGGAGCCAGCTATCCAGACCTGCTGCAGCGTTTCGCCATCTTTGGCATCTTCGCCATCGGTTTCAACATCCTGTTCGGTTTGACCGGCTATCTGTCGTTCGGACATGCTGCTTTTCTGGGGATCGGATCCTATTCGGCAGTGTGGATGTTCAAGCTGCTCAGCTTCAACGTCGTCCCGGCGCTGATCCTCGCGGTCATCGTTTCGGCACTGTTTGCATTATTGATCGGGTTCATCAGTCTGCGCAGGTCGGGAATTTACTTCTCTATCCTGACGCTGGCATTTGCGGAAATGATGTTCCGTATGGCCTACTCGGTTCTGACGCCGATCACTAACGGGGAAACGGGGCTTCAGGTCTATTCCGATGATCCGCAGTATCTGATGGGCGAGAATGGTCTGACCACGACCCATCTGTTCGGGATCAAGATGAACGAGGTTTTCCTGCGCTTTGATTTCCTGGGCTGGGAGGCACAGTTCAATTACGGGTATTACTTCGCTGCGATCTTCCTGATCCTTGCGTTCTATATCTCCGTGCGCATTTTCCGGTCGCCCTTTGGCATGATGCTGCGCGCCGTGAAATCCAACCAGAACCGCCTGAATTATACCGGCCTCAATGCACGGCCTTACACGTTGGCAGCTTTCGTCATTTCCGGCATCTATGCTGGTCTTGCCGGTGGTCTGCTGGCATGTATGGACCCGCTGGCTGGTGCTGAACGGATGCAGTGGACCGCCTCGGGCGAGGTGGTGCTGATGACCATCCTCGGCGGCGCGGGCACGTTGCTTGGTCCCGTCCTTGGCGCAGGTTTCATCAAGTATTTCGAGGCGATCTTCTCCAAGATCAACGAAACAGTTCTCCATGGCTGGTTTGCGTTCCTGCCGGATACAATCGAAAATGCGATCGTCTGGGTCCTGCATTTCTTTGTTGGTAAGGGCTGGAGCCTGACGCTCGGGACGATGTTCATGTTGGTTGTGATCTTCCTTCCGGGTGGGCTGCTTGATGGGCTGACACGCCTGTTCCGCTGGATCGGAAGTCTTGGGAAAAAGAAACCTGCGGATGACAAATCCGCCGAGGCGTCTCCTGCCGAATAGGGAACAGGTAAAATGGGTATACTAGAAGTCCAGAACGTAAATAAGCGCTTCGGCGGATTGCAGGCGCTTAACAATGTGAATCTCGATGTCGAGGAGGGCACAGTTCACGCCATCATCGGCCCCAACGGTGCGGGCAAGTCCACGTTCCTGAACTGCCTGATCGGCAAGCTGGAACCGGACACTGGCTCCGTCATGTTCGAAGGCAAGCCGGTGCTTGGCCTGAAGCCACATGAGATCAACCAGCTGGGTATCAGCCGCGTTTTCCAGACGCCGGAAATCTTTACCGAACTGACGGTATTGGAAAATGTGATGATCCCCTGTTTCGCAACACGCGACGGGTCCTTTACCCTGAACGCGCTGAAGAAAATCGGGGCGGAAGGCGAAATCCGCACCCAGGCGGAACAGATGCTGAAAGACGTCAACATGATCGACAAGGCAAGCGAAGAAGCCGGCGCCTTGTCGCGTGGGGACAAACGGCGGCTGGAAATGGCGATGTGCCTGTCGCAGAAGCCCAAGCTCTTGCTATTGGATGAACCGACGGCAGGTATGGCGCGGGCCGACACGAACAACACGATCGACCTGTTGAGACATATCAGCGAAACCACCGGCATCACGATGGTGATCATCGAGCATGACATGCACGTCGTGTTCTCGCTGGCCAAGAAAATCTCGGTGCTGGCGCAGGGCGCAATCATTGCCGAAGACATTCCGGATAACATCAAGGGGCACCCGAAAGTGCGGGAAGCCTATCTTGGGGAGGCAGAAGTATGAATGACCAGACCGGACAACCCACCTATTTTTCGATGTGGGACATTCATTCCTATTATGGCGAGAGCTATATCGTACAGGGAGTCAGCTTTAATATCCATGAAGGGGAAATCCTTGCGCTGCTCGGACGTAACGGGGCGGGAAAAACCTCGACCCTGCGGTCGATTGCCCGCGTCGACAACCCCGAAGTGACGCATGGTGAAATCTGGCTGGATCACCAACCGCTGCACGAGATGGCCTCGCATGAGGCTTCCCGTGCAGGTGTAGGTCTCGTTCCCGAGGATCGCCGCATCATTCAGGGCCTGACGGTCGAAGAAAACATCGAACTCGCCCGCATTGCCCCGCCGCACGGCTGGACGGCAGAGCGTATCTATGAACTGTTCCCGCGTCTTGGTGAGCGCGCCAAACAGGAAGGCACAACCCTGTCCGGCGGTGAACAGCAGATGCTGGCAATTGGCCGGGCTTTGGCCCGTGACGTGAAGCTCTTGCTGCTGGATGAACCTTACGAGGGCCTTGCTCCGGTGATCGTGCAGGAGATCGAGAGAACCTTGCTACAGATCAAGGAACTTGGCATCACGACGATTATCGTGGAGCAGAACGCTATTGCAGCGCTGAAACTTGCCGACCGTGCCGTTATCCTTGATACCGGACAGGTCGTCTTCGACGGCACCGCGCAAGAGGTTCTGGACAACGAGAAGCTGCGCGAGGAATATCTCGCCATCTGATCCCTCGGCAAAGGGGGACAAAAAGATACAATGGGAGAGGGTTATGGAAGACCATATCTATCCGCCGTCTGACGATTTTGTCGCTCAGGCTTTGCTCAACGACGACCAGTATAAGGACATGTATGCGGCCTCGGTCAGCGACCCGGACGGGTTCTGGGGGGAGCAGGCGAAGGAACGCCTCGACTGGATCAAACCGTTCACCAAGGTAAAGAACACGACGTTCAAATATCCCGACGTGTCGATCAAATGGTTCGAGGATGGCGTGCTGAACGTGTCCGCCAACTGTATCGACCGGCATTTGGCCGATCGGGGTGATCAGGTGGCGATCATCTGGGAAAGCGACGATCCGAACGTCGATAAAAAGATCACCTATAATGAACTGCACGAGAAAGTCTCGCGCCTCGCCAATGTTTATAAGAAACTGGGTGTCGGCAAAGGGGACCGGGTGGTGCTCTATATGCCGATGATCCCCGAGGCCGCCTACGCCATGCAGGCTTGCGCGCGGATCGGCGCCGTACATTCGGTGGTGTTTGGCGGCTTCTCGCCCGAGGCACTGGCGTCCCGGATCGAAGATTCCGGCGCCAAGCTGGTGGTCACGGCGGACGAGGCCCCACGTGGCGGGCGCGCTACCCCGCTGAAGGCCAATGTCGACAAAGCCATGGATATCTGCGGAGACGTGACGACGCTGGTCGTTGAACGCACCAATGGCGGTCCCGGCCTGAAGGACGGGCGCGATCATTCCTATGCAGCGATGATGGCCGACGCCCCGGCGGATTGCCCGCCCGAGCCGATGAATGCTGAGGACCCGCTGTTTATCCTTTATACCTCTGGGTCAACGGGTAAGCCGAAAGGAGTTGTGCACTCTACCGGCGGCTATCTGCTCTATGCGATGATGACGCATAAATATGTGTTCGATTATCATGATGGTGACGTTTACTGGTGCACGGCTGACGTGGGCTGGGTCACGGGCCACAGCTATATCGTATACGGACCTCTGGCGAACGGCGCGACGACGCTGATGTTCGAAGGGGTGCCAACCTATCCGGATGCGTCTCGTTTCTGGCAGGTTTGCGAAAAACATAAGGTTAACCAGTTCTACACCGCTCCAACCGCGCTGCGCGCATTGATGGGTCAGGGCGAAGAATGGGTGAACAAAGCTGACCTCAGCAGCCTGAAAATTCTGGGTTCTGTCGGCGAGCCGATCAACCCCGAAGCCTGGGAATGGTATAACCGCGTTGTCGGCAAAGGGAATTGCCCGATTGTTGATACCTGGTGGCAGACAGAAACCGGCGGCATCCTGATCACACCGCTGCCCGGCGCCACGGCGACAAAACCCGGATCGGCAACACGTCCGTTCTTTGGCGTGCAGCCTGTGGTTCTGGACCCGCAATCGGGTAAGGAACTGGACGGCGTGGCCGAAGGCGTGCTGGCAATCAAGGACAGCTGGCCTGGCCAGATGCGCACCGTGTTCGGGGACCATGACCGGTTCATCGCCACCTATTTTGCCGATTACAAAGGCTATTACTTCGCCGGTGACGGATGCCGCCGGGACGAAGATGGCTATTACTGGATCACGGGCCGCGTGGATGACGTTCTGAACGTCTCGGGCCACCGGATGGGCACGGCGGAGATCGAATCCGCGCTTGTGTCCCACGACAAGGTCGCCGAGGCCGCCGTTGTCGGTTATCCGCACAATATCAAAGGGCAAGGCATCTATGCCTATGTCACCCTGATGGCGGACGAGGAACCGACCGAAGACCTGCGCAAAGAGCTGGAAATGTGGGTCCGCAAAGAAATTGGCCCCATCGCCAAGCCGGATCTGATCCAGTGGGCGCCGGGTCTGCCGAAAACCCGTTCGGGCAAAATCATGCGCCGTATCCTGCGGAAAATCGCGGAAAACGACTATGGTGCGCTTGGCGATACCTCCACCCTCGCTGATCCGGCGGTGGTGGACGAGCTGATCGAAAACCGCATGAATCGCGGCTAAACCGCGCTAAAATCAATGAATAAGGCTCGCCTGTCAGGTGAGCCTTATTTGCATCACTCCCCCATATTTCGTATTAAAATTGTTGTTTTGCACTAAATACAGATGCAAAATAGGCTGTGACACAAGTGATCCGTGTCAAAACAGGGGGATATAAAATGTTAGGTTTAATCATTCAGCTTATCTCGGGTGCCGCGGGTGGTAACATCATCGGCAGGCTTGCCAAGAGCACCGATATGGGGCCACTTCTCAACACGATTATCGGTGCTGTCGGCGGTGCCGGTGGCGGTGCGATCCTCGGAATGCTTGGCCTTGGTGGGGCAATGCCTGATGCTGCGGCAGCAGCGGACGCGGCCAGCAGCATGGACATCGGCGCGTTGCTTGCCAGCGTTGCAGGTGGCGGTGTCGGCGGCGGTGTTCTGGCCGGTGTTATCGGCATGGTCAAGAATATGATGAGTAAAGGCTAAGCCTTAAGCGTAACTTGTAAAACGCGCGGCTCCGGTCGCGCGTTTTTCTACAGGGGGATGATATGCTCTGGATCGTTGGGATTATTGCAGGGGCAATTGGTGGAAATCTGACGCAGACCTTTTCGAACGGAAAGTTCAGTCTGGGGATGCGGACCAACACAATTATCGGCGTAATCGGAGGACTGTTCGGCACGCTGATTTCGTTACAGACGCCCAGCATCATTTATGTGCTGTTACAGGGGGTTGTCGCGGGATTCGCCTTCACCGTCGTGGTAAGCTGGGTGAAGAACCGGAACAAGGCGGGTGACTAGGTCTTCCGCAACCGGATAACGACATCAACCTTCGCAATCTCGGTTCCCTCAGGTGCCTGTGGCATCTTCGTGAACCGAACCGCATCCGCGGGGGCGTCGGTCAGCGTCGACGTTTCTTCCCAGTAGTAATGCGGATGATCATCAAGGCGCGTGTCAAAATACGAGCCGTGCCCATCGACGGTGACTTCCTGTATCAGGCCAGCCTCGCAAAATGCGCGTAGCGTATTGTAGACAGTTGCGAGCGATACAGATGCCCCGGCATCCTGCGCGGCATCAAACAAGGCTTCGGCTGTCGTGTGTCGATCCTGACCATCCCCCACCAGCAATTCCGCCAGCGCCAACCGTTGACGGGTCGGGCGCAAATCCGCATTGGCCAGCCAGTTTATGGCGCGTTCTATCGGGGTTTTTTCGACTATTTGCATCGCCTTTAACCTTATGATTTCCACTACTATATAACATTTATAATTAACATGACCAGACGCTGGCTGCGCTATTGCGCCACCTTGCATACGGGTGGTAGGAGGAGATAGTTCCTAGAACCCGCAATCGAAGGAGAGTTCCCCCACATGACCGACCGCCCGACCAGTTTTGATTTCGAAGGACTGATGTCCTGCGCACGCGGCGAGATGTTCGGCCCGGGGAACCCGCAGCTCCCGGCTCCGCCCATGCTGATGATGGATCGGATAACGGAAATATCCGACGATGGAGGTGAACATGGCAAGGGGCATGTTGTCGCGGAATATGATGTAAATCCAGACCGCTGGTTTTTTGACTGCCATTTTCTGGGCGATCCGGTGATGCCGGGATGCCTTGGCCTAGATGGACTGTGGCAGCTGACCGGGTTCAATCTCGGCTGGCGCGGCATGACCGGCAAAGGCCGTGCCTTGGGCGTGGGCGAAGTGAAGCTGCAGGCGATGGTCACGCCGGAAACGAAACGCCTGACGTATTTCGTGGATTTCACACGCGTCATTGACCGCCGCCTAAAAATGGGTGTTGCCAACGGGATCGTCAAAGCCGACGATGAAGTTGCGTATATCGTAACCGACATGAAAGTCGGATTGTTCACCGAGTAACGCCGGAAAGGAAATTGAATGCGTCGTGTAGTTGTCACGGGACTGGGAATTATCTCCTCCATCGGGGTCAATGCCACTGAGGTGACGGAGTCCTTGCAACAAGGAAAATCCGGTATCAGTTTCTGCCCGGACTATGCTGAACACGGGTTCCGCAGTCAGGTCTATGGCGACATCAATATCGATCCGGCTGAACATATCGACAAGCGCGTGTTGCGGTTTATGGGCGACGGCGCTGCATATGCCTATCTGGCGATGGAACAGGCGATTGCGGATGCCGGTCTGGGTGAAAGTGACGTGGTCAATCCGCGCACCGGCATCATTGCCGGATCAGGCGGACCCTCCACACGGGCCCTGTTCAATGCGCATCAGACGGTACTGGAAAAAGGCGCACCGAAACGGATCGGACCGTTTGCGGTGCCGAAATGTATGTCATCCACGATCAGCGCCAACCTGTCGACCGCGTATAAGATCAAGGGTGTGAATTATTCGATTACCTCGGCCTGTTCGACCTCGCTGCATTGTATCGGCAATGCGGTGGAGCAAATCCAGTTTGGCAAGCAGGACGTGATGTTTGCCGGCGGTGGCGAGGAGCTGGACTGGACTCTGTCCTGCCTGTTCGATGCCATGGGGGCGATGTCGTCCAAATATAACGATACGCCCGAGCGCGCCAGCCGCGCCTACGACGCGGATCGCGATGGTTTCGTGATTTCCGGCGGCGGCGGGATCGTCGTGCTGGAGGAACTGGAACATGCCAAAGCCCGCGGCGCAAAGATTTATGCCGAGGTGACAGGCTACGGCGCGACGTCCGACGGTCACGACATGGTGGCCCCGTCCGGTGAGGGCGGCGAACGCGCGATGCGTCTGGCGCTGGAAACCGTCAAAGACCGCAAGATCAGCTATATCAATGCGCACGGGACCTCGACCCCTGTCGGTGATGTGGGCGAGATTGAAGCCACACGTCGCATTTTTGGCACCGGTAGCACGCCGCCTGTCAGCTCGACCAAGTCGATGACTGGCCACGCGCAGGGCGCAACCGGCGCGTTGGAGGCAATCTTCTGCCTGTTGATGCTGGACAAGGATTTTATTACCCCCTCGATCAATGTCGAAACGCTCGATCCTGCCCTTAACCCGGGTGAAATCGCGACCGAGCGTGTGGACAATGCCGGGCTGGACACGGTTTTGACCAACAGCTTCGGTTTCGGGGGCACAAACGCAACATTGGCATTGAGCAAATATTATGGCTGAATTGATGACCGGTAAACGCGGCCTGATTATGGGCGTTGCGAATGATCACTCCATCGCGTGGGGCATTGCGAAAGCCTGCGCTGATGAGGGTGCGGAGCTGGCCTTCACCTATCAGGGGGAGGCTTTCGGCAAGCGCGTGGAACCGCTGGCCGCAAGCGTTGGCTCGGACTTGTTGCTGGAGGCCGACGTGCAGGACGAGGCATCGCTGGATGCCGTGTTCGATGCGATCAAGGCCAAATGGGGTGGACTGGATTTTCTGGTTCATGGCATCGCCTATTCCGACAAATCCGAGCTTGCCGGGCAGTTCCTGAACACGACCAAGGCGAATTTCCTCAATACGATGGATATCTCCTGCTATTCGCTGGTCGAAGTTACGCGTCGCGCTGTGCCGCTGATGGCGGATGGTGGCGCGATCACCACGCTGACCTATATGGGCAGCCAACGCGTGCAGCCGAATTACAACGTGATGGGCGTGGCGAAGGCCGCACTGGAAAGCACCGTGCGCTATCTGGCGAATGACCTTGGCCCGCAGGGTATCCGCGTCAACGCCGTCAGCCCCGGCCCGATGAAAACGCTGGCAGGATCCGCGATTGGCGGCGCGCGCAAAGTATTCCGCGCAATCGAGGAAAACTCCCCCATGCGTCAGAACGCGACACTGGAAAGTGTCGGGGGCACCGCGATGTATCTGATGTCGGACCTCGGGGCCCATACAACGGGCGAGATTATTCGCGTCGATGGCGGTTACCACATCATGGGTATGATGCAGCCGGAAAATCTGTGATCAGCTATGTAACGCTCGGCAGCAACGATCTGGAAAAAACCGGAGCGTTCTATGATGCGGCCCTCGCGCCCCTCGGCGCGAAACGCGATTTTGCCATGGACGGCCTGATCGTCTGGAGCACCGGCGACGGTCCCTCGCTGTCACTAATGTCCCCTTATGACGGCAATGCGGCTTCGGTGGGCAACGGCACGATGGTCGCCTTTACCGCGCCAAGCCGGGCTGCCGTCGATGCAGCATATGCTGCCGCCCTTGCTGCAGGTGGCCGTGACGAGGGTCCACCCGGCCCGCGTGGCCGCACCGGCTATTACGGTTATGTGCGTGACCCCGACGGCAACAAAGTGACATTCTTTTGCCCGTCATCAAGCGGCGAAATGATTTAAGAGATTGACCATGTCTTCAGGATCATGAAACAGAAGAAAACCGATAAATAAATTTTCCTGGTAGTAGATTTGACCGAAGAAATCCTCACCGCATTGGTCGGCATTCTGACATTCCTCGTCCTTCGGGGCGGCTGGCGTCGTAGGGCGCGAACAATGAATCTTAATGCCCCGGGTGACGCGCTGATCCTTGGCGGGCTCGCGGTTGCGGCGGCGATGTATTTCTGGGGCGTCATGGGCGGACTGGCGCTGATCGTCACGGTGATGGTGCATGAATATGGCCATGTCGCGGCTTACCGGGTCGCCGGCCATCAGGATGCCACCTTCCGCCTGATCCCCTTGTTTGGTGGCGTGGCGATTTCCAAGACCCAGCCGAAATCGGATCTGGCGGACTTTTATATCACCGTGATGGGACCGGGCATCTGCCTGATCCTGATGACGGCGAGTTATCTGGCGATAGAATATCTGTTCCCAGTGTCCTCGATCGCCACCAGTTTTGCCTTTTTCGTCGGTGCGGTTGCAGGGATGCTGAACTTCCTGAACCTCCTACCGCTCTATCCGCTTGACGGCGGGCGCATCATGCGGGTCCTGACGCAGTCCTTTTCCCCGAAACTCGCCTATTACGTTACCATCGGCATGTGCCTGCTTTTGATCGCCTATGCGCTGTTGGAACGGCGGTTCCTGATCGCAATTTTTGCCATCTGGGCGTTGCAGGGCGCGATGAACATGCCGCAATTCAGGACCCGCAAGGGTCTGACACTTGGACAAACCATCATGGCGGCTATCGTCTGGTTCGCGATGTTGGCAGCGTTCTTTCTGGGCGGACGACCGTTCCTGACTGGGTTCTTTTAGGCATTTTCCTTCGCCCAAACCTGTGCCAGTCTCCGTGCGAACGGAGAGGCCATGATCACCACCTGCATATTCGATGCTTACGGAACGCTGCTGGACGTCGCGGACGCCGCACGGCGATTGGCGGGTGAACCCGGGCAGTCAGATTTAGCCGCGAAATGGCCGCAACTGGCTGAGGGTTGGCGCCGAAAACAGCTGGAATATAGCTGGTTGCGCGCGGTTGCCGGGACGCATGTTGATTTCTGGCAGGTCACGCAGGATGGTCTCGATTACGCATTGGAGGCCGCTGGTCTGGATGATCCGGAGCTGCGCGAACGCCTGCTGGCACTCTACTGGGAACTCGGCGCTTATGCCGAAGTCCCCACCATGCTGACCGCCCTGAAAAGCGCCGGATATGCCACCGGTATCCTGTCAAATGGCTCACCGGCGATGCTGGACGGGGCTGTGCAATCCGCCGGGATTGCGCCCTTGCTGGACGCGGTTTTGTCGGTCGAGGCGGTTGGCGTGTTCAAACCCCATCCCTCGGTCTATGACCTTGTCGGCAAGCGGTTCGACACCACGCCCGATCAGGTCCTGTTCGTGTCCTCGAACGGCTGGGACGCGGCGCATGGCGCGGCCTACGGGTTCCAGACGGTTTGGGTCAACCGTGCCGGCTTGCCGATGGATCGTTTGCCGGGTAAGCCGCAAATCGTGATTCCCGACCTGACCACCATCCCCGACCTTGTCCGGAGACTTCCATGAATATCGACATGATCCGCGCCGCCAATGACCGTCTGGCCCCTGTTGTGCGGCGCACACCGCTATTGTCCTCCCCGTTCATTGACGAGATTGCCGGGCGGCGTGTCTTCGTCAAAGCCGAGTGTCTACAGCATACCGGCAGCTTCAAATTCCGCGGCGGCTGGGCGGCCCTATCCGCGATGGATGAAGACCAGCGCAAACGGGGTGTCCTCGCCTTTTCGTCCGGCAACCATGCGCAAGGTGTGGCCTATGCTGCCGCGCGCCACGGAGCGCCGGCGGTCATTGTCATGCCGTCAGACGCGCCGAAGCTAAAGATCGCCAACACCAAGGCCTTGGGGGCGGAGGTTGTGCTCTATGATCGCGCTGCCGAAAGCCGGGAGGAAATCGGGCAGGCGCTGGCGACGGAGCGGGGCCTGACACTGGTGCGCCCTTACGATGAGCCGCAAGTGATCGCCGGGCAGGGGACATGCGGGTTGGAGATTGCCGAACAAGCCGCGGCCGAGGGGATCGAAAACGCTGATGTTCTGGTGTGCTGTGGGGGTGGCGGGTTAACGTCGGGCATCGCGCTGGCACTCGCTGCCGATGCGCCAACCTTACGGGCCCGGCCTGTGGAACCGGCGGGGTTCGATGATGTGAAACGCTCGCTGGATGCGGGGGCTATCCAGACCAACCCTTCGACCACCGGCTCGCTATGTGATGCGATCATCACGCCTGCGCCCGGCGACATCACCTTCCCGATCCTGCAAAGCCATTGCGGTCCGGGGTTGGTGATCACGGATGAGGAGGCGTTGAAAGCCGTCGCCCACGCTTTCCAGCGTCTGAAAATCGTCGTGGAACCCGGCGGCGCGGCGGCATTGGCGGCTGCGCTGTTCCGCAAGGATGAGATCGAGGGCGACACGGTGATCGTTGTCGCCACCGGCGGCAATGTGGATGCCGATATCTTCAAACAAGCCTTGGACACGCTATGACCCATTCCGATATTCTGATCATCGGCGGCGGGATTGCTGGCGGTTCGCTGGCCGCAAAAATCGCCCCCCATCGCAGCGTCACGCTGCTGGAGGCAGAGGCCCATGTCGCCTATCACTCCACCGGACGTTCTGCCGCCATGTGGGAACCGTTTTACGGCCTCGACATTATCCGCCAGCTTTGCCTTGCCAGCGAGGCGGAGCTGATACGCCGTGACGTCCTTAGCCCGCGCGGTGTGCTCTATCTGCAGGAACCGGATCAGCCGCGTGACACGTTCAACGAAATCCTCGCCCAGCCGGGTGCGCAGCGCCTTAGCGTGGCGGAGGCACAGGACCTGATGCCCATCCTGCGTGATGATGTGTTTACCGAGGCGGCTTTTGGCGAAAAAGCCCAAGATATCGACGTCGATAAACTGTTGCAAAGCTTCCTGCGCGACGCCCGCGCCGCCGGGGCAAACCAGATCACCAACGCCCGCGTCACCGCCATCCGGCGCGATGGGCATTGGATCGTCGAAACCACGGCGGGAAGTTTTACCGCCGATATCATCGTCAACGCCGCCGGCGCATGGGCGGACCATGTGGCCCGGATGGCGGGGATCAATCCGATTGGCATCCAGCCGCTCCGTCGGTCCATGGCACGTATCCCCGCGCCGGGCGGTCACGATGTCAGCACGTGGCCAATGTGCGTCAGCGCGGCGGAGGATTGGTATTCCAAACCCGATGCGGGCAAATTACTCGTTTCTCCGATGGACGAGGGTCCGGTCGAGCCAATGGACGCCTGGCCCGAGGATATGGTCCTCGCCGAAGGGCTGGCGCGCTACGAGGCCTTCGTGACCGAACCCGTCACCCGCGTTGAACATAGCTGGGCCGGGTTGCGCAGCTTCCCGCCTGACCGCACGCCGGTGATTGGCTTTGGTGGCGACGGCTATTTCTGGTGCGCCGGGCAGGGCGGGTACGGGATCGAAACCTCTTGTGCGTTATCTGATCTAGGCGCGGCTTTGTTGCGGGACGAACCCCCGACGCTCGACCCCGCCATCGTCGCCGGCCTGTCACCTACACGGTTCGCATGATCGACGCCCTGATCATCGGTGCCGGACCCGCTGGTCTGATGGCGGCGGAGGCGTTGAATTCTGCCGGGGTGCGCCCGGTGATTGCCGAGGCAAAACCCTCCGTCGGGCGCAAGTTGCTAATGGCGGGAAAGTCTGGATTGAACCTGACCAAGGATGAACCGTTCGACACCTTCCTGACCGCCTATGGCGAGACCGCCGACTGGCTGGCCCCGATGCTGCGGGCCTTTGGCCCGGAACAGGTTCAGGACTGGGCGAAAGGGTTGGGGCAGGAGGTGTTTACCGGCTCGTCCGGGCGGGTATTTCCGAAAACCATGAAAGCCTCCCCGCTGCTACGTGCATGGCTACGTCGCCTTGATGTCGATGTCCGCACCCGCTGGCGCTGGACGGGCTGGGATGGGGAGGGGATAACGTTTGACACGCCTGATGGAATACAAACTCTGCACCCCAAAGTGACGATCCTTGCGCTGGGCGGGGCCAGCTGGTCCCGGCTGGGATCGGACGGAAAATGGGCTGGGTATCTGGAGATTGCTCCGTTCCAACCCGCCAATATGGGGTTTCGCCGCGACTGGTCGGACCATATGGCCCGACATTTCGGCGCGCCGGTTAAGCCGGTGCGATTGATGGTTGGTGATCAGGTTGTTGATGGCGAGTTCGTGGTGACAGAAAAAGGCGTCGAGGGCAGTGCAATATACGCCGTGTCCCGGGCTTTGCGTGACGGTGGGGCACTGGTTCTGGACCTGTTGCCGGGGCTGACCGAGGCGGAGGTTGCGAAACGTCTGGCCAAACCGCGCGGCAAGGCGAGCCTGTCAAACCATATGCGCAAGGCGCTGGGGCTGACGGGCGTCAAAGCCGCGTTGCTGCGCGAAGCCGGACCGCTGCCCGAAAGTGCGGAGGCACTGGCCGCAAGGATCAAGAACCTGCCGCTGGCGCTGGACGGTCCTGCGCCGCTCGACGAGGCGATTTCGACCGCCGGAGGGATCAGGCAGTCCGCGCTGACCAGTGATCTGATGCTGATCGATCGACCGGGCGTTTTCTGCGCTGGCGAGATGTTGGATTGGGAAGCGCCGACGGGAGGGTATCTGCTGACCGGATGTCTGGCGACGGGCCGATGGGCCGGGCTGGCGGCGGCGGACTATTTGCGGGGATCAGGATGACGGGTGAAGATCACCCGTCGGACAAATCTTATCGCCCGCTCAGTTTCGCGTGAACTTCGTCCAGATCAACCTCTGACATGGCGACTTTTTTCGATGGGTCCAGATCGTATTTGAACAGTTCGAAATCGCGATGGTAAATCTCGTAAACCAGATGCATCGCCAGATCGTCGAAATAATCCTCCACCGGGAAGGCGCGTTTCGGCCCGTGCCCTTCGCTTTCATTGAAGCGCGGCAATGTTTTCAGATCGACCGGATTTTTCTGCTCCGTCTCGTCCAGAACCTTCGCCATCCCGTCATTGAATTCTTCGGTTGTGATGATCCGGTTGAACCGACCGCCATTGGCGATGAAGGTCGAGATGTGGCCCGACATTGCCGACCAGTGAATGTCCGGATCCATCGGCTTGCGGTATTTGATCGTGTCCCGCGCGAATAACAGGAACCGGCGGAACGAGGCGATCTGGTCGAAATCGCCCTCAACCTCGATCCCGTATTTGCGGATCAGCATGGGCACAAGGTTACCGCGATAGCGTTTGCCGTTGCGCTGGATGCCGGCAATCTTGTCGAAGAAGGCCGATAGAATGCGGGTATAGGGGTTGCGCACACAGGTGAAGGCGTAAATCTCCTGCGCGCGAACGCGCTTTGTGATCAGCTCTTTACTGGCGTCGATACCCCATTTGTGCATCCCGGAATTGGCGTCATGGATGTCGCCATCGAAAAACTCGCCATGGTCGGCATAGAACATGATCTGGCCGATGGTCGAACATGCGCATTTAGGAACGACGCGATACAGCATCGTTTCACTTTCGGTCATCCATGTACCCGGAAACGCCATACAATTCTCCAACAAATCCCCGCGTTTCTATCGTGACGCAATGTGCGGGGCAAGACTTGTTGCCATTCGTATTTGAATGTTTGTGATAAACTGCCTATCTGGGCAGAGTTACGAAACCACTAAGGACCGGAAAAAATGACGACAGCCGCGAGAATTGCCTGGGATGATACGATATTGCCGTTTCAGCTGGATAAAGCGGATGTTCGCGGACGAGTTGCGCGCCTCGACGGGGTTTTGCAGGAAATCCTGCGACAGCATAATTACCCGCCGGTGGTAGAGGCACTGGTCGCCGAGGCTGCGCTGTTAACGGCGATGATCGGTCAGACGATCAAGCTGAAATGGCGGCTATCACTGCAAATCCGTGGCGACGGACCCGTGCGCCTGATCGCAACGGATTATTACGCCCCCGGTAAAAAAGGTGAGACGGCGCAGGTTCGCGCCTATGCCAGCTATGATGCGGACAGGCTGGACGCGGATGGCGCGGCTTTTCCGCAGCTGGGCAAAGGCATGTTTGCGATCCTGATCGATCAGGGGGACGGCAAGCAGCCCTATTCCGGGATTACGCCACTGGCGGGCGGTTCACTGGCGAGTTGCGCGGAAACCTATTTTGCGCAGTCTGAACAGCTGCCCACCCGGTTCGCGATGGCACTGGCCGAAGCAACGGAACCCGGGCGCGCGCCAGAATGGCGCGGCGGGGCGGTGATGTTGCAGCATATGCCCAAAGCCTCGCCTTTCGCAGCGGGCGAGGGGACGGGCGAGGGCGGTCTGCTGACACCAAATGATTTGCTGGACGGCGATGACGCCGAAAACTGGAACCGCGCCACGATCCTGCTGGAAAGCGTGGAACTGACAGAGCTGATCGGTCCGCATGTGTCCCCCGATGAACTGCTGGTGCGGCTGTTCCACGAAGATCAGCCACGGATATTTGACGCCCAGCCGGTGCGGTTTGGCTGCACCTGCGGAGAGGACAAGGTGAAACAGGCGATGTCGATTTATTCCGCCAAGGATATCGGCCATATGACAACCGAGGACGGCAAGGTCACAGCCGATTGCCAATTCTGCGGGGCGCATTATGAATTCGATCCGGCGGAACTGGGGTTTGAGGCGACGAAATAAAAAAAGGCGCGGGGTTCACCGCGCCTTTTCTGATTGTCTTTATGAGAGCGGCTTAGTCGAACAGCTCCATCCAGCCGCTTGCATGGGAGACGATGGTCGGGGATCCGACGATACCCGCATCGAACGCCGATTTCCGGTTGCCACCACCGAAATAGTACCGTGCACCAATGCCGTAGAATGTGTCTTCCAGGATCTGGTCACCAAGTGTTTCATAGTAGTCATACCCAACGAAATACGTGATCGCGATCGGGTAAGAGGACAACAGATACTCGCCGCCCAGCTTCACGCGGTAGAATGTACCGTTTTCGCCGTCATCTTCGAAACCGGTTGTCTCTGCCGCATATTCAAAGTCCAGCGTGAAAGTGCTGCTGGCCGAATAGGCATAGCCCAGTCCACCGCGGAGCATGTATCCGTTGATAAAGCCGTTGCTGCCGCCATTTGCTGTCTGAACGTCACCGGCCGCAATCTGGGCATAGCCAAAGAAACCAGACCCGAAATCAGCCTGTCCTTCGATACCATAGAAGAGCACGTCATAGGATTCTGGTGAGCCGTTTTTGCTTTCCCCAAAGCCATAACCGACCAAACCACCGATTTTGTAACCCGGTGCGATGTCATACAAAAGGTGCGCACCCACCGTATAGGTGTAAGGCACGTCGCTCGCGATAATTCCGCCGCCATTGGCCGAAATATCTTCGTACGAACCATCCAGCACCAACGACAAACCTGACGCGACGTTCAATGCGAATGCGCCTTCGAGTCCGTAAGATGATCCGGTATCGCTTTCGGTTACGTCACCCGATGTAACAAACGAATGGCCGGAGTAGGAGAGCCCAACATAGCCTTCCATGATACTTTGTGCTTGAGAAGCGGTCCCTGCAAGTGCAAGCGAACCAACCCCAAAAATAAGTGTCGAGATTTTTCCTGACATAATAACCCTCGTGTTTAGACTGTGCGTGACATAGGTGAATTTCTCGGTGTTGTCACCGAAAGCATTAAAAATTTTAGGTGAATTGTTGGGTTTGGCACAAATTGTGATCATTCGATCACGAACTCTTTGACCAATGTACATTTCCGCACAAAAACTGTGCAATCTCGCCTGCCCTCCGGCACGTTGTTTGTGATTGCGATCATTGCGCCAGACGGGACACTCTCCCAATCCTGAAAATTTGCGCTAAACTTCCCGTATGAATTTGCTGGTTTTTATATTTTATTTTTTTGCGGCGGTGTTGAGTTTCAACATATCGCAGGAACGAGCCTACCAAGCCGATGCAGATGCCAAGCGCATTGGCGATGTTCACATGATCGCGTCTCTCATGGAAGAGTATGTCGAGGTAACCGGAATGCTGCCCTTTGCAGAGGACTATGACTCAAGCGATTTGATTCATATCGTTCCAATCGGGTCGCTGGATGGGATGCAATCAGATCGAACCACGGGGACTCCGTTTGGGTTCTCGTTGCAGAATTACCATCCAACAGAGTTGTTGGACGCGTTGGAAGCCGGATTGAACCGTGATCTCACGATTCCGGTGGACCCGCAGAGACGACCGAACGGCGCGCCCATCGTCTATTACCTTGCGTTGCTACCTGACGGGAACTGGGCTGTATTGGCTTTCCTGCGCTCTCCTCATCCACATGCGATTGAAGTTGCTCCGCGGGTCTTTGCTTACGGTGTTGCCTCGGTCTCCGGATTGGAGTTCCTTTCGAGCTGGGGAATGGTCTGGCGTACAAATGCTGACATCCCAAGCGATGAATGGCGTCAGATCATGGAGGAACACCAGAACGCCAGCGCCAAATTCGGTCGCTACATGCCGCTGGAATATGATAATTGAGGCGACATATGGTATTTCGTGAGGGACTGGGGAAGTGGACCAAAGTCCTGACTGCCGGTGAGCGCGCGACCCGGAGGATCGCAGGATATACGGATGTTAACTTTGACATTGAGTGACGGACCATGCCCTATTTGCTGATCCTTGGTTTTCTGATTTTCATGGTGTTTATTTTCAGGGCGAATTCTCGTCTGCCTAAAAACAGTGAGGATCGTTCACGTCGTAACAGATGCCGTTGGAAGAAAGATAGGAACGGTGGGCGCGGGTCTCTCAACCGGTTTGTATGTAAGACATGTGGAGTTGATGCGTTCGTGAAAGGTAACAAACCGCCGCGCGAATGCAAAAAAATAACTAAGCACGTCACTCTTTAGGGGCATAAAATGGAAGACATTACCTCAAACACGCTACAACGCGCCGGGCAATTTGTATCCGATGTGTTCGGTCCTGAAATCGGAGCCTTTTTCGAGGGTGACAAGGCCATCGTCGGTTGGGGCGGCGTCGCGGCAGTAATTTTTATCGTGGTTCTGCTGCTCAGAGGACGCCGGTGAATGTTCGGCCTGCAGATTCTGGTGATATCGCCGCGCTGACGGACCTGATCTTCCGATCCAAGGCGTCAAACGGGTATGACGACGACTTCATGGAGGCTTGCCGGGAGGAGCTGCGCATCACCCCCGACAAGCTGAGAGAAGCGGAATATTGGGTGGCCGAAGACGATAGCCTCGCCGGTTGCGTTGCGCTGACGGTCACGGGTCAGGAAGCGGAGGTCGAGAATTTCTTCGTCGCCCCCGAACGCCAACGGCAAGGTGTTGGGCGTTTACTGTGGGACAGGGTGATGGACCGTGTTGCGGCGCTGCAGATTATGCGCCTGACACTTGACGCCGACCCCAACGCCGTCCCGTTCTATGAAGCGATGGGCTTTCGCACCTATGCCGAAAGCCCCTCAGGCTCGATCCCAGGGCGTATGTTGCCGAAGATGGAGCTATTGGTTCAGTTGAACACGTAAACGGCCAGCGCGACGGCGATCAGTGCCAGCGGGCCATTCAGCTTTCCAAGATTTTCCAGTTTCGGATCCGGCGGTGTGCCCGCCTTCACATGGGCGCGCATCTTCATCGCCACATAGATATTGATCAGCAGTATGCCCAAGGCTGCCAGCAGCTTGAGGTAAAACAGAACGCCCAATCCGGTCAGCCCATTGGGAAGGACCAGCGCGATTCCTGAAAGCCATAGCAACAATATACCGGCCATCCCGAATATCCCCAGCACCGGTTTCATAACCTTCACGGCCTCTGCCGCGCCGCCGTTGGTCTTTTTCATCGCGATGGCGGTGACCATATGACCGATCCCGGCCCCGGCCCCCATCATCAGACCCAGAAAATGAATGAATTTTACGATTTCCATGATTACTCTCCCTCTCTCCAAGGGGGATATATCATGGTTTTCACCATCTGCGTAGAATCTATGATCACAAGCGAAAATGATTGCGCATCACAGTGCGGAGAAAGCCTACGCGCTAGCGGATACGTCCCTCGATAGCTTCCCAGATCTTTTCCGCGACATTGATCCCGTCAAACCGTTCCAACTCCTGTATCCCGGTGGGGGAGGTCACGTTGATCTCGGTTAGCATTCCGCCGATCACGTCGATGCCGACAAATATCTGCCCCTTCTCACGCAGCAACGGGCCAATGGCCGCGCAGATTTCGCGTTCCCGCTCCGTCAGCCCGATTTTCTCGGGCCGACCACCGACATGCATGTTCGACCGGGTTTCCCCGTCTGCCGGGACACGGTTGATGGCGCCGACAGGTTCCCCGTCGACAAGGATGATCCGTTTGTCACCCGCCGACACATCCGGCAGGAATTTCTGCGCGATCAGTGGCTCGCGGTTGATACCGGTGAATAGCTCGTAAAGGGATGAAAAGTTGCGGTCATTCGGGTCCAGCCGGAACACGCCCGCCCCGCCATTGCCGTACAAAGGCTTCAGGATGATATCCCCGTGCTTCGCCTTGAACGCTTTCAGCGTCGCCATATCCCGCGCAATGGTCGTTGGCGGAGTCAGGTCAGGGAATTGCAGCACCAGTAGCTTTTCCGGATAATTCCGTACCCAGAACGGGTCGTTGACCACCAATGTATCCGGATGGATCATATCCAGAATATGCGTCGTGGTGATATAGCCCATGTCGAACGGCGGGTCCTGGCGCAGCCAGACGACGTCCCAATCGGCAAGATCGATTTCCTGCGCTTCGCCCAGCGTGTAATGGTTTCCAACCTCGCGCCGCACGGTCAGCGGCCAGCCATAGGCGGTGACGCGCCCTTCCTGAAAGGCCAGCTTGTCTGGCGTGTAGTAGAACAATTCATGCCCGCGTGCCTGCGCTTCCTCCGCAATGCGGAAGGAGCTATCGGCGTTGATGTCGATATGATCAATCGGGTCCATCTGGATGGCAACTTTGAGGGGCATTCGGGTCTCCGCATTTTGGTCAGCAAAATGTAGCGGCTCCGGCGGCGATTACCAGACCTGATCAGCGGAGAAATCGAAAAGCGTGCCTAGAGTGTGAACGCATCCAGACTGCTGGCAACCACCGACGCGAAACTGAGCGCGAGGACGGTGGCGTAAAATATGATGGCACGTCTGGACATGGACCTCTCCTTCAATCGGACAGGTGTGATACGGATCATGACGCAGTTTCCGTCGCTACCAGACCTCGGCCAGCGCGTTTTCGAGGATTTCTGCACCACCATTGCGGTCCGTGATCACAAGATCGAACCGCATGTCGGTATCGAGCGGGCGTTCCGTTTCCGCCAGATATTGCTCTGCCATCCGGAACAGCCGTTGTTGCTGCGCAGCACTGACCGCGCCCGCAGCATCGTCAAGCGATTTGCGCGCTTTCACTTCGACAAATACCAGCACACCAGCCAGTTCAACGATTAGATCAATCTCGCCACCCCGCTTTCGCCAACGGCGTTCCAAGACTTTGCCCTGCTGTGCCTCATATAGCCGCGCGGCGATGTCTTCGGCGGCGAGGCCGTTTTGATAGTTGCTCATTTCCCCGCCAACTCCAGCGCACGGGCATAGACCTGCTTGCGCTTCAGTCCCAGTTGCTGGGACACAAAGGCAGCCGCGTCTTTGACCGACATTTCCGCCAGCGCAGCCTGCAATGCCGTATCGAGGTCGGCTTCATCCGGGGCTTCATCACCTGGCGGGCCAACGACAATGACAATCTCGCCCTTGGGGGCTTGGGGGTAAGCGTCAGCGAGTGCCGTCAATGTCCCGCGCTTTACCTCCTCGAATTTCTTGGTCAGCTCCCGGCAGACCGCCGCCGGACGGTCACCAAGAACCTCGGCCATCAGCGCTAGCGTATCGGACAAGCGGCGCGGGCTTTCATAAAAGACCAGCGTTGCGTCAATCCCCGACAGCCCTTCGACAAATGTTCGCCTTGCCTGTGCCTTCACCGGCAGGAATCCGGCAAACATGAACCGGTCCGTCGGCAACCCAGCCACCGCCAGCGCCGCCAGCAATGCGGAGGCCCCGGGAGCGGATGTGACAGGCAATTCGTCAGCAATCATTGCCGCCGCCAGCTTGTAGCCAGGATCAGCAATCAGTGGTGTTCCAGCGTCTGACATATAGGCCACCGATTTCCCCCCTTTCACCGCGCGGACCAGACGGGTCCGTTCGGCTTCTGAGGAGTGATCGTGATAGGCAAGAAACGGCCTGCCATTCAGCTTTACCCCGTGAATATCCAGCAATTTGCGGGAATTTCGCGTGTCCTCCGCCGCCAACACATCGGCACGAGATAATATATCTAGTGCGCGCAACGTAATATCTGCTGCGGTTCCGATGGGCGTGGACACAAGATATAGTCCTGCGGCAAGCTGTGATGCCGTTTCGGTCACGCGTGACCTCCCGTTTCCAAAAGCTATCGTTTACTTGGACGGGCCAAATCCGTAATCTGCCCGCAACGCGACTCTACTGATACATATCTGATATTGCGAGGAAATATGTTCAAACCTTTAACCGCAATTCTGCGCCCGGCCCGCGCTTTCCTGCTGGGCCTGATGGCGCTGACGCTGGCGGCCTGTGACGGGATGCCGGTTGGCCCCGGTCCGGCCGTTGACCCTAATGAGCCCGTGATCGTTGCGCTGATGGTTCCGCGCGGATCAGGTGAGGCCTCAAACGATAATCTGGCCAACGCCCTGGTGAATGCCGCCCGCATGGCGAGCGCTGACATTGGCGGCGCAGATATTGATCTTCGGATTTATAATACCGCGGCTGATGCGGCGACCGCCTCGGCCGAAGCCACGCGTGCGATCACCGAAGGGGCGCAGATCATTCTTGGTCCGCTCTATTCCAGCGTTACACCGTCGGTGGCAGCGGTTGCAGCACAAAACAATATCAAGGTTATCAGCTTTTCGAACAATTCGGACATTGCCGGTGGGAACACCTTTATCATCGGAACAACTTTCGAAGATGTTGCCGCCCGATTGATGGGCTGGTCCGTCAATCAGGGTAAAGTGAATGTTGGCGTTATCTATCAGGACGGGGTTGAAGGGACCTCCGCTCTGGAAGCCGCGCAAGCGGCAGCGCGTGCGACGGGCGCAAACCTGTCGACGACCTCGTCTTATCCGCTGAACATGCAGGGCTTGAGTGAATCCGCCCCGACGATCGCCGCCAATATGAAGGCAGCCGGTGTTCAATCGATCCTGTTCACCGATACCCCGACGCGGGGATTGCCCTTCATTATGGCCGCGCTTGGCAGCGATGGTGTGACCCGCGATAACACGCAGTTCATGGGTCTGACGCGCTGGGATGCCTCGCCGGAACTGTTACAGCAACCCTCGGCGCAAGGGGCGGTCTTCGCTGTGCCTGATCCGGGTCTGACCGCACAGTTCAATGGTCGCTACACAGCACAGTTCGGGGCGGAGCCACATAACCTTGCCCCGCTTGCCTACGACGCTGTGGCAGCAGTTGGCGCACTGGTCAAATCCGCGCGGCTCGAAGGTGCGACGGATCCGTTCTCCGTGGATCGCATAACCAATCCGGCAGGGTTTGTTGGCGTGGGCGGGATCTTCCGCTTTACCAGCGCCGGGCTGAACCAGCGTGGCCTAGCCGTGTTGGAGGTTGTCGATGGTAGTGCAATTGTCGTAGAAGCGGCCCCACGTAACTTTGGTGGTGTCGGGTTCTGATAGATGAATGCTGAAATGGCGATTGTGAAAGTGGGGGAGTCGTTGGGCTCCCCCGCTGAGATTCTGGATATTGCGTCATTACGCAAATCCTTGCGCGCGGCGCTGAAAGACGTCAAAGGCGAACAGGATATGCGTGCCGCTGCCGTTCCGGTATTGCGCGATGCCTATGCTGAAAGTCGCAATCGTATCGCCACCGCCCTTAAGGACAATCCTTATGCCGCGCCGGACGCCATTCGGGCTTATACCTTTGTCACCGACGAAATTGTCAAACTGGCGTTCGAGGTTGCCCGCATCTGGATGCATCCGCGCGCGAAATCTTTGGATCAGATCAGTATTCTTGCGGTGGGCGGCTATGGCCGTGCCGAGATGGCCCCGTTTTCCGACGTTGACTTGCTGTTCCTGACCCCGAAACGCGCCAACAAGACCGTCGATACCTTTATTGAGAGTGCGCTCTACATCCTTTGGGATCTGCGCCTGAAAGTCGGCCACGCCGTGCGCACGGTGGAGGATTGCCTGACGCTTGGGCGCGACGATATCACCATCCGCACCGCGCTGCTTGAGCACCGTTTTCTTTACGGGGATCAGAAACTGGCGGAGACGCTCGATACGCAACTCTGGTCGAAACTGTTCGCCAATACCGGCCCGGAATTTGTCGAAGCCAAGCTGGACGAACGCGACGAACGCCATAAGAAAAACGGTGGCGCACGTTACGTTGTGGAACCGAACGTTAAAGAGGGCAAAGGCGGGTTGCGTGACCTTCAGACCCTGTTCTGGATTGCCAAATACCTCTACCATGTTGACAGCCCCGAAGCCCTGATCGAGCGCGGAGTCTACACTGCCGAAGAATACCAGGTTTTCGCGGATGCCGAGGCGTTTCTGTGGACCACCAGATGCCATCTTCATCTTTGCGCCGGGCGCGCGACTGAACTCCTGACCTTTGACATGCAGGTCGAAGTTGCCCGCGCACTGGGATTCAAAGATGGGGGAGGGCGGCGCGCGGTCGAGCATTTCATGCAGGAATATTTCCGCCACGCGACCCATGTGGGTGAACTGACACGGATATTCCTGGCGGTGCTGGAATCCGAACATGTGAAAAACCGCCCAAGCTTCGGGCGGTCGATTCTGAACGCCATCACCTTTAGCCGTGATCCGACGGCGGAAGCCTATTTGCTGGACAATGGACGCCTGAATATCAAGGAACCGAAGGCATTTCTGAAGGACCCGCTCAATATCCTGCGCGTCTTTGACGAGGCGTTGAAATCCGACATTCTGATCCATCCCGATGTGATGCGGCTGATTGCGCGGAACCTCGACCTGATCGACGACAAGATGCGCAAAGACGCCGAGGCGAACCGGATTTTCCTCGATCTGCTGTTGAACCGGGGCAACCCGGAGCGAGCGTTGCGGCGCATGAACGAAATTGGTGTGCTTGGCGCTTTCATGCCCGAATTCGGGCGGATCGTGGCGATGATGCAGTTCAACATGTATCACTCCTACACGGTGGATGAACATACGATCCAGTGCATCTCGACATTGGCGCAGATCGAACATGGCGAGCTGAAGGAAAGCCTGCCGGTGGCCTCTTCGATTCTGGAAAAAGGCGTGAACCGGAAAGTTCTTTATGTGGCGCTGCTGCTGCACGACATCGGCAAGGGCCTGCCGGAGGATCATTCCGAAGCCGGCGCAAAGATTGCCGAGGAAGTTGCCCCGCGCCTTGGCCTTGACGAGGATGAAGTCGAGACCGTCGTCTGGCTGGTCCGTAACCACCTGTTGATGTCGGATGTGGCGCAGAAACGCGACCTGTCCGACCCCCGTACCGTGCGCGATTTCGCCGAGGAAGTGCAGCGCCGCACGCGGCTGAAGCTTCTGACAGTGCTGACCGCGTGCGACATTCGTGGCGTCGGACCGGGGATCTGGAACAACTGGAAGGCGGTGCTGCTGCGCGACCTCTATTCCCAGACCCGGTTGCTCTTGCGTGACGGCGAGCAGGCTTTCGCCGGGCGCCACCGCGAGGAAACCGCGAAAGAGCACCTGTCCAAAGCGCTGAAAGACTGGAGCAATGCCGACGTCCAACGCGAGTTGGAGCGTCATTATGAACCCTATTGGCTGGGACTGGACACCGAAACGCAAGTGATCTTTGCCGAGCTGATCCGCGAGTCCAAACCCGACGAGCCGGTTAGCAGGATCGAACCGGACAGCTACCGCGATGCGACCCGCGCCTGTTTTGTCATGCACGACCATCCCGGCGTGTTCGCCCGCCTGACGGGGGCGCTGGCGCTGGCGGGGGCGAACGTGGTGGATGCCCGTCTTTATACTTCGTCTGACGGGATCGCGACCGCTGTGTTCTGGATTCAGGACATCGAAGGCCACCCCTATGACGCCACCCGTCTGAAGCCGCTGCAAAGCATGGTCACGCGCATTCTGAAAGGCGAGGTCATCGCCCGCGACGCGCTGAAGACCAAAGATAAATACAAGAAGCGCGAGCGTGAATTTATCGTGCCCACGGCGATTACCTTCGACAATGAGGGCTCCGACATTTTCACCATTATCGAGGTCGACACCCGCGACCGCCGCGGATTGCTGTTCGATCTGGCGCGGACGCTGACGGACTGCAATATCTCGGTCTCGTCGTCGATCATTGCGACATATGGGGAACAGGCGGTGGATGCGTTTTATGTGAAAGACCTGTTCGGGCATAAAATTCATTCGAAATCCCGGCAGGAAAGCATCGAAAAACGTCTGCGCGAAGCGATCGACAAAGGGCAGGAGGTTGCCTCCGCATGACCCGGCAAATCCGGCTGATATCGGGTTTCTTTACGGTCGGCATCTGGACGCTGGCCAGTCGGATTCTGGGTTTTGTCCGCGACATCATGATCGCTGCCTTTTTGGGTGCAGGTCCGGTGGCCGAGGCGTTCCTGATCGCTTTTGCCCTGCCCAACATGTTCCGCCGGTTTTTTGCCGAGGGGGCGTTTAACACCGCCTTCGTACCGATGTTTGCCAAACGGGTGGAGGACGGATCCGACGCGAAAGGCTTTGCCGAAGACGCGCTGTCCGGCCTTGCAGGTGTGCTGATCCTCTTCACGCTTATCGCGCAACTTTTCATGCCATGGTTGGTGCTGGCCATGGCGAGCGGCTATCTGGGTGATGCGCGCTTTGACATGGCGACCGACTTCGGGCGGGTTGCCTTTCCTTATATCCTGTTTATCTCGCTGGCCGCGTTGTTCAGCGGTGTGCTGAACTCCTTAGGCCGGTTTGCCGCCGCAGCGGCTGCGCCGGTGCTGCTGAATGTGATCCTGATCAGCGCGATGGTGCTGGCCGTTCAACTGGGGTGGGACATTGGTTGGGCGCTGTCATGGGCCGTCCCCGTTGCCGGTATCGCGCAGCTGGCGCTGGTCTGGTGGGCGGCGGCGCGGGCCGGAATGGCGCTGCGCCTCCGGGTGCCGCGCCTGACACCCGAACTGAAACGGTTGGCCATCATCGCCGCCCCGGCAGCACTGGCTGGCGGGGTTGTGCAGGTGAATCTGCTGATCGGGCGGCAGGTGGCCTCGCAATTCGAAGGGGCGGTGGCGTGGCTGAACTATGCGGACCGTCTGTATCAGTTGCCGCTGGGCGTTGTGGGCATCGCGATTGGTGTCGTGCTGCTGCCTGATCTGTCGCGTCGTCTGCGTGCGGGTGATGAGACAGGAGGGCGGCACTCCATCAACCGCGCCGCTGAATTCACGCTGCTATTGTCCCTGCCTGCCGCCGCTGCGTTGGTGGCGATTGCGCTGCCGCTGGTATCCGTCATGTTTGAACGAGGGGCGTTTGATCGTCAGGATGCCGAAGCAACCGCGCTGGCAGTGATGATTTATGGCGTTGGATTACCCAGTTTCGTTTTGGCAAAAGTGCTCTCGCCCGTTTTTTTCGCGCGGGAGAATACCAAAACGCCGTTCTATTTCGCGCTGGTGTCGATGGTGATCAACGCGGCTCTGGCGGTTGGGCTTATGCCGATGATCGGCTATGTCGCGGCGGCGATTGGAACAACTGTTGCCGGATGGGCGATGCTGGCAATGTTGTGGATCGGGGCGCGTCGCTATGGTGACGCGGCCGCGATGGATACACGGCTGAAACAGCGGTTGCCAAGGATTACGTTGGCAAGCCTTGTCATGGGTGTGGCCGTCTGGGGGGCGGCGCAGCTGATGGCGGCGGGACTCTTCAGCCCAACCGCCCGGTATCTGTGGTTGCTACTGCTGGTGACAGGCGGGATGGTGGTATATTGCGTTGCGGTGATCGGCTTGAAGGCAAGTTCGATCACTGATCTGAAATCCGCACTGCGCCGTCAGCGTTGACGCATCTGATCGATAAATCCGCGCACGCGCTGTAACCCGTCAGGACCAAGAACATAGGATAGCAGAAAGCCGGTTCCCAACCCGGCGAACCGGTTTATCCATTCGTCATCCCCCCGGATGGCGAAGTGAAAAACAATCTGCATCACGACCAGAAACCCGACGAGTTGAAGCGCCGTTTTGCTCCCTCTTTTCAGCGTGCCCGGACGATAAATCATCATCCAGACCACGGCACCAAGGAATCCGTAAACAGCTGTGAACAGCCCGACCAGATACTGGTTGTGGCTGCCCAGCAACCCGACAGCCAACGCGCCGACAAAATTGACGATTACAAAGAGCGCGACAACCGAAAGCGGATGAAAATAATCCGCAACACCTTTTCCGATCGCCAGAAACATCAGGCCTGCCATTATGGCGTGTTGACCGGAGAAATGCATGAAAGGAAAGGTCACGAAGCGATGCAGCGTTTCCCAGTCATACACGTGATTGACCCGCATATATTCGAACAGCGTGTCAACGAAGCCGTATTTCTGGATAAGATCGACGCGTAATCCCAGAAGCTCGGGACGACCGATCATGTCGCGCTGGGTCAGCTGGAACAGAATTTCCAGACCGGTAACCAGCAGAAAGATAGCCAGAATAACAGGCGGAATCCGATTGATCGGCGAGGCATTGGCATTGGGATCGAACATGCACACTCCTGTTGACGCTGGGCGCGGCTGGCGCGATAAGTCGCGCACAATTGAAACCATGTAAAGGAAGAATTGCCATGACGGAAGCGGTCCACACGCATCGCGTCTTTTCCGGCATCAAGCCATCAGGTGGCTTGCAGCTGGGAAATTATCTGGGTGCCATCAAGCGCTTTGTTGATATGCAGGAGGAAGGTCTGGAGACCATCTATTGCGTTGTCGACATGCACGCGATCACCGTCTGGCAAGACCCTGAAGAGCTGCGCCATGCAACCCGCGAGCTGACGGCGGCCTATATCGCCAGCGGTATTGATCCGGATCAGTCGATCCTGTTCAACCAAAGCCAGGTCTCCGCCCATGCGGAACTCGGCTGGATTTTCAACTGTGTGGCGCGCGTCGGTTGGATGAATCGGATGACGCAGTTCAAGGATAAGGCCGGGAAGAACCGCGAGAATGCCTCGCTGGGGCTTTATGCCTACCCATCCCTGATGGCAGCGGACATTCTGATCTATCACGCAACCCATGTGCCGGTGGGCGAGGATCAGAAGCAGCATGTGGAACTGACGCGCGACATCGCGCAGAAGTTCAACAATGACTATGGCGTCGATTTCTTTCCGATCACCGAGCCGGTTATCGAAGGTCCGGCCATGCGGGTGATGAACCTGCGCGACGGAACCAAGAAGATGTCGAAATCCGGTCAGTCGGATATGGAACGGATCAATATGACCGACGACGCCGACACGATTGCGAAGAAGTTCCGGAAGGCCAAGACCGATCCTGAACCGCTGCCGGAATCGCTGGAGGGTCTGAAAGACCGCCCCGAAGCCCGTAATCTGGTGGAGATTTACGCGGCGCTGTCGGACGTAACCCCCGAGGCCGTGATCGGTGAATATGCCGGGGCGCAATGGGGGCAGTTCAAGCCGGCGCTGGCGGATCTGGCGGTGGCGAAACTGTCACCGATTTCGACGCGGATGGCGGAACTGATGGACGACCCGGCAGAGATTGACCGGCTGCTGGTCAAAGGCTCTGACAAGGCCCGCGCGATTGCGGAGCCGATCCTGCAGAAGACCTACGATATCGTCGGGTTCGTTCGGGGGTAGTGCCTCCATTCAGTGCGGATGTTGTCGATATATCCTTGCCCGGAATCATGGTGTCAGCCGCCGGGCGAACGCCAGCCCGTCACGGCGGGCCGGCGCTTCTCCAGCGGAGTGCCACGCGCAGCAGGAAGAAGTGATAGTCGAGCACAAAGTGCCCTGAATGGAGGTTATAGCGCCACCCCACGGGCAGGCGCTCGCCCCATGTCATTCGATGGGTGGAAACCTCGAACCCTACAATTTTTTAAACATCACATACGCATCCACGAACCCTTTCGCTGGATGCTGAAACGCGGCGGGCAGAGTGCCGACAATCTCAAATCCGAGTTTCTGCCACAGGCCAACCGCCCCGGTATTTGTGGAGGCAACGAAGTTGAACTGCATCGCTGTGAACCCCATTTGGCGCGCCTCGTTCTGCGAAAATGTGCACATCATCGATGCGATCCCGCGCCCCCGCGCCTGATCCGCAACCACGTAGCCGCAATTGCAGACATGCGCGCCCGGTCCTCCGTGATTGGGTTTGATGTAAAACGTTCCCAGAATCTCGTTCCGTGTCCCCAGCGCGACATAGGTGGCCTGCGGTGCCGTGATCCATAGCTGATGGGCATCCGCTTCGCTCAGGTCCGTGGGCAGGCCATACGTCTCACCCGCCCGAAAGACAGGTTCCAGGATTCCCCAGACGCCGGGCCAGTAGCTTTCCTTGAAGGGCAGAACGCGAAACATATCTGAAAATTGGCTTCGGCGCCGTTCAAGGTCAACAGACAGTTGCGTGAAGTTGCGAAACTGGCAATGATAGTGGCAGGGAGATCACGACATGCGCAAATTTCTGGTTGTCATGGATGACAGCACCGAATTTCTGAACGCCCTGCGGTTCGCCGCAATCCGGGCCAAGAAAACCGGCGGCGGGGTGGAAATCCTCGGGATTATCGCCCCCGAGGAATTTCAGCACTGGATCGGCGTCGGCGACGTGATGCGTCAGGAAGCGCGCGAGCGTATCGAAGAGCATTTCAAAGTCTTTTCCAAATGGATGGTCGATAATGAGGGGATCACCCCGGAACTGGTGATCCGCGAAGGCGAGAAAGCCGCCGAGGTTCTGGCCCAGATCGAAGACGACCCAGAGGTGGGCGTTCTGGTGTTAGGGGCCGGATCAACGGGGGACGGACCCGGGCCGCTGGTATCCCAACTGGTCGGCCGACAGGCAGGCGAGTTATCCGTGCCGATCACCGTGGTGCCCGGAGGGCTGACCAAGGAACGGATTATCGAGATCAGTTAGGCCGGGTCCTTGTGGATGATCACCTCGGCATTCGGGACCTCTGACAGGATTTTCCGTCGCAGACCAGCCCCGATATCATGCGCCTCTTTCAGGGGAAGCTGACCATCAACCTCGATATGTATTTGCACAAATGTGCGGTTCCCAGCTGTGCGGGTTTTCAGATCGTGGAAACCTTCGATCCCGGGCCAGTCGCGGGCGATAGCCTCGATCTGCTCAATCGTCTTCGGATCTGTCTGCCGATCCATCAGCGCGTCAAACGCGCCTTTGCCAATTCGCCAGCTGTTAAACAGCAGGAACGCCGCGGCAGCGATGGCGATGACACTGTCAATATAGACGATGCCCCACAGGGCGGAGGCGACAAGCGCCACGATTGCCCCGATATTTGGCAGCAAATCCGACAGGTAATGCAGGCTGTCTGCCGCCACGACTTTGTTCCCGGTTCGCCGCGCGACACGGCGCTGATACCAGACCAGCAGGATTGTCAGGAAAACCGAGATCACCATGACGGTGATCCCCTCAGTCTCGGAAGCCAGCAGAACCGGTGTATTTCCGAACAGCCGGGTGAAGGCCGTGTAGCCAATAACCAATCCGGATATGCCGACCAGCAAAGCCTGCCCCAAACTGGCGAGATCCTCCGCCGAGGTGTGGCCGAACTGGTGATCCTCATCCGCGGGACGCGCGGCATAAATGATTGCCAGCAATCCGGTCAGTGACACGACCAGATCAAGTGCGGAATCCGTGAGGCTGGCAGCAATAGACAGCGCGCCGGTTTCACCCAGCGCCCACAGCTTCAGTCCGACCAGCAGCACCGCCACCATGACCGAGGCCGCCCCCGCCGTCAGGTTCATGCGCTTATCGCTCAAAACCACTGTCCGGGTTCCATAAAGCCAAGCTCCATCAATTGCTGGGAGTCCCAATCAAATTTCCCGCTGCCGCCCCAGTGAAAATTCTGTATCGCCTCGGCAGACCCGGGATTATGCATCAACACCTTGGCGACGCGGAACGACATCACCGCCATGGTCAGGTTATGGTGCCACTCACAGGATATCGTGTTCAATTCCGGTTCCGACAGGCGCAAATCCTCGCCAATCGTCAGGCCCTTGGTGACCTTGAACAGCGCAATCCGGTCGATACGGCGTTTTTCCCACGGGATATGCTCCTCGTACCGCCAGCGCAGGCCGCCGAAAATCTCGGGCTGACGCTCGACCATGTCGGGGCCGTCATACCGGTCCATCCCGTAATAACCCGACAGGTCCAGATGCGCCGACCCCAGATCGACGCCCGACCGGTGATCCGGCAGGTTTTCGGGATAAAGGTCAATGGCGTAACTATAGACGGAGGTCCGGCGCTCTTCCTCCATGAAGGTGAGGGCGTCTTTGATAGACCTTGTCTCGCAGAACGGGAAATACAGATATTCGGCGTTGAAACAGTAGTAGATCCAGCACCCCTCAGCCTGAGAGATGACCATGTTGAGGATTTCCAGCGAATCCTCCAGTTCGTTCAGCTCGGCATAGAAGGTTCGGACATTTTCCAGATCTTCGAACGCGGATTGGCCGACGGCTCCGACCACCAGAATCGTTCCGAAGCCCAGCTTCTGGTGATGGCGGACGGTGCTGTCGAGCTCCACCTCGTCCTCGGCCAGGATGACCGCGACGGGCGAGGTCAGGTCATGGCTTTGTAGATAGCTTTGCAACTCGGGGTTTGGCATCATTCTCTCCGTCCCGAAGGCATAGCAAAAGCGCACCGCCAAGGGAAAGCCGAAACCGCACGCATTGCGCAGGTTTTATCAGTGCGGTAAAGGGGCGGGAATCCAGAAGGTAAAAAATGTCCGACCCCAAGAAACTATTTGTCAAAACCTATGGCTGCCAGATGAACGTTTACGACAGTGAACGTATGGCCGAAGCCATGGGATCGGACGGGTATGTGGAAACGGACAGCCCCGATGATGCGGACATGATCCTGCTGAACACCTGCCATATCCGCGAGAAGGCGGCGGAAAAGGTCTATTCCGAACTTGGTCGGTATCGGAAACTGAAAGAAGGCAAGCCCGACCTGAAGATCGGCGTCGCCGGGTGTGTCGCGCAGGCCGAGGGCGAGGAGATCATGCGCCGCCAGCCGTTGGTCGATCTGGTGGTTGGCCCGCAATCCTATCACCGCCTGCCGGAAATGGCGGCGAAGGCCGGGCATGGCGTCAAGCAGATCGACACGGAATTTCCCGAAGAAGACAAGTTCGACCATCTGCCCCGCGGCCCAAAGGCCCGGCGCGCGCCTGCCGCGTTTCTGACCGTGCAGGAAGGCTGCGATAAATTCTGCGCCTTCTGCGTCGTGCCTTATACGCGGGGGGCCGAGGTCTCCCGCCCCGCCGAACGCCTGATGGCCGAAGCCCGCGATCTGGTGGAACGCGGCGTGGTTGAGGTCACGTTGCTGGGGCAGAACGTCAACGCTTATCATGGACCCGAGGGCTGGACGCTGGCGAAACTGATCCGCGAGATGGCGAAAATCGACGGGCTGGAACGTATCCGCTTTACGACATCCCACCCCAATGACATGGATGATGACCTGATCGCCGCACATGGCGAGGTGGAGAAACTGATGCCTTATCTGCACCTGCCGGTGCAATCGGGATCGGACAAGGTGCTGAAGGCGATGAATCGCAAACATACGGCGGAGCACTATCTGCGTCTGCTGGAACGCATTCGCGAGGCACGCCCGGATATCGCCCTTTCCGGCGATTTCATCGTTGGCTTCCCGGGCGAGGACGAAGCGGATTTCGAAGACACGCTCGCGCTCTGTCGCGAGGTGAAATATGCGCAGGCTTATTCGTTCAAATACTCCGCCCGTCCCGGCACGCCGGCGGCGGATCGTGCCCATGTGGACGAGAGTGTGAAAGCGGACCGGCTGGCCCGGTTGCAGGAACTGCTGAACCAGCACCAGTATGACTTCCAGGCATCCATGGTGGGGAAAACCCTGCCCGTTTTGCTGGAAAAACCGGGGCGCGAGGCCGGACAGATAGTAGGCAAATCACCCTATCTTCAGGCGGTTCACGTGGATGCCGACCAGGCAGATGTCGGGAAAATCGTCCAGGCGGAGATCATCAAATCACAGAAAAACTCACTATCTGGTGTGGTCGTCTGAGGGCCCAATCACAAGTTATAGTGCTACTGTGTCGTTTGAGTCACATAAACAAATTCTTCTAACTTATTAGATTCACATAAGAAATTTTTCTGCTACCTTTTACACATGCCGGCGTTAGATCGGCGACAAAGAGGCAGAAACAATGTTCAGAGCAATCATGATCGCCCTAGTGGCGGGCACTATTCAGTCTATGGCGCCATATTTTGAGGAACCGGTAGATGCCGGAACTCTGTATGCGCTGTTGGCGACAGAAACCTCTGAGAACCAGTTATGGATGAACCAGTATGAGTAAGGCAGCATTTGTTGTCCTTGCACTCGGCATGGCCATTTTGGCCTTGCCGGGGCAAAGCAAGGCCGGAAACTCTGACAGCTACCCCGCCGCGATTTGGATTGATCCCGACGGGTGTGAACATTGGGTCTTGGACCTCGGGGTTGAGGGGATGATGTCCCCGCATCTCGACCGCGAAGGTAGACCGGTCTGCGGTCGTAATCCGAATATCTGCATGGAATTTCCCTCGGACATCATGTTCGAGACCGCAAAATGGAACCTGTCCAACGAGATGGTCGACCGCTTGACGGTCTTCTTCAGCGATTCCATGGCTGATGGCATTCACTATTTCACCATCGCTGGACATACCGACAACGTCGGTGACGAATTCTACAACTACGATCTGGGACGCAAACGCGCGCAATCTGTCGCGGCCATTGCCAACCAGATCGGGGCAATCTCGCGTACTGACACGTATGGCGAGATGCAACCGATCGCATCAAACGACACTCCCGACGGTCGCGCCCGCAACCGCCGTGTCGAAATCTTTTGTAGCCGGTGAGGAGAGTGATGATGAAACTGTTGAGGATCTCCACCGCCCTTCTGGCCATGACCGCGCTCGGTGCATGTGACTTTGCCATCAACCGGGATACCGGGTCCGACGCCGGTGACTTGTCCGGCATGACCGCCGGCATCTGGGTTGACCGCAACGGTTGCGATCACTGGATTCTGGATGACGGGTTCGAGGGCTACATGTCCCCGCGCCTCGACCATGACGGAAAACCGATTTGCCGCGAAGGCGCGGTGCCCTGGTCTACGGTCTTCTTCGAAGATCATGTTTTCGGAAACCCCGGAAAGAGAGACAATAATTAAGGAATTCGCGTAAATCGCGAATACATACCGCCGGTCCCGCTGAATTGACGTGCCCCCCCAAATCGAGACAATTCAGCAACGGGACCGGCGGAATTTCATGACAATTTGAAGATCGCTCGTTTTTCCCCTTGCCCGCGAGTCCGGCATTTGGCAGCATTAAGCTGCAAACCGAAATTCAAACGGACGGACCCCATTGGTATCAGACATATCTGACGCGAGCTCTCTCGCGGAGACCAGCGAAACCCTCATCGAGTTTCCCGACAATCGGCTTCTTATTGACCTTTGCGGACAGCTCGATTCCAACCTCTCGAAAATTGAAATGGGCACGGGGGCGGCGATACATCATCGTGGCAACCAGTTGCTGATCAGTGGCGAGGCGCATGAGAAGAAGCACGCGGAAACCGCGCTCAGGTCCATGTATGCCCGGCTTGAACAGGGCCGCGCGCTGGAACAGGGCGATGTGGACGCCGCGATCCGGATGCCGAAGGAAGTGTTCGACGAACCCGGCGCCAATGACCAGATCGAGATGTTCAAGGGCGACAAGCTGGAGTTTCGGACCCGCAAGAAAATCGTCGAACCGCGAACCAAATCGCAGATTGCTTATGTTAAATCGCTGTTCTCGAATGAACTGGTCTTTGGCCTTGGTCCGGCGGGAACGGGAAAAACCTATCTGGCCGTGGCGGCGGCAGTGTCGAGCTATCTCGACGGGAATGTGGATCGGATCATTCTGGCCCGCCCGGCGGTGGAAGCCGGTGAGCGTCTGGGCTTTCTGCCCGGCGATATGAAGGAAAAGGTCGATCCCTACATGCAGCCGCTTTACGACGCGCTGAATGATTTCTTGCCCGGCAAGCAGGTCACCAAGATGATCGAGGAACGCACTATCGAAATCGCCCCGCTGGCTTTCATGCGCGGGCGGACGCTGGCAAATGCCTATGTCGTGCTGGATGAGGCGCAGAATGCGACAACCATGCAGATGAAAATGTTCCTGACCCGGCTGGGCGAAAATTCCCGCATGGCGATCAACGGTGACATGTCTCAGGTCGATTTGCCAAAAGGCATGATGTCCGGCCTGATCGAGGCGGAGCGTGTGTTGCGTAAGGTCCCCGGCATCGGGTTCACCTATTTCACGGCCGAGGACGTCGTGCGTCACCCGATGGTCGCAAAGATCATCAGAGCATACGACGCAGCCCACAAGAACGATGTCTGACCTGACCGATGTGGTCATCGAGGATGACCGCTGGACGGAAATGGGGTTGGCGGCACTGGCGGACCGTGCGGCCCGGGTCGCGCTGAAGGTCGCCGGGGTCGAGGTTCATGGGCGCGAGATTGTCATCATGGCCTGTGACGATGACCGGATTGCCGAGCTCAACGCGGATTTCCGCCGAAAGGACAAGGCGACCAACGTGCTGTCCTGGCCTGCCTATCACCTGACGCCACAGACTGCGGGGCAGATCCCGGATGATGGTGGCGACAGTTTCGGGGATATCGCGATTGCCTATGAAACCTGCGTGCGCGAGGCGCTGGAAAAGGCCATTCCCCCGCAGGATCACGTCACCCATCTGATCATCCATGGCTGTCTGCATTTGCTGGGCTATGACCATGAAAGCGATCACGATGCGGATATAATGGAGGGGCTGGAAATCAAAGCTCTTGCACAATTGGATATAAGCAACCCATATTAGGGCAGCGGGTGCAGTTGGCACCAACTTCGGAAAAGGAGCCATGACCGACAGTAGCGACGGGTCCTCTAGCGCAGCGCAGAGCGCGCAGCCTAACGAGGCAAATGAACCCAGACAGGGGTTCTGGGACAAGATATTCGGCCGGACACCTGATCCGGAAGTTTCCAATGCAGAAGCGGTAGCACGGGTAGCAGCGGTTGCGGGCACGCAAACCCTGTTGTCAAACGTGCGCAAGATGCACGACAAACGGGTGGAGGATGTTGCCATCCCCATCGCCGATATCGTGGCGGTGCCGGATACGGCGAGCCTGTCGGAAATTGTCGAGACATTTCGCGAGTCCACATATTCCCGCCTGCCGGTCTATTCCGAAACGCTGGATAACCCGGTCGGTCTGGTGCATCTGAAGGATATCGCGCTGGAACATGGGTTCGGGGCGGAAAAAGTGTTTGATTTACAGGCAATCATGCGACCGCTGATCTACGCGCCGCCGTCAATGCCGCTGCGCTCGCTATTGCAGAAAATGCAAAGTGATCGGATTCACATGGCGCTGGTGATCGATGAACATGGTGGCGTAGATGGTCTGGTGACCATCGAAGACCTGATCGAAGAAATTGTTGGTGAAATCGCTGATGAACATGACGCTGAGGAGGATCAGCCCTGGCTGATGGAGAGCCCCGGTGTCTATCTGGCACAGGCGCGCGCGTCGTTGGAGGAATTTGAACAGGTCGCCGGTGTTGACCTGCTGCCCGATGATCTGGACGAAGATGTCGATACGTTAGGTGGGTTGGTCTTCATGCTGTCGGGCCGTGTGCCCGCGCGGGGCGAGTGCCTGAAAGACAGCGCCGGGCATGAGTTCGAGGTTGTGGATGCTGACGCGCGGTCGATCAAACGCCTGCGCGTGCGGTTGAACGGGGCCACGCAAAAGGCCGCGGAATAGCGTGGATATCCGAAAACTGACGGGATGGCGCCAGCTTGCCCTTGCTTTTGCGGCGGGGGCGGTGCTGGCGACGGTGAATGCGCCGTGGTCCTTTGCGCCCTCGTTATTTTTCGGAATACCGGTGCTGGCGTTGCTGCATGTCGGGGCGGCGAGCAAACGCCGCGCGGCACTGATTGGCTGGTTGGGTGGGGTTGGCTATTTTGGCCTGACCTTCTTCTGGATTATTGAACCCTTTCAGGTGGACGCTGCCCGCCACGGCTGGATCGCACCCTTTGCGCTGATGCTGATGGCCGGAGGGTTCGGTGGCTACTGGGCGATTGCGTTTGGCGCGGCGCGGCGCGGCTCGCCCTGGGCGCTGGGCATTTTCTGGGCGCTGGCGGAACTGGGCCGGTCGTATATTTTCACCGGGTTTCCCTGGGCTTTAATAGGTTATGGCTGGCTGGAAACCCCTGTGGCACAGGTCGCGTCAGTGCTCGGACCGCACGGTCTGAGCTTTGCAACACTGCTGGCTATTATCCTGATGACGGAATACCTGCGCCGCAATTATCGTGCAGCAATTTATGGAATTGCCCTAACGCTGGCGCTGGTTGGCGGCGGCTTTGCCCTCAATCAACGAGTTGTCCCGGACCGCGAGGCCCCGACAATCGTTCGCCTGATCCAGCCCAATGCCGCACAGGCGCTGAAATGGCTGCCGGAATTTGCGCAGGTCTTCTATGACCGTCAGATCGGCTTGATGGAAACCGAAACCGAGCCCATGCCCGATATTGTTATCTGGCCGGAAACGGCAGTGACGTTCGTGGCGCATGACCGGCCGGACTTGTTGCAGCAGATGGCGGCCTCGGCGAAAGGGGCGGTGATTGTGTTCGGGACGCGGCTACGCGATGCGGCGGGGAACTGGTATAACGGTCTTTATGTGATTGATCAGCTGGGTTTCGTGATTGACGATTACGCCAAGCACCATCTGGTGCCCTACGGGGAATATGTCCCGATGCCCTGGCTGCTGAAACTGATCGGGTTAGAGGCAATGACCGGGCAGGGCTGGACCCCCGGCGCCGGGGAAAAAATCATTTCACCCCCCGGTCTGCCCGCCTTCCTGCCGATGATTTGTTACGAGACCATATTCCCCCAACACGCCATGATCGACGGCCAGCGCCCAGACTGGCTGGTGCAGGTGACGAATGATGCGTGGTACGGGACATTCTCCGGCCCGTATCAGCATCTGGATCTGGCGCGGGCGCGGGCGATTGAACAGGGATTGCCACTGGCGCGGTCGGCGAATACCGGTGTGTCGGCCATGATTGATCCCAAGGGTAATGTGATTGCGAGGATAGGGTTGAACCAGATGGGATTTGTCGATGCCGCGCTGCCCGGCGCGCTGCCGCCCACCCTCTATTCCCGGACCGGCGACTGGCCGATAATGATTCTGCTGTTTTTATTGGCAGGATGGCAACTGTTCTCAGGCATTCGCCGAAACAGGCGTTGACCCCTTTGCAGGTGCCATTTACAGAAAACCGGAACAATGAAGGAGGGGCCTGTGCCGCGCGATAATTATCTGTTCACATCTGAATCCGTATCTGAGGGGCATCCCGACAAAGTATGTGATCGAATTTCGGACGCGGTTCTGGATGCATTCCTGACCGAAGACCCCTATTCCCGCGTGGCGTGCGAGACATTCGCCACCACCGACCGTGTGGTCATAGGCGGCGAGGTCCGGGGCCCCGGGTCCGTTATCGAACGCGTTGAAGATATCGCCCGCGAATGCGTCAAAGACATCGGCTATGAGCAGGACGGGTTCCATTGGGCGAACCTGAATGTCGACAGCTATCTGCACGCACAATCTGCTGACATCGCGCAAGGCGTTGATGCGGCGGGCAATAAGGACGAAGGCGCTGGCGATCAGGGGATCATGTTCGGCTATGCCGTGAATGAGACCGACGCGCTGATGCCGGCACCGATCCTATATGCACACGCCATCCTGCGCCGTTTGGCCGAAGTACGCAAAGACGGGACTGAACCGAAACTCGGCCCGGATGCGAAATCGCAGCTGTCGATCCGCTATGAGGATGGCAAACCGGTTGAGGTGACCTCGCTGGTCTTGTCTACGCAGCATCTGGATCCGCATCTGACATCTGATGATGTGCGCAGGATTATCGAACCCTATATCCGCGAGGTCCTGCCGGAGGGCTGGCTGACTGCCTCCACCGAATGGCACGTGAACCCGACGGGCAAGTTCGTGATTGGTGGCCCGGACGGCGATGCCGGTCTGACCGGGCGCAAGATTATCGTCGATACCTACGGCGGTGCAGCCCCGCATGGCGGCGGTGCATTTTCGGGGAAAGATCCGACCAAGGTTGACCGCTCGGCAGCTTATGCCGCGCGGTATCTCGCGAAAAATATCGTGGCGGCTGGCATGGCGGATCGGTGCATGTTGCAGCTGTCCTATGCGATTGGCGTGGCGAAACCCCTGTCGATTTATGCGGATACGTTTGGCTCCGGTCAGGTGTCCGAAGAAGCGATTGAAAAAGCTGTGGCACAGGTCATGGACCTGACTCCGCGCGGTATTCGCGAGCATCTGGGCATGAACAAGCCTATCTTTGAACGCACAGCGGCATATGGCCATTTCGGTCGCGCACCGGATGCGGATGGCGGCTTTAGCTGGGAAAAAACCGATCTGGTCGAGGCGCTGAAAGCGGCCGTATAATTCACGCCACCCCTTGCACAATCCCGCTTGTGCGGGGGTAATTTCAGGCAGATACTGACTTCATATTTTATGGAGTCTTATCATGGCTTTTGAAACCTGGCTTGTTTATGCATTTGCGTATTTTCTGGTTACTTTGTCACCCGGTCCCAACGTTCTGTTGGTTATCACGCACGCGGTAAAATACGGGTATCCCAAGATTTTCACCACTATACTGGCGAACCTGACCTGCCAGCTGGGAATCGTGATTATGATCGCAACGGGGGTTGGCGCGCTGGTCACGGTGGATTCGCTGGCGTTTAAGGTGATCAAATTCGCGGGTGCCGGGTATCTGATCTATCTAGGGGTCACGATCCTTTATAAGCTGTGGCGGGATCGGGGTCTGGCCCCGCTGGCTGTTGACCCCAAGGCTGCGCCGACCGTACGCGGATTTGGCAGCCGTTTCCGGCAGGCGTTTTTTGTATCGGCAGGCAACCCCAAGACGGTGGTGTTTCTGGCGGCGTTCCTGCCGCAGTTTCTGGACCATCACGCGCCCCTCGCCCCACAGTTTATCCTTATGTATCTGACCATCGCACTGACGGTGCTGAGCGTGCATTCGATTTACGGGGCGCTGGCGGTGAAGGTCAAACAGCGGGTTGTCAGTGCCCGCGTCCGCCGGACAACTTCGGCGGCAACCGGGTTTCTGTATATCTTTCTGGGTGGGCGCTTGTCGGTCAGCTGATCGGCCCGCTTGTGGGTTGCGCGAAAATGGGTATATCTCGCGCCCATGTCAGAACAAGAAACACCACATCGCAATTTCTATGGCCGCCGGATCGCCAAGCCGCTGAAAAAGGCGCAGGCGTTTCATATGGAAAACACGCTTCCCGGAATTGCGGTTGATCTAAATGCGCCCGTTAGCGAGGGTGAGCACTGGCTGGAAATCGGCTTTGGCGGAGGTGAACATACGCTCCACATGGCCGCGACCTACCCAGATGTGACGATCATTGGGGCGGAGGCGTTTATCAATGGCGTCGCCAAAATCGTTTCGCGCATTGGCGAGGGGGACGTTCAGAATATCCGTATCCATTTCGGTGATGCGCGGGATTTACTGGAGGTGATCCCGGATGCCTCGCTGGAAAAGGTGTTTCTGCTCTATCCCGACCCATGGCCCAAAACCCGGCACCACCGCCGCCGCTTTGTGACCCCAGAAAATATCGACCAGATCGCCCGGATCCTGAAACCGGGGGCAGAGTTCCGGATCGCCACCGACATCGAAGATTATGTACGTCAGACGATGGAAGTGATGACCCCGCGTGAAGATTTCATCTGGACCGCAGAACGCCCGGCGGATTGGCGGATGCCCTGGTCCGACTGGACCCGTACACGATACGAGGCGAAAGCGATACGCGAGGGGCGCACCCCAAATTATCTGACGTTCCAGCGGGTCTGATCACTCGTCCCACGCGCCAATTCTGACCTCTCGCTCTGCGGGATAATCAGCGCATTGCGTTGACGCCCAGAACGTCATTCGCGAGTCAAAGAACATGTTTTGCCAATCATCGCCGTATGGCCCTAACTCGTCCGGTCGAATTTGTTGTGACGTCAGCCACATCCTATGCATCCATGGGAATTCAAACCGCACGGGCGTAGGCGTGTAATAAAACGTCTTTGTAGTTCCGGCTGGTGCCGAACGCATGTCGTCCAGAGCACTGCTATCACCCGCATAGAGTCGCGCCTCGTAATCCATCTCAGGCATTTCCGTTTGGAAATTGATATTCGGTCCCATCCATGATCGTGCCTCAAAATGGTTCCGGAAAGTTGTTCCAAAGAATAGCGAACACGTGGGATGGTTATAGTCCGCTGGAATCTGCACGCCGGTCCGCGTAACCTCAACCGCCATAAACGGCAGCGTCGTGATGGCCCGTTTCGCGGGTTTTACGATCAGCTGCGGCCACGGACATAGCGGTTCGCGACCATGTGCGTGTGCCTCGGTCGGGTCCACACATCCTGGGGCCACGGATTCTCGTTTCAACTCGTCGCCGAAATAGCTGATGGTTTCGCGGATAAGATCCTCGCACGGGCCGATGCAGGGAATTCCGGTTTGGCTGGAGATTTGTTCGACCGCCAATTCGGTGGCGTAATCAATACCTTTGTCCACCAGCTCGTTGTAGCTAGGGATGGTTGGCGGCAGACCCAGCGCCGTCGCACCGGTCTGCACGGCGATTTTCGCGATGGCACCGCAGACGGCATCGTCGCCCAATTCACCCGCGATCAGCTTACAGGACTGACCGAAGACCGTGTATTCGACCAGAAATTTTGCGGCCAAATCCATCAGGTTGCCATACTGATCCCCCAGCCAATCGAAGCTTTCCAGCGACCAATCCAAAAACTCACCAAACGTTTCGACCTTGCCGTCACCCACGCCACGGTAAGGTTCAGGGCAAAGCTCGCTGCCGATCGGGAATTGTGCGGCGACTTCGGGAATAATATTGTCCTCGTGACCAGTCACAACCACGCATCCCCACCGAGAATGACGCTCTAGATACGGGATCTCATATTCCGTGATCCGCACGTCAAACAGCGGCAGCGGATCGAGACCGCCCAGAAACTCCTTGTCCAAATCAAAATCCGGCGGCGACACACCGTCATTGGCATAAAACACCTTCATGACGTTCGAGGGGGTTGCATAAAGCCGCATATCCTCGACGGACCGCAACGGGATCGCGCGGATATAGAAACTGTCCGGCACGGAGCCGCGACCAATGGCAGTATAATCCGCATAGACTTCGTCAAAATCGAGGAGGATTTTTCCCGTTGGTAGAGGTTGGATGTCGGCACTAACTAACCCCGGAAAATCAAGCGTGGTTTCATTGGCACGAAATGCCGGAAACGGGCGGGCCGAGATTTGCAGGATCACGGCGGTTGCCTCGGGAATGTCAGACGCATCCCAGATAAATTGGTTGCTTTGCGTAACCGCATTAGGCCCAAGGTAAATCGACGCATCGGACGTAAACTGACAAGCCGTATCCAGACAGGCGGTCAGTGTCGCACCGGAATACAACAGATACGGAAACTGATCGCGGCCCAGCAGGAACAATGGCGGCTCTTCTGCAACATCGGTTACGGGTGGCCGTTGGACTGGCACGTCGGCACGTTCTGGCGCAGCGGTATCTGTGGGGATCGGGGTTTCGACAACCACGGGCGGCGGGGCCACAGCGTTATTCACACAACTGATCTCTGCAAAGGCAGCGCATTGCGTGCCTTCGCACAATTTGCCATCGCCAAAGATCAGGCTGACCACACCACGCGCACCGGCCCGCGGATCGGGTGTAAACTCCCCTGCCTGATCAAAGCCAAGCTCCTGACAGAACAGGTCAGCGGCGGGTTTGCCGCATTCAGCATTTTCATGTTTGCAGAAATTCAGCGCATAGCCGCGCATTATTGGATTGGGATATTGCCCGGTCTGTGTCGTCGGTTGCGCGATGCCGAATGACGCCCAGAGTGAAATGAAAAGAGTTGAAATTAACAAACGCATAGTGATGCCCTCCCCCAGGGATCAGATTTCGTATCATATCAACGATTCAGCCGTCGGTGCGAAAAATCACCGTGATATGTAGGCCAACGACGGATGCGAATCTTTGAAAACCGTGCTAGGCTGTCAGGACAACCTCACCAACCGAGCGCTGACGACATGGGAATTCGCCTGATCGACGCCGCCGATGAGAGTCATGAGTTCAAAGCAAGTTTCTGGCATTGGCGCGCGATTGTAGAAGTCATTTTGAAGTTGAAAGTCCTTCCTGACGGGAAGGTGGAATTCCTTGCGGCCCCTTATTCCGGTCATCTGTCGCAGGACGAAGCCCAGCAGGTTGCGAAGGCGCTGCGTAATAACACCCTGGAGGATCTGGAACCCGGCGAGCACATGCTGATGAACGGTAAACATGTCAATGTACCCGCCAACGACCACATCCATAAATCGCCCGAGCGCAAACATCTGAACTACGCGCTGAGCCGCGAGGAACTGGAAGAGTTTGCGGATTATTGCGAGCGTTGTGGCGGGTTCAAGGTTGAATAGATTGTGCCCCATACGCATTCCCTGTGGACCGGCTTTCGGCAATTGGCTATAGCCAACGCGTCTTAAGTTTCGCGAGGGAACATTATGTCCAGCCACGGTACACCACGTCCGATGACGTCGCATAAATGCGGCCCGCTGAAAGGCGTTGCGCATGTGCCGGGGGACAAATCGATTTCTCACCGCTCCTTGATTTTGGGTGCTTTGTCCGTGGGGCGGACCCATGTGACCGGGCTACTGGAGGGGACCGACGTTCTGGACACCGCCAAGGCAATGCAGGCCTTTGGGGCCGAGGTGAACCGGCTGGGTGACGGTGAGTGGGAAGTTTACGGCGTTGGGGTCGGCGGCTTTGGCGAGCCGGACAATGTGATTGACTACGGCAATTCCGGCACAGGTGTGCGGTTGGTGATGGGGGCGGCGGCGACCACACCGATTACGGTGACCTATACCGGTGATGCCAGCCTGCGGTCGCGGCCCATGGCGCGGATTACGGACCCGATTGCACTGTTTGGTGCGCGGTCATACGGCCGACAGGGTGGGCGTTTGCCAATGACGGTGATCGGGACAGGGGAACCTGTACCTGTGCGTTATGTGTCGCCCGTGCCGTCCGCGCAGGTGAAATCGGCGGTGCTGCTGGCGGGGCTGAATGCGCCGGGGCAAACAGTTGTGATCGAAAAGGAAGCGACGCGGGATCATACCGAACGGATGCTGGCCGGTTTCGGGGCAGAGATCACGACGGAGATCACCGACGAAGGCCGCGTGATCACGTTGACTGGTCAACCGGAGTTGACCGCACAGACCATTACCGTGCCGCGCGATCCCTCCTCGGCCGCGTTTCCGGTGGCGGCGGCCTTGCTGGCCGAAGGGTCGGAGGTTCTGGTGCCGAATATCGGGCAGAACCCGACGCGGAACGGGCTTTACATCACGCTCAAAGAAATGGGCGCGGATATTACGTTCGAAAACGAACGGCTGGAAGGCGGCGAGCCGATTGCGGACCTCCGCGTGAAATACGGGCCGTTGAAGGGGGTGACTGTGCCGCCGGAACGGGCTGCCTCCATGATCGACGAATTCCCGATCTTGTCGGCGATTGCGGCAACGGCTGAGGGCACGACCGTGATGCTGGGAGTCAAGGAACTGCGCGTCAAAGAATCCGACCGCATCGATGCCATGGCGCGTGGACTGGAAGCCAACGGCGTGACCATCGAGGAAACCGAGGACACCTTCACCGTCCACGGCATGGGCCAAGGCAACGTCCCGGGCGGAGGCACATGCGAAACGCATCTGGACCACCGCATCGCGATGAGCTTCATGTGTCTGGGCATGGCCACGCAAAAGCCGGTGAAAATCGACGATGCCGGACCGATTGAAACCTCTTTCCCGATTTTTGTACCGTTGATGGAAGAGCTGGGTGCGAAATTTCGGAAAGAGAATGGATGAGTGCGACCTACTTCGGAACATGGGAACTGATCCCCGAACTTTGCCACTATTCCAAAGGCAAAGCGCCCGATGCTGCGCTCTATCAGATTGACGATGAAGGCGATCGTATCGCATTTACCGTGACATGGACCGCTGACGGGCATGAACAATCCGTCAGCTTTGCCCCGCTCGCTGATGGCACGATGGAAGAAGCCGAGGTCAACATGCCTGCGCACCGGATCATTCCAGTCGGCGACGATCAGCTGGATGGCGAAGCATTTATTGAGGATCACCTCGTTGCCTATGCGTCGCGAAAGGTCAGTGCCGACGGGAAGCTTTTGTCAGTCTTGCAGATCAACGGCGTGGGGTCCGAACATGAGCACCGGATTTTTCAGGTTTACAGGCGGAAGGGCTAGCGTTGATAATCGACGGCGTTTGAAACAACCCAAATAATATTGGTTCCAAAATGGTTTATCACATAGCTGGTAGCAACAGCGATGACAGTGTCCCCCTGAAACATGAGGAAATCCTGAATCCCATTGACGGAGACGTATCAAAGATCACGGTGATCGACACGTCGAGAGATGGCGGCAGGATCGCTAGTTTTTCTACGGGGTATAGTGGCCGGGCGATTGATCCCACGCATATGCCAACCAGAATGCGCCGCAAAGGGAACACGGGATTACCGTTGCATAAAGTGCACGAAATCTGGGGAGGTGGATTGCTCGTCAGCGATACATTTCGAAATATTGTCGAACGCTTTGAACCGGATGTGCACCAGTTCTTTCCCATCGCGATCGAACTACGCGGCAAAGTCATTTTCGAACGGTTCTATTTCCACATATGCAACAGATTGGATACGCTGGCGAAAGACAAATGTGTACCGCCGGTTGAAGTGGGTAAATTATATATGCCTGCGTATGACGGGAATGATAAGGTGATATTTGATACTGCTGCGATTGGTGGTCATCATTTTTGGAACGACAAGTTTAGTCTCGGAAGATATGTGAGCAACCAAGCGTTTTCTGCATTGAAAGATGCAAATCTGACCGGTCTTGGTTACGAGTTTTACGAGCAGACGTAGATGATGGGGAAACTCCGTGCAAGCGCGGGGATGGCGGCAAAGCAGTAGTTGACATAAAGGAATGGTATGAAATTCACAGTCGCCATTGACGGACCGGCAGCCGCTGGCAAAGGGACGATCAGCAAGGCCGTGGCGGATCATTTTGGGTTTGCCCATCTGGATAGCGGGTTGTTGTATCGCGCGGTCGGGAAAAAGACGCTTGATCTGGGGCGAGGGGTGATTGATCCGGTCGCGGCCGAGGAAATCGCCAAGCGGCTGACGCCCGACGACCTGCTCCGCGATGATCTGCGCAGTGGGATGGCGGCACGCGCGGCGTCCAAGGTGGCGGTATTGCCAAAGGTGCGGGAGGCGTTGCTGACTTTCCAGCGGGACTTTGCCAGCCGCGAAGGTGGCGCCGTTCTGGATGGGCGCGACATTGGCACTGTGATCTGCCCGGATGCGGATGTGAAACTGTTTATTACTGCATCGGCGGAGGTGCGTGCTGAACGGCGCTTTGCCGAATTGAAATCCGGCAATCCCGATCTGACGCTTGGCGCCGTGCTGAGCGACATTGAAGCCCGGGACAAACGCGACGCGGAACGGGATGCCTCGCCCATGAAGGCGGCAGACGATGCGGTCTTGCTAGATACGTCGGAATTGTCTATAGACGCCGCTGTCGCCGAGGCGGTGGCCATAATTAATAAACGAATCGAGCAGGGCCGGGACTAACACCGGCCTTCGTTTGTTTTTTTACAACGCCTCTGACCCGTTAACCCAAAGACCGGCGGAACCAACCGCACGGCCCGTAAAAAACGAAAACTGGAGAACGTTATATGAGCGCTTCCGTATCTATGGAAGAATTCGAAAGCCTTCTGAATGAAAGCTTCGAACTGGAAACCCCCGAAGAAGGTTCCGTTGTTAAAGGCACTGTCATCGCGATTGAAGCGGGACAAGCCATCATCGATATCGGCTACAAAATGGAAGGCCGTGTCGACCTCAAAGAATTTGCTATGCCCGGGAAACCGGCCGAGATTGCCGTCGGTGATACCGTCGAAGTTTACCTCGACCGTGTTGAAAATGCCCGTGGCGAGGCCGCGCTGAGCCGCGAAAAAGCCCGCCGCGAAGAAGCCTGGGATCGTCTGGAAAAAGCCACTGAAGCCGAAGAAACCGTCGAAGGTGTTATCTTTGGCCGCGTCAAAGGCGGCTTCACGGTTGACCTTGGCGGCGCTGTCGCGTTCCTGCCGGGTAGCCAGGTTGACGTGCGCCCGGTGCGTGACGCATCCGCGCTGATGAATATCTCGCAGCCGTTCCAGATCCTGAAAATGGACCGTCGTCGTGGCAACATCGTTGTGTCCCGCCGCGCCATCCTTGAAGAGAGCCGCGCCGAACAGCGCGCCGAGATTATCGGCAAGCTGTCCGAAGGCGATGTGGTCAAAGGTGTGGTCAAGAACATCACCGATTACGGTGCGTTCGTTGATCTGGGCGGTGTTGACGGCCTGCTCCATGTTACCGACATGGCATGGCGCCGCGTGAACCACCCGTCCGAGATCCTCGAGATCGGCGGACAGGTTGAGGTTCAGGTCATCAAGATCAACCCGGAAACCCAGCGTATCAGCCTCGGCATGAAACAGCTGGAAGCCGATCCGTGGTCAGAAGTCGAAGGGCGCTTCCCGCTCGGCTCCGTCCACAAAGGCCGCGTGACCAACATCACCGACTACGGCGCATTTGTTGAGCTGGACGCCGGTGTCGAAGGTCTGGTCCACGTGTCCGAAATGTCCTGGACGAAGAAAAACGTCCACCCGGGCAAAATCGTCTCCACGTCTCAGGAAGTTGACGTCATGGTTCTGGAAATCGACGGTGAACGCCGCCGCGTTTCGCTGGGTCTGAAACAGACTCAGGGCAACCCGTGGGAGAACTTCGCAGCCAAATTCCCGACAGGGACTGAGGTTGAAGGCGAGATCAAGAACATCACCGAGTTCGGTCTGTTTATTGGTCTGGATGGCGACATTGACGGTATGGTTCACCTGTCCGATCTGGATTGGGACCGCTCAGGCGACGACGCGATTCAGGACTATCAGAAAGGCGACGTTGTCAAAGCGGTTGTCACCGACGTTGACGTTGAAAAAGAGCGTATCTCGCTCTCGATCAAGGCGCTCGACGGTGATCCGTTCGCTGAAGCCACTGACGGCATCAAACGTGGTGCAGTTGTGACAGTTGAAGTCACAGCCATCGAAGATGGCGGCATCGAGGTTGAGCATGACGGCATGAAAGCCTTCATCCGTCGGTCTGACCTGGCCCGTGACCGTGCTGATCAGCGCCCCGAGCGGTTCAATGTCGGCGACAAGGTAGACGCGCGCGTCACCAATATCGACCGTGCAAACCGCCGTCTGGGCCTGTCGATCAAAGCCCGCGAAATCGCAGAAGAGAAGGAAGCCGTGGAACAATATGGTTCCTCCGATTCCGGTGCATCCTTGGGCGATATTCTTGGTGCGGCGCTGAAAGGCGACGACGAAAAATAAGCCGATCGGCTGTTGAAAAACGAAACGGCGCCCGATGTGGCGCCGTTTTTTTATTCGATGCAGACGTGATCCGTGACGCAACCACAGGCTCTGGTTCGGGGTCGAAAGCGCCTGAAACTATCGGTCCTCCGTCGATAGTCACGCCTTGGCGCCTTGGTGTACTGAGCGCACACCCGCTGCGGAATCCCGTCGAATCACCGCTATAGAAACAATTGGAATCCCGCCGGATTCCGCATGGCTTCCCCCGAACTCACTGGTAATTCACGATATTTCGGCGTGAATCTGCTGAGATTCATGGTGTTTCTGCCCTGTTCTCATGACTCTGACCCTACGGCTCTATTCCCTCAAAAGGTATTTCCTGTCAGAATGATACATCGTGAATGGTAACGTAATCAGTCAAGCAAGGTTGCCACAGAGCAACAGTTCGGGAGGACGGATCGCATGATTAAGTCAGAACTGGTCCAGAAGATTGCAGACGAGAACCCGCATCTGTATCAACGGGATGTGGAACGTATCGTCGGCACCATCTTTGACGAGATCATCGAAGCCATGGCCAATGGCAACCGGGTCGAGTTGCGTGGTTTTGGCGCCTTTTCGGTGAAAAAACGAGAAGCCCGCACGGGTCGCAATCCGCGTACCGGTGAATCCGTTCATGTCGAAGAGAAATACGTGCCCTTTTTCAAGACTGGCAAGTTGCTCCGCGACCGCCTAAATGGGAAATAGGCGCTCCTACTGACGGACATTTCCATGCGGTTCATTCGCTATAGCTTTTACGCCCTGCTGATGCTGGTGCTGGTTGTGTTGGCATTGGCCAACCGTCAGACGGTGACGCTGGGCCTTCTGCCGGAACAACTGGCCGATGTCTTCCCCGTGTCGATTGATCTGCCGCTATTTGTTGTCATCATGCTGGCAGCCCTTGCCGGGCTGGTGGTCGGTGAGGTTCTGGAGTTTTTCCGCGAGCATAAGGTTCGCAAAGAAGCCGCGGAAAAACGTCGTGAAGTTGCGCAGCTTAATCAGGAAGTTAAAGCGCTGAAAAAAGAAGCGGGGAGAGAGGATGACGACGTCCTCGCACTGATCAATGACTCTCAGTAAAATTTGCGGGCTGACCCGGGCCGAAGATGTCGTTGCGGCGGTGGAGGCCGGGGCAAACTATATCGGGCTCAATTTTTTTCCACGTTCACCACGCTATGTCACGACGGAACAAGCGATTGCCCTGACCGAGGAAATCCCACCTGGTGTCTGCAAGGTTGGCTTGGTTGTCGATGCCGATGACATTACCCTGACGGAGCTGATGCAGGTGCCGCTGGATATGCTGCAATTGCATGGATCCGAAACGCCTGAACGGGTGACTGAAATCAAGGAAAAATTTGGACTGCCGGTGATGAAGGTGGTGGGGATTGCGGATGCGGATGATGTGGCGAAGCTGGATCAGTATGGTGCGGTCGCCGATCAGCTGATGGTTGATGCCAAACCACCCCGGACCGGCGGATTGCCGGGTGGCAATGGCCTGACTTTTGATTGGCGTTTGATCGCGAACCGCCGCTGGCCCGTGCCGTGGATGCTGGCAGGCGGCCTGACCCCGGACAATGTGGCCGAGGCGATTGCACTGACCGGTGTGAAGCAGGTCGATGTGGCATCGGGCGTCGAAAGTGCGCCGGGGGTAAAGGACCCCGATCTGGTTCGCGCTTTTATCGCAGCGGCACAATGACCCTGACATTCCGATTTGCCGAGCCTGAGGATATCCCCGCAATCCTCGCGCTTCTTTCCGATGACGATCTAGGTAGCGGGCGAGAGGTCGCGGATATGGCTGTCTATGCGCGCGCTTTCGACGAGATCAGGGCGCAGGACGGTAATGATCTGATCGTTGGCGTGGACGCTGAGGGCGCTGTGCAGGCGACCTATCAGCTGACCATCATGGCCGGGTTCTCGTTAGCCGGGGCACGACGGGCGCAGGTGGAAAATGTCCGTGTTGCCCGACAGCTGCGCGGCAAAGGCTATGGCCGATTGATGTTTCAGGACGCTGAAATCCGTGCCCGTGCTGCCGGGGCAGCGCTGATCCAGCTGGATATGAACAAAACCCGCACGGACAGCCACCGCTTTTATGAAGCCATCGGCTTTACGCCGTCGCACATTGGCTTTAAACGCTATCTGGATTGACGGAGGGCACCATGGCCGAAGATTTCCTGAACAGCTTTATGACCGGACCGGATGAAAACGGACGTTTCGGCAATTACGGGGGCCGCTTTGTGGCGGAAACCCTGATGCCGCTGATCCTCGATCTGGAAGCGGAATATGAAAAGGCGAAAACCGACCCGGACTTCTGGGCTGAGATGGATTTCCTCTGGAAGCATTATGTGGGTCGTCCCTCGCCGCTCTATTTCGCGGAACGCCTGACGGATCATTTCGGTGGGGCGAAAATTTACCTGAAACGCGACGAGCTGAACCACACCGGCGCGCACAAGATCAACAATGTGCTGGGGCAGATCCTGCTGGCGCGGCGCATGGGTAAGACGCGGATCATCGCGGAAACCGGCGCGGGTCAGCATGGAGTTGCAACGGCGACCGTATGCGCGCGCTTTGGGTTGAAATGCGTGGTGTTCATGGGGGCAACCGATGTTGAACGTCAGGCTCCGAACGTGTTCCGCATGAAGCTGCTGGGCGCGGATATCGTGCCGGTGACAGCAGGTCGCGGCACGCTGAAAGACGCGATGAACGAAGCCCTGCGCGATTGGGTGACCAACGTTGACGAGACATTCTATTGCATCGGCACAGTGGCCGGTCCGCACCCTTATCCCGCAATGGTTCGTGATTTCCAGTCGATCATCGGCAAGGAAACCAAAGAACAGATGATGGAACAAGAAGGGCGTTTGCCTGACTCATTGGTCGCCTGTATCGGCGGGGGATCAAACGCGATGGGTCTGTTCCATCCGTTCCTTGACGACAAGGACGTGCGCATCATCGGGGTCGAGGCTGGTGGCCATGGCGTTGACGAAAAGATGGAACATGCAGCAAGCCTGACAGGCGGTCGCCCCGGCGTGTTGCATGGCAACCGGACATATCTGTTGCAGGACGAAGACGGGCAGATCCTCGAAGGGCATTCAATTTCGGCGGGTCTGGATTACCCCGGTATCGGGCCGGAACACGCATGGCTGAACGATATTGGCCGCGTGGAATACGTGTCGGTGACGGACAAAGAGGCGCTGACGGCGTTTCAACTGTCCTGCAGTACCGAAGGCATCATCCCGGCCCTAGAGCCCAGCCACGCGCTGGCACATGTGACCAAGATCGCGCCTGACCTGCCGAAGGATCATTTGCTGGTCATGAATATGTGTGGCCGCGGCGACAAGGATATCTTTACGGTTGCGGACGCGCTGGGCGTGAAGATGTAATCGCCTGTGGCGATATTGCCACAGTGCGTTGCGACATTGTAACGGTCACAATTTGCCCGGTTGATCGGAATCAGCCCTGCGGCTTATAGCCCGCCTCCCGTTCACAACGGACCGCATCTTAGCGGGTGGAGTTGCAACTCCTCCGGCGCAGGTGGCTTTGCCTCTCTGTGTGCCAAGAGCGTAAAGTTTGGATGGTTCTGGAGGTGTAGCTGACGGTGCGATCAGCGTGGCCATCACGCTGTTGCCGGTTCGAATCCGGTCATCTTCGCCATGAGTAGCTCATTAGGTAGAGCAACAGACTTCTAATCTGTGGGTAGCGGGTTCGACTCCCGCCTCAACTGGTACGCGGTAACGCACGCAGGTTCGACTCCTGCATAACGCCGAAAGGCACCACGTTTAGGTCGTGTTAACGAACTAATCCAGGGGCGTCGGGGCTGGCCTGTGAGGTTGGTCCGCCGCCAGACCCCGCGAGGGGAAAGGCGAACGTCCGGCACCACCCTGGCCAAAGGCCGGTGGGTGATGATGATGGAGGCCCGCGCGGGCCGGGTGACGGGGGTTTCGATCCCCTGATCCCCACTCGCGCGGCCCAACATCCGCTCTCGCTCCCCCGTCTGCGGTCCGGTCAGCCGGTCCCGACATCCTTTCAACCGCCCCTCGGGGCACAACCAAGGAGAATGACGCAGATGCGTTAGGAAAAAGAAGAGGAAGTGACGATGATGAAAATGATTGAAAATATATTGGGATTCCACCGGATCACGGTCGAAGAAAACCAGCGAGCGATTGTCCTGTACAAAGGGCGGTTCGCGGGTATCTTGGGACCGGGTGAGCACCGTCTGCGCACAAAAGACACGCGGACCGAGCTGCACGACCTGAACACACCGGAGATCGTCACACCCCTTCTGCAGGCCTTGTTCCGCGAACGCCCGGATATTGTTGCCGAGCATTTCGTCGAATTCGCGGCAGATACGGATCAGGTGCTGATCGTTGCACGTGACGGGCGGCTGAACCGCGTTCTGCGCCCGGAAAACCGGGTTGTCGTCTGGCAGGCGGCGGGTCCGTGGACGGTCGAAACACTCGACCTGACCGAGGGGCTGGAGATCACGCCGCAACTGGCCGAACGGTTGGTTCGCGCAGGGATCACCACCAGCATGACCACGCTGGAGGTTCCGGATGCTCATGTCGGGCTGATGACGGTTGACGGTGCAATGGATCGGCAGCTGGCACCCGGGACGCACCGGTTCTGGAATGTCGGGCGCAAACTGGCGGTTCGGCTGATCGACACGCGCTGGCGGACGCACGATGTTGTTGGGCAGGATATCCTGACCGCGGATCGTGTCACGCTGCGGGTCAATCTGGCGGCGGACTTTCGGGTCACCGATCCGGGTCAGGCGGCAGGTGCGGTGAAAGACTTCGAAGAAGCGCTTCACCGGGCCTTGCAGTTCGCGTTCCGTAAAACGCTGGGCGCGAAAACGCTGGACCAGTTGCTGGGTGAGAAAGTCACCGTCGACGCTGAGGTCGCGGATCAGGTCCGTACGGACATGGCCGCCATCGGGGTCGAGGTCGGGGCCATCGCGTTGAAAGACGTGATCCTGCCGGGTGATATGCGAGAGATCCTGAACAGCGTCGTTCAGGCGGAGAAAGAGGCCGAAGCCAACGTCATCCGAAGACGCGAGGAAACGAACGCCACCCGCAGCCTGCTCAACACCGCCAAAGTCATGGCCGAAAACCCGGTCATGCTGCGGCTGAAAGAGCTGGAGGCGCTGGAAGCCATCGCCGGGAAAGTCGAACGGCTGACGGTCCACAGCGGGACGGACGGATTGATGAACGATCTGGTCCGGCTTCGCGATTAAGAAAGACCCGCGCGGGAAACTGCGCGGGTTATTTTTTGGACATGTGTGCCTTCTCACGCACACGTCGCAAATTGCGTCTTTCATAGCACAAAAATAGCCAAATTTCTGGGATTTGCATTTGCAAGTTGAGCAATAAAGCAATTTTCGTTACCTTGCGTCATCTTTTGACTAGGAGGGGATCATGTCACTAGCGAAGAAAATCGGGGCTGTTGCGGTCATCGCACTAGGTCTGGCAACAGCAACAACAGGTTCGGCGCAGACCAGCTACTATTTCGGTGGCGGTCTGGTTTACAGCATGGCGTCATCCACTTTCTCTGTAACCGCACCCAACGAAGGTGATCTTTATGGCCTTGGTCTGACATATGGCATGAGGGTTGACTCCGGCAGCTACTTCTATGGCGGCGAAGTTGATGCGGATATTAATGTTGGCGGCGAACTGAGACTTCTTGGAACTGGACCGGCCTGCAGCGAAGGTTTTGCAAGCAACGCATATTATTGTTCGCAAACAGCGACCATGCGCTTGCGCGGGATCTTTGGCACCAATATGGGTGGCTTTGACGTCTTTGGCAGTCTCGGCTACGGAATTATCTACGGTGAAGGTGCGATTGGTCCCTCTGGAGTCTCTGCGACTGCTGTTTCTGGAGGATTTACGTACGGCATTGGTGCCCAGATGCCGATGGCTGGCGGGACAATGCGTTTCGAGATCATTCAGGATGAGTTTACGCAGAGCATCAGTCAGGCCTGCTGCGATAGTGCACCGGAATGGTCCGCGACATCGGCAAAAGTCAGTTATCTCTGGACCTTTTGATCCTTGTAAATTGATGGAATGCCCGCGCGGGAAACTGCGCGGGTTATTTTTTGACGAAAGTGAACCTTGCCACATACAAATGAAATATTGTGGCTTTTCTTCCACAAGGATGAAGCAAAATTTCCTAACCTATGGTTGCAGATTGAGTGGTTGCTGAATCTGGAGTAACCATACGTCATCTTTGGATACGGAGAGAGCAATGACTTTTTTACGAAAAATCGGCGCGGTTGCGGCCATTGCAATGGGTTTGACGACGGCTACCATAGCGTCGGCGCAGACCAGTTATTATGTCGGTGGTGGACTTGCCTATACAGATGCAGTGACAACCAGTAATCTTAACCCAGCGTCAACGTCTTCAGGCGATCTTTTCGGCTTGGGCATCACTATCGGTTTGCGTAGCGATACAGGCAGCATGTTCTACGGCGCAGAAATTGATGGCGAGGTTTCCGTCTCCGGCGAAATTCGAAACGATTCCAGCACTAACACTTGCGCTGATGGAGCTGACTGGGCTCGGTATTGCGATCAGACAGCGACGGTAAGACTCCGCGGTATTGTCGGAACCGATATCAGCGGTTACGAGGTCTTTGGGTCGTTGGGTTACGGACTTATGACTGGCGACGCTGCTGTTGACACATTTGCAACCGACACAGGTGTGTCCGGAGGGGTTACTTACGGTATCGGAATGCAAACCCAGTTTGGTTCGGGGTTGGTTCGTTTCGAGGTCATACGCGATGAGTTTACGACCACGATCGTCAGTCCCCAAGGCTACAACCCAACGTGGCAGGCGACGACGGTAAAGGCCTCTTATATCTATCAGTTCTGAAATCAAATTTGCTGATTGGGAAAGACCCGTGCGGGAAACTGCGCGGGTTATTTTTTTGGGCGTCTTCTTCAGCCCGGAATCAAGGCGAAGCCACCGGGCGAGCGCCTGCCCGTCCCGACGGATTGGCGCTTCTGTTAAGTCGCACAACGCTCATAGGTAAGAGTCAGTGGCCACTATAAAGTGCCCTACATTTACGTTGCGGCGCCACCCCACGGGCAGGCGCTCGCCCTCATCAGGTCTAGGATTGGTGATCTTTTCCCTTAGTCACAGACGCTTTCGAATGGCGCGTTAAATCTCGCGGTCAAACAACCTCAAGAATTCCGTCCCATCGGCCCCCGCAACTCCGCCAATATCGCCTGCGCCGCACCGCGACGGTCTTTGGCGTCACGGATCGGGCGGCCGACGACGACATGGTCGGCGCCGTCCATAATCGAGGCGTAAGGCGTTGCGATACGTTTTTGGTCATTGTCCGCGGCACCAAGCGGGCGCACGCCGGGGGTGACGATCAGCTTGCCTTCCGCCTCGGGCAAGGCGCGGATGGCGGCGGCTTCGTGCGGGGAGGAGATCACGCCGTCAGCCCCAGCCAGAAAAGCTTGGCGCGCGCGTTCAACCGCGATCTCGGCCACGGTGCCCTCGCGATATTGCGCCATGTCCAGATCATCGCGCTCCAGCGAGGTCAGGATCGTGACGGCGAGGATCTTCAGCCCTTTGTCACCGCGCCCTTCGACAGCGGCTCGTACCACATACGGGTCGCCATGAACCGTCAGGAAATCCAGATCGAACTGCGCTAGGCCGCGCACGGCATGTTCCACCGTTGCGCCAATATCGAACAGTTTCATGTCGAGGAAAACGCGCTTGCCCATCTCCTTCAGCTCGTTGGCAAGCGCCAGACCACCACCGGTCAGCATGCCAAGGCCGATCTTGTAGAAGGTCACCTGATCGCCCAGCTCTTCCACCATCGCGAGGCCAGCGAGCGCGTCCGGCACATCCAAAGCAACGATCAAACGGTCGGAGTCTTTCATGGGCAACCCTCCTTTTTGGCTACCCTTAGGGCAGGGTGAATGCTACGACAACCCCCAACGCAGGAGGGGTTATGACAAGTTCACTGGAAATTTATTCGTTGGAGACCGGGCAGGCGCGGGTGGTGCTGGAAACCGATATGCTGATCGAGGCGCCGAACTGGGACCCGTCGGGTGCAAACCTGTTGGTGAATGGCGAGGGGCATTTGTTCCGTGTGGATTTGGCTGCGCCGTCACTGGCAGAGGTGGATACGGGATTTGCGGATAAATGCAATAACGACCACGGGATATCGCCGGACGGGTCGCGGATCGTGATTTCGCATAACACGGCCGAGGGGTCGGCGATTTATACGCTGCCTGCCGGTGGTGGTGAACCGGTCCGGATCACGCCGGACACGCCGTCCTACTGGCACGGTTGGTCGCCGGACGGGTCGCGGCTGGCCTATGTTGCGAAACGTGGGGAGGGGCATTTTGATGTGTATTCCTGTCCGGTTGAGGGTGGTGAAGAAACCCGCCTGACCTTTGGCGAGGGGCACTGCGACGGGCCCGATTACAGCCCAGATGGCGAATGGATCTGGTATAATTGCGCGCGGACGGGTCATGCGCAGATTTGGAAAATGCGCTTGGATGGGACGGACCATCAACAGGTGTTCGCAGATGAATTTGTGAACTGGTTCCCGCATCCCTCGCCTGACGGGCTGCATGTGCTGTTTCTGGCCTATCCAACGGGGATAGAGGGGCATCCGCGGGATAAGGATGTTTCGCTAAAGCTGATGGATGCGGACGGTGGGAATATCCGCACGTTGCTGTCGTTCAATGGCGGCCAAGGGACGATGAACGTGCCGAACTGGTCGCCGGACGGGCGAGAGTTTGCGTATGTACGGTATCCGAAATAACAACGACAGCGCCTGACCCTGGGTGGGCGTGAAGCGCCCTCCCGTGAAGTAGCGGTTTGCGGAGCAAATCCGCCTTGGATCGGGTGCGGGTTTCTAGCGAAACCTAAACTTACAAATTTTTGTTGTGAAATCTTGCAACCCCCTGATCAAATTCCTACCTCAGTCTCAACGGGTTGCGCCTGTTCAGGGCAGCTCACCAAACTAAGGCCATAGAGGCGGGCCTGTAAGGCCGCCGCGAATGGACGCTTGAAAGGAGACAGATATGAACTTCGAGAAGTTCACCGATCGCGCACGCGGGTTTGTGCAAGCCGCCCAGACCATCGCCATGCGCGAAAATCACCAACGTTTTGTACCCGAGCATCTGCTGAAAGCGCTGCTCGATGACGATCAGGGGCTGGCGTCAAACATCATCACCCGCGCGGGTGGGGATGCGAAGGCTGCGCAGGTGGCCACTGAGACCGCGATCAATAAGATCCTGAAGGTCGAGGGCGACGGCCAGCTTTACATGGACACCCAGACCGCCAAGGTTTTTGACGAGGCTGAAAAGCTGGCAAAGAAAGCCAGCGACAGTTATGTCACGGTTGAACGCCTGCTGACGGCGCTCGCGATCACCAAATCCGAGGCAGAGAAAATCCTGAAGGCCGCCGGAGTCACCGCGCAAACTCTGAACGAAGCGATCAATGATCTGCGTCAGGGCCGCACGGCTGACACGGCGTCTGCCGAAGAAGGCTACGACGCGCTGAAGAAATATGCGCGCGACCTGACCGAAGCCGCGCGTGAAGGCAAGATCGACCCGATCATCGGGCGCGACGACGAAATCCGTCGCACGATGCAGGTGCTGACGCGCCGGACGAAAAACAACCCGGTTCTGATCGGCGACCCCGGCGTCGGGAAAACCGCGATTGCCGAAGGGCTGGCCCTGCGGATCGTCAATGGCGATGTGCCGGATTCGATTGCGGGTAAGAAATTGATGGCGCTCGATATGGGGGCGCTGATTGCCGGAGCGAAATATCGTGGGGAGTTCGAGGAACGGCTGAAAGCTGTCCTGAACGAAGTTACCGCCGCCAATGGTGAGATCATCCTGTTCATCGACGAGATGCACACGCTGGTTGGCGCTGGGAAATCGGACGGCGCGATGGATGCATCGAACCTGCTGAAACCTGCGTTGGCGCGTGGGGAATTGCACTGTGTCGGCGCGACCACGCTGGATGAATACCGCAAATATGTCGAAAAAGACGCGGCTCTGGCCCGGCGTTTCCAGCCGGTTATGATCAATGAACCGACGGTAGAGGATACGATTTCGATCCTGCGTGGGATCAAGGAGAAGTACGAACTTCACCATGGTATCCGCATTTCGGACAGCGCACTGGTTGCTGCCGCGACCCTGTCGGATCGCTACATCACCGACCGATTCCTACCGGACAAAGCCATCGACTTGATGGATGAGGCCGCCAGCCGTCTGCGGATGGAGGTGGATTCCAAGCCGGAAGAGTTGGACGCGCTGGATCGCCAGATCCTGCAATTGCAGATCGAAGGCGAGGCGTTGAAGAAGGAAACCGACAAGGCCTCGATGGATCGACTGGAGAAGCTGGAAAAAGAGCTGGCCAAGCTGCAGGAGCAGTCTGATCAGATGACCGCCCGCTGGCAGGCGGAACGCGACAAGCTGGCCGGGGCGCGTGACATCAAAGAACAACTTGATCATGCCCGCGCGGAACTGGATCAGGCGAAGCGCGAAGGCAATCTGGCCAAGGCCGGAGAGCTGTCTTATGGCGTCATCCCCGATCTGGAAAAACGTCTGGCGGAGGCCGAGGAAGCCGAAGAACAGAGTGACGATCTGATGGTCGAGGAAGCTGTGACGCCCCAACAAGTGGCGGCTGTGGTTGAGCGCTGGACCGGCATTCCGATGGACAAAATGCTGGAAGGCGAGCGCGAGAAGCTGCTGAAAATGGAAGAAGAGCTTGGCAAACGCGTGATCGGTCAGAAACAGGCCGTTGCCGCCGTGTCGAACGCTGTTCGCCGGGCGCGCGCCGGGTTGAACGACCCGCATCGCCCGCTTGGTAGCTTCCTGTTTCTTGGGCCAACCGGCGTCGGGAAAACCGAGCTAACCAAAGCACTGGCCGAATATCTGTTTGATGATGACACCGCCATGACCCGTGTGGACATGTCGGAATTCATGGAAAAACACGCCGTCGCGCGTCTGATCGGCGCCCCTCCGGGTTATGTCGGGTATGACGAAGGTGGTGTGCTGACTGAGGCCGTGCGGCGCAAGCCATATCAGGTGATCCTGTTTGACGAGGTCGAAAAGGCGCATTCCGATGTCTTCAACGTGCTGTTGCAGGTGCTGGATGATGGTCGTCTGACGGATGGTCAGGGGCACGTCGTGGATTTCAAGAACACGCTGATTATCCTGACCTCCAACCTCGGCTCACAAGCGCTGAGCATGCTGGACGATGGCGGCGACGCTGAGAAAGCCAAAGCGCAGGTGATGGAAGCGGTGCGGGCACATTTCCGACCCGAATTCCTGAACCGTCTGGACGAGATCGTGACCTTTGATCGCCTGTCGCGCAGCGATATGGATGCAATTGTCGATATCCAACTGGGGATCCTCGAAAAACGTCTGGCAGGTCGCAAGATCGAACTGGCGCTGGACGATGCTGCCAAAAAATGGCTCGCCGATCAGGGGTATGATCCGGTTTACGGTGCCCGCCCGCTGAAACGTGTGATCCAGAATGCTTTGCAGAACCCGCTGGCAGAAATGCTGTTGAGTGGGGAGGTTCTGGATGGATCGGTCGTGCCGGTCTCGGCCGACAGCGAAGGGCTGGTGATCGGTCAGGCGGCGGTGAAGCCCGAGGTTGTTCACTAAAACCAGCGTATAAGCTTTGCAGCGCCGGCGGTCGAAAGATTGCCGGCGTTTTGTTATGCCGGGCAAGTACGGCATGACCCATTCCCTGTTGACATTTGCGCCCCCAAACGGTCTATCACCACGGTTATTCAAATCCCGTAAGGAACGCCCGAAATGCACGCCTATCGCACCCACAAATGTCACGAACTCAACGCCTCGAACGTTGGGGATGATGTCCGCCTGTCCGGCTGGGTGCATCGTGTGCGTGATCATGGCGGCGTGCTGTTCATCGACCTGCGCGACCATTACGGGGTAACGCAGGTGCTGGCGGACGAGGATTCCCCCGCCTTTGCGGAACTGGAAAAGGTGCGTTCCGAATGGTGTATCCGCATCGACGGCACCGTTAAAGCTCGCGATCCGGAGCTGGTGAACCCCAACCTGCCAACCGGAGAGGTCGAGATTTTTATCCGTGATCTGGAAGTGCTGGGCAAAGCCGACGAACTGCCTCTGCCCGTCTTTGGTGAACCGGAATATCCCGAAGAAACCCGCCTGAAATACCGTTTCCTCGACCTGCGCCGCGAAACATTGCACAACAACATGGTGCTGCGCTCGCAAGTGGTTGCGTCCATGCGCAAACGGATGTGGGATCAGGGGTTCAACGAATTCCAAACGCCGATCCTCACAGCCTCCAGCCCCGAAGGTGCGCGCGACTTTTTGGTTCCGTCCCGTCTGCATCCGGGCAAGTTTTACGCCCTACCCCAGGCCCCGCAACAGTTCAAACAGCTGATCATGGTCTCGGGCTTTGATAAGTACTTCCAGATCGCGCCGTGTTTCCGCGACGAAGACCCGCGCGCCGACCGTTCGCCGACCGATTTTTACCAGCTGGATATGGAGATGTCCTTCGTGAACCAGCAGGACGTGTTCGACACGATTGAACCGGTTGTTCAGGGCATTTTCGGAGAGTTCGGCGGTGGGCGTCCGGTGACCAAAGACGTACCTCAGATTTCCTACAAGGATGCAGCGCTGTGGTACGGGTCCGACAAACCGGACCTGCGTAACCCGATCAAGATGCAGGTTGTGAGTGAGCATTTCGCTGGTTCCGGTTTCGCGATTTTCGCGAACCTGCTGGAGCAGGAAGGCACTGAAATCCGCGCGATCCCGGCGCCGACAGGCGGCAGCCGCAAATTCTGCGACCGGATGAATGCTTTCGCACAGAAAGAAGGGCTGCCTGGCATGGGTTATATCTTCTGGCGCGATCAGGGTGAAGGCATGGAAGCCGCCGGACCGTTGGCCAAAAACATCGGGCCAGAGCGGACCGAAGCGATCCGCCAGCAATTGGGTCTGGAGGTCGGTGATGCCGCATTCTTCCTTGGCGGCAAACCGAAAGCGTTCGAAGCCGTCGCAGGCCGTGCCCGCAACGTGATTGGCGAGGAACTGGGTCTGACCGACATGGAACGGTTCGAACTCGCCTGGATCGTCGATTTCCCGATTTACGAAAAAGACGAAGAAACCGGCGAGATTGATTTCGAACATAACCCGTTCTCGATGCCGCAAGGTGGGCTGGAGGCGCTGGAGGGTGACCCGTTAGAGGTCCTCGGCTACCAATACGACCTGTCCTGCAACGGGTACGAGTTGATTTCCGGCGCAATCCGGAACCACAAGCTGGACATCATGTACAAAGCTTTTGAAATTGCCGGTTATGGCAAAGACGAAGTCGAAAAACGCTTCGGCGGGATGGTGAAGGCGTTCCAATACGGCGCCCCGCCGCATGGTGGCTGTGCGGCCGGTATCGACCGGATCGTGATGCTGCTGGCGGGTGAGGAAAACATTCGCGAGGTCATCATGTTCCCGATGAACCAACGCGCCGAAGACCTGATGATGGAAGCGCCAAGCGAGCCGACGAACGAACAGTTGCGGGAATTGCATTTGCGGACGATCCAACCTGAATGACCGACCTTTACGCCATCTCCGTCCCTGTCCTGCGCCACTATGTGACGCAAATCGGCGCGGTACTGGATGTGGCCGAAGGACAGCCCGATGCGATGACCTATCAAGTTGCTGACGGTGTTTTTCCGGCTGGGCGACAGTTGTCCGTCGCGATGGGATTTGCGCTCAGAGCGACCTATCCGGTGTGTGGAAAGGACCTGCCACCCATTCAGTGGGGCGCGACGAAGGTTGACGAGGTTCGCACGTTCCAGCAGCAAACCTTGGCGAACCTCGACGCGCTGACACCTGCGGATTTTGAAAATCCGCCCGCGACAATCGATCATAAGGCGGGGTTTGCGGAACTCTCACAGGACCCGTTTACCTACGTCACGCAATTCGCGATGCCGAATTTCTTTTTCCATATGGTGGCCGGATATACCGCGCTACGCGCCAAAGGTCTGCCGCTCAGCAAATCGCATTTCGATGGGCTGCACGAATACCCTGAAGAGTTTTCGTTCTAACCGTAGACCAGCCCCGGCAACCAGAGCACCACGTCCGGCAGGAAGATCAGCGCCACGACCAGCAGCAGGATTGCCAGCAGAAACGGCAGGGACTCTTTGATGTAGCTTTCGATCGGCGTGTCCATCAGCGAGCAGACCACATACATCGCCACTCCAACGGGTGGGGTCATCGACCCCAGCGTCACAATCGTCATCATCAGGATACCGAAATGCACGGGGTCAACGCCGACGGATTGCACCACTGGCACGAAGATTGGGGTCAGCAACAGGACGAGGATGGTGCTTTCGAAAAACAGACCCGCAACGAACAGGCTGACAAGAATAACGGCCATGATGGCTTGGGGGTTGGATAGCCCGTCGAGCAGCACGCCAGCGATGGATTGGGGGACTTGCAGGAAGATAATGGCAAAGCCGATCATGCCGGACATGAGGATGATCAGCATGATCAGGCCGATGTCGGACAGTGCGTGGCCGAAGGCGCGTTTGATCGCCGCCCACGTCATGACGCGGTGCGCCAGTGTGCCGATCAGGATGGCGTAGATCACGGCGAAGGAGCCTACTTCTGACGGAGTAAACAATGCGCCCTTGCGTTCCAGGAACGGGATCCCGCGAATGGCGAAAAACAGGAATACCGGGAACAGGAGCGCCCATTTCGCCTCCCAAGCGGCGCGCCCGAGTTCGCGAGAGGTCGGGGGCCGTGCATCGGCGGCAACATAGTTCCGGCGCTTGGCGATGATATAGGCGGTGACCATCAGGACGGCCATCATCAGCAGGCCCGGGATAATCCCGGCAAGGAATAGCTGTCCGATGGAGACCTGTCCGACATAGCCATACAGGATCAGCCCAATCGATGGCGGGATCGTCGCCGTGATCAGCGAGCTGAGCGCGATGACGGCTGATGAATAGCCCTTCGAATAGCCGTCCTTGACCATTTCCGGCCCGATCACGCGGGCCTCCATCGCGGCGTCGGCGACGGCGGATCCCGACACGCCGCCCATCAGGGTGGACAGCACGATGGACACATGCGCCAACCCGCCCGCCATCCAACCCACGGCGATACGCGAGAAGCGGAACAGCCGGTCGGTGATGCCACTTTCGTTCATCAGATGCCCGGCGAGCACAAAGAACGGCACCGCCAGAAGCGGGAAACTTTGCGAGACAGTGGCAATTTTTTGGACGCCGATGGAAAGCGGCATAACCTTCGATGTGGCGAAGAAAATGAACCCTGCGATGCCGATGGCAAAGGCAACCGGGGCGCCGAAGATCATCAGCGCGGCAAAGGCCAAACCGATCAGCAAAAGCGGGTCTTGTGTGAGGAGGAAATCAACCAAGATGCCCCTCCTTCACCTGCGCCAACAGGTCACCGGTTTTCGCAAAGATCAGTCGGTCGCCTTTCGCGATATTGATCCAGGCATCAACCGTGTTGGATATGATCTGAGCGGACAGCAGAACGAATCCGGCGGGGACGGCAATGGTCACCCAGAAATAGGAAATGCCGCTGTCGCCGAACACGCGTTCGCGGTTCATATCGGCGAGTTTGTAACCCTCTTTCCCGAGGTAAAACATGACCAGAATGAAGATGATCGCAAGCGCAGTTTCGACAATCAGCCGCCATCGGTGCGAAAATAGCCTCACCAGAAAATCGACCCCCAGATGCCCGCGTTCGCGCATGGCGCGTGTCGCACCGATAAAGCATAGCCAGATGAACAGGAGTTGCGCCATGTCGACTGACCAGATGATCGGATGGCCCATGAACCGCGCCAGTGACGCCGCGAAAACCAGCACTGTGATCACGGCCAACAGCATAGCACCAATGGCGAACTCGATTTTCGCAACCCACTCGGTCATTATCCTCTACCCCTCATAAAAAGACAGGCGCGAGATGATCGCGCCTGCCACGAGTTTCGGGAGAAACCACGATTTATTCAGCGGCCATCGCCCGCAGCGTATCACGAAGCTCGCCATAACCAAGCTCGTCATAGACGCCTGCGGTGTTGGCGCGGAATTCGGTTGTGTCGATTTCATTCACAACAATCCCACGCGAGACCAGTTCAGCTTCGATGGAGGCCAGCGAGTCCTGCGTGCCATAGGATGCAATGTCCCCGGCCTTCAGGGCTTCGTCGCGAAGGATCGTCTGCAGGTCCTCTGGCAGCGAGTCATACCACCCGGCGGAGGTCACCATCCCGGTGATCAGGTTGATATGGCCGGTTTTGGTGATGTGAGTGATCACCTCGTCCAGTTTCGCGCCGATGATGGCGGGGAACTGGGCTTCGGCGCCATCAATGACACCCTGCTGCAGGGCGGAATAGACCTCGGCCCACGGCAGCGGTGTCGGGGTTGCGCCCATGCCTTCGATCGTGCCCATCCAGACCGGTGCTCCCGGGGTCCGCATGCGGACACCATCAAGGTCAGCCGGACCGGTGATTTCCTTGTTTGTCAGCAGATGACGCTCACCTTGCCACCAGTTGAAGGACAGAACCTGCAGGCCGCCATTGTCATGCAGATCGCCGACCCAGCCTTCGAACATGTCGGAGGTCACCACCTTGCGGATACCGTCATAGCCGGACGCGAGGAACGGCGCGCCCAGCACGCCGAATTCATTCTGGAACGCGGCCAGACGGCCACCGTCAACGATCACCGCGACCGGTGCTCCAGCGCGGGCCTGTTCCAGCACATCCTCATCCGGACCCAGTTGCGAGTTCGGGAACAACACAACCTCAAGCCGTCCCCCAGAAGCTTCGGCGATGTTGTCCCGGAACGCTTCCAGACCTTTGTAAAGCGGATCGCTGGTTGCCAGCGCAGTATTGACGCTCAGCGTATAATCTTGTGCCATAGCACCCAATGCCGTAACGGACGCAAGTGCGGTCCCCAGCAAAGTGGAAATTACTGTATGTTTCATTCTCTCTCCTCCCATGCCCGTTCGGGCGATTTCATTGGACAGTAGACTAGTATGGTAGTATTGTAGGTGTCAATATGAAAGCTGATCTGAACTTTGCCAAACTGAACGATGCGCCGCGCACGATGGGGCAAAAGGTCCATGACACACTGAAGCAAGCGATCGTGCAATTGCAGTTGCGTCCCGGAAATTTACTGTCGGAAAAAGATATTGCCGATCAGTTCGGTGTGTCACGCCAGCCGGTGCGCGAAGCCTTTATCAAACTGGCCGATGAGGGGCTGGTTGAAATTCGCCCGCAGCGGGGCACGTTTGTCGTGATGATCTCACGTCGCGAGGTGGAGAATGCCAGATTTATCCGCGAGGCCATTGAAGTTGCCATTGTGCGCAAGGCGGCAGAGGGGATTGACCGCGACTCGCTGGATTTGATCGAGGACAGCCTGATCGCCCAACGCCGCGCGATGGAGCGCGGGGACACGGTCGCGTTTCTGCTGCAGGACGAGGTATTTCACCGCGAACTGGCGCGGTCGGTTGATTGCGAACATGCGTGGCAGGTAGTTGAAAAGCTGAAGTCCCAGATGGACCGCGTGCGCTATTTGTCGATGCCACTGGCAACGCCGATTGAAACGCTGATTACGCAACATATGGCGATATTCGAAGCAGTTCGCGCACGTCGGGGTGATCAGGCCGAAGAGGTGATGCGCCAGCACTTGTCCGAGATTTTGAAATCCCTCCCAAAGATTGCCGAGGAGCATTCGGATATTTTTGTGGATTGAAGGGGCAATTTCATCCACCGCTCGCTAGAGCTGCACCAACGCCCCACGCTGCATGATGACTTTGGCGGAGGTTTCGGCGCCTTTGCGGACACCCTCTATCACACTGCCCCCTGACGCCAGTACGGCGAATAACCCTGCGTTGAAGCTGTCGCCGGCTGCCGTTGAATCTACGATATCAGTGATCGGGGTTGGGGCGAAACTTTCGGTGATGCCGCCGTCGTGGATTAGCATTTCGCCTTCGCCGTTTTTCACAATCACCAGTGGCGCGGCGTAGCGGGCGGCGGTGTCGGCGGGGGTTGCGTCGCCGAAATACTGTGCCTCGTCTTCAAAGGATGGAAGAACGATGTCAGCGAGGGATGCGGCTTCGGTAATCGCGGCGCACATGGTCTCCGTGTCAGGCCAAAGGCGCGGGCGGAGGTTGGGGTCAAAGGCGACAATAGCCCCAGCGGAGCGCGCGGCTTTAAGTGATGTGAACAGGTGCTGACGATCCGCGTGAGTCATGATCGCCAGTGTGATCCCAGAAAAATAGATGATCCCGGCGTCAGCCATAACCTCGGCCAGTTTCCCCTCGTCAGCGGCCAGTTGGCGTGCGGCGGAGGTTTCGCGCCAGTAGGAAAATGATCGCTCTCCATCCTTAAGCTGGATTATATAGAGGCCTGCCGTCTTGCCCGGCAGCCTTGTGATCGTATCCGTCCTGACACCTGACGCCGCCATGAATTCCAGCATCTCGTCTGAGGCAGCGTCATCCCCCACGGCGGTAAAATAATCGACGTTCCAATCCGATGGCATCAGCTTACGCGCGTACCAGGCCGTGTTAAACGTGTCGCCAGCAAAGCCCATCCGGTAGGTGGAGTCACCAAGCGGTGCCATTTCCACCATGCACTCGCCAATGCACAAAAGTGAGGGGGCGCGGAATTTCATATTTGCTCCTTGGCGAAAGGTTGCATACTAGTATAGTAGTGATCCGTCCTCGCGGAAACTTCTGGAGAAATGCATAGAGATGAGCGCCGCTGAAAACAATCCCCTGATCGGTCGAACCCAAGGGCGCACACGTCCCGGTGTCGGGATCGTGCATCTTGGCCTTGGCGCATTTTTCCGCGCGCATGGTGCGATTTATGTGGCCGAAGCGATGGCAAAGCAAGGTGGCGATTGGGGGATCACGGGCGTCAGCCTGATGCGCCCCAATCAGCGTGACCTGCTGGCACCGCAGGACTGTGTCTATACGGCGCTGGAGCTGGGACCGGACGGGACGACCCCGCAAAAGATCGAAGTGATCGAAAATGTGTTGGTCGCGCCAGAAGATCCGAAAGCGGTGCTATCCGCGATGGCTGACCCCGCTGTGAAAATCGTGACACTGACGGTGACGGAAAAGGGCTACTGTCATGAGCCCTCCACCGGTAAGCTGAATCGGGCTCATCCGGACATCGTGCATGACATCGAGAACCCGACCGCGCCGAAATCGGTGGTGGGGTATCTGGTGGCAGGGCTGGCGCGCCGCAAAGCGGCTGGCGTGCAGCCTTTTACGGTGCTGTGCTGCGACAACCTGCCGGACAACGGCAAAGTCGTGCGCGGCGTTGTGTTGGAACTGGCGGGGCTGGTCGACAAAGATCTGGCGGACTGGATCGCGGCAGAAGTCGCGTTCCCCTGCACCATGGTTGACCGGATCGTCCCAGCGACGAAGCCAGAAGATATCGAAACGGTGGCGGCCTTGACCGGCACTCGCGACAACGCGCCGGTGATGCATGAACCTTTCCGCCAATGGGTGATCGAAGATAATTTCTGCAATGACCGACCGGATTTCGCTGCGGTCGGTGTACAGATGGTGGACGAGGTTGCGCCGTTTGAGGATATGAAGCTGCGCTGTCTGAACGGAACCCATTCGACGCTGGCCTATCTGGGCTATCTGTCCGGGTACGAAACGATCAGCGATACCGTGGCGGATACGGCCTTCGCCGATTTCTGCCGTTACCTGTGGCGGGCTGAGATCATCCCAACGCTGGACCCGCCGGAGGGGGTTGGTCTGGGCGCCTATGCGGACGAGCTGCTGACGCGCTACCAAAACCCGTCGATCCGGCATCTGACATGGCAGATTGCCATGGATGGCTCGCAAAAGCTGCCGCAGCGCTTGTTGGGGACAATTGCCGACAATCTGGCGGCGGGGCGTGACTGTCCGGGGCTGATTTTGGCGGTGGCGGGTTGGATGCGTTATGTCGGAGGGATCGATGAGAAGGGTCAGCCGATTGACGTGAAGGACCCGCTGGCGGATCGGTTGGCGACGTTGAAGTCGGTTGATGATTTTCTGGCCGTTCGCGAGGTTTTCCCGACGGAGTTGGCGGGGAATGCTGATTTCCGAGCGGCGCTGGAAGCCGCTTTTGATCAATTGAAAACCAACGGCGCGCGCGCTTCTGTGGAGGCGTTCCAACATGCTTGAATCCTGGCGCTGGTATGGACCGCTCGACAAAATCACATTGGCTGAGATCGCGCAGACACGGGTGACGGGAATTGTGACCTCACTGCACGAAATCCCCTATGGGGAGGTCTGGTCGGTGGAGGCGATTGAGGCGCGCAAAGCGCTGATTGCGGAACCGGATTTAGGACTGCACTGGAATGTCGCTGAGAGCCTGCCG
>JBNLBF010000009.1:0-100155 GCA_050302475.1 Paracoccaceae bacterium
GCTGGAGCGTCTGAAGCATCTGCAGGACAACGGCGACAGCGATCACGCGTTCGGCTGGAAATATCTGGAACAGGCGCGGCTTTGGCGCGTCAAGAATTGCACCGGGTTGGCTGCCGAATGATCCGCCTCGCCGTCATATCAGCCCTTGTGATGCTCAGCGCCTGTGTGGAGATGCGCCAGACGCAGGCGACCTCGGTCAATGGGCAGCAGGTGATGATGGTGGAAACGACAACAACAGTTGGGGTGGGGCTATGATGCTAACCCTGACATTAGCGATGGTTATCGCGTTAACGAATTTGCGGGTTTGCCCCCGCGCGTCTTACGTCACGAATAGTGGCAGGATTTGAGGATAAGATGAGCGATCTGAAAAAAATCATCATTGACGATCACGAGATCGAAGTTGATGGCGCCATGACCATCATTCAGGCGGCTGAGGTCGCCGGGATCGAAATCCCGCGCTTCTGTTATCACGAGCGCCTGACCATCGCCGGTAACTGCCGTATGTGTCTGGTCGAGGTTGTGGGCGGTCCGCCGAAACCAGCAGCCTCCTGCGCGATGCAGGTTAAAGATTTGCGCCCGGGTCCTGAAGGGCAACCGCCGGTGGTGAAAACCAAATCGCCGATGGTCAAGAAAGCCCGCGAAGGGGTTATGGAGTTCCTGCTGCTGAACCACCCGCTGGATTGCCCGATCTGCGATCAGGGCGGGGAATGTGACCTTCAGGATCAGGCGATGGCTTATGGTGTCGATTTTTCCCGCTCGCGCGAGGCGAAACGGGCGGTTGAGGATCTGGACCTCGGTCCGCTGGTTGCCACTACTATGACCCGCTGCATTTCCTGCACCCGCTGCGTGCGTTTCACGACTGAAGTCGCCGGTTTGGACCAGATGGGGCAGACAGGGCGCGGCGAGGATGCGGAGATTACGTCTTATCTGAACCAGACACTCGGCTCGAACCTGCAGGGGAATATCATTGACCTCTGCCCGGTGGGCGCGCTGACCTCAAAACCCTATGCCTTCACCGCCCGCCCGTGGGAGCTGAAGAAAACTGAAACCATCGACGTCATGGACGCGCTGGGGTCGAACATCCGCGTTGACACGAAAGGTCGCGAAGTCATGCGTATCCTGCCGCGCAACCATGACGGCGTGAACGAGGAATGGATCAGCGACAAGACCCGGTTTATCTGGGACGGCCTGCGCCGCCAGCGTCTGGATCAGCCATATATTCGCGAAAATGGCAAACTCCGCCCGGCGAGCTGGGCTGAGGCGTTTGCCGCCGCGACCAATGCCATGCAGGGTAAAAAGGTCGCCGCGATTGCCGGTGATCTGGTTTCGACAGAAGCGATGTTTGCGCTGAAAGAGCTGATTGGCGGGGCCGGTGGCAATGTCGAATGCCGCACGGATGGAGCGTATCTGCCCATTGGGGATCGCTCCGGTTATGTCGGCACCGCGACCATCGAAGACATCGATGACGCCGAGATGATCCAGCTGATCGGCACCAACCCGCGCGACGAAGCGCCTGTACTGAATGCCCGTATCCGCAAGGCTTGGCTGAACGGGGCGACCGTCGGTCTGATTGGCGAAGCCGTTGATTTAACTTATGATTATATCCATGTCGGCACGGATCGCGCCGCCTTGCAGGACCTGGTCGACAAGCAGATCGGCGCGGCGAAAGACAAGAAAACCATCGTCATCGTCGGGCAGGGTGCTTTGCAAGGCCCGGATGGTGAAGCCGTTCTGGAAGCCGTGAAGAAATTCACCGAAAACACAAACTCCAAACTGCTGGTGCTTCACACCGCTGCTGCCCGTGTTGGTGGCATGGATATTGGTTTCGCAACCGAAGGCGGGATGATCACGGCGCTGGATGGGGCGGAGGTGATCTATAACCTTGGCGCAGATGAAATCGACATCGCTGCCGGGCCACTCGTGATCTATCAGGGCAGCCATGGGGATCGCGGCGCGCATCGTGCCGACATCATCCTCCCGGGCGCTGCTTACACCGAAGAATCCGGTGTATTCGTGAATACCGAAGGCCGTCCGCAAATGGCGCTGCGCGCGGGATTCCCGCCGGGTGACGCGCGTGAAAACTGGGCAATTATTCGGGCCTTGTCGGCGGAACTGGGCGCGACCCTACCGTTTGACAGCCTTGATCAGCTGCGCGCCGCGATGTTTGCCGCGCACCCGCATCTGGCCGCGATTGACAGCGTGCCGGAAAACGACTGGAAAGCCGCGCAGCCCAAGAAACTCGGCACGGGCGAATTCAAAAACGCGATTTCGGACTTTTACCTGTCCAATCCTATTGCACGTGCCAGCCAGGTTATGGCAGAGCGGGCGCGGATGGAATCCGAGACCCAACCGATAGCGGCGGAGTAAGATATGCAGTTCATGACCGACATATTCGGCGTCTATTTCGGGACCTTCCTGTTCATCCTTGGACAGTGCCTGCTGCTACTGGTGCTGATCCTCGTCGCGCTGGCGTTTTTGATGTATGCGGACCGGAAAATCTGGGCAGCTGTGCAGATGCGTAAAGGCCCGAATATGGTTGGTGCGTTCGGATTGCTGCAGTCTTTCGCCGATTTTATCAAATATATCGTCAAGGAAATCGTGATCCCCGCTGGATCGGACAAGGTGATCTTCTTCCTCGCCCCGATGATTTCGTTCGTGTTGGCCTGTATCGTCTGGGTCGTTATGCCCTTTAACGAGGGCTGGGCGATTTCCGACATCAATGTTGGCATTCTCTATATTTTCGCCATTTCCTCGCTGGAGGTTTACGGCGTGATCATGGGGGGCTGGGCCTCAAATTCGAAATATGCGTTCCTTGGCTCGCTGCGCTCTGCCGCGCAGATGATTTCTTACGAGGTTTCCATCGGTCTTATCATCGTCGGTGTTCTGATCTCCACCGGATCGCTGAATCTGACCGCTATCGTCATGGCGCAGGACGGCAATTACGGCGCGCTTAGCTGGTACTGGCTGCCGCATCTGCCGATGGTGGTGTTATTCTTTGTCTCGGCACTGGCCGAAACCAACCGCCCGCCGTTTGACTTGCCCGAGGCGGAATCCGAATTGGTGGCTGGCTATCAGGTGGAATATTCCTCCACGCCGTTCCTGCTGTTCATGATCGGCGAGCTGATGGCCGTTGTCTTTATGTGCGCTCTGATCACTGTGCTGTTCTTCGGCGGTTGGCTGTCGCCAATCCCGGGCCTGCCGGACGGTGTTCTGTGGATGGTTGCCAAAATTCTGTTCTTCTTCTTCCTGTTCGCCATGGTCAAAGCCATCGTGCCGCGCTTCCGCTATGACCAACTGATGCGCCTTGGCTGGAAAGTCTTCCTGCCGATGAGCCTTGGCTGGGTCGTGCTGGTTGCCGCCTTCGCGCAATATGGTGTCCCGGGTTACGCCCGTTGGGCAGTGGGGGGCTGATTTTGACGCGCACACTCGACAGAATTCTGAGAGCGACGCAGAAGCGTCTGGGGCCGCTGAAAAGCGAAACCCAAGCGGCTGTCGTTGGGTTCGCCACCGGTGGACCAATCGGGATCGTGGAAGCACGCGACAAATTGTATTTCGTGACCAGCGAATTGTCCGAGACCGAAGGCGCGGTCAGAAGCAAAGAAGGTTTGCGCTACGAATTGGCGCTGAAAGCTGCCACCAGCCCAAGCTATGCGCAGCAGGCGCTGACCTTCTTGGCGCGGCATTTCATGAATGTGCCAATTGGTGCGGGCGAAATGATATCGCTCGGTAAAATTGACGATAAACCTGCGATTAAAGCTGACATTTCGCTGATCAAAGTGTGGGCCAGAAACTGTGGGTGCTACGTTATCACACCCCGTAGACCGGAACTGATCGTGGAGGCTTCGGCATAAGATGCACCGTTTCTCCGGCATATTAGCGATGACCGCACTGGCCGCACCGGCTTTGGCCGAGGATATTGATCCGGCCTTTCCGGTCCCGACCGGCTGCATCGACCATGCAGTTGGCAGCGCCGACTGCCCGTTGGAGGCTGTGATTGACGGGATTGAATACATTTCTCCGGGCTATTTCAATCCGTTCCGCGCGGCGAAGATGGAATCGTTTTACATGCAATATGCGACAAACTCGATGCTGCCTGCGCTTGAACAGGTCCGCGATGGCGATGCCTGTGCTGGCATCGAAGCATCTTATTTTTATGGCGAGACGAGCTTCATCTTCCTACCGCCAGTTGACGACGCCCCCGAAGAGGTTCGGGATGATTTCCGCGACTGGAGCGCGGTTATCGATAACATCGTCTCATTTCTAGACACTTCGACCGGAGGAGCCTGCTAATGGCCGCTATCGATTGGAACCGTGCTGTTGGATATTTCCTGCTGAAGGATTTCCTTGGTGGCTTCCGCCTCGGCATGAAGTACTTCTTCCGCCCCAAGGCGACGGTAAACTACCCGCACGAAAAGGGCTCGCTTAGCCCGCGCTTCCGCGGAGAACACGCGCTGCGCCGTTATCCGAACGGCGAAGAACGCTGCATCGCCTGCAAACTGTGTGAGGCGATCTGCCCGGCCCAAGCCATCACCATCGACGCCGAACCGCGCGAGGATGGTTCCCGCCGCACAACCCGTTATGACATCGACATGACCAAATGCATCTATTGCGGTTTCTGTCAGGAAGCTTGTCCGGTGGATGCGATTGTCGAAGGACCGAACTTTGAATATGCGACCGAAACCCGCGAAGAGCTGTTTTACGACAAGGAAAAACTCCTGGCTAATGGCGAGCGTTGGGAAGCGGAAATCGCACGGAATATTGAACTCGACGCGCCTTACCGCTAAGGCGTAACCGCCGCGCAAGCGGCAGACTAAGAAGGGACAGAAAATGGTCATAACGACCCTTGCTTTCTACCTGTTCGCGCTGACCGCGGTGGCGGCGGCGATCCTTGTGATCGTGTCGCGCAACCCGGTTCATTCGGTGCTATGGCTGATCCTCACATTCTTTATGTCGGCGGGGCTGTTTGTGCTGATGGGGGCGGAATTCCTCGCCATGCTATTGATGATTGTTTATGTCGGCGCCGTGGCGGTGTTGTTCCTGTTCGTCGTGATGATGCTGGACGTGGATTTCGCCACCTTGCGCGGCGGGATCGCGCAATATCTGCCGCTGGGCCTGCTGATCGGGCTGATCCTGATCATGGAGCTGGGGCTGGTCTTTGGTCACTGGATATTCTCGGAAAACGCCCCGGACCTGCGGGCCGCCGTAACACCGATCCAGACCGATGTCGAAAATACGGCTGCGCTGGGGCAGCTGATTTATACGGACTATATCTACCTGTTCCAGGCCGCCGGACTGATCCTGTTTGTTGCCATGATCGGGGCCATCGTATTGACCATGCGCCACCGTCCGAATGTGAAACGCCAGAACATCCTCGACCAGATCTACCGCGATCCGGGCGAGGCCGTTGAGATGAAAGATGTTAAACCGGGGCAGGGGATATGAGGGCAGTTCTGCTCATAATCGCTTCTTTCATGTTGTCACTCGGTACTGCCGGGACGGCGAACGCTTGTAGCCCGGTTTTCAAGGCTTGGTGGCAAAACAAGTCTGCAAGTCCCAATCCTGATTGTTCGTTCGATGGTGGCGGACGACATGACTGGACAAGTGGAGAGGCTACACGAGACCTAGGGGATGGCCGTGTACTACAGATTATACATGATCTTCATAGCCCGGAACAGGCAATCATCACTGATTGTTCCGCTTCCTTACAAATAGTGGTCACCAACCCCGAAGGAAGGGAATCAAGTTGCGGTTTCTGGAGCAATATTGATGAACATATTTCGCCCAGAGGTGATTTGGATCTAACGCGGGGCGAGAGCCTAAAAGAACTTGCAATATACGTTGAGGGAGAAGGGTTCACACTCGCTTCTTTTCAATGGGTTGTCGGTAATGTCGGTGATGAATTGCGCCCTCGCGATATTCCCGATTTCTACTGTGGATGCAGACTTCACTACCCAGATTCTCCTGGAGCTAACCAATGATCGGCCTTGAACATTACCTAACCGTCGCCGCCATCCTGTTTGTGATCGGGATTTTCGGGATATTCCTGAACCGCAAAAACGTCATCGTCATCCTGATGTCGATCGAGTTGATGCTGCTGGCGGTGAATATCAACTTCGTCGCGTTCTCGGCGCATCTGGGGGATATGGTGGGGCAGGTCTTTACCCTGTTCATCCTGACCGTTGCTGCAGCCGAGGCGGCGATTGGTCTGGCCATCCTTGTGATTTTCTACCGTAACCGTGGCGCGATTGATGTCGAAGATGTCAGCGTGATGAAGGGATAAGTTTATGGCGACCATCATCCTCTTTGCCCCGCTGATCGGCGCGATCATTGCTGGCTTCTTCTGGCGGCTGATTGGCGAGAAAGCCGCGCAGGTCGTGACCACCTCGCTGCTGTTCGTGGCCTGTGGTCTGTCGTGGGTCCTGTTCTTTGGCGATTACGAAACGACCGAAATCATTCCGATCCTTCAGTGGGTGGAAAGCGGAAGCCTGTCAGTTGACTGGGCGATCCGTCTGGACCGTCTGACAGCGATCATGCTGATCGTGGTGACCACTGTGTCGAGCCTCGTTCACCTGTACAGCTTTGGCTACATGGATCACGACCCGCAGTGGAAAGAGGGTGAGAGTTACAAGCCTCGCTTCTTTGCCTACCTGTCCTTTTTTACCTTTGCCATGTTGATGCTGGTGACCTCTGACAACCTGTTGCAGATGTTCTTTGGCTGGGAAGGGGTTGGTGTCGCATCCTACCTGCTGATCGGTTTCTACTATCGCAAACCATCGGCCAATGCGGCGGCGATCAAAGCGTTTGTTGTGAACCGCGTCGGTGATTTCGGCTTTGCGCTGGGGATATTCGGGATTTTCATGCTGACAGACAGCATCAATTTCGCCGACATCTTCACAGAAGGCCATCATTTGGCGGAAACAACGTTCAGCTTCCTAGGAATGGAAGTTGTAGCAATCGAAGCCATTACCTTGCTGCTGTTCATTGGTGCGATGGGTAAATCGGCGCAGCTGTTCCTGCACACATGGTTGCCTGACGCGATGGAAGGCCCGACTCCGGTGTCCGCGCTGATCCACGCCGCGACCATGGTGACCGCGGGGGTTTTCCTCGTCTGTCGTATGTCGCCGTTGTTTGAATATGCGCCGGGCACGCTGCAATTCGTAACCATCATCGGGGCCTGTACGGCGTTTGTCGCGGCGACCATCGGGCTGGTGCAGAATGACATCAAGCGCGTCATCGCCTATTCGACGATGTCGCAGCTGGGCTATATGTTCGTGGCTGCCGGAGTGGGTGTTTACTCCGTTGCGATGTTCCACCTGTTCACTCACGCGTTCTTCAAGGCGATGCTGTTCCTTGGCGCGGGTTCCGTGATCCATGCGATGCACCACGAACAGGACATGCGGAACTATGGCGGTTTGCGCAAAAAGATTCCCTATACTTTCTGGGCGATGATGATTGGCACGCTGGCGATCACCGGTGTCGGCATCCCGCTGACGCATATCGGGTTTGCCGGGTTCCTGTCCAAAGACGCCATCATCGAGAGCGCTTTTGTCGGCAACAGCTTCGCCTTCTGGGCGCTGGTTATCGCCGCCTGTTTTACCAGCTTCTACAGCTGGCGGCTGATGTTCCTGACCTTCTTTGGTCCCGAAAAGGGCGATCACCACACGCATGAACATGCGCATGAAAGCCCGATGGTCATGATCATCCCGCTGGCGGTTCTGGCGCTCGGCGCGATATTCGCCGGGATGATCTGGTACGAGGATTTCTTCGGCCACCATGTCGAAGAATGGTTTGGCCCTGCGATATATACCAACCACGAAACCAACCATACGCTGCATGACGCGCATGAGGTTGCGAACTGGGTCAAGGTCTCTCCGTTTGTCGCCATGCTGATCGGTTTTGCGGTTGCCTACTGGTTCTACATTGTGAACCCCGAGCGGCCGAAACAGATGGCCGATCGCAACCCGGGCCTCTACCAGTTCCTGTTGAACAAATGGTATTTTGACGAGATTTACGATTTCATCTTCGTCCGTCCGGCACACCGCATTGCCCGCTTCCTGTGGAAAGGTGTTGATGGCAAGACCATCGACGGGGCAATCAACGGCGTTGCCATGGGGATCATCCCGCGCCTGACGCGGTTTGCGGGTAAGCTGCAATCCGGCTTCCTGTTCCATTATGCTTTCGCGATGATCCTGGGGGTTGTTGCCATCATTACCTGGTTCGCCATCACCGGAGGGGCGCACTAATATGGATAATCTGCTTTCCATCGTTACCTTCCTGCCGTTGTTCGGCGCTGTGGTCCTGCTGTTCTTCCTGAAGGGCGAGGACGAGATGGCCGTACGCAACGCGAAACTGCTGGCGCTGTTCACGACGGGCGCGACGTTCTTGGCCTCGCTGTTTGTACTGGCGCAGTTCGATCCCTCGGATACCAACTTCCAGTTGGTGGAAGAGGCGGAGTGGCTCGGCGGGCTAACCTATAAACTCGGCGTTGACGGGATCAGCGTTCTGTTCGTTATGCTGACGACCTTCCTGATGCCGCTGGTGATCCTGTCTTGTTGGAACGTCACCCACCGTGTCAAAGAATACATGATTGCCTTCCTGCTGCTGGAAACGCTGATGATCGGCGTATTCGTGGCGCTGGACCTGATCCTGTTCTATTTGTTCTTCGAGGCCGGTCTGATCCCGATGTTCCTGATCATTGGTATCTGGGGCGGCAAGGACCGTATTTACGCGGCGTTCAAATTCTTCCTCTATACGCTGCTGGGCTCCGTTCTGATGCTCGTCGCGATGATCGCGATGTGGTATGATGCGGGGACCACAGACATTGTTGCTTTGATGAACCACGAATTCAGTTCCGAGACGCTGAACGTCCTTGGCTGGAACATTGTTGGCGGCGCGCAGACGCTGATGTGGCTGGCCTTCTTTGCCAGCTTCGCAGTCAAAATGCCGATGTGGCCGGTGCATACCTGGTTGCCGGACGCACACGTTCAGGCCCCGACAGCAGGCTCGGTTGTGCTGGCGGCAATCCTGATCAAGATGGGCGGCTACGGCTTCCTCCGCTTCAGCCTGCCGATGTTCCCGGTTGCAAGTGACCTGATGCAGAATTTCGTGTTCTTCCTGTCGGTCGCCGCGATCATCCTGACCTCGCTGATTGCGCTGGCGCAGGAGGATATCAAAAAGCTGATCGCCTATAGTTCCGTCGCCCATATGGGTTTTGTGACGATGGGGATATTCGCCTTCAATCAGCAAGGCGTAGACGGCGCGATCTTCCAGATGATCAGCCATGGCTTTATTTCCGGCGCGCTCTTCTTGTCGGTTGGCGTGATCTATGACCGGATGCATACCCGCGACATCGACGCCTATGGCGGCCTTGTCATCCGGATGCCGGTCTATGCGATGATCTTTATGCTGTTTACGATGGCCAATGTTGGTCTTCCGGGCACGTCTGGCTTCATCGGTGAGTTCCTGACGCTGGTTGGTGTATTCAAAGTGAATACATGGGTAGCCGCAGGGGCAACGACGGGGGTTATCCTGTCGGCGGCCTATGCGCTCTATCTCTACCGCCGGGTGATCTTTGGTGATCTGATCAAAGAAAGCCTGAAGGGCATCAAAGATATGGACGCGCGCGAAAAGCTGATCATGGCGCCGCTGATTTTCTTCACGATCCTTTTGGGGATTTATCCGGTTCTGGTGCTCGACATCACCGGGCCGACGGTCGAGGCGCTTCTCGACTCCATAAGTAACGTCGTGGGTGTGGTCGAAACCGCAACCACCGCAACGCACTGATCGGGTGACGATATGCTGAGCAACGATATTTCCGTAATCCTCCCCGAGCTGCTGCTGGCGGTCTTTGCCATGGCCAGCCTGATGATCGGCGTCTGGTCCAAAAAGCAAGAAGCCGTTTCCAATCTGATCCTGTGGGCCACCGCGATCATCTTCGTCGTCTTTGGCGCATGGATCGGCCTATCGCCCGAAGGGACCAGCACCGCGTTCAACGGCGCGTTCGTTAATGATGGCTTTGCCCGCTTTGCCAAGGTCGTCATGCTGTGGGGTGGGGCGTCGATGATGGTACTGTCGCGCGACTACCTGCTGAAAAATGACCTGCTGAAATATGAATATCCGGCGCTGATCACACTTGCCATGGTTGGCATGATGATGATGGTTTCCGCTGGGGATTTGATGGCGCTTTATATGGGGTTGGAACTGCAATCCCTGTCGCTATACGTTATCGCGGCCTTCCGTCGTGATAGCGTACGATCGACCGAGGCGGGGCTGAAATACTTCGTACTTGGCGCGCTTTCGTCGGGCCTGCTGCTCTATGGGGCCTCACTGGTCTACGGGTACACCGGCACCACTGGATTCACTGCGATTTCTAGTGTCGTGACGCTGGAAGGCGTCTCGCTGGGCCTGCTGTTCGGCCTTGTGTTTCTGGCCACCGGTATGGCGTTCAAGGTCTCAGCCGCGCCGTTCCATATGTGGACACCAGACGTTTACGAGGGTTCGCCCACTCCGGTCACCGGCTTCTTTGCCACTGCGCCAAAGGTGGCGGCCGCAGCCATGTTCGCCCGCGTCCTGTTCGACGCGTTTGGTGAGGCCGTGAGCGACTGGCAGCAAATCCTTGTGTTCCTGTCGATCGCATCGATGTTCCTTGGGTCTATCGCCGCAATTGGGCAGAAGAATATCAAACGCCTGATGGCCTATTCCTCGATTGCCCATATGGGGTTCGCCCTGATGGGACTGGCTGCGGGGACCGAGGAGGGCGCGCAATCGCTGCTCATCTACCTCGCCATCTATGTTACCATGAATGTCGGCGTCTTTGCCTTCATCCTGAATATGGAGCGTGACGGTCGCCCGATCCTGTCCATTGACAGCCTTGGCATGTATTCCCGCGTTGCGCCCGGTCGCGCACTGGCGCTGGCGATCCTGATGTTCTCGCTCGCCGGCATCCCACCGCTGGTTGGATTCTTCGGTAAGTTCTATGTGCTAAGCGCCGCCGTGGATGCGGGTCTGATCTGGCTGGCGGTTGCCGGGGTCATCGCATCGGTGATCGGCGCCTACTACTATCTCCGCATCATTTTCCTGATGTATTTCGGCGAGCCGACCGAGGCATTGAACGGTACAATGCCAGCTGCCCACTGGGTGTTCCTTGGTGGTGCAGCGGCGGCGATGGTGCTGGGTGTCTACAACCTGTTCGGCGTTGAAAGCATCGCCGGTATTGCGGCCGCGACGCTGATCCATTGATCGCCAACTGGCCCGAGGGCGTGGGTCTGGAAACCCACGCCTCGCTTCCATCCACGATGATTGCAGCGCAGGATCGCGCGCAGGCAGGCGAGCGTGGGCCGCTATGGATCCACGCGCGAAGACAAACCGCCGGAACAGGCCGAAGGGGCCGTCGCTGGCAGGATATTCCAGGAAATTTTTCCGCAACGTTGCTGATGACCCCATCCGATCCGCAAACCGCAGCACTGCGGTCCTTTGTTGCGGCTTTGGCGTTGCGCGATACGTTTATCGAACAGACCGGGCGGGCGGACCTACTGACGCTGAAATGGCCCAATGACGTGCTGCTGAGAGGGCGCAAAGTCGCGGGTATCCTGTTGGAGATGCAGGGGCAGGCGCTGACCATCGGTATCGGTATCAACCTAGCGGCGACACCGCCTGCCGACACGCTGGAACCCGCAGCCACACCCCCGATCAGCCTGCGCGAAGCCACCGGCAGCACCGTCACGCCCGAGGAATTCCTGCCCACCCTCGCAACCGCCTTCCAGCATTGGGAGGCGCAGCTGACGACCTATGGGTTTGAACCGATCCGCACCGAATGGCTGAACCATGCGGCCCGGCTTGGAGAAACCATCACCGCACGGATGCCGAACCGGACAGAAACCGGGACCTTCACCACTATAGACGCCACGGGCGCGATTGTTCTACAAACGGCCAAAGGCGCGATAACCCTACCTGCTGCCGATATTTTCTTTGGACCGGAGGTCTGATGCTACTCACCATTGATGTCGGAAATACCAACGCGGTTTTTGCGGTCCATGACGGCGAGAATTTCATTGGTGAATGGCGCTGTTCAACCGACTACCGCCGCACGGCGGATCAATATTTCGTCTGGCTGTCGACATTGATGGAAGCGCAGAAGATCGACGTCAAAATCGACGAAGTAGTCATATCGTCTACCGCGCCGCGCGTTGTTTTCAACCTGCGCGTCCTGTGTGACCGCTATTTCGATACCCGCCCGCTGGTTGTCGGAAAACCCGAATGCCTGCTCCCCCAAGTTCCGCGTGTTGACGCAGGCGTGGGCATTGGACCGGACCGCCTCGCCAACGCCGCAGGGGCGTTTGACCGCTATGGCGGCGACACGGTTGTCGTTGATTTCGGCACTGCCACAAATTTCGACGTCGTCGCCGAAGACGGCGCCTATGTCGGCGGTGTTATTGCCCCGGGCGTAAATCTTTCGCTGGAGGCCTTGCATCAGGGCGCGGCAGCCTTACCTCATGTGGATATCACGATGCCCGAGCAGGTCATCGGAACCAACACAATCGCCTGCATACAGTCAGGCATCTTCTGGGGCTATACGGGCCTCATCCAAGGCATTTCTGAACGGATCAAAGCAGAATATGGCCGACCGATGACTATCGTCGGGACCGGCGGCCTTGCACCATTATTCGAACAGGGGGACGTCCATTTCGACCATGTCGATGGTGACCTGACCCTCCATGGCCTGACGGTCATACATAAATTTAATAAGGAAAACTCATGAGCAAAGACCGACTGATTTACCTGCCCCTGGGAGGCGCAGGCGAGATCGGGATGAATATGTATCTTTACGGCTACGGGCCCGACGGAGACGAGCGATATATTCTCGTCGATGTGGGCGTGACCTTCCCGGACATGGATTCGACACCCGGTGTCGATCTGATCATGGCCGATGCGGATTACATCATTAAACGTGCAGACCGGTTGGACGGCATCATCATCACCCACGCCCACGAAGACCATGTCGGGGCAATTGGGTTGCTTTATCCGCAGCTTCAGGCACCGATCTATTGCCGCCCGTTCACGGCCGCCATTGCGCAGAACAAAATGGAGCGGGACGGCAACGATCCCGAACAGGTCAAAGAGTGCGCGCCCTGGCCCGAAATGATTGAGGTTGGCCCCTTCAAAATCGGATTCGTGCCGATTTCACATTCCATTCCCGAAGCCTCCGCGCTGGTGATAGATAGCCCGGCGGGGCGGATATTCCATACCGGCGATTTCAAGACCGATCCGTCCCCCTTGGTGGGGGAGGCGTTCGATCCCGACATGCTGGCAGAGATCGGCAAAAGCGGTGTGAAAGCGTTGATGTGTGACAGCACTAACGTATTTTCACCTAATCCGGGGCGGTCTGAAGCCTCATTGAAAGACGATATCGGCAAACTAATGGCCGAGGCCGGGGGCATGATCGTCGCCACGACTTTTGCCTCCAACGTCGCGCGGTTGAAAACGCTGGCGCAGGCAGCGAAGGATAATGGACGTTCAGTTGTTGTGGCTGGACGGGCCATGAACACGATGATTCAGACAAGTGTAACCACCGGTGTCCTAACCGATTTCCCACCGGTGCTGGACATCGAGGATTTCGGCGATGTGCCCCGGCGCAATCTGCTGGTTTTGGCGACCGGATCGCAAGGCGAACGTCGCGCGGCGACGGCTGGGCTCGCCCGCGGTAAATATCGCGGGATCGAGCTGAAAAAAGGCGATACCTATCTGTTTTCTTCCAAGACTATTCCGGGGAATGAGAAATCCGTCTCCTACATCTATAACCAGCTAGCGGAGCAGGGCGTGAATGTGGTTGATGCAGATGACGGGCATTACCACGTCTCCGGTCATGCGAACCGCCCTGATCTGGTAAAAATGCACGAGCTGATCAACGCCGAGGTGGTTGTTCCGATGCATGGTGAATATCGCCATTTGCGCGAACATGCGGAGCTGGTGGAGGCAAACGGCGGCTCAGCCCTGATTGCCAAGAACGGCACCATGATTGACCTCACGACCCAACCGAAAATCGTTGAACAGATAGAGGCCGGGCGTACCTATCTGGACGGTAAGGTCCTGATCGGAGCCTATGACGGGATTGTGCGCGAACGGATCCAGATGGCGCTGCGCGGGCATCTGGTTGTCTCGCTAGTGCTGGAGGAGGACGGAACGGCTATTGACGGTGCTTGGGTCGAAGCGATTGGCCTGCCGGACGAGCTTCGTCATAAGGACGGCCTGATCGAGGTTCTGGAAAACGCCGTGAACGACACGATGGACACCGCAACCCGGAAAATGTTGCGTAGTGACGAAGCCATCGAAGACGCCGTCACCCGCGTTGTTCAAAAAGTCTGTTCGGACAAGATCGGCAAGAAACCGGTTGCCACCGTGATGATTAATCGACTGGTGGCGGAGTAGGGGCGTCAGCCTCCGCTTCAGCAGCGAGTTCTTCCACCTTCTTCTTGCGAGGTGCCCGCTTGCGTTTCGGCTTTTCAGCGGCCTCGGGGCTGTCCGCGTCGGTCGACTGCGTCGTTTCAGCTCCTGCGTCAGCTTCAGAATCGACTTTTTTCTTCCGGCTGCGGGTCGTTTTTTTCGGCTTTTCGTCGGCTGATGCCGCTAGTTCCGCATCAGGTTTCTTTTTGCGAGAGCGTGTTGTTTTTGGTTTTTCTTCAGTGGCTTCCGCGTCATTCATAACCTGATCATCAGCCTCTTTCTCGGCCTTGGTTTTGCGCGTGCTCTGTGGTTTTTCTTCCGCTTCATCCTTACCTGCGGCCGAGAGAGCCTTGGACAGGTCGATCAGCATAAAAGCGGGAACATGATCACCCATGCCAACAACATCATCTCTGCGTCCGCGCCGGGGCTGGGACTGTTTCGGCGGACGTGAGTTGGTGTTGTTCTGCCGCGTGTCTGGCTTGGAAGAATTGTCCTGACGTGAGTTATTCGTGGTCTCGCGATCTTTGTTCGAGTCCTTGTCGCTATCCTTACCCGTGTCCTTCTTTGAAGTGTCGAATTTCAACGGACTTTCGATGCGCCGGATTTCCTTTTTTACAAGCTCTTCAATGGCAGACAGATATTTTTCGTCCGACGGCACACAGATCGACAGCGCCTTACCCTCGCGCCCGGCACGACCGGTGCGGCCGATGCGGTGGACATAATCCTCCGAATGGGTGGGCATGTCGAAATTGAACACATGGCTGACGGAGGGGATGTCGAGACCGCGGGCTGCCACGTCGGACGCCACTAGCAGTTTCAGCTTCCCGTCACGAAAGCTTTCCAGAATGCGGGTACGGATCGACTGATCCAGATCGCCATGGATGGCATCCGCGTCAAACCCATGTTTTTTCATGGATTTAGTAACAATATCCACATCCCGCTTGCGGTTGCAGAAAATGATCGCATTGGTCAGTTTCTCGCCTTCAGCTTCGATCAACATGCGCAAGATCTCGCGCTTGTCTTTGAAGGTCATATCCTTGCGGCGCGGTTTATGGATCACAACCCCTTGTTCAATGGTTTCCGAGGTTGTCGCCTGTCGCGCAACCTCCACCCGAACAGGGTTGGACAGGAATTCGTTGGTGACCCGCGTGATCTCCGGTGCCATTGTGGCAGAGAAGAACAGGGTCTGGCGCGTAAACGGTGTCAGCTTGAAGATTTTCTCGATATCTGGGATGAACCCCATGTCGAGCATCCGGTCCGCTTCGTCCACCACCATGATCTGTACGCCGGTCAACATCAGCTTGCCGCGTTCAAAATGGTCCAGTAGACGCCCCGGTGTCGCGATCAGTACGTCAACGCCGCGGTCAATCAGCTTGTCCTGATCTCCGAAACTGACGCCACCAATCAGCAGTGCCATCGACAGTTTCATATGCTTGGCGTAAGCCTCGAAATTCTCGGCAACCTGTGCGGCCAGTTCCCGTGTAGGGCAAAGCACCAGCGAGCGTGGCATCCGTGCACGTGCCCGGCCTTTGGCCAGCATCGTGATCATCGGCAACACGAAAGACGCCGTTTTTCCGGTGCCGGTCTGGGCGATACCCAGAACGTCACGGCCTTCCAACGCATACGGAATGGCCTGTTCCTGAATGGGGGTGGGTTTTTCGTAACCGGCTTCGGTTACAGCTTGCAGGACCTTCGGGTCCAGCTTCAAATCACTAAATGTCGTCATCTTTTTCCGTCTGTTGCGGCTTTCAAGTGCCGCAGTATCAGCGCGGCTTGGAGACCGTATTGCCTCCCTTTTCGTAATAAGGCGTGCTTATAGGGGATTTTCCTGCGCGTCAATGTAACAACGGGAAGCTATTCGCCAATTAGGGGTTTAACTGCATTCTTACGAGCGATATATGGCCAACCACATTATTTGCGAGGTTTTATATGCTGCAAGAACTCCCGAAAGCCTATCGCGGGTTGGAGACGCTGAAGGTCCGGACGGTACGTCATTGGACGGACAAGACCTTTTCGTTCACGACGGAGCGTCCGGACAGCTTGCGCTTCCGGTCTGGCGAATTTGCCATGATCGGTCTGGAAAATGGCGAACGTCCGCTGCTGCGCGCCTATTCCATTGCCTCGCCCAATTGGGCGGAGGAGCTGGAGTTCTATTCGATCAAAGTTCCCGACGGTCCGCTGACCTCGCGTCTGCAGCATTTGAAAGTGGGTGACGAGATCCTGATCCGTCCGAAGCCGGTCGGAACGCTGGTCCATGACGCACTGGTGCCCGGCAAACGGTTGATCTTGTTTTCGACAGGAACAGGGATTGCGCCCTTTGCCTCAACCATCCGGGACCCTGAGACATATGAGAAATTCGACGAGGTCATCCTGACTCAGACCTGTCGCGAAGTGAAAGAACTGGATTTCGGTAAACATCTGGTGGCTGAAATTGAAAGTGACGAATTGCTGTCAGAAGTTGTCGACGGCAAGCTGCGCTACATCGCAACGACGACGCGCGAAGACAGCGAAAAGATGGGTCGCATGACCGACTGGCTGCGAGATGGACGGTTCGAGGCTGAAACTGGTGCAGCACTGAACCCGGAAACGGATCGCGTTATGATTTGCGGCTCAATGGAGATGCTGCAGGAGCATAAACAGATCTGTGAAGAGGCTGGTATGACCGAAGGGTCGAATTCCGAGCCGGGTCAGTTCGTCATCGAAAAAGCTTTCGTGGACTAAACGAGGCTCTTCCGCCCCGTTTATGCAAATCGGATAGGGTGGGACATGAGAACGAGCGCGTTTAACGCGGGATCAGTGTTGTAATGCCAACAGCTGCTCCGCGCGCGCGATCCGGATCAAGCGACATCGGGATATATTCCCCACGCCGCCACAGCAGCGACAGATCGTCATAATGTTTTGACAGAAAATGCCCAGACTGCCCGGTGGAGATGATCATGACCGAGCTATCCGGATCAGCAAAATCAAACACACCGCGAAAACCACTGCCATGCACGTTGGTGAAGGGTGCCTCGCCGGTGCCGCGCGTCAGGCCGCGCAGCAGCGTGAAGTCACCACCCGGGGTTTCCTGACGGATATTTGCAAACCAGCCGAGAATTGGGATACGTCCAATCACGCTGGAGCTATGAACCGCCTGATGTGCAGCCCCCCAACGCCACCGGGTCGGGTTCTCGCCATACTTTTCCTCCAGCATCAACAGGGCTTCGTCCAGCGCCAGCTCCGACATATCCTTGCAGGTTTCCACTACCGTGGTCTGCTGGATGTCGCACCACACGGCGGCCCCGTCGATATTGCGAAAGGCGCGTTCTATGAAATCGGGGTTGATGCGGGTGAATTCGTTGGCGAGGCTGCCGAGCTCATCCACAATTATCCGGCGCTGTAATGCTTGCACCCAGGCGGCGTAGACCAGCGGTTCAGGGTCATGTTCTCCCATCTCGCCATTCCAATTGGCCAGCAATTCCAAAACCTGTTGTTTGCGCCGCTCAGCGGTTTCCGCTGCCGCTGGCTGTCCCGTCCACCAGATGTCGCGCGCCATTAGCGGCAGTAGGGTGCGCGCGGTGATCGATACCGGATCGGTCTGGATTTCTATGAAACTGGTCAGCGTGTGGAACTGGCGTGCATTCAACAGTGCCGTCGCACGGCGGATACGCTGTGTGTCTCCCCAGTCATAGCTGAAATGCTCGGGGAAAGGCACATCAACAATCTGGTTGTTGGTATTGGCCACAATACCACTGTCGGGGTTCACGACCAGCGGATTGCGCGCATAGGGGAAATATCCCTCCCATTCCACGTCAGGGTCCCAGCCGGGCGCAGGCATCATGCCTTCGGTCGGGTGATTGGGGTGGCGAAGCGGCATTTTTCCACCCGCAACCATCGCGATATTCTCGCCGTCCGCCAGTATGAAGTTCTGCGAAGGGGCAGTGTAGTTGCCGACCACAGTCAGCGCATCCGCCACCGAATGGGATCGCATCAGGGTCAGCGCCGCCTCGATCGAGCGGTCCTTTTCCTCAAGCGCCGTCCATTGCAGAGTGGCAACATGGCCGGGCGGCGTGACAGAGGCAAGATTGTAGCGGTGCAGTGGTATTACCGGTCCGTGCCGGGACCAGCGAAGCTGCCGAGGGACCGCGGTCTGGCCGTTGACTTCAATCAGAATATCTTTGATTTCGAACGGTTCGAACCCATCTTCCGTCCGATATTCCAGCGGGTCCTGAGGGTTGAGTTGTTCAATGACAATATCCTGATCATCAAGATAAGAGGTCGTCAGCCCCCAGCCCATATCCGCATTCCGTCCGATCAGGATCCCCGGAATGCCGGGGATGGAGGCCCCGATCACGCCCCCGTCAGAAAATTCCAGCCGGGCCAGCATGAACGGTCCTGGCGCGGTCAGTGGCAGATGCGGGTCAGTCGCGAGAAGTGTCCCCCCTGATGCCGAGCGTAAGCCCAGCGCTGCCCAGGCGTTGGACGCCCCGACCATGTCGAAGGAAGGTGTCGGGTCGAACGGGGCAGGGGCAGTTGCAGCAAACTGAGTGGGTAAGTCTGGAAATAGCGACGCAAATTCGGGTAGCGCCATCACAGGACGGTTCGCGGCCGGATACAGATCATTTAGACGTTCCGGTGGTAGCGCCAGAGACATCCTTGCCCGCTGGACTTCGCGGCTGGCATGGCCGGTCAGCTGCAACGCCATCAGTTTTACCAGTGCGATGCTGTCAGCAGGTAACCAGGGTGCGATCTGTTTCGAGGACAGGAAAAACTCCGGCGCACCACGACCCAGCGCGTCTGTTCCGACCAGCTCGATATACGCGTTGACGCCGGCAGAATATGCCTCCAGCGCCTCGATGGTTTCAGGGGTCTGGTAGGTAACCGCACGTTGCGAAATCGTATAAATATCCAGCGCTCGCATGAATTCATCTATCGGCAGGGTATCGGGACCAAACAGCTCTGACAGGCGACCTTGTGCGGTGCGGCGCATCAGTGTCATTTGCCAAAGGCGATCCTGTGCGTGAACGAAACCCAGACCAAACAGGGTATCGGCATCCGTGGTCCCGAAAATATGGGGAACAGCGTTGGTATCGCGCACGATCTCCAACTCCGCATCCAGCCCGCGCACCGTGTATGTCGCACTGTAATCCGGCAGTGAGCGTGACGCGAGATAGTAGACAGCCCCGCCGGTGATCAGCGCCAGCAGCAGTGCCAGTGCCAGCAACCGTATTGACCAGCGGAAAAGTCTTATCATGTTGCGGGTATCCTCCCTTGACCCCACCCCGATAGCAGGCCAGAAATTTGTCTACAACATATGATGGAGGGTACGATGACAAAAGTGGCGTTTTTAGGCTTAGGCGTGATGGGTTATCCGATGGCCGGGTACCTAGCCAAGGCTGGGCATGAGGTCACGGTTTACAATCGTACCACCACGAAGGCCGAGAAATGGGTTGGCGAATATGGCGGTTCGTTGGGGGCAACACCAGCAGAGGCTGCAGCTGGTGCCGAGGTTGTGTTTGCCTGTGTCGGGAATGACGATGATTTGCGTCAGGTGGTGACGGGTGAGGGTGGTGCCTTCGGTGCGATGACATCCGGCACGGTATTCGTGGATCACACCACGGCATCCGCCGAGGTTGCGCGGGAGCTTTACGCCGCCGGGGCTGCGAAAGGCATCGATTTCATCGACGCGCCAGTGTCCGGTGGGCAGGCCGGGGCTGAGAATGGCGTCCTGACCGTTATGTGTGGCGGTGATCAGGCAGTGTTTGACCGGGTCTTCCCGCTAATTGATAACTTCTCCAAATCCTGTTTGCTGATGGGGCCGTCGGGCGCCGGGCAGCTAACCAAGATGGTGAACCAGATCTGCATCGCTGGACTGGTGCAGGGCCTTTCTGAGGGGCTGCATTTCGCACAACATGCTGGTTTGGATGGGAAAAAGGTTGTTGATGTGATCTCGAAAGGGGCGGCTGGTAGCTGGCAGATGGAAAATCGTGGCTATACCATGCTGGACGATGAATTCGAATTTGGATTTGCCGTTGACTGGATGCGCAAGGATCTCGGAATTGTGCTGGATGAGGCAAACAATAACGGCGCGTCCTTGCCAGTGACGGCTGTTGTCGATCAGTTCTACAAGGATGTGCAAAAGCTGGGTGGCGGGCGTTGGGATACGTCGTCCTTGATCCGGCGGTTGCGGAAGTTGGACGGTTAACGGAACATCAACCCGACGCCAAACGCCACCAGCGCACAAATCCCTCCTATCAGGACAGTCTCACCAACGCAGCGCAGCAGGGACTCGTTCGTGACGCGCCAGCGGAGCAATCCCAGTGCTGCGAGCGCCGAAAAAGTGCCGGCAACCGAAAGGTAAAATGTGCTTTGCACCGGTTCCAGCAGGAAATAGGGCATTAACGGCACCGATCCCAGCGCGATGAAGCTGATAAATGTCATCAGCCCGTTCATCCCGGCAGAACTGTCCGAGGGATCGGCCATCTGTACCTCGTAATGCATGGCAAAGTCGGTCATGAATTCAGGGTTGCGGGCCAGAAGGTCGCTGAACTGATCCGCATCCTCTGCCGACACGCCCCGGTCGCGCAGAACCGTGACCATATCGGCCTTGGCACCTTCGGGATTGGTTTGCTGTTGCTGAGACTCCCGCGCGCGGGTGGCGTTAAAAACATCCTGTTGGGACCGAGCAGACAGGAACTCCCCCAACCCCATCGCGGTGGCATCGGCCAGCAGGTTGGCGATCCCGAACAGCAGCACGGCAACGCCGCCAACTTCTGCCGCCCCTTCAGCCCCGGCACCGGCAAATCCAGCGACAATCGCGAAGGTCGTGACGATACCGTCATTGCCGCCGTATACGATCTGTTTCAGATATTCCTGAAACGCCCCAACCTTGTGCGATTTTGCCATGCGCCTCTTTCAATTCCGATATGCGCGGCCAGATTACATAAAGACAAGGCGAATGAAATCAGATAAATAGCCGCGTAAGAGGTAGATTATGTCGAGAGACCTGAAAGACCGCGCTCAGCGCCACCCCGAAAAGGCCCACAAGCCTGACACGCCCATTCTGCGCAAACCGGACTGGATTCGCGTCAAAGCGCCCGTTTCGCAAGGCTATCGCGATACGGCGAAGATCATGCGGGATCATCAGCTGACCACCGTCTGCGAGGAAGCGGGTTGTCCGAATGTTGGCGAATGCTGGTCGCAAGGCCACGCCACCATGATGATCATGGGCGAGATTTGTACCCGCGGTTGCACCTTCTGCAATATCGCGACCGGGCGTCCGGAAACGCCCGGAGAGTTGGATGTTTTTGAACCTGGTCGCGTGGCCAATGCCGTTGAAAAACTGGGGTTGGCGCATGTGGTTGTGACCTCGGTCGACCGCGATGACGTGAAGGATGGCGGGGCGGAGCATTTCGCCCAAACAATCCGCGCGATCCGCCATCGGTCACCTGACACAACCATTGAAATCCTGACGCCGGACTTTTTGCACGCAGAACCGGGATATCTGGAACTGATCGTCGAGGCGAAGCCGGACGTGTTCAACCACAACCTCGAAACCGTACCGGGGCTTTACCCCGAGGTCCGCCCGGGCGCCCGCTATTTCCACTCGCTGCGCCTGTTAGAGCGGGTGAAGGAACTGGACCCGACGATTTTCACCAAATCCGGGATTATGGTAGGTCTGGGCGAGGATAAACAGGCCGTGCATCAGGTCATGGACGACATGCGCGCCGCCGACATCGACTTTCTGACAATCGGGCAGTATTTGCAGCCCTCGTCCAAACACCACGCCGTGGATCGCTTTGTGACACCGGAGGAGTTTGCTTCGTATGAGAAGGCGGCCTACGGGAAAGGGTTCCTGATGGTCTCCGCTACCCCGCTGACGCGGTCGTCCTATCACGCGGGTGAGGATTTCGCCCGGCTAAGGGCGGCGCGATTGGCGAAGTTGGGGGCTTAGGGTTCGATGAAAGTCTTTGGAGATTTCGACTTAACCGGGTTTTGGTCGGGTAGCGACTATGAACGCGAAAATTACATTGGCGCGACTTTGGAGCCGGAGCTCGTGGAGTCAATCGAAAGAGAGCTAGGATACAAGCTTCCCAAAAGCTATATTGAACTTCTGGAATTTCAAAATGGTGGTCTGCCTAGAAACACCTGTCACGTAACTACGACTGAAACTTCGTGGGCTGAGGATCACGTGGCGATTTCAGGCATTTTGGCCATTGACCGAGTCCCCACTTACTCACTGTGTGGGCAATTGGGTAGTCAGTTTATGATCGAGGAATGGCAGTATCCGCCCATCGGTGTTTACTTCGCTGATTGTCCTTCGGCTGGTCACGACTTGCTTTGTCTGGACTACCGAAATGTTGGCGTACGTGGCGAGCCATCAGTTGTTCATGTTGACCAAGAAGACAACTACAAGATCACGTTTGTAGCCGCTAACTTTGAGGCATTCATTCGTGGTTTGCAGCCGGAAGGCGCATTTGCACTGTAGAATTTAATTATTTGCCGCCGCCGCCTTAATCTCCGCAATAACCTGTTCCCACAATTCCGTCGGATGCGCTCCTGACAGCGCATGCGCTCCAGCCACAATGAAGCAGGGGACGCCTTGGACGCCCATTTCGCGGGCTTGGCGGTCCTCGGCCTGGACCTCGGCCAGATCGGCGTCGCCTTCCAGCAGGCGGGCGATGGCGTCTCCGTCCATGCCTGCCTTCACGGCGACATCTACCAGAACGGCGTGGTCGGAGATATCCTCGCCCAGCACAAAATTGCGCTGGAACAGGTCGGTGACAACGGCGTTCTGTTTGCCATCCACCGCGGCCCAGCGGATCAGGCGGTGCGCATCCAGCGTATTCGGCGTGCGCTGAATTTTGTCGTAGTTGATCGTCAGACCGGCCGCGGCGGCGTGTTCTTCGACGACCGCGTAAGCCTTCACCGCGCCTTCCTTCCCAAACTTGGTTTCCAGATATTCACGCCGGTCCATGCCCTCGCGTGGCATGTCGGGGTTCAGCTGGAAGGGGCGCCATGTGATCTCGAACGGGTGGTCAGGGTGTGCAGCCAGCGCCTTGTCGAGGTTCGCCTTGCCGATATAGCACCAAGGGCAAATCGGGTCGGAAATAATGTCTAATCTTGTCATTTTGTGCGCTTTCTGCCAAATCACTCACCCTGACGTAACCTCGTGGAAATGATCATGCAAGACCAGCCCTCTGTCCTCAAAATTGCGCGAGACGGGCGTGACGCCGAAGTTCAGCCGCCCTTGGATCTGGGCGAGCGGGTGCGTGAATTGCGCAAAGCGCGGAACTGGACGTTGGAGCAGGCCGCGCAACGGGCCGGGTTGGCGCGGTCCACGTTGTCGAAGATCGAGAATGGGCAGATGTCGCCAACCTTTGACGCGGTGCGCAAACTGGCGACGGGGCTGGATATCACGGTGCCGCAGCTGTTCACACCGCCCAAGTCTGACAAAATTCTGGCGCGTCGTGCTGTGACCAAATCGGGGGAAGGGAAATCGCTGATTACGCCGACGTATGAACATGAAATTCTGGCGGCTGACCTGACGCAGAAACGGATGATGCCCTATCGCGCGACGGTACGGGCGCGCTCGATTGACGATTTCGACGGTTGGGTGCGCCATGATGGGGAGGAATTCCTGTATGTCCTCACCGGGGTGATCGAATTTTACAGTGAATTCTATGAGCCCATCGAAATGCGCCGGGGCGACAGCGCCTATTACGACGCGTCGATGGGACATAACATGGTGTCTACCTCGCAGGAGGACGCTGTTATTCTGTGGGTGACGTCGCTGGAGTAAAGACCACGCGGGCGACGGCCACAGCCAGCAGGGCACCAACTATCTGCGCAATGATGAAAGGCAAAACATTTGCTGGGGCGATCCCGGCGAAGGTGTTGGACAGGCCACGGGCGATGGTCACAGCGGGGTTCGCGAAACTGGTGGAGGCCGTGAACCAGTAAGCTGCGGTGATATATAGGCCAACCAGCATTGGCACAGCCTCGGGCTTATGGCGGATACCGCCGAAAATCACGAAGACAAGGCCGAAGGTGGCCACAATCTCTGCCCACCATTGCGCGGGACCGGTACGAAGTTTTTCGGAAAACTGGATAATGTCTGTTTCAAACATCCCGTGCGCCGCCCAAACACCAAGAATGCCGCCGATAATCTGAACAGCGATGAATTTCACTGCCAGTGCTGCGCTGATCTCACCGCGGGTCAGGAAGGCAAGCGTCACGGCGGGGTTGAAATGCGCACCCGATACCGGACCGAAAATGGTGATTAGCACCACGAGGATCGCCCCGGTTGGGATCGTGTTGCCTAGCAGGGCTATGGCCACATTTCCGCCTGCGAGATTCTCTGCCATGATGCCGGACCCGACAACAGTGGCGAGCAGGAAGGCGGTTCCCAGACCCTCGGCAATCAGTTTTTGCATTACTTTGTCCCGATATCTGTCAGCAGATGCTGGAGGTCGCCAGCAGACATTTCTTCAAACTCCGTATCAAGGAGGGATTTGGCGCGAAAGAGCAAGGCGTGATAGGCGAGATCGAAGGCCTGCGGGCGGCTTTCCTCGGGGATATGCGGATCGGCGGGGTCATCGACACCCCAGTGGGCGCGAAGCGGTGCGCCCGGCCAGATCGGGCAGGTTTCCCGCGCGGCATTGCCGCAAACCGTGATGACCATATCCATTTCCGGGGCAAGGGCATATTCGTCCCAGCTTTTGGAGCGGAGCAGTCGGGTATCATGCCCTTTTGCCTGCAGCAATTGCAGCGCCAGCGGGTTTACGTCGCCCGCGGGGTGCGACCCGGCAGAATGGGCCAGAATACGGTCATGGGCATGATGCCGGAAAATGCTCTCAAGCATGATCGAGCGGGCTGAATTGCCGGTGCAAAGAATAAGGACATTGATCATGGGTCACCTCTCTTCCCGCGAGGTTTACGCAGATTTTGTGACAGTTTGGTGACTAAAGCGCCGTCCAACCGCCATCGATAGAGATCGTCGTGCCGGTTATCTGTTTTGCCGCGTCGGAGCATAGGAAGGTGACCGTCTGGCCAATCTGCTCGGTGGTCGCGAACTGTTTGGAGGGCTGGCGTTCCAACAGGACCTCTCTCACCACGGTTTCACGGTCCATCTCGTATTTCGCCATTGTGTCGGGGATCTGCGCCTCTACCAATGGGGTGAGGACGTAGCCGGGGCAGATGGCGTTGCAGGTGATGTCGACCTCAGCCGTTTCCAGCGCCGTGGTTTTGGTCAGGCCGACGACTCCATGTTTCGCCGCCACATACGCGGATTTATAAGGCGAGGCGGTCAGTCCGTGCGCAGAAGCAATATTGATAATCCGCCCCCAACCACGCGCATACATGCCGGGAAGGGCGGCGGCGGTCGTGTGAAAGGCAGACGAGAGATTGATCGCGATAATCGCGTTCCATTTGTCGGTCGGAAACTCCTCGATCGCGGCAACATGCTGAATCCCGGCGTTGTTGACGAGGATATCAACATTTCCGGCCTCTTCGATCAAGGCACGACATTCATCTGGATTGGCCATATCTGCTTTAAGATAACGCGAGAACACATTGTAATCATTAGATATATCATGAGCGATCTGGTCATCTTCGGGTCGGTCGGTGAAAGAATTGATCACAATATCCGCCCCAAGCGCCGCCAGTTCGCGCGCCACGCCCAACCCGATCCCGGAATTCGATCCGGTCACCAGCGCCAATTTTCCCGATAATATGCCCATGTGAAACTGCTAACCCAAAAAAAACGCCCTCACAAGGAGGGCGTAAAGTTATTGAGGCAGGTTTCATACAGGCAAGAAACCTATCGAGCAGTGAGTTGAATATAGGCTTTGGACTCGGACCTGCCAAGCTGAATCTCCGAAAAAGTCGTTTGAGATTCTGTGCTTAGCCCCGAAAAGCTGATTCAATCCGGAGTCTGTTGCAAGAATGTGACTCTGAAAGTCAGGGGTTGGGTTGCGCGAAAGATGTGATTGGACCTACCGCCGATAGACGTCAGGGGCGGCTATATGGTGGTGGAATTTTCCGACCACAATATCTTGTTTCGCGATTTGAAACTTTATTGCAAGAATCGGCAAGATTGTTGTCTCAAAAGCTTCGCAATCTTCTATCGGCGGGAATCAGGGGATTCTGCTCAGGCTTTGGGCAGGAGTCAGGGTGTTCCCCCGAATCATTACCTATTTCCTGATTCGTTTCAGGGCCTTAGAGGGTGCGGATCAACCCGTACGCCAGATAGAGCATAAGCAGACCGATCAGAATATCCAGCACCTGCCATGTGCGCGGGGTTTTCATAATTGGGGCGAGGATGCGCGCGCCATAGCCAAGCGCGAAGAAAAATACGAAAGAAGACGTAACCGCACCGGCGGTGAAAGCCAGCTTCAAGGATCGTCCTTCGAATTGCGTCGAAACGGCTCCGATCAGTCCCAGCGTGTCCAGATAGACATGCGGGTTCAACCAGGTGAGGGCAAGGCAGGTCAGAATTGACGGCCAGAGCGCCGCTGTCTGACCCGACACAGCCTGCGTATCGCCACCCCGCCATGCCGCCCAGAACCGTGTGAGCGCATAGAAGATCAGGAACGCCGCCCCGCCCATCGCCATCCAGCGCGGCAGGCTAGGGAATAGGTCCACGATTACGCCAAATCCCGCCACCCCGGCAGAGATCAGAACCGCGTCTGACAGCGCACAGATCAGGCAGACCCAGAAAACATGGCTGCGCATGATGCCCTGCTTAAGAACAAACGCATTCTGCGCCCCAATCGCGAGGATCAGCGCAAAGGCGGTCAGGAAACCGGTGGAGGCCGCGGGCCAGAGGCTCATTTGCCGTTGGGTTTGGCGACAGGTTTACGCCCGGCAGCGATTTCTTCAGCCGTAGGTGGCGTCACCAGTCCAGCCGAAATGACCAGCTTCGCGGCATCTTCGACTGTCATATCGAGGATGACGACATCCTTTTTCGGAACAAACAGCAGAAAACCCGACGTTGGGTTCGGCGTGGTTGGCAGAAAGACCGAGACAACCTCATCCGAGGGAATGTTTTCAAAAACCTCGCCTTTTGTATCTGTAGAGATAAAGGCAATGGCCCAGATTCCCTCTCGCGGGTATTGGACAAGGCAGGCGTTCTGGAACGACGAATTGGACTGGCTGAGGATCGTTTCGACGATCTGCTTCAACCCTTTGTAAAGCGACCGCACAACCGGCGTACGCGAGATCAGGTTCTCCCAGAACCGCACCAGCTGGCGGCCAAACAAGCCTTTCGTGAGGGCTCCGACAATGGCCGTGAAGATGATGAAGATGATCACCCCGAAACCGGGAATATCCACACCAACATAGGTGTTCGGATTATAGATCGACGGAACCCACGGTACGACTTTAGCGTCGATGAAGGTCACCACTGTCCAGATCAGGTAAATCGTCAGAACGACAGGCGCAACGATCACCAGTCCCGTCAAGAAGTTCCCGCGGGTACGTTGCCAGATCGTAGGTCTTAGGGATTTCTTTTTACGCCGCGCCATATTTATCCTGTAATTTCACCCAATGTAGGGGCGGTTGTCCGCAAGGACAATCCTATTCGGTTAAGGATTTCGCGATATCAACGGCGAGGCGGGCATTATTGCGCACCAGCTCGATGTTAGATGCGAGTGATCGGCCCTCGGTCAGTTCGAATATCCGTTGCAGGAGGAAGGGCGTTACGTCTTTGGCAGCGATGCCTTGTGCGTCGGCCTCGTCTAGCGCCTGTTGGATAACCGGGGCGAGGGTGTCTGCGGGGATTTCATGTTCGGGCGGGATCGGGTTTGCGACCAGCATTCCGCCTGACAAGCCCAGCTGTTGGCGGGTTATAAAGGTTTTCGCGATGTCGGCGGCGCTGTCGGCACGAAGAGGCGAGGGTAGGCCTGAGGATCGCGACCAGAAAGCCGGAAAATCATCCTGTCCGTATGTCACCACCGGCACCCCTTGCGTTTCCAGAACTTCCAGCGTTTTGGGCAGGTCGAGGATCGCCTTGGCGCCAGCCGCTACGGTAATGACCGGGGTTTGTGCGAATTCGGACAGATCAGCGGAAATGTCGAACGACGATTCCGCGCCACGATGCACACCGCCGATACCGCCTGTTGCGAACACGCTGATCCCGGCCAGATGGGCGCAGATCATTGTTGCCGCGACCGTTGTCGCCCCGGTGCGGCCTGTCGCCAGCCCATAGGCCAGGTCGGCGCGGGATAGTTTCATCACGTCTTTCGCCTGCGCCAACGTTTCCAGTTGCGCGTCGGTTAGACCGACATGGATATTGCCATTCATGATCGCGATGGTTGCTGGGGTTGCCCCTGCGGCGCGGATATCATCCTCGATCAAACGCGCGGTTTCGAGGTTCTGCGGATAGGGCATCCCATGGGTGATAATCGTTGATTCCAGCGCGACGAGGGGGCGGGAGGTCTCGCGGATCTCGTCAGACAGGATTAGCGGGAGGGTCATGTGACCTCCTTACAGATATGGTCAGCGGCGGCTTGGATGGCCGCGGCGAGGGTGTCGGTGGGGCTAAGCCCAGCCAACTCAGCGGCAATGAACCCGGCAAGGAAGGTATCACCTGCGCCAGTGGTCGATTTCGTATCGACCGTTGGCGGGGTCTTAGTAATGATACCGGTCGCGTCAGCTAGGGCTGCCGGGGCAGGGCCGTCCGTGACGACAGCTCGACTGGCACCCAATTGCAGCATGGCGCGGGCGGCGGTGGCGGCGTCGGGAAAATCCTTGCGGCAGAGGATCTCGGCTTCTCCCTTGTTCACAAACAGGGTGCCATGCGACGCGCGAAGCGCTGCCCGCATCCGGCCCGCTTTGCCGGGTGAGGCCGGAACGAAATGCAAGTCAGCCAGCGCCATGTCGTGATGATTGGCGATGGAGTCGAGCACCGCCACCGGCAGATTGCCGTCGATAACCACGGAACCCCTCCACGGCGATCCTTCTGACGCCAGCCGTCCATCGCGAAGCGGGTCCAGCACGGTCTCGCCCGCTTTTTCCAGCGAGGCACAATCAGCGATGGCGGCGAACACCTCTCCGTCAGGATTTTCGATGGCCAGATAGCTGTCGGTCGGATCATCCGTGCGGGTGACATAAGAACAGTCGATCCCGGCAGCCTCCAATTTCGCAATCAGCGCGTCGCCCTGTGCGCCACGTCCGATCACCGTCAGCAGTGCCACCCGGGTCCCGGCGGCCGCTAGTGCTAATGCAATATTTCCGGCAACCCCGCCCGGACGGCGGCGGATCAGGCCGGGCACATCGTTACCCATCTTCAGCCGAACGGAGGAAGACGCGATAATGTCCCAAAGTGCGGAACCTATACACAGGACAGGCAAATCAGCAGACATAACCCCGCTTTTAGCCCAATTTATAGGGCTTGCAATCCCGAAACGCTTCCCCTAGAAGCCGCTTCATTGAAATCCACAGGCGGGGTCGCGGCCCTTGGGGGAGACATCCCTAAGAGTCCACCGGTTGGGCAAACGCTCTTCTCCCCGCTGAGGCAAAACCGGAAAGGTATATGACAATGGCTCTACCCGAGTTCACATTGCGCCAGCTATTGGAAGCCGGCGTTCACTTTGGCCATCAGACACATCGCTGGAATCCGCGCATGGAGCGTTACATTTACGGCTCCCGCAATGGCATCCATATTATGGACCTGACACAGACAGTTCCGCTGTTGGATCAGGCCCTGCAGGCGGTTTCCGCATGCACCGCAAAAGGCGGCCGCATCCTGTTCGTTGGCACCAAGCGCCAGGCATCGAAAGCTGTTGCCGAAGCTGCTGAGCGTTCCGCACAATATTACATGAACCACCGTTGGCTCGGCGGTACGCTGACCAACTGGAAAACCGTTTCGGCCTCCATCAGCCGTCTGAAAAACATTGACGAGCAGATGGAATCCGGAGCCGAAGGTTTGACCAAGAAAGAAGCGCTGCAGATGACGCGCGAGCAGGACAAGCTTCAGGCCTCGCTGGGTGGTATCCGCGAAATGGGTGGCACACCGGACATGATGGTTGTCATCGACACAAACAAAGAAGCGCTGGCTGTTGCTGAGGCGAAGAAACTGGGGATCCCGGTGATTGCGATCCTCGACACCAACTCCGATCCGACCGGCATTGATTACCCGATCCCGGGCAACGACGATGCGGCCCGTGCGATCTCGCTGTATTGCGACCTGATCGCGTCTGCGGCGCTTGACGGTATGGCGGCACAGATGGGGGCTGCTGGTGTTGACATCGGCGCGATGGAAGAAGCCCCGGTTGAAGAAGCGGTTGCCGAGGAAGCCCCGGCAGACGAAGCCAAGGAAGAAAAGGTGAAGGTCGAGAAGAAACCGGCCAAGAAAGCTGCTAAGCCGAAGGCGAAGAAAGACGACGCCCCGGCTGAGGAAGCTGCCGCTCCTGCCGAAGCAGCTGCCGCTGAAGAGAAAGCCGACTAAGGCATTTGTCTTACGCCTGTTGCATTCCTATCTTATGCGACAGGCACCCCAATGATTGAATTATAAGGAGAGTAGTGATGGCTATCACTGCAGCACTGGTTAAAGAACTGCGCGACAGCACTGGCGCAGGCATGATGGACGCAAAGAAAGCGCTGACCGAAACCGACGGCGACATGGAAGCCGCGGTTGACTGGCTGCGCACCAAAGGTCTTGCGAAAGCGGCCAAAAAATCCGGTCGCACGGCCGCAGAAGGTCTTGTTGCGGTTGCCGTTGATGGTGGCGTTGGTGTCGCTGTCGAGGTGAACTCGGAAACCGATTTCGTTGCGAAAAATGCTGACTTCCAGAAAATGGTTGGTGACATTTGCAAGGTTGCATTGGGTGTATCCGATGTTGAGGCGCTGAACGCGGCTGACATGGGTGGTAAATCTGTTGCTGATGTTGTGACAGACAAAATCGCCACGATCGGTGAAAACATGTCGGTGCGCCGCATGGCCCGTCTGGAAGGCGATTCCGTTGCCTCTTACGTGCATAACGCTGCGACTGACGGTATGGGCCAGATCGGTGTTCTGGTTGCTGTCAAAGGTGACGACAAACAAGGTATTGCCAAGCAGATCGCGATGCATGTTGCGGCGACCAGCCCGGCCTCGTTGAACGAGGAAGACCTGGACCCGGCACTGGTTGAGCGTGAGAAAAACATTCTGACCGAGCAGGCCCGCGAGTCCGGCAAGCCCGAGAATATCATCGAGAACATGATCAAAGGCCGCATGAAGAAATTCTTCAGCGAGGTGACACTGGTTAATCAGCAGTTCGTGATCAATCCCGATGTGACCGTCGCACAGGCAGCCAAGGATGCTGGTGTCGAGGTTACCGGCTTCGTTCGTCTGGCTGTTGGTGAAGGCATCGAAAAAGAGGAAGAGGATTTCGCTGCAGAAGTTGCGAAAACCATGGGCGGCTAAGCCGATCCTCATTTGAACTAGAAAACGCCGCGGGATAGTCTCGCGGCGTTTTTCGTTGAAGGGCACGAATATGGCGCTGCTGAAAATGATGGTCTCTCACGAACACAAGCTGGTCTGTGTTCTGGTGCCTAAATGCGGGTCTTCGACACTGGTGCAGATGTTTCAGATACTGGTGGGTGTTCCAAAAGAAGAGATGGTCCCGCGCATTGATGTGACAGACGAATTTTTATCCAATTTCAATGCCAATCGCATGCATGTAAAATGGAAGCAGATCGGCGGCCTGTACCAGCAATATTCGGACTATAGGTGGATAACAGTCGTCAGAAATCCCTATGACCGGTTTTTGTCAGGCTATTACAACAAAATTGACCGATTCATAGACAAAACCAATGCCGAGGCTACCGATCCGCCGTCGCGCACAGCGTTCCGGTTCTGGCCCTTCAAACCACGAGATCATGTTTCCGTTGATGATCTGCTGGACGGTTTGGAAGCGCGCGGTACAAAGCTGGACGAGCATTTTCAGACACAGTGCCGGCACGCACATTCTGACCTCATATCCTATGACCGTATTTTCAAACTTGAACAGTTTGACCAAGGTTTTGCTGCGTATTTGAAAGAGATCGGCGTCTCGTCCGACGTGATAGCTCAAATGGCAACCGTACCGCGCCGCAATCTTTCGAAGCCCGGATGGTTCCAACGCACCAGATTGAACGCGGCACAACGCCAGCGCATTTACGCATTGTATCAGGAAGATTTCGACGCTTTTAGCTATTCGAAATAACGCGCAAATTTGCGCATGTGCAGTTTTTCAGCAGATTTCAGGGGCTTTCTTTGACGTGGGCGAAAGACTCGGAAAAACCATTGAACCAGACCCTCTTTTCCGACATGTTACGCCAAATTCAGAAAAGAGGATATTGCCATGCCGGACGGAGAGATGACAGCCAGCCCGAATTACAATCGTGTCATGCTGAAAATCTCCGGTGAGGCGCTGATGGGGGATACCCAGTTTGGGCTCCATCCTCCGACAGTCCAGAGAATCGCGGAAGAGCTGAAAAAGGTCCATGACCTTGGCGTGGAACTCTGCGTAGTGATTGGAGGAGGCAATATCTTTCGCGGGCTTCAGGGATCCGCACAAGGGATGGAGCGCACAACGGCGGATTACATGGGGATGCTGGCGACGGTGATGAACGCGCTGGCCATGCAATCGGCGCTGGAAGCGTTGAAAATCCATACGCGTGTGATTTCCGCGATCCCCATGGATCAGGTCTGCGAACCTTACATCCGTCGTCGCGCGGTCCGTCACCTGGAAAAGAAACGTATCTGTATTTTTGCCGCCGGCACCGGCAATCCCTATTTCACCACTGATACGGCCGCAACACTGCGCGCATCGGAAATGGGGTGCGAAGCCTTGTTTAAGGGGACACAGGTGGACGGGATCTATGACAGTGATCCTAAGACCAATCCGGACGCGAAACGATATGATGTCGTCAGCTATGACGAGGTGCTGCAAAAGAACCTGAAGGTCATGGATGCCTCGGCCATCGCGCTGGCACGCGACAATAAACTGCCGATCGTCGTGTTTTCACTGGATGCGCCGGGCGGGCTGGTGAGCATTTTGAATGGCGAAGGCAATTTCACTGTAGTAGAACCTTCGTAAGAGGAGTTTTCACATGTCTGACGAAGAAATAGATCTTGATGATCTGGAAAAACGGATGCACGGCGCGCTGACGGCGCTGAAGCATGATTTTGCCTCGTTGCGAACGGGCAGGGCGTCAGCCTCCATGCTGGATGCTGTGACGGTGGATGCCTATGGCGCGATGATGCCGATCAATCAGGTGGCAACAATAAATGTGCCGGAATCGCGGATGGTATCTGTCAGCGTCTGGGACAAAGGTCTGGTCGGCGCGGTCGATAAGGCGATCCGCCAGTCTGGGCTGGGCCTGAACCCGGTCATGGACGGCACGACGCTGCGCCTGCCGATCCCGGAACTGAACGAGGAACGCCGTTCCGAACTGTCCAAACTGGCCGGTCAGTATGCCGAACAGTCTCGTATTGCCGTGCGGAACGTGCGCAAAGACGGGATGGATCAGCTGAAGAAGCTTCAAAGTAGCATCTCTGAAGATGATCAGAAGATATGGGCAGATGAAATTCAGGAACTAACCGACAAAGCCATCAAGGATATCGACAGCGCGCTTGAAAATAAGCAAACCGAGATCATGCAGGTATAACGAGTGAGCGTTCCCCGACATGTTGCCATTGTGATGGACGGGAACGGCCGCTGGGCCACCCGTCGTGGTCTGCCGAGGTTGGCGGGACACAAAGCAGGTGCGGAACGGGTACGCGAAATCGTGGAGAATTCGCCGAAACTGGGTGTTGAGTATCTGACGCTGTTTGCCTTCTCGACCGAGAACTGGATGCGATCGCGTGCCGAGGTGAACGGCCTGATGATGTTGTTCAAACATTACATGAAATCCGAAGCGGCGACACTGGTCGATAAAGGCGTGCGCGTGCGTTTCATAGGAGAACGCTCCCGTCTCGAACCTGCTATCCAGCGTCAGATGGCGGGGCTCGAGGCGCAAACCGCAGCCAATGACAAGTTGCACCTGACGCTCGCGCTAAATTACGGCGGACGAGACGAGATAACCCGCGCAACACAGCGGATTTCTGCGAAAGTGGCTGCAGGCGACATGTCGGTCGACGAAATTACCTGTGATGTTGTGAATGCCCATCTGGATACAGCGGGTCTGCCTGACCCTGACTTGATTATACGTACCTCTGGTGAGCTACGTCTCTCAGGGTTTTTGCCCTGGCAGTCGGCATATGCGGAATATGTATTCCCGGAAACGCTCTGGCCGGATTTCTCGGTTGAAGAATATCGCGGGATTGTCGAAGGCTTCGGAACCCGCGAACGCAGGTTTGGCAAGGTGGCGGGTGTCTGAATGTTTTCTGACCTGAGCACTCGCATTATCTCGGCTGTTGCGCTGCTGGCAATTGCGGGTATTGCCTTCTGGATGGGCGGGATGTGGGTCATTGGTCTGCTGATCATCATGACCAGCCTCATGTGTATAGAATATGCAAAAATGTTACCCTTCGCTCCTGGCGAGTGGCGCCCGCTGCTAATTATGGTGATCGTCAGCATTTCGGCAATCCTCGCGACACTTATGCTTGGTTGGAAGATCGGCATATTGCTCCTGATCATGGGGGCCATCGGTCTCTATCGCGAGGATCGCGTGCTTTGGGCCTGGGCGGGGCTAGGGCTCCTTTATATCGGTGGGGCTGCGGTAGCACTGACGATAATTTATCTTGGCGCTAACGGATTGTTGAATGTCTTTTGGCTGGTGCTCGTGGTCATTCTGTCCGATGTCGGGGGGTATTTTGTCGGGCGCTATATCGGCGGACCGAAATTGTGGCCCCGGCTCAGCCCTAAAAAGACATGGTCGGGTACGCTGGGCGGTTGGGGCCTGTCGGCGATTGCCGGGATTGTCATCGGCCTGATCACCCCACTGTCGGTTCTGTTTACAATGCTCGTTTGCCTGATCCTAACGGTAGCGGCTCAGGGCGGCGATCTGTTGGAGAGCTTCGTTAAACGTCGCATGGGCGTAAAGGATTCCGGGAAAACTATCCCCGGCCATGGCGGTCTTCTGGACCGGTTTGACGGTCTGTTGGGGGCATCTATCGTGTTCGCCTTTTTGCCCGGGCTATATTGATGCGGTCTGTCAGTATTTTCGGCAGTACCGGGTCAATCGGACAGAATGCCGTTGCTTTACTGAAATTCGCAGGACTTGAGCATTATCAGGTGGAGGTGTTGACCGGCGCGGGCAATGTTGCCTTGCTGGCCGAACAGGCGCGCCTGTTAAATGCCCGGCATGTCGTTACGTCTGATCCTTTCCGATATAAGGACTTGGTTGATGCGATGGCGGGCACAGAATGCCACGTTTCCGCCGGACCCGATGCGTTGGTCGAGGCGGCTGCACACGAAGTGGATTGGGCCTTGTCAGCCATCGTCGGAGCGGCGGCGCTTCCATCGACCCTGGCGTTGGCAACCCATGCACGGACATTGGCGCTGGCGAACAAAGAAAGCCTCGTTTGTGCAGGGGATTTGTTGCACCAGGCTTGCGAACGATCAGGATGTATCCTGATCCCGGTTGATAGCGAGCATAGCGCGATTTTCCAGTCGCTTCGCGGCGAAAATCCCGCGGATATTGGCCGTTTGATCCTGACCTCTTCAGGCGGTCCGTTTAGGGGATGGTCGGCAGAAGACATGTGGGATGTGACGCCTGAGCAGGCCTGTAAACATCCGAATTTCGACATGGGGCAGAAAATCACAATCGATTCCGCCAACATGTTCAACAAGGCACTGGAGATTATCGAGGCACACCACCTGTTCCATGTCCCCGGTGATCAGATCGCAGTGCTGGTTCATCCGCAGCAGATCATCCATTCAATGGTGGAATACCGTGACAATGCGATGATCGCCCAGCTTGGTGTGCCGGACATGAAGGGCGCGATTGGCTTTGCCCTCAATTACCCCGACCGTCAGCCGCTGCCCGTGGATCGTTGGGATATCCGCAAAGTCTCGCAACTGGATTTCGAGGAACCTGATCCAATAGCCTTTCCAGCTTTGCGCCTCGCACACGAAGCAATAAAGGCGGGTGGCGACAGCGGTACGGTCCTCAATGCGGCCAAGGAAATTGGCCAAACCCGTTTCCTCGCCGGAGAGCTGAAATTTCCCGAAATTGCCAATCTGGTTGAAAACACCCTCGAAAAATTCCATGCTGCGCCTATATCCGAGGGTGGGGCGTCGGATCTGCAGGCGGTGCTGAATGCTGATGCATGGGCACGGGCTGCAGCAATCGACTGGGAAACCGCCTGAGGAAAGGGAAGGCGCATAATGGATTTCGTTGCGGAGATTCCCGTATTTGGTGGTTTTCTGTCCACCATGGTCTATTTCATTATCGTTCTTGGGGTAGTCGTATTCATTCATGAATACGGGCATTATATTGTTGGGCGCTGGTGCGGGATCAAGGCCGATGTGTTCTCGATGGGGATGGGACCGGTCATTTGGTCGCGCGAGGATAAGCGCGGCACCAAATGGCAAGTCGCGGCGATTCCTATTGGGGGATATGTCAAGTTTCTGGGTGACCGGAATGCGGCAAGTGGAAGTGACGACGAAGCTGTCGCAGAGATGAGCGCCGAAGATCAGGCCCAGACATTCACCAAAGCGTCTGTTCTGTCGCGGGCATTGACGGTGCTTGCAGGACCCATGTTTAACTTCATGCTTTCGATAGCGCTTTTTGCCGGTCTGATCATGTGGCAAGGCGTTGGAAAGACCGTTCCCACCGTGGGCGAATTGCTGGAACTGCCCTATGAGGGGCAGGAATTGCAGATCGGCGATGAGATCCTTGCGATCAATGGTCAAGAGGTCACAAGCTTTGGCGAGATTTATTCGATAGCGGCAGAAATGGAGCAGGCTGGCGATGTCACCCTGCGCGTGCGTCGCAATGGCGAAGAGATGACAGTTTCCTCGCCCTATCTTTTGCCGCCAGCAGTCTATTCCGCTGACCCGTTAACTCCGGCAAGCGAAGCGGGATTGCAGCAGGGAGATGTCATATTAGAAGCTGATGGTGTTGCGCTGATTACGTTTGGGGATTTGCGCGATATTATTGAAAATTCGAACGAGGCTGAGGTGATGCTGACCGTCTGGCGTGGCGGCGAAATACTTGAGCTGCCAATTCAGCCGAAGAAGCGGGAGTATCCTGACGGACAGGGTGGATTCGAAGAACGCGTGATGATCGGCGTCAGTGGATCAGGTGTGATTTTACCGGCGATGGAAACGCCCGGGCCAATCCAGGCGTTGAAACTGGGTGTTACCCGGGTTGGCGACGTGATTGATATGTCGCTGAACGGGTTGAAGCATATTATCCTTGGCAACCTCAGTCCCAAGAATTTGCAGGGGCCTGTTGGCATTGCGCAAATGTCAAAAGCCACGGCAAATCATGGGGTTATCACGTTTCTTTCATTCATAGCCGTCGTGTCGGTCGGGATTGGAATGCTCAATCTCTTCCCCATTCCGATGCTGGATGGCGGGCATCTGATTTTCTATCTGATAGAAGCTGTGCGCGGACAACCGCTGGGCGCAAAAACAATTAATATCGCGATCTCAATTGGTCTCGCCATGGTACTGTTATTAATGGTATTTGTCACGTATAACGACTTACTGAGACTCTAAGGTCTTAGTGTATTCTTTTGTTGCCCTTTGGGGGGGCGGCGTGACAATAGGCGAATAATAATGAAATCTGCTCTGCTCGAAAGACGCTCTGTAAAAGCCTGTATTGCAAGTGTTTTTCTTTCTGCTTCTTTGGTGGTCCCGCTCGGTGTTGCAACTTTTGCGCCCGTTGCAGCCCACGCTACAGTCATTACCAACATCTCCGTCGTGGGGAATCAGCTGATTCCAACAGAGACGATTCGGGACTTTGCGGGTATCAATTTCGGCGAGGATTATTCCCCCGACGAGATCAACGCAATTTTCCGTCGCCTGTCAGACAGCGGAATTTTCGAGACCGTCGAGCTCAGGGTTTCCGGGAATACGTTGGTAGTCTCGGTAGTTGAAAATCCGACGATCAATATCGTTGCATTTGAAGGCAACTCGAAGGTCAAAGACGAGCAGCTGGCCTCAATTGTGGACAGTGTTTCAAGTCGCCCGTTTAACAGACTGACGGCTGAAGCGGACGCAGCCCGAATTGCAACGCTTTATAATCAGCAGGGCCGGATCGGTGCCACCGTCGAACCTGTTATCATTCCGGTCGATGACGGACGTGTAAATCTGGTGTTCCAGGTACGCGAAAGCCGCGTTGCCGGGGTCGACAGCATTAACTTCATCGGTAACACCGCATTTTCGGATGGCCGGTTGCGTCGTGCCCTAGAAACGGACGAGGAAACATTCCTGTCCTTCCTGCTGGGACGCGATACGATTGATCCCGCTAAGATCGCAGCGGATCGGGCGCGTTTGACGGACCTCTATACCAATCGCGGCTATGTGGATTTCCAGATATTGTCGGCAACACCGGAACTGTCCGCAGACCGCGAGTCATATTACCTGACCTACAGTGTTTACGAAGGCTTCAAATATGATTTTGGGCAGGCAACTGTCAGATCCTCCATCACTGGCGTAGATGCGGCACAATTTGAACGCTATGTCGATATTCGCCAGGGTCGGGTTTATAGCGCCGACGATGTTCGCGACATTGTGGAAGAGATCGAATCCGAGGCCACCGATCGTGGGTATCCGTTCCTGCGGGTGGTCCCGAATCTTATTCGTGATAACGCCAATCGTGTCGTTGATATCGAATTCGAACTGATAAACGCCCGCCCTGTCTATGTGGAACGCATTGATATCAGCGGCAATACAGGAACCCGCGAACGGGTGATCCGTCGGCAATTCGAATTTGTCGAAGGGGATCCGTTTAACCAACGCAAACTGGCGGAAGCCGCCGATGATTTGCGGGCTCTGGGCATATTCGACAATGTTTCGGTGACGGTGCGTGAGGGCTCCAGCCCGGACAAAGCCATTGTTGATGTGGATGTTGTTGATGGGGCAACCGGGTCGGTTGGTTTCGCGCTTGGCTATTCTTCTGACGGCGGCTTCAGTGGCTCCATCAGTTTTAGCGAGCGCAACTTCCTTGGCCGCGGTCAATCTTTCAAACTGGAACTCTCCGTCGCGGAGAAATCCAATATCTTCAGCTTCAGCTTCAATGAGCCATACCTGTTTGGACGCGATGTCAGTGCAGGCGTAAATCTGTATTACCGGGATGTTGATCGCGGAGAGGAATCTTCCTACCAGACAACAAATATCGGTTTTGAACCTTCGCTAGGTTTCAAACTGGCGGAAGACACCAATCTTGTGTTGCGCTATCGGATCAGCTCGGACGAGATCCGGGATGTTTCGGCAACCGCTTCACCCGTGATTTCTGATGATATTGGCACGGCGATTACGTCATCTCTTTCTGCGACGCTTTCCTATAACAAGACCAATTCCAGTTTCGAACCCACCGGCGGCTATCAACTGTCGTTAACGGGTGAGTATGCCGGATTGGGTGGCGATATAAATTTCACCAAAGCCAGCGCGCGCGGAAAAATTTATACGTCATTCTTTGACGATGATTTGATCCTGTCGGCTGAAATTGAAGCCGGCGCAATTCTGTCCAGCGATAGCCCAACACGCGTAACAGATCGGTTTTTCCTGGGCGGCCAGACACTTCGTGGTTTCGCACCTGCCGGTATCGGTCCGCGCGATCTGACAACAGCCAACGAGGATGCCCTTGGCGGCAACTACTATGGCGTCGTTCGCCTGGAGGGCAGCTTCCCGATCGGGTTCCCCGATGATTACGGAATCTTCGGGGGGGTATTCATCGACGCCGGTGCTGTATGGGAACTGGATGACACACCGAACACGGCAGTGGTTGACGATGGAGCCTATATCCGGAGTTCAGCCGGGGTATCGTTGTTCTGGTCGACGCCTGTTGGTCCGCTGGAATTCAGCTATGCCTTCCCGATTGAGTATCAGGATTACGACGTATTGCAGGAATTCAGCGTCTCCATCGGGACGCGCTTCTGACGGGGGCAAATGTGACCGCACCGTTTCGTTTACTCAGCCCGATCCTGGTGCTGTTGGCGGTGCTTTGCCTGCCGCTCTCAGCCTTGGCGCAAGGAAATTTTCCGACGGTATTTCCGCGCTCCATCCTGCTGCTTGATCCAGATCGGTTGTTGCGGGATTCTGACATCGGTGCCGCGATGCTGGCCGCGTTCGACGAAAAGCGAGCCGCTCGTATTGCAGAAAATGAACTGATCGCAACCCAGCTGGAAAACGAAGAATCCCAGCTCACGGACCTGCGACCAACCATCGACCCGGAAGACTTTCGCCAAAAAGCACGAGACTTCGACGAAAAGGTTCAGCGTATTCGCGAAGAACAGATCGCCAAGGATGTAGAGCTTCAGCGCGAGGCAGATCAGATTCCCACACGTTTTGTCGAAATCTCTGCCCCGTTTCTCAGCGAATTGATGGAAAAATATCAATCTGGCGCGATCGTCGATATTCGGACTGTATTGTTATACAATCGAAATTTCGATGTGACCGACGAGGCGATAGAACTACTGAACCGGATCTACGCAGAAAATCCGGACATATTGACCGAAGAGGAGCAGTAAATGTCTGAAGAATTGCTGAGCGCCGATCTGGCAGAAATCAAGCGGTCTATTCCGCACAGATACCCATTCCTGTTGATCGACAAAGTGCGTGACATTAAAACCAATGAAAGCGCCGTCGGGATCAAGAATGTGACCGCTAATGAACCCCATTTTAACGGACATTTTCCTCAGCAGCCGGTGATGCCCGGCGTGCTGATCGTCGAAGCGATGGCGCAGACGGCGGCGATTTTGGTGACCAAGACGCTGGATCTGATCGACAAAGGAATGATGGTCTATTTCATGACCATTGACGCCACGAAATTTCGACAGGTCGTCGCCCCGGGTGACGTTCTGGAACTACATGTCAAAGTGCTGCGGGGGCGTGGCAAAGTCTGGAAATTTGCAGGCGAGGGCGTCGTTGATGGCAAAGTTGTTGCCGAGGCAGAGTTTTCAGCCATGATCGCCCCGCCGGTTGAAGAATGATCCACCCGTCCTCTGTCATTGAAGAGGGGGCTAAGATTGGCACAAACGTGCGCGTCGGCCCCTTTTGTCACATCGGTCCAAACGTGATTTTGCACGACGATGTTGAGTTGAAAAGCCATGTTGTGGTTGCAGGACACACGGAAATCGGAGCGGGCACACGGATCTGGCCGTTCGCTTCGGTCGGACATCAACCGCAGGATTTGAAATATGCCGGCGAGGAAACCCGCCTGGAAATAGGCGAACGCTGTATGATCCGCGAGAGCGTCTCGATCAATCCGGGCACCGAAGGCGGCGGAGGTGTGACCCGTATCGGCGACGAGTGTCTGATGATGCTGGGCAGTCATGTCGGGCATGACTGTCGGGTTGGGAACCGCGTAATTATGGCCAACAATGTTGCCTTGGCTGGTCACGTGGTGATCGAGGATGATGTGGTCATCGGCGGGCTGTCCGGCATCCACCAATTCTGTAAAATCGGGCATGGCGCGATGATCGGCGCCGTCTGTATGGTTACCGCGGATGTCATCCCTTTCGGGACTGTCATGGGAGAGCGGGCGGACCTGTCCGGCCTGAACCTTGTCGGCCTGAAACGCCGTGGTGTCGACAAGGCCACAATCAACGGACTGCGCGCTGCATTTGGTGTATTGTTCAGCGATGGCGGGACGCTGCAGGACCGGATCGCCATCGTGAAAGAGGATTTTGCAGGTAACCCTTTGGTCACCGAGGTTACAGATTTTCTGGAAAGCGAATCCTCGCGCAAATTCCTGACGCCGAAATCATGACCGAGCTGGCAATTGTTTCGGGCTCCGGTGACCTGCCTCGCATTCTGGCCGAAACGATGGCGGACAGTGGTGAACCGTATCACGTAGTGACCCTCGCCAATGTGCCGATTGACTGGGTGGGGAAACATCCCTCGATTTCCGGACAAGTCGAGAAAATTGGCGGGTTGATTGACGATTTACGTGCTGCCGGATGTGACGCGGTTGTATTCGCCGGTGCGATGACCCGACCACAGATTGATCCCACGGCACTTGATCCGTTGGGGGCACAACTGATCCAGAAAGTGTTGGGAGACAGCAACAAAACGGACGATCAGACTTTCCGTATCATTATCGAGCTGTTCGAAACCGAAGGGTTCACAGTGAAAGGCTGCACTGATTTGCTGCCTGACCTGTTGATCCCCGAAGGACCGCTAACAGCCCGAGGACCTGACGATCTGGAACGCCATGATGCGACATTTGCGCGAAATATCGTGACAACCCTTGGCCCGCTTGATGTTGGACAGGGCGCCGTGGTCGCCGGTGGGCTTTGCCTTGGGATCGAAACCATTCAGGGCACTGACGCCATGCTGGGTTTTGTTGCGCAGACTCGCACTGGCCGTGGTGGGGTTTTGGTCAAAGCGCCGAAACCCAGTCAGGATCTGAGGATCGATATGCCGGTTATCGGAATCGATACCGTTCAACATGCGGTAACCGCCGGGCTTGGCGGGATCTGTGTTCAGGCCGAAAAGGTTATTGTCCTTGATAAAGCCGCTGTGGCAGCAGCTGCGGATGAGGTGGGCCTCGCAATATGGGCGGAAAGCTGGTGACAGAGCGTTTTTTCCTGATTGCCGGCGAACTGTCGGGTGACGCTTTGGGGGCGGCCTTGATGGACGGGCTTGCCGCGGAAACAGACGCGAGTTTTATCGGCGTCGGCGGTCCGTTAATGACAGCACGTGGCCTTACCAGTCAGTTCCCGATGGAAGAACTGTCCGTGATGGGTATCGTCGAGATATTACCCAAACTTTTCAGGTTGCTACGGAGGGTTCGCGAAACGGCCGAGGCTGTTCTAGCATCTGATGCAAAGGCACTTGTTATGATCGACAGCCCTGATTTCTGCCTCCGAGTCGCGAAAGCGGTGAAGGCAGTGCGGCCGGATTTCCCGGTCATTCATTATGTTGCACCTTCTGTCTGGGCCTGGCGACCGGAACGGGCACAGAAAATGGCGCAATATGTCGACCATGTCTTGGCGCTGTTGCCGTTTGAGCCTCCCTATATGCAGGAAGCCGGGATGAGCTGCGATTTTGTCGGGCATCCCGTTGTCGCCCAACCCCTGCCAACCCCCGATGATGTCCGCGCCTTTCGCGAGGAATTCGACATTCATGACCGCCAGAAACTGCTGGTTGTGTTACCCGGCTCCCGGTCCGGAGAGGTCACGCGCCTGTCCCCGATCTTTCGCGAGGTTGCGGATCGTTTGCGCGATCATATCCCGAACCTTGCGGTTGTCGTGCCAGCGGTACACACGCAGGTTGCGGCACTGGAACAGGCGTTTGAAGGGGCAAATTATACCATCATTGACCCGCGCGACTATCCCGCTGACGAGGCTGATCTTCACAAACGCGCAGCATTTCTGGCGGCCGATGTCGCTCTAGCGGCATCCGGGACCGTGTCACTGGAGTTGGCGGCAGCGGAGACTCCGATGGTGATCGGTTACAAAATGAACTGGCTGACCACGCAGATAATCAAGCGTAAGGTGAAACTGGAAACCGTGACGCTGGTCAATCTGGTGACAAATACGCTAACTGTCCCTGAATTTCTGCTGGAAGATTGTACCGCCGACAATATCTATCCCGAATTACATCGATTATTGACGGTCCCGGGGGCGGAAGACGAGCAGCTGCAAGCTGAAGCTGACACAATGCGTTTGTTGGGGCAGGGCGACGCAGCACCAGGATTGCGTGCAGCAAAATCCGTGTTGAATTTTCTTAGCAGGTAAAATCCGCAACCGTTGCGTCCAGAACCTCTAACAACCGTTTCGGGTCGCAGTCGAAATTGTGGTTCGGCGTTCCTGCCGCTGCCCAGATCAGGTCGAAATCGAGGATATGCGGGTCCAGATATGCTTGAATAGGGGTTTTGTGCCCCAGTGGGCTGACCCCGCCGATTGCAAATCCGGTATGCGCGCGAATTGATGCCGCATCCGCCTTTTCCAACGGCTTACCGCAAACGGCAGCGGCCTTGTCCATGTCCACCCGGTTGTTACCGGCGGTCAGGAACAGGATATGCTCGTCACTGTCTTTGACCCGGAAAATGATCGATTTCACGATCTGATCCACCAGCACCCCTGCAGCTTTGGCAGCATCCTCTGCCGTTAATGTGCTTTCGGTGTGGTGGGTGACTTCGATCGGCAGGCCGCGGGCTTCAGCGTCCGCGACCACACGTTTCAGGCTTTTGCTCATTCAGCGTTTTTCGACATCAACATAGTCGCGATGTTTCTCGCCGGTATAGAGCTGACGCGGGCGACCGATTTTCTGGGTAGGATCGCCGATCATCTCTTTCCATTGCGACACCCAGCCAACAGTCCGGGCCAACGCGAAGATTGGTGTGAACATGGAGGTCGGGAAGCCCATCGCATCCAGAATGATACCGGAATAGAAATCGACATTCGGATAGAGCTTCTTCTCGACGAAATACTCGTCTTCCAGCGCGATGCGTTCCAGTTCTTTGGCGACCTGAAGCGTCGGATTGTTTTCAACGCCCAGCAAGCCCAGAACTTCGTCAGCGGACTGTTTCATCACTTTCGCGCGCGGGTCGAAGTTTTTGTAGACACGGTGACCGAAGCCCATCAGGCGGAACGGATCAGATTTATCCTTCGCGCGTGCAACATATTCCGGAATTCGGTCAACGGTCCCGATTTCACGCAACATGTTCAGCGCCGCCTCGTTTGCGCCACCATGAGCAGGTCCCCACAGGCAGGCGATGCCAGCAGCGATACAGGCAAACGGGTTGGCGCCCGAGGATCCAGCAAGTCGCACAGTAGATGTCGAAGCGTTCTGCTCGTGATCTGCGTGCAGAGTGAAGATACGATCCATTGCGCGCGACAGTATTGGATCGACCACATAGTCTTCTGCCGGGACGGCAAAGCACATGTGCAGGAAGTTCGATGCGTAATCCAGATCGTTACGCGGGTAAACGAAGGGCTGGCCGATCGAGTATTTATACGCCCAGGCCGCGATAGTCGGGATCTTGGCAACCATACGAACGGCAGCGATTTCGCGCTGTTCCGGGTCATTGATATCGGTGGAATCGTGATAGAAGGCGGACATGGCGCCAACCACGCCAACCATCGTTGCCATCGGGTGCGCATCACGGCGGAAACCCCGATAGAAATAGGTCATTTGATCCTGCAGCATTGTGTGACGCGTTACGCGCGGAACAAATTCGTCCAACTGTGCCGCGGTTGGCAGTTCACCATAAAGCAGCAAATAGCAAACTTCGAGGAAATGCGATTTTTCTGCAAGCTGATCAATGGGATAACCGCGATAGAGCAGCTCACCTTTGTCGCCGTCAATATAAGTGATCGAGGATTCACAGGACGCGGTCGATGTGAAACCGGGATCATAGGTGAACACATCACCTTGGGCATACAATTTACGGATATCGATCACGTCTGGGCCGAGGCTCGGGCTCATCATCGCAAAATCCAGATCCTTGTCGCCGAAAGTAACCTTTGCTGTCTTATTGGAGTCCAAAGCCATTCCTCACCTCATTCGTGCCCGGATATGGGCGTTATAGGGGACCGGTGTTACCGATTTGTGACGCTGGCCAATGGCCGGGTCAGGCAGCGGCATCTTCCAGTCTTGCGATGCTTTCGTCTTTGCCCAAAAGCACCATCATGTCGAAGACACTGGGCGAAATGGTTCGCCCCGTTAAGGCAGCGCGTAGCGGCTGAGCCACCTTGCCCAGACCTATTTCTTCGGCCTCGGCAAATTCGCGAATTTCCGCCTCCAGAATTTCGTGGGTCCAGCTAGCACCACGCAGTCGGGAAGTCAATCGATTCAGCATACCACGGGATACCGTATCCAGTTGCTTTGCCGCTTTTTCATCGGGTTCGAAGGGGCGATCACTAAGGATAAAGTATGCCATATCAAGGAGTTCCGGGAATGTCTTCGCGCGTTCTTTCATCCCGTCCATCCCTGCCAGCATGAGACGTTTTTGCGCATCGGTCAGCGGAGTCTGATCGGTGGCGGCCAGAAACTCTTCGAGTTTTGCCAACAGGGTGGTGTTTTCCGCAGCGCGGATATGCTGACCGGAAAGATTTGCCAGTTTTTTGAAATCAAAACGGGCAGGCGATTTCACAATACCATCCAACGAGAACCACTCGATTGCCTGATCCATAGAGAAGAATTCGTCATCGCCATGACTCCAACCCAAACGGGCAAGATAGTTCATCACCGCGTCAGGGTAGTAGCCCATGGCCTGATATTCTTCGACCCCCATCGCGCCGTGGCGTTTGGAGAGTTTTTTACCGTCAGGACCGTATATCAGCGGGATATGGGCAAATACGGGGATGTCCCACCCCATTGCCTTATAGATTTGCGATTGGCGCGCGGCGTTGGTCAGATGATCGTCACCGCGAATGATATGTGTGATCCCCATATCATGATCATCGACCACCACGGCCAGCATATAGGTAGGTGTCCCGTCGGACCGCAACAGGATCATGTCGTCCAGCGTCTCGTTTTTCCAAGTGACGGTGCCCTGAACGGCGTCTTCGACCGTCGTTTCCCCATCGCGTGGGGCCTTAAGACGGATCACATAGGGAAGATCCGGCGTTTCGTCGCTATCGCGCCATGGCGACAGGAACAGCGGGGGGCGTCCTTCCGCCCGTGCCTGTTCGCGGAAGGCATCGATTTCTTCCTTCGTGGCGTAACATTTGTAGGCCGTGCCATTTTCCAGCATCTGGTGGGCGACCTCTGCGTGCCGATCGGCGCGTTCGAACTGGCTAACGGCATCGCCATCCCAATCCATGCCGAGCCATTTCATTCCGCGATAAATCGCCTCCGTCGCTTCCGGTGTAGAGCGGGACCGGTCAGTATCCTCGATCCGCAGCAGAAACTTGCCGCCGTGATGGCGGGCAAAGAGCCAGTTGAACAGCGCCGTGCGGGCCGTGCCGATATGCATATATCCGGTAGGAGAGGGCGCAATGCGGGTCACAATCTGAGACATTCACTTAACCTTTTGGAAACCATAATTTGGCATTTTCGGGCTGCTTGTAGGCCATCACGGCTACACAAAACAAGGGCCGCCGCCATTTCCTACATACTAGAGATTTTCGAAGCGCAACGCCATCGACTTTTCCTGTGGAGTCCGGTGGCATTCGGGGTTGGGATCGGCATCTATTTCCTCCTGCCGGTTGAACCTTCCTCAGTGCAGATCACGGGTGCGCTGGTCGCGGCTTTGGGGGCTGCGTTGGTGATCCGGCGAACGCAGATATTCTATCTGATGCTGACGGCATTTCTGTCCTTGGCGCTGCTGGGGTTTGGCTATAGTGCAATCCAGACACGGCTCGTCGCGGCCCCTGTGCTGTCTTATCACTATTACGGCGCGATTGAGGGACGGATTGTAAATCTGGATCGCTCTGCCAGCAATGCGCCAAGAGTGACGCTGGATCAGATTTATCTGCCGGGTAAATCTGCGGCCGAAACACCGCAATATGTGCGTGTCAGCTTGCAGGGCATGATACCTGAGGGCGCGATCCGTCCGGGGGGCAGGATTACCCTGACCGGAAGCCTCTCACCTCCCAGTCCACCGGTCGAACCCGGCGGGTTCGATTTCCGTCGCATGGCATGGTTCATGCAGCTGGGGGCGGTTGGGTATACCCGCAATCCTGTTTTGCCGATTGCCGAACAATCCGGCGGGCTGGGCATTTGGCTGTTTGAACATCGCCTGCGTATCGCCGATGCGATCCGGGAACATCTGCCCGGACAGACCGGTGCATTTGCGGCGGCAATCGTGACGGGGGACAGGTCAGAAATAGATCCCTTGGTGATGGAGAAATTACGGGTGACAAACCTTGCCCATCTGCTGGCCATTTCGGGTTTACACATGGGGCTGTTGTCAGGGTTTGTCTTCGCGCTGATCCGCTATGGTCTTGCGTTGATACCGGCAGTGTCCCTTAGGTTGCCAGTTAAAAAAATCGCCGCTGTCGTCGCTTTGCTGGCGGGGCTAGCGTATCTGGCGCTTTCCGGGGCAAATGTCGCGACGCAGCGGGCATTCATTATGACCTCAGTCGTTTTGGTGGCCGTATTGTTGGACCGGCCTGCACTGACCCTTCGGGCCGTGTCGCTGGCGGCTATGATCATTTTGCTGATCAAACCTTACAGTCTGCTGGAGGCCGGGTTTCAAATGTCATTTGCTGCGACGATTGCGTTGATTTCAACCTACGAAGGGTTGCGCGGGACGGGGTTCTGGCGGACGCTTAATACTCCACGTTGGCGCTTTATACGCCCAATCTTTGCGCTATTTCTAACCTCAGCCGTCGCGGGCGCCGCAACGGCGCCAATATCAGCTTTCTATTTCAACCAACTGTCGCAATATGGCCTACTCGCCAATTTGCTTTCCGTCCCGGTGATGGGGTTGCTGGTCATGCCCGGCGCAGTCTTGGCCGCGCTGCTTACGCCTTTCGGATTGGAAGGGCTGGCATTGCAGGTCATGGGATATGGTATTAACTGGATTATCGGGATCGCAGGGTTCATTGCGGGTCTAGAAGGGGCGGTGACACCTGTCAAAAGCGGTCCCCCGATGGCGTTGGTGATGATCGCCCTTGGCGGACTCCTTCTGTTCCTATGGCACGGGCGCGAACGTTTTGTTGGAGTTATTCTGGGGGGTGTTGCCTGCTTTATCTGGTGGCAGACGGATCGCCCGACTGTTCTGATATCCGATGATGGTCGCCTGATGGGCGTCATGACCGAGGATGGGCGGGCGCTTTCGAAACCCCGCGGGCATTCGTACGAAGCGCGAATCTGGATGGAGAATGACGGAGAGCGGATATCACAGGAAATCGCCGCCGCCCGCGAAAATATCGAAACGGACGGGAGGCTTGCCAGCACTTGGTTGGGCGACACAAGGATATCCATTTACTGGGGAAAAGAGACGGAGGACATCGCTGATCTATGCCAAGCAGGCGCTGTTCTGGTCGTGTCCGAAATCCCCGCCCCGGTAGGGTCTTGTACAGCGATTGAGGCGATGGATTTGCGCCAATTGGGTGCAATCGCGCTGGAGGCGGGTGAGCCCGTGTCCATTATCGGCAGCCGTGAAGGGGCCGAAAACCGGCCTTGGGGATACTGACGCTACCTTGGGGAAATCAGTAGGTCCGGATCAACCCAACCAGCTTGCCCTGCACCTTCACCTGATCATCCCGATAGACGCGGGTTTCATAGGCGGGATTTGCCGCCTCCAATGCAATGGAGCTACCGCGCTTGCGCAAGCGTTTCAGGGTGGCTTCCTGATCTTCGACCAGCGCCACGACGATGTCACCATTGTCGGCATCGGGCTGTTCCTGAATCACGACGATATCGCCATTGTTGATCCCGGCATCAATCATGGAATCGCCTTTGACCTCCAACGCGTAATGTTTTTTGGTACCGGAAACCATGGATCCCGGAACAGCCACATTATGCGAAACCTGCTGGATTGCCTCGATCGGCGTACCGGCAGCGATGCGTCCCATGACAGGCAGTTCCAGCGCGTCCACTTCAACCGGTATTGCAGCGCGGGGCTGATCAGCGCGTCCCCCTTCGACAACCGAGGGTCTAAATCCACCCGGGTCCATTCCATCAGGCAGCTTTACAATTTCAATCGCCCGCGCCCGATGGGCAAGGCGGCGGATGAAGCCACGCTCCTCCAATGCCGTGATTAGGCGGTGAATGCCGGATTTGGACCGCAGATCCAGTGCCTCCTTCATCTCGTCGAACGAAGGTGGTACGCCATCCTTCTGCATCCGTTTATGGATGAATTGCAGCAGATCGAGTTGCTTGCGGGTCAACATATCGGTATCCTCCGACCTTCAAATGTCCACATATAGTCCCGACATGTTCTACATGTGTTCCCGTTTTGTGTCAACTGTGGATAATTTTAGGAAATTCGGATGAACTCTACTGCCGTCCCGGTTTCCAACGCTGGATCATTCGGCTTACGCACCATCAGCACATTTGCCTGCGACAGTACCGACAGCAGGGAGCTGTCCTGACGCTTGAACGGCACAATCTGCCAACCTGCGTCAGTCAGCGTGCCAACGGCCCGCAGATATTGCTCACGGACACCGTTTGGTCCGATATCTTCACCCAGCATCCCGACCTCTCGTGGCAGGGGCCGCGCTGGCAGGCCCAGCATCACGTCCAGCATCGGGCGGAGGAAAACATGGCCGCAGACAATGGTCGAAACCGGATTACCCGGCAGACCAACCAACGGTACGCCGCCGATTTTGCCTGCCATCAGCGGTTTGCCGGGCTGCATGGCGACCTTGTAGAAATCAACCTCCAGCCCGCGTTCGACCGCCACGTCCTGCACGATATCATAATCCCCGACCGAGGCCCCGCCCAGCGTTACGATAAGGTCCGCGCCCGCAGCCAGATCCAGGACCTGGCGCAGACTTTCAGGTGTGTCCTTGGCAATTGGCAGCATCCGGCATTCCGCCCCTTGTGCCTCCAGCAGCGCTTTCAGAGCGAAGCTATTCGAGGCGATAATCTGATCGGGGGAGGGCGTTTCGCCCGGCATTACCAGTTCATTTCCCGTTGCGATCAGCGCAACCACAGGGCGGCGGGTGACCGGGATTTCCGGGATGTTCATCGATGCCAGAAGCGAAAGGTCAACAGGCGACAGGCGGCGCGGCGCGGTCAGGGGATCGCCCTTGGTGAAATCTCCACCAGCAGGGCGGATATAGGTTGCTGCGTCACGGTTGTCGCGCACGGTAATGGTATCGTCATTGCGGTCAGCGTCTTCCTGAATCAGGATCGCGTCAGCACCTTCGGGCACTGGAGCACCTGTGAAAATTCGGATCGCCTCACCCGGTCCTAGCGCCCCGTCATACCGCTGACCGGCAGCAGATTCCCCGATGACTTTCAAAGACATACCCGGTTGCGCTTCGGCATTTCGAACCGCATAGCCGTCCATCGCCGAGGACGCAAAAGGCGGTTGTGTCATGCGGGATTGCACGTCCTCCGCCAACACACGGCCAGCACCTTCGGCCAGTGGTATGGTTTCGACGTCCAGTGGCGAAGCCAGCGCGAACAGGCGATCCAAAGCTTCGGCGACGGAGATCATTCCGCCTCAAACCGCCCAGATTTGCCGCCATCCTTCAGGACGAGGCGAATGTCGGAAATCACCATGCCTTTATCGACGGCTTTGACCATGTCATAGACAGTGAGGGCGGCGATATTAACAGCAGTCAGAGCCTCCATCTCCACCCCGGTCTGACCCGTGGTCTTAACGGTGGCTTCGATGTCTATGCCGTCCGTAGCGGGGGTCAGTTCTACGCTTACCTTCGACAGGGATAGCGGATGGCAGAGCGGGATCAGATCATGTGTCTTCTTTGCCGCCATAATACCGGCGAGGCGCGCAACGCCCAGAACATCACCCTTCTTGGCCTTACCCTCGGTGATCAAACGCAGTGTTTCAGCTGCCATCGTGATGCGTCCCTTCGCCACCGCAACACGTGCGGTCACTTCCTTACCGGACACATCAACCATATGCGCGGCACCTTTGTCGTCGAAATGGGTCAGATCAGGCATTATGCCGCCCTTGGGTTGGCCAGCAACGAGCGCGTGGCGGTTTCGACATTTTCTTGACGCATCAGACTCTCGCCAATCAGGAAACAGCGCACACCTATGTCGGCCATGCTGGCGAGGTCGTCGGTGGTGAACAGGCCGGATTCCGACACGATGGTTTTGCCGGCTGGAGCCAGTTTCACCAATTCGCGCGTGGTATCCAGCGAGGTTTCAAAAGTTTTCAGGTTCCGGTTGTTGATCCCCAGCAAGGGGGATTTCAACGCGGTCGCACGCTCCAGTTCCTCGGCATTATGGACCTCGACCAGGACATCCATTTTCCATTTCAAAGCTGCGTCTTCCAGTTCCTGCGCTTGCGCGTCGGAAACGCTCGCCATGATGATCAGGATGCAGTCAGCCCCCATCGCGCGGGCTTCGGCGACCTGATAGGTGTCGTACATGAAATCCTTGCGCAGAACGGGCAGGGTGGTTGCAGAGCGGGCAGCGATCAGGAAATCGTCGGCACCTTGGAAGGATGGTGTGTCGGTCAGAACGCTAAGGCAGGTCGCGCCGCCAGCTTCATAGGCCTGCGCCAGTGCTGGCGGATTGAAATCGGCGCGGATTAAGCCTTTGGAAGGGCTGGCTTTTTTGACCTCGGCGATCAGACCGTAACCTGTTTCACTAGCCTTGGCTAACGCAGCTGCAAATCCACGGGGGATCGGCGCATCCACGGCGGCTTTCATCACATCCATAATGGAGCGTTGCGATTTCCGCGTTTCGATTTCTTCAAGCTTATAGGCTTTGATTTTTTCTAAAACGTCCATCTAAGCGCTCGTCACTCTCGCCAAGGTTTCTACAGCCGTTTTCGCACGGCCGCTATCGATACTTTCTGACGCCATTTCAACACCTTCAGGCAAAGAGCTCACCTTATCTGCTATCACCAACGCAGCGGCGGCATTCAACAGAACTGCATCGCGATAGGCGTTTTTCGCGCCATCCAGCAGCGCACGGAAAGCGGCGGCGTTGTCAGCAGGCGAGCCGCCTTTGATATCGTCAAACGGATGAACGGGCAGACCGGCCTCTTCCGGATGAATCTCTCGATCCTCGACCTTGCCATCTTCCAGCGCGGCAACCCAGGTGACACCAGCGATGGAAATCTCGTCCGTACCGTCTGATCCATGCACCAGCCATGCCTTTTCCGACCCCAGCGCCCCCAGTGTTTCAGCCATCGGGCGGATGACATCGCGGGAAAATGCGCCGGTCAGCTGCCGTTTCACGCCAGCAGGGTTAGTTAACGGGCCAAGAATATTGAACAACGTCCGCGTCCCCAATTCCTGCCGCACGGGCATCACGAATTTTGTTGCCGGATGGTGCATTGGGGCCATCATGAAGCCGATTCCGGCCTCGGCCAATCCGCGCTCGACAAATTCGGCACCGACCATCACGTTGATCCCCATCTCCGTCAGCACGTCGCCTGCACCGGACAGCGAGGACAGGTTTCTATTCCCGTGTTTGGCCACAGGCACACCAGCCCCGGCCACAACGAAGGCCGTTGCGGTGGAGATATTCAGCGTTTTCATCCCGTCGCCACCCGTGCCAACGATATCCATCGCGCCAGCAGGGGCTTTCACAGGCACACATTTCGCCCGCATGGCGGCAGCGGCTGCGGCATATTCGTCAACGCTTTCACCCCGTGTCCGCATGGCCATCAGCAGCCCGCCGATTTGTGCCGGCGTAGCATCACCCGCCATAATGGCATCGAACACCATCTGCGCATCCTCGCGACTTAGCGGACCTTCTACGGCTTTGTTAATAAATGGTTTTAACGCGTCACTCATTTCCCGCCTCCGGCAATATCCAAGAAGTTTTTCAGCATAGCGTGACCATGCTCGGATGCAATTGACTCAGGGTGAAACTGCACACCGTGGATCGGCAGTTCGCGATGCTGCATCCCCATGATCGTGCCATTTTCCAGCTCGGCGGTGATTTCCAGACAGTCGGGAAGGGTATCGCGATCGACGACCAGTGAATGGTACCGCGTCGCCTCGAACGGGGTGGGCAGACCTGCGAACAATCCCTTGCCTGTATGATGCATGCTGCCCATTTTTCCATGTACGATTTCCCCGCAGCGCACCACATTTCCGCCAAAAGCCTGCCCAATCGCCTGATGACCCAGACAGACGCCGATCAAGGGTGTTTTTGTCTCTGCTGCAGCCTCGACTAGTGCCAGACAAATTCCAGCGTCATCTGGCGTACAGGGGCCGGGTGATAGCATGATTGCCGACGGCGACATCGCCATCGCTTCCTGCACATTGACTTGATCATTCCTTTTTACCGACACATTTGCGCCCAATTCACTGACATAATGAACCAGGTTGTAGGTAAAACTGTCATAATTATCGATGAGTAGTAGCATCGTATACTTTCTTAGTAATGTCCTTGGGGGACGCAGTTCTCGGTGTTTTGCACGATCACAGTCAGTTTGACAACGACTTAACAGTTGAGGGCTTCGGTCCGTTGGAAAGGGAGACTGTTCAATGAGTGATGTCGATATGTCGCCACGCGGGGGGTACATACGGGGCATTTTACTTGGGATATCATTTTGTGCGGGTATTTTCATCGTTTCATCAACGGTGTCATACCTTGATGGTAATCGGTTTACGGCAGGCAAACCTGCCACATCTGAAACGCCGGTGGTCAAGCTGCAGACCACACCGGCGATTGTTGCTGCTGCACCGCAGACTGCGGATGCCACAAATTCTACAACGCCTGCAATGAGTGTCACTGTTGATGCTCCGACGACAGAAACGGCGTCTACAAGTGACCTGCCGACGGATCCGTTGACGGCGGCGCCTGAGAATTCCGCGCCGGCATTTAATGCGAATGTTTCCGGTCTGGCGACCAATACGGTAGAGCAGGGATCGGGCATCGATTTGGCAGCCCCGGCGATGCAGACAACACCGGCTTTGAATGCAACAGCCCCGTCGCAATTGGGTGTTGCACAAAACGACACAACGGTTGTTGCGGCAAATACAGAGAGTACGCGACCAACTATTACATTTGACGGGAGCTCACCAACGCTGAATTCGGTAGATACGGCGCAGCCAAATCGTAATCTGGTGCCGCTTCCCACAACCGGTGCATTTGCCAAATTCTCGCAGAGCTTCGCAGATGACGGATCACGCCCGTTGGTTTCCATCGTGTTGCGGGTTACTGACGTTCAGCAGGCTGCTGCAGCTGCCGGGTTGGCAGCATCGGTTACCTTGGCGCTTCCGGCGGAGAACCGGGCTGTGGCGTTGGATATCGCAAATGCTTATCGCCAGATCGGCGGTGAGTCTTTGTTGCTCTTACCTGACTCGGGCGCAAATGCGTTTGCGGTTGGGGATGATCCGAGCAAAGTTGATGCGGTATTGGGGGCAATGCTGACACCAGACATGGAAGTCATTGGCGTGATTGATGGTCCGAATGGCAATATCGTTGATGATGATGTCTTGGCGAGCGCCGCAGTCGATGCGCTGGGACGGACGGGTCATGCAGTTGTGGTGACCTCGCCTTCCGGGATTGATCGCGTTGAAGAAATGGCCGGTCAGCAAGGTGTTCCCGCGTCAACCGCTCTGACAAGTATTGCATCGCTGTTGCAGCAATCCAGCATCAGCTCGCGCGTCAGCCAGGCGGTTTCGACAATCGGGGCTCATGGCACAACGATTATATACGGTGAAGCCAATCCGGCGACGATAGCCGCTTTGACGGAATGGTTGCGCGGGGGGCAGGCAGCACAGGTTTCGTTGGCGCCGGTATCCGCCGTGATCCAGCGGAAATACTAGGTTCGTAAGGGGTTATATCAGGTTTGTAAGGGGTTGAGGGGTAACCAGTCGGTTTAAAAAGTAGAGCGAGTGCAAAGGCGGGCTTATTGCCCGCCTTTGAATTTCACGAACATACCCGCATCCTCAGCAGCTTTCATCAGGGCCTTGGCCTTGTTAACCGTTTCCTGATATTCAGCTTCGGGATCGCTATCATAGACGATGCCGCCACCAGCCTGCACATACAGCGTCTCATCTTTCAGAACAGCGGTGCGCAGCGCGATACAGATGTCCATATCACCTCCGGCTGAGAAATAGCCAACACCACCGCCATAAACACCACGTTTTTCGGTTTCCAGTTCGTCAATGATTTCCATAGCGCGGACTTTTGGTGCCCCGGAAACCGTGCCAGCCGGTAATCCCGCCAAAAGCGCGGCAAGGGCATCGTAATCTTCGCGCAGTTCTCCATCGACGTTGGACACGATGTGCATCACATGACTGTAGCGTTCGATGATAAACTGTTCGTTCGGGTCAACGGTGCCAATTTTGGCAACCCGTCCAACGTCATTGCGTCCCAGATCAAGAAGCATCAGATGCTCAGCCATTTCCTTGGGATCAGCCAGCAGCTCTTTCTCCAGCGCGATATCCTGCTCAACCGTTACCCCACGTGGACGTGTCCCGGCGATGGGGCGGATCGTGACCTTATTCCCTTGCACACGCACCAAAATTTCCGGGCTGGCCCCGACGATCTGGAACGCGCCCATGTTAAAAAAGAACATATAAGGCGACGGGTTCGTGCGGCGAAGCGCGCGATAAAGGGCAAAAGGTGGCAGGTCGAATTTCTGCGCCCAGCGTTGCGAGGGCACGACCTGAAAGATATCGCCAGCGCGGATATAGTCTTTGGCCTTTTCGACTATGTCGAAATATGCCTCCTTGGAGGTGTTGGACACCGGATTCAATTCAAACGCTGTGCCATCCAAATCCCGGGTTTGGTTCGGCACATCGCGATCCAGATCGCGGACGGCCTCAGATACGCGCTCCGCTGCCTGTGCATAGGCAGCGCGGGCGTTTTGACCATCATTGGTCCAAACCGGGCTGATAACAGTCACCTCGCCTTTGACGCCATCCAGAACCACAACAATCGTTGGACGCATCATCATGGCATCCGGCAGGCCGAGGGGGTCAGGATTGATATCCGGCAGATGTTCCACCAGCCGGATCGTGTCGTAGCCGAGATAACCAAACAGGCCAGCTGACATGGGTGGTAGCTCGGGTGGCAGATCGATATGGCTTTCTTCGATAAGCGCACGCAACGATGTAAGCGTATCATCCTTCGTTGGGGCAAAATCTTCAGCATAGCGGGCCGCGCGATTGATTTCTGCGCTTGTCCCGCGGGCACGCCAGATCAGGTCGGGTTTCATGCCCAGTATCGAATAGCGCCCGCGAATTTCGCCACCCGTGACAGATTCCAGCATGAAGCTGTCTTTGCCAGCCGCGGCCAGCTTCATATAAAGCGATACAGGCGTGTCCAGATCAGCGACGAGCCGGGTCCAGACAACCTGATTTTTCCCGGCGTTGTAGCCAGCCTCGAAATCGCTGAAGTCGGGATAGATATGCATTACTGAAGCTGTAGATGAAGCGAGTCGATGCGCGCCTGGTTAATTGTCGGCTGTGCCTGTGTGATCAGCGAGCGCAGGAAGTATGTCAGAACATCTTCGGATACTTCGTCCGCCCGTTGCTGTGTCACCGCTTCAACAGCGGTCTGGGTGTCCGCATCGGTGGGATCAAACGGGCTAGTCGACCAAAGCTCAATGATCAGAACATTTTCCCCATCGTCCAGCGAGGCAATTTCACCGGTTTCAAGACTGAACAGCGTGTCGATCGTGTTCGCAGGCATACCCGGCAACGGATTTGTGCGGGCAACATCGCCGATGAAATCCAGTTCCAGAATATTGGCAAAGTCCGTCAGCGATCCGCCCGAAGCGTTTATCGCCGCAATAATCTGATCGGCACGGTCACGAATTTTTGCTTTGCGGTTCTCGGCCAGAACAGCCTCTTTCAGCTGGTCTTCAACCTCGGCGCGCGGCTTTACAAAAGGTTCGGTAATGTCATCGACCCTTAGCAGCAGCAATCCGCCATCCGACAATTCGACGATATCGCGCTCTTCGCCGATTTCTGCAGCCTGCGCATCATTGCGAAACTCCAGGTAGGCCGCGATGTCGTCCGAACTGCCTTCCGCCCAGTCAATCTGCCCCAGCACCATATCTGTGCTTTCGGCCAGTTCCTCTGGTGTTGCGCCCCCTGCGACGAGGTCAACAATCCGATCCAGATCGCTAACGATCTGTTTCGCGGCAATTTGCATGGCAATATCGCGTTCCAGCTCTTCATACACCTCTTCCAACGGGGTGTTCTGTTCGGCAATTGCAGCATTTACTCGATAAATGGCGGGTCCAAGGTCATCGATGGCTGGGCCATATACGCCGGGATTTTCCGTTTCGAACAGCAGATCAGCTGCTTCACGCGACAAGTCCCCACGCGTCACTTCGCCGATATCCAAGGAGTCCAGCGGAAGACCACGTTCTTCAGCGATAGATTCGAACGTTGCGGTTCCGTTAACGATTGCCGCGACTGCCGCATTTGCTTCGTCCAGGGACCCAAACACGATCCGTTCCGCGAAACGACGTGCCGGGGTGGAATAGATATCCTGTCGCTCTTCGTACAGTGCCTGAACCTCTTCTTCAGGGACGGTTACCTGATCCGCCAGTTCAGACGGGATCAGTTTGGCGAATGTAATATGGCGCGTCAGCGGTTGCGTGAACGCATCAGGATTCTCAGCGTAATAGGTCGCCAACTGCTCTTCCGTCGGTTCCGGAACGCTGCCCAGAATATCCGCTTCGGTCAGGCGGACAAAGTTGAAGCTGCGGCTCTCGCCTAGATATTCAAAGATCGGTGTGATTGCTGCATCCGGCAGGACCACGCCGCTGACCAGCGCGTCCGCCAAAATCTGTTGGCTCGCGGCGGTCCTGATCTGATCCTCGTATTCTGCCGAGGACATACGATTGCGGCGCAAAAATTCCTGATACAGATCAGGATCAAAATTCCCATCCAGCCCCTGCAATCCGCGCGTTGCGACCAGAATATCGCGAATGGTTTCGTCAGAGGTCGAAATGCCCAGACGATTAACCTCGCCCCGCATGGCCGCATCCTGAATCAACCGCTGCAGAACGCTGCGATTAACACCGAAGGCCTCGGCCTGATCTATGCTCAGCTGGGTGCCAAATTGTTGGGAAAGGTTGTTAATTTCGTTCTGGAGTGCCACGAAATAGCTGTCGGCAGTCACGTCCTCGTCCCCGACGGTCGCGACAGACGCAGAGTTCGACTGCGTGAAGATACCGGTGATCCCAAATCCTGCCATGGCGATAACGCAAATAAACAAGACGATATAGAACGCAATCCTGGAGACTGACGACTTCGCTTTGGCCATGATTTTCCCTGTCTTTGGCAATCCTGTGTCGGAGGGTTTTAGGATGAGTTGGACGGGGTTACAAGTCCCGAGAACACCACCGCTTGACGCCTTCGCATCGACACGCGATAGAGACGCCATGGCAAGCGCTCCGATACTGACCCTGAAAGACATATCCCTGACCTTCGGCGGCAATCCGTTGTTGGAGTCGCTGGACCTTTCGATCCATGAGAATGAGCGCATCTGTCTGGTCGGACGAAACGGATCGGGCAAGTCAACCTTATTGAAAATCATCGCCGGACTGGTCGAACCCGACAGTGGAGAACGCTTCCTGCAACCGGGCTATGCGGTGGCTTATATGGAGCAGGATCCCGATTTTGATGGCTATGCCACCTTGGGAGATTACGCGGCAGCTGATCTGGACCCGGGCGAGCATTACCGGTTGGAAATGGTAATGGAAGGGGTGAAACTGAACCCCGATCAGCCCCCGGATCAGGCATCAGGTGGAGAGAGGCGGCGTGCAGCGCTCGCCAAACTGTTAGCGTCTGATGCGGAACTGCTTTTACTCGACGAGCCTACGAACCATCTGGATATCGAAGTGATCACCTGGCTTGAGTCGTATCTGAAACAGACCCGCAAATCATTTGTGCTGATCTCCCATGACCGCGCATTTTTGCGCAACCTTACCCGATCCATCCTGTGGGTTGATCGCGGAGAGGTGCGGCGGCTCGACAAAGGGTTCGAGGCTTTTGAGGATTGGCGCGATAAGGTTTTCGAAGAAGAAGATACTGCCCGGCACAAGCTCAACCGCCTGATCAAATCCGAAGCCCGATGGGCTGTAGAAGGCATTTCCGCCCGGCGTAAACGCAATATGGGCCGCGTTCGGCGTCTGGGTCAGCTGCGACAGGACCGATCTGATCAGATCACGCGAGCAGGGGCGGCTAAAATGGCGTTCGAGGACGGACCAAAATCCGGTCGGATGGTTCTGGAAGCCAACGCAATCTCAAAATCTTTCGATGATCAGGTGATTGTAAAAGATTTCTCGCTGCGTGTCATGCGCGGGGATCGTGTGGCGTTTGTTGGGCCCAACGGCGTCGGGAAAACAACCTTGCTGAACATGCTGATCGGGAAAGAAACCCCGGACAGTGGCACGGTTAAGCTCGGCACCAATCTGATACCTGTTGTGTTTGACCAAAACCGTGACGCACTGAACACGGATGCCAGCCTGTGGGAAAGCCTGACCGGGGATAAGGAGCTGGGCGTATCGGGGCGAAACGATCAAATTCTTGTGCGGGGCACACCGAAACATGTTGTCGGATATCTGAAAGAATTTCTGTTCACTGAAAATCAGGCTCGCGGTCCGGTGTCTGCCTTGTCAGGCGGCGAGAAGGCGCGCCTGTTGCTGGCAAAACTGATGGCGCGGGAAAACAACCTGTTGATCATGGACGAACCGACAAATGATCTGGATGTCGAAACGCTCGACTTGTTGCAGGAACTGATCGACGACTATCAGGGCACCGTGCTGCTGGTCAGCCATGATCGTGATTTTCTGGACCGCGTGGCCACCACAACCATCGCGATGGAGGGGCAGGGCAGGGTCACCGCCTATGCTGGCGGGTGGAGCGATTATCAGGCGCAAAAACCGGTCCATCAAGAAACGGTTAGCAAATCAAAACCTGCGCCGGTGAAGAAGCCCCAAACAGACTCTGCCAAATCCAAATCCGGGCTGACATATGTTCAACAGCACAGATTGCAGGTCCTGCCAGACGAAATCGCACGTCTTGAAGCTGAGATTGCAAAGTTGGAAACATTTTTGTCTGACGCGGAGCTGTATCAGAAAGAACCTGCGAAATTCAGCAAGGCAACCGAGGCCCTGACAGATCGTCAGACCGCATTGGCAACGGCTGAAGAGGAATGGCTTACATTGCTGGAACTGGAAGAAAATGGATGACGCCGCCCATGGTGGGGTTGGGCAGCGCCATCCTCAGGTCGGCTTAGCCGACCGTAAACGACCCTTTCATGGACCGATGGAAATTGCAGAAATATGTGCCGTCCATCCCGGCGCTTACCGCGATCTGTGCAGATTGTCCGCGGTTCAGTCGACCCGTATCCCAGCTGCCGTCATTGGCAGTCGCGGTATGGGGTGCGTTATCCATATTGGTGAAAACAATTACATCTCCGGGGGCAACAGATAGTGTTGCCGGGCTGAAAGCCATCCCCTGGATTGCAACCTGGTGTGTTGCGGCAGACGCCATTTTCGGCAAGGCAAGAGCAGCACCTGTAATAGCGGCTTTGCGGAAGAAATCGCGACGGTTCATTTTGTGTCCCTTTCAGTCAGTGTTCTGATGAAAGCCACTATAAGGATGAGCGGGTTACATGACAGGCCATTCAAGCGTGTGTGACCGCGGCTGTAACAATCCTCACCCGTCTGTCAGCGAGGTTATGGAATTGTTGCAGAATCCGCTGACAAATCCGTGAGGTGGCGAAACTTACGAGTGGAAATTGTAATATTGCTCCCGAAAACTGAAACAGTTTGATACGTATCAATGCAGGGACTCTGACCCGCGATGAGACTTAAGGAAACGATTCAGGAGAAAACCATGAAACTTCCGGTGTTGATTCTGTCCAGTATGTTGGCGCTGCCCGCCCTTGCGCAGGAAAGCGATGATCCGTTTACACTTCGAGATGACGATGTTGGGCAGGCGAGCTTTCTGGTCCACTGCGCCTCCTGTCATGGTGACGACGCCAAAGGAACCGGCCCAATGGCCGAGCATTTGGTGACCAAACCAGCAGACCTGACGCGGCTGGCCGCGAATAACGATGGTATCTTCCCGTTTGGGGACGTCATCCACACAATTGACGGTCGCATCCCGCTGAAAGGACATGGCGGCCCGATGCCGATATTCGGGGCTCTGTTCGCCGAAGATTTCAATCCCTCGCTGGCGCCATTCATTGGCGAAGAAATCGTGCGGGGGCGTATCCTGGCACTGACCTATTATCTGGAGTCGATACAGGAACTGGATGGGTAGTCTTGGTCGTTGCTGTTTGCCACCAATGCAAATTGGTGGCTAAACATCCAGCTCCTCAACGAACCGCGCGTTTTCCTGTATATACTGGAAACGCATTTCCGGTTTTTTCCCCATCAGGCGTTCGACCAGATCGGCGGTTTCGCCGGGCTCGAATTCGTCAATTGATACGCGGATAAGCTTTCGGCTGCTCGGATCCATTGTTGTCACTTTCAATTGCGCGGGGTTCATTTCCCCCAAACCCTTGAAGCGTGATGTCTCGATCTTGCCGCGGCCGCCAAGACCGCTCTCCAATAGCGCATCCCGTTCGGCAATATCACCCGCATATGCAATCTTGTCGCCCTGTTTCAGCCGGAATAGAGGTGGTGCCGCGAGGAACAGATGTCCCTGATCAATCAGCGGCCGCATCTGGGTGAAGAAAAATGTCATCAGAAGGGCTGCGATATGTGCGCCGTCCACATCGGCATCGGTCATGATAATAATCCGATCATACCGAAGGTCTTCGACGTTAAATTTTAGCCCGGGCTGAACCCCCATCGCCTGACATAGATCCGCGAGCTCCTGATTCTGCATCATTTTGCCAGATGCTGCCCCCAAGACGTTCAAAATCTTGCCGCGCAGGGGCAGGATGGCCTGCGTCTTGCGGTTACGGGCCTGTTTCGCCGACCCTCCGGCGGAATCCCCTTCGACCAGGAACAGTTCCGTTCCGTCGCGCACATTGCCCGAACAATCCGCGAGTTTACCCGGTAGACGCAGTTTCTTGGTTGCCGACTTCCGTTGGGTTTCCTTTTCAGCCCGACGACGAAGGCGTTCTTCGGATCTGAGCACCAGATAGTCGAGGATAGCCCCCGCGGATTTTGTATCCGCCGCCAACCAATTGTCGAAATGATCGCGAACGGCATTTTCCACAAGGCGCGCAGCCTCGGTTGTTGCCAGCCTGTCTTTGGTCTGTCCGACAAATTCGGGTTCGCGGATAAAGACGGAGATCATCGCACATCCCCCGGCAATCAGGTCTTCACGTGTGATCTGCGCGGCTTTGCGATTGTTTACCAGCTCTCCGTATGCGCGGATTCCCTTAAGAATGGCTGCCCAGAACCCGGTTTCATGGGTTCCGCCTTCTGGTGTCGGAACGGTGTTACAGTATGAGTTGACAAATCCGTCACGGCTTGGGGTCCAGTTGATGGCCCATTCCGCCGACCCGATCGTATCCCCGCCAAACCGTTCAGCAAAATCAACGCGCCCAGCAAAAGGCGCCTCGGCATAGGTCATATTTCCCGTCAGGGTTTCATTCAGATAATCCGCCAGTCCACCCGGGAAATGGAACGTTGCCGTTTCCGGCGTGTCGTCCGAAATCACCTCTGCCGCGCATTTCCAGCGAATCTCCACGCCCGAAAACAAATAGGCCTTGGACCGCACCATGCTCAGCAGTCTTGCCGGTTTGAAATGGGCTTTGGTACCGAATATTTCGGCGTCCGGATGGAAGGTTGTGCTTGTCCCGCGACGGTTTGGTGTTGCCCCAAGTTTCTCCACCGGGCCTTGAGGGATCCCGCGCGAAAAGGATTGAGAAAACAGCTCTTTGTTGCGGGCAACCTCTACTGTTAACTGATCTGACAGCGCATTGACGACAGACACGCCAACACCATGCAGGCCACCGGAGGTCTGATAGGCTTTGCCGCTGAATTTGCCACCCGCATGTAACGTGCACAGTATGACCTCCAGCGCCGATTTATCCGGAAATTTTGGATGCGGGTCGACCGGGATGCCACGCCCGTTATCCACAACCGTTACAGAGTAATCCGCGTGGAGTTCCACCTCGATCCGGTTGGCATGACCGGCGACGGCTTCGTCCATGGAATTGTCCAGAACTTCTGCGACCAGATGGTGAAGCGCACGTTCATCAGTGCCGCCGATATACATGCCCGGACGTTTGCGAACGGGCTCCAATCCTTCGAGTACTTCGATGGAGTCAGCGTTATAGTCTTTGCCTGACTCTTCTTCGAAGAGGTCTGACGGAGATGCCATGTTTTGCTCGATTCTATTTATAATTATTGAGCTGAGTATGGCAGAGTCTTGTGTTTAAATACAATGGAATTGAAAACGAAAACGCCGGGACAATGCCCCGGCGTTCTCAAATAATCTAGTCAAACCTGATTAGTTCAGGCCTTGATATCCGTCGTCGTTCTGAGAGATCGCAAGAGCAATCAGAGCGATTGCCAGAAGCGGGATAATCCAGAAGCCCGAGCTGCCCATGGAGCTCTGTTCTTCAACGACAGGTGCCGCCGGAGCGACGTAAGCGACTGAACCGGCAATAGCAGAGCCAGCAGCCAAAACTGCAGCAGCAGCGTAACGAAGTGTTTTCAACATAGTGGATCCTTTAGTCATGTTGTGAGGCTCGAATACCTCAAATTTAACCACTGTGTCCAGCTTCAATGCTGGGAAAAAGGGTTATACGGGCAGCTAGTGTAACCTGTTTGCAATGGTTTTAAATAAGAAAACGCCGGGAAATTGTCCCGGCGTTCTCGAATAATCTTGTCAGATCGGATTAAGGCTGACCCGGATATCCGTCGTCGTCGTTCTGAGAAATCGCGAGAGCAATCAGAGCGATTGCCAGAAGCGGGATAATCCAGAAGCCTGAGCTACCCATGGAGCTCTGTTCTTCAACGACAGGTGCCGCCGGAGCGACGTAAGCGACTGAACCGGCAATTGCAGAGCCAGCGGCCAATACTGCAGCAGCAGCGTAACGAAGTGTTTTCAACATAGTGGATCCTTTAGTCATGTTGCTTGGTTCGGATACAACACTCAGTCTTGAGTTGTCTAGCTTCAACAGAAAAAAAGGTGTGTTTAGCGAGTATACGAAGAGGCTTTCGACTATTTATATAACAAACGCCAGGACATTGCCCTGGCGTTCATAGATATTCTTGTCACGGTCGAGAATTACTGACCGGTCTGATATCCGTCGTCGTTCTGAGAAATCGCAAGAGCAATCAGAGCGATTGCCAGAAGCGGGATAATCCAGAAGCCCGAGCTGCCCATGGAGCTCTGTTCTTCAACGACAGGTGCCGCCGGAGCGACATAAGCAACTGAACCGGCAATAGCAGAGCCGGCAGCCAAAACTGCAGCAGCAGCGTAACGAAGTGTTTTCAACATAGTGGATCCTTTGGTCATGTTGTGTGGCTCAGATACATTAAATCCGACCACTATGTCCAGCATTGACCGGGGAAATAAGGTTTGGCCCAGTAGTTAGAGGGGGCGAAATGCAACGGCTTAAAAGAAAACGCCGGAACAATGTCCCGGCGTTATCGGATAATCTATAGATATCAGCTTGATATTAGTTCGGATATCCATCGTCGTTCTGAGAAATCGCGAGAGCAATCAGAGCGATTGCCAGAAGCGGGATAATCCAGAAGCCCGAGCTACCCATGGAGCTCTGCTCTTCAACAACCGGGGCGGCCGGTGCAACATAAGCAACCGAACCAGCGATAGCCGAACCTGCAGCCAAAACTGCAGCAGCAGCGTAACGAAGCGTTTTCAACATTGGAATCTCCAATCAGTTTCACATTGTTATTCACGTATAGTATAGACGCGGCAAGGCTATCCACACTCACGGTGACAGAATAATGATTTGTATTGCGGTTTGCACTCGGGAACGCCCAGCAATGCTAAGAAGGCTGCTCAACAGTTGCGCAAATGTCACAAGAGGGCTCAATACCCCGATAAAATTGATTATTGTCGAGAATGACAGTGAGCAAAAAGTTGCTGAAATTGTTAATGATTTCCGTACCGAGCTGGATATCGAACATATTCTGGAACCTAAGCTGGGACTTGTTCACGCACGGAACCGATCAGTTGATTCTTTTCTGAAAAGTAACGCGGAGTGGATGGTATCAATTGATGATGACTGCGCTTTTCTTCCGGGTTGGTTCGAAGCGATGGAAAAAGCCATTCATGACTTTCCGAATACGGTTGTATTTACCGGACCCATGCAGGTGATACCGCCAAAATATGACAGCCCCTGGTTCTCACGTTCTACACCCAGAAACCTTCCGAATGGGACTGTCACAGTCATGGCATCAACATCTAACGCGTTCATTCACCGCAGCGTATTTGCGGAAGACGGGCTGAATCTTCGATTTGACCCAAAGTTCAACCTTTCCGGCGGAGAGGATTCGTTGCTCTTTGGACAGATTCTGGACAAAGGCAAAAAGGTTCGCTGGATCACGGATGCGCAAGTTCAGGAAGTCACAGCGGATGAACGTGGCCACTTCGCGTATAAATTCAGGAAGTCAATCAATCGCTCTGCTGCGCTCGGTCGGGTTACGCTAACCCGGTTCGGAAAACTGAAAGGCGCGCTTCGCATTTTGCGGTTTGCCCTCGCAGCACTGATCCGCACCCTCATATTTACGTTGGCCGCTGTGGCATCCTTTCCATTTAATCGGAAAAAGGCGCAGACGCATTGGGCAGATGCGATGATTTCCCTGTGTACGTTTTTAGGAAAAGTGAAAATGCTTACCCATCCCCTCCCTAAGCATTATGAGACAGTTGATGGGTATTGATCCGGAACAGTTCAAAGAAATCCTTCATACTGATCTGCCCTACAAACCATGGATGTCGCCTGCGACTAACAGGCTGCCAGGGATTCAACCGGTAGGGTCCCCGCAGTGGATCGAACGCGATGACATGTTCAATCTGCAGATCGGATATCGTGATTGGCTTGTGACCCATCACAAAGACCGCGTTATCAATTACGGGCATGCCAACATCGCCGTTATGGATGAATTGTACCAAACCATTTTGACCGGACTGGATGATACATATCAGATCAAGCAAAATTCTATTATCCGTCCCGACGGTTTCGACGTTCCCACAAACACTCATCCCATGGACTGTCTGGCAAGGTTGATCCAGGAAGACCTGCTGATCCTGGAGAAGCACCAAGATGGCTATATTCTGTCAGGTGGCATTCTATGCTTCCCGGCAAGCTGGACGCTGTCGGAAAAGGTCGGTAAACCGCTGGATCGCATTCACCAGCCTGTCAGATCCTATGACAGTTCCATGGCAAAACGTGTCGACAGATTATTTACCGGTATTCGAGTCGGACACCCGCTGTGGCGTGCGAATTACTTGTTGTATGAAACCGCTGACCTTCATCAGCCAAGGCGGGAAGCGGAGCAGAAGCCAACGCTCAATCCCGGATTTGTCAGGGTTGAGAAACAAACATTATTCCGATTACCGGAAACACAGGCGGTAATATTTGGGATTCACAGCTATGTGGCGCGGTTGGACAGTCTTACGGGTGACGAGAAGCGGCAACTAATGTCAAATATCGCGCTGAAAGAATGAGACGGCTGGATGCACTTGTCGGGGCCCTTACAGGTCTCGCTGTCTTTGCGCTGCTAATTGGATATCTGGGCGTGCTGCATCCATTCTTTGATTCTGTTGGCGTGATGCGGCTACATGTATTGATCAGTTTGACACTGGCCTTCGTATATTTCCTTGTCAGACGCCAATTTAAGGCAAGCCTGTTCAGCCTCATCGTCGTTTTGGGTGGATTATCCACAATCTGGCCACTGATCTTGATCGGCGGGCCAAACGGCAATGTCAGCCTGTATCAGGCCAACATATTATTTCGCAACGATGCGACAGAAACCATTGCTTATATTTCACAAATCCAACCCGACATCGTGACCTTGCAGGAAGTGACGTCACGCGCCTTGCCAAACCTTATGAACCTGCCGGAATACCCGACCAAGATTCATTGTGATTTCTCCGGCGTTGGAGGCGTGATGGTCCTGTCCAGATTTCCGCCGGTTGAGGAGCAATCCGGGTGTGAAGCAGGGAGTGGGATGGTCTGGGCGCGCCTTCAAACACCTGATGGTCCAGTCACTGTTGTCAGCCTTCACCTCTATTGGCCATGGCCTCACTCTCAGGCCACGCAGCTGGACCAACTCGAACCCAGACTGGCATCGCTTCCCGCACCCGTTATCGTCGCAGGCGATTTTAACAATGTGCCATGGAGCCATGCGATATTCCGTGTGACGAAGGCAACAGATACCAAGATTATTCCCGGAATACGTCTGAGCTTGGATATTTACAAAGGGTGGGGGCGGTTTCCGATCGATCATGTGCTGATCCCAACCGATCAAGGATATGCGGAAACGACACCCAGAAACGGTTCGGATCATCGCGGTATTCTCGCGCATTTCATGCTGCGGCAATAAAACACGGGGCGGGGTTCTTCAATTTTCTCAAATGCCAGCTACATCTGCATCAAGACAATTTGAAAGGACATATCATGACTATTCGACTGGGTGATATCGCCCCCAACTTCTCCATCGCGACCACAAAAGGTGACATTGATTTTCACAACTGGTCTGGTGATAGCTGGGTGTTCTTCTTCAGCCATCCGGCAGATTTTACCCCGGTTTGCACAACGGAAATGGGGATGACCTCCAAACATGCTGCGGATTTTGCCGCCCGTAATGTGAAACCGCTGGGCTTGTCGACGGATACGGTGGATGAGCATCTGCAGTGGATCAACGACGTTAACGAAACGCAGAACACCGACCTGCAATTCCCGATTGTGGCGGACAAGGACCGCAAAATCGCCGAGCTATATGACATGATCCATCCCGGCGAATCCGATACGGCTGCGGTTCGCAGCGTGTTCATTATCGACCCGAACAAAAAGGTTCGTCTGACCATGACCTACCCGATGAATGTCGGGCGAAATTTCGATGAAATCCTGCGTGTGATCGACGCGCTGCAGCTGGCAGACAAATCCACTGTTGCAACCCCTGCCAACTGGCGTCCGGGTGACAAGGTGATCATTCCACTGTCAGTCAGTGACGAACAGGCGGCGGAGAAGTATCCAGATGGGTATGAAACGCTGAAACCGTATTTGCGGATGACGACGGTAAAATAAGTTTTATCGCACATTCTTGGGTCCCCAATCAGGGGGCCCAAGAACTCCAATGTGAACCCTACCAAAACTCAGAGTCGGCAAGCCATCCACCATGCAATGGAACAAGATTAACCCGTTCGGGCCGCTTTCACGGTATTGCTAATCCTTTCACGCACCTCGTCAGGTTCTTCCGCAATCGCCTCAACCAGTGCCTTCAACTCAGCGCGAACCCCATGAAGCTGATCGATTAGCGAGATAACCACAGCCAGCGCATCATCATCGAGGTTGAACTCCTCGGACAGCTCGCACAACAGCTCCATCCTGACGATATCCATCTGGGCATAAACAGGTCCATTTTCCGATTGTAACGGTGTCACGATCTGCGCTTCAACGAAGGAAACCAGTCGTGTGCGGGTCAGTCGGGCAACGGCGGCAATGGCCTCGTCTTCGGAATAAAGATCGGTCATATCGACATCCCCTTTCTGGGATCATAGCTGTTGGTCTTGCGCCATTCCTCCATAAACGCGGCCAGTTCGTCATCAATCTTGGGCGGCGCAACGATGCGCAGCTCGACCAATTGGTCACCTTTGGTTTTAGACCCGATTGGGGTGACGCCGCGACCGCGCAGGCGCAGGATCTGACCACTATTCGCTCCTTTGGGGATGGTTAGGTTGACGGTTCCCTCAATAGTCGGCGTTTCAACTTTCGCCCCCAATACCGCCTCGTCGAAGGAGATGGGGAGGGTGATCAGGATATCGTTCCCGTCACGACGAAACAGTTTGTGAGGTTTCACCGACAAGGTAATCAGTGCATTTCCGGGCGGCCCGTCGCCAATACCCGGCTCGCCTTTACCCCTCAGGCGAATTGTCTGCCCATCATTGCTTCCTTTGGGAATTTTGACGTCCAGCGAGTTGCCATTCGGCAGGGTAATTCGCGTCGTCCCGCCATTAACCGCATCCAGAAACGGGACCTCCAGCGCGTAGCGTAAATCCTGTCCGCGAACATTAAAATTGCCACCTCGGGATTGCTGGCCACCAGCCCCTTGTCTGCGTAAAAACTCCGCAAATATGTCGGAGGCATCTCCGAAACCTTCAAATTGTTGACCCGAGCGGTAGGGGTTCTCGGGCGCTTCAGCATATTCGCGATAGAATTTCCGCTCCGGCCGCTCGGCACCGCTCGCATCAATCTCGCCGCGATCAAAACGTGCCCGGGTCTCGGGGTCTTTCAACAGGTCGTAGGCAGCGGATGCCGCTTTGAATTTGGCTTCAGCTTCAGGATCATCGGGGTTCAGGTCCGGGTGACTGGTACGGGCGATTTTCTTGAAGGCCTTCTTAATCTCGTCAGCTGTCGCTGACTTTTTCAGCCCAAGGTCTGCATAGGGATCATCGCTCATAGAATCCTCATCATTTTCATGTGTCTTGACCGCGTGCCATTGCGGGACATCCAGAAGGTGTTGTTTCACCTTAATAATAACGCAGCATCACAAACCTTGATGCAAGTCATGAATATGGGACTTCGGACCGAACGAAAAAAGCCCCCCGAAATCGGAGGGCTTTCGTTTTGTAAAGGCGTGGTTTCCACGCCCCATAATCAGCAGCTGTAATACATACCGTATTCAACCGGATGCGGTGTGTGTTCGAAGTTATAAACTTCTTCCCACTTCAGCTCCATGTAACCTTCGATCTGGTCTTTGGTGAACACGTCACCGGCCAGCAGGAAGTCCATGTCAGCTTCCAGCTCGTCCAGCGCTTCACGAAGCGACGCACAGACGGTTGGGATCCCGGCCAGCTCTTCCGGCGGAAGATCGTACAGGTCTTTGTCCGAAGACTCACCCGGATCGATCTTGTTCTTGATACCGTCAAGGCCAGCCATCAGCAGGGCAGCAAAGCACAGGTAGGGGTTTGCCGACGGATCGGGGAAGCGGGCCTCGACACGTTTTGCTTTCGGAGATTCCGCCCACGGAATACGGACACAACCGGAACGGTTACGTGCCGAATATGCGCGCAGAACCGGTGCTTCAAAGCCCGGGATCAGGCGCTTGTAGCTGTTTGTGGACGGGTTGGTGAAGGCGTTCAACGCTTTCGCATGTTTCAGAATGCCACCGATGAAATACAGGGCTTCCTGCGAGAGGTCCGCATATTTGTCGCCAGCAAACAAAGGCTTGCCGTCTTTCCAAACCGACATGTTCACGTGCATCCCCGTGCCGTTATCACCAGCGATCGGCTTGGGCATGAAGGTTGCGGATTTACCGTAAGCCTGTGCCACATTGTGGATGACATATTTATACTTCTGCAGCTCGTCAGCCTGCTTGGTCAGCGTGCCGAATATCAGGCCCAGCTCGTGCTGACAGGACGCAACTTCGTGGTGATGCTTGTCAACTTTCATGCCCATGCGCTTCATGGTGGACAGCATTTCGCCGCGAATATCCTGTGCCGCATCTGTCGGGGGAACCGGGAAATACCCGCCCTTGACGCCCGGGCGATGACCCATGTTGCCCATTTCATATTCGGTGTCTGTGTTCCAGGCCGCGTCCATCGCGTCCACTTCGTAGGACACTTTGTTCATCGTGTTGGAATAACGGACATCGTCGAACAGGAAGAATTCGGCTTCGGGACCGAAATAGGCCGCGTCACCGATGCCGGAGGATTTCAGATAGGCTTCGGCTTTTTCAGCGGTGGAGCGGGGATCGCGGGCATATGCCTCGCCTGTGTCCGGTTCAACGATGGAACAATGGATACACAGGGTTTTTTCCGCGAAAAACGGATCGATATAGGCGGAGCTTGCGTCCGGGATCAGTTTCATGTCGGATTCGTTGATCGCCTTCCAGCCGGCGATGGAGGATCCGTCAAACATGAACCCTTCTTCCAGAAAATCCTCGTCAACCTGATCTTCGCACAGGGTCACGTGCTGCAACTTGCCGCGCGGGTCGGTGAAACGAATATCAACATATTCGATTTCCTCGTCCTTGATGGTTTTGAGAATGGTTTTGATGTCACTCATGATATCTTCCTTCTTGTGGAATTAAAGCGCTTCTACGCCGTCTTCTTCGGTGCGGATGCGGATAGCTTGTTCAACAGTGGAAACAAAAATCTTCCCGTCGCCGATTTTGCCGGTTTTCGCGGCAGCGATGATGGCGGCAATTGCGCCGTCTACCTGATCGTCAGCCAGAACAACCTCGATTTTCACCTTCGGAAGAAAATCAACGACATATTCTGCGCCGCGATATAGTTCCGTATGGCCTTTTTGACGCCCGAACCCTTTCGCCTCGATAACTGAAAGCCCCTGGATACCAACATCCTGCAGAGCTTCTTTCACTTCATCGAGTTTGAAGGGTTTAATGATGGCTTCGATTTTTTTCATGCCAATCTCCCTCTTTCGGTTACTGGGGTCACAAAACATCTGTGCAGGGCCGTTTCAATTCGTTAGCTTTTGGGGCGAAACAGGCTGATGCGGTTTCCGCTAGGTCTGCCTAATTTTTGTGCAGAATGCTCAAAAGCTAAACAGATTGAGAATGTGATGACGGAACTCCTTACCGCCGCCCAGATGCGGGCCATTGAACAGGCCGCGATTGACTGTGGCGAGGTCACTGGGCTGGAGCTGATGGAACGGGCAGGGCGCGGTGTGGTCGAGGCGGTGCTGGAGGAGTGGCCGGAGATGGCGACATCCCCACAGCGTGCGGTGGTGCTGTGCGGGCCGGGGAACAATGGTGGCGACGGGTTTGTGGTGGCGCGGTTGCTGAAGGAACGCGGTTGGGCAGTTGAGGTGTTTTTGTATGGCGAGGTGGAGAAGCTGCCGCCGGATGCGAAGGTGAATGCGGAGCGGTGGTTGGAGATGGGGGGAATTGGAAACCTAGCCACATCTTTCACTACATTGGCAAATTGTGGGCCAACCGCACACCTTATCGTAGATGCAATATTTGGCACTGGTTTGTCGCGTCCACTTGATAAAATATTCAAAGAGATTTTTCAGACAATATTTTCAAGTGATGGCTACCTATTTGAGTTGGAGGGTGTTGAACAACGATTAGTCTCGGTCGATATAATGAGCGGTATATGCGCAGACAGTGGTCGAATTTTGGGAAACTATTTCCCAGCAGACCTGACGGTGACTTTTCATCGAGAAAAGATCGGACATTACCTCAATCCTTCTGAGATATTTCGAGGGCGAGACACAGGAACGAGGTTAGCCTCAATTGGTCTCTCAGACAAAATTACGATGCCTGACTGGTTGATTGATGGCATCTCAAAGGGAGACGCCTCAGCACTGAGTATTGCAGAAAAAACTCCCAATATTCCTCGACTACGTCGCGGTCAGGTTGTGAATCTAGCACACCCAAGTTTTGCTAACAAAATTCCTGTCGGTCATAAATATTCTCATGGTCACGCCCTTATCTTGTCCGGGCTTCAAACCATGTCAGGCGCTGCACGCCTTGCTGCGCGCGGAGCGTTGCGCATTGGGGCAGGGCTGGTGACTATTGGTTCACCAACAGAAGCGCTTGCAGAACACTCCGCACAGTTGAATGCCATCATGCTTAGTGAGATCGGTGACGCGGACGCCCTGACCGAAGCCCTCAGCGACACGCGTATAAATGCGCTGTGTCTGGGACCGGGGCTAGGATTAGATGACCGCGCAAAAGGGTTGGTGGAAGCTGCCCTCGCCATCAAGGAAAACAGGATCGCGCCAGGGACGGTTGTGGATGCGGATGCTTTGACAATATTGTCAAAGGAACCGGACCTGTTCGCGCAGCTTCACGACAGATGTGTCCTCACCCCACACGCCGGGGAATTCGGCCGCCTATTTCCCGACACCGCCGAAAAACTCGCCGAGACACCAACCAAAGGCCCCGCCTATTCTAAGGTTGACGCCACGCGCGAAGCTGCCAAGCGGGCAGGGTGTGTCGTCCTGTTCAAAGGACCGGATACCGTGATCGCCGCGCCGGACGGCCGTTGCGCCATCAACTCGGCCCATTACGACCGGGCCGCCCCATGGCTTGCCACCGCCGGATCGGGGGACGTGCTGGCGGGGTTCATCACCGGATTGCTCGCCCGCGGCTTCCCACCCATGCAGGCCGCTGAAACCGCCGCCTGGCTGCATGTCGAATGCGCCTTGAAATTCGGCCCCGGCCTGATTGCCGAGGATATCCCAGAACAACTGCCATCAGTCTTTAGGGATTTAGGGCTCTAATGGTGTGAAAAACGGCGGCAGCGGGCCGTCGTACATCGAAGCCTCGACCGATGCTTGCGTCTGCTCATCTAGGTAGGGCAGCAACACCCGGATCGTGTAATAGCCGTACACCTTCCCGTCGACATCGATATACCAATCGGCAATCATATTGCGTGCGAAGCTGACTTTACTGCCAAAGCTGAGACCGGGCAGGTAATTTGGTTCGTTGGCCAGAAACCCGACAAAACTTCCGTCAGACAGGACACGAAACGGGCTTACCCAGATAACCTCGACAGAATAATCATCCGAGGCTTCATCGCCCACCGGCATGGCAACTTTCACGCCGTAAGCCGACCCGTCGCCGTCATAATCCGCAAAACTGTCGAGGAATTGATCGAGATACAGACGCGCCGTCTCCATCGCAGCGTTCATTTCCGGATCATCATCCGAAAACCCAATAGTTTCGTCTCCTGCCACGGCAGAGAATGGCAGGACCAAAATGAGGAGGAATATCTGGCTGATGCGAGTCATAAAATGCCCTTCGTTTAATATCGTGGAATAGTGATAGCGCAGACGTTGCGGCAATTCTAATGGAAAACCGAAAATTTCCCCTCGCCACCCAGCATATCCTCTGTTAGAGAGACGCCGGAATTTTGGTCGCCCAGCCGGGTGGCAAGGTATGCGGGTGTGGCGGAATTGGTAGACGCACCAGATTTAGGTTCTGGCGCCGAGAGGCGTGGGGGTTCAAGTCCCTCCACCCGTACCACAGATGAAATGAGGAATGGATATGAAGGTCACCGAGACCAAGAATGAAGGCCTTGAGCGCGGATATAACATCATCGTAGCCGCTGACGAGCTGGAGGCAAAAGTGAACGAGAAGCTGGAAGCCGCCCGTGCGGATTTCCAGATGAAAGGGTTCCGTAAAGGCCATGCGCCGTTGGCCCTGATGAAGAAAATGTTCGGCAAATCCGTTCTGGGTGAAGCGATGCAGGAAGCCGTAGACGGCGCCATGCGGGATCATTTTGAAAAATCCGGTGACCGTCCGGCCACGGACCCGGACGTCAAAATGACGAACGAAGAATGGAAAGAAGGCGACGATCTGGAAGTTTCACTGGAATATGAGGCACTGCCTGACGTTCCCGAAACTGATTTCGGCAAGATCAAGTTGGAAAAACTCGTCACGGAAGTTGATGATGAATCGGTTGATGAGGCGCTGGAAAACCTCGCCAAATCTGCGAACAATTTCGAAAAGCGTCGCAAAGGGTCCAAGGCGAAAGAAGGCGATCAGATCGTGATCGACTTCCTCGGCAAAGTTGACGGCGAAGCATTCGAAGGCGGCGCGGCTGACGACTATCCGCTGGTTCTGGGCTCCAACAGCTTTATTCCGGGGTTCGAAGATCAGTTGGTTGGCGCGAAAGAAGGCGACGAGGTTGAGGTCAAAGTCTCCTTCCCCGAAAATTACGGCGCAGAAAATCTGGCGGGTAAAGACGCTGTTTTCACGTGCAATGTGAAAGAGGTCCGCGAACCGAAACCCGCCGAAGTTGACGACGAACTGGCGAAGAAATTCGGTGCCGAAGATCTCGCAGCCCTGAAAGGTCAGATTTCCGAACGTCTGTCACAGGAATATGACAACGCCTCCCGTATCCTGATGAAACGGGCATTGATGGACGCGCTGGACAAAGCCGTGAAATTCGATCTGCCCAAGTCCCTCGTTCAGCAGGAAGCCGGACAGATCGCACATCAGTTGTGGCATGATGAAAATCCGGACCATCATGGGCATGATCATGACGCTATCGAGCCTACTGACGAGCAGACTGAACTGGCCGAGCGCCGGGTCCGCTTGGGTCTGCTTCTGGCCGAAGTTGGAAATACTGAGAAGATCGAAGTGAGCGATCAGGAATTGCAGCAGGCGATGTTCCAGCAGGCCCAGCAATATCCGGGTCAGGAACGCGAATATTTCGAATTCGTCCAGAAAAACCCACAGGCTCAACAGCAGTTGCGCGCCCCGATTTTCGAAGACAAGGTCGTGAATTATATTTTCGAACTTGCTCAGGTCAAAGAGAAGAAAGTCAGTAAAGCGGAACTGGAAAAAGCCGTGGAAGCGCTGGATAACGAATAAGCTTCGTTTCAGTAATTTTGTTAGGGGCGGGCAGGTATGTCCGCCCTTTCTTTATGTAATAAATCGCCCTGCGGCACTTGCAGTTACCCGCCGCCATACTTAAACCTTTCGGAAAGGGTTTGCCGCTATCCCTTCGGCACCCATCGGAGGCCCAAAATGATTAATCCAGCTGACCAAGTTACAAACTTCATTATCCCGACGGTGGAGGAGATTTCCGCCCGCGGATCAATGCGTTATGACATTTTCTCGCGTCTTCTGAAGGAACGGATTGTTTTCGTCGCCGGCCCGATCGAGGATCAGATGGCTACGGTCGTTGTTGCGCAGCTTCTGTTTCTGGAAGCCGAGAATCCGAAAAAAGAAATTTCGATGTACATCAATTCGCCCGGTGGTGTCGTGACGTCAGGTTTGTCGATCTATGACACGATGCAACTTATCCGGCCGGAGGTTTCAACCGTGGTGGTCGGACAGGCCGCGTCCATGGGGTCGCTTCTGCTGGCTGGTGGCAGCAAGGGACGGCGTTACGCGCTGCCCAATGCGAATATCATGGTGCATCAACCGTCGGGTGGCTATCAGGGGCAGGCGACTGATATCATGATCCATGCTGAGCATACAAAACAGCTTAAACGCCGCCTCAATCAGATCTATGTCAGCCATACCGGACAAGACTATGACGCCGTTGAAGCCGCGCTGGAACGCGATAATTTCATGACGTCTCAGGAAGCCAAAGACTGGGGCCTGGTTGACGAAATTATTACGAGACACGAAAAAGAAGATAGTGCAGACTAGTCACATGATGTCACGAAAAGACAGTTCGGTCTTGTCTTACTGTTCGGGATCGTGTCCAAATAGTTGTAAATAAACCCGGCCATTCCCACGGGTTCGGAGAATTTGATGAGCAAGTCGGACGACAAAGACAGCAAAAACACGCTTTACTGTTCTTTCTGCGGTAAGAGCCAGCACGAAGTGCGCAAACTGATTGCTGGTCCCACCGTTTTCATCTGCGACGAATGTGTCGAGCTCTGCATGGATATCATCCGTGAGGAGACGAAAGGCAATCTCGTCAAATCCGGTGAAGGCGTGCCATCCCCTCGTGAAATCTGCGACGTGCTCGATGATTATGTCATCGGTCAGGCGACAGCCAAGAAGGTGCTGTCAGTGGCGGTTCACAATCATTACAAACGTCTTGAACATTCAGATAAGAACCCGGATGTCGAACTGGCGAAATCCAACATTATGCTGGTTGGCCCGACAGGCTGCGGTAAAACGCTTCTTGCACAAACACTGGCACGGATCATTGACGTTCCCTTCACCATGGCTGATGCCACAACATTGACCGAAGCCGGCTATGTCGGGGAAGACGTCGAAAACATTATCCTGAAACTTCTGCAATCTGCGGAATATAATGTGGAACGCGCACAGCGCGGGATCGTCTATATCGACGAAATCGACAAAATCTCGCGCAAGTCCGACAATCCCTCTATCACCCGTGATGTCAGCGGCGAAGGGGTTCAGCAGGCCTTGCTGAAGATCATGGAAGGCACGGTTGCGTCTGTTCCGCCACAAGGCGGGCGTAAACATCCGCAGCAGGAATTCCTGCAGGTGGACACTTCCAACATCCTGTTTATCTGTGGCGGCGCGTTTGCCGGTCTCGACAAGATCATCGCCCAGCGTTTCAAAGGCTCCGCCATGGGATTCGGGGCGAATGTTCAGGATAATGACGACCGAAATGTTGGTGAACTGCTGAAAGATCTTGAACCGGAAGACCTGTTGAAATTTGGTCTGATCCCGGAGTTTGTCGGCCGTTTGCCGGTGATAGCAACGCTCACGGATTTGGATTCCGATGCGCTGGTCACCATCCTGACCCAACCGAAAAACGCACTGGTCAAACAGTATCAGCGCCTGTTCGAGATCGAAGGCACGCAGCTGACCTTCACCGAAGACGCACTTCAGGCGATTTCTGAACGTGCGATTGAACGTAAGACAGGCGCGCGCGGTCTACGCTCGATCCTGGAAGACATTCTTCTGGAAACCATGTTCGAACTGCCAAGCCTCGACACGGTAGAAGAGGTTGTGGTCAATGCAGAAGCTGTTCGTCGCGAAGGTGACCCTTTGATGATTTATGCCGATCGCAAGGAAGAACCAGCCTCTGCGTCGTAATCGGGCTGGACCTTGAACGGCGTTTCATTGCATAAGGTTTGCAAGAAACTCAGGCGGAGTCGGGTATGAAATTCCTGTTGCAACTGTTGATCTGGTGGAAGGGGCAATCCCTTGGCACACGGCTATTCACCTGGCGCAAAGGTGAATTGGTTGGCGAGGACGATCAGGGTAACAAATTCTACCAGTCCAAAGCCGGCAAACGGTGGGTTATCTTTGCTGATGAAATCGAGGCGTCAAAAATCTCGCCTGATTGGCACGGATGGCTGCACCATACATTTGACGAAAACCCGGCCACGGCGCCTCTTGCGCATAAGCCTTGGGAAAAACCTTACATTGAAAATCAGACAGGTACCGTAAATGCGTATCATCCGCCGGGTAGCCTGTTGAAACCTGATCCCAAACCCATGCGGGATTACGAGGCCTGGCAGCCCGAGTAAGAGGCCTAAATGGCAAGCAATGCAGCAGAAACAATTGTCGGAGGCGTGGTAATGGCCGCGGCCGCTGGTTTCCTGTGGTTTGCCGCCCAAAGCACTTCTTTCAGCGCCGGTGTCGACCAATATCCGCTATATGCGCGGTTTCAGTCCGTTTCCGGCGTAAGTGTTGGCACCGATGTCCGTTTGGCCGGTGTCAAAGTCGGAACCCTGACACAAATTGATCTTGATCCCGAAACCTATCAGGCCATTGCGGAAGTTTCGATTGATGATGATATTCTGATCCCGGATGATGCAGATATCAAGGTGGCCTCGGACGGTTTGCTCGGCAACAGTTATCTGGAAATCACCGCAGGGGGATCGCCATTTATGATGGAAGCGGGGGACGAGTTTTTCCTAACGCAGGGCTCTATCAGCCTGATCAATCTTTTGATGAAGTTCGTGACGCAAGATGCTGAAGACACTAATTAAAACGATATTCGCTGTGCTGGTAGCGCTCCCCGCCATGGGGCAATCCCTGTTGGAGGAACTGCCCGACGATACCGAAATCATTCTTCAGGATCTTGGGTCGTCCACACCAACACCTTATCAAATCGAAGAAGTTCAGCCGCCTATGTCCGACGAAGCGGATATAGCGGTGTTGAAAGGGTTGGATCGCCTGAATGACACGGTGAAGGAATTCCAGATTTCAGTCGGCGAAACGATACGTTTTGAGCGCCTTGAAATCTCTCTGGAACAATGCCGGTATCCGCAAGGCGACATTGACCGGGACGCTTTTGCCCTCTTAACGATCCGCGATGTCCGCGAAATGGAACCGCGATTTCACGGCTGGATGTTCGCCTCCAGTCCGGCCTTGTCCGCACTGGATCACCACCGTTACGACGTCTGGGTGCTGAGTTGCCAAAGCTCCTGAGGACCCACGTCTTCTAACGCATAAAAATCAGCCGTCGTTTCAAGCGCATCTGCCAACAACTTGTGATATTCCGCCCGAGGCACCTCAATCCCGCCTAAGGAGGCAAGATGATCGGTGAGGAACTGCGTATCAAACAGCTTATATCCCCCAGCATTTAACCGTGCCGTTAGCGCTAAAAGCGCGAGCTTGGACCCATCCGTTTCCCGAGAGAACATGCTCTCCCCAAAAAATGCAGCGCCTAAGCTGATCCCGTAAACACCACCGATCAATTGATCGTTGCGCCAAACCTCCACCGAGTGCGCAAAACCAATTTTATAGAGATGTGTGTAAAGCTGCAGGATCGTATCATTGATCCAGGTCGTCTCGCGGTCCGCACAATGGCGCATCACCTGTTCGAAACAGACATTGACCGTGAACTTATAGGTGCCGGTAAATAGGCGTTTTTTCAGGCTTCGTGAGACGTGAAACCCATCCAAGGGGATAATCCCGCGAAGCTCAGGATCAACCCAGAAGATTTCCGGATCATCAGCGCTTTCAGACATAGGAAATATCCCCGCGCAATAAGCGCGAAGCAACATTTCCGGGGTCAGGATTTGATCAGCTATGGCTTTCCAACCAATGTTCCAGCCAGTGAATATCATAATTGCCGGTGTGAATGTCTTCGGCTTCCAGCAACATGTGGAACAGCGGCACCGTGGTGTCGATTCCGTCCAACACCAACTCATCTAGTGCGCGGCGCAGGCGCGCCAGCGCTGCCGGACGATCCGGAGCCTCGACAATCAGTTTGGCGATCAGGCTGTCGTAATAGGGAGGAATTGAGTAGCCATCATACATGTGGCTGTCCATCCGCACACCCAACCCACCGGGAGCATGAAACTGCGTGACCTTCCCCGGAGAGGGACGGAATTCCGGAACTTTCTCCGCATTGATACGACACTCGATCGCATGACCCTTGGGGATCATATCCTCTTGCTTGAAGGACAGTTCCTCGCCCGCAGCAACGCGGATTTGTTCACGGACCAGATCAACGCCATAGACGGCTTCGGTGACAGGATGTTCAACCTGCAGCCGCGTGTTCATTTCGATGAAATAAAACTCGCCATTTTCAAAGAGGAATTCGATGGTTCCCGCTCCGGCGTAATTAATCGCCGCAACCGCGTCGGCACAGGTTTTGCCGATCTTGTCGCGCGTTTCCTGATCAATGACCGGCGAGGGCGCTTCTTCGAATACTTTTTGGTGACGGCGTTGCAGGGAACAGTCGCGCTCGCCAAGATGGACGGCTTTACCTTTGCCGTCCCCAAACACCTGCACCTCGATATGGCGGGGCAGGGTGAGGTATTTTTCGATATAGACTTCGTCATTCCCGAACGCAGCTTTCGCCTCGGAGCGTGCGGTTGAAAACGCCATCTCCAGCTCAGCCGCGGTTTTCGCCAGTTTCATACCACGGCCACCACCTCCGGCGGTTGCCTTGACGATGACCGGATAGCCCATCTCGTCAGCAACTTTCCTCGCCGCTGCCAGATTCGCCACCCCACCATCGGATCCCGGCACGCAGGGCACACCGAGGTTTTTCATCGTGTCCTTGGCGGTGATCTTGTCGCCCATCATGTTGATGTGATCTGCGGTTGGCCCGATAAAGGTCAGCCCGTGATCCTGCACAACCTGCACAAACGCGGCATTTTCCGACAGAAAGCCATAGCCGGGATGGATGGCTTCGGCCCCCGTGATCTCGCAAGCCGAGATGATGGAGGGGATATTCAGATAGCTTTTGGTGCTGGATGGCGGTCCGATACACACGCTTTCGTCTGCCATGCGCACATGCATAGCATCGGAATCAGCGGTGGAATGCACTGCAACCGAACCGATTCCCATTTCCTTACAGGCACGAATGACGCGAAGCGCAATTTCGCCGCGGTTTGCGATTAGGATTTTTTTGAACATGGCGAGCCTCGCCTTATTCGATAATGACGAGCGGGTCGCCAAATTCGACAGGGGATCCGTCATCGACCAGAATACGGGACACTTTGCCCGATTTCGTGGCCGGAATCTGGTTCATGGTTTTCATGGCTTCAACAATCAGCAAGGTCTGCCCTTCGGAGACGCTGTCACCCACGGAAACAAATGCCGGTGCACCGGGTTCAGGGGACAGATAAGCCGTCCCGACCATCGGTGAGGTCACGGCACCGGGATGCTGCGATGGATCGCCACCGGTCGAGTCGCCGTCTGCAGCTGCCGCAGGGGCAGAACTGGGGGCCGCGGGGGCGGCCGGTGCGGCAGGCGCTGCCGGAACGGCAACCTGAACCGGCGCGGATGCGGCCTGCAATTGGCGGGCGACACGGACATTCAGGACATTGTCCTTGCCATATTCGCGCACCACTTCGATTTCTGTCAGTTCATTGGTTTTCAGCAAGCTCGCAAGAGCCTCGATAAACGCGACGTCGGAATCGTGATTTTTTTCGCCCATCATTCCCTCGGTGTTTCGGTTATCCCGGTATGTTCTTCTGGAATCGCTTATACGCGGAAGTCACCGGCGATGAAAGGCAGGATACGTCAGAGATTGGCTCGAACGTCATCAACCATCTGCTGCATCAACTCTTGAGGAATGAAACCACGGATCATTTCCGGCCCAATGACAAATGTCGGCGTGCCGGTGATCTGCATCTGCTGCGCCAGACCATGGTTTTTGGCGATGATCTGGTTGACCACCTCGTCGTTCATCTGGGACAGCATCTGATCGGCATCTGCCCCGGCTTCGTGCGCCAGCTCTGCCAGAACGATCTCGTTAATGGGGCCGTTATGCTCCATCAGCAGATCGCTGAAGGTTTTATAGCTATCGCGCTGATAGGCGAGGATCGCCGTCGCCGCGCGGGATGCCATCGTGGAATCCGCCCCGAGGATTGGGAACTCTTTAACGACCAAACGGATATCGTCGTTACTCTCCAGGATCGCCTGCACGGCGGGGTGCGAGCGTTTGCAGTATCCGCACCGATAATCCAGAAATTCAACAATGGTGATTGCGCCATCGGGATTTCCCGCGACGTAAGAATAGCCATCATCTGTCAGGTCCTGTGAAAACGCTTCGACCAACCGACGGTCATTTTCAGCCGAGGCCATTGCCTGGCGTTCTTCAAGCACCTGAATGGCTTCCAGTATGACTTCGGGATTATCCAGCAGATATTCCCGGACTTCGGCACGAAAAGCTTCCCGTTCCGCGTCGGTCATATTTTCAAGACCCTGGGCACTCGAAACCGTTGCGATGGCGCTAAAAATCAGGACGAGGAGCTTTTTCATAATCATTTCCATATTGATCTTTCGGGTGTGGTATCTGACAAACCCATCAAGGTCCATGGTAGGAGATGTCACATGCGCGTTTCAAGACGAAGCGAGGTCGATCCCTTCATTGTGATGGATGTAATGGAATCGGCCCGCATCGAAGAGCAAAAGGGACGCGACATCATTCATATGGAGGTCGGCCAGCCCGGCACCGGCGCGCCGAAAGGGGCGGTTAAGGCATTAACCGCCGCCATGCAGGAGGATGCACTGGGATACACGGTTGCCCTCGGTCTGCCTGCCTTGCGGGACCGTATCGCGCAGCTTTACAAGGATTGGTACGGTGTCAACGTGTCGCCATCCCGGATTGTCGTGACCGCCGGGTCGTCAGCGGCGTTTCAACTGGCTTTCATCAGCCTCTTTGACGCGGGTGAGCGGGTGGCCATCGGCGATCCGGGATATCCGTCATATCGCAACATCCTGAAGGCGTTGAGTCTGACACCAGTGGGAATACAGACCTCGCCCGATGGACGGTTTCAGCCGCAGGTGCAGGAATTGCCCAACGATTTGAACGGATTGCTGGTCGCCAGCCCTGCAAACCCGACCGGAACGATGTTGGGATATGAGGAACTTAAAGCCCTGATTGATCATTGCCAGTCCCGCGATGTGGCTTTCATTTCGGACGAGATTTATCACGGGATAGAATATGGTCGCAAAGCGGTCACCGCGCTGGAAATTAGTGATGACGTCTATGTCATAAACAGTTTTTCGAAATATTTTTCGATGACCGGTTGGCGGATCGGCTGGATGGTTGTTCCCGAAGGCCATGTACGCCGGGTCGAGCGGTTGGCACAAAACCTGTTCATCTGTGCCCCGCACGCCGCACAAGTGGCGGCATTGGCGGCGTTGGATTGTGACACGGAACTGCAGGAAAATATCGCGGTTTACACAAAAAACCGCGAGTTACTTTTGGCGGAACTACCCAAAGCCGGATTCAGTGACATCGCCCCGCCGGACGGCGCGTTCTACATCTATGCGGATGTGTCAGACATAACGAATGACAGCGTCTCGCTCTGTAGCGAAATCCTGTTGGAAGCCGGCGTTTCCGTCACACCCGGGGTCGATTTTGATCCCGTCCGTGGACACCAGACGCTGCGGTTTTCGTACGCGCGATCCCATGCGGATATTATCGAAGGGGTGCGCCGTCTTCAGGAATGGCACAGAAAAAAGGCTCCTTAACGGAGCCTTTCTCTTATCTCGACCACCAACCGGTACGTTTTGGACCGGCAGGTTCTTCCTGCGCCTGTTCAGGGGCAGGTTTGGGCGGCTTTTCCGCCACCGGTTTTTTGGGTGAAGGTTCCGGTTCTTTCACCGGGGGTTCCGGTTCGGCTTTCGGCGCTTCCGGTTCCGCTTCGGCTACCTTTGGATCTTCCTTAGGCGCTTCTTCTGTCTTCGCCTTTGTTGTCCGGGGCTTCCTGGCGGGTTTCGGTTTTTCGGCGGCTTCCTCTTTAGCCTCAGGCACATCGACCGGGCCAGAATCCTCAGGCTCAGGCTCTCTGACTTCACCCAATGGCGAGTCATTGGAATTGTCCTGATTGTCCTGCGTGGAATTCGAATCTGACGCCTGAGTGTTCCGCCCCTTGCCGCCGCGCTTACGACGCCGGCGTTTTTTCTTGGGGGTCCCATCTTCGTTTGTTTCCGGCGCGGGATCATCCTCGTTGGATGTCGGTGCGTCCTCACCGGTGTTATATTCCACGTCTATCGTTGCCAAGGCTTCGACTTCCGGGACGATACGGGTCGCCGTTTTCAGTCGTTCAACACGGTATTCCGGGCTGATCAGGCTGGCATCTGCTTCGATCCGGACAGACAGGCCAAATCGACTTTCTATCATCGCCACACGTTCGCGTTTCTGGTTCAGCATATAATTCGCCACCTCAATCGGGGCGCTGACCAGAACTTCTTTGCAACGACGACGAACGCCTTCCTCTTCCAGTTCACGCAAAATGGCGAGCGACATGGAATCGTTCGACCGCGTGATCCCGGTGCCATGACAATGCGGGCAGGGCTGGGTGGAGGCTTCCAACATCCCCGGACGCAGGCGCTGACGCGACATTTCCAGCAAACCAAAACTGGAAATGCGTCCGATCTGTATGCGCGCCCGATCCGTTTTCAGCTTGTCCTTCAACTTGCGCTCAACGGCGGAATTGTTTTTCCGCTCGTCCATATCGATGAAGTCGATCACGATCAGTCCGGCAAGGTCACGCAGACGCAACTGGCGGGCAATTTCTTCTGCCGCCTCAAGGTTGGTTTTGCGTGCCGTTTCTTCGATGGAGCTTTCCTTCGTTGCCCGGCCAGAGTTCACATCAATGGCCACTAGGGCCTCGGTGACGCCAATCACGATGTAACCACCGGATTTCAGCTGTACCGTCGGATTGAACATACCGGCGAGGTAATTTTCCACCTGAAAACGCGCGAAAAGCGGCATAACAGCTTTATATTGCTTAACATTTTTCGCGTGCGAAGGCATGAGCATCTTCATGTATTCCTTCGCCTCGCGATAGCCGCGTTCGCCATCAATCAGGATTTCATCAATGTCCGCATTATAAAGATCGCGGATCGAGCGTTTGATCAGGCTGCCTTCTTCATAAATATGTGTCGGTGCGGTGGATTTCAGGGTCAGATCGCGGATTTGTTCCCACTGCCGCAGCAGATATTCATAGTCACGCTTGATTTCGGTTTTTGTGCGCTGCGCCCCGGCGGTCCGGACAATCAGCCCTGCACCTTGCGGGACCTCTATCGTATTGGCGATATCTTTCAGCTTTTTTCGGTCATTCACATTGGTGATTTTACGGCTGATCCCGCCACCGCGGGCGGTGTTTGGCATCAACACACAATAGCGTCCGGCAAGGGACAGATAGGTGGTCAATGCCGCGCCTTTGTTGCCACGCTCTTCTTTAACAACCTGTACCAGCAGGACCTGACGGACCTTGATGACTTCTTGAATTTTGTACCGACGGGGACGGGGTTTGCGGGGGCGCACCTCTTCCATCACATCTTCTGGCTCGCTGACCGATTCTGCTTCGTTGGGCGATGCGTCGTCGGAATCTTCGTCTGAAGCGGAATCATCGCTGGAGTCCGGATCTGCATCCGCCTCCGCAGTCTGGTCTTCGGCATGTGCCGAGTCTTCTTTATCCTCAGCAGAGGCGTCTTCGGCACTTTCCTCTGTCGCGGAGTCCAACTCTTCGGTGACGACATCTTCCTCACCAAGATCCGTTTTTGCCGCGCGTGAAATCTTGCGTTTTGATCGGGAAGAGGATTTTTTCTCGGCCTCTTCCTCTTCTTGCTTCTGACGTTCCACCTCTGCGGCTTCTTCGTCGATCAGCGCCTGTCGGTCGGCGGCCGGGATTTGGTAATAGTCCGGATGAATTTCATTAAAGGCCAGGAATCCATGGCGATTTCCGCCGTAATCGACGAACGCTGCCTGCAGGGACGGTTCAACCCTTGTAACCTTTGCAAGATAGATATTGCCAGCAAGCTGGCGTTTGTTCACGGATTCAAAATCAAACTCGTCGACCTTGTTTCCCTCAACCACCACAACGCGGGTTTCCTCCGCGTGGGTGGCATCGATAAGCATTTTCTTAGACATGTAGACTTTCTGTTACGACCAGAAAAACCACCGGAAATACGCCGGTGGTTCAGGGTCGTTTCACATTGTTGGGGATGGGAACGGGAAACAGCTGATGCCGCAGAAGAGTCACCTCTGCTGTGATCTATAACTGTTTCAACGCGTTTCATCGCGGTTATATCCTTAGCGCGTCTAAGCGCCTGATGTTTGAGCTGCGCCTCACGACACAGGATTGCGGGTGGCGCATCGCGCCTGTCCGGGGGTGGGGGCTATAATCTGCCTATCGCGCCACATCCGGACGAAACTCTTCACCGTCGGCATTGCCGCTCGGTAGTCTTTTATAGACATGAGATTGCACCTAATACAATCTGTTTCGTTTTGTAAGGGTAATACGCAGAAAGTTTTTCTGCGCGATATGGGCAAAAGACTGCTATACAAAGAATGGTGTTTTGACCTGAATTGGTCACTATCTTATACGGGCAGGACTTTTGTAACTTCGAGTCGAGAATGCGTTTCGTACTGAATTTTTTAGGATTCCTCTTTAGCTGGGCGACACTGGGACTGATTTCCGGTGCGCTTGGGTTCATGTTTGTCATCTGGATTTATTCCGACGGCCTGCCAAATCATGAACAATTGGCGACCTACGAGCCACCGATCTTGTCGCGGATCTATTCCGGTGATGGCCTATTGATGGATGAATTCGCCAGAGAGCGTCGCCTGTTTACGCCAATTGACGAGATTCCCGACCTTGTGAAACAGGCATTCATCAGTGCCGAAGATAAAAACTTCTATAACCACGCAGGATATGACCCGGTGCAGATCCTTGCTGCACTCTATACCGCTGCGCGGGGCGGGCGGTTGCGTGGAGCCTCGACAATCACGCAACAGGTGATGAAAAACTTCCTGCTTGATGGCAGCCGCAGCATCGAACGTAAAATCAAAGAGATTGTCCTCGCAGCGCGGATTGAAAACACGTTGAGCAAGGATGATATCCTGAGCCTCTATCTGAACGAGATTTTCCTGGGTCAGAATTCCTATGGCGTCACCGCCGCCGCCCAAAGCTATTTCAACAAATCGCTGGAAGAACTGACCATCGCCGAGGCGGCCTTTCTGGCGATCCATCCGAAAGACCCGAACGAATATCACCCTGTCCGTAATCCGAAAGGAGCCATCAGTCGTCGAAATTTCGTTCTGAAAGAAATGTTCGAAAACGGGTATATCACGCAAGAAGAAATGGAATCTGCTCAAGCCGAAGAACTGGTGACCGTTCAGGGTGGGCAGATTACCTCGCATCGCGATGAAATGCCTTATCGCAGCTATTTCACCAATGAAATCCGCCGCCAGTTGTCGTTTTCCCTTGGCGAGGAAGAACTTTTTGCCGGTGGTCTGGCGATCCGCGCCACGATGGATCCGGTCCTGCAGCGGGCAGCCGCCAAAGCCCTTCAGGCAGCGCTCGTCGAATATGACCGCGCATTAGAGGTCTATTACGGCCCCATTACGCATATCGACGGCGTTGCTGACATGACCGAAGAGGAATGGCGCACCGAGATGGCCAATCGCGTTCTGCCACGCGACATCGAAGGCTGGCGCCCGGCGATTGTACTGGTGGTCGGTGATGGCTCCGTCCGTGTGGGCATCGATGGCGTGGAAGAGGACGAAGATGGTCATTATCTGTTCGTGCGCGATGCCCAATGGGCGCGTCCGCTGAACGAAGATAACAAACCCGGCTCCCGACCTGACGAAGCCGCAGATATCTGGCAGGTTGGTGATGTGGTGATGGTCTCGCAGGCAGAATCCGACGGCGAACCGAAATGGGTTCTGGAACAAATTCCGGCCGTGCAGGGGGCCTTTGTGGCGATGGATACCCAAACCGGCCGCGTGCTGGCAATGCAAGGTGGGTTCTCTTACCAGACAAGCGAATTCAACCGCGCCACGCAGGCGGAACGTCAGCCGGGCTCTGCATTCAAACCTTTCGTATATGCGGCGGCGCTCGACAATGGTTACACCCCAGCCACCATCGTTGTGGATGCCCCAGTGGAGGTTGAAACGGGTGATGGAATCTGGCGACCGCAGAATTCCTCGCACAAGTTTTATGGCCCCGCACCAATGCGCACCGGTATTGAACAGTCGCGGAACCTGATGACCGTGCGGATCGCACAGTCTATCGGCATGGATGTTGTGTCGGCTTACGCGGAACGGTTTGGCGTCTATGACGACATGCCGCCGCTGCTCTCCTATTCCTTGGGGGCAGGGGAAACGACGCTTTACAAAATGGTGACCGCTTATTCGATGTTTGCCAATGGCGGACTGCGGATCGAACCAACATTGGTTGACCGCGTGCAGGACCGCTATGGCAACACAATCTACCGCCATGATCAGCGGGAATGTACGGATTGCAACGGCGACGAAATCGCCCTTGAACGCGAGCCATGGGTGAAATCCAATGCAACGCGGATCATGGACCAGATCACCGCGTATCAGCTCACCTCCATGATGCAGGGCGTGACCCAGCGCGGGACCGCCGCCAGAACAGTTGGGGCGGTGCTGGGGGTTCCGATCGCTGGCAAAACCGGAACAACGAACGAGGCTAAAGACGTCTGGTTCGTCGGATTCACGCCGAAAATCGCGGCAGGGTGTTACATCGGGTATGACACGCCCATTCCGTTGGGACGCGGCGCCTACGGTGGGGAAACCTGTGGCCCGGTATTTGCCGAATTTATGAAAGTGGCTTTGGAAATGTTCCCGACCACAAGCTACGAACAGCCGCCCGGGTCCGTATTTGTGAAAATGGACCGCTTTAGCGGTGTCCGCCTGCCGGATGATGCGAGCGGGGATTACGTGATCACCGAACTGTTCCGTCAGGGCGAGGAACCGCTCTATGGCGCATATGGTGAATATGTTGATGGTGGTTTCACGATGGGACGTGATCTGTTGTTCTTTGGTCGAGGCGAAGAAGAAACCTTTGATACGATCCAGCTGAACGGCGAAACAATTATCGTCCCGGCCAACACGACACTGGGCTCCACATTATCCGGCGGACAATATTAACCCCTCTTTACCCTTGTCATCTGTGTGGGTAGACAACCCACAAATGTTTGTCTTGCGGAGTAAGCATGCGCGCTGAAACTGAAAATCTGGTCGAGGATATCCGGAAATCGCTGAAGCTTCTGGCACAGCGGATGGATTACGACACGGCAGCGCACCGTATGGAAGAATTCGACGCCATGTCGGAGGACCCGACCCTGTGGGACGATCCCGAGAAAGCGCAAAAGCTGATGCGCGAACGCCAGGCGTTGTCAGATGCTGTTGAAAATTACGAAACGCTGTCCACAGACCTGCAGGACAATATCGACCTGATCGAACTAGGCGAGATGGAAGAGGACGAAGACGTCGTTAAAGAGGCCGAGGCCGCCATTGCCGATCTGAAAATCCGCGCTGACGCGGCGGAGCTTGAAGCGCTTCTCAATGGCGAGGCGGATTCAAACGATACATTTCTGGAAATCAACGCGGGCGCCGGTGGCACCGAAAGCTGCGACTGGGCGTCAATGCTGGCGCGCATGTATGTCCGCTGGGCGGAAAAGAAGGGCTATAAGGTTGAAACCATGGCCTACACCGCGGGCGACGAAGCCGGTATAAAATCCGCAACCTACAAGATCACCGGGCACAATGCCTATGGCTGGTTGAAAGGCGAAAGCGGCGTGCACCGTCTGGTCCGGATCAGCCCCTTCGATGCGGCGGCGAAGCGCCATACCTCTTTCAGCTCTGTCTGGGTCTATCCGGTTGTGGATGACAATATCGAGGTCGAAATCAACCCCTCGGAAATTCGCGTGGACACATTCAGGTCCTCAGGGGCAGGGGGGCAGCACGTGAACACGACGGATTCGGCTGTCCGGATCACGCATATCCCGACCGGGATTGTTGTGACCAGCTCGGAAAAATCCCAACATCAGAACCGCGCCAACTGTATGGCCGCGTTGAAATCACGCCTGTACGAGATGGAAATGCGCAAACGCACCCAATCCATTCAGGACGCCCATGAAAGCAAGGGTGACGCGGGCTGGGGGAACCAGATCCGCTCTTACGTTCTGCAACCCTATCAGATGGTCAAAGACCTGCGCACGAACGAGGAAACCTCGGACACCAAAGGGGTTTTGGACGGCGACCTCGATAAGTTTATGGCGGCGACTTTGGCGCAGGATGCGGTCGGCAAGTCACGCGGTGAAGCACAAAGCGAGTAAATATGAAGACGATTACCAAGACGGACGAGTTAGCCAGTTTCTGCACCGAATGTGCCTCCCAGCCATATGTAACCGTTGATACGGAATTTCTGCGCGAGCGGACTTATTATTCGCAGCTCTGCCTCATTCAGCTCGCCTATCCGGGTGAAGGCGACGAAAACGCCGTACTGATTGATCCGCTGGCCGAAGGATTGGACCTTGCGCCGCTCTACGATCTGTTCCGCAACAAGGATGTCGTTAAAGTATTCCACGCCGCCCGACAGGACCTGGAGATTTTCTTCACCGAAGGCAACGTCATCCCGACGCCGTTCTTTGATACCCAAATCGCCGCGATGGTCTGTGGATTCGGTGAACAGGTCGGTTATGAAAAGCTGGTTCGGCAAGTTGCAAAAGCCAGCATCGACAAATCCTCCCGTTTCACGGACTGGAGCCGCCGACCGCTGAGTGACAAACAAAAAGCCTATGCACTGGCCGATGTCACACATTTGCGGGTGATTTATGAATACCTCGCGGAGCAGCTGAAAAAAACCGACCGCACCGAATGGGTGGAAGAGGAAGTTGCGGTTCTTATGGACCCGGCGACCTATGTGGTGGAACCGCGCGAGGCCTGGAAACGCCTGAAAACCCGCACCAACAGCCGGAAGTTCCTGTCGATCGTGCGCGAGCTAGCAGCCTTCCGCGAGATCATGGCGAAAGAACGCAATATCCCGCGCAACCGCATCTACAAAGATGACGCGTTGATGGAGATGGCAGCAACGCGCCCTAACTCTTTGAAAGATCTTACCAAATCCCGCCTGTTGCTGCGCGAAGCGCGCAAAGGTGACATTGCCGATGGTATTATCGAGGCGGTCAAGCGTGGCGAAAGCTGTCCGCCCGACGACATGCCGAATATCCCTGAGCAAAGGCAACGCAAAGGCGGGACGGAGTCCCTTTCCGACCTGCTTCGCGTATTACTAAAAGCCAAGGCGGAGCAGTATAGCGTCGCGCAAAAATTGATTGCGACCGCCAGCGATCTCGATGATCTGGCCAATGGCGATGACGAGGGTCTTGTCGCGCTGCGCGGATGGCGACGCAAAGTTTTTGGCGAGGATGCCCTGCGTCTCCGCGAAGGCAAAATCGCCTTGTCCGCGACGCCAAATGGCGTAAAACTGGTGGAGCTTTGAGCGCAGGCGTCGCGATTATCGGTGGCTCTGCCGAAGCCGTCACGCTGGCGGAAATACTAGAAAAAGCAAATCAGTCTTATACGCTGTTCGAAACGCCTTTTTATCCGTCCGTTGGGCTGCAGAGCCAACCTTATCCCGACAATAATGACTGGCAAAAAGTCCTTGCGCGATTTGATTACGTCGTCGTGGCCCCGCACCCGTTCGAGTTCGATACGGTCGTGCCAATCCGCAACAATCCGGTTGCGCAGATAGCGCTCAGACGTCCGCCCTGGCAAATTTCAGAAGGGTGGCACGCGGTTTCAACGCCCCGCGAAGCCGCAGAAACCCTGATGGCGCTGGGGGTGACCAAACCTCTGGTGACTGTCGGTCGGGCGCGTTTGCAGCCATTTTTCGGACTTAATATCCCGGAAATCATCGTGCGCTCTCGGCGCAAACCATTGCCGGAGGTAGCTCCGCCTTGTCGTGTCGATTTCGTCTCCGGACCATTTACAGTGGAACAGGAAATGGACTTTCTACGCGCGGAAAATATTGATTGTCTGGTGGCACACAATGCCGGCGGGGCAGGCGGAAGGCCAAAGCTCGATGCCGCCGAACGGATGGATATTCCTGTTATTCTGATAGACATGCCGCCCTGCCCATGGCCCCAGATCGCCGAAACCCCGGTTCAGGCCATCGCGTGGCTACGCAGTCAGGGGGTGGACCTTCCGCATTCCGCTATCTAAATGATTCTTTGAAGGAGGCGCATATGGCCCGCGAAGCATTTGAAGATATTGTCAGCGATTTCGACTTTCTCGACGAGTGGGAAGACCGCTATCGCTATGTGATCGAGCTTGGCAAAAATATGCCGCCGCTAGACGACAACCAGAAAATCCCTGCCACCAAGGTTGAGGGCTGCGCCAGCCAGGTCTGGATTGTGCCGGAAATCGACGACGGAAATATCAATTTCCGGGGCGATTCCGACGCCATGATCGTCAAGGGACTGATCGCCGTGCTTCATGCACTATATGCGGGGTCAACGCCTGCGCAGACACTGCAAATTGATGCGCAGGCTGAAATAGGACGCCTTGGTCTCGATCAGCATTTATCCTCGCAACGCTCAAACGGCTTGCGCGCGATGATCGGACGTATTAGGCAGATTGCAGAAGCACTGGAAGAGGATTTGACGGGATGACCGACCTTCTAAGCACGCTTCTGGCCGAACGGGATTGGCTCTTGGGCGATGGTGCCACGGGAACAAACCTGTTCAATATGGGGCTGGAAGCCGGTGAAGCGCCAGAGATCTGGAACGAAACCCACCCTGACCGGATTCGGAAATTGTATGACGGCGCCATTGGCGCCGGCAGCGACATTTTCCTGACCAACTCGTTTGGCGGAAACGCGGCGCGGCTGAAACTGCATGAACAACAGGATAACGTCCACACACTGAACCGCATCGCCGCCGAAATCGGGCGCGAGGCAGCTGACGCTTCTGGCCGTAAGGTGGTCGTCGCCGGGTCCGTTGGCCCGACCGGCGAGATTATGGAACCGATCGGAGCGCTGTCCTTTAATGACGCAGTCGAGATTTTCGAAGAACAGGCCCAGGGTCTGATCGATGGTGGTGTCGATGTTCTCTGGGTGGAAACCATATCCTCGCCCGACGAATTCCGCGCAGCCTATCAGGCATTCGAGAACGTGAATTTCCCGTGGTGTGGCACGATGAGCTTTGACACAGCCGGACGCACCATGATGGGTGTAACGGCAGTTGATATGGTCAATCTTGTCGAAGGCCTGTCTCACAAACCTATCGCATTCGGGGCGAATTGCGGGGTAGGGGCGGCGGACTTGTTGCGTACCCTTGTCGGGTTCCAGAAAGCCACGCCAAACCTGCCGGTGATCGCCAAAGGCAATGCCGGGATTCCAAAATATGTAGACGGCCATATCCATTATGACGGCACGCCGGAACTGATGGCGGAATATGCTGTCCTCGCCCGCAATGCCGGGGCACGGATCATAGCCGGATGCTGCGGGACGATGCCGGAACATCTGGTGGCGATGAAAGCCGCTTTGGAGAGCCACGATACCAACGGCATCCCCTCGGCTGATGACATCCAGACGGTGCTTGGACCGTTTTCCTCACCGGATGACGGGCTGGGTGCACCGAGCGGAGAACCCCGCCGGGAACGCCGTCGTCGCCGTGGCTAGTCGGATATAATCCAAACCGCGTCGTAATTCGCCGCGACCGGATGCCAAAACCGAAGCTAACTCGTTAAAGCGCAATATTTTTTTGGGAAGTGACCCATGTCAGACGAAGAAGACGATCTTATCCTGTCAGAACTTGACGATCAGGAACTGACGGAACAGATGATGGACGACCTTTATGATGGCCTAAAAGAGGAAATCGAGGAAAGCGTCAACATCCTGCTGGAGCGCGGCTGGGCGCCCTATGACATCCTGACCAAAGCCTTGGTTGCAGGAATGAAAATCGTCGGGGACGACTTCCGTGACGGGATCCTTTTCGTGCCCGAGGTCTTGCTCTCCGCCAACGCCATGAAAGGCGGGATGGCGATCCTGAAGCCATTGCTGACCGAAACCGGCGCCCCGACCATTGGCAAGATGGTCATCGGCACCGTGAAAGGTGACATTCACGATATTGGCAAGAACCTCGTCGCGATGATGATGGAAGGTGCCGGGTTCGAGATCATCGACCTTGGCATCAATAACGATGTGGACGCCTATTTGACAGCGCTGGAAGAAAACGCGCCTGACATTCTGGGCATGTCGGCGCTGCTGACCACAACAATGCCTTATATGAAGGTCGTGATTGATACGATGGCTGATAAAGGCATCCGCGACGATTATATCGTGCTGGTAGGTGGCGCGCCGCTGAACGAAGAATTCGGCAAGGCCATAGGGGCTGACGCCTATTGCCGGGATGCTGCGGTGGCGGTCGATACGGCCAAACAGTTCATGATGAACAAGCACAATGTCCGGAGCGCCTGAGACGCTGGAATTTCAGGGCTCGGCCTGCAACCGGACATTGCTGCTGGCCTGCGGCGCATTGGCCCGCGAGGTGCTGGCCCTGATCCGCGCCAATGACTGGCAACATATGGACCTGCATTGCCTGCCGGCGAATTTGCATCTGTATCCGGACCGTATTCCTGATGCGGTGGAAGACGCGGTACGGAAGTTTCGAACCGATTATACGGATATTTACGTTCTCTATGCCGATTGCGGAACTGGTGGCCTGCTGGAGCAACGCTGCGAAGCGCTTGGCGTGCCGATGCTAGCCGGTCCCCATTGCTACAGTTTTTTCGAAGGAAATGACCTGTTCGCCACGCGGGACGAACCAACGGTGTTCTACCTGACCGACTTTCTGGTTCGCCAGTTCGATGCGTTCGTGTGGAAGCCACTTGGGCTGGATAAACACCCGCAGCTACGGGACACCTATTTCGGCAATTACGAGAAGCTGGTCTATCTGGCGCAGACCGACGACGCCGAGCTGACCGAAAAGGCTGCTGCAGCTGCGGACCGCCTGGCCCTAAGCTTCGAGCGTCGGTTTACCGGCTATGGTGATCTGGCGAGTGCGCTCGCTACACATAGTCCGCGCGGCTAAGCCCGTATTTCGCCATCTTCTCGTTCAGCGTGCGACGCGGGACGGACATTTCCTCCATCACGGCCGCCACGGACCCTTTGTTCCGGCGCAACGCATTTTCGATTAACATCCGTTCAAATGCTTCAACATGTTCCTTCAAGGGTTTGTTTCCGCTAGGTATTCCGGCATCCTGGAGACCTTCTTCCGCCAACAGCGCAGCGATATTCGATTCCTCGCGTCGGGCCTGCAGGACCGCGCGTTCCGCAAGGTTCTGTAACTGACGGATATTGCCGGGCCATGGGGCGTGCAGCAGACTGGCGGCGTCGGACGCAGCAAGCTCCGGCGTATCGCAGCCATAATCCTCAGCATAAAGCTGGAGAAAACGGTTAAACAGCAGCAGGATATCCTCGCCCCGGTCCCGAAGGGTGGGGATCACCATCTCCATCCCGGCGAGGCGGTAATAGAGGTCATCGCGCAATACCTCGCGCGTTTCGTCCGCCGACTGGCCCGAAACCGCGAATATCCGGAAGATATTCGCGCCATCCTCGGAAATCTCTTCAAGCTTGGTCAATAGCTTCGCCTGTGTTTTCTCGGGCAGAAGGTTGATATTTTCGAGACATAGCGTTGTCGGTTCGGTCATCGAAAATGCCGGGCGGTATTCGCCACTTTCGGCGGGACCAAACAGACGGGCGTTCAGTTCCTCTTCCTCCATCGCGCCGCAATTGATGACGACGAAAGGTTTGCCCTGACGCGCACCGGCGGCGTGAATGGCCCGTGCCACAAGGCTTTTACCTGTGCCGGTCTCGCCGGTGATCATAATATTTCCATCGGCCTGTGCCAGGTCCAGGATATCCTCTCGCAGTTTTTCCACCTGCGGGCTGGATCCCATCAGCTTGCGCATCAGGATTGAGCCATCCGACAATTCGCGGCGCAGCGCCCGGTTGTCCATGACCAGACGGCGGGCCTCGATCGCATGTCGCACCAGATCTGACAGGCGCTCGGGATCAAAAGGTTTTTCGACGAAGTCATAAGCACCGATACGCATAGCCTCGACCGCCATCTGCACATCACCGTGACCGGTGATCAGAATGACCGGCAACGTCGAATCGACAGTCTGGAATTTTTTCAGCAGCTCCATCCCGTCCATGCCCGGCATCCGAATGTCAGACAGAACGATCCCGGGAAAATTCGACCCGATGGATTCGAGCGCTTTGGCAGCATTCTCGTAGCTTTCTGTCCGATACCCGCTCAGTTCCAGCCACTGGCTGATCGAGGCCCGCATATCTGCCTCGTCATCGATAATCGCTACCCGTAATTTCTCAGCCATCAAGCGGCACCTTTCATGTCTTCATCAGAATAGGGAAGGGTCATGGTGAATATCGCGCCTACCGGCGTTGCGTTCCGACCGGTCAGTTTGCCCCCCATTTCCGAGACAAACCCCGCCGAGATCGCAAGCCCTAGCCCAACCCCTTCGCCCGGCTTCTTGGTGGTCGAGAAGGGTTCAAACAAAGTCTCGGGATCTTCGATCCCAGTGCCGTTATCCTGCACCGACAATGTAACCTTCTCGCCAACGTCCACCGTTATAGTTATCTTTTTGTCATCAACGGAGTTCACCGCGTCCAACGCATTTCGCAGCAGATTAACAATGATTTGCTCGACTCGAACAGGGTCCGCGAACACAAAGGCCGGCCGATCGGCGATATTCCGCACGATTGTCGCCTGAGTCTGGCCAAGTTGCGGAGACATCATCTGCAAGGCAGAGGTCACACAATCCCTGAGATCGACACGCACCTTCGTGTTATCATCCTTGCGGGCGTGCGATTTAAGCTGCCGGGTGATTGCCCCCATACGTTCGATCAGGTCGTCAATCCGCTGAAAACTGCTAAGCGCTTCCTGTGCACGATTGCGCTGCATCAGGACCTTGGCTCCGGCCAGATAGGTCCGCATGGCAGCCAGTGGCTGGTTCAATTCGTGACTGACGGCGGCCGACATCTGGCCGAGAGTCGCCAGTTTCGACGCCTGTTCCAGCGATTGCTCGGCGCTTTCCAGTTCTTTCTCCGCTTTCTGACGTTGTTCAATTTCAGCCGAGAGGCGCGCGTTCAGTCGACGCAATTCCCCCGATTCCTGTCGAACCTGAACCGACTCCCGTCGTGCTCGTCTGGAAATGAAATAGAAAATACTCGCCGCCAGCATCGCCAATAGCATTAGTTCCAGCGCGATAATGGCATTCACGCGTGCCTGAACATTTTCCATCGATGCAAAATAGCTGAGCTTCCAGCCCAGAAACCCGATCCGGACCTCGCTGACCAACAACCGCTCTCCTTCAATATAGACGAAGGCTTGTGGTGCATCTTCGGGATCGGTACCAAACAACCGTTCCGCCGGACTGGGACGATAGTTGGATTGCATCACCTCGGTCAGAGTCTGACGACGCCAATCGAGATTTGTCGACAATAGAATATTTCCCGCGGAATCGGTCAGAACAGCCTCTGCCGACCCGCTGCGCCAAAGCTGTTCCAGCCGATGGAGGTCAACCTCGACCACCACCACACCGATGGACTGGTTTCCGGATACAACCTTGCGCGCATAAAAGAACCCTTCGGAAAGTCCGTCGTTCGTTTCCACATGGAATATTGTGTCGGATTCGCGCAACGCCCGTACGAAAAACTCCGGCCTCTGTGCCTGTCCCAGTTCCCGCCGCTCGCTGGCGGCGACGACCCTGCCGTCAATATCCATCAGAAATATGGATGCAGCGGCCAGATCTTCCTGCAACGAGATCAGACGGGCCGACGTATTGGTGTAATCCTGTGATTGCAGATTGGAAATGATTGAGGGATCACGCGACAGCAACAGAGGCACATAGGCATTGCGTTGCAGCGCCGAGGATACAGAGTTGGCGTAAAGCGTCGCACGTTGCAGCGACTGGTTCCGTTGATCAATGGTGAAGCGATCCGTCAGGAAACTGTTGGAAAACCACAGGACAACCAAGGTCAGGATCAGCCCAAGCCACACCGCCACCTGCGTGGGGCGGATGTTGGTAAGCATCGGGAACCTGTCAGTCAGTCGTTTCATTGCGCCCAGAGATAAGGACTCGGTAACATTCCCTCAAGCTTCTTTGATTGGCCGGGGCGTTCAATTCATCGTAGGGTTTTACCAGTTTGATAGGGGAAAGTAATGCATTATCACCGCCGGCCCCGCTGGGCACTTAAAGAAAACCTCGTAACTAACGAGGAAATATTCCTTAATCGACGCGCAGTATTGGCAGGAATGGGCCTCAGCGCCGGGCTATTGGCGACGGGGCAGAAAGCAAGCGCCGCCATGATGCCGGAGGAGCCGTACAGCCCCGCGCCAACCCTGAACAGCGCTTTTGCAGATGCCGGACGCGCGGTGACGGATGAATCCATCACATCGCAATACAACAATTTCTACGAATTTGGTTCGTCCAAACGTATCGCACGGGAAGCACAAAATCTCACCACCGATAACTGGACAATTGAAATCGACGGGATGGTATCGGAGCCCATGACCATTGGGATCGAGGACCTGTTGAAAAAGGTCAATGTCGAAGAACGAATCATCCGGCATCGCTGTGTTGAAGCCTGGTCGATGGTTGTCCCCTGGATCGGTTTCCCGATGGCGGAGTTGGTAGCACTGGCCAACCCCACCTCGGACGCCAAATATATTCGTTTCGAAACCTTCATGGACACCGACATCAGCCGCGAGCAGCGCGCCAGCTGGTATCCGTGGCCCTATGTCGAAGGCTTCGCCATGGCCGAGGCGCAAAACGAACTGGCCTTCATGGTCGTCGGCGCTTACGGCAAGGTTCTGCATAAACAGTTCGGCGCACCACTTCGGGTACATATGCCATGGAAATATGGCTTCAAGTCGATCAAATCCATCGTCAAGGTCAACTTTACGGATCAGCAACCGCTGGGTTTCTGGGAGGAATTACAAGCCAAGGAATATGGATTCTGGGCCAATGTGAATCCCGAAGTCGGTCATCCACGGTGGTCACAGGCGACGGAACAACCCTTGGCTGGTGGAGACCGAATTCCGACGCTTCCTTACAACGGCTATGCTGAAGAGGTCGCACATCTTTATGATGGAATGGAAGCCCAGTACGGGGATCGTCTTTACCGTTAAGCGCTGACCAGCGCTCCGGCTAAGGATTCAAACAGCCGCGTCCCGTCATTCCCGCCAAGCTTGGGATCGTTTAGGCGTTCGGGATGCGGCATCATGCCCATCACCCGACGATTTTCCGATAGTACACCGGCGATGTCAGCGGTCGAACCGTTCGGGTTTTCTGTGT
>JBNLBF010000010.1:0-97635 GCA_050302475.1 Paracoccaceae bacterium
TTCCACGATGATCATGCCATTCTCGGCCATCACAGCGGTTTTCTCGGCAGCTTCCGCAGCGCTCATCTCCCAACCACGCGCCTCTGCCGACGCAGCCGCTTCCAGCACAGCAGCCTGAACATCGGCATCCAGCGCATCAAACATCTGCTTGTTCACAACAACGATGTTTTTCGGCACCCACGCATTGATCGGTGTGTAGTGCGACACGAAATCCCACGCCTTGGAACTGGCACCGGTTGAGGGCGAGGTAATCATCGCCTCGACCAATCCGGTCGCAAAAGCCTGCGGAATATCGGCAGCCTCGACCTGTGTCGGGGCAGCCCCAGCTTTGGCTGCGAACGACTCCAGCGCCGCGTTATAGGCACGAAATTTCAACCCTGACAGGTCATCAACCGTCGCAATCTCACCATTAGTATAGAGCCCCTGCGCAGGCCACGGCACGGAAAACAATGGCATCAGGTTCTGTTCTGCCAACAGCTCGGTAATCACCGGTTTCTGCGCTGCCCACAGGCGTGCGGCGTCATCATAGGACGTTGCCAAAAACGGCTGGGAATCGAGCCCAAACGCCGCGTCTTCATTCGACAAGGTCGACAAGAAGAACTCCCCAATCGGCACCTGACGCGAGCGCACCGCGTTTTTAATTTCCCCGTGCGGGAACAATGATCCGGCGGAATGCACGGTTATTTCCAGCGCGCCATCGGTCGCCGCCGCAACCTCCGCCGCGAATTCAGAAATGTTGGCTGTGTGGAACACCGCATCGCCATATGGCGTCGGCATATCCCAGCTTTCAGCACTCGCCCCTGTTGCCAGAAGCGCGGCCGCGAATGTTGTTACAATCTTGTTCATTTTCATACCTCCAAGGTCCCAGACGGGCATGGATTCCCCTGCCCTTGGCGGTAACGTTCGTATTTTATCGACAATTTGTCAACGTTTAGTTGATATTCTGTCTCAGACCTCCGGCGGCCATGTCCGTTCATTCTCGGCGGCAATCCAGTCCTGAACCCATTTTGGCAGCGGTTTATCGACAATATAGTCCGGCATATGTTCCTGCAGACGGTCGGTCGAAACGATCCCGTTTTTATCCGAAATCACCGTGCGGCACAGCAGCGAGGACACCGCCTCCCCATTGCGCCACATGCTTTGCAACACATAGAAAAACCGCTCGTCCCGCCCGATATAGGCCGATCGCATTTCAATCTTGTGAAACATCCGCACGCGCCGCCGCCATCGGACCGAGGCCCCCGCCAGCGCCAGCATCCAGCCCTGTTCCTTCAGAACATCCAGCAACCCGGTGCGCTGCGCATAGGGAATCCGCCCCAGATCATACAGCGTCAGCGTGCGCCCGTTATTCAGCTCCATCTGGAAATCCAGATCCCATGGCCAGCAGATATGCTGGGATACGTGAACATCATCCGGCCCCAGCGGTGCATCCTTACGATGCCGCCACATCTGATATGCCAATCGAACGAATGGATACATAGTCAGTCCCCCATGCGATAAGCCTGCCCCTGACGTAAAAGACAGGCAAGACCTTCCGTTACGTTCGCACTCGCCACTTGAGTCCGCGCACCAAGCTGACTAACTAACATGCAACGCGAAGCAAAGAGGGTATCATGGCCATTCTCAGCCTGATTTTTGAACTGATCTGGTGGGTTATTCTGCTGAATATCATCATCACCTGGCTAATCAGTTTCGAAGTTCTGAACACACAACAACCGATGGTGCAGCAGATACACAGTTTCCTGCGTCGTCTGACGGAGCCAGTCTATCGACAGGTCCGTAAGGTGATTCCGGTAGTGAACGGCCTCGATTTCTCGCCGGTCGTGGTGTTGGTTCTGTTGATGATCGTACGCCGCGCCATCGGCGCCTGATGCCCCTGCAGGAAACGTCAGATAGGGTCATTCTGACCGTGCGGCTGACCCCAAATGGCAGGCGCGACAGAATCGAAAGCGTCGAAACAGACGCCGCTGGCCGAAAGTTTCTGAAGATCCGGGTGTCTGCCCCTCCGGTTGACGGTGCTGCAAATACGGCGCTGATCCGGCTGTTGGCCAAATCCCTGAAATTGCCGAAATCCGCCATCCGCATTCAGTCCGGAGAAAGTTCCAGACTGAAACGCCTCGCCATTACTGGCGAGGCGTCTGACATTCGTCAAAAGCTTGGGCTTTAGCTGGCGAAGATCGCCTCATCCCCCCAGATCTGCCGCACCCGTGCGTCGCGACCGCAACGCGAGCGGTAGAATTTGTAGCTGAGCGAATTGGTGTTGTGATAATTCTGGTGGTAATCCTCAGCCGGATAGAAGGTCGAGGCGTTCAGGACCTCCGTCGCGATTGTCCCGCCAAGGTTCAACGCCGCCTTGGAGGCCTGCGCCGCCGCCAGCTGTCCTCCATCCAGCGCAAATATCGCCGTCCGGTAGGAGGAACCTTTGTCACAAAATTGCCCTGCCGGGTCGAGCGGATCAATCGTCCGCCAGAAAACATACAGAAGTTGCTCGTAGGTAACGACGCTGGGGTCAAAGGTGATCTGCACCGCCTCGTAATGGCCGGTGGTGCCGGTGGTCACTTGTTTGTAGGTCGGGTTATCAACCGTCCCGCCGGTATAGCCGGAGATCGTTTCAACAACTCCCTCCACCTTGTCGAAATCGGCTTCGACGCACCAAAAGCAGCCACCGGCGAAAATCGCGGTTTGCAGGGTTTGAGCCTGCGCGGCAGCCGCCGACAGGGTAAAAATAATCAGGGCAAGAATACGCATGAGAGGGTCCTTTCCGTTTGCCCCGTCTTGCGGCCAAACGCCCTTCACACACAAGCCAACTCTCCGTGAGAGATGTTACAGGTCTGCGACCAGCTCCACCTCGCCATCCAGCATCCGTCCGGTCTGGCGCAGTCCACAGCTTTCGTAAAACGGAATCGGAGTAAGGTCCCCGGGCACGGCAGACGTATAGAGTTTCGTATACCCCCAGTCCCGACACAGGTTCTTGGCAATCTCCACCGCCTGACGGCCATACCCTTTGCCCTGATGCTCCGCACCAATCAGCAAGCGCCACATGTAGCCACCATCGGTGGGATCACCGTCTTCATAGCTTGGGCTGGCGATTGACGGATCAAGCATAGCCAGCAGTCCGACCGCTGTGTCGCCATCAAACAACCCCCGCACCCAACCGGCAGGTTCGTAATGATATTGCGCAATCGTCACCGCATTGGGGGCCACATATTTATCCTGCGCATCACTGACCTTTAGCTTCAGCAAGGCACTAAGATTATAGAAATCTACGTCTCGCGCTTCGATCATTTTGCCTCCGGGTCATCCAGTGGATTATGGACGAGCAGTATCAACCTGGATTTCGGGCGTGAGCGCCTGACCATCACCTGTTCCTACGGACGGTTGGCTCGTAGTTGGTTTCGCGGGCATGGTCTTCGGCGATTTCTCGCGAAGGCAGGCGGACATAACGGTCAGTCTGCTCCGGCTCTGTTTTCATGGAGGTCGGCTTTATCTGCTTGCGCGGTGTCGGAACTGCCCCTGTGTTCCGGCGCTGCATCCGCCGGGAGGATATCATGCCGATAAACACCATAACCGCCCCGACTCCACCGAAAATCAGGGGAAACCCCCAAAGCTCCATGAAATAATTCAGACGGATACGCGAAGGGTCCGCCGGGTCGTACAAGACCGGAACCCGCTCGCCGACATCAAAGTCATAGGAAGACGAGGATAACCAGGATTCACTTTCGTACATGCGCCCACCGACACGATATTCGACGGTGGGTTTATAGGTTACGGAATCATCGCCGTAATTCACAGCAACATGCGTGACGCGCCCGGTGGTTTCTTGGGCATCCGTCATAAAACTGACGGTCAGAAATAATAGAACAGCCCCAACCAGAAAAAAGACCAGCCCGAGAATTCGAAATATCCACAGACCGAGTTTGTTTTTAAACTTTGCCATCAGCGCCGCCGCCGGACCGCCGGGGTGTAGTTGGTTTCCCTAGCATGATCTTCTGCACTCTCACGCGAGGCCAGCTTGGTATATTCATTGGCGGACCGAATCTCATGCGCTTCGTCTGCCAGCTTTTTCTGTCCCTTGCGCCAGGCCTCATCAGCGTCGGCCCCGGCGGATGTCACCCGTCGGCGCGGGCGGCGGACAATTGCACGCAGCAGCAGACCAAGGGCAATCGCGCCACCTGGGAACATCCATATATGAACCGGATCATCAAGCCGCATCTGTTCCGGGTCCGTGGGTACAAACAGCACATCCAGCGTGTCGCCTTCTTCGACGGGCTCCGGCAGGAATACCAGCGGCAGGAAACCGACAATGGAGCGTTTCTTGTCCCCGGCAATTTCAACGTCAACTTCCTGACCAATGCCGATACGACTCTCGCCAACCCAGACAACATTCGCCTTGGCCGGACGCGCATCATCAAGAAACTTCCAGGTCCCCCATGCGGCCCACACGCCCCACAGGAGTAACCCTAAACCAGCCAGTCTGATCAAGAACCGCATAATAATCTCCCAAATTCTATTGTCGGCGGATGGTCGGAGTTTCCACTCTCTGATCCGGTTCCGGCGCAGAATTATTTTTGCTCTTTGAGCGTAGACTACCGAAAGATTTGAAAAGGCGGAAGAGTTTTGCCAATCCCGGCCAAAGTCCAAGGATCAGGATAATTATTCCGAAAATGATCAACATGCTCCACTCCACCCATTTTTCGTAAAATGTGTAGTGGCGAATGTCGGTCGGGTTTTCCGGATCGTAGGCAAATGCGATCTCCTCCCCGATCGGCGGGATATCCTTTTCGTCAATATCGCGCAGCTCTGCCAGGTGAGTTTGTCCGTCCGGTGTCTGATAGTCTATCATCACGCGGTTGAGATAAACATCTCGCCCACCAATTTCGACTGTTTTGACGGTGACCCCTTGTACAATGCCGGTTCCAGTTTCTGATCCCGGCAGGAATTCCAGCATGTTTCCGGCGTCATTGATCCCAAACAGAATCGTGACCAGCCCGAGACCACACCAAAACCAGCGTTTGAACAGCAACCCGAGCGGCATGTCTAATCCTCCGATCCGCTGATCGCGGCCATGGTCGTCGGGCAGGCTGATCCGTCATACATCTGATCCAGCACCCGCTGAAAGTTAGGTGACGCGCCCGGAACCGCTGCAAATAAAGTCATCGAAGACCGCACCTTCATCGCATCGACCTGCCCCAGAACCTGCACCGGATCATCACCCGTGGCCAGCAATAGCCCGGTCACCTCCTCCAGTCGTGTGCGCAGGATCGGGTCGGACAGATACGCTGCGGCCTCCGCCACCCCGGTCAACCCGAAATGACGCGCCATCTGCGAGCGCCCGAGGATGGCCAGTTGAGGAAACACATACCAAATCCAATGGCTGGTTTTGCGCCCGGCGCGAAGTTCGGCAATCACTTGCGGCCAGACTTTGTCCTGCGCCGCAATAAATTCCGAAAGCTCAGCCAACCCGCTTGTTCCGCGCCGCCAGCAGTTTCAGCCGCAGCGCGTTGATCTGGATAAAGCCGGCGGCGTCTTTCTGATCATAGGCACCCGCGTCATCTTCGAAGGTCACATGCGCCTCGGAATAGAGCGAGTGATCTGACCAACGGCCAACCACGATGGCATTGCCCTTGTAAAGCTTCACGCGCACCGTGCCTGATACATGCGCTTGGCTGGCGTCAATGGCGGCCTGCAGCATCTCGCGTTCCGGCGAGAACCAGAAGCCGTTATAGATCAGCTCAGCATATTTCGGCATCAACTCATCTTTCAGATGCGCTGCACCCCGGTCGAGCGTGATCGATTCAATGCCGCGATGTGCCGCCAGCAGAATCGTCCCGCCGGGAGTTTCATAGATGCCGCGGGATTTCATGCCAACGAACCGACCTTCGACCAAATCCAGCACACCGACGCCATGTTTGGACCCGTAAGTATTCAATTCCGTCAGGATCGTCGCAGGCGACATAGCCTCGCCATTGATCGCGACCGCGTCACCTTTTTCGAAGGTGACTTCAATATATTCTGCCTGATCCGGCGCATCTTCCAACGCAACCACGCGCTGGGCTACGTAATCCGGGGCTTCAACCGCCGGGTCCTCCAGGATTTTCCCTTCGGAAGAGGTATGCAGCAGGTTCGCATCGACCGAGAACGGCGCTTCGCCGCGTTTATCCTTGGCTATCGGGATCTGGTTCAGCTCGGCAAATTCCAGCAGCTTGGTCCGCGAGGTCAAATCCCACTCCCGCCACGGCGCGATCACCTTGATGTCGGGGTTAAGTGCATAGGCGCTGAGTTCAAACCGCACCTGATCATTGCCCTTGCCGGTCGCGCCATGCGCAACCGCATCTGCCCCGGTCTCAGCCGCAATCTCCACCAGCCGCTTGGAAATCAGCGGGCGTGCGATCGAGGTGCCCAGCAGGTATAACCCCTCGTAAACCGCATTGGCGCGAAACATCGGGAAGACGAAATCGCGCACGAATTCTTCGCGGACATCTTCGATGAAAATATTTTCCGGTTTAATGCCCAGCAGCTCGGCCTTTTTGCGCGCCGGGTCCAATTCCTCCCCCTGACCGAGGTCAGCGGTAAAGGTAACCACCTCGCAACCATATTCGGTTTGCAACCATTTCAGGATGATGGACGTATCCAGACCACCCGAATACGCAAGAACAACTTTTTTCGGTGCCGACATTTTACCCTCCGGAATCTCCGCATGCGTTTATGCGGTTTCGCCCGCAAGGGCAAGCACCCCAGCCTTGCCAAATCAAGCAGGCAACGTCAGATTCGACGCATGAGGGAAACCGAGCTCTACCAACCGCTAAAGACCTTCCTTGAAGATCAGGGTTACGAGGTGAAGGCCGAGGTCACCCATTGTGACATCGTTGCCATGCGGGGTGACGAACCACCACTGATCGTGGAAATGAAAACCTCACTATCGCTGGAACTGTTGATGCAGGGGGTGGAGCGGTTGGCGCTGAGCGATACGGTCTACGTCGCCTTCCCCGCCGGGAAGGGCAAAAGCTGGCTGAAACGGGCGAAAGTGGCGACGAAACTGTGCCGCCGTCTTGGATTGGGGCTGATCTCAGTCCGGTTCGGTGATCCGGCCCGCGTGCTGGTCCATGCCGATCCTAGTCCTTATCAGCCCCGGAAATCGAAGCCGCGTCTGAATGCCCTGCTGAAAGAATTCGCCGCCCGCGATGGTGATCCAAACACGGGCGGGCAGACCCGGCAGACAATCGTCACCGCCTACCGGCAGGAAGCTCTGGCGGTCGCCGAAGCCCTTGCTGAGGGCCCGAACCGTCCTGCCGTGCTGGCAAAATCGCTGAATATTCCCCGCGCGGCATCCATATTGCAGAACAATTATTATGGCTGGTTCTATCGGGTCGAACGCGGCGTCTATGCCCTGACCGACCATGGGCAGGCCGCAATTTCGAACCGCTGACACCTTGCCTTTTTCGCCGAAATCCCCACAACAGGACCTATGACAGACCTACTGAAAATGACCCGCTATGGCGAAGGGTCCGGTACCCCCCTTCTGATCGCGCACGGCCTATTTGGCTCGGCCCGGAACTGGGGTGTCCTGTCCAAACGCTTTGCATCCGATCGCCCTGTTGTGGCCGTCGATATGCGCAATCATGGGGACAGCTTCTGGTCCGACACCCATTCCTATTCAGCGATGGCCGAGGATTTGGCCCGTGTCATCGGCGAAATCGGTGGGGAAGCTGACGTGCTGGGCCATTCGATGGGTGGCAAGGCAGCGATGGTGCTGGCACTGACACAACCGAACCTCGTCCGCAAACTGATCATCGCTGACATCGCCCCCGTCACCTACCCTGCTGCGCCCAGCGAAGAAGTCGCGGCGATGAAAGCTGTTGACCTCAGCGTGGTTGACCGCCGATCCGACGCTGACCTGCAATTGCAGCGCTACATCTCGGACCCGTCGGTCCGGGCGTTTTTGCTGCAAAGTATAACCATGGGTGATCAGCCGCACTGGAAACTGAACCTTGACGTGTTGGATGACACCTATGGCGAAATCCGTGGCTTTCCTGAAATCGAGGGCAAGTTCGGTGGTGAAACGCTGTTCATCGCCGGCGCTTTGTCGGATTATGTCCAGCCAAAAGACGAGGCCCTAATCCGCCGCTTCTTTCCGAAGACCCAAATTGTTAGGCTACCGGATGCAGGCCATTGGGTTCACGCGGAGCAACCGCGGGCATTTGAACAGGCGGTAACGCAGTTTTTGTCTCACTAACAGTGGTCCGGACGGGATCTGACCCCTCAGCGCCCCCCGGAAACGTCGAGCGTAGTCCCTGTCACATAAGACGCGGCGTCAGATGCCAGCCATAAGACGGCCTCCGCAACCTCGGAAGCGGTACCCGCCCGTTGTACCGGGATCTGGTTGCCCATCTCCTCGGCTCGGTTAGGTTCGCCGCCTTTACCGTGAAGGGGGGTGTTGATGATTCCCGGGCGCACACCAACGACGCGAACATTCTGGTCAGCCATTTCCTGCGCCAGTCCACTGGTCAGCGTGTCCATCGCCCCTTTGCTGGCGGCGTAATCGACATATTGCCCGCCACTGCCCAGCCGGGCCGCGATGGAGGAGATGTTGACGATCACTCCTCCGTCCCCACCATTCCTTTTGGCCATACGGCGCACAGCTTCCTGCGCAACCATGAACGGACCGATGATGTTGGTGTAGAACATCTTGCGAAGGCGCATCTCCTCCATATCTTCGAACCGGGTTCTGGGGGCAACAATCCCGGCATTGTTCACCACCACGGTCGGGTTGCCGTAGTAGGTTTCGAATTCGCGGAAAATTTTCGACACGTCAGATTTACTGGCGACATCGCCTTGCAACATCACCACGTCGCCATTGTCGTCACGGATGGCCTGTGCGACCTCTTCCGCGCCGCGACGGTTGGAGCGGTAGCACAAGCCCACCGCATAGCCATCACGAACTGCAAGCCGTGCGACCGCTGCGCCGATCCCTGAACTTGCCCCCGTCACCAGAATCGATTTCATTCCCGTTCCTCAGTCACCGTTTGAAAAGTTACCGGAAAGTAAACGATTTTAGGGTTTGCTTTCAAGAACTTGTTGGATGGCTAATCTGCCAGAAGTTTTCCGACGATTTCGGACGTGTTCCGGGACAGACCTTGCGTATCCCGTATCCTTTCCAGTGCGGCTTTCATCTGCGCCTGCCTATCAGGGCCGTAGCGTCGCCAGCTTTCAAATACGGTGGATAGGCGCGCCGCAATCTGCGGGTTGACCGGGTCGAGCTTTATCAGCCAATCGGCAATCAGCTCGTATCCTGCACCGCTTTCGTCGTGAAAACCGGCAGGATTGCCTGCCGCAAACGCCCCGAAAAGCGCACGGAACCGGTTCGGGTTCTTCCAGTCAAAATCGGGATGTTCGCTGAGGCGCCGGACGGTTTCGACAGCCTGTGCCGGCGGGGCGGCAAAGGCCTGGACCGTGAACCATTTGTCCACAACCAGCGGGTCTTTTTGCCATTTGACGTAAAAATCGGCCAGTTCCTTGTCCGCTTCACCCGCCGTCACCAGCTGCGACAGCGCCGACATCTGTTCTGTCATATTGTCGGCTTCAGCATACTGAGACCGCGCAATATCCACATGCCCCAGACAGGCCAGCAGATCGAGCGCCTTATTCCCCAGCGCCCGTTTCCCTGCGGCGTCTGCATCCGGAGAATAAGGTCCGTCGACCTTCATCGCCTGATAAAGCCCTTGAAGATCATCTTTCATATGGGTTGCGATCATGCTGTTCAACGCGTCGCGTGTCTTGCGAATGGCAATCGGATCGGGGGTGCCGCCATTGGCATAGATGGTGGAGGCGATAACCTCCTCGGACGGTAATGCCAGCGCCAGCGCCCGGAAAGCCGGGTCGAGGCTGTCATCCAACGCCATGGTACGCATGGCGGACAGGAAAGCCTCGTCCACTTCGTTTGCGCCCTTCAGCATCCGGTCGATCATTTCAAGGGCATAATCCCGCCCCGCTTCCCATTTATTAAACGGGTCGGTGTCATGGGCCAGCAGGAAGGCGCGATCTTCGTTGGTTTGCGTGTGGTCCAGATAAACAGGGGCCGAGAAATCGCGCAGGATCGACGGAATTGGTCTTTCCCGTAGGTTGTCGAAGGCAAAGGTCTGAACCGGTTCGGACAGTTCCAGCACCTGCGTTTCCATTGCTTCGGTTCCATCAGGATAGAGCAACCCTAAGGCGACAGGGATCAGGCGCGGCTCTTTGTGCGGTTCGCCCGGTGTGGGTTTCGTTTCCTGTGACAGGGTCAGGCGATAGGTTGACCCGTCCCAATCCTCAGTCACCTTTACATGCGGCGTGCCTGCGCTTGTGTACCAGCGCTTGAACTGCGTGAGGTCTCGGCCTGTTGTGTCCTCGAACACTTTGATCCAGTCCTCAATCGTGCAAGCCTGTCCGTCATGGCGGTCGAAATAGAGGTCGAGTGCCTCGCGATACTGGTCCGGCCCGACAAGACGGCGGAGCATCCCAACCACTTCAGCCCCTTTTTCATAGACGGTGGTGGTGTAGAAATTGTTGATTTCTATATACTTATTCGGGCGCGGCGGGTGCGCCAGTGGTCCGGCATCCTCGGCGAATTGGCGGCCGCGAAGGGTAATCACATCCTCGATCCTTTTCACGGCGGCGTCGCGCATATCCGATGTAAAATGCTGGTCGCGATAGACGGTCAGACCTTCTTTTAGGCACAACTGGAACCAGTCGCGACAGGTGATGCGGTTGCCGGTCCAGTTGTGGAAATATTCGTGGGCGATCACCGCCTCGATGCGTTCGAAATTCTTGTCCGTCGCGGTTTCGGGACTGGCGAGGACCAGAACGGAGTTGAAGATATTCAGCCCCTTATTCTCCATCGCGCCCATGTTGAAATCACCCACGGCAACGATGTTGAACAGGTCGAGGTCATATTCGCGGCCATACGCCTCCTCGTCCCATTTCATGGACCGTTGCAGGGCGCCCATGGCGAAATCGCATTTGTCCTGATCACCGTCGCGGACGTATATGTTCAGATCGACCTTGCGCCCCGACATGGTGGTGAACGTGTCGCTGACCGCAACCAGATCGCCTGCGACCAGCGCAAACAGGTAGGACGGTTTTGGCCACGGATCATGCCATTCGGCCCAGCCCTCGCCAGACGCGGTCGGGTTGCCGTTGGACAGCAGCACGGGCAGGTCGCTTTCGATGCGCACGGTGAAGGTGGTCATCACGTCGGGCCGGTCGGGATAGAAGGTGATTTTGCGGAAGCCCTGCGCCTCGCACTGGGTGCAATACATGCCGTTGGACATGTAAAGACCGTCGAGGGACGTGTTGTTTTCCGGGTCGATTTCGGTTTCGCATTCCCAAGTGAACCGATCCTTCTGGATTTTGTCGGCGGGCAGGGTCAGCCCTTCGGCATCCGGGGTCAGGGTCAGGGGTTCGCCATCAATTGATGCCGAGATCAGTTTCATATCGTGACCGTCAAGGCGCAGTGACTTTGCGCCGTCATGGGCCGCGACAAATTCCACCCGCGCCACGACGCGCGTGGTGTTTGGGGCAAGTTTGAAGGTCAGATACACCGACTCGATGGAAAAATCGAGCGGCGTGTAATCTGAGAGGTGAATGACATTCGACTGGTCGTTCATGAAATGCTCCGGCAAATTCTGGATTTGCCGGAGCTAACCATTTTCACGGTCGGGCAGCAAGGGCAGCGCGACGTCAGCGTTTCACAAACGCTTCCAACTTACCAAGCGTTTGCAGACCCAGTTCGATAGCGCCGAACCCTTTGGCGTCCTCGTATTCTTCGGCGGTGATGAAGACCATCCGCATTGTGACTTTGGTTGTGTCGCCCAGATCGTCAAAATCCACAGTCGCATCAGCATGTTTGGGACCGTTCTCGCCCCAATGCAGCGTATAGGCGATGTGGCGTTCGGGGTCGTGCGCCGTGATCTTGTGGTGGTTGGGAAAGACCGTGCCGTCCGGCCCAATCATGTCAAACACCCACTCGCCCCCTGCACGCAGGTCGATCCGTTCGGTGCGGCAGGTGAACCCATCCGGCCCCCACCATTGCGGCAGGGCATCGGGGTCGGCCCATGCCTGCCAAACGACCGAAACGGGGGCGTTGATGACGCGCTCCAGAACCATGGTGCGATCGGCGGTCATTTCTGCATGCCTTGGATATATTCAACAAGTTGATCCACAACTGTTCCCCAGCCGTCATAAAAGCCCATCTGCTTGTGCTGTTCGGCGGTTTCGGCGGTGCGGTGACGTGCGGTGGCGGTGTATCTGGTGTGCCCTTCCGGCGTGTCCTCCATTTCGATGATCGCGGTCATGAACCCATCGGGATTAGGTTTCCAACCTTCGGTGTAGAAATCGGTGAAGACGAGCTTTTCATTCTCGATAGCCTCCAAATACACGCCCTGCTGCGGGACCTCGTTCCCCTCCACCACGAAGACGGAATTCGAGCGGCCACCGGGGCGCACGTCGATATCGACGTCCTTGACGGTATGAGGCCGCGGGATGAACCAATGCGGGATATGTTCAGCCGAGGTCCAGCATTCCCACACCAGATGGCGGGGTACCGGCAGGATGCGGGTGAAGCTGAGGTCAGTCTTTGGATCGAGGTCCATTTTGTCTCTCTTTCATGAGGTTGATGACGTAATCATCGAAGCGATCAAGCCGGGCGTCCCAGATGTTGCGCTGTTCGGCCAGCCATCCGTCGATCGGGTTAAGGGCGTCGGGGTGGATCTCGCAGGTGCGAATGCGCCCCGATTTGCGGGTTTTGATCAGGCCGGCAGCCTCCAGTTTCGCCAGATGCGCGGTGAAGGAGGGCAGCGCCATGTCGTAATGTGCCGCCAGTTGCGTGACGGTTTGTGGCCCGTTGGCCAACTGCGCCATCACGTCACGGCGGGTGGCATCACCCAGCGCGGTGAAAATTTTGTCGAGGGAGGAATCATACTTAGCCATTCACCTAAGTAATGACAGAATTTTGAGTCTGTAAAGTATTATTTAGCCAATCGCCTAAGTTTTCTTTCGCGGTTGCCTAGGTCGGTGTGGTTGCCTAGTGTCATGCTCACGCACGCGCAGCCTGTTCCCGTCGATTACGGAGGAATATATGTCCGATTATGTCACCCGCGCCGGTCTGAAGGTCTCGGCGGAACTTGCCAAGTTTATTGAAACAGAGGCAGCGCCTGAGGCGTATACTGCCACTGATGATCTGTGGGAGCTGTTCGCCGGTATTGTCAGTGACCTAACCCCGAAAAACCGCGCCTTGCTGGAAAAGCGGCAGGTTCTGCAGGGACAGATCGATGATTGGCATAAGACGCGCAAGGGACAGGAAATAGACCTGACCGAATATAAATCGTTTCTGAGAGAAATCGGATATCTGGTCCCCGAAGGTCCGGATTTCGCGGTGGAGACGACCAATATCGACCCGGAAATCGCTGATCTCCCCGGCCCGCAGCTGGTGGTGCCAATTACCAATGCGCGCTATGCGCTGAACGCCGCGAATGCACGGTGGGGATCACTATATGATGCGCTTTATGGGACGGATGCGCTGGGTGATACGCCGTCTGGCAAAGGGTATGATCCGGACCGTGGCGCGCGGGTGATTGCTTGGGCGAAGGCGCATCTTGATGAAGTTGCGCCACTTGCCGGTGGCAGTTGGGCGGGTGTGACCTCGCTGGCCGTCAAGGACGGGATGCTGTTGGTGGAAAACGAGGTTGGCGAGACAGCGCTGACCGATCCCGCGCAATTCGTTGGCTATAATGATACGCCCGCCGCGCAGCCGGGAGAGGTTTTCCTGAAAGCCAACGGCCTGCATATTGATATCGTGATTGATCCCTCGACTCCGGTTGGCAAAACAGATCCGGCGGGGATATCGGATATGATCCTGGAATCCGCCGTCTCCGCCATCATGGATTGTGAGGATTCGGTGGCGGCTGTTGATGGGGAGGACAAAACCCTCGCCTATCGCAACTGGCTGGGTCTGATGAAAGGTGACCTGACCGAGGAAGTCACCAAGGGCGGTAAGACATTCACGCGGTCGCTCAATCAGGATGTCGGGTTTACCGGTGTCGATGGGAAACCAGCGAAGTTGAAAGGCCGCGCGTTGATGCTTGTCCGCAATGTCGGCCATCTGATGACCAACCCGGCCATTCTGGACGCGGACGGGAACGAAGTTTTCGAAGGGCTGATGGACGCAATGTTCACAACGCTTTGTGCGATGCATGATCTGAAACGGACCGAGAATAAGAACTCCATCGCCGGGTCGATTTATGTCGTGAAACCGAAAATGCACGGCCCCGAAGAAGTCGCCTTCACCGACGAGATTTTCAATCGGGTGGAGGCCGCGCTCGGCCTGCCGCAATATACCGTCAAAATCGGCATCATGGACGAAGAACGCCGTACGACCGTGAACCTGAAAGAATGTATCCGCGCCGCGAAACATCGGGTGGCGTTTATCAATACGGGCTTCCTGGACCGCACGGGGGATGAGATGCACACCTCGATGGAAGCAGGGCCGATGCTGCGCAAGGGCGACATGAAAACCACGCCATGGATTTCGGCTTACGAGGACTGGAATGTCGACACGGGCCTGGCCTGTGGTCTATCCGGCAAGGCGCAGATCGGCAAAGGGATGTGGGCGATGCCTGATCTGATGCATGCGATGCTGGAACAGAAAATCGGCCACCCGAAAGCGGGTGCAAATTGTGCCTGGGTGCCCTCACCCACCGCAGCCACACTGCATGCAACGCATTATCACAACGTGGATGTGATGGCGCGGCAAGGCGAGATTGCCAAAGGTGGTGCGCGGGCGAAACTGGATGACATCCTGACCATTCCGGTTGCGCGCGGCGTCAACTGGTCTGATGCGGAAATCCGGGAGGAACTGGACAATAACGCCCAAGGGATCCTCGGCTATGTGGTCCGCTGGATCGACCAAGGGGTTGGCTGTTCCAAGGTGCCGGACATTCACGATGTTGGCCTGATGGAGGATCGCGCCACCTGCCGTATATCCTCGCAACATATGGCGAACTGGCTGCATCATGGGGTGGTGTCGGACGGCGACGTAAAGGCTGCGTTTGAGCGGATGGCAAAGGTTGTTGATCAGCAGAATGCTGGCGATCCGCTGTATGAACCGATGGCGCCGGATTATAATGGAATCGCCTACAAGGCGGCGCTTGATTTGGTATTGAAGGGGGTTCAGCAGCCGTCCGGCTATACCGAGCCGATCCTTCACGCGAGCCGATTGGCGCGCAAGGCCAGCCGATAACTTTTTGTGACGTTGACAAGGCAATAATTGCCTGACCAATCCTCCTGTTTTATCGTTAATAAAACAGGAGGATTTGGATGAGTTTTTGGAAAAAACTATTTGGTCGCAAAGATGATAATATGCAGGGTATTGATCTTACCGATTTGTTGAATCAGGTCGCTGCTGCGGGCGGCGGTGACAATGCTGAAAGCATTCCCGATAACTGGCACGCGATGATCGTGAATTTTGACTATGGGTCAACCGTGCTGGCACCACTGCACGCGCTGGAAGATGAGCTGGAACAAGTCATCAAGGACGCCGATGTCGGCGTATTTGACGGCCATGAAATCGCCCTCGATGGATCAGACGGGTTTTATTACATGTACGGCCCGGATGCAGATCGGTTGGCCGAAATCGTGCTGCCGGTTCTGAAAGAAAGTGATTTCTGCAAAGGTGCGCGGGTGACATTGCGATATGGGTCAGTCTTTGACGACGATGCGCAGGAAAAAGAGTTTACGATTGGGACCTGATCCCCTGCAGTTTGCTGACGAATGGGTCGCGGCATGGAACAGCCACGACCTTGACTGCATTCTGGCACACTATTCTGACGATGTGGTTTTCCGATCCCGCAAGGCGGAGCGTCTTGTGGGGGCGGGCGAGGTTCGCGGCAAGGACATGCTGAGGACCTATTGGGGCAAAGCATTGGATTTGCAGCCGGAGCTGCATTTCACCGTTGAAAAGGTGTTCGGCGGGGTGGGTATGGTTGTGATATATTACCGCAACCAACGTGGTTACTATGTGGTGGAGGCGTTGCGGTTCGGCCCGGACGGGCTGGTCTATGAGGCCTCGGCCAGTCAGGAGGTGACGCATGGCAAAGAAATCCCCGAACGTCCCAGAGGATAAGCTCGCGCTTTATGAGGCGGTGGTCGCCACCCTTCCAGAGGTGGAGCGCAAAGGGGCGGCAAACCCCTATACCTCCCGCAACGGACATATGTTCAGCTTCATCGATAAAGACGGCGTGATGAGCCTGCGTTTACCCAAAGATGCGCTGGACGCGTTTCGCGCCGAATATAGAACCGGACCATCCATTCAATATGGCGCAGTGATGCGGGAATATGTCGTGATCCCTGACGCGCTGTTGATGGATACGGCCCGGCTGACGCTGTATTTCCGGCAAAGCTATGACTATATCGGGACACTAAAGCCGAAACCAACGAAACGCTGAAACCTGCACCAACTCGTTAGCTGGGGTAAAGACACCGCAGTCGGTCGGGCGTTACGACCCTCAATCGTGCATGTAGCGGTTGCCCAGTGCGTCCTTCGGGATCAAAATCTCTTCTGTCAGTTCAGAAATCGTGCGTTTCCCGCAAAACGCCATGGTGCGGTCCAGCTCGTCATGGATCATTTCCAGCGCTTTCGTCACACCTGCCTCGCCCATCGCACCAAGTCCGTAAGCGAAGGCGCGACCGATATAAGTGCCTTTGGCCCCCATCGCCAGCGCCTTCAGCACGTCCTGACCGGACCGGATGCCGCCATCGAGATGGACCTCGGTATCGCCGCCGACCGTGTCAACAATCTCCGGTAGCACGGCGATGCAGGATTGTGCCCCGTCCAGCTGCCGCCCGCCATGGTTAGATACAATAATGGCGTTCGCACCGGTTTCAGCAGCCATACGGGCATCCTCAGCATCCAGAATGCCCTTAAGGATAATCGGCCCGCCCCATTCGTCGGCGATCCATTTGATATCGTCCCAGCTGAGCGTCGGATCAAAGTTCGAATTGGTCCATTCCATCAGCGAGGACACATCATCTACGCCTTTGGCATGGCCAACGATATTACCGAACGTCCGGCGTTTGGTTCCCAACATCGGGATCCACCAGCCGGGTTTGGTGCCGATATTAATGATGTTCGGAATGGTCAGGCGTGGCGGCGCTGACAGACCGTTTTTCGTGTCCTTGAACCGGTGCCCAATGATTTGCAGGTCCAGTGTAACAACCATCGCGGAACAGCCCGCTTCCTTCGCGCGGCGGATCATGCCGCGGGTAAACTCGCGGTCGCGCTGCACGTAAAGCTGGAACCAGAAGGGTTTGGAGGTGTTCTCGGCCACATCCTCGATCGAACAGATCGACATGGTGGACAGGGTGAATGGCACGCCGAATTTCTCGGCGGCTTTCGCGGCTTTGATTTCGCCATCCGCAGACTGCATGCCGGTCAGGCCAACGGGCGCCAAGGCCACGGGCATCGCAACGTCCTGCCCGATCATCTGGGATGCGGTTGTGCGCCCCTCCATATTCGTCGCCACGCGCTGGCGCAGGCGAATACGGGCAAAGTCTGACGTATTCTCGCGGTAGGTCTGCTCCGTCCAGGAGCCGCTGTCGGCATAATCGTAAAACATCCGTGGCACACGCCGTTCCGCCAGGACGCGCAAATCCTCGATACAGGTGACTTTGGCCATTCTCTTCCTCCCGCTACTCGCGTTATCGTTAGGACATATGACACGCCCCTGCAAGACGGCACGATTCCCTCTTCCCATTCAGACCTGAATCACCTATATGGCGCCCTTCATGCGGCGCTTACACCCTTGGAGGAACGCCGCCTTACAATTTAGGAGATACCAAATGGCAGAGAATGTAGTTCTCGACGCTACGGTACGCGAGGGAACAGGCAAGGGGGCCGCCCGCGCAGCACGACGTGAAAATCTCGTGCCCGGAGTGATCTATGGCGGTGGCGATGATCCCGTCGCAATCAATGTAAAATACAACGAGCTTTTCAAGCTGCTGAAGGCTGGTCAATTCCTGTCCACCCTGCTGACGATCAATGTCGGCGGCAACAAGGTGCGTGCGATCTGCCGCGCCGTTCAGCGTGACGTTGTCAAAGATTTGCCGGTTCATGTTGATTTCCTCCGCTTGTCGGAAAAATCGCGCATCAACCTGTTCATCCCCGTACATTTCGAAAATCACGACGACGCACCGGGTATCAAAGCCGGTGGTTCCCTGACCGTCGTGCGTCCAGAGGTTGAACTGAAAGTGACTGCAGCGAACATTCCGGACGAGCTGATCGTTGACTTGACCGGTCTGGAAATTGGCGACGTTGTCCATATTTCCGACATTACGCTGCCTGAAGGCACGCGCCCGATGATCACCGACCGTGACTTCGTGATCGCCAACATCACCGCGCCGCGCGCAGTGACAGCTGACGATGCGGAAGACGAGGGCGAAGAAGGCGAAGCCACCGAAGCAGCCGCGGAAGCGCCGGCCGAAGAAGAGGGTGGCGAGGAGTAATTCCCCTCCGCTTTCTGATATGTTACAGAAGACGCGCTGCCTGACGGGTGGCGCGTTTTTCTATTTATTGGAGCCTCCATGAAACTGTTCGTGGGGCTGGGCAATCCCGGCGCAAAATATGCGGGTAACCGCCATAATATCGGCTTCATGGCCGTTGACCGGATCGCGGATGATCACGGCTTCGCGCCATGGCGGGTGAAGTTTCAGGGGCAAATGACCGAAGGACGGCTGGGGTCGGAAAAGGTTTTGCTGTTGAAACCTGAAACCTTCATGAACCTGTCGGGACAGTCCGTGGGCGAGGCGATGCGGTTTTACAAACTGGACCCAGAAGACGTCGTCGTTTTTCATGACGAACTTGACCTTGCACCCGGGAAATGCCGCGTGAAAACCGGGGGCGGACATGCGGGACATAACGGCCTGCGATCCATCCATCAGCATATTGGCGAAAATTATCAGCGCGTGCGCCTTGGTATCGGACATCCGGGGCATAAAGATCGGGTCTCGGGCTATGTGCTTGGGGATTTCGCCAAGTCCGATCAGGACTGGCTGGACGATCTGATGCGCGGGATCAGCGACGGCGCGGCAGCGCTGGCAACCGGCGACGCCCCGGGGTTCATGAACGCGATTGCGTTGCGAATACAACCTGCCAAACCCAAGACAGAGAATGCCGAACGCGCCAAATCAACTCCGGACAATGATCCCCCTACCCCGGACACCCGCTCCGCCTTGCAACGCCTTAGGGATAAGTTCGCCGGATGAGTTTTCGCAAACTAAGAAAAATTGTCCTCTGGTCAGCATCCACCCTCGGTCTGTTGGTCGCGGGCGGGATCATGGTTTACGCCAATCCGGGGCCATTCTTCCCTTATCAGCGAAGCTATGGCTCGCTGACCCTCTTTGATCAAAACCCGATACCCCCTTCGGCAGATATCGCGCTTGGTGGGATACAGGACCGGTTGAACGAAAGTCCGTTTGCGACAGACCAGCCATTGTCGCTCTATGTCACAGGGAATGGGTGGCGGCGGGAGCTGTTCTTTCGATTTGCCCCCGGTGCGGGTGGGGTCGCCTATTACCCGATTGCCCCGTCACATGCGTTTCTGAGCGGGGCAGACTACAATTCCGGACGTCTGATCAAAGGCGAGCAAGTCATCGGCCCACCTCGCACACTGGTCTATTATGGGACGCATGAACTGGTTCATGTGCTGATGGGGCAAATCCTCGGCGCATTCAGGTTCCACACCATGCCGGAATGGCTGCGCGAGGGCATTCCCGACTATGTGGCGCTGGGACCGGTAACAGATATCCCCGCAATGGATCACATTCTGGGTGACGGGGCGATCACACTGGAATCCATGCGATCCTATGGGGTTTATATACGCTATCGGATGCTCGTGACATGGTATCTGGATCAGGGGTTAAGCTGGGATCAGCTGATGGCACTGGACGTAACCGAAGCAGAAGCGTTGGCAATAATGCGCGAGGGAGACACAGGATGACCGCACTGGCAGAAGCCTTTCGCAAGCAATCTTGGCATTGCGGTGCTCTGGGCTCTCCCTTCATGGAAAAATGGTGTCTGCTGATGGCCGATCGGCTGGAACCGGACTGTGCCGTTGCCCGATTGCTGTTTGATTGGCAGGCGGACCCGTCGCACCGGGCATCTGCAGTGCCGTTGCGCTTTGCAGGGGCATTTCATGCGTTGGTGTTGCAAGGGCGGGATCAGGGGCTGATCGCCGCCTACCCGCCAAACGCCTATGACCCGGAGGCCATATGGGCGGCTGTACGCGCAGCAATGGACACGCACGAGGATTTTATTCTCGACTGGATGCAAAGCCCACCGCAAACGAACGAAGTTCGTCGTTGTAACGCGCTGATCCCGGCCTTCCACCTGATTGCCAGCGAAACCGGGCTGCCACTGCGCACCTCCGAGATCGGCGTCAGTGCGGGACTGAACCTCAACTGGGATCGGCTCGGGATGCGGATCGGGGATCAGGTCTGGGGCAATGCGGCCTCCCAGGTACAACTGACACCCGAATGGCGAGGCCCCCTGCCACCATTGGCGGATGTGCAGGTTGTGGACCGCGCTGGGTGTGACTTGAATCCGATTGATCCGTCCGACCCGGAACAGCGGTTGCGGTTGATGTCCTATCTTTGGGCGGATCAGGCAGACCGAATGTCGCGCACCGACGCGGCAATTGAATTGGCGCTGTCCAATCCGGCCAGGATCGTTCAACAGGATGCGCTGTCGTTTCTGGCAGACCGGCTGGCAAACCCACAACCCGGTGTGGCCCACGTCATATATCATTCCATCGTCTGGCAATATCTGCCCGCCGAGGCACAGGCCGAAGGGGCGCGCATGATTGCCGAGGCCGGGGCGAAATCCACCGCCGACAGCCCGTTATTCTGGCTGACTTTCGAAGGTGACAATAATGGCGAGGGTGCAGGGGTGGTCTTGCGGTCATGGCCTGATGGCCGCACCCGCGAACTCGCCCGTGCCGATTTTCATGGCATTTGGGTGGCATGGAACAAAGTGGAAACACTTGTGTGACTTTGCGCCGGGTGCGATACTGTACCCATGGACAAAATGCCGAGTCTCTGCCGGGATTGCATCACGCTGTTCGATGGCGGACGGCGCTGTCCGAAATGTCACTCGCCACGCGTGATTTCCCATCCTGAACTTTACGACCTGTCCATCGCGCACATGGATTGCGATGCGTTCTACGCCTCGGTCGAGAAGCGCGACAATCCCGACCTGCGCGACAAGGCCGTGATCGTCGGTGGCGGCAAACGGGGCGTTGTATCCACATGCTGCTATATCGCCCGGATCAAAGGCGTCCGATCCGCCATGCCGATGTTTCAGGCGATGAAGCTCTGCCCCGAAGCCGTCGTCGTGCGCGGGCGGATGGATGTCTATGTCGAGGTCTCTCGCCAGATCCGCGCCTTCATGAAGGAACTGTCGCCGGTGATTGAACCCCTGTCATTGGATGAGGCGTTCATCGACCTGACTGGCACCTCACGTCTGCATGGCGAACCACCAGTGGCGCAGATGGCGCGGTTGGTGAAGCGGATGGAGGTCGAGCTGGGAATCAGCGGCTCAGTCGGCCTGTCGCATAACAAGTTTCTGGCCAAGATCGCCTCGGATCTGGACAAGCCACGCGGTATGTCGGTGATCGGCAAGGCCGAGACAGAAGCGTTCCTTGAACGCCAGCCTGTCGGCATCATCTGGGGTGTAGGCGCGGCGACGCGCCAAACATTAGAACGCGACGGCATCCGTACGATAGCCGATATCAAACGGCGCGACCGCAAAGACCTGATCAAACGCTACGGCAGCATGGGCGAACGGCTCTACCATCTGTCGCGGGGGGAGGACCGGCGGCGCGTGTCCGTGGACCGCGGCTTGAAATCCATTTCGAACGAGACGACCTTTTTTGATGATACGGCCAACGCGGACATTCTGGACGGTCATTTGTGGCGGCTGTCGGAAAAAGTCGCGGATCGGGCCAAGGCGAAGGACCTGACCGGGCGTGTAGTGACGCTGAAACTGAAAACCGCAAAATTCAAACTGATCACCCGGCGGACCAGCCTGTCCGCACCGGTGCAACTGGCTGACACGATCTATAAAACCGCACGCCATCTGCTGGAGGGAGAGCTGGAAAACGGACCGTTTCGCCTGATCGGTGTCGGGATCAGTGACCTGTCAGATGCCCGAAATGCCGCGGAAACACCGGATTTGCTGGATCCGGACGCCCCGCGACGGGCAGCTGCAGAGGCAGCAACAGACCAAATTCGTGCGAGATTTGGCACACAAGCCATCCGCAAAGGACGGGCTCTGCGATAAAAATATCACTATCCGTGTATTTTTGATCAGCCAAATTGATTGATATTCCCGTTAATATTACCTTCAAGATGTGGTGCAGCGCATCACACGCCCTTAACGGGCAAACCTCCCTGGACTTGGGTCGTGCATAGCGCGACCTTTTTTTTGCCCATTCTAAAGGTCGAAACGTTTGGAAACCGTCTGATCCGTTTCGACATAGTCCACGAACCCCATGCGCTCGTAATATATTATCCCACCGGTGTTTTCCTTGCGGATGGTGGCGTCGATATGGCGCAAGCCTGCGGCGATTGCAGCGGCTTTGGTCGCAGTAAAAAGCTTGCCGCCAATCCCTTTTCCCTGCTGTCCCATGCGCACAAAGCTGGCGATGATGCCCCAGTCTTCGGGCAGCTTGCCCGGCCCTTGCCAGGTCGGATCTGCGTAAGCCAGCGACTGAAACCCCATCAGCTCCGCCGCCTCAAGTGCAACTGTGCAAGACAGTCTTCGCGGCGAGTCGATATAGTGATTGATCATCCGGTCGCTGTCGAACGGCGTTTTATGGGCGGTGGTTCCCCCTGCGGCAATGATGGCATTCAGCAGGTCGCACATCGCCGGCGCGTCAGCCGGTGTGGCCGGTCGTGTCGTCAAAACCATTATTCCGCTGCGATTCCCATCCGTTTCGGGCCAAGCGCAGTGATCGCAGCCACAATCCCCGAGAGTTTCTCGCGCGTTACGTCAAAATGCGTGTGGCGCTGAATTGCAGCCTCGTCCATGTAGACGGATCGGTTGATCTCGATCTGAATGGCATGAATATTCTGGGACGGACGCCCATAATGCTGCGTGATATACCCCCCGGCAAAGGGGGCGTTATGGGCAACTGTAAACCCGGCCTCGGCAAAAATATCATGAACGGCATCCGTTACCCATCGATCCGCCGATGCCCCGAACCTATCCCCGATCACGATGTCCGGCTTCACCCCATTGACCAGAGGCGCTGAATTCAAAGCCTCTTTTGGCATGGAGTGACAGTCGATCAGAATCGTCAGACCAAAGCGGTCAATCTGCTGCTCGATCAATCGCGACAGCGCGTTATGATAGGGATAGTAATATCGCTGCAGCCTGTTCCTGGCCTCGGGCAAAGAGATTTTGCCGCTTCGGATCACCTGCCCGCTACCAACAACGCGCGGAATGACACCCAGCCCTGCCGAAATCCGTGGATTAACCCCGCTGACTTTGGCGCCATGGATCAGGGCCGGGTCAAGTTCGTCAGGCGAACGGTTAAGGTCAACGTAAGCCCGCGGAACCCGTGCCAAAAGCAAAGGCGCACCATGAATCGGCGCGTCGCTGAACAGCTCGTCAACAAAAGCATCTTCCGAAGACCGGATCGCCATCGCGTTCAGCCGTGTCGTCGCCACAAATTCCGGCGGATATTCCGATCCGCTATGCGGCGAGGAAAACACGGCACAGGATACCGCGTTTTCGGGCATTTTCAGACAGTAAGCGTTGTTCGACATTTCTCCTCCGAAACGTAGCTGAAACAGTAGCGCATCATCCTGTGGGTTTCTATTGAAAAACTCTTGAACCTTCTGGCGACTCTCCTTATAGACAGCCCACACGAGCGTTGCCTTGGCAGCGCTTGATGCTTTTTCGGGCGTATAGCTCAGCGGGAGAGCACTTCGTTGACATCGAAGGGGTCACTGGTTCAATCCCAGTTACGCCCACCATTCCCCCCGCGAGGGATGGTATCGGAATTTAACAGGCGCAATCAGCGCCGCGCATAGGAGAGAGACCATGAAGGTCAAGAATTCGCTTCGCTCCCTTAAGTCGCGCCACCGCGATTGCCGCGTCGTGCGCCGTAAGGGCCGTGTATACGTGATCAACAAAACCCAGCGTCGTTTCAAGGCACGTCAGGGCTGATCACCACGACAGACTAAAAAAGGCCGTCCCAATGGGGCGGCTTTTTTTGTTTTCGCCGCAGACGATGATACAGATCAACGATCCGCGCCGCATTCGATCCTATCATATGTGAAACATTTCAGCGAACAGGAGTACGCAATATGAAAGGTTTCGTAGACAATATCGAAAAGCTGACCGAGGATAATGCCAACTTCCGCCAAGTGCTATACACCGGTAAGAACATTCAGCTGGTGCTGATGTCGCTGGCCCCCGGCGAGGAGATCGGCGCCGAGGTGCACGAGGATGGCGACCAGTTCTTCCGCATTGAACAGGGAACGGGCGAAGTTCAGATTGACGAAGTCGCACATGCCGTCAAGGCGGATGACGGAATCATCGTGCCCGGTGGTGCGTTACATAATGTGATCAACACCGGCGATACGCCCCTGAAGCTCTACACGATCTATGGCCCGCCGGAGCATATCGATGGCACGGTTCACGCAACCAAAGCCGACGCCGTCGCAGCACATGAACATTTCGATGGGAAGACGACCGAATAGGTCGTTTTCCGCACCCACGCTTTCGCAATTACAGTTTACTTGGGCGTGAAATTCGCCAATATGGCTTTGATGGTTCCCGGTGTGCCAAAGGCTGATCCGGGGTGAAAGAAGGGAACACGGTAAGGCGTACCCATCAGGGACCGAAACCGAGGCTGCCCCCGCAACTGTATATGGTTGCCGATCTCGACAAACCACTGGCCGTCAGGCCGGGAAGGTGAGAGAGGCGATAACCATAAGCCAGGAAACCTGCCATCCGAACCGGCGAAAGCCACCACATACCAATACCGCACGGAGGGTGCGGAAAGGAGCAAATATGCATATCGAACCCGGCGTCGTTGACGGCGCCAAGATTTTTCTGAGCATCGGAACAGCAGCAGCAGGTTTTGGTCTGGCAGCCAAAATGGCGTGGCAGACGATCACGCGTGACGGCGGTTTGCCGGCACTGGCCACACGGTCCGTTGCGACCACGGCGCTGGTCCTGACTTTTTTCCAGATCCTGCCGCACTATCCGGTTGGCGTGTCCGAGGTTCACTTCATCCTCGGCTCAACGCTGTTCCTGCTGTTTGGCGGGGGGGCTGCGTCCATCGGTCTGGCACTGGGTCTGTTGATCCAGGGCGTCTTTTTCGCACCGTTCGACCTGCCGCAGTATGGTGTCAACGTGACCACGCTGCTGGTTCCGCTTTGGGCGGTCAGCGTTCTTGCGCGCAAAATCATCGCGCCGAAAACGGCCTATGTTGACCTGTCCTACGCACAGGTTCTGGCGCTCTCAACCGCTTATCAGGGCGGTGTTGTTGCGTGGGTCGCATTCTGGGCCTTTTACGGTCAGGGCTTTGGCGCGGCGAATGTCAGCGCAGTCGCAACCTTCGGCGGAGCCTACATGCTGATCGTCCTGATGGAGCCGCTGGTTGACCTGCTGGTTCTGGGCGCGGCGAAAACCTTCCGCTCGGCCACAGACAATGGATTGTTCGCGAAACGGCTGCACAAAGCCTGATTGGCCTGAACTCCAGAAAAGCCGCGCCATCTGAGCGCGGCTTTTTTTATTGTTTTTCGACCTCTGGCAGGTCGGTCATGTCATGCAGCCAAGGCAGGGCAGATCGCGACCAGACCTGTTTCTTGGGTGCCAGATCAGCCCGCTGTTGGATCGCCCCGACCCGCAGGCCAAGCACACGATTATCGCCACCGACCGAAGTCGCATAGAGAGGCGTCCCGCAATCCGGGCAAAAAGCCTGTTCGCGCGGGTTGCCGCTCTCGGCTATTTTCACATAGACCTTCGGTTGCCCACCGGTCAGGGTAAAATCCGCCTCCGCAGCGGGAATAACGGTGCGAAAGGCCGTGCCGGACAGGGTCTGACAATCGGTGCAATGGCAGATGACTGACTTGGCCGGATCAACCTCGGCCGTGAACGTAATAGCGCCGCAATGGCATCCGCCTGATACTTTCATCGCCCTACCCCAACAACAACGCTTGCACGGTCGAGGCATTGAGATACCCCGTCGCAGGAATGCCCCGGCTGCTCTGATATGCCCGGATCGCATTGCGGGTGTTGGCGTCAAAATTGCCGTCCACGGTGCCGGGATTGAAGCCAAGGCCGCGCAACCGTCCTTCGATAAGCAGGCGGGTTGCCGAGTTGAGGTTCAGACGCTGTTCAGCCGAACGGGCTTCTTCATTGTCCTCGGGTTCGTCCTCGGGCTCCTCCGGTTCCAGAGCGTCCAATCGTGCCTGTGCAACTTCGGCATATATCCCGTCGGGGAAGTCGTCCAGATAGGTGCGATAGGCGTTTGCCGTGTCGAGTTCGTCAGCAATCGACCATGCCTCTCGGTCAGCAACTTCACGTTCCTCGCGTTCAATGGCGCGAAGCTTAGCACGGGCTTCGTCCGAATAGATTCCTTCGGGGTAACGGTTAAGATAGAGCTGCAGATCAGCCTTGCGACCGGAATCGCCTGTAGCGTCCCAGTAATCTCGATCTTCCTGTTCCAGTTCTATCGAACGATTGTCCGCCTGAACCTGCAGCAGATCAATCTGATCCTGATCCAGATATCCGGTCTCCGGCAGGTCCTCATCATCCTGCCAGTCACGGACCGCAGTGCGGGTGCCACTTCCAAAGATCCCATCGACACCACGGGTGCTGTATCCCAGCAATGTCAGGTTCGATTGGATCTCGCGCCGTTCGGCGCGGGTCAGGTTCAGACTGTCTTCAACCTCGCTCGGGGTTGGGGGCTCGGGAATATCCAGAGCTTCGATCTTCGCCCGCGCTGCGGCACTAAAAATGCCCGATGGGTAGAGGCGGATATATTCGCGGTAATCTTCGATATCCCCGGATTGTTCGGCCAACGCCCAAAGGGCTTGTTCCGCAAGAATCTCTGCCAGTTTCGCCGTCGGATCGTCACCTGCGGGAACCTCAGGCGTTGCGATTGGTTCTTCGACCGGTTCGGGACGGGGGTTAAAGAATGCCACATCCGGAGAGACATATCCCTCCACTCGCAGATTATCTTTGTCTCCCAGAATATCAGCGATACTTGCGTCAGAGGCCAGCATCTCCAGCTGCACCACATCATTGACCTCGTCTTCCGCCCCGGACAACAGCAGAACCCCTTGCGGAATATTCAACATATCACCAAGTCCGCCGACCACCGGATCAGCGAAGCTGGTGCCGTTATAAAGTCCGACCACCAATGCTGACCGCCCCGGCCGTTCCGCCAGAAGCGACAATAACAGGTTCACAGGGACAGCGTTGAAAGCAATATTCGGCAGGGAATCTCCGCGCACATCGATCGGCAGCAACCACGCATCCAATCCGTAATTCACAACCCGGCCTGAAAAATGCACGACCAGACGATCCTTACCCTCGGCCCGATCCATGAAACTGGACAGGAGATCGCGGAAATCCCACGCAACAACGTTTTTGCCCGAGATCACCTCGTATCCCTGTTCCTCATACGCCGCGACAATCCCGTCATGACGCAAGGTGACCGGACGGGTGGCGACGCCGGACCCGTAGTTCCCGTTGGTGATTACCAGCGCCAGATCGTCAGCGCGTCCCGAAATCGGTAGTAGCGTCAGAAACGCCGTTGCAATGAGTGCGGTCAAACGTGTGAATGACATCCTGTCCCCTTTTGACTGTCATTTTCAGAAGCGTCGATAGCCGCTCCCTGAGTTCACTCCTCGCCAAGCACGTCGCGTGCCGTGAAGGAATTCTGAACACGCGCGATGTTCAGTCCGATAAAATTATACTCCGGATTACTCGTCACTGTGACCTGAATATAATCTCCATCATCTGCCTTGCGGACAAAATATGCACCATCGGCAGAATCCGGCGTAAGCTCAGCGTCGGTATCCAGTGTATACGCCCGTCCTTCAAACGCCAACCAGTTCGTCAGCGCGTTGGAGAATTCTGCAACCGGAACACCCAGCCCCATAACGTCGCACAATGTCTCGGATTCGAAGTCAATGATCACAACGCGCGGATCTTCTGTCCGCCAGACACGCCCCGACCGGTTGTTCAGAAGTTTAATCTCCATATTCAGATCGGCGCGGGTGAAGGTTTCGGTGTCAAATATCTCGGTTTCCAGCTTTTCCAGACAGCCCTTTGCCATCGCCTGTACCATGACAAACCCGCCATCCTGAGCCGCCAGTGGGGTTGCGCCAATTAAAGCGGTTACAAAAAGGAATTTTCGCAGCATGTCAGCCTCCGACCCTGTTGGAGACTTTGTCGCGAATGGGGTGACGGACGTCAAGGCACATCACGTCACATTCGCGCAAACAAAAGGCCCGCCGGGAGGAGGCGGGCCCTAAACTTACCTGTCAATTGATCAGACTTCGACAGTCGCTTCGATTGACGGGTTTTTGGCAATTTCAATTTTGCGCGGTTTCAGCGCCTCGGGCACCTCGCGTATCGCGGATACGTTCAGCAGGCCGTTTTCCATATGGGCCTCGGTCACGCGAACATGGTCGGCCAGTTCGAAACGCATTTCAAACGCCCGGCTGGCGATGCCACGGTGCAGATAGGTCCGCTCGTCCTTTTCGTCGGGCTTACGGCCTTTGATAACCAGCTGGCCGTCGCGAGCCTCGATTTCCAGATCACCTTGAGTGAATCCGGCCACGGCAATCGAAATCAGATAGGAATCATCCCCTGTCTTTTCGATATTGTAAGGCGGGTAGCTGTTGGGATTTGTGTTGGTGCTCATCACGCTGTCCAGCAGTGTGGACAACCGGTCAAAACCGACGGTCGAGCGGTAGAGCGGGGAAAGATCGTAGTTACGCATTTTCATCCTCCAAAGAAGCGATGTTAACCTAATGCCCTCCACCATGGACGGGCAGGTATCGGTCCGGTTCCGGCATCCGATGCAATTTATTTGGGGAGAGAAATCAGGGTTTCAAGACCTGAAATGTCAATCTCTGGGTGCGGGGATCAAGGTGACCGCGTTGTTGTCTTCCCGACCCAGCTGTTCCGCGATTGTCGGGACGCGAGAGTTGGTGTTCGGTCGGCGCACGGGGGTGGTTTGGTCCAGTCGTCCAAGCAAGGTCTCCAGCACCGGACCAAGTGTGACCGCATGTGAAATCCGCCCAAACGGCAGGTTGGTCATAGCCGTCATAACCGAGATCACCTGATACCCGTCGCCACTATGCACCAATACGGGCGCTCCGGACGCGCCGAAATCCACCGCACAGGACAACATCAGTTTTTCCTTCAGGTTCACGATCACAAAGCACGGGTCCTGAATGGCCGGGGCGTTTTCACGATCCTCAGCATAGGAAACCACAGCAACAGACGCTAACGCACCGGGGTTATCAGCAGTCCCAAGCGGCGTCACGGCGGGGAGTGTGATTGGGTTGGACAGCTGGATCAGCGCTACGTCGTAATTGATCCGCGCCAGCCAGTCTTCTTCATTAAAATCGTATTTGCTGTTGATGACAAAACTTTTTGCCCGGCTGCGTGCCACCGAAAGTCCGTCGTGATACCCGGCAAGGAACTCAACCTCGTTCGCCGACAATTGCTCTCCGGTACCTTGGTTGAACAGGCAATGCGCCGCTGTCAGGACAACGTCCGGGCGGATCAGCGTGCCGGTGCAGAACCCGCCATTGCGCATGTTCACGCGCCCAACCGCGGTCCAGTTTGCAGCATCTTCACGGCTCAGAATCACCGCTGCGCCGCTGGTTTCCGCCTGCACCACATTTGTATGAACAATCGCTGACATAGAAATCAGCAGTCCTGCAAACAACCTTTTCAATCCAAGGCCTCCGCCTTGCCGATCCACTAGGGTTTGGGATCGTTCTTCTTCGTAAATATCTCGTCTTCTTCATGATCGACGAGGATCTCTTTACTCGCCTTCGCCCCGAGTTTCTTTAGCATATCCGCTTGGGACAACAAATTCCCTTGTCCGGCTTTCAGTTTCCCGAAGGCCGAGTCATAGGTTTTGCGGGTCGTATCCAACTGCACCCCGATTTTCTCCATATCATCGACGAAACCGTGGAACTTGTCATATAACCGCCCGGCCCGCTTGGCGATTTCCAGCGCATTCTTGTTACGCCGTTCCACCGACCAAAGGTTTTCAACTGTCTTCAACGCCACCATCAGGTTGGTGGGCGAGGCGATTACAACATTCCGGTCCGCCGCATACAGCGCGAGGTCAGCATTGGCCCGCACAGCTTCGGAAAAGGCGGATTCAATGGGCAGGAACATGATCACGTAATCGACCGAATTGTCGTCCACCTCGTGATATTTCTTCCCTGCCAACCCGTCGATATGGCTTTTGACCGAGGCCACATGCGCTTTCATCGCCGCATCACGTTCCCCCGGGGTTTCCGCGGTCATCGCGCGTTCATAGGCGACCAGTGAAACCTTACTGTCGATCACGATTTTGCGTCCGCCGGGCAGGTTCACGACTACGTCGGGACGCAACAGCGCCCCGTCCTCGTCACGGAAACTGGATTGGGTGGTGTATTCCTCCCCCTCGCGCAGCCCGGTGCGATCGAGGATCGAGGCCAGAACCATCTCCCCCCAGGCACCCTGTTTCTGCGTGTCCGCTTTCAGGGCGCGGGTCAGGTTTTCCGCTTCCTGGCTCACCTGCAGTGATCGTTCAGTCAGGACCTTGATCTCGTTTTTCAGGGTCGCACGTTCGGCGATGGTTTCTTTCTGGATATTCTGCATCTCGGCCTTGAAAGCTTCAATGTTCAGACGCAGTGGTTCCAGATCGCGACGCATCCGCTGCTGGTGGGTCTTTTCGAATTCTTCGCCTTGGGCGCGGATCACATCCGCCGCCAGCAGCTTGAATTCGCCCTTCAGCTTGTCGCCCGTATCCCGCAACATGGCGATCTTTTCTTCGTTCGCCTGACGTTGCTGAGCCAGTGCCTCCTGCAAACGCGCCTCATTGGTACGCAGTGCCACGGTTTCATCGCGAAACGTCGCCAGATCCTGTTTTGCGAGGGTCAGCTCATCCTCCAGCCGATCCATCTGATCACGCAAAGAGGCCGCGAATTGCACCGCCTCCTTCACCTGATCGGATCGCCGCCATACAGCCAGCGCCAGAATCACAACCGCCATCACAACCATCGCCGCGAGGCCATAGCCGATCCAGTCGGGCCGGGATTGAAGTTGAGTGATCAGGTCTGACATGGCTGCTCTTTTCCCCTGATCCTATCGCGGATCAAAGGTCTGCGTCCAGTAACTTCGCCGGTTTCGGTCCACCGGTCGCCCAGTCGATCAGCTCAACCGTGTGAACCACCGGAATGCCTGTGCCAGAGCCGATCTGCATCATGCAGCCGATATTCCCGGCCGCGATCACTTGCGGCTTCGTCGCCTCCAACGTTGCCACCTTACGCGCCTTCAGTTCGCCGGAAATCTCCGGCTGCATCAGGTTATAGGTCCCGGCGGACCCGCAACACAGATGCGGATCAGCGGGTTCGACAACCGTATACCCCGCCTTTGCCAGCAGCTGCTTCGGCGCTAGCTTCACCTGCTGCCCATGTTGCAGCGAACAGGCAGAATGATACGCCACCCGCAGCCCTTGCGGGGTCATTGGGGTCACGTCCAACTGCTCCAGCAGCTCGCTGACATCCATCGCCAGCTCGCTAATCTTCACTGCGGCTTCGCCCAGCGGCTCGTTCCGGAACATATGCCCGTAATCTTTCACCGTCGTCCCACAGCCCGAGGTGTTGATGACAATCGCGTCCAGCCCCTCGCCATGGACTTCGGCGATCCAGGCGCGGATGTTTTTGGCAGCTGATAAGTGGCTGTCATGGGTTTTGCCCATATGATGGGTCAGCGCCCCGCAACAGCCGATACCGTCGCTGATCACCACCTCGCAGCCCAGACGGGTCAACAGACGGATAGTGGTGTCATTAATATCTGTATCGAGCGCGCGCTGCGCACACCCGGTCAGCAGTGCCACCCGTTTGATCCGCTTCCCCTGCGCAGCAAAAACCTGTGGCGCATCCAATGGACTGGGTTTGGCGATTTTCGTCGGCGCAAGCTCCACCATCGCCCGCAGACGTTTGGGCATCAGAAACCGGAATGGCCGCCCCAGTTTCGCCGCCCTGAGCGCCCAGCGGAACCGGTCAGGGTAAGGCAGGATACGGGCTAACACATTGCGCAGCAGCCGGTCCGGCAGCGGGCGTTTGTAATTGTCGTTAATATATTCGCGCGCATGATCGACCAGATGCATGTAATGCACACCCGACGGACAGGTCGTCATACAGGCCAGACAGGACAGGCAACGGTCGATATGTTTGACCGTTTTCGCATCCGGCTTGCGGTTGTTTTCCAGCATATCCTTGATCAGGTAGATCCGCCCCCGGGGGCTGTCCAACTCGTCCCCCAGCACCTGATAGGTCGGACAGGTTGCCGTGCAGAACCCGCAATGGACGCAGCTTCGCAGAATCTCGTTCGCGCGCGCCGTGCCGGAGTTTTTCAGCTGCTCGGGGGTGAAATTGGTTTGCATCAGCTGGCGACCCCTATCACAACAAAAAAGGTGAGGATCGCGCCGGTGATGATGACAGTCTTTTTCGGATAGTCCTCATCCCCTAATCGGAACAATCCTATGGCTTGGGTCAAGGCGGCAATCACAAGTGCACCAGTGACCGCCCAAAGGGTGCTGGATCGGACCGCGTTGCGGACATCCAGCGGTCCACTGCGCGGTTGCGGGTTCTGGTCCGCATAGAGGCCGACGAAAACGATGATAACGATGGCGGCAATTACCGCCACCAAAGTCATCTTTCCTGGTGGCAACAATGCCGCGACAAAATAAGCGAGCATTGGGAATAAGAAGATTACAATAATTACCTCAGGCATATCTATCCCTCCTTCAAATGTGGGTTTAATACGCCGCGCGGGTCAAATTTCCGTCGGATACCTTCGGAAAGTTTTTGCACCGCCGCTGATTGCGGAGGAAATTTCGCCAAGTCCGCGCTTCCACGAATATAAGTCGCGTGACCGTCAAACTGACCCAATGCACTGCGGAGGTCCTTACCCGGTGCCGTCGCGACCCAGATCAGCCCGCCACCCCAATCCAGCATCACACGTGCCTCCGGTGGCAGTTTCCTGATCAGGTCCGGCGCGGCCGAGGGTTTGGTGGAGATACGCCAGATATCCTCCGAGCCGCCATGCCAATGGTCGATATCTCGGACCCCAGTCCAGTGCTGCGGTTCGGCCATGACGGTGATGACATCGCCCAGATCGCCCAACAGCGTTTTCAATTGATCCATCCGGTAGCTGACCGAGCTCTCGGTCCCCTCCATCCGCAGGATCGTGTCGGGATGGTCGTTGGCGGTTTCCATCAAATACGCCGCGCCAGTGATATCATAGGGGGAGCCAAGCGCGCGTGACATCGCGATGACAGCCTTTTGCGGCGTCAGTCCGGGGACGGAGACGATCCCCTGTGCCTCGGGCTTTGGCAGGACCTTAAAGCTGACCTCGCTCAGCACACCCAGCCTGCCCCACGACCCGGCCATCAGCTTCACCAAATCATAGCCGGTGACATTCTTCATCACCCTGCCACCGTTTTTAATAATGTTGCCAGACCCGTCGACAAAGCGGACCCCCAACAGGAAATCGCGGGCTGCCCCCACCGCAATCCGGCGCGGACCGCTGGCGTTTGTGGCGAAGACACCGCCGATAGTGGGTTCGCCGGTGGTGCCAAGAAGGCCGCGCATGTCGGGTGGTTCAAACGCCAGTTGCTGGTTTTCGGCGTCGAGTGTAGCGGTGATGTCGGCCAGCGGCGTTCCGGCCTTCGCGACCATGGTCAGCGCGCCCGGTTCGTAAAGCGTGATCCCTGACAGGCCACCTGTTTCCAGCGCCGTGCCCTCGCGCACCAACCGCGTGCCACCGCCCCGAATGTCCATCGGACCGTTGGCGGCACGGATCGCTTCGGCGAGGTCCTGTTCGGTGGATGGTCTCACGCGATTCTCCGGCTTTCACTTGCCGCCAGCGGAAACACTTTCGCCGGGTTTAGCAGCCATTTCGGGTCGAACACGTCCTTCACCGCCATCTGCGCGACAAGGTCAGCCTCGTTATATTGCGACCTCATCAGATCCCGCTTCTCAATTCCAACCCCATGTTCGCCGGTCAGGCAGCCGCCGACCTCGACGCAGAGCTTCAGGATTTCGGCGCCCATCGCCTCGCAGGTTTCCAGATCGCCGGGTTTGTTGGCATCATACAGGATCAGCGGGTGCATATTGCCGTCACCGGCATGAAAAACGTTACCTACGTCCAGACCATATTCGGCGGACAGTTCGTTGATCCGGCGCAACACCATCGGAAGCTGGCTGACTGGGATCGTGCCATCCAGACACATGTAATCATTGATCTGCCCCATCGCCCCGAAAGCGGATTTTCGGCCGAGCCAGATTTTGGCAGCATCATCGGCGGATTTCGCCTCGCGGAATTCGACCGGGTCGTGGTGCTCAGCGATAGCGCGGATGCGGGACAGCTGGTCGGCGATTTCTGTGTCTGACCCCTCGACCTCGACGATTAGAAGAGATTCGACCGCTGGATATCCAGCGTTGGTGAATTTTTCGACCGCTTGAAGGATCGGTTTGTCCATAAATTCAATGGCGACCGGGATGATTCCGGATTTGATAATGTCCGAGACACAAGCCCCCGCAACTTCGTTCGAATTGAACCCAATCAGCACAGGCCGCGCCCCTTCGGGCTTGGGAAGAATGCGCAGCGTGGCTTCGGTCACCACGCCCAACTGGCCTTCGGACCCGCAAATCAGACCCAGCAAATCCAACCCGGCGGAATCCAGATACGGTCCGCCAATCTCCAGCACCTCACCTTCCATCGTGACCAGTTTAACACCCAACAGGTTGTTCGTGGTCACGCCATATTTCAGGCAATGCGCCCCGCCGGAATTCATCGCGATATTCCCGGCGATAGCGCAAGCCAACTGGCTGGAGGGATCAGGCGCGTAGAAGAACCCATTCGCCTCCACCGCACCGGTGACCGACAGGTTGGTCCGCCCCGACTGCACACGGATGAAACGGTTGTCATAATCGGTTTCAAGCACCCCGTTCAGCCGCGAGACGCCAAGGATCACACTATCCGCTGTCGGCAACGCCCCGCCGGCCAGCGAGGTTCCGGAGCCGCGCGGCACAACCGGCACGCCTTCCTCATGGCAAATCTTCAGGACTGCAGCGACCTCCTCGGTCGAGGCCGGCAGAACCGCGATCATCGGCGGGCAGCGATAGGCTGACAGCGCATCGCATTCATAGGCTTTCGTCTCGGTTGGATCATCAATCACTGCGTCCGCGGGCAGCACAGCACGCAGACGACGGGTGATCGCCGTCTTACGGGCAATTATGTTGGGATCAGGCGTTGGCAGTTCCATGTGACCTCCCATGTGCGCGGGGCAGACCGGGTATGCCGAATTGCGCGTTTCCTTTAACAGAATCACAGGATAAAGGAATGTGATGCAGAACGGTATTCTTGAAACGCTAAACCTGTTCGGGGTGCTCGACTATGTCGCGGTAGCGGTGCTGATAAGTGCCTGGGCCGGGATTGGCTGGTATGTGGAGCGGGAAAATCCGAAAAATCCGTCGACAGCCAATCTGATGACCCAATATCGCGAACAGTGGATGGAGGTAATGACCACCCGCACCCCGCGCATTTTCGACGTCAACTTACTATCCACCCTGCGTCAGGGCACCAGCTTTTTCATCTCGGCCGTCATGCTGGCGATCGGGGGCTGTGTGGCCCTGATCGGACAGGCCGATCGGTTGCGGGGATTGGCGGGTGACATTACCGGGGATACCGAAACCCCGCTCGTGGTGTGGGAGATCAAGATCCTTCTGGTGATCCTCTTCCTGTCGAGCGCCTTTCTGAAATTTGTCTGGTCGCACCGGCTGTTCGGCTATAACGCCGTGATCATGGCTGCTGTGCCCGAAGGCAATCCGGACGATCCGGAAACCAAATCCATGGCCCGAAGGGCGGCAAAACTGAATATCTATGCCGCACGGAACTTTAACCGCGGATTACGAGCGACCTATTTCTCGCTTGCGGCCCTCGCGTGGTTGATCGGGTCATGGGGCCTGATCATCGCCGCACCGGTGACCGTTTATATCCTGTATCAGCGCGAATTTAACTCGCAATCCCGCACCGCGTTGCTGGGGGACTAACGTCCCTCCACCCGCCAGGCGAGGAAGCTGAACATCGCGACCAACAGCAGGATCAGCCAGCCGGGCGCCAAGGGGATAATGCGGATATCCTGTACCGTGTAGGCCTCGCGCAATGTCAGGCCCATCCAGTTGGACCCGGCGGCGACACGTTCCGGTCGCGTGCGACGGATACGTGGCACTCCATCTTCGGACAGCGCAAATATCCCGCCACCGGTCTCATCTATGAAACTCACCAGTTCCGGTGTCATGCCGATCGGGGCCTCATATTCCTTCGGGGAGGCCGGCCCCACGGCGACCACCGTATCCGTGTCTCCGTTGGTCACACGGTAAATCCCGTTCTCTTCGGCCATAAACTCCGCCGTCCACTGTCCGGGCTGCACCTGAGTCAGGTCTGCTGTACCGGTCACACCGGATGGGCTGATGAAGTCAATCACTGGCGGAACATCTTCCAGCGACCGGCGCTCCACCGTTACGCTTTCTCCTTTGGCGAGGGCATTCAGAACCTCTTCTTCCAGCTCCGGTTCCTGCATCAGCCAATGTGCCAGACGGCGCAGCAATTCCAGTTGCGGGCCGCCACCTTCAACGCCGCGTGTCCAAAGCCAGGCATGATCCGACGCCAGAATCGCGATGCGTCCCTCATCCACGCGGTCCAGCACCAGCAGAGGTTTATCTTCGACCCCTTCCATCAGGACAAAGCCGGAATTGGTGAACATATCGATCTGGCGGAACCAGCGGCCCCAGGGATGATCATCACCCTCGCGGATTTCCCCACCGCCACCAACCGTATCCAGCCCGCGCGTCACAGGATGCTTTTCCCCCAGATCGGTGATGGAGGGATAATATCCTTCCTCGAACACCCGACCCGTCGGCATCGCGGGCAGGACGGAACGCAGGGAGGAGCGCGCGAGGCTTTCAACCTCGGCAAAGGCCGGACCCGAATTGATCAGGATCGCGCCACCCTCCCGCACATATTTCGCGACATTGTCCAGATAGACATCCGGCAGAACCCCGCGCCGACGGTAGCGGTCAAAGATGATCAGATCGAAATCCTCGATCTTATCCATGAACAGCTCCCGCGTCGGGAAGGCAATCAGAGACAGCTCGTTTACCGGCACCCCGTCCTGCTTATCGGGCGAGCGCAGAATGGTGAAATGCACCAGATCGACAGAGGCATCCGATTTCAGCAGGTTCCGCCAAGTCCGTTCGCCGGGATAAGGCTCGCCGGATACCAGCAGCACGCTGAGCCGGTCCCGCACGCCGTTGATCGACAGAATGGCGCGGTTGTTGCGATCGGTGATTTCGCCATCAATCGGGCGGGTGTAGAATTCCAGCAGGTTGATCCCAGCATGTTCGACATTCAGTGCCAGTTCGACCGTTTCGCCCACCGGCAAGGTAAATTCCTGAACCTCACCACCGTCAATCGCGGCTTCAACAATGGCGGTGGTCATTCCTTCGGGAACCGCGCCTGTATCTTCGATACGAATGGCGATGGTGACATCTTCGTCGACAATCCCGAAGGCGGGACCGTTTTCGATGACCATGCGGCGGTCCCAATCCTCGGGGTGACCGGTTTGCAACAGATGCACAGGTGCCGGGAAATCGGTGATGGAGGTCAGATCATGATTGCGCCCATCGCTGATGATCACAGCCCCCGCCAGCCGGTCTGACGAGACCTCTGCCGTGGCATCGGACAACGCCTGCAACAGCAGCGTTCCGCGCACCTGAGCGGATTCAGACGTATCGCGCACCGTCACGATCCGCGTTTCCAGCGCCTGATCGTCAGAGGCCGGTAATCTGTCCAACAACTCCTGCAACGCGCTCGCCGTCTGGCTTTCGCGGTCTGACAGGGTTTGGCTGGCGCTTTCATCAACGACGACGATCACGATATCGGACAGGGGATTGCGATCCTCCTGCCGATAGGCGGGGTTGGCGAGGCCCGCAACCAGCAATCCCAGCGCAAAAAACCGCAGGAACCAGCCGTTCAGCCGCAGCACAGCCGCCAGCACCAATAGCGCCAGCGCAATGCCCGCCAGCGTCAGGATCACGCCCCACGGCAAATAGGGATCAAAGGCTATGGACCCAAACGTCATTCGCCCAACCTTTCCAGCAGGGCCGGCACATGGACCTGATCGGATTTGTAATTGCCGGTCATCACATACATGATCAGGTTCACACCGAACCGATACGCCATTTCGCGTTGACGGTTACCGGCAAGACCACGACCCACGGGATAAAGCGGCTGTAGCCGGTCATCCATCGCCCAGGCGGCGGCCCAGTCATTTGCGCCGATCACCACCGGCGTAACCCCGTCATTCGGGCTGCTGATAAACAATCCCTCGACTTCTTGAACATTGCTGACCTGCGCCCAGATCGGCGGGCCGACCCAACGACCGGGGAAATCATCCAGCAGATAGAAGGCGCGCGTCAGGACATGGCCATCCTCCACCGGGACCAGCGGCGGGATATCCAACCGCGCGGTCAACCTTTGCAGCACCTGCCCGTTGCCTGACACACTGCCAAAGCCCGACCCAAGATGCGCATCGCGCGTATCAAACAGGATCATGCCCCCCGTCGCCAGATAGCGGTTCAGTTTCAGCACCGCCTGTTCAGACAGGTTGGATTGCGTGTCCGTTATCGGCCAGTATAGCAGAGGGAAAAACGCCAATTCATCGCGTTCCAGATCCACGCCGATCGGCTGGCCCGGTTCGATCGAGGTCCGCTCGGTCAATACCACGCTCAGCCCAAACAGCCCGGCCTCGCTTGCTGCATCGACCTCCCGGTCCCCGGTAATGACATAGGCCAATACGGTGTCGAGCGAGGCTTCCATGGCCCAGCGTTCCTCGACCTGTGCATTCGCCCGGTCGGTCGGCAATCCTGTCAGCATCAGTGCTACACCGATCCCGGCTGCCCCGCGGGCCAGATTGAAATTCTGCAACCGTCCGCCAACCCAAAGACTGGCGAGGATATCCAGAAGCAACAGCGCCAGACCCGCCAGCAGGAACCATGGTTTCAGGAACCTCTCCGCCTGCTGTGTGGCCACCTGAATCACCACGCCCGCCGGCAAGTCCAGCGGCCCAAGCGCATCCCCGATCCGCAAAACATTCACCGCCGCGGTCGTTTCCGCCGACGTGTAAATACCGGGCGCCGCCGCGGCGGATGCCCTGTCTGCTGCCAGCAAGCTGCCCTCAACAGGGACAAGCCCGTCAACATCCTGCAATTCACCCCAACCACTCAGCAATCGGTCCGGTTCCCACAACCGTCCTTCCAACGCGATCGTTTCGCCACCAAATCCACTGTTCACGGACAGCCGTTCCAGCATCTGCACGAACAAGCCTGACAGTGGCAGCGTCGACCAGCCCGGGCTGGCTGTCACATGGAACAGGACCACCTGCCCCTGCCCCAGCGCCTTACGAGTCACCAGCGGTGTGCCATCCTCCAACGAGGCAATCGTACGATCCCCCAGTTCCGGTCCCGGCTGGGCAATTATCTGCGAGGTAATCGTAACCTCGTCAGGCACCGTCAGGCCGAAAAACGGACTGGTTTCGTCAAACGGCTCCAGCCGCTTGGGAGAGGCCCACGACATCGCGCCACCCAGATCGCGCCCGCCGGCACGCAGACGAACGGGCAGCAACGGATCTTCGGTCAGTTGCCCTGCGCCGCTCACGGCAAGGTTCGGTCCGGCAAAACGCAGAAGCAATCCGCCTTCTTCGACCCAATTGATCAGTTTTTCGGTCGATTGCACTGACAGGTTGCCAACATCCGGCAGAATAATTGCATCGGGTGAAGACAGCAGAAGGTCGTTCAACTCGCCCTCGATCACCTCGGCAGATACAGTCAGCGCCTGCAGCAGGTAGTGCTCACCCGACACCAGCCGGGGGCCTGGGCTGTCGCCGGTGACCACGATCCCGACTTTGCGGCGTTTCAACCCGTCATCTGCCAACGCCACCGCCCCCGCTGTCCGCTGGTTCGCCAGCGCCACGCGGGTCATGCGATTGCGTAACTCCAGCGGCAGAACGGTGGTCAGCTCCAACTGGCTTTCCCCCGCAGGAAGCACGCCTTCAACGCGCTGCAGAACGGTTTCCAACCCGTTCGGCGCGGTGCCGAGGATATTGATTTCAATGTCTCGATCCAGATCGGCGGGCGGGCCAATGACGGTCAGTACGATTTCCCCGTTGATAATCTGGATGGGCCAAAGACCCAGCGGCTGGCTTTCAGTTCCCAGCACCTGCACATCACCTTTCGCCGCCAGCGCGGCATAAAGCGTGTCGTCTTCATATCCGACCCCGTCGGTGATCCAGACCGTGTCGGCCAGCTCCGTCTGCGCTGCCAGCCATTCGGCGAATCCGGCACGGTCAGGTGGCCATGCGGCAGGCTCCAGCGCCCGGATTTCCGGCAACCAGTCTTCTGCCTCTTTGAGGTTATACCCACCATCCCCCGGCAATGGCTCGGCCAGCGATACGAACATCGTTGGGCGTCCTGCGGCAGATGCCTTGTCGATCTGCGCCTCCGCCAGTTCCAGACGTTCTTCCCAATCCGGCGCGCTCGCCCAACCGCCATCTATAACAACCAGCAGCGGGCCGTCCTGATTATCAACCTCTTGCGTTGGATTCAGTACCGGTTCTGCAAAGGCAATGATCACCGCGGCCAGCGCCAGCAAGCGGATCATCAGCAGCCACCAAGGCGTGCGTTCCGGCATTTTTTCGGGGTCCCGCAGACCCAGCAATAGCCGGACACCGGGGAATTTCAGATGCAGGGGCGAGGGCGGAATCGCCCGCAACAACAACCACAGGACCGGCAACAGCAACAGCCCCAGCAGTAGCCAGGGCGTGAGGAATCCAATCGCGCCTAACGTTACCATTCCCGTTCCCCGATCACATAATAAAGCCAGCGCAACAGCGTTTGCGGGGGTTGATCCGTGTGATGTTTGACGTAATGCCAGCCCGTATCTCTGGCGAAACTTTCCAGCTTATCGATACGTTCCGCCAGCCGCTCGCGATATTCTTCACGCAGGGCTTTTGCCCGTTGCGTTTCGAAATCAATCGCTCCGCCCATGCTTTCGAATACAATACGGCCATCGAAGGGAAAGGATTCTTCGGTCGGATCAAGAATATGAACCAGACTGCCCACCCCGGCACTGTTCGCCGCGGCTTTCAGGCTGGTGAACAGAACCTCCTCATCCCCCATAAAATCCGACAGGAAAACCGACTGCGCCGCACGGATTGTACTGAACGGCGGGACCTGTCCATAATCCTGTTCTGACGGGAAATCGCTGGTCAGCACCCTTGCAATCCGATCCAGATGCCGCGCACCCGTGCGCGCCTGTCCTGCCAAAGTTCCGGGCAGCGAAATCCGCTCGCCCCCTTGCGACAGAACCAGTGACAGTGCCATCGCGATCAGCGAGGCGCGTTCATATTTACTGACCGGAACCTTGTAGCCCTGATAAGCCATCGACAGCGACGTATCACACCAGATCGCAACCGTGTGCGCAGCTTCCCACTCGCGCTCGCGAATGTATAGATGGTCGGACTGTCCCGACCGGCGCCAGTCAATCGCCGCTAGGTTATCCCCCGGCAGCGCGTGGCGATATTGCCAGAAACTCTCGCCCATACCGGCCCGACGACGCCCATGCTCACCCAGCATCAGGCTGGCGACCAGATGGTGCGCTTCGGCCAACAGATGCGGAAGGCCCTGAACCAGACCTTCGGCTTCGTGCCGGAAATATAGGGCGTCCTGCTGGCTCAAGCAGCGGCCTCCTCGGACAGGGTCTGTTCGACCAGACTGTCAATCAACCCGTCAATCGTCATCCCTTCGGCACGCGCGGCAAAGCCCAGTGCCATGCGGTGTTTCATGACCGGGCGGGCCATCGCTACAACGTCGTCACGCCCCGGGGCAAACCGCCCATCCATCAGGGCACGTGCGCGCACCGACAATGACAGCGCCTGCGCGGCGCGTGGCCCGGGTCCCCAGCTGACAGCATGATTCACCACGTCAGAAGCCAAATCACCCGGTCGTGCCCGGCGCACAAGGTCAAGGATCATATCTACAATTGCATCACCGATCGGCATCCGGCGCACGATCTGCTGCGCCTCGATCAGGCTGGCGGAATCAAACACGGCCGAAATATCTGTTTCATCCACCCCAGTGGTTGTCAGCATAATGTTCCGTTCCGCCTCCAGCGTCGGGTAATCGACATCAATCTGCAATAGGAACCGGTCCAGCTGCGCCTCGGGCAGCGGATAGGTGCCTTCTTGTTCAATCGGGTTCTGCGTGGCCAGAACATGGAACGGTTCGTCCAGCTTGCGCCGATCTCCGGCAACCGTAACCTCATGTTCCTGCATCGCCTGCAACAGGGCAGACTGGGTGCGGGGCGAGGCGCGGTTGATCTCGTCCGCCATCAGCAGTTGACAGAAGATCGGACCTTCAATGAATCGGAAGGCGCGGGTCCCGTCTTCGGCGGTCTCCAGAACTTCTGACCCCAGAATATCCGCTGGCATCAGATCGGGGGTAAACTGCACCCGGTTCGACGACAGGCCCAGCACGGTCCCCATCGTTTCCACCAGCAGCGTTTTTGCCAGCCCCGGCGCGCCAACCAGCAGCCCGTGCCCGCCGCACATGATCGCGTTCAGCGACAGCGAGACAACATCGCGCTGCCCGATGACCTTGCGTTCAATCATCTCGACAGCGTCACTCAGCCGCTTTCCCGTCGCCTCAAATGCTTGAATATCCACGTCCGACATCACAATTCCTTCCTGCCGTTTGCAACCGCTCGGGCCAATCTCTATCTATATAGGACCAACAGACCAGAAACTTATGCCCGATACCAGTCAGAAATCTGTTACCCCTAATGTGGACACGCTTGCCAAGGCCGCTCAGGCGGAATCCAAAGGCAAAGGTTTGCCCCCCGTTCACCTGTGGAATCCGCCCTTTTGCGGGGATCTGGACATGCGGATTGCACGGGACGGAACCTGGTTCTATCTGGGCACACCTATTGGGCGGAAACGCATGGTGCGGCTGTTTTCCACAATCCTGAAGAAGGAGGACGGGAAATATTTCCTCGTCACCCCGGTGGAGAAAGTGGGAATCATTGTCGAGGACGCCCCGTTTGTCGCCGTCGATTTTTCCGTCGATGGAATCGGACCGGATCAGGAGATCCGGTTCACAACTAATGTCGGGGATACATCCGTCGCCGGGCAGGACAATCCGATCCGGCTGACATTTGATGAGTCCGGCGAACCCTCCCCCTATATCCATATCCGCGCAGGCATGGAGGCCTTGATCGACCGGAAAAGTTTCTACCGTCTCGTCGAGATGGGCGAGGCACATGAAATTGACGGTCAGGAATGGTTTGGGGTCTGGTCACAGGGGAAATTCTTCCCCTTCATGACCATCGCCGAAATTTACCGCAAGGTCGGCGACGCCTGATCAGGCGGTTTTTTCATCCGTCGCGCAGAACAGGGAATACATCGTTTCGATGATTGCTCGTGCACGATGATCGGCAAGGCTGTAGTAAATCGTCTTGCCTTCTCGGCGTGGTGAGATCAGCCCTTCGAGGCGCAACCGGCTAAGTTGCTGCGATACAGCTGCCTGACGAAGCGACAGCAATTCTTCAAGTTCGGAAACAGTTTTCTCGCCACTTGCCAGATGACACAGGATCATCAGGCGGCCTTCATGACTCACCGCTTTCAAAAAATTTGCGGCTTCAACTGCACTGGAAACCATCTTTTCCAGTTTGGCATTCAATTCCTGTTCATTCGCAGCTTCGAAGGGCATCGTTCACTCCTTAAAACCCTATTACATCGATTATCGCTTCGATCCCCTGACGGGCGCAATCGTCGTCGATATCCGGTCCCGGAGCACCTGATACACCTATTCCTGCGACAATGGAACCGGCTGCTTCAACCGGCACACCACCACCAAGCGGCAATGCCATGGAAAGATCGCGAATACCAGACATCATCATACCCGGCGCAGTTAACTCTCCCAGCGCCAATGTATCGGTGCGAAAACTCACAGCCGTCCAGGCTTTGCGATAGGCGGTTTCACGAACGTGAATGCCTGCATATCGGTCGCGCAGGAACACCTGTTCATTCCCGAACCGGTCAGTGACCGACACGCCAACCTGATAGCCATTGTCACGGCAATATTCCATCGCGGCCGTCGCCAGCTGCAGCGCCACCTCCGGCTTCAGCATGGAAAACTCGACGAGACCTTCTTCGTCCTGCGCCATGGCCGGGGTCGTCAGCATCATCACGGCGGCGATCAGTAATTTTTTCATGAACCTTCTCCTCCCATTTCATTCAGATCATTCAGCATCATGCCCAGAAGGCCCCAAAAGAAATCCTCGCCGGGATAGCCTTCGATCCGGCCAATCTCCTGCCCGTCTTCAACCAGCACAAAGGTAGGTGTGAACATGATCCGCGATTCGAGATAGGGCACCTCCCCTTGCTCGCGGATATGGATACGATGCAATGGTGCGATCTCACCTTCTGCGGTTTTCGGGTAGATTGGGGCGATCACAGTGTCCCACATCCGGCAGTACTGGCAGCCTTCCTGTTCGAACATCAGCAACTCCGCCGTGCGCCCGAAATTCGGGACCGCCACCAGCAGAGAGATGATCATGATTGCAATTTTTCTTGACATTGGGACCTCACTAGCCCGATCAACCAATAGAGTAATTTGAATGTGTGAATAAATCAACATCGCGGGGAGAGTATGTTCGATATCACCTTCGGCGGCGCGGGATTGGCGGGGCTTTTGTCCTTCCTTTCGCCATGTATTCTGCCCATCGTTCCCTTTTATTTGGCCTATATGGCCGGAACCAATATGCAGGTTTTGACTGAAGGTGGGCAAGTCACATCGGCGATCCGGATAAAGGCGATTCTGTCGGCGACCCTATTCTCTGCCGGGGTGATTCTGGTCTTCATGGCGTTCGGCGCAACGGCCAGTGCATTTGGTCAGATGTTCCGCGAATGGTTCAGCGTGCTGAAATATATTGCCGCCGGGATCATCATTATTCTCGGCCTGCATTTTCTGGGGGTGATCCGGATCGGGTTCCTCTACCGGCAGTTCCGGATGGACACCGGGACGGATAACAAGCTCAGCTATGTCGGCTCTTTCGTGATGGGATTGGCTTTCGCGTTTGGCTGGACGCCCTGTGTTGGCCCGGTGCTCGCTGCCATCCTGATGACCGCCGCCAGCACCGACACAGCTGGCACCGGCGCGATGCTGTTATTCGTTTACGGGGCGGGTATGACCTTTCCGTTCATCATCGCCGCCGCTTTCATCGGACCGTTCCTGCGTTGGATGGCGCGGTTTCGCAAACATCTTGGGACGGTCGAAAAGATCATGGGTGTATTCCTGATCCTGTTTGGTGTCCTGATCGCCACAAATATGATAAATTACATAGCAGAATGGATGTTAAGCATCGCGCCGGACATCGGCACTCTGCGTTAAGGGAGGATGATATGAAACGATTTCTAAGCACAATTCTGGCCCTGACATTCGCCACATCTGTCCACGCGGTGGAGCTTGGCGACGATGGCCTGCACAAGACTGACTGGATGCGCGAAACCTTCAAGGATCTGCGCGAAGATCTGGAAGAAGCGAACGCCGAAGGGTTGCGTCTGGCCGTAATCATCGAACAGCGCGGCTGCATCTATTGCACAAAGATGCACGAAGAAGTTTTCCCCGATCCCCAAGTCGACGCCTTCATCAAAGACAATTACTTCTTCATCCAGATGAATTTGTTTGGCGATGTCGAAGTGACCGATTTTGATGGCGAGACTTTGTCCGAAAAAGACATGGCCGCGAAGTGGGGCGTTCTGTTCACCCCGACGATTATGTTCTTCCCCGAAGAAGTCCCCGACGGAATGACGGCAGCCGAGGCTGCGGCGGTCACCATGCCCGGCGCGTTTGGCAAGGCGACGACGCTCAATATGCTGACCTGGGTGGTCGAACATGGCTATGATTCTGACGAGAATTTTCAGAAATATCATGCCCGCCGCCTGGATGAAATGCGCGCCAGCGAGTAAAAACACACTGAAAATCAGTAAATTACCAACAAAGTTATTCAGAATTATGAATTTGTTGTTGCGATTCAACTTATTGTGGTTGTAGCCTTTCAGGTGGAGAGCATAAATTTTTGGGAGGAAATCGAATGCGTGTGACTCTGGTCACTATCGCGGCGACCGTCGGGCTGACGGCATTTGCCAATGCCGAAACGGTTGCGCCGTCTGATCTGAATTTCATCGACGGGGCAATCGAAGCCTCGCTTACCGGGACAGCGGGCGATCCGGAAAACGGCAAAGCCGTGTTTCTGAACCGCAAGCTGGGCAATTGTCTGGCCTGTCATATGAACGAGGATCTGGCCGATCAGCCATTCCATGGCGAGGTCGCCCCACCGCTGGACGGAGTTGCCGACCGCTGGTCCGAGGCCGAGCTGCGCGGGATCATTTCCAACCCCAAAAACATGTTTGAAGGCACGATCATGCCGGCATTTTACCGTGACTCCGGATTTTTCCGGGTGATGGACAGCTTTGCCGACCAACCCATCCTCGACGCACAGCAGGTCGAAGATGTCGTCGCCTATCTGATGACGCTGAAAGAGGAATAAACACTATGAAAATGACTCGTAGGGAAGCCATGATGTGGGGCGCCAGCGCCGCTGTGGCGATGAGCCTGCCGATCAGCGCCCACGCGGCCATGATTGAAGAAGCAATTGCCACATTTACCGGTGGTGCGGACGCGGCCGAAGGTGGTGTCACACTTGATGCACCGGAAATTGCGGAAAACGGGAATACGGTGCCGGTTGGTGTGGCGGCTGACGGCGCGGTCGCAATTGCGATTTTCGCCTCAGGTAACCCCAACGCCGAGGTGGCGACATTCACATTCGGCCCGCTGGCCGGATCGCGCGCTGCATCGACCCGTATCCGTCTGGCTCAAACCCAGGATCTGGTTGCGGTTGCCCAGATGGAAGACGGTTCCTTCCAGATGGCAACACGTAACGTCAAAGTAACAATCGGCGGCTGCGGCGGCTGAGGCAAAGAAGGAGAGCTATTATGGAAGGCGTAAAACCTCGCGTTCGGGCACCCAAGACAGCCTCGGCTGGTGAAGTTGTGACCCTGAAAACCCTGATCTCGCACCCGATGGAATCGGGACAGCGCAAAGACGGCGACGGGAACACCATCCCGCAGCACATCATCAACCGGTTCGTCTGTTCCTATAACGACGAAGTAGTGATCGACGTGCAACTGTCCGGCGCCGTGTCGACCAACCCCTATTTCGAATTTGACGCCGTGGTCAACGAGGCCGGCAGCTTCAAGTTCGAATGGTACGATGATGACGGAGATGTCTACGAAGAGATCAAAGACGTCGCCATCGGCTGATCACATAACATTGGGAGGAGAGCCGATGAAAAATGTCATAACTAAATCGATCCTGCTCACGGGATTGGTGGCCGGACTGGCCACCCCCGTGATGGCGGACGAGGACGCCCAGCTGGTGATCGAAGGGGAAACCCTGATCACCCGCGCCCCTGCGCCGGACCACATGGAAAATGTGTCTGAAATCATGTCCGGTTGGTTGTTCCGGTCGGACGAAACGCAGGCGCTTCAGCTGGACGACTTCGACAATCCCGGCATGATCTTCGTCGATCAGGCGCTGGATACGTGGGAAGAAGTTGACGGCGAAGCCGGGGAGTCCTGTGCTTCGTGTCATGGAGAACCTGACAGCTTGGCCGGTGTCCGCACCGTCATGCCGAAAATCAACGCCAATGGCGAGCTTTGGGCGCTCGAAGATTACATCAACAACTGCCGCGAAGAACGCATGCAGGCGGAGCCCTGGAAATGGGAAGCAGCCGAAATGGTCAATATGACCGCGCTGATCTCGCTCCAGTCCCGAGGGATGCCGATGAATGTTGCCATTGACGGCGATGCGGCACCGTTCTGGGAACAGGGTAAGGAACTGTATTACACCCGCGTGGGTCAGCTGGACATGGCATGTGCCAATTGTCACGAGGACAACTGGGGCAACATGATCCGTGCCGACCACCTCAGCCAAGGTCAGATTAACGGCTTCCCCGTCTATCGCCTGAAATGGGCTGGGCTGGGCTCCATCCACCGACGCTTCAAAGGCTGCATGGAAAATATCCGTGCCACACCTTACGAGCGCGGCTCGGACGAGTTCACGGCGCTGGAGCTATATGTAGCCTCACGCGGCAACGGTCTGTCGGTCGAAGGGCCCTCGGTCCGGAACTAAAGGTTCATCCTTTCAAACAGCTATGCCACCCGGCTTTTGTCGGGTGGCAACGGGACAGCTACACCTTATCGGAGACGAAACAGCATGATTGCGCGGCGTGATTTTCTACAGGCAGCCATGGCGACAACAGCCCTTTACGGGGCGTCGGGTTTTGGGAACTGGGCCAAACTGGCTGCACAACAGGCGTTAACGCAGGAAGAGCTGCTGCGGTTCGACCCGGTGGGCAACGTGTCCCTGATCCATATCACCGACGTGCATGCACAGCTGAAACCGGTCTGGTTCCGCGAACCCTCGATCAATATCGGCGTGGGTGACAATAAAGGCCTGCCACCCCACATCACCGGTGATGATTTCCTGAAGATGTATAATATCGAGGCCGGATCACCCTCGGCCTATGCGCTGACCAACACCGATTTCGTCTCGCTGGCACAGGCATACGGCAAAATGGGCGGGATGGATCGCGTCGCGACCGTGGTAAACGCCATCCGGGCCGAGCGGCCCGAGGCGCTGATCCTTGACGGCGGTGACACATGGCAGGGTAGCCTGACAGCGCTACGCACAAACGGTCAGGACATGGTGAATGTCATGAATGCGCTTGGTGTCGAGGCCATGACCTCCCACTGGGAATTCACGCTTGGCATCGACCGGGTGACGGAGATTGTCGATAATGAACTGAACTTCCCGTTCTTAGGTGCAAATATCTTTGACGCCGAATGGGATGAACCGGCTTACGAGCCCTATAAGATGTTTGAACGGAACGGCGTCAATATCGCCGTCATCGGGCAGGCCTTCCCTTATATGCCCATCGCCAATCCCGGCTGGATGTTTCCGAACCTGTCCTTCGGCATTCGCGAGGAACGTATGGCCGAGGTCGTCGAAGAGGTCCGGGCCAACGGCGCCGACTGCGTTGTCCTGCTGTCGCATAACGGTTTCGACGTGGATCGCAAGATGGCGTCCCGCGTACCGGGCATCGACGTTATCCTGACCGGTCATACACATGACGCCCTGCCAGAACCGGTGATCGTCGGCAAAACGCTGGTGATTGCGTCCGGGTCGCATGGCAAATTCATCACGCGGCTCGATCTGGATGTCCGTGATGGCGAGGTTAAGGGCTACGGTCACAAGCTGATCCCGATCTTCGCCGACGTGATCACACCCGATGCCGACATGGCCGCCTTGATCGACGCGGAACGCGCGCCTTACATGGACGAAATGTCCGAGGTTCTCGGCCAGACCTCCAGCCTTCTCTACCGTCGCGGCAATTTCAACGGCACGTGGGACGATCTGATCTGCAACGCTCTGATCGAAGAACGCGAGGCGGACGTTGCGCTGTCGCCCGGCTTCCGTTGGGGATCCAGCCTGGTGCCCGGTGCGGACATCACCCGCGAGGATGTGTTTAACGCAACCGCCATGTCCTACCCGAACGCCTACCGCTCCGAAATGACCGGCGAGTTCCTGCATGTGATTATGGAGGACGTTGCCGACAATCTGTTCAACCCCGATCCTTACTATCAGCAGGGCGGGGATATGGTGCGTGTCGGTGGCATGGGCTACCGCATTGATATCACCAAACCACAAGGGGAGCGGATCACGGATATGACCCTCCTCAAAACCGGCGAGGCGATTGATCCCGCGAAAACCTATACGGTGTCTGGATGGGCGTCCGTCAATGAAGGCACCGAAGGCCCGCCGATCTGGGAAGTTGTCGAAAACTACATCAAACGGCAGGGCACCATCGAAATCGAACCGAATGCCAGCGTTCAAGTGGCTGGTCTTTAGGCAAATGAGGTCGAGATGACAGACGAAACAAAAATTAAAACTTCACGACGGGCCTTTCTGAGCTCGTCGCTGGCAGCTGGCGGGGCATTGGCCGTGGCCGGCACCGCCAAAGCCGAAGGCGATCCAGCGATCATCGAACGCCAGCCGTGGGCTAATCAACTGGGCGACGGCGTTGATGCGCGGCCCTATGGCTACCCCTCGCCGTTTGAGGCGGACGTCAAACGCCGCTCGGTTCCTTGGCTGACGGCAGACCCGATCAGTTCCGTGAATTTTACGCCGATCCACGCGCTGGATGGCACGATCACACCAAACGGCGTCTGTTTCGAACGTCATCATGGCGGCATTGCCGAGGTTGATCCCGGCAAATACCGACTGATGATTAACGGTCTGGTCGACAAACAAATTATCTTCACACTCGAAGACCTGATGCGCTACCCGCGTGAAAATCACGTCTATTTTCTGGAATGCGCCGCCAATTCCGGCATGGAGTGGCGCGGTGCGCAGCTGAACGGCGCGCAGTTCACGCACGGTATGATCCATAACGTCATGTATACGGGTGTGAAGCTTTCACATCTGCTGGAAGAAGCGGGCGTGAAACCCGAGGGCAAATGGATGCTGGTCGAAGGCGGTGATGCCTCGGGTCTGACCCGTTCGATCCCGATCGAAAAGGCGCTCGATGACTGCATGATCGCCTTCAAAATGAATGGCGAGGCCCTGCGGCCCGAAAACGGCTATCCGGCCCGTCTGGTGGTCCCCGGTTGGGAAGGCAATATGTGGATCAAATGGATCCGCCGGATCGAGATCGGTGACGCACCGTGGCAACACCGCGAGGAAACCTCGAAATACACTGATCTGTTTGCGGATGGTCGTGCGCGCCGCTTCACATGGGTGATGGATGCGAAATCCGTGATCACCAGCCCCAGCCCGCAATCGCCGATCACGCATGGTCCGGGCCCGACGGTCCTGACCGGTATCGCCTGGTCAGGTCGTGGCACAATCCCGCGGGTGGATGTAACCATCGATGGCGGGGCCAACTGGGTGGAAGCCCGGATGGACGGGCCATCAACGCCGAAGGCACTGCACCGGTTCTATTATGAATTTGACTGGGACGGCTCACCCCTGTTCCTGCAAAGCCGCGCCCATGACTCCACCGGCTATATCCAGCCGACCAAAGACGCGCTGCGCGAGGTGCGGGGCACGAATTCAATCTACCATAATAACGGTATCCAGACCTGGGCCGTGGCTGAAGACGGGAGCGTTGAAAATGTCGAAGTTTCCTAATTTCCTCCTTTTAGCATCGGCAAGCGCTTTGTTGACAACCACGGCCCTGGCCGAACCGCTCGGGCTGGGACGCGAGGCCACGGACGACGAAATCGCCGCGTGGGACATCGACGTCAGACCCGACGGTCTGGGCCTGCCCGAAGGTTCCGGCGACATCTGGACCGGCGAGGAAATCTTCGTCGATCGCTGTGCCATCTGTCACGGTGATTTTGGCGAAGGCGTGGACCGCTGGCCCGTTCTGGCCGGGGGGCAAGGCAGCCTGACCAGTGATCGCCCGGTCAAGACCATCGGGTCTTACTGGCCCTATCTGTCGACCGTGTTCGATTACGTGAACCGGGCGATGCCATTTGGCGATGCGCAATCGCTGGAACCGGACGAGGTGTATGCGATCACGGCCTATCTGCTGTATATGAATGACGTGGTGACGGATGATGATTTTGTCCTGTCGAGCGACAATTTCACCGACGTGGAGATGCCTAACGTAGACGCGTTCTACGATGATGATCGCGAACAATCTCCGATCTTCCTGAACCGAGAATTCTGCATGACCGACTGTAAAGACGAGGTCGTGATCACCGCGCGTGCGCAGGTGCTGGATGTGACGCCGGAAGAAACCGCCGCCAAAGCCGAAGCTGAGGCGATGGACATGGCGGAAAGCGAACCCGCTGAAGAGGTCACTGAGGAGGTCATGGAACCCGAAGCCCCCGCCGGCCCCGACCCGGAACTGGTCGCTGCCGGGGAAACCGTGTTTGGCAAGTGCAAAGCCTGCCATCAGGTCGGGGATGACGCCCGCAACCGTACCGGTCCGATCCTAAACGGGATCATAGGGAGTCAGGCCGGGCAGAACCCGGACTTCCGCTATTCCAACCCGATGCAGGCCGCTGCCGAAGACGGGCTGGTCTGGACGACCGAAGAGCTGACGGCCTTCCTCGAAAACCCGCGCAGCTATATGCGGGGGACGCGGATGACCTTCGCCGGACTGCGTAAGCCCGAGGATATCGAAGCCGTTCTCGCCTATCTGTCCACCTTTGCGGAATAATCTATGCGATTTGCCCTTCCCCTCGCGTTTCTGTTGACTTCGGTGAGCCTCGCGCATGGGGAAGGGAATATTGATGGCGGGGCGGAGTTGTTCGCCCGCCAATGTGCCACCTGCCATATGGTGGGCCCCGAGGCCCGCAACCGCGTTGGCCCGCTCCTCAACGGTATTTTCGACCGACAGGCCGCGAGTGTGGAGGATTACAATTACTCCCCCGCCATGCAGCGTGCCGGGGCGGATGGGTTGCACTGGACCCACGAAACGCTGGATACCTATATCGCTGCGCCCAAGGCGCTGGTGACCGGCACAAAGATGAGTTTTCGCGGCTTGGATGACGAACAGGGCCGCGCCGATCTGATCGCGTTCCTGCGCCAATATTCGGCGAGCCCCGCCGACATCCCCGAAAGCGCCCCCACGGCCGAGGCCACAAACCCCGATCTGGACCCGGCGATTCTGGAGCTGGTCGGTGACCCGGCCTACGGCCAGTATTTATCGAGCGAATGTATGACCTGCCACCAGGCGGACGGTGACGATACGGGTATCCCGTCAATCATCGGCTGGCCGACGGAGGATTTTGTGTTGGCGATGCACGCCTACAAACAAAAGCTCCGCCCGCATCCGGTCATGCAAATGATGGCCTCCCGCCTGTCGGACGAAGAAATCGCGGCGCTGGCGGCCTATTTCACAACGCTTAACTAAAAGGGAGATTACTATGGGACTAAACAGACGAACTTTCATCGGCTCCTCGGTGGCGGCAGCGGCAGCATTGTCCGCCCCGACCGTCATGGGGCAGGCCCGCCCGAATGTTGTCGTGATCGGCGGCGGTGCAGGTGGTGCCACAGCCGCCCGCTACATCGCCAAAGATAGCGCAGGCGAGATCAACGTCACACTGATCGAACCGACGCGGACCTATTACACCTGCTTCTTTTCCAACCTCTATATCGGCGGATTCCGCGACCTCCAGTCCATCGCGCACAGCTATGGCACGCTGGCGGCGGAATACGGGATCAACGTTGTCCATGACTGGGCCGTTGGTGTGGATCGTGACGCGAAGATGGTGGCACTGGCGGGCGGGGGAATGGTTCCCTATGACCGCCTCGTGATCTCGCCGGGGATCGATTTTGTTGAAGGCGCGGTGCCCGGTTGGGACCTGTCGGCCCAAAACGCGATGCCACACGCCTACAAGGCCGGATCGCAGACCGAACTGCTGAAAGCGCAGATCGAAGCGATGCCCGAAGGTGGCACCTATTGCATGGTTGCTCCACCGAACCCGTACCGCTGTCCACCGGGACCGTATGAGCGGATCTCGATGGTGGCACACAAGCTGAAGGCGGAAAATCCGACTGCGAAAATCCTGATCGTGGACCCGAAGGAGAAATTCTCCAAACAAGGTCTGTTCGAAGAAGGCTGGCAAAACCACTATTCCGGCATGATCGAACGACTTGGTCCCGATTTCGGCGGCGCAAATGTGGAGGTCCGCCCCGATACGATGGAAGTTGTGATTGATGGCGAGGTTGAAAGCGTCGATGTCTGCAACGTCATTCCAGCGCAAAAGGCAGGCCGGATTGCCGAACTGGCGGGCTTGACGAACGAGGCTGGATGGGCGCCCGTAGTGCCTGCCACGATGCAGTCGCGGATGGATGAAAACATCCACGTGCTGGGTGATGCCTCGCAGCAAGGTGATATGCCGAAATCCGGTTTCTCAGCCAATTCTCAGGCGAAGGTGGCCGCAATGGCAATTCGCGGGGCCTTGACCGGATCACAGGTCTTCCCGGCGCGTTTCAGCAATACCTGCTGGTCGCTGATCGACACGGATGACGGTGTGAAAGTTGGTGCGTCTTATGAAGCAACCGACGAGAAGATCGCCTCGGTCGAAAGCTTCATCTCGCAAACAGGCGAGGATTCGGCGCTGCGCAAACAGACCTACGAGGAATCCGTTGGCTGGTATGACGGGATCACGTCGGACATGTTCGGCTAACCCACCAGACCCCCGGCTTGCTACAGATCAACGCCGGGGGTTTTTCTTGTTGTTAGGCTGACCTCAGGAGGATTCGAAATGAAACTGCTCAGCACAATTCTGTTCAGCGTAACGATTACCACCGCCGCATTGGCGCAGGATGCCACGACCTATACCTTCGACGGCGATTACGACGACGCAACCTTTGCGGTGGAAAGCGCCATCCTCGATCAGGGGCTGGTCATTGATTACGTCAGCCATATCGGCGAGATGCTGGCCCGCACCGGCGAGGATGTCGGGTCCGAGATCACGATCTTTGACAATGCACAAACCTTCCTGTTCTGCTCCGCCGTCACCTCGCGCAGCGTGATGGAGGCAAACCCGATAAACATCGCCCACTGCCCCTATGGCATCTTCGTGACCGACGTGCGGGGCGAGGTCAGTATCGGCTACCGCAACCTGCCCGACGGTGCGATGCAGGAGGTGCAGACCCTTCTGGACGGAATCGTGCAAGAGGCGCTCGGCAACTGAACGGAACGGTTTGGTAAATTTGCCACGCCGGAACGGGTTCCCGCCTATCTGATCAGCGTCGGGCGCACCCGAAACTTCCGCCGCTGATCGTCCGGCAGATGCCGGTTCAGATGAGTGTTGACCGCCCCGAAAATCGCGATGATCAACAATGTGAACAGGATGAAATAGGCCGCGATGATTGGATAAGCGACAAACGGATTGAATGTTTTATCCGCGAAGTAGTTCGCATAATAGAGCGCATCCGCGCTTTGCCGCCATGCCGGGAAGCCGCTGAAATAAACGAGCGTGGTGGCGTGGAACAGAAAGATCGCCTCGTTCGTATAGCTGGGCCAGGCGAGGCGCAGCATGGACGGGAATATGATCCGTCTGAATTTTTTGAACCCCGACATGCCATACGCATCCGCCGCCTCGATATCGCCTTTGGGAATGGATTGCAGAGCCCCGTAAAATATCTGCGCTGAATAGGCGGAGGTGTTAAGGAACAGCACGATCAGTGCGCCCAGCCACGCCCGGGTCAGCCACGCCGTTTCGGCGGTGACGGTGGTGAAGCCCAGCGGGATATCGATCCCAACCTTGGGGATCAGGGTAAAGCTTTCATAAGCCAGAAAAAACTGGATAAATAACGGTGACCCCCGGAAGACGAAAATGAAAGTACGAGCGGGAAGGGACAGGATCGGATTATGGCTCGATTTCCCCAGCGCAATCGCGGTCGCGAAGAAAAAGCCAAAAAACAGGGCCAGCACGGCGTAATAAATGTTCCACATCAGGCCCGAGCCGATCAGCACCACCTGATCGCAAAGCGGAAACTCCGACCGCGGGAGCAGCCGTTCGGCATAGTCCGGGTTCGATGTCAGCGCCCGCAGTGCATATTTGGAAAATGCTTCGCCGCAGATCATGCCGCCGCCTTCCGGAGGCGCTCACCCCCAGCTGTCGCCTGCCCATGGGACAGCCGGCGCGTGACCCTGCCCAGCACCTTTTCCGACCCCCAGGTCATCAGAAGGTAAAACACCAGCAGCGCCAGAAAATAATAGATCCGCCAATCCGGATGCGGATAGTCGAATTGCGAGGTTTTCGAGCCGCCAAGTTCGCGCGCCCAATAAACGATATCCTCCACCCCCAGCAGGAACAGCAACGGAGTCGCCTTGATCAGGATCATCCACAGGTTCGACAGGCCCGGCAGCGCGTAAATCCACATCTGCGGCACCAGAATACGCCAGAACACCTTGCGCTCGGTCATGCCAAACGCTTCGGCTGTTTCCAATTGCGTGCGCGGGACGGCTTTCATCGCACCGTAAAGCGTGTTGGCGGCAAAGGCCCCGAACACAACGGCAAACGCCACCAGCGCGGTAAAGAATCCATAGGTTTCATGTACCCATTGCGGCGAGGAACTGAGCGGCAGTTTCGCCGCCGCACACACCACAAAATCATTGCCCTGCCGCACCGGTTCAGTCCAGTCGGGACATTTGATCTGATGCCGGATCCATTCCAGACCCTGATCAAGCGCAATCGGCACGAACAGGAAGAAAATGATATCGGGAACCCCCCGCACCATGTTGGTGTAAATCGCACCGAACCAGCGGAACGGGGCAAAGGCCGCACGACGTGCCATCGCCCCGAGGAACCCGAAGGCCAGCGCCAATGGGGCCGCCATTGCCAGCAAGGCCAGCACCACTAGAATGCTTTGATAAAAGGCAAAATGCTTTCCCGTGGTGAGGTAACAGCTCAGCCAGCGCAGACCTTCGAGTGAGTCAGGATTGGTGCAGTAGGAAAACATGAATGGCGTGGGCGGGGCAGAATGCCCCGCCCTCCGTTTCTTAGTAGGTGACGGCGTCTTCGCCGAACCATTTGATGATCAACTCGTTCAATTTGCCCGAGGATTTCAGTTCGCCAATCGCGGCATCGAACTTGGCTTTCAGCTCGCCATCGCTTTCGCGCAGGCCCATGCCGACGCCACCGCCCAGCGGTACATCGTCACCGACGAACATCAACTCGCCACCGGATTCCGCCACGATCGGGACCAGGAAGTCCTTGTCGGCCAGAACCGCATCAGCCTCGCCATTGCGGACAGCCGCGATGGTTTCGTCAGGAGTTGCATATTCCACCAGCGTTGCACCGGATTCGGCAACATAACCGGCCTGAATGGTCGCCGTCTGCGCGGCAATCACGCCACCCATCAGGTCCACACCATCAGCCAGTGCGACATAAGCAGACGCTGCCGGAGGGATGTAGTTCTGGGTGAAATCGATGACTTCGTCACGCTCGTCCGTGATGCTCATCCCGGCGATGATCGTGTCATAGTTGCCGGACACGAGGTTCGGGATAATGCTGTCCCAATCATTCGTCACCCATTCGCAATCGAGTGCCGCCATTTCGCACAGCATATCACCAAGCTCGCGCTCGAACCCGTCAACTTCGCCACTGTCATTGATGAAGTTGTACGGAGGGTAAGCGCCCTCGGTTCCCATGCGCACGGTCTGGGCGGATGCCGCCCCGGCGGTCAGTGCGGCAATTGCTGCCGCAAGGATCAATTTGTTCATTGTGGTCTCCTTGTTAGTGTTGGGCCGTCGTCGCGGCAAGGAATTGCCGTAGACGCTCGGATTTCGGGTTGTCGAAAACTTCGGACGGTTTCCCCTCTTCCTCCGCCAGCCCTTGATGGAGGAAGATTACATGGTCGCCCACGTCCCGGGCAAGCTTCATGTCATGGGTGACGATAATCATGGTGCGGCCTTCTTCGGCCAACGCCTTGATGACGCGGACGACTTCGGCCTCCAGTTCGGGATCAAGTGCAGAGGTCGGTTCGTCAAACAGCATCGCGGTCGGTTCCATGCACAGCGCCCGGGCAATCGCCGCGCGTTGCTGCTGGCCGCCCGACAGTTGTGCCGGATAGGCGTCACATTTGTCGCCGATACCAACCTTCGCCAGATATTCGCGGGCTTTGGTTTCCACTTCGGCCTTGTCGCGATTGGTGACGGAGATCGGCGCCTCCATCACATTTTGCAGGATCGTCATATGTGACCAGAGGTTAAACTGCTGGAACACCATCGACAGGTTGGTGCGAAAGCGGATGACCTGTTTGGAGTCAGCAGGTTTGCGGTTTTGCCCCTGCCCCTTCCATGTCACCGCCTCGCCAGAAAAGATCACATCACCCTGCTGGCAGATTTCCAGAAGGTTCGCGCAGCGTAATAACGTGGATTTTCCGGACCCGGAGGAGCCGATCAGGACAACAACATCGCCGCGCTTCGCGGTCAGGTCGATACCCTTCAGAACCTCTAACGGGCCGAAACTCTTGTGGATATTCTTTAACTCGATAACCGGGCTGTCAGTCATACGGTCCTGTATTTTGTTAAACCGCCGCACAGCCTGCCGCGATTCCCCATAAATGACCAGTAGAATCTGGACGAGGCGGCGGGTGACCTGTAGGAAAGGCGGTGAAACGACTGAAATACAGGCAAGTCTGATGCTCGATGCTGTTGAATTGACCGCGAAATTGGTTCGCTGCCGGTCGGTAACGCCCGCAGAAGGTGGCGCGTTGGTGCTACTGAGTGAAGTGCTGGAAGCCGCCGGATTCACCTGCACGCGGGTGGATCGAAATGGAACCAGCAACCTGTTCGCCCGCTGGGGAACGACGGGAAACGGGCGGAGTTTCGGATTCAACGGGCACACTGATGTGGTGCCTGTTGGTGATGAGGCCGCGTGGTCTGTGGACCCGTTCGGGGCGGAAATCAAAGACGGCTGGCTTTACGGCCGTGGCTCGGTCGATATGAAATCCGGCGTGGCGGCATTTGTGGCGGCGGCGGTGGATTTTGTATCCGATACGCCGCCGGACGGCTCTATCGTGATTGCGATCACAGGGGACGAGGAAGGGGATGCGACCGACGGCACCACCGCGATCCTTGACTGGATGACCGCGAATGGCGAGCGGATGGATGCCTGCATCGTCGGCGAACCCACTTGCCCAGATGTCATGGGTGAAATGATGAAAATCGGGCGGCGCGGCTCGATGACCGCCTATTTCACCGTGACCGGTGTGCAGGGGCATTCGGCCTATCCGCACCGTGCGAAAAATCCGTTGCCCGCGATGGCGCGGCTGATGGATCGGCTGGCCTCGCATGAGCTGGATACGGGGACGGACCATTTTGATGCGTCCACGCTGGCGGTGACAACGATAGATACGGGGAACAAGGCGAATAACGTGATCCCGGCGGCCTGTCGCGCGACGGTGAATATCCGGTTCAACGATGCGCATTCTTCGGCAGGTCTGACCGACTGGCTTCACGCAGAAGCCGATAAGGTCGCATCAGAGTTTGGGGTAGAGGTCGCGATGCGCACGCAGGTATCCGGCGAAAGCTTCCTGACACCACCCGGTGAGCTATCCGATCTGGTTGCAAGCGCGGTTGAGACGGAGACGGGCGTCGTGCCGGAACTATCCACATCCGGCGGCACATCGGACGCGCGGTTCGTGAAGGATCACTGCCCTGTGGTGGAATTCGGCCTTGTCGGCCAGCGGATGCACGGCGTGGATGAGCGAGCCTCTGTCGAGCAGATCGGGCAGTTGAAAGCGGTGTATGCGCGGGTTTTGCGGGCGTATTTTAGCAAATAACATCTGTAGCGCCCCGTTCGGGAGGATCGGGCGCCGATTTCTAGCGAAACCTATTAATCCGCTTTTTGGATCAACCCCGACACTCCGTCAAACGCCCCCCCCGCCAATTCCCGATACAATAACCGGTCCGGGTTCGTCGGCGGCGGCATTTCCAGAAAATCAGCTTTTGTAAACCCGAAACGGCGGTAATAGGGCTCGTCACCGACCAACACCACGCGGGTCCAGCCTGCGGCCTCAGCCCGTGCAAGGGAATCGTTGATCAACGCAGCCCCCAACCCCTCCCCCTGATGAATCGGGTGGACGGCGACGGGGCCGAGCAGCAGCGCCTTATGCCCGGTGTCACCGATCAGGATCGGCCAATAGCTGATCGAGCCCGCCAGCACATCGAATTCGTCCCGCGCGACCAGCGACAGCCCGGAAACCTTCGCCACGCCTTCACGCAAACGGTATGAGCTCAGCGCCGTGCGCCCCGGGGCAAAGCACAAGTCCAGAAGGTACTCGACCTCATATTCATCTTCGGGGGTTTCTTCGGCTATGCGGAACATTCATATTTTCCAGGCGTCGTTGACATCACGTTTCGGCGAGATCAGCCACGTCGGATCGAATGGTGCATTGTTTGTTCCTCTTAGCTCTCGACACTTTGCTAGCACGCGCTTAGGTTTTCGGCAAATACAGACTTGAAAGTATCGCATGTTTTATCGACCGGATGACCCGAATAAACCCCTGAAACACTCGCCGCTGAAGGCCATCGTCTCGCCGCGCCCGATTGGGTGGATTTCGACGGTGGATAAACAGGGTCGTGCGAACCTTGCACCCTATAGCTTTTTCAATGCGGTGATGGATCACCCGTCGATGGTAATGTTCACGTCTGCCGGACAAAAGCCGGATCGGGAATTTGGCAAGGATAGTGTGTCGAACATTCGTGACACGGGCGAGTTCGTGGTCAATATCGTGTCGCACGACCTAAAGGATCAGATGAACATTACGTCCGGCAATTACAGTGCAGATGTTGATGAGTTCGAACAGGCGGGATTGACCAAAGCGGATTGCGAGATTGTCAAAGCCCCGCGTGTCGCTGAAAGCCCCGCCTCGCTGGAATGTAAGCTGTTTCAGATTGTTGATCTGCCCGGAGAGGGCAACGTGATGATCATCGGCTCGGTCGTTGGCATCCATTTGCGCGATTCTGCGGTGCGTGACGGGATATTCCACGTCACCGATTACAATCCTGTCGCCCGGCTTGGCTATAAGGATTACGCGACGATCACCGACGTTTACGAACTGATCCGCCCCAAATAAGGAGAGCGATATGGATACGATGATCGGCGTTATCGGCGGTAGCGGGGTTTACGATATTGACGGGCTGCGCGGGGCGGAATGGGTCAGCGTCGACACGCCATGGGGCGATCCGTCGGACCAGATCCTGACCGGCTGGCTGGAAGATGTGAAAATGGCGTTTTTGCCGCGACATGCGCGGGGGCATAAGCTGTCGCCCACGACCGTGCCGTATCGTGCCAATATCGACGCGCTGAAACGGTTGGGTGTGACGGATGTAATTTCCGTGTCCGCCTGCGGATCGTTTCGCGAGGACATGGCGCCCGGGGATTTTGTGATCGTTGATCAGTTTATCGACCGGACATTCGCCCGCGAAAAATCCTTTTTCGGTACCGGTTGCGTCGCGCATGTATCGGTCGCCCATCCCACCTGCCCGCGTCTGGGTGCTGCGTGTGCCGAGGCCGCGAAGGCTGAAGGGGTCACGACCCATGTCGGCGGGACATACCTGGCGATGGAAGGTCCGCAGTTTTCGACCCTCGCCGAAAGCAAACTGTACCGCGAAGTCTGGGGCTGCGATGTCATCGGCATGACCAACATGCCGGAGGCGAAACTCGCGCGAGAGGCGGAGCTTTGTTACGCCTCGGTCGCGATGATCACCGATTATGACAGCTGGCATCCGGATCATGGCGAGGTCGATGTCCAAGACATTATCGCCACCTTGTTCGGCAATGCCGACAAGGCCCGTGGGATGGTAAAACGGCTGCCCAATCTGCTGGGCAAAGACCGCGCGCCCTGCCCGCATGGCTGCGACCGTGCGCTGGATTACGCGATCCTGACTCAGCCGGAAAATCGTGACCCTGCGCTGGTCGCAAAACTGGATGCAGTGGCCGGCCGGGTGCTCTGATGCAGATCGAGGCGCTGAATATCGCCCGCTTTGTGGCCCTTCTGGGTATGCTGTTTCTGGCGCTTGGCTATTTAACCGGGTTTGCCAACCAGCCAATTGCCCTCAATATGTTTCTGTTGTTGAACGGGCGTGCGCCTGCGCTTTTACTGCTGGTGATCGGGATTCAGGTCGGGTTGGGCAATCCGCCTTTTCGGTCGCTCCTGTTGCAAGGGCTGGTGATTATGGCGGTGGGAATCGCTTTGTCAGCCCTGTTCCCACCAACCGTGCTGGTGGTGCTGGGGCAAAGCATGATCGTCGCAGCACTGGTCCGCCGATATGCAGCGACCCATCTGCGCTGGATCATTCTTGTGATCATCGTGCTGCCCTATGCGCTGTGGCAGATCGGCTATACCAATGGGTATAGCTGGGCAGGTGATGTCGGAGGAATGGACCGGTATCTGCTGTTCTTTGGCTGGTACATCCTGTTTCCATGGTCGGCTTTTTTCCTGATCGGGCTCTGGGCGGCGCGGTTTGACCTGTCGGATGCCCGCCTGCCGCGCCGTCTGGCGATCCTCGGCTTTCTGGCGGCGCTGGCGTTGAAGGCGGTGAACGGGATGCTGTCCTCCATCAGTCAGGAGGTCGCGTGGGCGGTCGCCCTGTCGCCCAATCCGCCCAACATCCTGTTTATACTGTTCACGCTGGCATGTGTGACCTCGGCGCTTGGTATCATCATGCTGATCACGCCGCGACTTGGTTCGCTGGCGCAGGTGCTGGCTGTGCCGGGGGAGATGGTGCTGTCACTGCTGGTTCTGATGGCGCTCAGTGTCATTGCGGTTGCGATCATGGGTCAGGGCTGGGGGTTGAGCGCAGCGATCCTGACGCTTCAAATCGGCGCATCACTTCTGCTGCTGGCCCATCTGTGGCGGCGCGTTATGCCTGCCGGGCCGTTTGAAGGTCTGTTGGCGAAAATCAGGTGATTTTGGGCTGCACATCCCGCAAATCTATGGTTAGGCTGTTGGCCAAGAGGGACTGAATATGACTAAAGGCGTTATTCTGGGGAAATTCATGCCGCCGCACGAAGGGCATGTCGCGTTGGTGCGCACGGCTTCCTACCTGGTCGACCGCCTGACGATTATCCTGTCCGCATCCGACAGTGATCCGATTCCGCCGATTCATCGCAAGGACTGGATGGAAAGCCTGTTCCCCGAGGCTGTTGTCATCGTTGTAAATAACGGCACACAATCCCTGCCTTCCGAAAATCCCTGCTGGGCTGGGATCATCCGGAAATTCCATCCCGAACCAATCGACCGCGTGATCGGGTCCGAGGACTATATCGTCGATCTGGCCAAGGCACTGGATGCGCAGCATTTCATCCTCGATCCGATGTGGATGGCATTTCCGACAAACTCCGCCGACATTCGTCAGGACCCGTTCGGGCACTGGCCGTCGATCCCGTCCTATGTGCGGCCCTATTACCAGAAACGCCTGACGATGGTCGGGGGCGAAAGCACCGGCAAATCCTTCATGGCGAAATTTCTGGCGGAGAAATACGGCGGCCCCTATGTCCCTGAATATGGCCGCCCGTATGAACATTACCGCGAAAAAGGTCCCTACAGACCAGAAGAGCTGCACTATATCGTCGATGGCCATGTCGCCCACCGCAAGACCCTGTCACTGTCCGCCGGGCCGATCCTGTTCGAAGATACCGATCCGCTGCTGACCGCTGTCTGGGCGGAAATGCTGCTGGGCAAATCGTTGCCGGATCTGGAGGCGCGGATCGAACTGCCCGACCATTACCTGCTGCTCGATAGTGATACGCCGTGGGAGGACGACCCGATCCGCTACTTCGCCAAACAGGAAATCCGCAAGGAATTCTTCAGCCGTACCGAGGCTAAACTCAAAGCCTATAATGCTAACTATACTCTCGTGTCCGGCGATTTCGACGCGCGGGAAGAGCAAGCCTGTATCGTAGTTGAGCGTATGCTCGCCAGTCCCAAAGTGAGACCCGATGACCCGTCATAAGAGCGTCAAAGATTATATCCGCACCATCCCCGATTTCCCGCATGAAGGCATCATGTTCCGTGATGTGACGACCCTGTTCGCAGATGCGCGCGGGTTTCGTATGGCGATTGACCAGCTGCTGCACCCCTATGCTGGTCTGCAGATTGACAAGGTTGTGGGGCTGGAGGCGCGGGGTTTCATCTTAGGCGGCGCCATCGCGCACCAGCTGTCGGTCGGGTTTGTGCCGATCCGCAAAAAGGGCAAACTGCCCGGCGCAACCATCGAACAGGCCTATCAGCTGGAATATGCTGAGGCGGTGATGGAAGTGCACGACGACGCCATAGAGGCGGGCGAAGTGGTGCTGGTCGTGGATGATTTATTGGCGACCGGCGGCACCGCCGAGGCCGGGATCAAACTGATCGAACGGCTGGGCGGCAAGATTCTAAGCTGCGCATTTGTGGTGGACCTGCCGGAGTTGGGCGGTCGCGCAAAGCTGGAAGCGCTCGGGGTGGATACACACGTGTTGTGTGAGTTTGAGGGAAGCTAATCCCCAACAAAAAAAGGTATCGCGATGATCGAAGTGGAAACAGCTCAATCAGTGTTTCAGTCTTCGCTGGGCGCGCCGATTGAACGGATCGGGCATTTGCAGGCAATTGACCAAATGCTCGATTTCTACGAGGGCGAGCGGGCGTCCGATGCTGCGCCTATCGACGAGGAGGGCGACCTGCTGCTGTTCCAGTGGGGCGAAGGTGACTACGGTTTTCACCTGCGCCTGACCCGTCAATTCATCGGGATGGATGCGGATGGCGATCAGGCGATTTTTCAGTTGATTGCCGATTTTCATTTCGATCCAACGGATGAGTTGGAAGAAATCGACTCCGGCAGTGAATATTGCATGAGCCCCGAAGATTTAGGCGACTTTCGCGAGGCGCTTCTTCGATCCCCTGCATATGAGGCATGTTTCAACGAGACCCCTGTCAGCGCTGAACTCCGCTGGGAAGAGATCTAAACCACCGCCCCGGGGTTCATGATCCCGTTCGGGTCCAGTGCCGCCTTGATTGCCTTCATCGCTGCCAGTTTCGCCGGATCGCCGTAGGTTTGCAGATCGCCAACCTTCGCCCGCCCAACCCCGTGTTCGGCGCTGAAGGAGCCGCCGAAATCGGCAACCAGATCATGGATGGTTTTCTTCACCTCTCCCGCCACATTGTCATAATCCCCGCGGTCCCGGCCCTTTGGGGGGAAGATGTTGTAATGCAGATTGCCGTCGCCAAGATGGCCGAAGCTGTTGATACGCAGGTCCGGGTCGATTGCTTTGATCAGTGGGCGTGCAGCCGCGATGAATTCCGGCACGCGGCTAACCGGGACAGAGATATCGTGTGACACGACGGAGCCGATCTTGCGGTTGCCAATCGGGATATGCTCGCGGATTTGCCAGAGGGATAGTCGCTGCCCCTCGTTCTGCGCGATGACGGCATCGAGGATCAGCTCGCGCTCCACCGCGCCATGCAGCGCGTGTTCAAGGCGGGCTTTCAGACGGGCGTCCACCCCCCCGCCGCATTCCACCAGCACCTGCCATTTGGATTTTTCGGCCAGCGGATAGGTATGATCAACCCCGGTTTCTTCCATGAACCGGATCCCATTCAGGTCGATCAGTTCAAAAGCCGAGATCAGGTCGCCAAGGTCTTCGCGCAGATGGTTCAGCAGGTCCAGCGCTGCCTGCGGGCTGGGGACTGTGGCGAAAGCGGTTTCGACCTCCACCGATCGCGGATACAGTTTCAGCGCCGCGGCGGTGATGATCCCCAGTGTCCCTTCGGCCCCGATCAGCAGGTTACGCAGATCGTAACCGGTGTTGTTTTTCCGCAGCCGTTCCAGCCCCGACAGGATGGACCCGTCGGGTAGAACCGCCTCCACCCCCAGGCACAGATCGCGGGCATTCCCGTAGCGCAGCACATTTACGCCGCCCGCGTTGGTCGACAGGTTGCCGCCAATCCGGCAGGACCCTTCTGACGCCAGCGACAACGGGAACAGGCGGTTCACATCCGCCGCCGCGGTTTGGATATTGGCCAATATCACCCCGGCTTCCGCAATCAGGATATTGTCGGCGGCATCGACATCGCGGATCCGGTCCATTCGTTCCAGCGATAGGATCACGGGGGCTGGCCCTTCCTCCATGATCTGGCCGGACACCAGTCCGGTGCCGCCGCCATAGGGTACGATCCCGACGCGTGCCTCGTTACACATCCGCACAATCGCAGCGACCTCGTCGGTGTTGCGAGGGCGGGCAAGACATCCGCCTATTCCGGTGTAACGGTGGCGAGGTTCTTCCAGATAGGCGGGTGTCGGGGCGGAGATCACGCTCTCCCCAACCTCACTTGTCAGGGCGCGGACGAATTCAGGAGTGGCGGCATTCAGGCTCATGCCCAAATCTGATCACAGGCGTCAGTTACCTTCAACCGATTTCAGCAACTCCGGCGGCAGCACGACAATGGTTGGCTCGCTGGGCAGGGTGCGCAGCGAGACGTCGATGTAATTTTCGTCCCAGACCTCGGCCTTGAAATCGGGTAAACTGGCGATAAAACGCTCGACATTATTGACGCCGAACCAGTGCATCGGGATGACGATCCGCGCCTGGAAGCGTTCCATCACCCGGACCATCGCCTCCTGACTCATGGTGACGGAGCCATCGACCGGCACCATCACCACATCCAACCGGCCGAGGCGGGCATATTGCGCCTCCGTCGGTTCATGGTGGAGGTGGCCGAGATGGCCGATACACAGACCCGCGCTTTCGAAAACGAATATTGAATTGCCGTTTGGCACCTGCCCGCCAAAGGCGTTGCGGATGTCCGTCGGCACGTTGCGGATGGTCATGTTTTCCAGTTCAAGCTGGATATTCGCCGACTGTCCATCCATGGCCCAGCCGCGCAGGACATGCTCGACCCCGTCGGGGATATTATCGGTCCAGTGACTGGTATGGGCGAAATTCATCGTCACGATGTCAGGCACATACCCCATGCCCAGATAGCCGGTATAGTCCGTAGCAACAGTTGTTCCGTCATTGATTTCAATGATGAAGGTGGCGTGGTCGATATAATGTATGCGGACGGTTTCGTCGTCGAACTCTGCCCGCCCGTTGATGGCAGCCTTTTGCACCATGTCGTTTTCCGACAGCGCGACACAATGGCTGGGAATAGTGGCGGCACCAAGTGGTGCAGCGAACAGTGTGGCTAGGGCGGCGACCAAAAATTTCTTCACGTATCAATCCTCCGTTGCCGAAGAGTAGCACGGAAGCGTGAGGTCCCGACCTCACAAAATAGCGATCATGATGTTGGGTCGGACCGATTGTCCGCAAGGACCGAATAAAGCACATGATCCCGCCATTGCCCCGCGATCTGCAGATAGGCGCGCGCGGTCCCTTCCTCGATAAATCCGGATTTCACCAGAAGCGCGCGCGAGGGCGCGTTTTCCGGCAATGTGCCTGCCTGAATACGGCTGACATCCAGCTTGGCGAAAGCGTATTTCACAACGGCTGGTAGGGCCTCGCCCATGTACCCTTGTCGCGCAAAAGGTTCACCCATCCAGTAGCCGACAGTGCAGGATCGCGACACGCCATGCTGAAAATTGTCGAGGTTGATCCCGCCAACCACCTGATTATCTTCTTTCCGGATCAGGAACAGGGGCAGACCGCGATTGTCGCGATAGGCGCGGCGGCCCCAATGGATTCTGTTCCGGAATCCCTTCAGCGACATATAGTCGTCGGTTCGCACCGGTTCCCACCGGGCGAGGAAATCTTCGGATTGATGGCGCAGGCGCAGCCATTGGTCGTAATCCTTCTGCTCCGGCATTCTCAGGATCAGTCGGTCGGTCCTGATCCGGGGGGAACGCAGGCGGAGCATGTCAGGCAGCCAACCGCGCGCGCAGCGCGTCGAGGTCAGGAGCGGCAGTCACCGGACCATAAAGCGCCATCGCGGTCTTTGAGTTTGCGCACAGGCTGGCAGCGAAATCGCGGACCTTTTCGGTGGTCACATCGTCGATTTTGGCGATGGTTTCATCCAAAGTCGGGACCTTGCCCCAGATCGACAAGAGCCGCGCCTGCCGCTCCGCCCGGGCGGAGGGGTTTTCCAACCCCATCAGCAACCCCGCCTTCATCTGCTGGCGAGCGCGGTCGATTTCAGCATCCGACATATCGTCAGCGGCGCGTTTAATCTCGTCAATCGTGACATTGGCGAGGTCGGCGATCTGGTCACCGCCGGTGCCCGCATAAATGGTCAGCATTCCGGTATCTTCATGCGCCCCGGCCTGCGCAAAGATCGTATAGCACAGCCCGCGTTTTTCGCGTGCTTCCTGAAACAGGCGCGAGGACATGCCGCCGCCCAGCGCGGTCGAGAAAATCTGACTGACATAGATGTTCGGGTCGCGCCAGCTTGGCGCTTCAAACGCCAAGGTGAAATGGGCCTGTTCCAGATCCTTCACCTCGCGCCGCTCGCCACCGGCAAAATTGGCGGCGGGCGCGGCGGGCGGATTGCGGGGCGTCAGGTGGCCGAATTGTTTTTCGGCTTCGCGCACGATCCGGTCATGGTCGATACCACCCGCCGCGGACAGGATCATCTGTTCGGGGCCGTAATGGCTGTCGACAAAACCGGACAGGTCAGTGCGGGCGAACGCACGGACACGTTCAGCGGGGCCAAGGATCGGACGGCCCATCGGTTGATCCGGGAAAGCGGTTTCCTGCAGCCAGTCGAAGATGATGTCGTCAGGCGTATCGAAGCTTTGGCCGATTTCGGACAGGATCACGCCACGCTCAACTTCGATCTCGCGCGGGTCAAAGGTCGGGTGGGTGAGGATGTCGGAAATCACATCGAGCGCGAGCGGCACATCTTCGGCCAGAACCCTTGCGTAGTAAGCCGTGTTTTCCCGACTGGTATAGGCATTGATATAGCCGCCAACATTTTCGATGGCTTCGGCGATATCCAGCGAGGACCGCGTCTCCGTCCCCTTAAATGCCATATGTTCGAGAAAATGCGCGATGCCGTTTTGCTCCACCCGTTCGTGGCGAGCACCCGCATCCACCCAGACGCCGAGCGTGGCAGAGCGCAAGGATGGCATATTTTCAGTGACGATCCGGAACCCGTTCGTCAGCGTGTGGGTCTGCACGCGGCTCATGACAGCCGCTCGCGGATCAGGATTTCGATGGCGGACAGGTCGTTGGCGACACGGGTGATGCGTTCCGGGCGGTCAAAAAGGTCGGCCATATGGGGCGGCAGCGCCGGATGTTGGCCGGTGGCCTTTTCAACCGCATCGGGGAATTTGGCGGCGTGGGCGGTGGCCAGCGTCACCATCGGCACCGCAAGGTCGCCCCGCTGTTCACCAGCGACTTTCAGGCCAACGGCGGTGTGGGGGCAGACAACCTGTCCGGTTGTTTGCGCGGTGCGGGTGATGGTCGCCGCGGTTTCTTCTTCGCTTGCCCGTCCGGAATCAAATTCCTCTCGCAGGCGACCCAGCGCCCCTTGTGACAGAGTGAACGCGCCTTTGTCTTTGAGGTCGTCCATCAGCTGCGTCACAGCATCGCCTTCGCGATCATAGACATCGAACAGCAGGCGCTCGAAATTGGAGGAGACCTGAATATCCATCGACGGGCTGATCGACGGGTTCACGCCGGTTTTGGTGTGATCACCCGACGCAAGCGTGCGGTGCAGAATGTCGTTCTGGTTTGTCGCAATCACCAGCCGGTCAACCGGCAGGCCCATGCGTTTGGCAACATAACCTGCAAAAATATCGCCGAAATTGCCCGTCGGCACGGTGAAGGAAATCTTGCGATGCGGCGCGCCCAGTGACACGGCAGAGGTGAAATAATACACTACCTGCGCCAGCACCCTACCCCAGTTGATCGAATTCACACCGGCGAGTTTGACTTCGTCACGGAAGGTGAAATCATTAAACATATCTTTCAATCGGGCCTGACAATTGTCGAAATCACCGTCCACTGCCAGCGCATGGATGTTGCTTTCGGACGGGGTTGTCATCTGACGGCGCTGAACCTCGGACACGCGGCCGTGCGGGTACATGATGAAGACATTAACGTTGTCGAGGCCTTTGAACGCCTCGATCGCCGCTGACCCCGTGTCACCCGAGGTCGCGCCAACAATCGTGATGCTTTCGCCGCGCCGTTTCAATGCAGCTTCGAACATCTGCCCGATCAACTGCATGGCGACGTCTTTAAATGCCAGCGTCGGGCCGTGATGGAGTTCCAGCAGGAAATCATTCGACCCCATTTGCACAATAGGGCAGCGCGCTTTGTGGTGGAAACTGGCATAGGCGCGGTCAATGATCGCACGGAATTCGGCGTCGCTGAACGTATCGCCGATGAAAGGTTTCATGACGCGAAAGGCGGTTTCCTCGTAGCTCAGCCCCGCCAGCGCGGCGATATCATCCTCTGACATTTGCGGCCAGCTTTCAGGCACATACAGCCCTCCGTCGCGCGCCAACCCTGTCAGCATCGCCTCTTCAAAGCTTAGAACGGGCGCCTGCCCACGGGTCGAGATATAGCGCATAAAGACTTTCCGATTCACTCAGGTCGGCGTTTGATACGCCAAAGATACAGCCCTGTCATCCCGATCCAGATAATCGCGAACCCAAACCATGTGAATACATATTCCAGATGCCGGTTGGAGATGTGAATCGAGACTTCGGACGGGGTGATCCCGTTGAGGTTATCCGCGTCGGTCAACACCACAAGGATCGGGTCCGTGCCGAGCGTTTCGGCCATGCGATCCACGTCACGGGCATACCATTCCTGCGTGTCAAAATCCGGCTCGGGTGTGTAGCCATCCACCTCGTCCGGCCAGATCAGGTAACCGGTGCCGGTGAGCTGCCCCGTCGGAGTCGCAATCATTTGCCCGCCTTCGGGTACGAAGCCCAGTTCCGCCATGACCGTGCGGCTATCATTCAGTTGCAGCGGCACAATCACGCGATGACCGGGACGTCCCTGCGAGGTCAGGACATAGGCGACCCCCTCTCCGATCGTGCCGGTGATCGTGACGTTCAGATACTCGTCTTCCGCTTCCGTCGGATTGTCTGGTAGCGTGACAGGCTCTGCTGCCATCCGCTGGTCAATCTCGGCCAAAATCCCCTGTTTCCATTCCAGCCGCTGCAATTGCCATGTGCCAAGCGATACAAACAGTATCGCGCCCAGCACACCAAACAGGAGGGGTATGATCATGCTTCGGGTCATAATAAATCCAGACAATCCTGATCCGCCGGAAAGCCCACAATCGCATAGAGAGCGGTAAAATCCTGTGTTGCCATGATACGGTCGGTCACGTCGTCAATGGGGCGATTAATAATCCACCACAACTCGTCATCCTCGCCAAATTGCTGGCGATGGCGTTTGATCGCTGCCAGCAGGGTGTCGCGGAATGTCTGGAAACTCATGTCCAGCTTGGCCCACTGCACCACCACATTGGCCGGAAAGGCCAGCCACAGGCCCAACCATGTGGTTGGTAAGTCTCGTGAAAGCGTGATGCTGTTGATCTTCACCAATTCTCCGGCGGGGGTCAGGAAAACGGCATCGGCATTTCGCGTCAGGGTTTTGGACACCGGCGCGTTGATCCGGCTGAAGGCGCGCGGCGAAACAGGGAAAACCTGGCCCTTTTTCGGATCAACCAACAGATATATTGCGCTTGCCATTCAACGGCTCCGGAAACGGGAAGCGCGAGCCCCTTGGGACTCGCGCCAAACTTTGCAGACGGACCTGTGTCTGCCTTAAGCCTCAGCCACCCCAGATATAGACAGCGGCGAACAGGAACAGCCAGACAACGTCCACGAAGTGCCAGTACCAGGCCGCAGCTTCGAACCCAACGTGGGATTCAGGGGTGAAGTGACCTTTCAGCGCACGGATCAGGCAGACGGCCAGGAAGATCGTCCCGATGACAACGTGGAAGCCGTGGAAGCCGGTCGCCATAAAGAAGTTCGCGCCATAGATGTTTCCGCTAAAGCCAAATTCGGCGTGGCTGTATTCGTAAATCTGGAAGACGGTGAACAATGCGCCGAGAATGATGGCGAGCGTCAGACCCTGCACCAGACCTTTGCGGTCATTATCATGCGCGATCGCGTGGTGCGCCCAGGTCGCCGCAGCACCTGAACATAGCAGGATCAGGGTGTTGATCAGCGGCAGATGCCACGGATCGAACGTATGGATCCCTTCGGGCGGCCATGCCCCGTCCATCGGGTAAAGTGCATGTTTGAAGAAGGACCAGAACCATGCGACGAAGAAGAAAACCTCCGACGTGATGAACATGATGACGGCATAACGCAGGCCGATTTTCACGACCGGTGTGTGATCGCCGGCATGGGATTCGTCAACGACGTCCGACCACCAAGCGTACATTGTATATAGCACCCCGGCGAGACCGATCAGGAACACCCACGGCTGGTTGCTTTGCAACTGCGGGGAAATCCACAGGACAGCACCTGTCAGCATGACGAAGGCGCTAAGCGCACCCATCAGCGGCCACGGGCTGGGCGTCAGGATGTGATAATCATGGTTTTTTTCATGTGCCATATAGTCAGGTCCTTTATTTTGACACTTGGCGCTAGTTTAGCGCGGTTTCGGGTGTTTCGTCCAGCGCGGCGGGACTTACATAATCCTCCGGCAGGTCGATTTCGAAAAAGGTGTAAGATAGCGTGATCGAGTTGATATGACGGCCATCAAGATCATCCACGATTGACGGATCAACATAGAATGTCACCGGCATCAATGCCGTTTCACCAGGCTCCAGTACCTGCTCGGTAAAGCAGAAACAGTCGATCTTGGTGAAGAACTCGCCAGCGGTGAAGGGGGCAACGTTATAGCCCGCCTGTCCAGCGATTGGATGATCGGTCGGATTGTGGGCCTCGTAAAAGGCGAGGCCTACCTCGCCAATACGAATGTCCATCTTGTGCTCAACCGGCTTGAAGGTCCACGGCATACCCCGTTCCAGCGAGGCATCAAACCGTATGGTGATGGTTTGATCCAGCACCTCGACATCGGTTGTATCCTCGGCAACGGCGGTGGTGCCGCCATACCCGGTCACAGCACAGAAAATATTGTAGAGCGGCACCGAAAAAATCGCCAAAGAGCCCATAACAGTTACCAGCGTTACCAACCGGATCACGATGCGGGAATTGCTTTTCTCACTCATTCACTAGCCTCCTCGGCAACGGGTTGCTGTTGACCACCGATTTTCACAACGGCGACGGCGATGGACAGGACCACAAACAGGCCCAGCAGGATACCGACAGCGGCATTCCGGCCCAGACGGCGCTTGTGCAATTCGTGGGTTTTGGTCAGCTCCGCCATCAGAACCACACCGGCCAGTTGGCGAGGGTCAGGCCCCCGGCTTTCAGCGCGGCCTCGGCCAGAAGGGCGGTGAAGTGCAGGAACAGATAGAGGATGGAGAACAGGAAGAATTTCTTCTCTGCCTTGTAGCCATCCGCGTCCGCGACCGCGTCATCTCGTTTCCACAATCGGTAAGCCCCCGACAGCAGCACCGCGTTCAGACCCAATGACAACAGCAGATACACCGGTCCACCAATCTGGGTGAAAGCCGGAGCCAGCGCAATCGGTGCCAACACCAGCGCATAGCCCAGAATATGGTTGCGTGTGACCCGCGTGCCTTTGGTCACCGGCAGCATCGGGACATGGGCAGCGGTGTAATCTTCGTTCCGGAACAGCGCCAGAGCCCAGAAATGCGGCGGAGTCCAAGCGAAGATCAGGGCAAACATCAGAATGCTTTCCACGCTGATGCCACCCGTGGCAACGGCCCAGCCGATCATCGGCGGGAAAGCCCCGGCAGCGCCACCAATCACGATGTTCTGCGGGGTCGAGCGTTTCAGCCACATCGAATAGATGACGACATAGAAAAAGATCGTGAAGGCCAGCAGACCGGCGGACAGGATGTTCCCGAACAGGCCCAGCATGATGACCGCGGCAACCGACAGAGAGACCCCGATTGCCAATGCCTCGTCCCGGGTCACGCGACCTGACGGGATCGGGCGTTTCACGGTCCGGCCCATGACGGCGTCAATATCTGCGTCCCACCACATGTTCAGCGCACCTGACGCACCTGCACCGACGGCGATACACAGGATCGTAGCCAGCGCGATCACCGGATGAATGCCACCGGGTGCGGTCAACATGCCTACAGCGGCGGTGAAGATCACCAGACGCATCACACGGGGCTTTAACAGTTCGAAATAATCTCCGAACTGGGCCTCGTATTCCTTCGGGCTGTAGGTTGCGTCAGTCATGTTTTTCCTGCGTCAGGAGGTCCGCCGATTACTCAGCGGACGCCACCGTTACGTCGGAGCCGAGATACGCATATTCTGCGATCGCACCGGTCAGCCACGCATCGTAATCAGCCTGCGAAACGACCTTTACGGTGATTGGCATATAGGCGTGATCCTTGCCGCACAGCTCGGAACACTGGCCGAAATAGACGCCTTCAACGTCCGCCTGGAACCAGGTTTCGGCCAGACGGTTGGGAACCGCGTCAAGCTTCACACCAAAGGCCGGGATGGTCCAGCTGTGGATCACGTCAGCACCGGTAATCTGCAGACGCACAACCGCACCAACAGGAACGACAACTGCGGCGTCTGTGGCCAGCAGCCATTCATCTTCGGCGTAACCATATTCAGCCAGAAGCGCGCGGGTCTCGTCCGTCAGAACAAACGGTTTGTCACCGGAGTAATTGACGGGGTGGCCGATCATGTAGCTGTCAAAGGCGAATTCCTGTTCGACATATTCATAGGTCCAGTACCACTGGTTGCCTGTCACCTTGATCGTCAGGTCGGAATCCGGAACTTCAAGCTGTTTGAACAGCGTCGGGAGAGAGAAGGACCCAATCACGATCAGGATGATGATGGGAACGACGGTCCACAAGACCTCGATCACCGAATTATGAGTGAAGCGCGCCGGTTCCGGGTTGGCACGTCTGTTAAAGCGGATGATCACCCAAAGCAGCAGCCCCAACACCAGCAGACAGATCGCGCTGATGACATAAAGGATCATCGAGTCCAACCAGTGGATATCATTGGCCACGCTGGTTACAGCGGGCTGAAATCCCATCAGGTCCGGCTTGGGTTTCCCAATAGTTTCAAGCCCTTGCAGGTTATCTTGCGCCATGGCGACACCGGACATGCCCATCGCCGCAAAAAAAGTGAAAAACTTGCCAATCCGCATTGTTATTTCCTCTTGTTCGGGCCTCTCCCGCCCCTATCCGGAAACGGCGCTGGTCAGTCGCGCAGAATCCTTTATTGTTTCCACGCCGACAACAACCATATTAGAACGATAATAACAAGTCAGACCTTTGCGGCATAAGGCCGCTTTTTGACAGAATTGAACGGATAATATGCCCGAAGAAACACCCCGATTCCGCCCGTTTGAGACCAATCTGGATAAAGACACCGCGCTTGGCACGCTGAGAGAGGCCACATCCGGGGCTGATGATGGCGAATTGTTCCTTGAACGCAAACGCTCCGAGGCGCTGGTGCTGGATGACGGGCGGATCAAAACGGCCAGCTATGATGCGTCCGAAGGGTTTGGATTGCGGGCGGTTCGCGGGGAAACCGCAGGCTATGCCCATTCGACCGAAATTTCCGAACAGGCGCTGAAACGCGCAGCCGAAACCGCGCGGCTGGCGGTGGGGGAAGGCGGCGGCACGCTGGCCGACGCGCCGAAACCCACCAACCAGAGGCTCTATACAGATGACGACCCGCTGGACGATGCAACTTTCCCGGTGAAGGTCGAAACGCTGCGCGAGATTGATGATTTCGCTCGCTCACTGGACCCGCGCGTTGTGCAGGTCTCGGCCAATTTGAGTGCCGGTCTGCAGGAGGTCGAAATCCTCCGCCCCGACGGCATTCATTTGAGTGATGTGCGCCCGATGAGCGGCGTTTCGGTGCAGGTGATCGTCGAAGAAAACGGCCGTCGCGAAAGCGGCCACGCCGCCAGTGGTGGTCGCCATGGGCTGGCCCAGTTGATGGAAGGCGATGTCTGGAAATCAGCAGCAAAGGAAGCCTTGCGGATCGCGCTGGTCAATCTGCGCGCCGAACCGGCCCCGGCGGGGGTGATGGATGTGGTCCTCGGCCCCGGCTGGCCGGGGATTTTGCTGCATGAAGCGATTGGTCACGGGCTGGAAGGGGATTTCAACCGCAAGAAAACCTCCGCCTTTGCCGGGCTGATGGGGCAACAGATCGCGGCCAAAGGTGTGACGGTGGTCGATGATGGAACGATCCCGGATCGGCGCGGCTCGATATCCTTTGATGACGAGGGCACACCCTCGCAGCGCAATGTGCTGATCGAGGATGGCGTTCTGGTGAACTACATGCAGGACCGTCAGAACGCGCGGCTGATGGGGGTTGCCCCAACCGGGAACGGGCGGCGGCAAAGCTATGCGCATGCGCCGATGCCGCGTATGACCAACACGATCATGCTGGGCGGCGATGCTACACCCGAAGAGGTGCTGAGCGGTCTGAAAGACGGCATCTATGCCGTCGGGTTCGGCGGGGGTCAGGTCGATATCACAAACGGTAAATTCGTGTTTTCCTGCACCGAGGCATACCGCGTGAAAAACGGCAAAGTCGGCGCACCGGTCAAAGGGGCGACCCTGATCGGTGACGGGGCGACAGCGTTGAAACATATTCGCGCAGTCGGCAATGACATGCAGCTGGACCCCGGCATCGGCAATTGCGGTAAAGCTGGTCAGTGGGTACCAGTGGGCGTCGGCCAGCCAAGCGTTTTGATCGGTGGACTGACGGTTGGTGGCAGCGCGGCGTGAGGAGCCTGCATATCCTGAATGACGACCCGGATGCCCCCCCGAGTGGCGGCATTCTGCGTACGCGGATGATGCAATCGCTGCTGGAAAGCGAAGGAACAGTTTCGACACTCAGTTACAAGCGCCTGCTTGCGGATGCGAACCTTCCAGTGGAAACCCAGGACGATCCGATGACGTTTGTCCTGCCCGAACCATTTTTGACGGCTCTGTCGGCGCAACTGGAATCTGCGCCAGACCTTGTCGTCATCGACTCGCCCTACCTCGCCGGGCTGATCCCGTCGCTACGTGCTGCCTGTCCTGAGGCGAAGATCTGGTTAAATGCCCACAATATCGAAAGCCTGCTGTTTCAGGAGGAAACCGAGGCCCGTTTCCCCGCATTTCTTCATCCGTTGATCGCTGTCGCAACTAGGCGATCGCGCCAACGTTTTCGCCGGGCAGAAAGCGCGGCGTTTAACGCGGTCGACCTGATCCTGATGACCTCCGCCCATGATGTCCGGATGGCGCGAGAAATGTACGGAACCCGGACCCCGATGGTGGTGCTGGGCAATCCGGTGCCGGACTGGGCTGTCGTTGCTGATCTGGCCGCGCCTGACCATCTGCCCAATGACGCCAACATCCTGCTGGTCGGCCATATGGGTTTCCAGCCAAACAAAGCTGCGGTGAAAGCATTGGTGTCAGGGATCCTGCCCCGCATTCACCGCCAACATCCTGATGTCAGATTGACTGTCTGCGGGCGTGGGCTGGGCGCGAAAACCCGGCGGCGGGTCGAAAGTCTGCCCCACGGCAATGCGTTTGCGGACCCGGAGAGCCTCGCCCCACATTACGATGCAGCGCATATGGTGATGCTGCCGATCCGCGCCGGCAGCGGAACGCGCCTGAAGGTGCTGGAGGCCGCCATCCTGAACCGCCCGATAATCGCCACCGCCAAAGCCGTCGAAGGATTGGATTTCATCCCTGATGAGCATTATCTGAACGCAGAAAGTAACGAGGAATTTGCTGCTGCGTTTGAGCGGTTGTTGCGCGATCCTGCGCTATTGCAAGGTCTGGTCAGCTCTGCGGCCAAGCATGTGCGCACCCAGTTTGCACCCGAACGTCAACGCGCCCAGTTTCAGGAAGCTCTGGCTATTTCGTCAGGATAAGCTTGTCCTGCTTCGTAATCCGCAGCGTATAAACCTGCCCGTCCAACAGGATGGAGGCGGTTTTGCCGTCCCCCGTCAGAATTCGGGCGTCATAGGCCGGGGTCACGGCGGTGTCTTTCAGGTCAGATTTCTCAGGGCGATAGGCCAGCATGTCAGTCTCCGTCAGATGGCCGTGGCTTTCATTGGCTGGGCGGATAATATCTGACAGAAAAAGCCGGGATAGTCAACTATTCCGACTGTTTTGCTTGGTTATAGGATAACCCGAGGTTCCGGCAGTCCCGGCACGTCCACATCGACCGCGAAGGTCTGACCATCTGCCGCACCATCCTGATTGATGGCAGCCGAGGTCATGAACATCGTTTTCATGTCCGGCCCCCCAAACGCCGGGCAGGTGGTCTGCTTGCCGGGGAAAGCAACCTCGCTTTCGGCAACACCATCTGGCGTGAACCGTACCGCCTTGCTCAGGCCCCATTGGGCGTTCCACAGATATCCCTCGCTATCGGTGACCGCACCATCAGGGTGCAGGCCTGCCGCGTTCAGGTCTGCAAACTCTTCGCGTTTGGCAGCTGGCCAGCCGTCGTCGTCAAGTGCGACCTTCCACAGGATTGCCTTGGGCGTATCAGTGAAATAAGCCGTCGATTTATCCGGCGAAAAACTGATTGCATTGGAGATCGAGATTTTCGGGTAAAGCTTGCGCAATTCGCCCTTGTAATAGCGATAAATCGCGCCCGCCTCAGGCTCTGCATTCTTGCCCATCGTGCCGATCCAGAACCCGCCATAGGGGTCAGCGCGACCATCGTTGGAACGCGTCACCTCGTTATCCGCCTCAAGCGCATGGACGAAAGTGGTTTCGCCCGTTGCGATGTCGAAGCTGGACAAAGAGGTCTCGCTGGCAATCAGAAGCGTGTTTTCATCAACCCATCCGGCAGCGGAAACATGTTCGTCAAACTGCCAGGTCTGGGTCTCGCCGTCCCCTTTGGCGTGAAGGCGCATACCCATGATGTCGAACCAGAACAGCTCTTTGCGGAGAGGGTGCCATAAAGGCCCCTCCCCCAGTTCGCAACGCATGTCGTCGAACACGCGGACCATTAGAGATAGCCCTCCGGCAGAAGCGCATCGGGGATATTCTGATAGCTGACCGGGCGCAGGAAGCGACGGATGGACAGGGTGCCGACAGATGTTGCCCCGAAATTGGTCGAGGCCGGATAAGGCCCGCCATGCACCATGCTGTCGCAAACCTCGACCCCCGTCGGGAAGCCGTTGGCGAGCACGCGGCCCGCTTTGCGTTCCAGAATGGGCATCAGGGTTTTGGCGGCGTCGGTATCCGCATCATCCATATGGATGGTGCAAGTCAGCTGGCCTTGCAGCGATTTGGCGATTTCGACCATCTCGTCGAAATCCTTAACCGTGACGATCAGGCCGAGCGGGCCAAAAACTTCCTCACCCAGAATTTCGTTGTCGATCCATTCCTTGCCGCTGACCGCATACAGATACGGCGTCGCATTGCGCAGATCACAGGTGGAGGTCAGGATTTCCTGAACGCCAGCCGTTGCGGCGATTTTGTCACGACCGGAGCGATAGGCTTCGGCAATACCGTCCGTCAGCATGGTCTGCGCACCGATGGGTTCCAGTGCCTCGGTCGCGGCTTTGACAAAAGCCTCCGCATCCGCGCCTTCCTGAACCACGACGATCCCGGGGTTGGTGCAGAACTGCCCTGCGCCCATGGTCAGCGACCCGGCCCAGCCAGCAGCGATATCTTTCCCGCGCGCGCCAAGTGCCTCGGGCAGCAGGAACATCGGGTTGACCGAGCCTAGCTCGCCAAAGAACGGGATCGGTTCGGGACGCTGCGCGCACAGATCGAACAGCGCACGACCGCCACCGAGCGACCCGGTAAAGCCCACCGCCTTGATCAGCGGATGCTGCACCAGCGCCTGACCCACGTCTCGCCGCCCGCCCTGAATCAAAGAGAACACACCGGGATGGAGGCCCTGCGATTTCACCGCGGCTTCAATCGCCTGCGCGACAATTTCGGATGTGCCGGGATGCGCGCTGTGGCTTTTGACAACCACCGGACAGCCCGCGGCCAGCGCAGCGGCGGTGTCGCCACCTGCCGTCGAAAAGGCCAGCGGGAAGTTCGATGCGCCGAACACGGCCACCGGACCAATCGGGCGCTGCATCATTTTGATGTCGGGGCGTGGAAGCGGTTGGCGATCCGGCAGGGCCGCGTCATGACGACGATCCAGATAGTCACCTTTCAGGATATGTTCCGCAAACAGACGCAGCTGTCCGGTGGTCCGGCCACGCTCGCCCACCAGACGCACCTCGGGGAGGCCGGTTTCCTGTGTGCCGATCTCGGTGATCGCATCGCCGCGCTTATCCATTTCATCGGCAATCGCGTTCAGGAAATCCGCGCGAACCTGCGCGGTGGAATAGCCATAGGTCAGGAACGCCTCTTCCGCGGCTTCGACGGCGGTATCAACATGCGCCGGGGTGCCGATGGAAAAGTCATGTGCCGGGCCATGTGCCGGTTCTGATGTAAATGTGTCGCTGCCGGCAACCCATTCGCCAGCCAGATAATGTTTTCCCGAGATCATATCTTCCCCCTGTCAATAAAGCGGGCCTGTAGTGTCTACAGGCCCATGTCTGACCATTAATATTGTCGCTGACGCCGGGGAAGGCAACGGGAAAAGTAATATTAATTCATTTTATTAAAAAAAGCGACCGTAGGCTGCCAGTCATGCATGACAAGCACAGCTGAGAGGGCCAAAGACACACCCAGAAGCTCCCGCGTTCCGAAGGTCTCGTCAAATGCAAACGTGCCAAGCAGCGCGAGGATAATAATCGTCAGGCAGGAATAGACGACTCCGGTTTCGGTCAGGGGCATGTATTTCATCGCATAAAACCAGCCAAAAGCACCCAGCGCATAGGTCACGAACCCAATGGCGAATTGCCATGTTCCAAACGGATTGCTCAGGTTGGTGGATGTCTTGATATAGTAGTCGCCAATGGTCGTCATTGCGACCAGTCCGATCACCACGAGAAGCGGTAGTAATGTTAGCGGCATTGCCCCCTCCTTTTTCCCGAAACCTGCCAGAGCGCGCTGCACAGGTCGGTGAGGATTGCCACAAATCTTAAAACACGCGGATCAGGAACAGAGAGATCACCGGGAATGCTACCAGCAACGCGATGCGCAGGATGTCGGCGGCGATGAAATAGAGGACGGCTTTATATGTCTCGACCATCGGTGTGTCCGGGTCCATGGAGTTGATGATGAACAGGTTAAGGCCGACCGGCGGCGTGATCAGCCCAACTTCCACCACGATCAGCACAAGGATCCCAAACCAGATTGCCATTTCGTCATGCGACAGTCCGAAATCGAGCGTCCCCATCAACGGGAAGAAGATCGGCATGGTCAACAGGATCATCGACAGCGAGTCCATGACACAGCCAAGCAGAAGGTAGAGGATCAGGATCAGGATCAGCACCAGCCAAGGTCCATAACCTTGCGTGACGACAAATTCGGTAATCGTCTGCGGGACCTGCGTCAGGGCCAGAAAAGCGTTGTAAAATGCCGCTCCGAGGATGATGAAAAAGATCATCGCCGTGCCGCTGGCGGTGGCGATCATGGCCTCCCTCAGGTTCGCCCATGTCAATCGCCGTGATGCCCAGGCAATGATCCCGGTGCCCAGCGCCCCGACCGAGGCCCCTTCGGTCGGGTTGATCAGGCCGCTATAGATGCCGCCGACCACGACGGCGAAAATCACCACGACCGGCCAGATTGCTATCAACGCCTGCTTTCGCTCCGCCACCGGCATCCGGGGCAGTTGTCCCGCCGCATCAGGATGACGGCGCACATAGATGCGGATCGCCAGCATATAGCCCAGCGTCGCCAGCAGCCCGGGGATGATTGCGGCCAGAAATAGCCCGGCGATGTTTTGCTGCGCGAGGATCGCATAAATCACCAGAATGACCGAAGGCGGAATCAGGATGCCCAGCGTCCCCCCCGCTGCCAGCGCCGCCGTCGACAACCCGCCGGAATATCCGCCTGCTTTCAGTTCCGGTAGCGTAACCCGTGCCATCGTCGCCGCCGTCGCCAACGAGGATCCGCAAATTGCTCCGAACCCTGCACAGGCCCCGACCGCCGCCATCGCAGTGCCGCCTTTGAGATGCCCCAACCAGGCTTCGGCAGCCTTGAACAAGGCCCGGCTCATCCCGCCGATCCCGGCCAGATGCCCCATCAGAAAGAAAATCGGGATGATCGAAAGGTTATAGTTGGCGAATGTCGTGTAGACCTCGGTCTTCATTTTCGACATCACAATATTCGGGGTGCCCGTCACCAGATACATGCCGCCTGCCCCCACCAGCAACATCGCGAGGCCAATCGGCGCACGGGCGAAGATCATCAGCAAAAGGACGGGGAAGGAGAACAGCCCCAGTTCGATATTACTCACGCCACAGATCCCCGCGCTGATCCTCGCGTGTGCGCCTCAATATCCGGTCGGCTGCTGACCAGACGCCAACGATAGCCGCAATAACAGAGGCAATCAGGCAGGCGAGGTAGGGCCACCAGATCGGAAACTGGTAGAACATCGAGGTCTGGCCATTCGACAGTTTGCCCAGAAACCCCTCGTAGAGCCGCCATGTGATGAAGATCAGCACTGCGGCAAAGATCACCTCCCAGAAAGCGGCGATCACTTGGTTGATTGCCGGGCCGAGGCGGCTGGTGAACAGGTCCACGGTCGCATGACCACCACGCAGTTGGCAGATCGGCAGAAAGCAGAAAATGGCGAAGGCGACACCGGCCTCGACAATTTCATAATCCCCCGGGATCGGTCCCATCCCCAGCCAGCTAAACGCCCGGCCCGTCACGCTGACGCAGGTCATCAGCGCCAGCAGCCCGAGTGTCACCCCACCGACTATCGCGGTCAGGTTTGCCAGCTGGGTGATGAAGCCGCGCACGCCGTCAGGTCATTTATCGGTGAACTGTTCCATCAGCGCGACGGCCTCGTCATAAAGCGCGCGGCCATCGATCCCTTTTTCGTCCATCTCCGCAATCCAGCGGTCGATGGTGGGGGCAGCGGCTTCCTTCCAGATCGCGATCTGATCGGGCGTCAGGCTGATGATGTTGTTGCCCAGATCCACTGCCATCTGCCGCCCCGGCCCATCAAGACCCGGCGCGATCGTCCCGGCGAATTCAGCAAAAGCCAGTCCGGAGTTGGCATCTATCACCGCCTTCAGATCGTCGGGCAGCGCGTTATAGCTGTCGATGTTCATCGCCATGATAAACGCAGCTGTATAAAGCGGCGCGCCCGGAAATTCCGTGTGGTTGTCAACCAGTTCGGAGGTTTTCAGCGAGGCTGTAACCTCCCATGGCAGCAGCGCCGCGCTGATCACGCCTTTCGACAGCGACTCCGGCACACCCGGCACCGGCATTCCGACGGTGGTTGCGCCCAATTGTGTTGCCATGATGTTGGCAACCCGCGTCGGGGCGCGTAGCTTCACACCGCTTAGGTCGTCAGGCGTTGTAATTGGTGTTTCCGAATGGATCAGCCCTGGTCCATGCACCCACATGCCAAGGATTTTCATATCCGCATATTCGGTGTCGAACATGTACTTCTCGCCCAAAGTCGACAGCGTCATCGAGGCCGCCAGCGGGTCAGTCATCAGGAACGGCAGCTCGATCACCTCGGTGCGCGGGAAACGACCCGGGGAATAGCCGGGCAGCGTATAAATAATATCCACCACCCCGTCGATCACCTGATCGACCAGCTCCGGCGGGGTGCCGCCCAACTGCATGGAGGGGTAATGTTCAAACGCGATCCGCCCGTCCGACTCGGCCGTGACCTTTTCCATCCAAGGGATCAGAATTTCCGCAGGCACCGGCGCGGTCGAGGGCAGGAACTGGTGAAACCGCAATGTCACCTCCTGCGCCATTGCCCCGCCCGCCAGCATCGCACCAGCGGTCACGCCCAAAAGCATCCGGGTGAAATTCGAAAAATACGGCATCCTCGCCCCCATCAGGTTCATGTCCGGTTATCTACTCGGCTACGATAGGGTTCGGGTCAAGGCAGGAGTCATCAAAAGAACGGCAAACCGGTATAATTTTCCGACAAAGATACCTGCGCTGCCCGCGATTTCGTCAGATAGTCGAATTCTGTCGCCTGCATCTGGCTGTCGAAACCCGACTGGTCGGGGAATTTGTGCAACAACGTCGTCATCCACCAGCTGAACCGCATCGCCATCATGACACGCGCCAACGCATCCTCGCCATAACGTGCGATCAGGCTGTGGTCGTTTTCCTTATAGCGTGCCGTCAGTGCCTTCCACAGATATTGAACGTCAGATGCTGCGAGGTTCAATCCCTTCGCCCCGGTGGGTGGAACGATATGGGCGGCATCGCCGCACAGGAACAGACTCCCGTACTGCATCGGTTCGGCGACATAACTGCGCAATGGCGCAATGGACTTTTCTATTGATGGCCCGGTGATCAGGTCACCCCGGACCGATTCCGGCATCCGCGCCGTAAATTCTGTCCAGAACGCGTCATCCGACCAGTCCTCGACTTTATCGGTTAGTGGCACCTGGATATAATATCGGGACAGCATCTCATGTCGCATAGACGCCAACGCGAACCCCCGGTCGTTGCTGGCATAGATCAGTTCTTCCGCCAAAGGCGGGGTTTCGGACAGAATGCCGAGCCAACCGAAAGGGTAGATCTTTTCATATTCCTTCAGAACGGTCGATGGGATGGATTTGCGGCTGACTCCGTGGAACCCGTCACATCCGGCAATATAATCGCAGTCGATCCGCTTCTGCTCTCCGTCATGTGTGAAGGTGACATATGGCGTATCTGATTTCAGGTCGTTCAGGACAACGTCATCCACACCGTGCAAAATGGTGGCCCCCAACGCCGCCTGCGCATCGTAAAGATCCGCCGTGATTTCCGTCTGGCCATAGACCATGACACGACTGTCACACAGACCTTCGAAATCGATCCGCAACATTCGGTCATTCCGCGAAAGCGTGCAGCCGGTATGCGGGTGCCCCTCGCGGTGCATCCTTTCCCCGACCCCGGCGTGATCCAGTAACGTCACTGCCCCCCATTCGACCACCCCTGCCCGAATACGTGACAGGACATAGTCGCGCGTCTGGCGCTCCAGCAGGATGGTTTCAATCCCCTCCCGCATCAACAATTGGGATAAAAGCAGACCCGCCGGGCCGCCGCCGATAATGGCTACCTGTGTTTTCATAATGTTTCTCCTGAAGGACAGCCTATCCTGTGCACCCGTGATCAGGAATGGACGGAACGGTGAAGTTCTGGTATTTTTCGGACATGGTGACCCTCGATCATTCCAACACTGCAATCCCCGTCTGGAATCTCTACGGAGAAGAACAGGCATTTCCGGACGTGTTGCATGTGGAACGCATCACCGACCGCGCCGCAGGTCTGGACTGGCGGATCAGCCCGCACAGGCACATGAATCTGCACCAGATTTTCCTGATCCGCTCCGGCAATGTGCGCATGTCGGTTGATGGGGCGCCTTTGGCTTTGACGGCACCCTGCGTTATGACCATTCCCCCCGGCACAGTCCACGGGTTTACCTTCTCCGCCCACACGGATGGCTATGTCATTACAATCCCGCTGGAATGCCTGCCGGAGCTGTTCACCCCGGACAATGGCGCCACCAGCTCCATCCGCCAGTTCGCCCATTTCCCGGCCCCCGCCAGCGTGGAGGATATCGCGACCACCCTTCACCGGGAACATGACGGTCTGGGCAAGGCGCGAACATTGATGCTGCAAGCCCTCGCCCAGCAACTGATCTGCGAGATCATTCGGCATATGCCTTCCACTGCACCCCACGCCCCGCGCGCCCGTTCCGATAGGTTTCAGCGGTTCGAAGCACTGGTCCACGCGCATTTCCGCGAACACTGGAGCATTGAACGTTACGCACAGGCGTTAAATCTCTCGCCACGGCATCTGGGGCGATTATGCCAACAGGCCACCGGTCAATCTCCGGCGGAATATGTGGAAACCATCCTGATCCGCGAAGCCTGCCGCCTGCTTGCCTATACCCGCGCCGGGATCGCCGAAGCCGGGTATCAAATCGGTTTTGACGACCCGTCCTATTTCTCCCGCGTGTTTCGACGCTGCACAGGCCGCACCCCAAGGGAGTATCGATCAGCGTTTTCGCAGGAATAGGGAGCTAAAGAGATTTAACTTTCTACAATCTACGGCCAGTCGGAAAAACGAGGCTCGACTTTCTGGCGGCTTTCGGCGCTCAGCGCTAGCAGGGCGCGGCGGTAGGTGCCGGGGGTCTCTCCGGACATGGATTTGTAGAAATGATTAAACTGGCTGGCGGAAGAAAAGCCGAGGATCGCGGAAATCTGGTCGGCGCTTAACGACGTGCGCTGCAACAGGATTTGCGCCTCGTGGAAACTGCGTTCACGGACCACCAAGGCTGGGGGTTTGCCCAATGAGCGCACGCACAGATCATGTAGCCGATCATAGGTGAGGCCAAGCGCCTCTGCATATTGCTTCGCTTTCCAGCGGGCGCGAAAATGGGCCTCGACCAGATTACGGAAACGGGACAGTTCCGCGCGGCGATGACCGATGGTGTCGCGTTCCGCCGTTTCGGAATCTACGCTGCGCCAAAGCAGAACCAGTAGCAGGCGAACATATGCGGAAATCGCAATTTCACCACCAAATCCGGTTCTTCGCGCCTCCGCGATGATACGTTCAAATTTGCCGTCGAGCTGTGAGCTGCGCGGATCACTGCGATCAAAAGACAGCATAACGGGTTGCTGGGCGAACACGCGCAGTTCGGCAGCTTCAATCACCGTGCCAATGGCGTCGCCAAGGATGCGGTCGCTGAGTAACAGGTAGCTACCGACGCTACCGGCGCTGATTTTTAGTCGGGTATCATCGCTAAGCGGCACCCAAAGAACCGCGGGGCCCGACATCTCGTAACTGCTGTCACGGGTGACGGCGACGGCCTGACCGCTCTCCAGATAAAACGCCATCCACTGGCTGTGCGTAAACAGCGACGGCGGACCGATTGTACGTTCCTGCAACGCGCAGTCGATGCGGGCGGCGCGGAATTGGGTGGAAGCGGAATCGAGCATAGGTCTCCTAGATTCGTCGGTTCCGCCATGTTACAGCAATATATTCCCATTTTTTAGCATTATTTATGGCGGATTTCTCGGTCATGCTGAATGACAGGTCAATCGCCGCAGAGCGGTGGCCGATGGGAGGAAAATGTTCGAAGCCAAACTTCATATCCGCGAAGCGGGTGTTGATGCGCGTGATGGCGCAGTATTTCAACGCCGCTCGCCCGTTGATGGCCTGCCGGTTACGACAGCGGTCGCGGCGGGCACGCGTGATGTGATCGACGCAGCCAATGCGGCGGCAGCAGCGTTTCCGGCGTGGCAGCAAACCTCAAATACAGACAAACGGGCGATTTTGACGCGAGCGCGGGATCTGATGATCGAGCGGGCGGAAGAGCTGATTGAAATTGGTGCGCAAGAGCTGGGATCAACCGGCGAATGGACCCGTTTCAACATTGATATCGCCGCCAAGGTTTTTGACGAGGCGATGGAGGTACCTGACAAGATCGACGCCTGGACCCGGACCTCGGAAAAAGACGGGGTTACCTCGACCCTGATCCGCCAACCTGTCGGCGTGGTTCTGGCGATTGCGCCGTGGAATGCAGCAGTGACACTGGCGATCCGTGCGATTATCTGGCCGCTGGCCTGCGGGAATACGGTCGTGTTCAAAGCGTCGGAGCTGTGCCCGAAATTGCACTCCTGTATCGTAGATATCCTGTGCGACGCTGGTTTGCCTGCGGGAGCTGTCTGCTCGGTCCTACACGCGCCCGAAGCGGCGGAGTCTGTGGTCGAGACACTGATCTCTCATCCTGCGGTACGGCGGATAAATTTCACCGGATCGACACGGATCGGTCGGCGGATTGCCGAGATTTCGGCGAAACATCTAAAGCCCTGCTTGTTGGAATTGTCCGATAAGGCGGCGCTGATTGTGCTGGAAGATGCGGATATCAAAGCCGCCGCGACGGCGGCATCCTTTGGCGCTTATTTTAATTCCGGACAGATTTGCATGGCGACCGAACGGATCGTTGTTGTTGACGCCATCGCAGAGCCCTTTATCGCCGAGATGGAGGCGCAGTGCGCCGCGTTGCTGACCAAAAAACACCGCCACAAGGTTGGCGATCTGATCAGCGGTGATGCCGCAAAACGGGTCGGCAACCTGATAGCGGATGCACTGTCCAAAGGGGCGACCTTGCGTGTGGGGGGTGAGGTTTCGGGCGCCCATGTGCAGCCGACGCTTCTGGATAATGTCTCGCCGGAAATGCAGATATACCGCGAGGAAAGCTTCGGCCCCGTGGCCAGCGTCATCCGCGTCCATGACGAAGCCGAGGCGATTACCATCGCCAATGACACTGATTACGGGCTGGTGGCGTCGGTCTACACCAGCGACACTGACCGCATGCCCGACATTGCCCGAAAGATCGAAACCGGCACATGCCATTTCAACGGCCCAACCGTGTTTGACGACCCGGCGATGCCGTTTGGCGGGATCAAAGCCTCCGGTTACGGCCGGTTCGGCGGCGACGCGACGATCGAAGAATTTACTGACCTCAGATGGATCACGATGCAGGACCCCAAATCCGCATTCCCATTCTGGACCTGACTGCGAAAACAAAACCCTAGGGAGGATACTATGAAACGCAGAACTGCACTAAAACTCGCGACGGCTCTCGCCGCGATGTCGATTGCCGGGGCATCATTTGCCGAAGGCACGATCACATTCGGGGCTGTTGGGCCAAAAACCGGACCGCTTGCTGGCGGCGCGGTTGTGACCCATTTCCCCAATATCCAATTGTGGAAAGAGGAAGTTAACGCGCGCGGAGGACTGAATGTCGGCGGCGAGATGATGATGATCGAAGTCATCGAATATGACGATCAGACAAACCCAGCCGAAACCATCAAGGCGGTGACCCGTCTGGCGACGCAGGACAATGCTGATTTCATTCTGGCACCGTATTCGACCGGTCTGAACCTTGCGGCTGCGCCGATCTTTGATCGCCTTGGCTATCCGCAAATTACCTCGACCGCGACGACAGACGATGCCGAGGAACTTCACGCCCAGTTCGACAATATCTTCTTCACGCTCGGGACAAATTCCGACATCGCGGGTGACGCGGTGAAGATTTTGTCTGACCTGCGTGATGCAGGTGAGATTGGTAACAAGATTGCCATGGTGAACGTGGCGGATGCGTTCGGAATCGAGCTGGCAGCTGCGGCGAAACCAGCGTTTGAAGCAGCCGGGTTCGAGCTGGTCTATGAAACATCATATCCGCTTGGAACACCTGATCTGTCTCCAATCATGAAAGCCGCTAAAGCCGCTGAACCGGATGCGTTTGTGGCTTGGTCCTATCCGCCGGACACATTCGGTCTGACCGAACAGGCGATAATCGAAGATCTGGACGTTAAGGTGTTCTACACCGCTGTTGCGACGGCCTTCCCGGCATTTGGTGGCCGTTTCGGTGCCGCGGCCGAGGGTGTCATGGGCATTGGCGGCGTCAATACCGCATCACCTGAATTCCAGGATTATGCGGCGCGTCACATGGAAGTCACGGGCCAAGCGCCGGATTACTGGGCGTCAGGCATGATGTATGCGACGCTGCAAATCTATGAGCAGGCGATCGAGGCCACCGGCACGTTGGATCGCGACGTAATCACCCAATACATCAAGGACAACGCGTTCGAGACAGTGATGGGCACCATCGATTTCGACGAGAATAACAACAACAATGAATTCTGGACGGTCGGCCAATGGCAGGACGGTGAGTTCAAAGGTCTGGCCTCGACAGGTCGGGAAGGTGCTGTTGAACCCATCCTGAAATCCGGTTGGGAATAAATATTTTGCGGGCCGGTTCGTCCGGCCCGCATCACCCTTGAAAGCGTAATTATGGACATCATCATCACAGGCCTGTTGCTCAGCGGCACCTACGCGTTGATCGCGATGGGGCTGAACCTGCAATATGGCGTGGCGCGGATCATGAATCTGGCAAATGGCGAGATGCTCGTCGTTGGCGGGTTCGCGGCCTTTATCCTGTTTACCGGCGCTGCGGTCAGCCCGTTGCTGACCCTGTTTCTGGTCGCTCCGGTGGCGTATTTTTTGAACTGGTTGATCTATCGCATCATGCTGCGGCCATTGGTTAACCGCGCCAAATCGCGCGGCGCGTTGGAACAGGACGCGATCCTGACCACCTTTGGTTTATCCTTCGTGATGGTGGGTCTGATGATCTGGGGCTTTGGCGGGGATTATTTCAATTATTCCTTCCTGTCCCGTCCCATTGTGATTTTCGGCGACAATTTCGGTCTGAACCGGGTTGTGGCATTTGTCTGCGCCGTGGCGTTATGCGCGGCGCTGTACCTGTGGCTGAACCATTCGCGTGCCGGGATGGCGATCCGCGCGGTTGCTGTTTCGCCTGAAAGCGCACGGCTGGTGGGTATCGATGTACCGAAACTATCGGCTCGCGCCTTTGCGCTTGGCGGTGCAGTCACGGCTGTCGGCGGGGTTGTGATTTCCACATTCCTGACGCTTGATGCGTCCATCGGCGTTTTGTTCACCATGAAGGCGCTGATTATCGTCATCATGGGTGGTGTTGGTGATGTGCGTGGCACCATCATCGCCGCGTTGATCCTTGGGGTTGGCGAAACGCTGGTTGCGACCTTTATTGACCCGGGACTAACGCTCGCTGCGGCTTATGCGATGTTCATCCTGATCCTTCTGTTCCGCCCACAAGGCCTGTTCGGGAGGAAACCAACATGACCCCGAACTATGGCAAAGAACTGTCCGCGGGCGCGGTGTTACTGATCATCGCAGCGATGCTGCCATTTGTCAGCGAGGGATATATGCTGTCGATCGGTGTTTCGATCGCGATGTATACGGTGCTGGCCACCAGCTGGGCGCTGTTTTCCGGCCCGACGCATTATATCTCGCTGGCCACGGCGGCGTTTTTTGGGGTTGGCACCTATGTGACTGGCACCGGGATCGACCTGATGCCCTATTGGGTTTTGCTCCCGCTGGCAGCGCTGGTTGGCGGCGTTTTGGCAGCGGTTGTTGGGCTGGCGACATTGCGCCTGTCCGGCGTCTATTTCGTAATTTTCACGCTGGGATTGGCCGAGATGATCCGCCAGTGCGTCACCTGGTTTCAGAACCAGCAGGGGCATAAAGGCACCTATGTCCTGACGGATCTGACAGAGGCGCATATCTATTGGCAGTTGGTCGGCCTCGCGGCGTTGGTCTATCTGATCGGCTGGCTGATCCAACATTCCCGCCTTGGTTTTGCGTTGCGTATCATCGGGGATGACGAAGAGGTCGCCGCCCATTCCGGTATCAACACCTCACTGTCCAAGGTGGCGCTATTCATCGTGTCCGGCGCGGTTGCGGCTGTCGTCGGGGCAATCATCGCCCCGCGCTATGTCTATATCGAACCCTCCATCGCCTTTAATCCAATGCTGTCCTTTCAGGTCGTGATCATGGCGTTGCTGGGGGGCACAGGCCGGTTGTGGGGCCCGCTGGTCGGCGTGATACCCTTTACCTTCTTGTGGGAGGTGATCTCCGCCTCCTTCCCCAATCAAACGACGCTGTTGCTGGGGCTCAGCTTCCTGATCATCGTGTATCTTCTGCCCAAAGGTTTTGTTGGTCTGTTGCAAAAGATCCGCGCCAAAACGGGGGGCTTCGCATGAGTGTGAATGTTCTGTCCCTTCGTGGGGCCACCAAACGGTTCGGCGGGCTGGTCGCGGTTGATCACATCGATTTCGACGTGACCGAGCATCAGGTGATGGGCCTGATCGGGCCGAACGGGTCGGGAAAATCGACAACGCTGAACTTGATCTCCGGCGCGCTGACCCCGACGGCGGGGTCGATCAGCCTGCGCGGGGCGCGGATTTCCGGGCTGGCGGCGCATCAAATCGCCCATAAAGGTGTGGCGCGGACGTTCCAGCTGGTGCGGCTGTTGGCCTCTATGTCGGTGCTGGAAAATGTCATGGCGGGCGCGATGTTCGGACATCGACGGCGGGGACGACAAGACGCCGAACATCATGCGATGGAGATGCTGGAAAAAGTTGGCCTCGGCCGGGTCAGTCATACGCCTGTTGGCGCCTTGACCTATATCGATACGAAACGGGTGGAACTGGCGCGGGCGCTCGCCAGCGATCCGCAGGTGCTGCTGCTGGATGAATGGCTGGCAGGTCTGAACCCGACCGAGCTGGAGGAAGGGATAACCCTGATCAAGCGCCTGCGCGACGAAGGGCGCACGATCATTCTGGTGGAACATGTGATGGATGCGATCCGCTCGCTTTGCGACAATTGCGTCGTCATGTCATCGGGCAAAAAGATCGCCGAGGGCACGCCGGAGCAGGTCCTGTCCGACCCCGAAGTGATCCGCGCCTATCTGGGGGATGATGATGCTTGAGGTTAGCAAACTCTCTGCCACCTATGGCCAACACCGCGCGCTGGAAGATTCCTCGATCCGCGTGAACAAGGGCGAGATTGTTGTCATCCTCGGCGCAAACGGGGCCGGCAAATCGACCCTGCTGAAAGCCGTCAGCGGCATTTGCGAGGGGCAGGTCAGCGGATCGATCACCATGAACGGGACGGAGCTGGTTGGCATGAAACCCGACCGGATCGTCGAACAGGGTGTTGCGCTGGTTCCCGAAGGGCGTGGGATATTCGGGGATCTGTCGGTCGAGGAAAACCTGACGCTCGGCGCCTATGCCGAGCGCGCCAAAGATGCCGAGCGCAGCAGTCTGGACAAGGTTTACGCCCTGTTCCCGAAACTGCGCGAACGTCGCCGCCAAACTGCCCGCACAATGTCGGGTGGCGAGCAGCAGATGGTTGCGATTGGCCGCGCGATGATGTCGAACCCGTCGATCCTGACTCTGGACGAGCCATCGTTGGGGCTGGCACCCGTGCTGTGCAAGGAACTGTTCCAGAACCTGAAACGGGTGCGTGACAGCGGCATCGGGATTTTGCTGGTAGAGCAGAACGCACGGGCATCCTTGGCAATTGCGGACAGGGGGTATCTGTTGGAAAACGCGCATATCATTCATGAAGATACGGCGGAAAAACTGGCGAGCGATTCCGCAGTGCAAAAGGCGTATCTAGGCGGCGCGGCGAGTAAGGTTTCGCCGGTCGCAGCGCCGATATCACCGGAACCTCGCCCGGCGCCGTCGGGTCCGTCCCCGTCAGACATCGCGGCAGCGGCAATGAAATCCATCGCCCAGCCGAAAGCAGCACCTGCGCCAGTTGCGCCGCCGCCCAAACCGACACCCATTGCGGCGCCAACCCCGCCGCCCCCACCGCCGCCATCGCAACCAACAGCAGGCGGCGTGAATGGCATCGACATCAATGCGCTTGTCAATCATGCGCGTGAAGTGTCGGCGGGCAGCATGGCGAAGCCGACGGGATCGCTGCCGTCACAGCCAGCCGCACCTCCCATGCCAACCTCACAACCCCGTCTGAAAATGCCCGATCTGAACGCGCACGGCGACCGGTTGAAATCAATGCTTGCTGAAATGGAAGAGGCTGCGCAGCGCGCGCGGCAACGCAACAAATAATTATGAAAGGACTGCTCAATGCTTGATACGATGAACACTCCGCCAACCATCAAAGGGATGTATATCGGCGGCGACTGGGTCCCCGCTGCGCGGACCTTTGACGATCTGAATCCGTCTGACAACTCGCTTTACGCCCGCATTCCCGATGGCTCTGCCGAGGATATGCGCCGCGCGATTGCGACCGCCCAAGCGGCCTTTCCGGCATGGTCTGGACTGCGCTTCCACGAACGTGCCCATCACCTGTTAAAGATCGCCGACACCTGGGATCGCCGCAAAGATGATTTCATCGCGGCCGCCGTGAACGAGGGCGGTGGCTGGTTTGGCAAAGGGATTTTCGAGGCTGGCTATGTCGCCGAGGTGTTCCGTTCTGCCGCAGCCCTTTGTTACCAGAATATCGGTGAGGTGCTGCCGTCCGAACATGGCAAATTTTCAACAGCGACACGCTGGCCCCTTGGCGTGGTCAGCGTCATTTCCCCGTGGAATATGCCGGGCATTCTGACCTCTCGCGGGTTTGCGGCGGCGCTGGCGGTTGGCAACACGGTGGTGCTGAAACCCTCCGAAGATACGCCGTATGCCGGTGGTCTCTATTTCGCGGAAATCATGGAAGAAGCCGGCCTGCCCAAAGGCGTTTTCAACGTCGTGACCTGTTCGCGTGACAGCGTTGCGGCAGTGGGCGACGAGATGATCGAAAACCCGCTGGTAAAGGCCGTGTCTTTCACCGGATCAACCGCCGTGGGTCGCCATATCGCCGCCAAAGCCGGGGCGCATTTGAAAAAAGCCTGCGTTGAACTGGGCGGCAAGGACAGTCTGATTATCCTTGAGGACGCCGATATCGACCACTCCGCCAAGGCGGCGAATTTCGGATCGTTCATGCATCAGGGGCAGGTCTGTATGTCCACGGAAAAAATCCTCGTGCAGGAAAGCGTCTACGACGAATTCATGTCAAAGTTTCTGTCGCGCGCCGCGAAACTGCGCACGGGGCATACGAACGACAAAGACAATGTCATCGGGCCGCTGGTGAATAACCGACAGGCGCTGCGGGTCAAGGCGTTGATTGATGATGCGGTGGCCAAGGGCGCGCATGTCGAACTCGGCGGGAAGTGTTGGGACAATTTTGTTGAGCCGACGGTCCTGACGAACGTCAATCCATCGATGAATATTTGGAATGACGAAACCTTTGGCCCTGTCGTTATTGTGTCGAAATTCCGCACCGAAGACGAAGCGATTGCGATGAATAACGACACGGAATACGGCCTGACCGCCGCCATCATGACAGAGAGCGAACCGCGCGCACTGCGCATGGCCGAAAAGCTCGATACCGGCATGGTCCACGTTAACTGCCAGAATATTAACGACGAGCCGCACGTGCCGTTCGGGGGTGTCAAAGCCTCGGGCGTTGGGCGCTATGGCGGACGCTGGTCAATCGATGCATTTACCGAGCTGCGCTGGATCACGCTCGACCGTGGCGGACGGCATTTCCCGCCAGTCTTTTAAGGGAGGATGGAGAAAATGAACGCAGTAGGATGGATAATTCTTGCCCTTGTTGTCATCGCGATCATCATCGCGCTGGCCGCATGGTTCTATGAACGCGCCACGAACGAGGTCAGCCTTGTAAAAACCGGTATCGGCGGACGCAAGGTCATCATTGATGGCGGCACGCTTGCGATCCCCTATTTCCACGAAATCAGCCGCGTGAACATGCAGACGATCCGTCTGGATGTGACACGGCGCGGCGAAAGCGCCCTGATCACCAAGGACCGGATGCGCGTAGATGTGGGGGCAGAGTTTTATACCTCGGTCGTGCCCGAAGCGGACTCGATTGCCCGGGCAGCACAAACGCTGGGGCGGCGCACGTTTCATCCCGATCAGCTGAAAACCCTGATCGACGGGATGATGGTCGACGCGCTGCGCTCCGTCGCGGCGCAGATGACCATGGACGAACTGCACGAAGATCGTGGCATGTTTGTCCGTGATGTGCGCGATGCGCTGAAGGGGACGCTGGAACGTTATGGCTTGCAGCTGGATTCCGTTTCCCTGACCGATCTCGACCAAACGCCATTTTCCGCGCTTGACGAAAACAACGCGTTTAACGCCGTCGGCATGCGCAAACTGGCGGAGGTGATTTCCAAGTCCAAAAAGGAACGCGCAGAGATCGAGGGCGAAAGCGATGTGTCTGTCCGCCGTGCCGCGATGGAATCCAATCGCCGCAAGCTTGAAATCGATCTGGAAGAGCGTCGCGCTGAAATCGCGCAAGTTCAGGAGATCGAAACTCTGATGGCGGCGCAGCTGACCGAAGTGGCGCGTCACAAGGCGGTCGCCGAACGCGAAGCCGCCCACGCGCGTATCAAGATGGAGCAGGAAATTCAATCGGCCGACATCGCAAGGGAATTGGCGATCAAAGAGGCGGAAATCTCGCAGCAGCGTGCGTTGAATATTGCGGAGCAGGAACGCCAGATCCAGATTTCCGCAAAAAGTCAGGAGGAAAGCAAAGCTAAGGCCGAGGCGGATGTTGCGCGTGCCGAAGCGGTAAAAGCCGAAGAAGCGATCCTGACAGCCCGGCAATTGGCCGAAGCGGAACGGCGCAAGCAGGTCGCATTGCTGGCCGCGCAGCAGGACGCCGAAACCGCCGCGACCCGTGCACGGATAGCGTCGGAATCCGACAAGGCGACCGCCAAGGATCGCCGCGAGGCCAAACGCGAAGAAACGGAGGCGATGAAGTACCTGAAGCTCGCCGAAGTCGAAGCAGAAGCCGCCCGGATCAAGGCAGAAAATGCCCGCTCGGATGCGCTGATGGCGATGGAGCTGGAGAAACTCCGCCTGAAATCCATGCCCGGGATTATCGAGCAGATGGTGAAACCGGCGGAGAAAATCGACAGCATTTCGATCAACCATATTACAGGCCTTGGCAGCAAGGGTGGCGAAGGGACAGAAAAATCCTCTCCCGTCTCGGATATCGTTGACTCCATTATGGAAATGTCTGTCGCCATGCCCGCGCTGAACAAGCTGGGCGAGATGGTCGAGGCGGGAATGGCAAAGCCAGCCGGCAAAGACAAGAAAGCGTAAATGCTTACCAGCTAGGCCGGTGTGGTCAACTGCACCGGCCTGGACGGCACAGTTCAGACACGGGTCAGTGTCAAAGAAAAAGTCCATAGATGAACGCTCCTTTCCTATCCGCGTTCGTTACCGCGTACCCGAAGAAGGTCTTGGGATGCGGTTGGACAAAATATTCGAATGGCTGAATCAGGAGCTGGGGCGGAATTTCTACGCCCAAAACTCGGAAAGTATTCCCGGACAAGGCGACGGGATTTGTTTTTACTTTTTGTCCATCTCGCATGCCTTTCGACATTTCGAAATGATGGATGCTTTGGGTTTGGAGCTATTGTGCGTTCAAGATAACGGGATGTTGCCTACTTGGAGACGGTAAAAAATGGATTTCTTGAGGGTGCGAAAATGGTGTTTTCTTAAGTTATGAATTTGCCCTTAGCCGACGTTGGAGCGTCTGTCAGCGAATGGCAGCATTGAGCCCGAAGCGGTCTTCAAGAACTTCATCATTCCACTGACGGGCGAAGTATGACACATATTTAGGATTGATTTATTCGGTCGAATGATTTAAATAAATCTGCGAGGAGATTCGGATGGCTCGTGTCACGGCAGAACGTGTTCAAGAAACCAAGCGAGAGCTTTTGGATGCTGCACAACAAGTGCTCCTGAAGGAGGGCTACTCTGGACTCTCCACCCGGCGTGTAGCCGAGGTCGCTGGCACTCAAATGAGCCAGATCCAGTACCATTTTGGATCAAAAGAAGGGATGATCCTGGCCCTATTTGAGTATCTGAACGACCAGCTGATCGAACGCCAAACCAAAACTTTTGATGACCCAAATCTTAATGTTGCTGAGAAATGGGCACTGTCTTGCGATTATCTCGATGAAGACATTGCTTCCGGATATGTAAGGGTTCTGATGGAGTTGACGGCGGTTGGTTGGAGCAAACCAGCAATCGGCACTGCAGTACGAGCGGCATACAGCGAATGGCGCGCTCAAAT
>JBNLBF010000011.1:0-89312 GCA_050302475.1 Paracoccaceae bacterium
CGATGGCGATGAAGGAACCTGTCGGCCTGATGGGGATCATCTGCCCGACCGAAGCGCCGTTGCTGGGGTTTGTGTCGCTGATCGCGCCTGCGCTGGCGATGGGCAACCGGATGGTCGTTGTGCCCTCGGCCCAGCATCCGCTCAGCGCGACGGATTTCTATCAGGTGCTGGAAACATCTGATGTGCCGGGCGGTGTCTTGAACATCGTGACCGGGGAACCGGACGATCTGGCGAAAACGCTGGCGGATCATTACGAGATCGACGCGATCTGGCATTTTGGCTCCGCCGAGGGCGCGAAAATGGTCGAGGAAGCCTCTGCCGCCAACCTTAAACGCACGTGGGTGGCCAATGGGCTGGCGCGGGATTGGTATGATGCCGAGCAGGGCGAGGGGCGCGAATTCCTCCGCCAAGCCACCGAGGTCAAGAATGTGTGGACGCCTTACGGCGAGTGAATAGGTAGGGACAGGACGTGCTCGGCCTCAAGGCGTAGCCGCCGGGCGAGCGCGTTCTCCCACGCCTTATGAAGCGGTGTCGAAATACCCTTTCGGCGATACCCCAAACACATCCGAAAACGCTGTCGAAAAGCTGCTGGAGGAATTATACCCAACCGCGAATGCCACCTGCGTTACGGATTGGCCTTCGCCCAGCAGTTCCAGTGCCGTTAGCATCCTGATTTGCCGTCGCCAAAGGTTAAAGCTCATCTGCACCTCGTTATGAAACAGGCGCGAGAGGGTGCGGGCGCTCGCGCCGACTTGTGTTGCGATCTGTTCCAGCGAACGCCCCTCTGACATGTCCGCAATAACCTGTGCCTGCACCCGCCGCAGGCGCGGATCAGAGAGGGCGGGCGTGGCGAGGCCGGCATCTGCCGTCTGCCCAACCAGATCCAGCAACAGATCGACGGCCTTTCCCTGCGATGGCCCTCCGGAAACGATATAGTCGATCAGCTGGCGAAGCAGGGGCGGGACGGTGAACACACCTGTCGGGCGGTCAATCGGGACCTCGTCAAAATAGATGGTGCGGAAATCAATCCGCCGCCTTGCGGTGAATTTGTGCGCATCGCCCTTTGCGATCCAGACACCGCGCTGGGGTGGCAGGACCCACTCCGCCCCCGCCACCTCGATCCGCATCACGCCGTCATAGGCATAAAGCAACTGGTGACGATCATGGCTGTGCCAGTCGCGGATTTCATTTTCAAAGATGTGAAAGGCGGTTTCGATGGGCATAGTCTGCATTTGGCGGTTTATCGAAAAATATTGGCATATGTTCGAATGAAAGACAAATCTTAAAGGCCTACATCCGCTCCATCGCAACACTCATAGGAGCAAGACCATGAACACACTGACCAAAATGACCGCCGCCACGATTCTCGCCACCGGGGCAGCAAGTGCCGGGACGCTGGGGAGCTTTACTTCGGACGTGAACGGGTTTGATACGCACACATATTATTATGATGACGGGCAGGAGGTAACGGTGTTTGACACGCAGTTTGTGCCAGCCCTGACACAGGCAATGCTGGACAAGATCGCCAGCGAGACCGACAGCCCGGTGACGCGGCTGGTTATCACCCATCCGAACCCGGATAAGTTTAACGGGATTGCGCTGTTGCATGCGATTGGCGCGACTTCGATTGCGTCCGCTTCGACAGCAGAGGCGATGATCGAAGCGGATGCCTATAAACGCTATTATTGGGTGGAGATCGCCGGGGCGTTCACCAACGAGACTTATCCGAAGATTGAAGAGGTTCAGCAGACGTTTGACGGAGAATTGGTGATCGAGCTGGCGACGGGTGAAACGATCACCCTTTTCGAACTGGAAAACGGTGGGGTGTCCACCACCCAGACGGTGGCCCGGATCGACGCAACCGGGGACCTGATCGTTGGCGATCTGGTGCATCACGACGCCCATGCCTGGTTGGAGGGCGGTATTCTGAACGGTGCACCAGCGCCTGATCTGGAAGCCTGGAAAGCCGCGCTGCGCGAGCTTCCGGCGCTGGGGACGACTGTTTATGGTGGTCGGGGTACAGCGGGCGTGCCGGTGGCCGACGCGGTGGAGGGTCAGATTGCCTATCTGGACGGTATGTCAACTCTGGTCGACGCTTATATTGCCGAGCTTGGCCCGCGCAAAGACGAACTGCTGGGTGAAAACGCTGCCGAGCATTACGCCGAGTTGCAACGCCGTGCGGCGGAGGCTTTTCCGGACCGTAGCCTCGACTATCTGATCGGGTACGGGATTTACGGTTTGGTGAATTCGCGCCTGTAACTCCGCTGGACAGAGGGCGTCGGAAACAATATTGCTGGCGCAATGGTTGACGAAACTGCTCAGAATTACCGCAAAGCCACGCTCCGCCTGCCTGACAGGTGGAGCGTTGGCGCATTTCTGATCGCCGCATTGGTGCTGTTGCCGATCCTGTCGGTGGTGTGGATTGCGTTCCACCCGACCGAGAATATCTGGGGGCATCTGATCCAAACGACGTTGCCGCGTTACCTGCGCAATTCGGTAATCCTGATGCTGGCGACCGGGTTGCTGACAGCGGCCATCGGCACGGGGGCGGCGTGGCTGGTGGTGATGACCCGCTTTCCCGGGCGGCGTGTGTTGGAGATCGCGCTACTGCTGCCGTTGGCGCTGCCTGCCTATATCGCGGCCTATGCGCTGGTCGATTTTTGGGAATATGCCGGGCCGCTGCAAAGTTGGCTTCGTGGTCTGTTTGGTTGGCAATCGGCGCGGGATTACTGGTTCCCCGAACCAAGGTCTATGTGGGCTGCAATCTTTGTGCTGTCGCTGGCGATGTATCCCTATACCTACCTGCTGACCCGCGCTGCGTTTCGCGAGCAATCTGCCAATATGCTGGAGGTCGCCCGCGCCCTCGGCTGCGGTCCGTGGGCGCTGTTCTGGCGCGTGGCATTGCCGCTGGCGCGGCCAGCGATTGCAGCCGGAACGGCGATTGTGATGATGGAAGTGCTGAATGATTTCGGCACGGTCGACTATTTCGCCGTGCAGACGTTGACGACAGGGATTTTTACCACCTGGCTGCAAGGGTATAACGCTGGAGGGGCGGCGCAGATTGCCTGTGTAATCCTGTCTATGGTGCTGCTGCTGGCAGGGCTGGAGAAATATAATCGCCGCAAGAAACGCTTCCACAGCCTGTCAACGCGCGCAGTCCCGGTTAGCCCGACACAGTTGACAGGGACGAAGGCATGGGCTGCAACGCTCGCCTGCCTGTTGCCTATCCTGTTCGGATTTATCATTCCGTTTTCGATCATCGCCGGACATGCCATGGATGAATGGTCCCAATGGTTGGAGCCGAAACTCTGGCGGGCGATCCTGAATACGTTGATGCTGGCCGGGTCGGCGGCGATCCTGACGATCCTCGGGGCGCTGTTCCTTGTGTACGGCGCTCGCCAGTCGCGGGGCAAAGCATTGCGCGTTCTGATGCCGGTGACCTCGATCGGGTATGCGGCGCCGGGCGCGGTGCTGGCGATCGGGATACTGTTCCCGCTGGCAGCGTTTGATACGGCGGTTGCAGATTTTATCGAGGTGACGACAGGGTTCGACCCCGGTCTGCTGCTGACCGGCACGGCGGCGGCGGTTGTCATCGCCTATTCGGTGCGGTTCTTCGCAATCGGTCTTGGCGCGGTGGAAAGCGCGATGGGGCGGGTGACGCCGTCGATGGATATGGCGTCGCGATCCTTGGGTCGGACGCTGGGGCAGACGCTGCGGGAGGTGCACGTGCCACTGATCCGTGGGTCGGTTGTGGTCGCGGCCATGCTGATCTTCGTCGATGGGGTCAAGGAACTGCCTGCGACCCTGATCCTGCGGCCGTTCAATTTTGATACGCTTGCCGTTCGGGTTTACCACGAGGCCTCGCTGGAGCACCTGGAACGTGCGGCGCCCGCTGCCATTCTGGTGACGCTTGTCGGACTGTTACCAGTGCTGATTTTGGCGAAAACCGGGAAAAGGTAACGTGGGGTAAATCACAGTTTATTTCTGCACAACCGCCCAGTATTGTCGGCGCAGAATATAAGTTTTGGAGCCTTTGCGTGAAGCAGACTGTCCAGATTGTTGGTGCCGGCTTTTCCGGCGCAGTGGTCGCGCGAAAACTTGCAGAAGCTGGTTACCGTTGCGAGGTAATTGACGAGCGCCCCCATATCGCCGGGAATTGCCACACGGAACGTGATCCTGAAACAGGGATCATGATACATCGTTACGGCCCACATATTTTCCATACAGCGGACCGGGAGGTCTGGGATTTTGTCAATTCACATGCAGCTTTCCACGCCTACACTCACCGACCCAAGGCAACAATAAACGGGCAGGTCTACTCGCTGCCGATCAACCTGCACACGATCAACCAGTTCTTTGGCACCGCAATGAATCCGTCTGAGGCCGAGGCGTTTATCGCCGCAAAGGCAGATAAGACTATCGGAGACCCGGTAACGTTCGAAGAGCAGGCGCTGAAAACCGTTGGTCGCGAGCTTTATGAAGCCTTTTTCAAGGGCTACACCCAAAAACAATGGGGGCTGGACCCGCGCACGCTACCTGCCAGCGTGCTGAAACGGCTACCCGTGCGATTTACCTATGAGGATAACTATTTCAACCACCCCTATCAGGGGATCCCGAGCGACGGGTATACGGCACTGGTAAGCTCGATTCTGGATCACCCCGGAATCAAGGTTTTCCTGAACACGACTTTTTGCGCTGGCGATCAGCGGGGATACGCACATTGTTTCTATAGCGGAACGCTTGACGGGTATTTCGAACATCGGTTCGGGCGGCTTGGCTATCGCACGCTTGATTTCGAAACGCTACGGGCTGACGGGGATTATCAGGGCGTGGCCATGATGAATTTCCCGGATGCGGACGTCCCCTACACGCGCATAACCGAGCATAAATTCTTTGCCCCAGCAGAAAACCATTTGCAATCGGTCAGTTATCGGGAAACATCGCGTCAATGCGAGGCGGGCGACATCCCTTATTATCCGATCCGTCTGGTCGAAGAGATGGCGTTGCTTTCGCGATACGAAAAACTGGCCGCCAACGAGAATTCGGTCACATTCCTGGGGCGGCTCGGAACCTATCGCTATCTGGATATGGACGTCACTATACGCGAGGCTATGGACATCGCGGACAGATACCTGTTGCGCCAGGCGGCCTGATGCGTAAACGGAATCTGGTCATCGTGCGCGCAGGCGCGAACTCGCTGCATCCGGAATGGCTGAACCAGTCGGTGGAGGATCGAAACTGGGACCTGTTGCTGAGTTATTATGACCAGAAGGCATATGACAATGATCCCGACGCAGCAGGAACACGCAAACATCTGGCAATTGGCGGGAAATGTGACGGGATCGCCGCGACCTGCGCGGAGATGCCAATCTATCGGGACTATGACTATGTCTGGTTGCCCGATGATGACATTCGCACCACCGGGCAAACAATCAACACGCTGTTTGACATGATGGCCGCGCATGAGCTGGTGATAGGACAACCGTCTCTCAGCCATGACAGCTACTATTATTTTCCCGGACTATTGCAAAATACCCGCTTCCAGCTGCGCTATACGAATTATGTGGAAATCATGGTGCCCTGTCTGCGGGCGGATTTTCTGAGAGACTTACTTCCCTTATTTGCGACCTCGCGCAGTGGGTTCGGAATAGATCGGTTATGGTCGCGGTTCATGCCAGATCCCTGGAAAAAATGTGCGATTATTGACTCGATATCTGTGCAGCATACGCGTCCGATAGGGCAATTTCTGGCCACGAAAATCGCAGCGCAAGGCATGACATCGCATGACGAGGAAAACGCCATCTATGCCTTGTTTGGTGGGATAAAACCCGCACAGGCGCTCGTTTATGCTGCGATCGATCAACATGGTATTGAACGGCAGGGGCAGGTGGCGCTGGGATGGCAAATGTATCGTGATATTTGGCGAAACCCACCGGCGTTGGAATATAACGAAAATCGCAACAAAAGCCTGCGCAAGATGTTGAAACGGCAGCTTTTTTATCCCACCCAACTAACAAATTTACCCATCCCGCCGGTGCCGGATAACGAAGATTTTGATTCCGGACCGGTTCCGGATTAAACTGCCCCAAACTTTTTTGGGGAAAGACATGTTCAAAAACAGCCTGACTTTGGTATCCGCTCTCATTCTGGGACTGAACCTCGGCGCTGCGCCGGCCCGTGCGGATGGCGGCAATTTGCTGGGTGGCGTCGTTGTCGGCGCGATCCTTTATTGTGGGTTGTCCGGAAATTGCACCGGGAATGGGAACCGACCACAGGGCGGGGACGCGGTAGCGATGGATCAGGACCAACGCATGATGGTGCAGGAAGGTCTGGCCTATCACGGGTTTTATGACGGTGCGATTGACGGGGCTATCGGACCCGGGTCACGCCAGGCGATTGCTGCTTACCAGAAATCCATCGGCGCTGAGGAGACAGGTTACCTGAGCGCGACCCAGATCACGGATCTGATGCGGGACTCACAGAATTATCGCCACGTTCCGGATAATGACGATCGGCTCTTCGCGCTGGAACTCGGTGACACGCTGGAGGGTGACGACGTGCGCGTGTTGCAGGCAAGCTTGAACGATATGGGCTATGATGCCGGCACACCTGATGGCCTTCTGGGCCGTAATACGCGACAGGCGATTGCCGCCTACAAGAATGACCAAGGCTATGCCGGTCCGCCGGTTGCAACCGAATTGCTGCTGGCACGGATCACCAATTCAGAGCTGCCGACGGCATCAAACCTGTCCGCAATGAACTCCAGCGATTTCAGCCTGTTGGGTGAATATGAAACCATGGAGCCGACCGAGCTGAACTGTGAAACGGCCCCGATGCGTATCACTCCGACGGAGATGTGGGGCTATGAAAGTGTGTGCTATTTCCCGCAGGCGCTAAGCGCCACCCAGACCGAAGTCTCTGCCAATATGGTCTGCAACGGCGAGGGGGAGACCTTCGCCTCGCTGCGTGACCTGCGGTTGGATGGGGCAAATCTGGTGGTGACATATGAGAATGCCTCAACCTTTACCTACAGACGCTGTGGTACCGATTTACAGGAGGCAAGTCTGACGGGAGACACTGTCAGCGAAGGCCCGCTGAATTTCACACCACCATCGCGCGCGGTGGGAAACTGGCTGATGGCCAGTGAAATAGGCACCGAAATCAGGGACTGTATGGATTACACCGCCGAGTCGACGGGGTCGTCATCGATCGAGCGATGTGTTCAGGTTGCGAATGTCGAAATCGGCCATCCGCAACAGACAATGGTCGTGCAGTTTGTCAGCAGTTACTTATGCGGCTCTGCCGGGTGCAATACGTATTTGCTGAGCTACGGTGACGGAGAGACTGATATCCTGACCAATATGTTCGCACACAACGTCTCGCTTCTCAGCAAAAACGGGCAGACCGGACTGAGCTTTGACGGGCGCGCTTACTTCTTGGATTCGGCCACCGTTCAGACGGCTGGGCGGTCGGCGAAATCCAATTAGCCAAGATTATACTTTTCCACTTGCGTGGATCGGTGTCCGGCGCTATTGACGCGCCCGAGCCCCTATAGCTCAGCTGGTAGAGCAACTGATTTGTAATCAGTAGGTCCGCGGTTCGAGTCCGTGTGGGGGCACCATAGGCTTTTTGTCAGAACGGCCATCACATTTCCCATATACCTCGTTTTCGGCGTTCGCGCCCGGGCTGTCGATGAGCGCTAACCAAGCGAAACGTCGGCAAAACATGCGTTAAACATTTGTTAACTGCATTTTCTGTGCTAAATCTCACTGCGCTGCTTTTTTTGTTGGGACAAGAAAGCTTCGTCTTTCTAGGGAAGGTTTGGACTGCCTTCTCAAGACTTATCGAGGGGTGACATTTTGTTTACACGGGTTGTGGGTGTCAGGGGTGACACAACGACTGGTTTGCGTGAAATCAGATCAGAAAAAATGGTGCATTGGTTGGATCGCGCCGAAGCACCTGTTCTTCGTGGCCAGGCCAGAAAAATCAGGAACAAGTTCTTAAAAATCGCGCGGGCTGTAAGCCATGGGAACAAACCGTCGGATTCTCTGCCGATATTCTGGCACGTTGGGGTTCCGAATTTTGGGGATGACATCAATCCGTGGTTCTTCAACCTTATCTGCGGCTCCAAAGTCAAACTTACAACCGATCAAAGCCAACCGCACTTTCTGGGCGTGGGCAGTTTGCTGGACCGTGTTTCAGATAGATCGGTCGTTCTGGGATCCGGAATGCTCGATCCAATTGTCAAACGACATGGCAGAACCGGTGCACATTTTGCTTCAATTCGCGGCGAGTTAACCGCAGAAGAAATGAGATGCGGGGATGACGTGCTGCGGGGCGATCCGCTTGTGCTCAGCAATCTGGTGTTCGATATCCCGAAAACGCGCAAATACAGGCTGGGGATAATCCCGCATGTCAGAAGCTATGATGACTACGCGAAACGGATCAATGGGCGCATCAAACTGATCGATCCCTCCCGCCACCCTTTGGCAGTGATCAAAGACATCGCGTCATGTGATATGATCGCCAGCCAGTCTCTGCACGGTCTGATCGTTGCGGATGCTTTTGACATCCCCAATATCTGGCTGGAACCTTCGGCTGGTATGGAAGGGGGGCAGTTCAAATTCCGCGATTACTTCACGACCCTTGATCGAGACAAAGAAGCAATGCAATTGCAGGATGTTATGTTTATGGACCCCGATCAGCTCCCTTACGAGGTTGCGAAATATCGCTATGACAAGCGGCGCTATCTTCAGACCTTGTGCAAAACTTTGCGCAAAGGTTTGAATTGATGGTGATCCGGAGGCCCGACCAGCAACCAGTGATGATGCAATGATTACGTTATCAAACTTTGAACAATCGCCTTGTGAAGGTGGGGTCGAGGTCAGTTGTAAAGCTGACATCTCGGGTGAGGTTGAGCATATTGCTTTTCAAATTCGATGTGACGATGATTTAGCCGCGACACTCGCGCCAAAACCCGAGGCGTTTCTGATCGCGATGCTTCTGCCTGCGATGGAACGCGGGGAAGATATCCATGTTGACGGGCCGCTGGACGCTGAATTCCTCCATCGGGTAAACAAATATGCCATTAGCATCCTGGCAACAAAACTGGGTGATCTGACGGAAATTGCGGTGACAAGCCAGTCGCAGTTGGCCCGCAGACCGGATGATGGAGGCCGTGGTGCGCTGACGGGGATGAGCTGCGGCGTAGATTCGCTGCGAACGATGATGGTCTATGGTCCGGAGGGACAAAATCTTCCCGAAAAGTACCGGCTGAAATATCTGGGCGTCTATGATGTGGGGGCGTTTTACGATTCAGCGCTCCAATATCCGCGCGCATTGGAAAAGGCGCAGCGGGTCGCAGACCAAAGCGGGTGTCGGCTGTTTGGGGTCAGCGCTGATTTTGGCAAATTATACCAAACCTCTTTCCCGATGAGCTGTACCATGCGCCATGTGGCTTGCTCGCTGTGTTTGACGGATTTCGTGTCGGCATATCTGGTATCGTCGGCATACCCGTGGGATGTGATCGGCGTTGATCCCAGAGCCCCAACAGCGATGGAGGCGCTGGACCCGGTGCTGCTACCGATGCTGTCCAGCCCTCAGTTGGAGATGTTCTCGGCCTGCGCGGACGAAATGCGCGACTACAAAGTCGAAAACATCATCTCGAGTTCGCCTTTCCTGTCAGAAATCGACGTCTGCACCCGGCCAACGGATAAACGGGACGTGCATAAAAATTGTGGGACCTGTCAGAAATGTGCGGATTTTCTGATTTTGTCAGAGTATCTGGGTGTGCTCGAAAAGGTCGCTCCGTATTTCAACATGGAGTCATATCGCCGTCGTAAATATCGGATATTTCAACGGATATTCACGGCACAGGTGGTCAATAAAAACCGCTTCCCCGGCTTTTTTCGTGATGAGGTCAAAGAACGAAATGTTCCGCGACCCTTTGGGGCGATATTTCTGGGCAAAGCGTATGGATATTGTCTGGTTCTACTGGACTGGCTGAGGATCAGAAAGCTCTTCTGAGCCTGCGGCGAGGGCCCACGTCGTCAGATGTCGTAAGTTACCGTGCCGCGCGGCGGTTTCAGCAATTCCTGCACGGCATTATGCTGATGCAGGAACACGCGACCGGTCAGTTCTTCCAGAAAATGCGAGCGTTTCAGGCGGTCCATCACCGGTCCTTTGACCTCGGACAGGTTGAAGCTGACGCCCATATCTTTGAGGTGCAGGTTCAGCGCCTCCAGTGATTCCAGCGCCGACATGTCGATTTCATTGACCGCGGGACACATCAGGATAACGTGACGGATCTCCGGATTGGCGGCGACCTCTTCCTGTAGCTTATCCTCCAGAAAACGGGCATTGGCGAAATAGAGGCTCTCATCCACGCGGAGCGTAAGGATGGATTTGTAGGTGATCACGTCGTGGCGAAGAACGTTGCGGTAATGGTGCGTATCCGGCACCTGTCCTACAATCGCCATATGCGGGCGAGAGGTTTTGAACAGGTGGATCAGGATCGACAGGGCAACGCCGGAGGTGACGCCGAGTTCAACCCCGAAACCCAGCGTCACAAGGATGGTTGCCAGCACGGCGATGAAATCCGCGCGGCTATATTCCCATGTTTTTCTGAGGATCGAGAAATCGACGAGCGATAGGACAGCCACAATAATGGTGGCTGCCAACGTCGCCTTTGGCAAAAAGAAAATCAGCGGGGTCAGCAGCAGGGACGCCAGCAGCAAGCCGATTGCGGTGAACGCTCCGGCGGCGGGGGTCTCGGCCCCGGCATCGAAATTCACAACCGACCGCGCAAAGCCGCCGGTCACCGGATAGCCGCCGGTGAAAGCTGCACCGATATTGGCGGCACCAAGGCCGATCAGCTCTTGATCCGGTTTGATACGCTGGCGTTTCTTGGCCGCCAGCGTTTGAGCGACCGAAATTGATTCCACGAACCCGATGATGGAGATCAGGATGGCGGGCACCAGCAGGTCCTGCCACAGCGCCGGGTTCCAACTGGGGGAGGTGAGGGGCGGCAAGCCTTGCGGGACCTCGCCGACCACGGACACGCCTTTGTCCGTCAGAGACAGTGCCCAGGTGACCAGCGTTGTGACGGCGACGGCCAGAACTGGCCCGGCCTTGGTCAGGATATCCGCCAGCCGCGGCTTAACACCCAACCCCATCAGCGCCTTTTTCATGCCCTTGCGGACCCAGAACAGGAAGGCGATGGCGGGAACACCAATCGCGAAAGTGGTCCAGTTGATTTGTCCCAAATGCTCGATCAGGGATATAACCAGCTCATAAAGATTATGCCCTTCCGCCGGGACGCCCAGGATATGTTTCAGCTGACTGGTGGCGATGATCACGCCGGACGCGGTGATGAACCCAGCAATCACCGGATGCGACAGGAAATTCGCCAGAAACCCCAGCCGGAAGATGCCCAGCAGGACCAGAAATGCCCCGCTCATAAAGGCCAATGTCAGCGCAGCGGTCAGGTAATCGACCGTGCCTTGCCCGGCGATTTCGCCCACGGCGGCTGCCGTCATCAGGGATACAACCGCCACCGGTCCGACAGCCAGTGCGCGGCTGGTGCCAAAGATCGCATAAAGGATGATCGGTGCGATGGAGGCGTAGATCCCGACCTCTGCCGGAAGCCCTGCCAGCAAGGCATAGGCCAGCGATTGGGGGATCAGCATTATCGTGACGATCACCGCCGCGATCAGATCGCTGGTGAATGTGTCGCGAGTATACTGACGCCCCCAAACTAGAACCGGAAAGATACGGGAAAGACGCATGGATTATCCGAACAGTCGCTTAAAGAAGCCGCCACCCTCGCCGCGATTGGCGGCCTTGTAAAGCATGGTCGAGCGGTTGCCCGAGCGGCAATAAGCAAAAATCGGGCCTTCGAGCGTTTCCAGATATTCTTTCATCTTGGCAACATTGTCCGCATTCATCGGACCGTGACGTACAGGGATGTAGTAAGCTGCTATCCCCTCTTTCTTCGCGACCTTTTTGATTTGCGAGAAAATCGCCTGATTGGCGATCTCGCCATCGGGTAAGTTGCAGATGATATGTTTAAAGCCATTGCCGGCAAGGGTCTTGACGTCCTTGACGGTGATGGCCGGACCAACGGACAGCTGGTCCGACAGTTTACGTGCGTTCATGATAAGACCTTACAGTGCGTTGACAGGGACTTTTAGCATCGGGTTGCCGTCTTCATCCTTCGGCACCTCTCCCGCGCGCATATTTACCTGAAGGGATGGAATGATCAGGGTTGGCATGCCCAACGTTGCATCGCGTTCTTCGCGCATACGGATGAACTCTTCTTTGCTGGTGCCTTTGCCGACATGGATGTTGTGCTCTTTTTCGTCACCGACGGTGGTTTCCCATTCGATGTCGCGGCCATTGGGGCCGTAATCATGGCACATGAACAGGCGCATATCGTCGGGCAGAGCGAGCAGTTTTTGCATGCTGTCATAAAGCGTCGCCGCATCACCGCCCGGGAAATCGGCGCGGGCTGATCCGCCATCTGGCATGAACAGCGTGTCGCCAACAAAGGTCGCGTTGCCCATCACATGGGCCATACAGGCGGGCGTGTGACCAGGGGTAAAGATCGCCAGCGCGTCCATATTGCCGACCTTGTAAGTATCACCATCCTTGAACAGGCGGTCGAATTGCGAGCCGTCACGCTGGAATTCGGTCCCTTCGTTGAAGACTTTGCCAAACGTGTCCTGCACGATCAGGATGTTTTCGCCGATCCCGATTTTGCCCCCCAGCTTCTGCTGGATGTATGGGGCGGCCGACAGGTGGTCGGCATGGACATGGGTTTCGATGATCCATTCCAGTTTCAGGTCATTGTCCTGAATGTATTTGATGATCGCATCGGCATGATCATAGGTGATCCGCCCGGCGGCATAATCAATATCCATGACACTATCGACAACCGCGCAAGCATTGCTGCTCGGGTCTTTGACGACATAGCTGATGGTATTGGTGGCCGGGTCGAAGAAGGCTTCGACATCAGGGGTTGTGCCCATATCGACGGGATAGTTGCTCATGGAAATCTCCGCAGTTGTAATTCGATTGAGTCGGATATATATAAGCCACAACTAATATTCAAGTATGAGAATATATAAAATGCAAATAGGCGAACTGGAACCGAATATTGATCGCGCCGCGAACCTGATGGCGATGATGTCCGCCCCTCACAGGCTGGAGATATTATGTATCCTGTCAGAAGGCGAGCAAAGCGTCGTCAAGCTGGCGAACCGGCTGGGCCTGTCGCAGCCCGCCATGTCACATCATCTGAAAAAGCTGAAACTGGCCGGACTGGTGGATACCCGCCGCGACGGGCAGATGATCTTTTACGGTCTGAAAGGGGAGGAGGCGGCTGCGATCCTCGACGTGCTGCACAATCTCTATTGCAAAACGGCTTAGCTGCCCTCGTTAAACAAACGACCCTTTTCGGCGATAAGCACACAGCAGATCGCTAGGGCGCCCATAACCAGATAACCAGCCGCGATAGGTTGCAATGTCCCGTCGAACATGCGCCCGATAAACAGGCCAAGAAGCGCGCCGCCAACCGTCTGGACGAAACCGAAAACTGACGAGGCTGTGCCCGCAACAGCGCCGAGCGGTTCCATCGACAGGGAGTTCATATTGGACGCTGCCCAGCCAAACCCCAGCATGATCACACTGAGCAGCGCATAGAACAGGAAGAACGGGACCGGACCGTTGAGGGTGACCAGAAACCAGATCAGGCTGAAACCGGTGAACACAAGCAATGCCCCGTGCGACAGTCGTCGCATCCCGACCTTCTGCACCACGCGGGAGTTCAGATAGGACGCCGCCGACATGAACCCGGCCATGACGGCGAAGGCGAGCGGGAACCAGACGCCGAGACCGTAGATCCCCACATAAACCTGCTGCGCGGCATTGATGAATCCGAATAGACCACCGAACAGGAACGTCCCGGCCATTGCATACGATATCGCGACGCGGTTGGTGAACACGATGATGAACCCCTCGGACACCGCTTTGAAGGTCAGGGGGCGACGGTTTTCCTCTTTCAGGGTTTCCGGCAGTCGCAGGAAAACCCACGTGGAAATGACGAGGGCAAGGCCGCTCATGAACAGGAAAATGGTCCACCACGGGCCAGTCAGCAGCAAAAGCTGTCCGATCCCCGGCGCAATAATCGGCATGACCATAAACACCATGAAGACCAGCGACATGATCTCGGCCATGTCTCGTCCGGCATAGAGGTCGCGCACGACCGATTGGGCGATTACCCGGGTGCCCGCTGCCCCTGCGCCCTGCACGAACCGCAGGAACAGCAAAACGCCGAAGCTGGGGGCGAAAATGGCCAGAAATGCAGCTGCGACATAGAAAACCAGCCCGATCAGCAAAGGCGTCCGCCGCCCGAACCTGTCTGACAGGGGACCAAACAGCAGCTGCGTCACGCCGAATCCAAACATGTAGAAGGACAGCACAAGCTGCCGGTCGTTTTCTGCGGTAACTCCCAGAGCTTCACCCATATAGGGCAGGGCGGGCAGCATCACGTCGATGGCCAGCGCGTTCAACGCCATCAGCCCGGCGATAAGGGCAATGAATTCCGTCCGCGCGGGCGCACGACGGGCGATTTGAGTATCTGTCATGAGACGTCCTGAAAAGCCGGGAATCCCGGAGAGTCCCTGCCGAGTTAATCAGGCGTTTCGAAAAGGTTCAAGGTCAGATGGCAACGGAATGTTTAGCGGCGGAAGAATGGTAAATGTCCAGCTCGCTCGCCAATATCCGGATCATCGGAAACCCGGCCTCGTTAACGGAAAGGCGGTCGCCATCATAGTCCACGAATTCCGGATAGTCGAACTGCAGCGCCTCCAGATCGGGTGTCAGGATGGAAACGCGATCGCCGAATTCATCCCTTAGCGCTGATATGTCGATAAACAGATCGCACATCAGCATTTCGATCGCGCGGGCACGGATTTTATCCTCAACCGACAGCGAATAGCCTCGCGCCGCTGCCCAGTTTCCATTCAGGATTTCGGCCGTGTAAGCGTTGGTTGTTGCGCGGTTCTGGACGTATCCTTGCGGGAATTTCGAAATTGAAGACGCCCCCATGCCAATCAGCGCATCGCAAGTATCGTCCGTATAGCCCTGAAAATTCCGCCGCAATCTGCCGTCAGCCGCCGCGATGGCCAGCGAGTCATCGGGCTTGGCAAAGTGATCAATACCAAGCGCGGTATAACCCGCGTCTTTGAACGCGTCACTGGCCTGATTGAACAGGTCAAACCGGGCCAGCGGTTGGGGCAGCGACGAATCCGGGATCATTTTCTGCCGTTTCGCCATCCATGGCACATGCGCGTAGCCAAACAGGGCTATCCGGTCCGGCGCGAGCTCCAGCACTTTGGCGATGGTTGCGTCCAGCGACTCCTCGGTCTGATAGGGTAGTCCGTAGACGATATCTGTATTAACCGATTGCACGCCAAGTTCGCGCAAACGGGTGATCACCTTTTCGGTGACCTCATAACTTTGATCGCGACCGATGGCTTTTTGCACCTGAAGGTTAAAATCCTGAATGCCGATGCTGGCACGGTTCATGCCCACTTCCGCCATCGCCGCCAGTTTGGCGTCATCAACGGTGGCGGGATCAATCTCGATCGAGAATTCCATGTCATCTTCAAACGGTGCCACTGCACGCAAGGCGGTCGTTAACCGTTGAATTGACTGGGGCGGCAGGATCGTTGGAGAGCCGCCGCCCCAGTGTAGCCGAGCAATCGTAACCCCGTCTGGTAGTGTCCGGGCCAGATGGGCGATCTCGGTTTCCATTGTGTCGAGGTAGGCCTCTACGGGAGAGAGGGTTTTAACGCCTTGTGTCCGGCAGGCGCAAAACCAGCAGAGCCGCTCGCAAAATGGTATATGAACATACAAGGACAGCTTCATGCCGGGCTGGAGAGCACGCACCCAAGATTCGAAAATCTTTCCGTTCACACCCTCGTGGAAATACGGGGCCGTCGGATAGCTTGTGTAGCGGGGCACGTTTCTAGAGAAAAGCCCGGCTTTCCTGAGGTTGTCCAAGTTGCTCATTGAGGCAGATAGGCGCAGGTATGTCGATCTGACCTTGATCGAGATCAAATATCTGTAGATATTGCCCGTGTGTCCGGAGGCTGAGATGAATCTCGCTACTAAAATCACAGAAACGAACATGCGCTGCGGCGAGTGCCCTATTCGGCATCGCGCGGTCTGTGCGTATTGCGAAGCGCCGGAGCTGGTGAAGCTGGACGCCATCAAGGCATATCGCACCTACAAAGCCGGTGAAACGATCACATGGGCCGGCGAACGCAGCGATATGATCGGATCTGTTGTATCCGGTGTGGCCAGCCTGTCGCGCACGTTGGCAGACGGTCGGCGCCAGATGGTCGGATTGCTGCTGCCGTCAGATTTTGTTGGACGCCCGGGGCGGGATAGCTCGCCTTATGATGTTGTTGCGGCAAATGAAGTGATGATGTGTCAGTTCCGTAAAAAAGAGTTCGAGAATCTGGTGAAATCCACCCCGGCGCTGGAACGCCGGTTGCTGGATATGACACTGGACGAATTGGATTCGGCCCGCGAATGGATGTTGCTGCTGGGTCGCAAAACGGCGCGCGAGAAAATCGCCAGCCTGCTGGCCATCATCGCGCGGCGCACCGCTGTGTTGGAACGCAAGGATGTTGTGGACGGTCTGCAATTCGCGCTGCCACTAACGCGCGAGGCTATGGCTGACTACCTCGGCCTGACCATCGAAACCGTCAGCCGCCAGATTTCTGCTCTGAAAAAGGAGGGGGTCATCCACCTGATCGATTCCCGTAAAGTCCGGGTCCCCGATTTCGCCGTTCTGCTGGACGAAGCAGGGGACGATTCAGACGGGGGGATGCCCTACTGATGGCGACGGACGACAAGATCGAAGTCGAAAATATCAATACACCCGGAAAGGTGACGCGGGTGGATCGCGCCAAATATGTCGCAATGAAGACTGCTTTGTTGGCTGTTTTACCCCTTGGCGCGCCGGGCCTGACCGTCGCTACTGCAAAAGATGCCCTGAAACCGGCATTACCCGATGACCTTTTCCCGGGTGGCGCAACATCAGGGTGGTGGTTGAAATGCGTTCAGCTCGACCTTGAGGCCAAGGGGATTATCGCCCGGGAAGACACCAAACCCCTCCGCATTCACCGTAAATGATTTACCTTAAAAATTTACAATTGCCCGGCGTAAATTGACACAGATCAAAACGCTGCTTTAGAGACTCATACATAAGAGCATTATCCAATATGGGGGGAGTCTGACTCTGCCCGCTCAAATGAAAGAGGGACACATGTGGAATGGTGTAAAAGTGATCGTCCTCGCCTTCGTCGTGTTGTTTGCCGCGCTGGCGGCAAATTTCGGACGTGATGCGGCCTATCAGTTTCATGCGATCCTATTTGCTGTCGCGGCGGCATATCTGCTGATCCGCACAATCAAAGGGATCGGGGAACCGGTTAAAGAAAAACCAACCGGATATATGGACGATGTTGTGAGGGCAGGGGTTATCGCCACCGCCTTCTGGGGCGTCGCCGGATTTTTGGTTGGCGTCTGGATTGCATTCGAGCTGGCCTTCCCGGCCCTGAACCTCGGCAACCAAAGCTGGATCAATATTGAGCCGTTTGCCAATTTCGGTCGGTTACGTCCGCTGCATACCTCGGCGGTGATTTTTGCCTTTGGAGGTAACGCACTGATTGCAACGTCCTTCTATATCGTGCAGCGCACCAGCGCGACGCGCCTGTTTGGCGGGAACGCCGCATGGTTCGTCTTCTGGGGCTATCAGTTCTTTATCGTTCTGGCGGCAACCGGCTATCTGCTGGGGGTCACCCAGTCCAAAGAATATGCCGAACCGGAATGGTATATCGACATTTGGCTGACAATCGTTTGGGTCGTTTATCTGATCGTGTTCCTGGGAACGATTTTCAAACGCAAAGAGCCGCATATCTACGTCGCCAACTGGTTCTTCCTCAGCTTCATCGTGACCATCGCGATGCTGCATCTGGTGAACAATATGGCGGTGCCGGTCAGCTTCCTCGGCTCTAAATCGGTACAGCTCTTCTCGGGCGTTCAGGATGCGCTGACACAATGGTGGTACGGCCACAACGCGGTGGGCTTCTTCCTGACTGCCGGGTTCCTTGGGATGATGTATTACTTCGTGCCCAAACAGGCGGAGCGACCGGTTTATTCCTATAAACTGTCGATCATCCACTTCTGGGCGCTGATCTTCCTCTATATCTGGGCGGGACCGCACCATTTGCATTACACGGCGTTGCCTGACTGGGCGCAGACGCTCGGTATGGTGTTCTCGATCATGTTGTGGATGCCGTCCTGGGGTGGAATGATCAACGGTCTGATGACGCTGTCTGGTGCTTGGGACAAGCTACGGACCGACCCGATCCTGCGGATGATGGTGGTTTCGGTTGGCTTCTACGGTATGTCCACGTTCGAAGGGCCGATGATGTCGATCAAGGCAGTGAACAGCCTGTCGCATTACACAGACTGGACCATTGGTCACGTGCATTCCGGTGCCTTGGGCTGGAACGGTATGATCACCTTCGGTGCGCTCTACTTCCTGACCCCGCGGCTCTGGAACCGCGAGCGGCTGTATAGCCTTCGTCTGGTCAGCTGGCATTTCTGGCTCGCCACAATCGGGATCGTGCTTTACGCATCTTCCATGTGGGTCACGGGTATTATGGAAGGTCTGATGTGGCGCGAAGTTGATGCGCAGGGCTTCCTGGTGAACGCATTCGCTGACACAACAGCCGCCAAGCTGCCTATGTATGTGGTGCGTGGCACGGGTGGTCTTCTGTACCTCGCCGGTGCGCTGATCATGTGCTTCAACCTTTGGAAAACGGCCATCGGCGCGGGACAACCCCGTGGCGCGATGAGCCCGGTTCCGGCTGAGTAAGGAGCAGGATAATGGGTATCTTAGACAAACATAAGAAAATCGAAACAAATGCCTCGCTTCTTCTGGTTCTCAGCTTTCTGGTTGTCACCATTGGTGGTCTGGTCGAGATCGTGCCGCTCTTCTATCTGGAGAACACGATCGAAGAGGTGGACGGTGTCCGCCCCTACAGCCCGCTGGAGCTGAAAGGCCGTGACATCTATATCCGCGAAGGGTGCTATGTCTGCCACAGCCAGATGATCCGTCCTCTGCGGGACGAGGTGGAGCGCTACGGCCATTACAGCCTCGCAGCGGAATCGATGTATGACCATCCGTTCCAATGGGGATCGAAACGCACGGGGCCGGATCTGGCCCGCGTTGGCGGGCGCTATTCGGATGAATGGCACCGCGATCACCTGAGCTACCCGCAAGGTGTGGTGCCGGAATCGGTGATGCCGTCCTATGCCTTCCTGATGGATCGCCCGCTGGAAACCGAATATATCGGTGACCTTCTGTCGACCCACCGGATCGTTGGCGTTCCCTATACGGACGAGATGATCGAAGCTGCCAAGGATGATCTGATGGTGCAGACCGACCCGTTCGGGGACTGGGATGCGCTGCTGGAACGCTATCCGGGTGCGCAGGTGCGGAATTTCGACGGTCAGGAAGAGCTGACCGAGATGGACGCGCTGATAGCCTATCTTCAGGTTCTGGGCACGATGGTCGATTTCTCGACCTTCGAACCAGACGCAAGCCGGTAAGGGGGACGATATGTATCACTTCTTACGCGAACTTGCCGACAGCTGGGCGCTTCTGGCGCTGACGCTGATCTTCCTGGGAGTTGTAGCCTGGGCCTTCCGGCCCGGGTCGCGCGAAATCCACAAGGATATCGCCGACATCCCCTTCCGTAATGATGATCTGGAGGACTGAAAATGGCCAGAAAACCTGAAAAGAAAGAGACACAGGTCGAAACCACGGGCCATGAGTGGGATGGTATCGAGGAACTGAATACCCCTCTCCCACGTTGGTGGCTCTGGACCTTTTACGCGACGATCATCTGGGCCATCGGCTACACCATCGCTTATCCGGCATGGCCGATGATTTCCGGGGCAACCGAAGGGGTGCTGGGGTATTCCTCGCGCGCCAATGTGGCTGCGGAAATCGCCGCGGTGGACGCCGAGAATGCGCCGCTGAATGATACGCTGAACGGGCTGGAGCTGACCGAGATGGTCGGACATCCCGAAGTTGGCGATTATGCCTTCAACGGCGGCAAGGCGATCTTCCAGACCTTCTGCATCCAATGTCACGGCGCTGGCGGTCAGGGGAACACAGGTTATCCGACGCTGATCGACAATGACTGGCTGTGGGGCGGAGATATCGAAGCGATCTATCAGACGATTGCGCATGGTGTGCGCGCCGAAGAAGATTTCGATACCCGCTATTCGGAAATGCCTGCCTTTGGTGATATTCTCCTGAAAGAGGAAATCGACGCAGCGGCGCAATATGTCCTGTCACTGTCGGGCAAGGAAACCGATGCCAGCCTTGTCGCGGATGGCGAGATTGTCTTCATGGACAATTGCGCCGCCTGTCACATGGATGACGGCACCGGGGACCGTGAACAGGGGGCACCGAACCTGACCGATGCGATCTGGCTCTATGGTGACAGTCTGGAAACGGTGACCGAAACCATCACCAACGCCCGCTTTGGCGTTATGCCCGCCTGGTCTGCCGAAGGTCGTCTGACCGAGGCGCAGATTCGTCAGGTAGCGGTTTACGTCCACCAGCTGGGTGGCGGCGAGTAACCGCGCCCCGCATATCCTGAATCGGACCGGTCCCCATGGGGCCCGGTTCAGTCATTCTAAACCGGTCTGATCATATAAATGTGATCGCCAACATATTAGAAAACCGGAATGTTTGACCCAAATCAAAGTGGACTTTGGACCCGTCTTTAGAAAGGTTCCAAGTTAATTCGAATGAGAGGTACGCTCAAATGAGCACCGACGACAGCCCTCCAAAACTCTATGCTGCCCGCGAACCGGTTTTCCCCCGGCGCGTACAGGGCAAATTCCGTCAGCTAAAATGGTGGCTGATGGCCCTGACGCTTGGTGTCTATTACATCACGCCATGGATTCGCTGGGACCGGGGGCCGGATATGCCGGATCAGGCAGTTCTGGTGGACCTCGCCAATCGTCGCTTCTTCATGTTCTGGATCGAAATCTGGCCGCACGAATTTTATTTCGTCGCCGGATTGCTGGTGATGGCAGGGCTGGGGCTGTTCCTGTTTACCTCCGCCGCCGGGCGCGTCTGGTGCGGCTATGCCTGCCCGCAGACCGTCTGGACGGACCTTTATGTTCTGGTGGAACGCTGGATCGAAGGGGATCGGAATGCGCGGGTCCGGCTATATAATGCCAAATGGGATGCGCGGAAATGGCGGCTACGGCTGACGAAATGGTTAGTCTGGCTGCTGATCGGCTTGGCCACGGGGGGAGCGTGGGTATTCTATTTCGCCGATGCGCCAACATTGTTGCAGGATCTGCTGACCGGGCAGGCGGCGTTTGTCGCCTATGGATCGATTGCCTTTCTGACCTTCACGACCTTCTTCTTCGGCGGCTTTGCCCGCGAGCAGATCTGTATCTATGCCTGCCCATGGCCGCGCATTCAGGCCGCCATGATGGACGAAGATACCATGACCGTCGCCTATCGCGACTGGCGGGGGGAACCGCGCGGCAAACACCGCAAAGCAGAAGGTGCGGAAGAGCTGGGCGATTGTATCGACTGCAACGCCTGCGTCGCGGTTTGTCCGATGGGGATCGACATTCGTGACGGACAGCAACTGGAATGTATCACCTGTGCACTCTGCATTGATGCCTGTGATGACGTTATGACAAAGATCGGCAAGCCGCGCGGTTTGATCGATTACATCACCGCCAATGACGAGCCGCTTGAACGCGCCGGAAATCCGCCGCGCAACATGTGGAAACACCTGATCCGCCCGCGCACGATCCTGTATTTCGGCCTGTGGTCGCTGGTGGGGGTTGCCATGCTGGTGGCCTTGTTCATCCGGTCTGACATTGGCCTGAATATCACGCCCGTCCGCCAGCCGGTCTTTATCACCCAGTCTGACGGCACGATCCGCAACGCCTATGACGTGCGCGTGCTCAACAAACATGGGGAGGAACGGACCTTCCACATCACCTCGGTTTCCCTTGTCGAAGATTCGGTGATAGATTTGTCCCTGCAAAACAGCGATGGCGCACTGGTCAGCGTTCCGGCGGATTCAACGGAAAGCATCCGCGTCTATCTGGACGCGGCACCTGATCAACCCGCCGCCAGCCGCAACCGGACCGAGGTTCGCCTGTGGATCGAGGATTTAACCAATGGTGACCGCTATAGCGAAGACACCGTATTCAATGGGAAAGCACCATGACCAACGAGGGCAAACCGCTAACCGGCCGTAAGGTTCTGATTATCGCAATCAGCGCGTTTGCGGTGATTTTCGGGGCAAATATGGCGCTGCTCTATTCCGCCATTGGCACCTTTCCGGGGTTGGAGGTGAAAAACTCCTACGTTGCCTCGCAAACCTTCAATGCGGAGGCACAGGCGCAGGCGGCGCTGGGTTGGACGCCGAGGGTCTCTTACGAAGACGGCGAGCTGAGCTTTGCGCTGGCCACGGATACCGGTGCGGTGTTCCCGCCAGACCTGACGGTCGAAGTTGGTCGCCTGACCCATGGGCGCGAAGACAGGATTGCCGCGCTAACCCCTGTTGGTGAGGGCTATGTTGCCCCAATGCATCTGGAACCCGGCTATTGGCGGATCAAGGTGGACGCGGTTGCTGAAGACGGCACAGCTTACAAATCCCGGATGGAGCTTTATGTAAAATGAGCGAGACTTCCATCGCTGCCTGCCCGGCCTGCGTGGCCATGCCGAAGGGGGAATCCTCTCTCGGCGTTGCGCGCTCGGACAGTTTGCGGCGGGTGGAACTGTCTTTGCCAACCATTCATTGTGCGGCCTGTATTTCCGGCGTGGAAAGCGGGCTTGGCAATCTGGAGGAAGTTAAAGGCGCCCGTGTGAACCTGACGCAAAAGCGCGTGGCGATCACCGTCGAAGATATACCCGGCATCGAACATCGCCTGATGGAACTGCTGACCAATTGGGGATACCCGGCGCAGGAACTTGACAGCGCCATTCTGGAAAAGACCCGCAACGATCAGCATGGCCGCGATTTGCTGGCGCGACTGGCGGTGGCCGGTTTCGCGGCGATGAATGTGATGCTGCTGTCCGTGTCGGTCTGGTCCGGTGCGACGGATGCAACACGCGACCTGATGCACTGGGTTTCGGCAGCGATTGCTTTGCCGACGGTGGCGTTTTCCGGCATGCCGTTTTTCAAAAACGCATGGAGCGCGCTGCGTGTGGGTCGGCTGAACATGGATGTGCCGATTTCCCTCGCACTGATCCTAGCCTCCGCCGTATCGCTGTTGGAAACGATGGAAGGCGGCGAGCATGCCTATTTCGACGCCGCGCTGTCGCTGACATTCTTCCTGCTCGTCGGGCGGTATCTTGATTACCGCACACGGATCGCGGCGCGATCGGCGGCAGGGGAATTGGCCGCGCTGGAGGTGCATCGCGCCACCCGTGTACTGCCTGATGGTAGCCACGAAACGGTCCCGATGGATGCAATACGCGAAGGTGACCTGATCGCTGTTGCTGCCGGTGCCCGCGTGCCAGTGGACGGGATGGTGACAGAGGGGCGATCTGAACTTGATCCATCAATGCTGACCGGGGAAACCATGCCAGAAGCAGTGGGCGAGGGCGCTCATGTCATTGCTGGTATGATGAACCTGACCGGCCCGCTGGTGATCCGCGCCGAAGGCATTGGGGAGGAAACTCTGCTGACCCAGATCACTCGTCTGGTCGAAGCGGCTGAGGTTTCCAAAAACAAATATACCTCGCTTGCAGAAAAAGCCGCAAAAATCTATGCGCCACTGGTACATATTCTGGCTGCGGCTGCATTCCTGTTCTGGGGGCTATGGTCCTCGGACTGGCGGCTTGCCACGAATATCGCCGCCGCCGTCCTGATCATCACCTGCCCCTGTGCGCTGGGGCTTGCAGTGCCTGCCGTTTTGACCGCTGCAAGTGGTCGACTGTTCCGCAGTGGCGTGCTGCTGAAGGAAGGTGTTGCGCTTGAACGGCTGGCGGAGGTTGACACGATCATCTTCGACAAGACCGGGACGCTGACCACTGGTCATCCGCGCCTGACCAATGTCGACCAAATCGCTGCAGAAGATCTGGCCGTCGCCAAGGCGCTGGCGATGGGCTCGGCGCATCCCTTGTCAAAAGCTATTATCGAGGCGACCGCCGGGATTGGCGTTGCACCTGTTGACGCGCATTCCGAAGAACCCGGTATGGGCAGCCGGGCAACCTGGCAAGGGCAGGAGGTCCGGTTAGGCCGTGCCAAATGGGTCGGGAGCGAAGACATTCCAACCCAGACAACTGCTTGGCTGAAAATCGGCGCACGGATCATCGCCCTGACTTTTGAAGATGATCTTCGCCCCGAAGCGGCAGACACAATCCGTTCGCTGATGGCAGCCGGATATGCAGTGGAGCTTCTGTCCGGTGACGCCGAAGCCCCGGTGCGTCATGCCGCCGAGGCCTTGTCTATCCCGGTATGGCATGCTGCCCAGACCCCGGCGGACAAGGTTGCTGTGCTGGATGCGCTGAAGGCGGCAGGGCGCAAAGTTCTGATGGTTGGCGACGGGTTAAATGATGCCGCGGCGCTGGCGTCGGCCCATGTGTCCATGTCGCCCTCCTCCGCAGTGGATGCCAGCCGAACCTCGGCTGATCTGATCCTTGTCGGCAATGACCTGAGCGAAGTTCCCGCGGCGCTGACTCTCGCTAAAAAATCCAAACGCCGGATACTGGAGAATTTCTCCATCGCGGCGATGTATAATATGATTGCCGTGCCAATCGCGCTTCTGGGATTTGCCACGCCCTTGATGGCCGCATTGGCAATGTCTGGCAGCTCGATTATGGTGTCGCTGAATGCAATGCGACTTGGGCGGCAAAAATGAATGTTTTGGTCTATCTGATACCCGTTTCGCTGGGACTTGGCCTTGTAGGATTGGTGGCATTTTTCTGGACGATCAAATCCAACCAGTATGACGACCCGGAGGGCCATGCAAACCGTATCCTGTCGGATCGATTTGACGACGAGCCTGCCGACTAGCCCTCCATCACGATCTGCAATTTCACATCGCTGGGGTGCGCTGCGACAGCACGATCAAAGGCGGCGATGCTGTCTTTGAACGCAAAACTGTCCGACACCAGCGGTTTAAGATCCACCCGACCCGAGGCGAACAGCGCAATCGCGCGCTCATATTGGTGGGCATATCGGAATACGGTTTCGAACCGCAATTCGCGCACAGACGCCAGTGACACATCAAACGGCACCGGCGCAACCGGCAAGCCGACCATCACCACGGCTCCACCGGGGCGGGGAAGCGTCATCAGGCTTTCAAATGCTTTTGCGGCTCCTGAGCATTCAAACACCACATCCGCGCCCCAGCCATGGGTTGCGAGGGCAACCATGTCCTCCAGCGAGTCCCGTGCGATGTTAACTGTGGTTATCCCCGGATAACGCGCAGCGATTGCCAGCTTCTCGTCAACCAGATCGGCGAGGATCACCGATGCGCATCCGCCGCCAAGGGCAGCCAGCGCAACCATGATCCCAATTGGTCCGGCCCCAAGCACCACGGCAACATCACCCGGTGAGATCCGGGCCTTGGACGCCGCCTGCATTCCGACCGCAAACGGTTCAACCATCGCACCTTCGGCAAAGCTGACAGTGTCGGGCAGGCGGAAGGTGTAATCAGCTGGATGCACCACATGTGGGGTCAGGCAGCCATGCACGGGCGGGGTCGCCCAGAAACGCACTGCCGGATCGACATTATACATCCCTAAACGCGAGGCTTTGGACGTCGCATCCGGGATCCCCGGTTCCATACAAACCCGGTCACCGATTGACAGATGTGTGACGTCTGATCCGACCTCCACCACAGTCCCGGCGGCTTCGTGCCCCAGCACCATCGGTGCGTCGACCACGAAGGGTCCGATCCGGCCATGCGTGTAGTAATGTACGTCAGAGCCGCAAATCCCAACCGTGTGAATTTCGACTTTCACATCGCGCGGTCCGACATCCATCGGCAGGTCAATTTCGCGTATGGTCAATTCATGCTGGCGTTCCAGCACAAGGGCTTCGACCAGTGCCACGGTCAGCCGCCCGTCGACTGACGAATGATCAGTTCCGGTTCGAACAGTGTTTCTGTCGGGGTGGGCAAGGGGCCTTCGGCGTCAATCAGCGCCACCAGATGTTTGACAGCGTTGGTTGCAACCCGCTCCACCGGATAAGCGACCGTGGTGATCGGGACCGAGGCCATCCGGGCAAATTCAATATTGTCGAACCCGGCAATTGCCATGTCCTCAGGCACCTTCAAACCGGTATCATCACAGAAACGCAACACGCCAAGCGCCAGCGAGTCATTCGTGGCGAGCACCGCCGTAGGCCGTTTGCCTGCATCCCAAAGCGACTTGATTGCGTTATAGCCGGCCTCCATCCCGGTGCCGATCACATCAACATGCAAATCGTCCTGAAATGTAACGCCCGCCGCCGCAAGCGCCGCCTTCGCGCCATCCCGTTTCTCGGTATTGCCAAGATGCGAGGCCGCGTCCAGGAGGGCGATATCGCGATGTCCGCGTTCGGCCAGATGGGTGGCCAGTTTTTGCGCACCGACGAAATCATCCACACTGGCCGTGTCTACGGATTTTTCCGGGTCAGCCACCATGGAAACAATGGGAAATCCGCCATCACGCAGTTCGTGGACATGTTTGGTGTTCTTATGTTCCGAAGGATAAATCAGAATGCCGTCAACCTGCCGTCCACGAAAACTGGCGATGACGTCGTCTTCACGCTCGCGCGTGTTGTTCGACGTGGCAAACAGGGTGGAATAGCCCTGTTCCGCCAACGCATCCGTTACCCGTTGCGCGACCCGCGTCAGGGTGGGGTTCAGGATGTCCGTCACGACCAAACCCACGGTCATGCTTTTCCGGCTGACCAGAGACTTGGCGATATGATTTGGCGTATAATTCAGCTTCCGCGCTGCGGACTTGATGATATCACGCGTTTTTTCAGGGATGCGTGGGCTTTCACGCAACGCCAACGAGACGGTGTTCGTGGAGAACCCCGTCGCCTCGGCGATATCCTTCAATTTGACAGTATTGCGACCCATACTTTGTCATCCCTCCTTGAAACTGGCGGTGTGATGACAGAAATAGCGTTAATACTCAAGAATTAGCTTCATGTAGGCGTGTGATCGCCTGATATTGTAAACAGTCTGGTGCCATTTCCATCATTTCTATTCTGTTTCCGTCCGGATCCTCCAACCAGGCCTGACGATTGCCGTCCGCGCCTTCTTTGATTTCTGCCATCAGGGGGATGCCTTTGGCCTTTAGCTCAGCCACGCAGGCATCCAGATCGTCTATTGTCCAGCACATGTGGTTTGCGCCATTGGCATTCCAGCCCGGCGCACGGTCGTTTTCAGCGCCCGGGAAAATTTCCAGATACTGTTCGTCGGTGATCCGCAGATAGACCAGCCAGACCGACCCGTCATCATGATGCAGCCGCAACATTTCAGGGAAACCCAGCTTGTTGACGTAATAATCCAACGAGACATCGAGATCCTTAACCTTGATCGCAATATGCCCGAGACTGGTGACATGTTTCATAAATCTAATCCCATTTAGGGCCCCAATCCGGGGCGATGTAGCGTTCGTTTTTGTCGGTGGAGCGCATCGCTGCCATGTCCTCGGAATCAAGGGTGATATCGAGGGCTGCGAAATTCTCGCGGATTCTTTCGGCCTTGCCGGAGGTCGGAATGACGACATAGCCAAGCTGCATCAGATAGGCGAGAGAGACCTGCGCCGCCGTCGCATCATGCTTTGCGGCCACCCGCTGGATGGCGCGGTCATTTGCGACCCGCCCCTCGGCGATCGGGCGATAGGCGGTGACGGTGATCCCGGCTTCCTTACAGTATTGTGCCAGTTTGCGGTTTTGCAGGAACGGGTGGAGTTCGAACTGGTTGGTCGTCAACGCCCCTTTGCCAAGGATTGCTTCGGATTGTTTCAGCAGATCGATGGTGAAATTGGACACGCCGATGTGCCGCGCGAGACCTTCTGTCTGCGCCTCGGCCAACTGATTCAAATAGACGGGCAGGGGCGTTTCACCGTTCGGGGCGGGCCAGTGGATCAGGCACAGGTCCACATACTCCATCTGCAAATTGTCCAGCGATTGCCGTAGCGACGGGATCAGTTTCCCGGGTCCGAAATTCTCGGGCGTGATTTTGGTGGTCACGAAAACCGCGTCGCGCGCCAAACCCGATGCCGCAATGGCCCGGCCGCATTCGCCTTCGGTGTCATAGGTCTGTGCGGTGTCAATGTGACGATAGCCGGTTTCCAGCGCAGTAAGGATGGCGGCTTCACCTTCGGCCTTCCAACGTCCATAGGTGCCAAACCCCAGCGCAGGGATTCCTCCGTAGCTTTTCATCTTCCCCCCTGCGGCCCGCGGCCGATACATTTAGTTGACAGAATGTTATCGTTAATATTATGTTAACGGTAATACAGGCCGCAAGTCAATAAGAACGGCCCGAACCACAAGGGAGGAGATATGGCGATCCGTTGGAGCCGCTGGTCACCGCAATTTGCGTTAGCACCTGCTGTCATCGTGACGGCGGTGGCGTTTATCGGCTCAATTGGCTGGACGATCTTCATTTCTTTCACCAGTTCGCGCCGATTCCCTGACTATGCGATCGACCCGGAACGCTGGTCGCGCCAGTATGAACGTCTGGCCAAGGATCGGGCCTGGGGGATATCACTGGATAATCTGATCGTGTTCGGCGTTGGCTCGCTGCTGGCGATTGTGTTTGGCTTCATCCTTGCTGCGATGATCGAACGCGAAAAGCGCGGCGAGGACATATTCCGCACGATCTTCCTCTATCCGCTGGCCATCAGCCTGATCGTGACAGGGATCGTCTGGCGTTGGATGTTTAACCCGCGGCTGGGCGTCGAAAATTTCCTACACCAGCTGGGCTGGGAATCTGCGTCGTTTGATTGGCTGTCGAGCGCGGAAACGGCGATGTACGGGATAATCCTCGCCAGCCTCTGGCAAAGCTCCGGCTTTTTCATGGCGCTGATGCTGTCGGGTCTGAAATCCATCAACTCCGAGATTTGGAGCGCGGCGCGCCTCGATGGCGTTGGCGTGTTCCGTCTGTATATCGAAATTATCGTCCCGATGATGAAATTCACCTTCCTGACCTGCGCGATCCTTTTGTCGCTGGGGGTTGTGAAGGCCTATGACATTATCGTGGCGATGACCAATGGCGGCCCCGGGCAATCGACCTGGATGCCGGCCTTGTTCACCATCAACGCTTACTCGGCGAAGTCGAATATTGCATACGCCTCCGCCGCAGCGGTCATGATGCTCTTGATCACACTCGCAATCTTCCTCCCCCTCCTCATGCTGTTCATCTGGCAACAGAAACGCAGAAAGGCGGCGGTCGCATGAGCACCATGACCGACAATTTCCACCCGCGTAAGAAAAAGCGGATCAATGGCCGGTCTATCGCGATCCTTGTGTTTCTGGCCATGTGTGCGGCGTTTTTCTGCATCCCGCTTTACGTGGTGATCGTGACCTCGTTCAAAACCATGGACCAGATCCGGCTGGGCGAGATTTTTTCGCTGCCCGTCACTTGGACGCTGGAACCCTGGCGTGAAGCCTGGTCGGAGGCCTGTTCCGGTATCCGCTGCGAGGGCGTGAGCGCGGGCTTCTTCGCCTCGCTTAAAATCCTGTTCCCAAGCCTGATCCTGTCGCTGTCAGTGTCTTCCATCACCGGCTATGCGCTGGCGCTTTGGAATGTCCGCTGGGCGGGGACGTTCATGTTTGTCCTGTTCATGTGCGCCTTTGTGCCTTTCCAGATCATCATGATCCCAATGATTATCCTCACGGGCAAAATCGGTGTTTACGGCACCATCTGGGGGGTTGCCGTGGTCCACGCGGTGCTTGCTTTGCCAATCCTGACGCTGATTTTCCGGAATTTCTACAAGGATATCCCGGGCGAAATCATGCAGGCTGCCATCATGGACAGCGGCTCGTTTTGGCGGATTTATCGCGAGATCATTCTGCCCATGTCCGCGAACATCTTCATCGTGGTGCTGATCCTGCAGATTACATCGATCTGGAACGACTTCCTGATCGGGATCACCTTCGGCGGGCTGAATAACAAGCCGATGACAGTGATCCTGGCGAATACGGTGATCAGCGCGACGGGCGAATCCTCTTACAACGTGGATATGGCGGCGGCCTTGTTGACCGCCATTCCCCCACTTCTGATCTATTTCGTGCTCGGCAAATTCTTTGTGCAGGGCATCACTGCTGGCGCCATCAAGGGGTAACAATGCCGAATATCGCGTTTGAACATATTTACAAGGATTACGGCAGCCTTCGGGTGCTGGCAGATCTGAACCTGTCGGTTAATGATGGGGAATTCCTTGTCCTGCTCGGCCCGTCGGGCTGCGGGAAGACGACGCTTCTGAACATGCTGGCCGGGTTGCAGGACGTGACTGCAGGTACCATCCGGATTGGCGAAGATGATATCACCGAACTGGACCCGAAAGACCGCGGCCTTGCCATGGTGTTCCAGTCCTATGCGCTTTATCCGACGAAATCTGTGCGCGGGAACCTGAAATTCGGCCTCGCCGCGCAAAAACTGGACCGGGCAGAGATTGACCGCCGTGTCCAGTGGGCGGCGGACCTGTTGCAGATCACACCCCTGATGGACCGTAAACCAGCGCACCTGTCCGGTGGTCAACGTCAACGTGTCGCCATTGGCCGCGCACTGGTGAAAAACGTCGATGTGTTCCTGTTTGACGAGCCGCTCTCCAACCTCGATGCGAAATTGCGCACCGAGATGCGGCTGGAGATCAAGACGCTGCATGAACAAACCAAATCCACCATCGTTTACGTCACCCATGACCAGATCGAGGCCATGACAATGGCCACACGTATCGCGATCATGGATGGCGGGGTGATCCAGCAATTCGGCACACCCGACGAGGTGTATGAGACCCCTGCGAACCTGTTCGTCGCAGGGTTTATCGGTGCGCCGGCGATGAATATTCTGGACGCGACAATAACGGCGTCCGGCTCGCAGGCATCGGCCGCGCTGCCCGATGGGACGAAGATCGATCTCAGTCACTATGCCTTCAGCTCCAACCCCACCGAGGGGCAGGCAGTGAAGGTTGGTCTTCGTCCTGAACATTTCGACATTTCGGGGCAGGGAGGCATTGTCAGCCTGACCCTGCCGGTCGCCTCGCGCGAACGGACCGGCTCCGACGCTACGATATTTCTGAAAAACGGTGATGACCTGATCGCTGTACGTGCCGAGCCTGCCGAGGCTCGCGACGTCAAGGTCGGGGATATTTTCACCGTCAGCTTTCCATCCGGAAAGCTCAACCTATTCGACGCCCAGACAGGGCAGCGGATGTAACCGTCTAGGGAGGACATGATGAAACTTAAATACACAGTTGCCGCCGCCGCGCTGATGATGCCGCTAAGCGCATCCGCGGAGGAACTTGTCGGCTATCACGGCTGGTCGACCACATCGGAGATCAGCGCGCTGCGCGTTCTCATCGATCAGTTCGAGGCGCAGGGTCACACATGGGTGGATCTGGCGATCCCGCATGAATCTGAATCTAACCTTGGCCTGATCAACCTGATCACCGGGGGAAACCCACCGAATATCTTCGTGGAATCGAACCCCGGCGTCTATCGCGACCTGGTGACAATGGGCTACGGCCAGCCGGTGACGGAGCTGTTTAACTCCACCGGAGTCACGGAAAACCTGCCGGATGCGGTTCTGCAATCGATCACGGTTGATGGCGAGATTATGAAGATCCCGACCGGCATACATATCGACGGTATGGTTTATTATAATCTTGATGTTGCGGAGGCTGCAGGTGTTGATCCCGCAAGCTGGACATCAGTTGACGACATGCTGGCCGATTTCGATAAGGTGGCTGAGGCGGGTTATATGCCAATCGCGGTAGGGGGTCAGTCTTTCCAGGTTGGCTATCTTTTCCATGCGCTGATTGCGGCTGTGGCAGGGCCTGACATCTATTACCGGATGTATCAGGATCCGCCTGATCCGACAGTGTTTGACGAACCGGCTGTGAAAGACGTGATCGAACTGGTCCGCACTTTCAGCGAATTGGCCGATGACGGCTCGATGAACCGTAGCTGGTCGGAAACAACCAACCTTGTGATCACCGGACAGGCGCTGATGCACCTGCATGGGGACTGGATGAAAGGCGAATGGCGTGCGGCAGGCAAAGTCGCGGGCGAAGATTTCGGCTGTATCAACATCCCGGGCACCAAGGCCCTGTCGGTGACGGTCGATTCCTTCGGGATCCTTGGTGGTGTTGACGACGAAACGCTTGCGGCAGAAATGGATTGGGCCTCCATCGTTGTAGACCCTGCCAACACCGCAGCATTCTCGGCCAACAAAGGTTCGTCACCGATCCGGTTCGATGCGCCTGCGGATGCGCTCGATATCTGTAACACTGTTGTGCTGGATGCCCTGCAGGATCCGACCATGGGCGTTCAGAACCCGTTCAATATCTCGGACGGCGACTGGCATAACTCCATCTGGGACGTGATGTTCAATTTCTGGTCCGACCCGACCATGACGACGGACGAGGCGGTCGAGGAACTGAAATACGCTTACGACGCGATTTACGGCTAAGCGTATCGGTACCCTGAACTCTGGCGTCCCTTCGGGGGCGCCTTTTTTCTTGCAGGCTTCACGGCAGTTACTATGCTGCCCACCAAGGAGAATATGATGATGAAAGACCAAATCCTCAGCAGCCTCGACAAGGCTACCCCGCCCGCGGAGCTATCCGATGTCGGGCAGGCCCTCTGGTGGCTGAAAAAAGGTGATATGAAGCTTGGCGCGGAATGGGAAACTGCCCATGAGATCTGCCAGTCGGCGGAAGGCACCAAAGCCTATGACTGGGTCCACGCGCTGGCCCACTGGATCGAAGGTGATATGGGCAACACTGCCTACTGGTATCGCCGAATCGGCGAAGACCGGCAAGACAGTATCGAGGCTGAATGGAACCATCTTGCGGAGACATTATGAGTAAATACGCAACCTATCCCAGCCTTCGGGAGCGAGTCGTACTGATTTCCGGCGGGGCTGGAGGTATTGGCGAGGCGATGGTGAATGCCTTCGCCGAACAGGGATCCAAAGTCGGTTTTGTGGACATCAATGCCGATGCGGGTCAGGCGCTGGCTGAAAGCCTTGGCGCTAATGTTCATTTCGAAAAAGCCGACGTCACTGACATCCCGGCTTATGAGGCCGCGATCGAAAAAATCCGACGCAAGCTGGGCGATCCAACCGTGCTGGTCAATAACGCGGCCCATGATGAACGCCACGCGATGGCGGACGTGACGCCCGACTATTTCGATGACCGTATCGCGATCAATTTCCGCCATTATTTCTTTGCCATCAAAGCCGTGCGCGAGGGGATGAAAAAGGCAGGTGGCGGGTCGATTATCAATTTCAGCTCGACCTCCTGGATGGAGGGGACTGACGCTTTGACCGTTTACGCCGCTGCCAAAGCCGCCTGTCACGGCCTGACCCGGGCGATGCGTCATGATCTGGGCGCGGACGATATCCGCGTGAATACCGTCGTCCCCGGATGGGTGATGACGGAGCGTCAGAAAAAACTCTGGGTCAGCAAAAAGGGACTGGAACACCGCCTGTCGATCCAGTCGCTGAAATCCCTGATCCAGCCCGAGCATCTGGCCCGCACCGTCCTGTTCCTCGCCGCGGACGATAGCGAGATGTGCACAGGTCACATGTATCATGTGGAGGCTGGCTGCGTCTGACAGTGAGCCTGGCAGAATATTTCGCGCCCAAGGGGAAATTTTTCGATTGATCCCATAGCTGTTTTTCGAACAGATAGCCGGGTTCATTCGGATAGGATTTCTATGCTGATCAATCGACCCCAATGGCGTGTCTATATCGCCTTTTTCCTCTACTCGCTGGTGCTGGGGTCCATGTTTCCGCGCATGGGGGATTTGCAACTGCAAATGGGTGTTAGCGAGGGGATACTGGGCCTCGCTTTGATCGGCGCCCCGGTTGGTACACAGCTTTCGCTTATCCTATCCGTACCGATTTTGGAAAAGATCGGTTACAAAAAGTCACTGATGTCCCTGATCCCGATTTTGGGTTTGGCGGAAACACTGGTCACGATGATGCCCGGACCGGGGGGGTTCTTTTTCTTCTGGTTTATTGGCGGAATTGCGATTGGATCGATTGAAATCATCGTGAACCTCGAAGCTGACCGGACAGAGCATAAAATCAAACGCCGGATCATGAACCGCTCCCACGCGTTCTGGAGCTTTGGCTTCGCCACCGCCGGATTGATTGGTGCACAATCCGCGAAATGGGGGATTGATCCGACCACGCAGGTATTCGGGATAACCGTTTTTGCCACCGTCATGCTGTTGGTCTTCTTCCACGATTTCGAACCTGCTGCTGCGCGGTCCACGGACGAAGGGCCGCCACCCCGGATTGCCATTCCCACCATGGGTATTCTGGTTATCGTTGCTTGCACCCTGTCGGCCATGTTGCTGGAAGGCGCGGGCATTGACTGGTCCGTCATTTTCATGCGCGACACGTTCGGAACAGGCCCCTTCATCAATGGTCTCGCAATTGCTTTTGGGGCCTATTCTCAGGGCATCGTGCGCTATTTCGCCGACCCGTTTGTCGACCGGCTCGGCCCGGTGAAATTTGCCACGATCCTGTTGGTCGTGTTGGGTATCGGCACGTTAACGGTGACCTTCTCGTTCGATCCCTATATGGCACTGTTCGGCTTTGCGCTGATGGGCGTCGGCACCTCTGCGATCTTTCCGCTCGCCATGTCGGCGGCGGCACAACGCACCGACCGCCCGGCGTCAATCAACGTCGCGGCATTGGCGCAATTGTCGTTTGTTATGTTCCTGCTTGGGCCGCCAATGCTGGGCTTTGTGGCCGAACATTTCGGCATCCGTTCAGCCATCGGCGTCGGTATCCCGCTGGTCGTGCTGTCGCTGTTGACCGTCAAATCCTTGTCGCCAGACTATCAGCACAAACATTCCTGACGCGGCGGGCGGAAATCTACCCGTCCGCCAACAGACCACGTACAGCCTGTTCCACCAGCGCTTCCGGTGCGGACCAATCATATCCGGGAATCGTGATCAGATTGTGCGCGATCCCGTTCAGCATGCAAAGCAACAGTTCGCTTTTAACACGCAACACCTCGGGCTCGGGTGTCCCCAACGCGGCCTGAAGGCTGTCCCGCAGCAAATCAAACCGCGCCAGCGTCGCGCTATCAGACACGAACCCTGTTACGTCGGCCTGACTGATGCCCCCGGACATGAACACCATGAAATAATGCTCCCGATGCTCCAGCCAATAGGAGACGTATCCATGTGCAATCAGCGTCAGGCGTGCCACCGGATCGGGTTCTTGTGAAACCCGCTCGCCCAGATCATAGAACAATTCAGCAAAGACCTCCGCCCATAGAAACCGCAGAATGTCGATTTTGCTTTCGTAATATTTGTACAGCGTCATCGGCGTGCACCCGGCCTCCTGCGCCAAACGGCGCATCGACACGGCTTCAAACCCCTCCGCCTGAAACAGCTTCAATGCAGCGGCCGCGATATGCGCACGCATATCCGCGATCTGTTCGGCGGATCGGGCAGGGCGGCCCCGACCTTGTTTTGACATCGCTCTACCTCCTCGCTTGACAGGGGCGAATAAATAAATATAACGCGTTATAAATAAATATGGAACCCACCATGCGTGTGACGGCCCTATCGTTGTTCTGTGTCTATATCAGCCTGTCCGCTGGCGCCAGCGCGCAGGCGATCTCTGACGTGACGGGGACATGGCGCACTGTTCGCCATGGGGCGTTGGTACTGATCACCGATTGCGGCGATGGCACCCCGTGTGGTGCACTGGCCGAGGTCAGCGCGGCTGTCACAGACGGCCACTCAACCGATATCCGCAATCCCGACCCTACAAAGCGCGACCGCCCCCTTGTTGGCGTGCCGATCCTGTGGGGGTTCACCCCGTCTGACACCGGCTGGGGTGGGGGTCGCCTTTACAATCCCGACGACGGAAAAACCTTCCGCTCCTATCTGCAACTGCTTTCCCCAAGTGACCTCCGGGTCACCGGCTGTCTCGGCCCGTTTTGCCGCAGTCAGGTCTGGACCCTTATCTCAAAGGAATGAACATGCCTGCCTTACCCCGCCGCGACCTTATCGCCCTTCGCCTCCTCTTTCTGATCTCTGCCATCTGGAATTTTGCCGGGGCGCTGCCGGGCCTGTTCGACAGTGCGGGCATGTTCGCGAAGGAATTCGGGCGTGAATTGACCGATCCGGTGCTGATTGCCGTTTATCGCGGCGCGTGGGGGACGGCGTTCCTTTATGGGTTCGGTTTTTTGATGGCCGCCTATGACCCGGTTCGCCACACGGGCATCGTGCTGATGGGCGGGCTTGGCAAAGCCCTGTTCGCGCTGAACCTCTTGGTCATGTATCTGAACGGTTGGACATCGGATTTCGCCATCGTCGTTATCGGTGGAGACGTGATTTTCGTGACGTTATTCATCATTTACTTGCTGCGTCTTCGCAAACACGGTCACAGCCTTATCTGAGCATCAATCCTCTAGTTCGGCTCTTCATAAGCCGTGATCACCAGATCGAGGCCTTTTTCCCGCAACGGGATCAGTGCCTGATAGTCGTCGGACTCATACCATGCCGTCAGGGTTTCCATATCCTTGAAACGGACGATCATCGCCATTTCTTTCCCGCCCGAACCGGTCATGTCGCGCAATTTGAACCCACGCGTCAAAACCTCAGCTTCAAACGGCGCGAATGTTGCCGGGACACCCGCCGAATATTCGCGAAAGGCGGCCTGATCCTTGATCGTCCCGGTCCCGACAATAAACGCTGCCATTTTGCTCTCCGATTTGCCAAAGTGAAAAAACTTTATCAAACCTACCAAGGATCGCGCCTTGTGCAACGTCCAAGGATCAAATGCTGATGGAAACGAGCGACGAAACACTGGTGGAACTCGCCACCCAAGGGAACGGAGAGGCGTTTGGCGACCTTCTCCGCCGTCACTACGATTCCATCTATCGGATTGCCTTTCGGGTGATGGGCAGCCGCGAGGATGCTGAGGATCTGGCGCAGGAGGTCTGCGCAAGCCTGCCAAAGAAGCTGAAATCTTTCGCTGGGCGCGCAAAATTCACCACCTGGCTGCATCAGATCACCATCAACGCCGCCCGCGACCTGATCCGGCGCAAACAGGCAGCACGGCGCAAGGCCGACGGCTGGGGCGAGGTCGAGATCCTGCGCCGGGACGAGGCGGCGCAAACGCAGGCGGAACTGGATTGGCTGACAACCGCCATGAACGCCATGTCCGACGACCTGCGCGAAACCGTCGCATTGGTGCTGGGCGAAGAAATGACACATGCCGAGGCCGGCGAAATTCTGGGAATTTCCGAAGGCACGGTGAGCTGGCGCATGTCCGAGGTCAAAAAGACCCTGCGCGACATGGCCAGAGATGAGGAGATGCTCAAATGAGCGACGAACTCGACAAGCTAAAACAGGCGATGCAAAACGCCACGCCCGCGCCGTCAGATGATGCGCGCGACCGGGCGATGCGTGTCGCGGCCGAAGAATTTGAAAAAACTTTCCAAGGATCGGAACAGTCCACGCGTCCAACCTCTCAGAACGCCCCATCGGGGGGCTTTATGAGAGGAGCAGTAGATATGTTCAGACGCCTAACCACCCGCGAAGCCTTGCTGACAACCGCCAGTGTTGCGACCATCGCCGTTGCCGTCATCATCACGACGGATTTCAATAGCCTGCCAGAGGATGATCACGGTCCCATCGTGGTCAGCGAATTCCAGGCTGACCAACCAACCGAGCTCGACGGAACCTGTTGCCGGATCGAGGTCGAACCCGAAGATCGCGCCCGTGCCCTTGAAATAGGCGAGGCAGAGCTGCCAACGCCCGGTCGCCTTGATGACAGCGTGACCGCCGCCACGACGGGAGTTGTCGGGAATGAGGTTGTGCCGCCCGCGGCAAATACGACTGCTATACAAACCGAATCTGCCGAAGAAGTTGCGCCTGTCGAAATGGCAGATGCAGATGAAGAGGGGGCAGTAACTTTTGCGCCGCAAGCCGCACCGGTGATTGCCTCGGAGATGGAACGGAAAGCTGCGCCTGAAACGCAGCCCACCACAACCAACCAACTTCTTGGTGGCGTCATCGCCAACAGTGCGGCACCAGAATCTGACGGGTACGCTGTGGATGATTTGATCCAAATTGAACCGGCCCCTGAACCGACATCCATCGCCGAAGCGAACACTGAGCAGTTTCCCGACGCCAACATCAGCCCTATCAAGGTTGTGAAGGAAGATCCGGTCTCCACCTTCTCCATCGACGTGGACACGGCCAGCTACGGGATTGTTCGGTCCAGCCTTATGAACGGCCAGTTGCCCCCGCGCGAGGCGGTCCGGTCCGAGGAACTGATCAATTATTTCAATTACGACTACCCGCTACCCGCTGAAGGCGAAGCGCCCTTTTCGACATCCGTCACGGTCTTGGATACCCCGTGGAATGCGGACACCAAGCTGCTTCATATCGGCATTCAGGGATACGATATCCCGGCCGAGGATCGCCCGCCCGTCAACCTCGTCTTCCTGATCGACACGTCGGGCAGCATGGATGATCCGGACAAATTGCCCTTGCTGATCAACAGCTTCCGCCTGCTGCTGAACAACCTTCAGCCCGACGATCAGGTCGCGATCGTGACCTATGCGGGCAGCGCGGGCATGGCGCTGGAACCGACCCCTGCATCCGAGAGCGCCAAAATTCTGGCGAGCCTCCAGAATCTGCGGGCAGGTGGTTCGACCGCTGGGCAGGCGGGCCTGCAACAGGCCTATGCGCTGGCCGAACAGATGGCCGAAGATGGCGACACAAGCCGTGTGATCCTCGCCACCGATGGCGATTTCAATGTCGGGATTTCCGATCCGACCAAGCTGCAGGAATTTGTCGAAGATAAGCGCGACAATGGCGTTTACCTGTCGGTTCTCGGCTTCGGGCGCGGCAATTATAACGACACGATCATGCAGACGCTGGCGCAAAACGGCAACGGCACGGCGTCCTATATTGATACATTGGCGGAGGCGCAGAAGGTGCTGGTGGACCAGATCGGCGGTGCGCTTTTTACTATCGCCCAAGATGTCAAAATCCAGATCGAATTCAACCCCGCCGAAATCGCCGAATATCGCCTGATCGGCTATGAAACCCGCGCGCTTGCCCGCGAGGATTTCAACAATGACGCCGTTGACGCCGGCGAGATCGGGGCAGGGCATTCTGTCACCGCAATCTATGAAATCACGCCTATCGGCTCCCCGGCGGTCAGCGTCGATGACCTGCGGTATACGGAAACGGAAACCCAACCCGCCAGCAGTGAAAATGGCGAATATGCCTTCCTGAAACTGCGCTACAAAAACCCGGGTGAGGACACGTCGATCCTGCTGACCACCCCGGTTTATGCTGACAGTGACGCGGGGCTTCAGTCGGAAGCAAACTTTGCCGCCGCCGTCGCAGGGTTCGCCCAGTTGCTACGTGACGATGACCGCATTCGCGGCTGGGATATCAGCGATGCACAGGCGCTCGCACGACAGAACATGGGCGAGGACCCGTTTGGCTATCGCGCTGAACTGATCACGCTCATGCGCTTGGCCGACAGCCTCAAATAAAGGTCGAGCAGAAGTAACGAGTATCACCCGCCATGGTCCACGTGGCGGGTTTTGCGTGGGGAACCCCACAGAAGGAATCCTTGAAAACGCACCATAAACTGGCAGTATGTTTGCAATCTGCTTGCCTTAGGAGTTTCCCATGTCCCGCATTCTCGCGATCTTCGCCCTGATCCTGTCGACCGTCACAGCCACGGCACAGTCGTCTGACGACAAAACGATCCTCGTTCTGGATGCGTCAAATTCGATGTGGGGACAGATAGACGGCGTCGCGAAAATCACCATCGCGCAGGAAGTGATCGGCGAATTGTTGCAGGGCTTGCCCGCTGATCAGCAACTGGGTCTGGTGGCCTATGGTCACCGTCGCGAGGGGGACTGCACCGACATTGAAACCATGGTCGCGCCGGGACCCGACACACGGGATGCCATCGCCGCTGCGGTCAATTCCATGAGTCCGAGGGGGCGCACACCGCTCTCCGCCGCCGTTCTGGCTGCGGCTGAGGAGCTGCGCTACGAAGACGTGCGCGCCACCGTGATCCTTGTGTCCGACGGGCGCGAAACCTGTGACTATGATCCCTGCCAGCTGGGCGAAGAGCTCGAAAAAGCCGGCGTTGATTTCACCGCCCATGTTGTTGGTTTTGACATCGAAAACGACCCTGAAGCCCGCGCGCAGTTGCAATGTCTTGCCGAAAATACCGGCGGGCAATTCCTGACTGCGGAGAATGCCGATGAACTGACCGGCGCGATGGAAGAGGTCATGGCCCCGGTGGAGCCAGAATATTACGCCGTGCAGATTGACGCACGGATTGAGGGTAATGGCCCGTTCATCACCGAAGGTCTGGAATGGTCGCTCTATAACCGCAATGACCTCGACATCAGTTTTACAAGCGAAGGGGCCGATATCTCGGCTGAGCTGCTACCCGGCGACTATCGGGTCAGAGTTATCCGCACAGCGGACGAAGCCAGCGCCGCGCTCGAATTCGCCGTCACCAGTGGTGATCTGACGCAAACACTGGAATTGCCCGCGATCCTGCCGGATGCGACGCTGACACTGGCGGACTCGGCGGTCGCCGGGGACACGATCCCTGTTGAATGGACCGGACCCGATGGGCAGAACGATTATATCTCTACTGCGGAAGTCGGTGAACGTCCGAACGCCTACGAAACCTATGAATACACGCGCGAAGGCTCGCCGCTGCAATTGCAGATGCCCGCGCTGCCAGGCGAATACGAAGTCCGCTATCGTTGGAATGAAACCGGCGACATTCTGGCGACACGCATGATCACCGTCACGGAGGTAGACGCGGCGCTGGAAGCCGTCGGCACCGCCGCTGCGGGTGAGGACATACGCGTCAGCTGGACGGGTCCGGATTATCCGAATGACTACATTTCGGTCGCCGAAATCGGTGAACCGGGCAATCGCTATGTGAACTATACCTACACCCGCGAAGGCAGTGATCTGATCCTGCAAATGCCGCCGGAAGCGGGCGAGTATGAAATCCGCTATATCATGAACCAGACGCATCGGATCCTGGCCACGCAGCCGATAACCGTGGAAGACGTGAGCGCCTCGATTACCACCCCGGAAACGGCTGCAGCGGGGGATACGATTACCATCGAATGGGATGGGCCGGATTACCAGAATGACTATATTTCTGTGGCCGAGGTTGGCGCGCGCGGGAACCAGTACGTAAACTACACCTACACCCGCGAGGGCTCGCCCCTCGGTCTGACCATGCCACCGGAACCCGGCGAGTACGAGATTCGCTATGTCCAGAACCAGGATTCGACCATTCTGGCCTCGGTTACGATTATTGTTGAAGAGGTAGTTGCCACACTCGAAGGTCCGGCAACTGCTGCGGCAGGGGATACGGTCATGATCGACTGGACGGGGCCGGATTATCAGAACGATTATATCTCGGTCGCCGAGATAGGGGCGCGGGGCAATCAGTATGTGAATTACACATACACCCGCGAAGGCTCTCCGCTGGCGCTGCAAATGCCGCCTGAACCGGGCGATTATGAAATCCGCTATGTCCAAAATCAGGACAGCACCATCCTCACCAGCATTTCGGTAACGGTCGAAGCCTTGGCAGTTACCGTGACCGCACCGGAAACAGCCGTTGCCGGTGATGACGTTGTGATCGAATGGGACGGTCCGGATTATCAGAACGACTATATCGCGGTGGCCGAGGTCGGTGCGCGCGGGAACCAGTATATCAACTATACCTACACCCGCGATGGCTCCCCCCTGCGTCTGCAAATGCCAACCGAACCCGGCAGTTACGAGGTCCGCTACGTCCAAAATCAGGACAGCACGATCCTTGCGTCGGTCGTGATCGAGGTCGAGGCCGCAACCGGTTCCCTCACCGCACCGGAAACGGCGACGGCGGGCGACAGCATCGTGATCCAGTGGGAGGGGCCGGATTATCAGAATGATTACATTTCGGTCGCCGAGGTGGGCGCACGGGGCAATCAGTATGAGAATTACACCTATACCCGCGACGGCTCGCCGCTGCGCTTGGAAATGCCCTCGACACCCGGGGACTACGAAATTCGCTATGTGATCAATCAGGACAGCACCGTGCTGACCAGCGTGCCCATCACAGTCGAAGCTGCCACCGCCACGCTGACGGTGAACGCAACGGCGGCATCAGGTGGCAATCTGGTCGTGGAATGGGAGGGTCCGGACTATCAGAACGATTATATCGCACTGGCGGAACCGGGCGCAGCGCCCAATGACTACCTGACCTATGTCTATACGCGCGAGGGCAGCCCGCTGATCCTGAAACTGCCCGACCACGTGACCGGCGATTTCGAAATCCGTTACATCATGAACCAGGACAGCACGCTTCTGGCAAGTGAGCCGCTAACGATTGAGTAAGCGGTGGGGCGGGAGCACTCCCGCCCCGGCGGCTTCGCCTTGATTTCGGGCATCCGCCTCAATTCAATAAAATTTTAACCATCCGCCTGTATAAGGCTGCTCACTGGGTGTGGGACGGGCCTTCGGGCCGCCGGGTGGTTCCGCGCTGAAAACACTACTTCTCCACGGCACGACCGTGGTTTCCTCATACTCCCGGGGGCTTCGCCTTCAACAGGCTTATGTCAGTTGCATCGCCCAGGCCCCGGGACAGCGCGGCCCCCCGTCCCTTCACGCCTTTCAGCCCGGAAGGCCCCAGCCAAGGTTTAAAACCTTCCCGAGATATGATGGCTCAAAACGGTGCGGACAAAGGTCCGGCGCTGGTTTTGGTGTGGGTTTATTCGGGGAAATGTGGCCGCGTTTTTCCAAACTGCCAGCCCAAAAAACGCCCGCCAGGTGAGGGCGGGCGTTTTCATGTCATGTCAGCAAAATCAGTTCAGTGCCTGATCCGTGATCATATGGGTCCATGCCCCTTCGGGCTGCGTGGTAATCACCGGATCGGACCCTTCGGACAACAGGCTGTCAACCGTGCGCTGATAATCCTCTTCGTCCAACGCGCCGTTGGAGCCGGCTGTCAGCTTGGCAATCTCGCTCATCATGCGGGTCTGGTGTTCCTCGGTCTGGGCACCGGTCGCATCATATTCCAGAACGATCATGGCAGCGTCTTCGGGGTTCTCCTCGGCCCATTTCCAGCCTTTCATCGACGCGCGCACGAAACGTACCATCTTGTCAACGAATGCCGCGTCCGAAAGATTATCCTCCAGCACGTAAAGCCCGTCTTCCAGTGTCGCAACGCCCTGATCTTCATATTTGAAGACCACCAGATCATCGGGGCTGAGGCCCGCGTCAATCACCTGCCAATATTCGTTGTAGGTCATTGTCGACACACAATCGGCCTGGCCTTGCAGCAGCGGATCCACGTTGAAGCCCTGCTTCAGAACCGTCACTCCGTCATCGCCACCTTCGGTGGAGATGCCGAGTTGGCTCATCCAGCTGAGGAACGGGTATTCATTGCCGAAGAACCAGACACCCAGCGTTTTGCCCGGGAAATCATCGGGGCTGGCGATACCGCTATCCGCACGACAGGTCAGCATCATGCCGGACGATTTGAACGGCTGGGCGATATTGACCAGCGGCAATCCGTTTTCGCGTGCTGCGAGGGCCGAGGGCATCCAGTCGACGATCACGTCAGCGCCACCACCGGCAATCACCTGCGCGGGGGCAATATCGGGGCCGCCGGGCTTGATCTCGACGTTCAGGCCTTCTTCTTCGTAATAGCCGTTTTCCAGTGCTACATAGTAGCCCGCAAACTGCGCCTGCGTGACCCATTTCAGCTGGATCGTCACATCATCCTGCGCGAACGCAGCGGTGCCCAGCGTCATCGCGCCAGCAACCATCCCTGTGAGTAGTTTGTTCATTTTGAACCTCTCCTTGTTAAATTGTCCGCCCCTCATCCCCTTTGGGACGGATGCCAGAAGGTGGCCGCTCTCTCCAGGAGCGTTACCAGCCCGTAAAACGCTGTGCCGGCGATCGCCGCCACAACAATTTCTGCCCACACCATGTCGAGGTTAAGGCGTCCCAGTTCCGTTTGGATCCGAAAGCCCATCCCAACGATGGGGGAGCCGAAATACTCCGCCACGATAGCGCCGATCAGCGCCAATGTCGTGGAAATTTTCAAGCCGTTGAATATGAATGGCGCTGCTGCGGGCAAGCGCAGTTTCATCAGCCGCTGCGGGTAGCTGGCCGCATAGGTGCGCATCAGGTCCCGCTGCATCGGGTCAGTGGCTTTCATTCCCTGCACGGTGTTCACCAGCATCGGGAAAAAGACCATGATCACAACAACCGCTGCCTTGGACTGCCAGCCAAACCCGAACCACATGACCATAACCGGCGCAATGCCGACAATGGGTAGGGCGGCGACAAAATTGCCAACCGGTAAAAGGCCGCGTTGCAAAAACGGTGAGCGGTCGATGGCAATGGCGGTGACGAAAGCTGCGCCGCAGCCAATGATATAACCGGTCAATGCACCTTGCACGAAGGTTTGCAGGAAATCCGCCCAAAGCGTCGGGACGTTGCTGACAAAGGCCGCGGAGATCGCTGATGGCGCGGGGAGCAGAACCGGGTTCACCTCCCACCCCCAGACGATCCACTCCCAGAGAGCGACAACCGTTACGCCAAACAGGATCGGTACGATGATACGGATCGCGCGGCTGTTACCCTGACGTGCTAACCACGCGTTCAGTGCCCACATCACCAGCCAGAAAACAATTGCGCCGAGAAGTATCATCATCGCGCCATCCCCATTGCTTTCATGGTGATCCTCTCAGCCAGACCGACAGCCATCACCAGCAACGCCGCCAGCAGAGAGGCCATGACCAGCGCCGACCATATCTGGATCGTCTGCCCGTAATAGGACCCGCCCAGCAATCGCGCGCCGAGACCCGCGACAGCCCCCGTCGGCAGCTCGGCCACAATGGTGCCGACAAGCGAGGCGGAGATTGCGATTTTCATCGACGGAAACAGAAACCGGACGGAGGACGGCCAGCGCAGCGACCAGAAAGTCTGCCATTTATTGGCATTCCAGGTGCGCATCTGGTCCATCTCCATCGCGTCGGGTGTGCGAAAGCCTTTGACCATGCCGACCACAACCGGGAAGAAGCTCAGATACATGGCGATAATCGCCTTGGGCAACAGCCCCGATATGCCAACCGCGTTCAGCACCACGATGATCATTGGTGCAATTGCCACAATCGGCACCGCCTGACTGGCAATCACCCACGGCATCACTGACATATCCATCGTGCGGTCATGCACGATTCCGACGGCCAGCAATATGCCGAGCAGTGATCCCAGCGCAAAGCCTGCGACAGTTGGCACCAGTGTCACCCAGCTGTGAAAGACCAGCGAGCGTTTCGAGGTGATCTTCTTGTCGATCACCGTGTCGTAAAGTTCACTCATAATCTGATGGGGCGCAGGCAGCTTTGGTTTATCCTGTGCCCAGGTGTCGGCGACGCGTTCGGCGAATGTCAGGCTCTCACCCGCCCGTTCCATCCGGTCGAGGGTCCATGGCATGTTGAGGATCACAGCCAACACGTACCAGCCGAGCACAATCGCCGCGACGATGGTGAAGACAGGGCCGGCGCTATGCCAAAAACGGCGCATCACTGTTGCCCTCTCGGTTTAGTGGCGGGCTGTGGTTGAGCCTTTTGCGCACCCGCATCAGTCATCACCATGCCCCGCCCGCAGCCCTTCACGCACCCGATGCGCGATATCGAGGAAATCTTTGCTTTCGCGAATATCCAGTGGCCGATCCTTTGGCAGGGGGCTTTCAATGATATCTGTTACCCGTCCCGGGCGGGGTGACATCACGACGATCTTTGTGCTCAGATACACCGCCTCCGGGATCGAATGAGTGACAAAACAGATGGTTTTTTCTGTGCGGGCCCAAAGATGCAGCAGCTGTTCGTTCAGATGGTCGCGCACGATTTCATCAAGCGCGCCAAAGGGCTCATCCATCAGCAGCAAATCCGCATCAAATGCCAGCGCCCGCGCGATGGAGGCGCGCTGCTGCATACCGCCCGACAGTTGCCAGGGGAATTTCTTTTCAAACCCCGTCAGCTCCACCAGCTCCAGCGCTTGCGCGACGCGCGTGACCATCTCGGCCTTCGAATAGCCCATGATCTCCAGCGGCAGGCGCACGTTCTTTTCGATTGTCCGCCACGGATACAGACCTGCCGCCTGAAAGACATAGCCGTAGGCGCGGGCTTTCCGCGCCTCCGCCGGTGTCATCCCGTTGACGGTGATCGCGCCTCCGGTGGGCTGTTCCAGATCGGCCATGACCCGCAGGAAAGTCGTCTTCCCGCAGCCCGAGGGACCGATAAAACTGACAAAATCGCCCTTGTCGATCGTCAGTTTCACGTCCTTGAGGGCATGAACCGGTCCGTCGTTTGTTTCGAAGGTCAGGGACAGGTTGTCCGCCTTGATTACCGCTTGCTCGCTCACTCGCTGGCCTTTCTGATCAGATACCTGCCGGGATGTTCAAAGGATCACGCTTGATCTGTTTCGGCGCATTCAGCTCTTTCCATTTCGACAGCGCGGTATGCGCGGACGGGAAGGCAGGGCGCGGCACGAAACGACCCCGACCGGGCTGGGGTTGCGAGTTCTGGCCATAGGCCCAGATCACGTCCCCGCGGCTCAGCGTATAGCGCGCCTGCGCCGTCACGTCGAACCCTTCGAACACGTTGTAATCCAGCACCGAATGGTGGTTGGATGGCGAGATCGTTTTGGAAATCTTCGGATCCCAAACCACGATATCCGCGTCGGCTCCTTCGACAATAGCGCCCTTTTTCGGATATATATTCAATATCTTGGCGACGTTAGTTGAAGTCGCTGCGACGAATTCATTTGGCGTCAGGCGCCCTGTTTCAACGCCTTCGGTCCACAGAACCGCCAGACGTTCTTCCAATCCGTTGGAGCCATTCGGAATGATCCGGAAATCATTGCGCCCCGCGCGTTTCTGCTCGGTGTTAAACGCAGCATGGTCGGTGGCGACCACCTGCAACGATCCTGACTGCAACCCGGCCCACAAACTATCCTGATGATCCTTGGAGCGGAACGGCGGCGACATAACCCGCCGCGCCGCATGGTCCCAATCCTTGTTGAAATACTCGCTTTCATCCAGCGTCAGGAACTGGATCAGCGGCTCACCGTAAACCCGCATACCTTTCTGCCGTGCCCGCCGGATCGCCTCATGCGCCTGCTCGCAAGACACATGCACGATATAAAGCGGCACGCCAGCCGCATCCGCAATGGTGATCGCACGGTTGGCGGCTTCGCCTTCCAACTCGGGCGGGCGGCTATAGGCATGCCCTTCCGGCCCTGTGATCCCCTCGTCGAAATATTTCTGCTGCAACTCTGCAACCAGATCGCCGTTTTCCGCATGCACCATCGGCAGGGCACCCAGCTCGCGGCAACGTTTGAAGGAGGCGAACATCTCATCATCCTCGATCATCAACGCGCCCTTATAGGCCATGAAATGCTTGAACGAGTTCACGCCCATATCAACGGCGTCTTTCATCTCGGTAAAGACATTCTCATTCCAGCCGGTGATCGCCATGTGATAGCCGATGTCGGAACAAATCTGCGGTGAGGATTTCCGGTGCCATTCATTGATGGCATTCTTGATCGAGCCATCCTCGCCCGGCAGGCAGAAATCGACCAGCATCGTCGTGCCGCCACAGGCCGCCGCCCATGTGCCGCTTTCGAACGTTTCCGCCGCCGTGGTCCCCATGAACGGCATTTCTAGATGCGTGTGCGGGTCGATGCCGCCGGGGATGACATAGGCCCCCTCGGCGTCGATATACTCGTCGCCTTTCAGGTCCTCGCCGATCTGTTTGATGGTTTCGCCGTCGATCAGAACGTCGGCTTTCCATGTGCGGTCCGCCGTGCAGACAGTGCCGTTTTTGATGACTTTGGTCATTGGGAATCCTCCTGTGGACAGGTGTTCAGTTGCCGCGTCAGATCGCGGTCTTTTTGGATGAAATGATAATTCGCGGGGGCCGTCGCGCAGGCGGCGGCGAAATCGACGCCAGTGTCGGTATATTCGGCGGCATAGACAGGTTTTCCGGCGCGGGCGTAATCCGCCACCTGATCACACCAGCCATCGGCGAAACAATCTTCGGTCAGCGCAAAATCGAGCGTTCCGGCGAGTTTCGCGGTCAGGTCCGGCACGTTTTTCTGGCCGATCTGCATGTTGATCCCATGCGCAATGTCGGTCAGGACACGGATATAGCGCAGGCTGTCCAGTTCCGTGATCGGGAAGCCGCTGTCATTCACATGGACGTCGATATTGTCGGGCTCGATCGCATCGAATCCCATATCGGCGCAGCGCTGAAAACGGGCGGCCATGATCGGGATCAGCGCACCGATCTGACGGATATCGAGGAAGCGTTCGTCGGGCCAATCGTCATACGTGTTGCCCAGAACGGCGGCGGGGAAGCTGTCGTAATCGTCGCGATAGTTTTCTGCCGTGCCGACGCTGATATAGCAGATCGTGGTGATCCCGCGCGCTTTCAGGGCGGCGATGTCAGCCGCCGAATGGTTGTCAGGGTCGAGGTCCATCACCGCCACGTCACGGCTCAGGTCGAACGGCTCGGTCAGTTGCCAGTCCCAGCCCTCAGCACAGGCCATCCCCGGCAGGAGACCAATCATCAGGCAGAGGAGAGGGCGGGCAATCGGCATATCGGTCCTACTGGTTCACTTCGTTGCTAAGCACCTGCCAGTCCGAGCAGAGGGGGAGCGAGTTGCCGTCCTCGTAAAACTCGAACGGATTGGCGAGGCGGGGCTGGTTGCCCTCGGCGGCCTCGGGTTCCGGGCGGATACATTTGGTGACGGCATTGCGGATCCCGTCAAAGATCCAGACCCCGCCGGTGGCGTCAGGGACGACTTGGTAGCGTTGCTCCTGCGCGGAGGCGGTGGTGGCGAGCATCAGTGTGGCAAGAAGGGCGAGTGTTTTCATCTGGTCCTCTAATCTTTGGGGTAATCGAGGGAAAGGTCGGAAATATCGGCGAGGTCCGTGTCTGGGCATTGGGTGGCAAGCATGTCGGCAATTTCTGTTAGATAGCCATGCAACAGCGCGGGCATCTTATCCTTGGCAAAGGCGGGGTCGGCGGGGTCCGCCTCGCGCGTGTCGCGAAGGGCTACGATGGGGGCGAGGGCGTCGTCCGGCCAGCCCTCGTCGATGGCGTAATTGATCGTGACCCCGGCGGAGGTGGCGATTTTAGTTGCCGCCAGGCGCGGTTTGACGCGAGCGGTGCTGAGGAGGTCTGGCCATTCCTCTACCGCTTCATCAAGGATGCCGGCGATCTGAGTACACGCCTCGGTCTGCGCGTGGGCAAGGGAAGGGAAGCAGAGGGTAGTTGCAAGAAATACTGAACGGAATTTCATTTTAGTCCTCTTCATTCCAAGCTTACACCCGAAGGTCGGACGTTGCCCTAGGTTTCGCGTTTTGCACGAACCATTAATTGACATCAGATACTCTCGGTATTGCCAGTAGATTCCAACCTTTGCGCACGACAAACGTTAACGAAAATATGATGAAGCCCGTCGCCAATAAAATCAGAGTTATATTTCGAGGAGCATCGTCCCAACCGTTCAGATAGTTCGCAACCTCGTCTCGCAGTGCTAGCAAAGCAAATCCTAGGAATAGCAGGCAGAGTATTGTTGCGATCCCGCCTCCAATCCAATTCAGTTTGATTGGCGATTTCAGTGAAGAAAAGATAAAAGCAATGCTGAACACAGAGGATATCAATGCGCAGGCAATCCAAACGAAATCCAATATTTCGGGAGGTCTGCCTTTTATGACGTCGTTCCAGACATAGAAGTAGGCAGCCATCACCAAAGCACTAAAGCCAATTGGCGCAATCGAGGCTATTGCCCCTGATATGGTGCCAATCCTCACTCCACAACCTCCGCCGTTTCCAGTACAGCATGCATCAGCACGTCGGCCCCGGCGGCGGCCCATTCCTGCGAGATATCCTCGGCCTCGTTATGTGACAGGCCGTCGACACAGGGGCAGAAGATCATGGCGGTGGGCGCAACATCGTTTATCCAGCAGGCATCATGGCCCGCGCCGGAAATGATATCCATGTGGGAATAGCCCAGCCGTTCCGCCGCGTTGCGCACAGCGGCCACGCAGGTTTCGTCAAAGGCCGGCGGTTCGAACTGGCCGGAGATTTTATGCTCAAACGTCACGCCAATCGCCTCGCACACGCCGGGCGCGCGTTCGTAAAACTCCGCCTCCATCGCGTGGAGAACGTCGGGCAGGTGAGAGCGGAAATCGACCGTGAACACAACCTTCCCGGGGATCACGTTGCGCGAGTTCGGATAGACATCGATATGCCCGATCGCCCCCACCGCGCCCGGTTGGTTTTTCATCGCGATCTCATGCACCAGCTCGGTCAGCAGCGCCAGTCCGCGACCGGCATTCTTGCGCATATGCATGGGGGTCGATCCGGTATGCGAGTCCTTTCCCGTCACCGTACATTCGATCCAACGCAACCCCTGACCGTGGGTGACAACGCCGATATCTTTGCCTTCGGCCTCCAAGATAGGCCCTTGTTCGATGTGGAGTTCGAACATTGCGTGCATCTTGCGGTCACCGACTTTCTCGTCGCCCTTCCAGCCGATGCGTTCCAGTTCGTCACCGAATTTCTTGCCCGCCGCGTCCACGCGGTCATAGGCCCACTCCAGTTCATGCCGCCCGGCAAACACGCCCGACGCCAGCATGGCGGGGGCAAAGCGCGTGCCTTCCTCGTTGGTCCAGTTGACCAGCACAATCGGATGTTTGGTTTTGATGCCGAGGTCGTTCATGGTTCGGATCGCCTCCAGCCCGCCAAGCACGCCGAGCACCCCGTCATATTTCCCGCCGGTCGGCTGCGTATCAAGATGAGAGCCCATATAAACGGGCAGGGCGTCGGGGTCGGTCCCCTCGCGATAGGCGAACATGTTGCCCATCTGGTCGAGGCCCATTTTGCACCCCGCCGCTTCGCACCATTTCTTGAACAGATGACGGCCTTCGCCATCCTCGTCGGTGACGGTCTGGCGGTTGTTGCCGCCCGCGACCCCCGGTCCGATCTTGGCCATCTCCATCAGACTGTCCCAAAGACGGTCGCTGTTGATTTTGAGGTTTTCACCGGGGGCTGCCATGGGAATTCTCCTTTAATCGATTTCTTTCAGAACGTCCGCCAGCGTCCCGATCAACTCATCAATCTGCGCCTTGTTGATAATCAGCGGCGGGGACATGGCGATGATGTCGCCGGTGGTGCGGATCAGGATGCCTTTTTCGTAAGCCTTGAGGAAGGCGTTGAACGCGCGTTTTGTCGGCGCGCCGTCAATCGGCTCCAGCTCCACCGCGCCGATCAGGCCGGTGTTGCGGATGTCTTTGACGTGGGGCAGGCCTTTTAACGCGTGCAAGGCTTCCTCCCAATAGGGGGCGAGGGTGGCGGCGTTTTCAAAAATACCGTCCTCCTTATACGTCTCCAACGTCGCCAGACCGGCGGCGGAGGCAATCGGGTTGCCGGAATATGTGTAGCCGTGGAACAGCTCGATCATATTTTCCGGACCGGTCATGAATGTGTCATGAATGTCGGCACTGGTCAGCACCGCGCCCATCGGGATCACCCCGTTAGTCAGGCCCTTGGCCGTCGTCATCATGTCCGGTTGAACGCCGTAATAATCAGCGGCAAATGGCGCGCCGAGGCGGCCGAAACCGGTGATCACTTCGTCAAAGATCAACAGGATACCGTGTTTCTTGGTGATCGCCCGCAAGCCTTCCAGATACCCTTTGGGCGGGATCAGAACGCCGGTCGATCCGGCAATCGGTTCGACGATCACGGCAGCGATGGTGGAGGCATCATGCAGCGTCACGATCCGCTCCAGCTCATCCGCCAAATTCGCGCCATGCTCCGGCTGGCCCTTGGTGTAGGCATTTTCCGGCAGATGCGTGTGGGGCATATGATCGACGCCGCCCAGAAGCGTGCCGAAATGTTTGCGGTTGGTGACAATGCCACCGACAGAAATCCCGCCGAAATTCACGCCGTGATAGCCACGCTCCCGCCCGATCAACCGCGTCCGCGCCCCTTCGCCGCGCGCTCGATGATAGGCAATGGCGATTTTGAGCGCGGTTTCCACGGATTCCGATCCGGAGTTGGTGAAAAACGCATGATCCATCCCATCAGGGGCCATATCGACCAGACGGTTGGCCAATTCGAAGGCTTTGGGGTGACCCATCTGGAAGGCGGGGGCGTAGTCGAGTTCACCGGCCTGTTGGCGGATCGCCTCGACAATGCGGGGTTGGTTGTGACCGGCGTTGCAGCACCACAGGCCCGCGGTGCCGTCCAGCACCTGACGGCCATCAGCGGTTGTGTAGTGCATCTTGTCGGCACCAACCAGCATCCGCGGCGCTTGTTTGAATTGTCGGTTGGCCGTGAACGGCATCCAGAAGGCGCGCAGATCGTTCGGCGCGGCGGTTGTCCGGTCAGACATTATACCCTCCATGTCCGCCCCTTGTTGCCGGGGCTTAGTTTTGACCAATTGGTCAGAGATACGGTAGCACAGCTATTTGACGCGTCAAGAACTGCGTGAGTCTTTTGACCAGACTACGCCTTTTTGTCCGGAAAACGATACCGGAATGTGCAACATTCCGCGCCACTGAGTATGGTTTGGTCACGTTTGAGGCTGGCATCGGGGTTAAACCCTTCGATCAATGCAAAATCGCGGTTGCAGGACAGGGTTTTGCCAAGCTCCGCAATGCCAAGCGCGCGGTACATTTCGGCATAGCGACAGCGGGTGACGTTGAAATCGAGCGTGGTGTCGGAGGCTTCCAGCACATCGATTTCCAACGCATCATTCTGCGTCCAGTATTGCAGGCTGTCCTGAAACGCCTCCACATCATCGCCCAGCTGGTCTGCCAGATCGGCCCCCTGATCGCGGGCGATTTTGATCACAGCCTCGCGCACGATCGCCAGCACCTTGTCCCGCCCGAACTCGTCCGCCAAAGCGTCGATGATCGGGGCGAGGATCCGCGCCTCCGTCTCGCGGCGCAACAGGACGCCGATTGTCTGGGTGATCGTATCTTTCATCGTTCTCTTAGTAACATGAGGAGGGCGAGGATCGTCAACGCAACGCCCGAAATTTCATAGGCCGACGCCATACCATGGCCCAGCAACCCTTCCCAAACGATGACCCATGTCGGGACGAGGTAGGTATAGGCCATCACCTTGGCGCTGGGCAGGCGCATGGTCGCATATTGCAGCAGGAAAAAGGTCGTCGCACTGGCGAAAATTGCGATGTAAAACAGCGTGATCCAGACGATACCGGGCAGGGCCAGCCAGTCGGTCGCGAGGATGGCGGGGGCGCCATAGATGCTGAGGATGATGAATCCTGCGACCAGCACCCCGAATGTATAGAACAGCGCCGGTTCGCCCCGGTTCGACCAGCGGACAAAGGGCGTATAAAGTGCGTGGCTGATGCAGCCGATGAAGAACAGCAGTTCTCCGCGCCCGACGTCCAGCGCCAGCATCGCGTTAAGATCCCCACGAAAAATCACCCACAGCGCCCCGGCGGCGGCCATGGCCAGTGCCAGCGCCATCCAAGGCGTTGTGATCTGGCGCAGCAGCAGATAGCCGAAACCGGCAGACATGATCGGCGTCAGGGTGAATACGGCGGAGGTTGACACCGGCGGGGCGGTTTTCAGCCCTTCGAACATCAGAACGAAGTAGAGCGCAAACATCGCCCCCATCGCAAAATAGCGCCACGGGGCTTGCAGATAGTCGCGCTTGAAATCACCGCGCACTGCGACGATTGCCCCAACCAAGGCGGACGCAATCAGGAACCGCACCGCCATCAGTGCCGTCGGGTCCACCAGATTGGCCGCCATACCCCCCAGCGAAAAGGACCCTGCCACCAGCAGGGAAAACAGCAGCATGGCCAGATGGCCGCGATGGGCTTGGGATAACATGGGTCCTCCGTTGCCTGCATTTGAGGGGAGGGGGCGGTGATTGTCCAGCGGCATTCACTTGCGTAAGATGGCGGGAAAAGGAGTCCACCATGTCCGCCCCTCGTATCACCATCCGCTACTGCACCCGCTGCAACTGGCTTTTGCGCGCCGGATGGCTGGCGCAGGAATTGCTGTCATCCTTTGGCGAGGATCTGGGCGAGGTGGCGCTGATCCCGGACGGCACCGGCGGGGTGTTCGAAATCCGGATCGGAGATCAGGTGATTTGGGAACGGGTGCGCGATGGCGGATTTCCCGAGAGTAAGGTGCTGAAGCAGCGGGTACGGGATATTGTCGATCCGGGGCGCGATATGGGACATGTGGATGGGTGACGTGGTATTTCGCTCGGAAACAAGGCGCTCGCCCTTCCGGTTCAACATTGAAGATGCTCGTCGTGCGACATATTTCACATTGAAACCCCACCCCCGGCGTGACAGACAATACGCGACCAACCGAATGGACCTAGCGTGACCCGTTTCTGGACATTTTACGAGAGAACCTGTCAGTGGCTGTTGTTGCTGCCGTTCCTCGTCGTCCAGCTGATCGGCCCCGGCGCCATGCCGCAGATCGGGCCAGAAGGGATCGAGCTGGTCCTGTGCTCGGATTCCGAGCTACGGACGGTCACGATCTCGGTTGATGGCGAGCTGATCGAAGATGAACCGCTTGCCGAACATTATTCTCCCTGTGACTGGGCGATTGCCAATGGTCAACTGGTCGAGGCCAGCCCTGTTACCCTGCCCGTTCGTGAAGGGGTAGCGACCCCTGCAGATCATGCCTTTGTTGTTATCGCCTTCGCGCCTGAACCGGCATTCGGACCACCCCCGGCACGCGCGCCACCGCTTCCTATCTGATCCAAAATCTATCGCGGATCGGCAGTAAGCCGGTTCCTGCTTAACATCCCGGAATTTCCGGAAAGGACTCAGATATGAAACGACGTATTTTTGTAACTTCAATCGCCGCGACCCTGATGGTCGCCAATGTCAGCTTCGCGGAAAGCCAAATGTCAGGCGAAACGCACCATGATATGGAGGCGTTGACGCTTGGTGATCTGGTACTGCATGACCCGTTTGCTTTTGCGACCCTGCCCAACCAGCCGGTGGCGGGTGGCTTCATGCGCATTGAAAATATGGGCGAGGATGATCGCCTGATCGCCGCCGCCAGCCCGATTGCGGGCGAAGTGCAGATTCACGAAATGGCGATGGAGGGTGACGTGATGCGGATGCGCGAATTGCCCGAGGGCCTGACCCTGCCAGCCGGTGAATTCACTGTGCTGGAGCCGGGCGGCTACCACATCATGTTCATGCAGTTGGACGGCCCGCTGGTCGAAGGCGAAAATGTCTCCGTCACGCTGACCTTCGAAAGCGCAGGCGAAATTACCATCGACATGCCGATCCTGTCCAAAATGGACGGGATGCCAATGAACCATTAGGATCAGATCATGGCTTCACCAACTCATAAGAAAATCCGGGCAGCCCTTTACGGGCTGGCCGCGATTGCCGTTCTGGCGCAGGTCTATTTCGCCTTTATCCATCCCCGCCTGTTTACCGACGCCGGGACACGGATCGGGGAAGGAGACTATCAGCTGGTTGCGACGAATGGCGAGGCGTTCACCGAAGAGACGCTGAAAGGGCATCCCTCGATCGTCTATTTCGGCTTTACGCATTGCCCCGAGGTCTGCCCGACCACGATGGGTGACGTAGCCACCTGGCAGGCGGAACTGGGCGAGGTCGCCGAGGATCTGCAGGTCTATTTCATCACCGTGGACCCGGAGCGGGACACGCTGGAGCTGCTGGATGGTTATGTCGGCTGGCTCGATAACGGGATCGGGGTCACCGGAACGGTTGAGGAGGTTCGCAAGGCTGAGAAATCCTTCCGCATCTATTCCGCCAAAGTGCCGCTGAGCGACGGGGAATATACCATGGATCATTCCGCCCATATTCTGCTGTTTGACGAGAATGGCCGTTTTTTCGAGCCAATCCAGTATCAGGAGGATCTGGAGTTGGCGCTGGATAAGCTGCGGCGGATGTTGGGGGCCTAAGGGCCAAGGCAGGTGCTCGCCCCTACATCGCATTCCCGATGATTTGCATCAGCCCCGCGGCCAGCGTCGCATTCACCAAATCCAGATAGATATGCAGCCCGCGTTCGTCTTTCGGAAACATCAGCGGGTTGTGGTAAAGCGGTGTGGCGATCAACAGGAACAGGATCAGCAGGGCGGCGCCATAGATGGTGCCAACATTCAGCACCAGCGCCAGCCCTCCTGCGATCTGCATCAAATAACCGGCGACCAACCCCCACGTCGGCATGGCCCAGCCGTAATTGGTCGGCGTGCCAATCCGCTCGCGGATGCCTCTGAAATTCCGAAAGGCGGCGATCAGGAAAAACAGGCCGAAGGTGATACGGCCGATATCGATCAGCAGGGCGGAACTCATAGGCGAATCCTTTGATGTGGAGAGGTTACTCCGCCAGCATCTTTAGAGGATTATTCGGGTGCGTTGTCCAGTTGGCATATTCCGCCGGGACTTTTTCGCCCGTGCGCTCGTCCAATGTTCCCGGGGCCAGAGCTTCCATGGTGATGCAGTCCTCGACCGGGCAGACATTGACGCACAGGTTGCAGGCAACACATTCGTCGTCTTTGACGGTGAAGGTGCGGTCATCTGACATCGCAATCGCCTGATGGCTGGTGTCCTCGCAAGCGGCAAAACAGCGGCCGCAGCTGATGCACAAGTCCTGATTGATTTTCGCCTTGGCGATATAGTTGAGGTTCAGGTCCTGCCAGTCTTTGCAATTCGGCACGGCGCGCCCGACGACGGAATCGACGGAACTATGCCCGGCCTCGTCCATCCATTGCGACAGGCCGGAAATCATTTCCTGCACGATCTTGAAACCATAGGTCATCGCCGCCGTACAGACCTGCACATTGCCAGCTCCAAGCGCCATAAATTCCGCCGCATCGCGCCATGTTGTGATGCCCCCAATGCCCGAAATCGGCAGGTCCGCCGTGTCCGCATTCCGTGCGATCTCCGCCACCATATTCAGCGCAATCGGCTTCACCGCAGGGCCGCAATAGCCGCCATGCGCGCCCCAACCGTCGATTGAGGGCTCAGGCGAGAAATTATCAAGGTTCACCGAGGTGATCGAATTGATCGTGTTGATCAGGCTGACCGCATCAGCCCCGCCGCGCATCGCTGCCTCGGCCGGTTTGCGGATGTCGGTGATGTTGGGGGTCAGTTTAACGATGACCGGCATGCGGGTGTTTTGTTTACACCAGCGCGTCACCATTTCGATATATTCCGGCACCTGTCCGACCGCAGACCCCATGCCCCGTTCGGCCATGCCGTGCGGGCAGCCGAAGTTGAGTTCTACACCGTCCGCGCCGGTTTCTTCGACAACGGGGAGGATGGTTTTCCACGCTTCCTCGACACAGGGCACCATCAGGGAGACAACAACCGCGCGATCCGGATAGTCGCGTTTCACGGCCTTGATCTCGCGCAGGTTCTGCTGCAGCGGGCGATCGGTGATCAGTTCGATATTGTTCAGCCCCAACAAGCGCCGATCCGCACCGAATATTGCGCCATATCGGGGGCCGTTGACGTTGACGATGGGCGGGCCATCTTCGCCCAGCGTTTTCCAGACCACGCCACCCCATCCGGCCTCGAATGCACGGCGGACGTTATATTCCTTGTCCGTCGGCGGGGCAGAGGCCAGCCAGAACGGGTTCGGGGATTTGATGCCGACAAAGTCGGAGGTCAGGTTAGCCATGGGCGTCTCCTTTTAAGCTTTCAAGCAATATCTGATTGCCTTCAGTGTCTTTCAGCATGACCCAGCGGATGCCGGGTTGCCATGGGGCGTCGTCAGGGCCGCTATGGATTTCTGCGCCTTTGGCGGACATGGCGGCGGCATCCGCGTCCGCATCATCGGACACCAGATAGAGGGTCGGGACGCCGGTTACGCTGATTTCAGATTGTTTCGCAAAACGGAGCCGCGTTTTCTCGCCCGGAACGCCCAACAGGATGAACCGCCAGTCGGGTTCGTAGGGGGCATCTGCCAGTACTTCGAACCCCAGCACGTCGCGATAAAAGGCAAGCGCGCGGTCCTGATCGGCGACCGGAATTGACTGAAAGTTGATGCGTTGTATTGGCAAGCTAGCCTCCCATGAGCGCGGTGTGGATGTCCTCGGCGGCGTCACGGCCTTCAGCGACGGCGGTTACGGTCAGATCTTCGCCACCTGTGGCGCAGTCGCCACCGGCCCAGACATTGGCCATCGAGGTCCGCCCTTGATCATCCACCTTGATCTTGCCGCCGTCAATCGCCAGGCCGCTATCCAGAACCAGAGTCTGGCCAATTGCGGCCAGCACCTGATCAGCGGGGAGGGTAATCGTCTCCCCCGTGCCGGAAACTTTGCCATCCTTGACGGCGGTATATTCCAGCGTGATTTCTCCGTCGGCGGTGCCTTGCGGCATCATGTTGGTCAGGATGCGCACGCCCTTGGCGGTTGCCAATTCTTGCTCGTATGTGCTGGCGCCCATCTGATCCTGGCTGCGGCGGTAAGCGATGGTGACGTTCTCCGCCCCCAACCCTTTCGCCTGCACAGCGGCGTCTATTGCCGTCATGCCGCCGCCGATCACCACCACATTGCGCCCGACGGGGAGGGAGGAGAGATCCTCCGTCTGGCGCAAGTTGGCGATGAAATCGACGGCGTCGGTTGTGTCCATGCCGGCAAGGCTGTTAACCCCGCCGAGCCCGATAGACAGAAATACGGCGTCATGGTCAGCGACCAGACCGTCCAGCGACAGACCATCGCCGAGCGCCTTGCCATGTTCCGAGCTGATCCCACCGATTTTGAGCAGCCAGGCAACCTCGGCCTGCGCAAACCCGTTGACCGTTTTGTAGCTGGCAATGCCATATTCATTCAGGCCACCGGATTTTGGCTTTGCCTCGTAAATCACGACGTCATGGCCTTTCATGGCCAGACGATGGGCGGCAGACAGTCCGGCGGGACCCGCACCCACCACAGCGATACGCTTGCCGGTGGGGGCGGCACGGGTGAAGGGGTGATCGCCCTTCGCCATCAGCGTATCGGTGGCGTAACGTTGCAGGCGACCGATCTGAACGGGTTCACCTTCGGCTGTTTCGCGCACGCAGACTTCCTCGCACAGCGTTTCGGTCGGGCAGACGCGCGCGCACATACCGCCTAGGATATTTTGCGAAAGGATCGTTTTTGCCGCCGCTTCTGGCGTGCCGGTCGCGATCTGGCGAATGAACAACGGGATGTCGATATCCGTAGGGCAGGCGGTGATGCAAGGCGCGTCGTAGCAGAAATAGCACCGGTCCGCGGCGACGGCGGCCTCATGCGGGTCCAGAGGTTCATGAAGATCCGCAAAATTGCTTGCGTATTCCTCGGCACTCAATCGGCCACTGGCGATCCCCGGTGTGTGGATATCCGTCGGCATTGCACCCTCCTGTCACTTATTATTTTTTGATATGCTGGCACAGAATATGAATTTTATCAAATGGTAAAATAAAAACTTTTGCTGATTTTCAAAATTAGGGAAAAATCCTTGACCCTTTTGCACAAATCCTGATCAATCGGCCCATTAACCAATCAGTGCCGGGACGAAACATGTTATCCAAAATAGAAGAGCTTCTTGAATCAACCATTTTTATGAGCCGCTGGCTGCTTGCGCCCTTTTATCTGGGGCTGGTGATCAGCATCGCATTATTGTTTGTGAAATTCGCGCAAGAGCTGTGGCATATGTTCACGCATATCCTGACCTCCAGCGAAGCGGATGCAATCATCGAAATTCTGGCGATGGTTGACATGGCGCTTGTCGGCAGCCTGCTTCTGATGATCATATTCTCGGGCTACGAGATTTTCGTATCCAAGATTGATATCGAGGATCACGACGACCGCCCCGACTGGATGGGTAAGGTTGATTTCTCGGGCCTGAAGCTGAAGGTCATCGGGGCGATTGTGGCGATTTCGGCGATCGACCTGCTGAAAACCTTCATGAACATTCCGTCGGAACTTAGCGACGAAGACGTCAACAAGCTGTTCTGGAAAGTTGCCATTCACATGGCATTTGTCCTGTCAGGCGTGTTCTTTGCCCTGATGGACAAAATTGCTGGCGATACGAAGCGTCATTAGGCTAACATCCCCTTGAAATAGCGTCGTCCTGTCTGCGACGGGGGGACGCATTCTCTTTACGTGCATGCTTTTGCATACGTAGTCAAAATATGGGGGAGGATATATGCCGGATATTCTGGAACAGCTGGAGGCACGGCGCCTGCACGCGCGCGAAGGTGGTGGCCAAAAACGGATTGATGCGCAGCATGCCAAAGGCAAACTAACCGCTCGCGAACGGATCGAGGTGCTGCTGGACGAAGGCAGTTTCGAAGAATTCGGTATGTTCGTTGCGCACCGTTCCACCGATTTCGGCATGGAGAAGCAGAAATATCCCGGCGACGGCGTGATCACCGGCTGGGGCACGATCAATGGCCGCATGGTCTACGTGTTCAGTCAGGATTTCACGGTGCTGGGTGGCTCTCTGTCCGAAACCCACGCCGAGAAGATCTGCAAGGTTATGGATATGGCCATCAAGAACGGTGCGCCGATCATCGGGCTGAACGATTCAGGCGGAGCCCGCATACAGGAAGGCGTCGCAGCGCTGGGCGGATATGCGGACGTGTTCCAGAAAAACATCCTTGCCTCCGGCGTGATCCCGCAGATCAGCGTGATCATGGGGCCATGCGCTGGCGGCGCGGTCTATTCCCCGGCGATGACCGATTTCATCTTTATGGTCAAAGACAGTTCCTACATGTTTGTGACCGGCCCCGACGTGGTGAAAACCGTCACCAACGAGATCGTCACCGCCGAAGAGCTGGGCGGCGCGAGCACGCACACCTCCAAATCCTCCGTCGCGGATGCGGCTTTCGACAATGATATGGAAGCGCTGATGGAGGTCCGCCGACTGGTAGACTTCCTGCCGCTGAATAATCGCGGTGACGTGCCGGTGCGCCCGCATTTCGATGATCCGGAGCGGATCGTCGATAGTCTGGACACACTGGTCCCCGAAAACCCCAACATGCCTTATGATATGGCCGAGCTGATCCACAAGCTGGCGGACGAGGGGGACTTTTATGAAATCCAGAAGGATTACGCGAAAAATATCCTGACCGGGTTTATCCGGCTGGAAGGTCGCCCCGTCGGCGTAGTTGCCAACCAGCCGATGGTGCTGGCCGGCTGTCTGGACATTGCCGCCAGCCGCAAGGCCGCGCGGTTTGTGCGGTTCTGTGACGCGTTTGAAATACCGATCCTGACGCTGGTTGACGTCCCGGGCTTTCTACCCGGTACCAGTCAGGAATATGGTGGGATTATCAAGCATGGCGCAAAGCTGCTGTTTGCCTATGGCGAAGCGACGGTGCCCAAGGTGACCGTCATCACCCGCAAGGCATACGGTGGGGCGTATGACGTGATGGCCTCCAAACATCTGCGGGGGGATTTTAATTATGCCTGGCCAACGGCGGAGATTGCCGTGATGGGGGCCAAGGGGGCGGTAGAGATTATTCATCGTGCTGATTTGGGCGACCCCGACAAGATCGCCGCGCACACGAAGGATTACGAAGACCGTTTCGCCAACCCGTTCGTCGCCGCCGAGCGGGGCTTTATTGACGAAGTTATAATGCCCCGCAACACCCGCAAACGCATCGCCCGCGCCTTCGCCAGCCTCCGCACCAAGGAACTGAGCAATCCGTGGAAGAAGCACGACAATATTCCGTTGTGAGGTGAACGATGAAACATCCACTACCTAAGTATATACCGGAAGAAGTAGGTTATGGAGATAAGGTCAACATAACCAACAAAGGCGGATCGACTACGTTAGTCCCGCGAGAGCCGGGAAACTCCAAATCTGTAACTGGCTCCCGCGACCACCACACTAATCAAATTGACGCATATTTTCTTGGGCAGCTTCTTGCTCTCTATCAAGGAAACGTATTCAGTAGATTGAACTTGGACGCAGGGAGACTAAACGATCTGATTGATCAAGATATAGTAGTTCCACTGAGCTCTGAACCCTCCGTCGATGCAATGGCAAGGTTTCGGGTTGACCTTGGTGCAGCATCTGAATTTTTCAACTCATTGACGAATTGAGCTATGCTTAAACACCGTGGCTTCCCCTCCCGTATGCCGGGTTCTGATTACCACTTCACGATCCGTCGTGAAGGGAAGGGTGGCGCGACGGAGCTTAAGGCGCGCGAACGCTATCGCGACCGGCGGCCTGCGGATACCGAGGCTGACACGATGTTTTTGGCCGCACTTTACCATTATTTCGGCGAAGAGCCTTTCGAGCGCGGCAATCTTGATGCCGGGCGTCTGTCCTGGGTTTTCGGACGCGAAGTCGTCCCGGCAGAAGAACCATTCGATCCCAACTCCTATGAAGCGATGCTTCAACTGGACATGACTGCGCTTGCCGCGAATTTCCCGGCTGCGCTGGAGGTGGAGTTCGAATGACCCGAAATAGGTGGATTTTCGCGCATGGCAAATGTGAGATAGCGCACGGAAATTTCTTAAGCTACCTTCTAGATGTAATAAACGGGAGCCTATCCCGAACATCGCTTACAGGAGATGAAAAATGCTTAAGAAACTCACGGCTTTCGCGCTTGGCGCAATCCTGCTGGCAGGCTGCGACACGCAAGGGGAAAGCATCGGCGCTGGTGCCGGAATCGGCGCAGGTGTCGCCTATGCGACGGGTGGTGACCCGGTTGCGGGGGCAATTATCGGCGCTGCAGGTGGTTACGCTTGCTACGAAACCGGAAAGTGCTAAACTTCGGCTAATAAACCATAAAACAAGCAGGGCCGTGCGTACGCATCAGCCCGGAACATTGTACAGAGGAGAATACGCATGCTTAAGAAACTCACAGCCCTGGCGCTTGGTGCCATCATACTGGCCGGTTGCGACACACTCGGCGAAAGCATCGGCGCGGGCGCTGGTATCGGCGCTGGTGTTGCTGTTGCAACTGGTGGTGATCCGGTCACAGGCGCAATCATTGGCGGTGCCGGTGGCGCGCTGTGCCACGAAACAGGCACCTGCTGATCTCAGCAAACTTTATCTGACTTTAGAGGGGACGTTGCTTGCGCGACGTCCCTTTTTGTATTCCGGGGGAAGAAAATGATCAAAAAAATCCTCATAGCCAACCGGGGCGAGATCGCCTGTCGTGTAATAAAATCCGCCCGCAAGATGGGCATTGCCACGGTGGCGATCTATTCCGACGCCGACAAGGACGCGCTGCATGTAAAGATGGCTGATGAGGCAGTGCATATCGGTCCGCCGCCAGCGAACCAGTCCTATATCGTCATCGACAAGGTGATGGACGCGATCAAGCAGACCGGCGCGGATGCGGTTCACCCCGGATACGGTTTCCTGTCCGAAAACCCGAAATTCGCCGAGGCGCTGGAAGCCGCAGGTGTAGCCTTCATCGGCCCCCCTAAAGGCGCGATTGAGGCGATGGGCGACAAGATCACGTCGAAGAAACTGGCGCAGGAGGCCGGGGTGTCCACCGTACCCGGCTATATGGGCCTGATCGAAGACGCGGACGAGGCCGTGAAGATTTCCAACGAAATCGGCTACCCGGTGATGATCAAAGCCTCCGCCGGGGGTGGCGGCAAAGGGATGCGGATCGCGTGGAATGATGAAGAGGCGCGCGAAGGGTTTCAGTCGTCCAAGAACGAAGCCGCGTCGTCTTTCGGCGATGACCGGATATTCATCGAAAAATTTGTCACGCAACCGCGCCATATCGAAATTCAGGTGCTGGGAGATAAGCACGGCAATGTGGTTTACCTGAACGAGCGCGAATGCTCGATCCAGCGACGGAACCAGAAAGTGATCGAGGAAGCGCCCTCGCCATTTCTGACGCCGGAAACGCGCAAGGCGATGGGCGAACAGTCCGTGGCGTTGGCGCAGGCGGTGGATTATTGCTCGGCAGGGACGGTGGAATTCATCGTTGATGGGGAGCAGAATTTCTATTTCCTGGAAATGAACACGCGCTTGCAGGTCGAACATCCGGTGACCGAACTGATCACCGGCGTTGATCTGGTCGAACAGATGATCCGTGTTGCGGCTGGCGAGAAGCTGTCGCTGAAACAATCTGATATCGGGATCAATGGCTGGGCGATTGAAAGCCGGCTTTATGCCGAGGATCCGTTTCGGAACTTCCTGCCCTCTATCGGGCGCCTGACCCGCTATCGTCCCCCGGCCGAGGTGGCCGAGGCCACACGCGCCGTGCGCAATGATACCGGCGTTTACGAAGGCGGCGAGATTTCCATGTATTACGACCCGATGATTGCCAAACTGTGCAGTTGGGCGCCGGATCGGGCTGCTGCGATTGGGGAAATGCGCCAAGCGCTGGATGAATTTGAACTGGAGGGGATTGGTCATAACCTGCCATTCCTGTCGGCGGTGATGGATCATCCAAGGTTTATCTCAGGCGATATTTCCACCGCCTTTATTACCGAGGAATATCCCGACGGGTTCGAGGGTGCAGCACTGCCTGCCGATGTGCTGCAAAAGCTGGCCGCCGGGGCGTCTGCGATGCACCGTGTGTCGGAAATTCGCGCCGCGCGGCTGACCGGACGGCTGGACAACCACGAACGCGAGGTTGGCAAGGATTGGGTGATTTCGCTCGGCGGACATGATTTTGCTGTGAGCATTGACGCGGATCGCGAAGGTTCCACGGTGACGTTCGAGGACGGTCTAAGCCTGCGTGTCAAATCCCCGTGGCATCCGGGGGATCCGCTGGTGAAGCTGGATATCTCGGGTGAAGAGGTGATCGCCAAGGTCAAGCAAACCGCGGTGGGTTTCCGGATGCGCCATCGCGGAGCCGATCTGAACGTCATCATCCGCACGCCGCGTCATTTCGAATTGTCGAAATATATGCTGGAGAAAGTGCCGCCGGACACATCGAAGCTACTTCTCTGTCCGATGCCAGGTCTGGTTGTGTCCATGGCCGTTGCGGAAGGGGACGAGGTGCAGGAAGGTCAGGCGCTGTGTACGGTTGAGGCCATGAAAATGGAAAACGTGCTGCGCGCGGAACGTAAAGGCACGGTGGCGAAAATCAATGCGTCGGCGGGTGACAGCCTTGCCGTTGATGAAGTGATCATGGAGTTCGAATAGATGGGCGGATTGCTATCCGATAGCCGAACCATTGCCGCGCTGATTGGTGCGGTGGTGGTGCTGGCCGGGTGGCTGTTTACCTCCTACCGCGAACGGGCCCAGCGCGAGGCGTTGCGCGCCGAACGTATTCGCGACGTGCAGCGCGCGCTTTACGCCGAAATCCGGGCCTATGTGGCGCTGTTGCAGCGTGATGAGTTGGATACCTATCGCGAGGATATGATCGAAAAGATGCGGGGCAAGGATGGCAAGGGGCGCGATTTCATCCCCCTGATCCCGCATGAGCGTAACGACACGATTTTCAAGGCGATTGTGAATGAAATCCACATTCTGCCGCGATCAAGCATTGATCCGGTGGCGCTCTATTACAGCCAGCTTTCGGCAATTTCGACGATGATTGACGATCTGCGTAGCGCGGAATTCAAGGATATGGATCGCGGACGGCGGATCCAGATGTATTCCGATTATATTGATATGAAGAAAGAAGCGTTGGCGCTGGGTGAAGAAGCGATGCTGATGATTGCGACTTACGCCAAAGGTGGACGCGAGGCGATTGCCTCACTGAATGCGAAACGAGACGTGGAACCTAATACCCCGGTCGAGGACCGGTCCGACCCGTGATCGGGCGAGGTTCGTTGTTCTGCTGTGCCATGGGTTGCTCCAACCTGTTGCCTGTGACCTGAATATAGGGACTCGCGCCACGTGTTGCAAGAATTTGAGGATGAACGGGCGGAAACGCCGCAGGAATGTAAATGAGGTCCGACGATGAGTAAAAGTAAGATCGACTGGCAGAAACTGGCGGAAAAAGAACTGCGCGGGCGACCGTTGGACGACCTGACTTGGCATACGCCGGAAGGGATTGCCGTTAAGCCGCTTTATACGGCCGAGGATCTGGACAGCGTTGACCATCTGGGTGGCATGCCCGGGATTGCGCCCTACCTGCGCGGACCGCGTGCCACCATGTATGCGGGCCGTCCATGGACAATCCGGCAATATGCGGGCTTTTCGACGGCTGAGGAGTCGAATGCCTTTTACCGCAAAGCGCTGGATGCTGGACAACAAGGCGTGTCCGTTGCCTTCGATCTGGCGACGCATCGGGGTTATGACAGCGATCATGACCGCGTTGTGGGCGATGTCGGCAAAGCCGGAGTGGCGATTGATAGCGTCGAGGATATGAAAATCCTGTTCGACGGTATCCCACTGGATCAGGTCTCGGTGTCGATGACCATGAACGGGGCGGTGATCCCGATCCTCGCGAATTTCATCGTGACGGGTGAGGAACAGGGTCATGACAAATCCGTCCTGTCCGGCACCATTCAGAACGACATTCTGAAGGAGTTCATGGTCCGCAACACCTATATCTATCCGCCCGAACCCTCGATGCGGATCGTGTCGGACATTATTCGCTATACGTCCGAGGAAATGCCGAAATTCAATTCGATCTCGATCAGCGGCTATCACATGCAAGAGGCCGGCGCGACACTGGTGCAGGAACTGGCCTATACGCTCGCTGACGGCAAGGAATATGTCAAAGCCGCGATTGCCGCGGGGATGGATGTCGATGCGTTTGCCGGGCGCTTGTCCTTCTTCTTTGCCATCGGCATGAATTTCTTTATGGAGGCGGCGAAGCTGCGGGCCGCACGGCTGCTGTGGGCGCGGATCATGAGCGAATTTAATCCGCAGAAACCGCAATCCTCCATGCTGCGCACGCATTGCCAGACCTCCGGGGTAAGTCTGCAGGAACGTGACCCCTACAATAATATCGTGCGCACGGCTTACGAAGCGATGTCGGCGGCGCTGGGCGGGACGCAGTCGCTGCACACGAACAGCTTTGACGAAGCCATCGCGCTGCCGACGGAGTTTTCCTCGCGTATTGCCCGGAACACCCAATTGATCCTGCAAAACGAAACCGGCGTGACCAAGGTAGTCGATCCGCTGGCGGGATCCTACTATGTCGAAACCCTGACACAGGAATTGGTCGATGAGGCGTGGAAGCTGATCGAAGAGGTCGATGAAATGGGCGGCATGACGAAGGCTGTGGCCTCGGGTATGCCGAAACTGCGGATCGAAGAGGCGGCCGCGCGTCGTCAGGCGGCCATCGACAAGGGTGATGAGGTGATCGTCGGCGTCAACAAATTCCGCCCCGACCGCGAAGACCCGGTCGAGGTGCGCGATATCGACAATGCCAAGGTGCGGGGTTCGCAACTTCAGCGTCTGGCACGTGTCCGCGATCAGCGGGACACGGCAGCTTGTGAGAGTGCCCTGAAGGCGCTTGAACAGGGCGCACGCGAAGACGGTAACCTGCTGGCGCTGGCTGTCGAGGCCGCACGCGCCCGCGCGACTGTTGGCGAAATCTCCGACGCGATGGAACGCGCCTTTGGCCGCCATGTGGCGGAGGTGAAGACTCTGTCCGGCGTTTACGGGGCTGCCTACGAAGGCGACGCGGAATTTGAAGGCATCCAGAAAGACGTGAAAGCGTTCGAAACCAAACATGGCCGCTTGCCGCGGATGCTGGTCGTCAAGATGGGTCAGGACGGACATGACAGGGGCGCGAAGGTCATCGCGACGGCGTTTGCGGATCTTGGCTTTGACGTCCATGTCGGCCCGTTATTCCAAACACCCGAAGAAGCCGCCGCGCTAGCGGTGGAGCTGGATGTGGACATCGTCGGTGTATCGTCGCAGGCGGCGGGGCATAAGACGCTGGCGCCCAAACTGATTGAAGCACTGTCAGGCAAAGGCGCGGAGCATTTGACGGTCATTTGTGGCGGGGTGATCCCGCAGCAGGATTATGATTTCCTGTTGAATGCCGGCGTGAAAGCCATCTTCGGCCCTGGGACCAATATCCCCGATGCCGCGCGTGAGGTTCTGGATCTGGTGAGTAGATAGTGATTTCTGAACAACCTATTGCGGTCTACGTCATCAATCTTGATCGACGACCGGACCGGCTGGAGGCGTTGGCGTCGCAATTGGACGCCGCCTCCGTAAACTGGCGCCGGTTCGCGGCGATCGATGCGCAAAATCTCGATAGCGACACGCTGAATGCCTCATTCCGGCAGGTGCCGACAATACATATGTCTCCCGGCGCGAAAGCCTGTTCTTTGTCGCATATCGAGGTGCTGAAACTGGTCGCAGCAGGTCCGGAAAAAGCGGCCGTCATACTGGAAGATGATGTGTTGATCAGTCCAGGGCTTCGGGAACTGGTGCACTCGGATGACTGGTTGCCAGACACTACCGATTTGATTGATCTGGAGGCGAAGCTCGACAAACCGTCCAGCAAGCTTCAGGGCGCAACGACATTGGCAACGATTGGCGATAATCGCGTGGTTCGGCATCTCTATTCTATGGCGGGTGGGACAGGCGGATACCTGGTGACACGAGATGGAGCCCAAAAGATATTGGACAATCTGGGCATCATGTCGATCCCCATCGATCATTTGTTGTTCAACCCGGGTATTTCTGCGTTTCCCAAACGCCTGAAGGTTTCAAAGCTGCAGCCCGCCATTGTGGGCCAGCAGAAGGAAATCTTCCTGACGGATATCCAGAACGGAGAAGATCGCCGCGAAAGCCTGTTCTACAGCCTTCGCCGGGGTTGGTTCGAAATACGCGCCATTCCCAAACAATTATGGCTGTTGGTGACCGGTCGCGCCCGATTGATGAAAACCGATTTTAGGCACTAGGGGGAAGTCGCCTCAGCTTTTGCGGCGGTGGCCCGTTCATCCAACATCTCGATGCGTTCATCGCGCGCCGAGCGCAAGACCATGTAGCCAAGCACAGCTGACAGGATGGATCCGACCAGAACGCCCAGTCTTACTCCTGCAGCCAATTCCGGACGGTCGAAACTCAGTCCGCCGATGAACAGCGACATGGTGAAGCCGATCCCGGCCAGACAGGAGAGGCCGTAGATATGTTTCCACGTGATCTCCTGCGGCAACCTCGCAATGCCCAGTTTGACGGTTGCGTAGGTGAAGCCGAACACGCCCACCTGCTTGCCGATAAACAGCCCTGCCGCAATACCCAGCGGAACGGGTTCGAACAGGGCGCTGAATGACATGCCCTTCAGCGACACGCCCGCATTGGCAAAGGCAAAAATCGGCAGGATCATGAAATTGACGTAAGGCGTCAGCGCGTGTTCCAGCGAATGGAGCGGCGAGCGGCCATATTTGTCTTTTAGCGGGATGAACATGGCCGTGGTTACCCCGGCGATGGTCGCATGTACCCCTGATTTCAGGTCAAGGAACCACAAGATCGTGCCAAGCAGAATGAGCGGCGCCATTCGATGTGCGCCCTTCAGGTTTAGCCATAGCAAGCCAGCCAGCGGCAGGAGACTCCACAACAGGTAATCAGCCTTCAGGTTTTCGGTGTAGAATAAGGCGATGATGATGATTGCCCCCATATCATCAAGGATCGCCAAGGTCAGGAGGAACAGTTTCAGCCCGGGATGCACGCGCGGCCCCAGCAGCGCCAGCACGCCGAGCGCAAAGGCGATGTCGGTGGCCGCAGGAATTGCCCAGCCCGCCAACAGATCCGGGTTTTCCCAGTTTATTGCCGCATAAATCAATGCCGGCACCAGCATACCGCCTACGGCAGCCAGCCCCGGCAAGATCACGTTGCTGGGTTGGCGAAGTTTACCTTCCAGAATTTCGCGCTTCAGTTCCAGACCGACGAGGAAGAAGAAGACCGCCATCAACCCGTCATTGATCCACAAGATCAGGGGTTTTTCGACACCCTCACCATTTAATGTGATACGCAGGTAGGCATTCAGCGTCTCGTCATACCAGCCCGACAGGGGGGAGTTATAGATAATCAGCGCAGCAATTGCCGCCAGCATCAACAAAACGCCGCCTGCTGCTTCGTGTTTGAAAAACGCCCTTAGAAAGCTCACCTGTCACCTCGTCTAGTTTGATCTTTTACGCGTTTGATTAGCTATTGGATCATATAGGTCTGGTTGCGACAAATTGAAGGCTTCAAAAAGCCTTAACACGAAGGTAGCGAGAGGGTAAAGCACGCGCTAAACTTGTGAAAATGACTCAGGGAGGAGATCATGAGTTACAAGACCACCTACGACGCCTGGAAATCAGACCCGGAAGGGTTCTGGATGGAGGCTGCCGAGGCCATTAGCTGGGACAAGAAACCCTCCAGGGCGCTGGATGACAGCAATGCTCCGCTGTATGAATGGTTTGCGGACGGTATGGTCAACACCTGCTACAACGCGGTGGACCGCCATGTTGAGGCGGGGCGCGGAGATCAGACCGCGATCATCTATGACAGCCCGGTCACCCACACCAAGCGCGAGATCAGCTATTTCGAATTGCGTAACCGTGTCGCAAGTTTAGCCGGTGCGTTACGCGCCAAAGGGGTGGAGAAGGGCGACACCGTTATCATCTACATGCCCATGGTGCCCGAAGCGCTGGAAGCTATGCTCGCCTGTGCCCGGATCGGGGCAATTCATTCGGTGGTTTTCGGCGGGTTTGCTGCAAACGAACTTGCGGTACGGATCGACGATGCCAAACCCAAATGTATTATCGCCGCCTCCTGTGGGATCGAGCCGGGGCGTATCGTACATTACAAACCACTTCTGGACGGCGCGTTGGATGCCGCCAGCCATCAACCCGATTTCTGCGTGATTTTCCAGCGCGAACAAGAAGTTGCCCATCTGGAAGAGGGACGCGATTATAACTGGCACGGTTTCCAATATGGCGTTGAACCGGCGGACTGTGTGCCGGTCGAAGGGAACCATCCGGCCTATATTCTTTACACATCCGGCACCACCGGCCAGCCAAAGGGCGTAATCCGCCACACGGCGGGACAATTGGTGGCGCTGAACTGGACCATGAAGGCGATCTACAATGTGGATCCTGGCGAGGTCTTCTGGGCAGCATCGGACGTCGGCTGGGTCGTTGGTCACAGCTATATCTGTTATGCCCCCCTGATCGCGGGCAATACGACCATTGTTTTTGAAGGTAAACCGATTGGCACACCGGATGCTGGCACCTTCTGGCGCGTGATTTCCGAACATAACGTCAAGTCCTTCTTTACCGCCCCGACCGCTTTCCGCGCCGTTAAGCGGGAGGACCCAACGGGTGAGTTCGTCAAGAAATATGACCTGAGCGGTTTGCGTGCCGTTTATCTGGCAGGTGAACGCGCCGATCCGGATACGATCACCTGGGCGCAGGACAAGCTGGGCGTTCCGGTTGTGGATCACTGGTGGCAAACCGAAACCGGCTGGGCGATTGCCGCGAACCCGTTGGGGATCGAAAAACTGCCGATCAAGCTCGGGTCTCCGTCGGTTCCCATGCCGGGATATGATGTGCAGGTGCTGGACGAAGGCGGGCATCCAGTGCCGCCCGGAACTTTGGGGGCGATTGCCATCAAGCTGCCCTTGCCGCCGGGCACATTGCCAACGCTCTGGAATGCCGAAGACCGGTTCAAGAAAAGCTATCTGGAACATTTTCCCGGGTATTACGAAACCGGTGATGCGGGTATGATTGACGAGGATGGATACCTCTACATCATGGCGCGCACTGATGACGTGATCAACGTCGCCGGGCACCGCCTCTCAACCGGTGGAATGGAGGAGGTTCTGGCCTCTCATCCCGATGTGGCGGAATGTGCGGTCATTGGCGTGGCTGATCAATTGAAAGGGCAGTTGCCGATGGGGTTCCTGTGCCTCAATAGCGGCGTGGATCGCGACGCGGCGGACATCGTTAAGGAATGTGTACAGCTCGTGCGTGACAAAATTGGTCCGGTGGCGGCGTTTAAGCTGGCGACAGTTGTCGATCGACTGCCGAAAACCCGTTCAGGAAAAATCCTTCGTGGGACGATGGCGGCAATTGCTGACGGCAGGGACTGGAAAATGCCGGCGACGATTGATGACCCGGTTATCCTTGATGAGATCGGATTGGCATTGAAACAACTTGGATACCCAACTCAAGGTTGACTATTGTCCAAATGATCAAAAAATTAAAGCGGTTGCATGAGCTTATGGGCCGCTGGTGAATCGGACTAATTACGTTGCTTAACAAGTTGTTAAGCACATAATTTAAGCTTTTTTCCTGAAATGCGGCTATGAATCGCAAATCGGGTAGGCTTGATTGCATATTGCAACGAATAATTTTCTGAAAATTGCCTACTATTAACTTTTTATCATTTTTTCCCGTAGTATCCATGATATGCAATATTTCCAAAATCAGCGGGACAGTTGCAATTGTTAGAGTGTCGTTAGTCACGGGGTGTGCTATGAATAATTTTCAGAAACTGATGCTTGTGGTGGTCAGTTATGTCGGTCTTTTCATCGGAATTACAGCAAACGCGCAGGATTATGATGATGAAAGAACTCTGCTGACCGTAATCTCGGATGGCGCTGAACCATTTGAATTCACCGAAGCAGATATCATGGCCATCGATCAGACGGTCGTTCGCACAGAAAATGAATTTGTCGACGGGATGGTCGCCTTCGAGGGACCGTTGGCACGAGATGTTCTGGAAGCCGTTGATCCGAATTTCGCGGAAACCGTAGAGATTGTGAAACTGATCGCGGTGAATGAATATGCAGTTGAAATTCCGGTGACGGATTTCCTGGAATATGATGTTTTGTTTGCGCTGAGCGCGGATGGGCAAAAATTTTCTCTGCGGGACAAAGGGCCGATCTGGGTAATCTACCCGATGTCCGACAATCCCGTTCTGGTCGATCGGATCTATAATGACAGATTGATCTGGCAATTAACCACAGTTGAAATGCGGTGACACGGACAACAATATCCAATCTGCTGATCGTCGCGCTGATACTCGCCATCAGCGTTTTTGCAGGTCACGGGGTATACACATTTCAAAAAGATGTCGCGGCGATGCGCGCCGCAAGCGTAGAAGACATCACCTGGACGACAAGCCAGTTAGAAGTCGAACTGAACAGGTTTCGCGAAACTCTGCTGAAATTTCAGCAAGGTGACTATGGTGTTACGGTCGAAGATGTGAACACCCGGTTCGACATAATGTGGAGCCGACTGGCCCTGTTCCAGCAGGGGCGTGTAGGGGAACGTCTGGCGGAATATGACAGCGAAAGCATGATCGCGGCGCGATTGTTTAGCAAAGTCAAAGAATTGGACCGTCTGGTCGTGGAACTCCAGCCAGGGGATACGGATACTGCGCAGTTCATTATCACCGAGCTTGAATCATTCCCCCAGGAACTGAATGATTTTACACGCTTTGTAACGCTTGGCGAAGAGACGCGGGGACGAAGCATCAGGGAACAGCTTCAAGCCGGTGTTTACCGAACGGTTATCCTGAGCGGGATTGCGACCTTACTGGCGCTGGCGCTTGTGACGCATATTTACCGTCAATCGTTGAAGTTCCGGCAACTGGCCAAAGTTAACCGCGCGTTGGCGGACAGTGCCGAGAAGGCCAGTAGGGCGAAATCGCAATTCCTGACCATGATGAGTCATGAATTGCGTACACCGATGAATGCCGTCTTGGGTATGCTGGCGCTGACCCGGGAACAGTCTCTGCAACCTTCGCAAACACGATTGATCGAGAATTCGGAAATTGCAGCCAAACAGATGGTTGGGATGCTGACCGATATCCTCGATTTCAGCGCGCTGCAATCGGAAGACTTGCAGCTCAAATCAACGGTATTTGAGCTGTCACATCTCGTAGACGCCATGCGGCAGGAATTTGCGCCTCTGGCACAGCGTGAGAATATTGATTTTTCAGTCGAGATTGATGACGGCAAGTCACGGCTCATCAAAGGTGATATGGGTAGATTGAAGCAGATCTTCAGCCACCTGACGCAATATATTGTTGAAACGGCCGGAACCCGCGAAACGCATCTGGGGTTCTCTTACCAGGATAATAACCTGATCGGGAGGCTATCATTCGAGTATTCGTCAGATGGTGGGGAATGGATGCCGGACCTTATTCTGGGTGAAGAATCCCGCTCGGGTGAAAAATTTGCTTCCGATGCTTTAGGCCCGGCAATATCCCGTGGGTTGATCGAGGTGATGCACGGATCGATTCATCTGGACAATCCTGACGGCAACCGGATTAGCGTCATCGTAAATATCCCGACAGTTCCCTTTACGCCAAAGCATCAATATGTCGCTATTTTTACGGAATCCGATGCGATGGCGGCAATCTGCCAGGCCGCGTTAAAGAGTGAGAATGTGACGGTTTTGACACCTGACAGCACTGAGTCAGCGCATATGGTCCTGATTGAGGCTGGTGGTTCACTGGAAGTCGAAAGCCTTAAAATTGCAAAAGAAAAACACCCGGGCGCTTTCCTGATTTCACTGGGAAACTCGACTTTTGCTGACAAATATGATGTGACTTTCGAGTTGCCCTTAGATTTTCGGGGCGTTCGCGAGATTTTATTGAAGCGTATTGCTTGATAGGAGTGGCACAGATTTACATATATTAAAGTGTATGTTGCGCGATACCACAACTGTGGGTAGAAATATTTTCAGAAACCAATTTTGGTCGGGTATATCAGTATGAACGAATTCGTCCTTTCGGATATTCGAGAAAACGAAAAAGACGTAAATAGCGGTTTTGCGCTTTTATCCCACGATTTGCGGTCGTCGCTCGCGGGGGTGCTGGGCAGTCTCAGTCTGGTTGATATGACGGAATTGTCTGATAACAACCGGGGCCAAATTTTGCGGGCGCGCGCGTCAGCAAAGATGTTGCAGGAAATGCTCGATCTGGCCTTCGACATCTCTTCCGATCGCAAAAATGGGCTCCAAGGTCGCAACGCGGTTGATGTTCGCGCTGAACTGGATCTGGTTGCTGATATCTGGAGCGTTCAGGCAAAGGCCCGCAGTCGCGTCTTTACACTGGATGTCGAAGAGGGAATAGGCTTCCTGAAATCCGATGACCGCGTGAGCTTTCACAGAGTCATCAACAATATCATAGGGAATGCCAACAAATATTCCGACAAAGGAACCATCGCAGTCCACGCAAGGCGCGATGACGATATGGTCGAAATAACGATATATGACGACGGACCGGGGTTTAGCAAAGAAGCGCTGGATACGCTGTTTCAGTTCGGCGGACGACCAGAAAATTCCGCGAAACCGGGAACAGGCCTTGGACTTTACATTGCAAAGACACTCGTGAAGTCGATGCATGGCAGCATTTCCGTGGAAAACCTGCCAGAGCAAGGAGCAAAGGTTACCGTTCGCCTGCCACGATGGGACCAAAACGGCGCACAAGCATCGGCTGAAGACCTGACGACATCCGAAACCAAGGTCAGCGATCTTCCGGATCTCAGTAATCTTCATATCCTGCTGGCAGAAGATAATTTGACCAATCAGCTTGTCATCACGCAGATGTTGCAAACGATGAATGCCCAATTCACTGTCGCTTCCGATGGATTGGAGGCGCTTCGTGAATTGCAGAACGGGCAATTTGACATTGTTCTGCTGGATATCGAAATGCCGCGAAAGTCCGGTTTGGAAGTGCTGACAGAGGTCAGAGCAACAGGTTCGAATTATCCTGACATTCCAATCGTCGCGCTGACCGCATATGTGATGCGGGACCATCGTGATCGGATCATGGCGGCCGGGGCGAATGGGATCATTCCCAAACCTATCGACGGTATTGGCAATTTCGGTAGGGCGATCCTGTCCTATTTGGGGGCTGAAACAGCCCCTCAGCCAAACTTTCCACAACCCCGTGCCGTTTCCGTCTCTGAAGAGGAAATCGGGTCTATTGATCAGCAGATATATCAGGATTTGAAACTGGCTATCGGACCGGAAGCGATGAACGATTTCCTCGGGAAGGTCACCGATGATCTGCGTAACATTCAAACCAATCTGGCAGACGGACAAGACCGAAACGATATGAAAGCCCTGGGCGGAGGAAGTCATACGCTCATTTCGGTTTCAGGCGCAATCGGGGCAACCCATCTTCAAGCCGCTGCGCAAGAACTGAACAAGGCTTCGAAAACAGAAGATTCGCAAATGCAGCAGGAATTGAGTAAACTTTGTATTGCGGGAATTGAAAAAATTTTAGACACTCTCAGCGTGTAGTAAAAAGTGTTGTATTTATGAACAAGCCTATTCTCCTAGTTGAAGATACGCCGTCTCTTGCGATGGTGTATGAAACGGTCCTGAAGAAAAAGGGCTATGAAATTGATAGTGTTGGCACAGTGGCGGATGCCCGCGATGCCTTCCAAAAAAATCAACATCAGATCGTGTTGCTTGACCTTCTGCTGCCTGATGGCAACGGGTCTGAACTGATGGAAGAATTTATCGCCCAGCAGCCGGATGTGAAGATCATCGTTATCACGGCGCATGGGTCGATCAACCGGGCTGTTGAAGCGATGCGTATGGGGTCATTTGATTTCCTTGTGAAACCGTTTGACGAACTGCGCCTGACCAATGCCGTTGAAAATGCGGTGACCGCTTTAAATCAGGGTCCGATTGTCGATCCGGACACACCAATGAAGGACGGGAAACGGTTTCACGGTTTCATTGGCGGCTCCGACAAGATGCAAGATATTTACCGGATGGTGCGGAATATCGGGCGTTCGACCGCAACCGTGTTCGTAACCGGCGAAAGCGGAACAGGAAAAGAGCTGTGTGCCGAAGCAATTCACAAGGAATCCAGTCGTGCAGAAGGGCCTTTCATTCCGTTGAATTGTGGTGCCATCCCCGCAGATTTGCTGGAATCCGAAGTATTCGGTCACCTGCAGGGATCGTTCCCGGGGGCGATTGCCGACAAAGAAGGCGCCGCCGCTGCCGCTGATGGCGGAACCCTGTTCCTCGACGAGATATGCGAGATGGATTTGTCCTTGCAGACGAAACTGCTGAGGTTCCTTCAGACATCAACCATACAACCTGTCGGTGCGACCAAACCGCGGGTGGTTGACGTGCGGATCGTTTGTTCAACAAACCGAAATCCGATTGAAGAAGTTCGGGCCGGCCGGTTCCGCGAAGATCTGTTTTATCGCCTGCATGTGGTTCCCATTCACCTTCCGCCGCTCAGTGAGCGACCGAAAGATATCATGGAAATCGCCGACATTATGCTGGCGGAATATTCCGCCGAAGAAGGAAAATCCTTCAAAGGCTTCAGTGATGACGTGGAGCGTATTTTTACCGCCCATAGCTGGCCGGGAAATGTCCGGCAGTTGATGAATGTGATCCGTAATATTGTGGTGCTTCATAACGGAACCATGGTGAATGCGGATATGCTGCCAGCTGACATAACGCCGTCGGCGCAGAATGGGGGTTCGGAAACAACCTCGGGTCAAAACACGAGCGCCGGTGGCGGATATGGGCCGATCAATATCTCGGCATTCGTGGGAACGTCGCTGGCGCAGTTGGAACGGGAATTTATTGAAGCGACAATCGAGTTTTGTGACGGGTCAATTCCCCAGGCCGCACGGTTGCTGGATGTCTCCCCTTCGACGCTTTACCGGAAAAAGGAAAGCTGGGAAAATTCCTGATTTCCCATCGCAGTTTTGCTGATGTAACCTGAAACGAAATCGTTTCAGGGGGATTCTATGTCAGAGCTGTTCGACGCGGCCAAAGCAGCATTCGAAAGGGCCTACACACCCTATTCCAAATTCAATGTTGGCGCGGCGATCCGGACGAAATCCGGCAAGGTCTATTCAGGCTGTAACGTCGAAAATGTCGCGTATCCCGAAGGGACCTGCGCCGAAGCGGGGGCCATCGCGGCGATGGTAAATGGCGGAGATCTGGAAATCGCCGAGATATTGGTCATCGCGGATAGCGACCAGTGGATCACACCCTGTGGCGGTTGCCGTCAAAAAATCCTTGAGTTTTCGACCCCAGACACGCCAGTCATCCTCGCCCGGCTGAACGGCGAAACGCATGAAACCACGATCGGTGCCATCCTGCCGGGCGGCTTCGACAAATCCTATCTGGGGCAAGCGTAATGGCCCGAGCAATTCTGATCGTTCTGGATTCCGTAGGTGCCGGTGGCGCGCCGGATGCCGCTGCGTTTGGCGATGAAGGCTCGAACACGGTTGGCCATATTGCCGAAGCCTGTGCCACAGGGCAGGCGGATGAGGGGCGCAGCGGGCCGCTGGCGCTTCCGAATTTGGGCGGTATGGGCTTGGGTGCAGCTGTTCGTGTGGCGTCCGGCCATCCGGCACCGGGGCTGGACGATGGGGCTGGTGGGATTTTCGCCGCTGCGACAGAACATTCAAACGGCAAGGACACGCCTTCCGGCCATTGGGAACTGACGGGCCTGCCAGTGCCGTTTGACTGGTATTATTTCCCCGAAACCATACCCGCCTTTCCCGACGACAAAATCGCCGAACTGTGCGAACGCGCGAACCTGCCCGGAATTCTTGGTAACTGCCATGCCTCGGGCGTGCCGATTATGCAGGAACATGGCGAGGAAAGCATCCGGACAGGAAAGCCGATCTGCTACACCTCGGCCGACAGCGTCTTTCAGATCTGCGCGCACGAGGAACATTTTGGTCTGGAACGCCTGTATGAGGTCTGCAAAATCGCGGCGGAGATTTTTCATCCGATGATGGTCGGTCGCGTCATCGCCCGCCCATTCGTCGGTGAGCGCGAGGGCGGGTTCACCCGCACCAATAACCGCAAGGATCTGGCGATAACCCCGCCGGACGACACATTGTGCGACCGCGTGGTTGCCGCCGGCGGGCGGACGCTGGCGGTTGGCAAGATCGGCGATATATTTGCGCATAAGGGCATCAGCGAGGTCCGCAAGGGCAAGCCGGATTTGCAGCTGATTGATGATATTCTCGACTTTATGGATGAGGCGACGGATGGCGATTTCATCTTTGTGAATCTGGTTGAGTTTGACACCAATTATGGCCATCCCCGTGATCCTGCAGGATACGCCCGTCATCTGGAGGCAGTCGACCAACGGCTGCCGGAGATTTTCGCAAAGCTGCGCGATGACGATATGCTGATCATCACAGCAGATCACGGCAACGACCCGACCTGGACCGGCACGGATCACACCCGCGAACGGGTTCCGGTTCTGATCCGGCGCGCGGGCCTGACGCCACGAAATCTTGGCATCATCGATATGTCTGATGTAGGCGAGACGCTGGCCGCACATCTGGGCCTTGCGCCCGGCAAACATGGAAAGAATATCCTATGACTGACTGGAAATCCGTCCCGAAGACCGAACTTCACCTGCATCTGGAGGGCGCGGCTCCCCCGGACTTCATCCGCGAGATGGCAACAGAAAAAGGGACCGACCTGTCCCGGATTTTTAACGCGGACGGCAGCTACAAATGGGCGGATTTCGCCGAGTTTCTGAAGATTTATGAGGCCGCCTGTTCCGTCCTGCAATCCCCCGACGATTACCGCCGTCTGCTGGAAGCCGTGCTGGATGTCAGCGCCGACAATGGCGTGATCTATACAGAGATTTTCCTCGCCCCGGATTTTTGTGGCGGCGGCGATCTTGGCGCGTGGAAGGAATATCTGGCGGCGTTTGAAATTGGCGCGGATAATGCGAAAGCCAAACATGGCATTGAAACGCGATTCATTTCCACCTGTGTGCGCCATTTCGGACCGGAGAAAGCGGTTCACACGGCGGATATCACCGCCAAAGCTCCGTCACCCCGCATGGTCGGGTTCGGCATGGGCGGCGAGGAACGCGACTTCACTGCGCAAGATTTTGTCCCGGCGTTCGCCATTGCCGCCGAGGCCGGTCTGGGCATCACCAGCCATGCCGGGGAAATTTGTGGGGCGGACAGTGTGCGCGATACGCTCGACCATCTGCCGGTCAGCCGGATTGGGCATGGTGTGCGGTCTGTCGAGGACCCGGATCTGGTCAAGCGCCTCGCCGACGAGGACATTCTGCTGGAGGTCAATCCGGGGTCCAACGTCTGTATCGGTGTATTCCCGTCATGGGAGGAACATCCGCTGGATCATCTGCGCCAGCAGGGTGTGCCGGTCTGTATTTCCACAGACGATCCGCCCTATTTCCATATCACCATGACGTCGGACTATGAAAACATTGCCCGGACATGGGGCTGGGGCGAGGCAGATTTTGCCGAAACCAACCGCGCCGCCATGAAATACGCTTTCTGCGATGACGCAACCCGCGACGCCATCCTGACAAAATTCCAATAAACGAGGGACATATGGACAATCTGACAATCGTTGATCACCCGCTGGTGCAACATAAGCTCAGCCAGATGCGCCGGATCGAGACGCCGAGCAACCTGTTCCGACAACTGCTGCACGAAATCTCGATGCTGTTGGCTTACGAGATCACGCGCGAATTGCCGATGACCACCGAACAGATCGAGACCCCGCTGACCAAGATGGATGCCCCCGTGCTGGAAGGTCGGAAGCTGGCGCTGATCTCGATCTTACGGGCCGGTAACGGGCTGCTGGACGGTGTGTTGGAACTTATCCCCTCCGCCCGTGTCGGATTTGTTGGCCTTTATCGGGACGAGGAAACGCTGAAGCCCGTGCAATATTACTACAAGGTTCCGTCCGATCTGGACGAACGCGTGGTCATCGCCGTGGACCCGATGCTGGCAACAGGGAACAGCTCCGCCGCAGCGATTGACCTGCTGAAGAAATCCGGAGCAACGAATATTCGCTTCCTATGTCTGTTGGCTGCGCCCGAGGGTGTGAAAACTATGCAGGAACGCCATCCTGACGTGCCGATTGTGACCGCAGCGCTGGATGAACGCCTGAATGAGAATGGCTATATCGTTCCGGGTCTTGGCGACGCCGGAGACCGGATGTACGGGACGAAATAGGGTTTTTGGGCGACCCTAGTTGATCGATATCCGGGGCAGCAATTTCATCAGCCCGTAATAGGTTCCGCAAATGACGTCAGGTTGCGGACATTTTTCGGCGGCAAATTCTGCCATCGCTGACCAATAGGCACCACCGTTCCAACGCGTGAAATGGTGGCCGATATGCATCGGCGCCCGGGAACCATCGTAATTATGTAAGAAATAGTTGTTATAAGCACGCAGCATCGACCCATAAGGATTTCCCCCATATCGCCGGTGCAAATCATAAAAATTATAGTCCATCGACAGAACTGACCCGCGACCTAGAGGCAGCGAGACCAACGGAAAGTTCCATAATCCGGGTTCCAGCACCTGCGGCCAGTAATCCCGATTTGAGATGCGACTGGCATCATAGCGATACCCTAAATCCTTCAACACCTGAAACATGTTGGGATTGGTTGCCAGCAGCGGTGCTCTGAACCCATCAATTGTTTCGAGAATGCGTCGCCATTCCCTTGGGTTGGTATTCTGGATACCATTGATTTCATGCACATTTTCCAGAATATCGTGGAATTGCTGCAGCTCGCTCATCCATTCGTCATAGCTCCAGTCGGATCCGTTCCAATGCCCGTTGGCGTGTGACGCAATCTCGTGCCCTTCGCGAAAGGCGCGGCGGACAAATGCTATCCGTTGGGCAACTTCGTCAACGGATCCGCCAAAGCCAATATCGGACCGCCCGGGCGCGCGACGAGGCGGTTTGTAATATCCGCGGTTTTCGTCCGCCAGAAAATAGACGCCCGAAACGAAGAAGGTGAAATAGACATTATGTTGCTGGGCGAAATCAAGCGTTTCCTGCCAGACCCGCAAAGATTTGGACCCGTCAAAAGCCAACGCAATATATTGCGGGGGACGCTGTTGCGCATTTACCTGTGAAATTGCGACCAGCGAAAGCACCAGCGCAACAAAAAAGTCCCTAACCAATATATACCCCTGAATTTTCTGCTCGATTCCGCTGAATCATATCGCAGATAGGATAGTGCGAAAATATATTTCTGACTGTGGCTTTCATTACATAACTCAATTGACTAATTTCAGCGCGAAACCAGACGGAGGGTAAGCGATGGCCGAAGACCTCATCGAGATTGAAGATGCCTACGCCCTAGAGTCCAGTCTGGTCGACCGGGTTCTGAAAGCTGTTGAAGATGGCTCGCAACCCGAGCTTCTGGCGATATTTGAGGACCTCCACCAGGCTGACATTGCGGACCTCTTGGAGCAGCTCCATACCGAGGATCGGCGGGCCGTTATTGCGCTCTGGGGGGATCACCTTGACGCGGGGGTTCTGACCGAACTGGAGGAAGGGGTCCGTGACGAGATCATGGCCGAAACCCCTAACGAGGTTCTGGCCGAAGCCGTCAAAGAACTGGAAACCGACGATGTTGTCTACCTCGTCGAGGATCTGGACGCTGAAAGTCAGGAGAGAATCCTCGACAGTCTGGAATCGGCAGACCGTGTCGCGGTCGAACAATCGCTTCAATATGACGACTATTCCGCTGGTCGTCTTATGCAACGCGAGACAGTTGTCGCGCCGCAGCATTGGACGGTTGGTGATGTCATTGATTTTATGCGTTCGTCTGACGATTTGCCCGAAGTGTTTTACGAGGTGATCATCACTGATGCGATGATGCATCCGGTCGGGACCGTTTCCTTGTCCACCATCATGGGGGCGAAACGCGAGGTCTTGCTGACCGACATCATGAAAGAGGATTTTCGCACCATTCCTGTCGATCAGTCGCAGGAAGACGTGGCGTATGCGTTTAACCAGTATAACCTCGTTTCGGCACCGGTTGTGGATCACAACGGGCGGTTGGTCGGGGTGATCACCATCGATGACGCGATGGACGTACTGGAAGACGAGGCGGAGGAGGATATGCGCCGCCTTGCCGGTCTGGGGGACGAGGAACTGTCGTCGCGCGTCTGGGAGACCACGAAACTGCGATTCCCCTGGTTGGCGGTAAACCTGCTGACGGCGGTGGTTGCCTCGTTGGTTATCGCGCTGTTTACCGACACGATCGAAGCAATTGTGGCGCTGGCGGTGCTGATGCCGATCGTGGCCTCCATGGGCGGCAATGCGGGAACGCAGTCGCTGACGGTTGCCGTGCGCGCGATTGCAACGCGCGACCTGACCTCGGCCAACGCGCGACGGATTGTCATGCGTGAGGCGCTGGTTGGTTTGGCAAATGGCGCGGCTTTTGCGATCATTATCGGGTTGGTTGGATATTTCTGGTTCGGCAGCGCCATGCTCGGCGTCGTGCTGGCCATTGCCATGGTGGTGAATCTGCTGGTGGCCGGACTGGCGGGAATTTTAATCCCGATCGGGCTGGATAAGGTGGGGGCGGACCCGGCACTGGCATCCGGGACTTTTGTGACGACTGTCACCGATGTGGTAGGGTTCTTCGTGTTCTTGGGGTTGGCGGCGACGGTGCTGCTTTAACGCGGCATACGCAGGATCATCCTGTGACGCCCGTTCGCGATGATAACGGAGCTTTCTTCGATCCGGATAACTTGCCAATCAGGTTTGATGTTTTCGCCCGTTTGAAACATGAAATAATTAGCGTCAGGGGAACGGATAAGGGCATGTCTGTTATCAGGAGGTCCGTAAACACCAATTAAACTGTAACCCCGAATATTCATATTACCCGGGTAGGCCCAGCGTCTCCGTCCGACTGCCCTTCTGCACGCGGATCGAGCTTTCGTCGATTCCGACAACACGCCAGCCATCCCCGATGCTTTCCCCGATTGAGACCATGACATAGCGCCCGCCAGGTTGACGGATTAGCGCGCGGTAGGCCCCCGGCGCCCCATAGACCCCGATCAGGTTGGTTGTACGCAGGCTGATGGCGTCTTCTATCGTAGCTGCCGCCGCCACACTTGCAGACGTAGGCAGGCTCACCTCGCGCGGGCTGTCGTCAAAGCGCGGTTCCGCTGCCGGGACCTGCACAAATTCTTGAACCATGTTTTCGACCTTGCTGGCAAAGTCAGCAGGACGACGGGGTGGGGCGGTTGCGGAGACTACTACGACCTCCGACAGGTCGGGATCATTAACCCGCGCGATCTCCTCGATACTTTCGGGGCGGAATTCGGGTCGCAATAATGCGGCTTCTGTCTGATCGGGTAGTACGATCTCCGGGGCAATCACACCGCTACCTTCGCCAAGGTCCAGATCCTCGCGCAGAACGGGTGTGATGGGCGGACGTCCATCCAGAACCAATGGTGGCTCGGCCTGCAGGTCCGCGATCAGCGCCAATTCTTCTTCTGGCGACAATATGACAGCATCAACAGAATCCCCACTGCGCAGAGTCGGTAGGATTGGCGGGCGGCCATCTTCGACAATCGCGGCGACATTCTGGTATTCTTCAAGGGTCAGAACACGCGGAGGCGGACCCGTAATGTCTTCGCCGTCGCGCAGGATCGGTTCTACGTCCGGACGGCCTTCTTCGACCACGGCATCCAGATTTTGAAGCTCCTCAATCGTCAGCTCGGGCAAGTCTGCTTCGGGACTTGAGGTCGAAACCGAAATCTCTTCGCCATCGCGGAGTGTTGGGACCAGTTCCGGCTGACCCTGAACAATCTCGGGCGCGAGGTTCTGAAGTTCTTCCAACGACAGCTCTTCGGCGGGTTCAAGCGCCGCGAGCTCGGTCGCTTCCACCGGTTGTTCCTCGTCCGGGGCGCTGGTCGGATCAGTTTCGGCAGCTTCGGCAATATCCTCTGGACGCAATTCCGGAAGGAAAGGTGGCTCACCTTCAACCACGTCAGGGGCAAGGGTCTGCAACTCGGCGATGCTAAGCGGCGGGGCAGGCGGTTCCGCACCGATTTCCACCCCTCCGCGCAATGGCGGTGTGATGTCGGGTTGTCCCTGTTCCACCACTGCTGCCAGATTTTGGAGCTCCTCGATCGACATTGGTGGTGGCGGGGGTGCATCCCCGATTTCGACACCACCGCGCAATATTGGCTCGATATCCGGACGCCCGGTTTCCACGTTAGCCGCGACCCTCTGAAGTTCGAAAATCGAAGACGGTCCGAATTGCGGCGTGGTCGAAATGGTTGGCTCTGCGCTCGCTACGACTGGAACATCAATCACATCCGTTACGTCAGCTCCGGATCGCAAAATCGGAAGAATGTCGGGCCGCCCGGTAAGGACGCTCGGTGCGACATTCTGGAAATCCGCGATCCGCTCCATCCGAAGCGCCGTCGCATCGTTTTCCTGAACCTGTGTCAGACCAAACCCGTCATTGAGTTTTCGCTCCAGCGCGGCCAGAACCACGGTGCTTTCTTCTCTGGGCAATGCATCCGGCGATGCGTTGGAGGTGGACAGAACCGCAACGGGATCACCCGCCTCGTAGGCGGTGTCCCTCATGGATAGCGACAGCCCCGCATTGTTTGACGATGAATCGAGCGAGGCAAGAAGCGGCGTCGCGGTTTCAAACCCGGTCGATTCCGGCGCGGGCAAGCTGTCCGGGCGGCTTTCGGAAGCCTGCAAGGGCGCTTCTTGCCATAGGTCTATCGGTTCAATCGCCGACGCCGGTTCGGGCGCATCCTCGATATCGAGCGACGAAGACAACGGATCACCGGCAACCTGCGCGAACAGGGTGTCGATATTATTGTCGACATTTGTGCTTGTTTCGACCGCCGTATCCGATGCCCCCAGCTCCGGCGAGGGTTGCGATGGAATTGTCGCCAGATGAGTCGGACGGATCGGGGCTCGCGGATCTTCTTCCTCGGAATAGGTCCGATCATCGGTCGCCTGAATAACCGTTGCGGGGTTGGGGCTGAATTCGATGGAATTATAAAGTACCCAGCCACCATATACCGCGCCGCCAACAGCCCCCGCAGCCAGCAGGTATCTGACATAGCGCCACAGATTTATCCCAATCGGTTTTCGGATTGTGGTGGAATCGAAATAGGGCCGTTCGTGGAATCCGGGTAGTTTTCCGGGAACCGTAATCCCGTCTGTGCCGAACCCGTATCCTGTAGCGAAGCGAATTGCTTCTTCCAATACGGATTTTTCCATCAGCGCGACGGGGAAGGTACCATCATTGTTGGGTTCGCCAACCCGCGCGATATAATTGCCCGACGGAATATCCGCGTCATCCCGGGCAATCTGTAGCGCCTCGACCTGCTGTTCCGGCGGGTCATCCGATTTGAGGGTCATTTGTTTCAGGATTACCTGTTCGCGCGGGACCCAGACCTCGTTTCGGAACATGCGCCCCTGACTGGCGCGCGCTGCCGCCCGCATTGCGGACATTTTCTTGGGCAGAAACGGATCATTCAGACCAGCCGTCGCAATTTCGCGCCAGCGACCGTCATACGACAGTTCGTGGAGCAAAATGCCTTCCGTGCTTAGCTCTAATGCCAGAACCGGGCCCATTGCCGTGTCCGTATCCTTAAAATCCGGTGTCCCAACCGGAATATCCTCAATTAAGCCAGCGACTCTCTTATTGAAGCCTAACTGTGCCGCCCGGACCTATTACTATAGGGTTTTTAAGGGTTTGTTTAGGTGTTTTTGCGTGATCTGCGGCAATCGGCGTCGAAGGGCTTAAAACCCGGCGATTTCGCGCGCAGCCTCCCAGACATATTCGTCGAAATGCGGACCGAAATAATTGGTTGTGATGGCGATCACGCGGTCCTGTTCCGGGGCGATGACAAGCAGCGCGTACCACATCGTATTCGATCCGTTATGCCAATATATTTGACCGCCGAACGCTTCATCCTGTCCCGAGACCAGCCCACCGCGGTAGGCCATGTCGGGTTGGATGAACAGTTCCGCAAAGGTTTCGTGGCGGATAATGCCGTCCTCTCCCCGGGCGAGGCGCAAGAGTTCCTGCCCATATATCAGGAGGTCTTGGATCGACATGTGAACTGTCCCCGCCGGACCGATAATCGGTGAGTTATCAGCTGCTGGCGAAGCCGGATCGACAGCGGCTTTAATCATACCGAAATAGGATCGATGGCCCCAAGGCTGATCCCCTTGGGGTGCGCCAAAGCCTGCTGATGTCACGCCAAGTGGCGTGAACAGGCGGGCGGTCAGCAGGTCCTCCCAAGCTTCATCAGTTTTGGTTTCCGCAACATGGCCAGCCAGCGTGAAGCCGATGTTTGAGTAAAGGAAATCCGTCGTTTCCGGATTGTCTGACAGGATTTCAGCAATCGCCTCTGCGCGGGCAGCTGGGCGGTCGGTGACAGGAATGTCGCGGATAGCCATAACAGCGCGTCCAAAATTGTCGGGCAGACCTGATTGGTGATCCAGAACGTCGCGTAGTGGGATGTTGGCATAGCCATCGTGAACCGTGATTTCCGGGAACAGGTCGGGCAGGGGCATATCCAGGGAAAGCTGCTTATCGTCAATCAGGGTGCCGAGCAGCATTGAGGTCATGGATTTGGTGATCGACCCCAAGTGCCAAAGATCATCGGGTGTGATCGCGGAGGAGTCATCCATCCGCCGAAAACCGGCGACACTGATCGCCTGAATATCTGTGGAATTCGCATACCCCGCCGCGACACCGATCAGCCCTTTTTCCGTGTGAAGCCAATCGGTTACATCATCTAAATCAGCAAGGGCCGCACCCGAGGATGCGACCCAAACCAAAAGGATAAACGCCCAGCGCAAGGATTATGCGGTGGCTTTGGCCAGCGCCTGATCCAGATCTGCGATGATGTCGGCCGGGTCCTCGGTCCCGATGGACACGCGCACGACGTTTGGCAGCGCGCCAGCGGCCTCGCGTTGATCGTCGGACAGCTGGCGGTGCGTAGTGGAGGCCGAATGGATGATCAGGGACCGCGTGTCGCCAAGGTTGGCAACATGGCTGAACAGTTCCAGTTCATTCACCAGTTTCACGCAGGCGTCGTATCCGCCCTTTACCGCAAAGGTGAACAATGCGCCCGCACCTTTCGGACAGATTTTCTCGATCCGGTCATAGTAGGGGGAGGATTTCAGGCCCGCATAGGTCACATATTCAACGCGCGGATCATTCTCCAGCCACTCGGCGACCTGTTTGGCGTTGGCGACATGTTTGTCCATGCGAAGCGACAAGGTTTCGATCCCCATCAGCGTATAGTGCGCCGCTTGAGGGTTCAGCGTCATGCCCAGATCACGCAGACCGATGGCGATGCTGTGGAACGTAAAGGCCATCGCGCCCAAAGCCTCGTGGAAATTCAGGCCGTGATAGGCGGGTTCGGGTTGGGAGAGCGACGGGAATTTGTCGTTCTGGGACCAATCGAATTTACCGCTGTCCACGACGCAGCCACCTGTCACCGTGCCATTGCCGGTCAGGTATTTGGTCAGCGAATGTACGACAAGCGTCGCGCCGTGTTCGATAGGGCGGCACAGGTAAGGCGTCGCCGAGGTGTTGTCGACGATCAGCGGAATGCCAGCCTCGTCCGCGATTTTCGCCAGCGCGTCGATGTCGGTGATATACCCACCCGGGTTGGCGATGGTTTCGCAGAAAATCGCGCGGGTATCGTCGTCGATGGCCGCTTTGACTTCGTCCAGATCGTCGGTGTCAACGAAGGTCGCTGACCAGCCGAAGCGTTTGATTGTGTTGGAGAATTGCGTGACCGTGCCGCCATATAGACGGGTGGACGCCACGATATTCTTGCCCGGACCCATCAGCGGGAATAGCGCCATGATTTGCGCCGCGTGCCCCGACGAACAGGCCACCGCGCCTGCGCCGCCTTCAAGCGCGGCAATACGGGATTGCAACGCCGATACCGTCGGGTTTGTCAGGCGGGAATAGATATATCCGACCTCTTGCAGGTTAAACAGTGCCGCCGCGTGGTCTGCATCGCGAAAAACGTAAGCCGTTGTCTGATAGATCGGCGTCTGGCGCGCACCTGTAGCCGGATCCGGCTCCGCGCCTGCGTGAATTTGTAATGTATCGAAACCTTGAGTCATTCTTCCCTCCCCAGTTTTACGTCAGGTAAATACCGTAAGGGTTTAATCACATTCTGATTGACGGGAACAGATTTATTTACAAATCTCGTCATCCTCGGGCAGCCCGAATTCTGCCGGAGCCGCACACATTTGAAACATGCCCGGAACCACCAAGAACCCGCGTTTGACATACCCGCCTTCT
>JBNLBF010000012.1:0-88483 GCA_050302475.1 Paracoccaceae bacterium
CGGGTTTTCTGTGTACGTGAATGCAATCCGATCCTCGTCCCGAAGGCGCGCGACCAGATCGCCATCGGCAACATAGTTGCCGTCGTGATGCGCCACCGGGATCGTGATCTCTTCGCCCTTACGATATTTATTGGTGAAGGGACTATTGGTGGTGGTGACTTTCAGTCCGACATCCTTGCAGACAAATTTCAGCCCCGAATTGCGCATAAGAGCGCCGGGCAGCAGGCCACTTTCGATTAGCACCTGAAATCCGTTGCAAATACCCAGTACATGGCCGCCAACCTGTGCAAAATCGACAACCGAGCGCATGATCGGCGAGCGTGCCGCAATCGCCCCGCAGCGCAAATAATCGCCAAACGAAAACCCGCCCGGCACCGCGACCACATCAAGGCCAGAGGGCAGGGCGGCATCTTTGTGCCAAACCATTTCAGTTTTGCGCCCGGTTACCCGTTCGAACGCAACCGCCAGATCACGATCGCAGTTGGATCCCGGAAAGACGATAACCGCCGCCCGCATCAGGCGATCTCCACCGAGTAATTTTCGATAACCGTGTTGGCCAACAGTTTCTCGCACATTGCGGTCACTTCGGCCTCGGCCTGTGCCTTGTCGGTCTGATCCAGTTCAAGCTCGATCATTTTGCCCTGACGGACATCATTCACCCCATCGAACCCCAGCGATCCGAGGGCGTGTTTCACCGCCTCTCCCTGCGGGTCCAGAACACCGGTTTTCAGGGTGACGAATACGCGGGCTTTCATGCGAGCTTCTCCTTATTTTACAAGCTTAGGACCGGTTCCGGACCCGGATTTTTTCGGCATCACCCCCAGACGGGTGGCAAGTTCCGTGTAGGCATCGGCCAGATTGCCGAGATCCTGTCGGAACACGTCTTTATCGAGCTTCCGGCCCGTTTCGACGTCCCACAGACGGCAACTGTCGGGGCTGATTTCGTCTGCCAGAACGATCCGGCTGAAATCGCCTTCGAATTTACGACCAAACTCGATCTTGAAATCGATCAGTTTGACTCCGATCCCGTGCATCACACCGGACAGGAAGTCGTTCACCCGCATCGCCATCTGGATAATCTCGTCCAGCTCCTGTGGAGTCGCCCATTGGAAGGCGAAGATATGTTCTTCGGACACGATCGGATCGTGCAGCGCATCGTCTTTGTAGTAATATTCGATGATCGGACGGGGAAGGGGGGTGCCTTCCTCGACGCCAAGGCGCTTGGACATGGACCCGGCGGCCACATTGCGGACGACAACCTCCAGCGGGATGATCTCCACCGCGTAGACCAGCTGCTCGCGCATATTCAGGCGTTTGATGAAATGAGTCGGCAGGCCGATCCCGTTCAGTCCGGTCATAAAATGTTCGGACAGACGATTGTTCAACACGCCTTTGCCTTCGATCACCTCTTTCTTTGTGGCATCGAATGCGGTGGTGTCATCCTTGAAATACTGAACGATGGTGCCCGGTTCCGGTCCTTCGTAAAGGATCTTGGCCTTGCCTTCGTAAATCATTCTGCGTCGGGCCATGTTTGCCTCCGTCACTCGCTTGGCGTTCGTATATGCTTTCACTCGAAAAGGCACAAGGATTCGCGCGCAAAGCCTTGCCGGTAATGCCGCAAATGGTTACTTATGCGTCAAACCAGTCTTAACGGAGTTAGAGATGAGCACATTCAACGACCGCGAAAACGCTTTCGAGAACAAATATGCCCACGACGCAGAGACCAAGTTCAAGATCGAAGCGCGCGCCAACAAACTGCTTGGTACCTGGGTGGCAACCGAAATCCTGGGAAAAACCGGAGATGACGTAGCGACCTATGCCGTAGAAGTTGTCAAAGCTGATTTCGAAGAACCGGGTATCGAGGATGTGGTTCGCAAAGTGTCCGCCGACGTCGCTGGAAAAATCACCGATGAAGAAATCCGGATCAAACATGCCGAGATGCTGCTCGAAGCACAAAAGCAGATAGAAACCGGCAGCTAATATTCAAAAATTGAGATAGGTCAAAGACAGACCTGCAAATCTCGATAGCCTCCTGCCAGACAAAGCAGGAGGCTATTATGTTTCGATTGGCATCAATCCTTTATGCGATGGCGGGGACGGTTCTGGCCGGGTCCTGCATTATTGCCGCGCTGACCATGGGATATGACACGCTGCCATATATCGTCGGCGCAGCCGCGATTGGCGCGATTATAGGATTGCCGGTTGCCTGGTTCGTGGCCAAAGCCATCCAGAATAACGATTAACCGAATACCCGTTTGAAAATCGTATCAACATGTTTGGTGTGATAGCCAAGGTCGAATTTATCTTCGATTTCCGCTTCCGTCATGGCGGCGGTAACTTCGGAGTCTGATTTCAGCTCGGTCATGAAATCCGCACCCTGTTCCCAGACTTTCATCGCATTACGCTGCACGAGGCGATAAGCGTCCTCGCGGCTCACGCCTTTTTGGGTCAGCGCCAGCAGAACCCGTTGCGAATGCACCAACCCTTTGAATTTGTTCATGTTCGCGATCATGTTGTCGGGATATATCACCAGCTTGTCGACAACCGACGTCAGCCGCGCCAGCGCGAAATCCAGCGTGATCGTCGTATCCGGTCCGATGCCACGTTCGACTGAGGAATGGCTGATATCGCGCTCATGCCACAGTGCAACATTTTCAAGGGCAGGTACCACCGACATCCGGACAAGACGCGCAAGACCGGTCAGATTCTCCGTCAGAACCGGGTTGCGTTTGTGCGGCATCGCGGAGGAGCCTTTTTGGCCCTTGGAGAAAAATTCCTCGGCTTCCAGCACTTCGGTCCGCTGCATATGGCGGACTTCGATGGCGATATTCTCTATGGAACTGGCGACGACCCCAAGGGCTGCGAAAAACGCTGCGTGGCGGTCGCGCGGAATGACTTGGGTGGAGATCGGCTCGGGCGTCAAGCCCATTTCCTTGCAGACATGTGCCTCGACCGCCGGATCGATATTGGCAAATGTCCCGACCGCGCCGGAAATGGCACCGGTTGCGACTTCGTCGCGCGCGGTGCGCAGACGGCGCAGATTGCGATCCATTTCGGCATAGAATCGGGCGAAAGTCAGACCCATCGTCGTGGGTTCCGCGTGAATGCCGTGGCTGCGCCCAATGCGGATCGTGTCTTTATGTTCAAAGGCGCGGCGTTTCAGGGCTTCCAACAACCCCACCATATCCGCGATCAGGATGTCGGCTGCACGGGTGAGCTGAACGTTGAACGTCGTGTCCAAGACGTCAGAAGACGTCATGCCCTGATGTACAAACCGGGCTTCCTCGTTGCCGATAATCTCTGCCAGATGGGTCAGGAAGGCGATGACGTCATGTTTGGTGACGGCTTCGATTTCGTCAATCCGGGCGACGTCAAACTCGGTATCCTTGGCGGTCCAAACCTTTTCGGCGCTTTCCTTAGGAATAACCCCGAGTTCGGCCTGTGCGTCACAGGCATGCGCCTCGATCTCGTACCAGATGCGGAATTTGGTTTCCGGTGACCAAATGGCAACCATATCGGGACGGGAATATCGAGGAATCATGCGCGGGTCCTTTCCTGCTGGCAGCAGCGGTCAGCTACCAAGCAGGGCAGGATTCGGCAAGCTCAGATCGCCTGACGGGTGTTTGGGTTGGTTTTCGCACGCATCCGCGCCTCTCGCCGAAACTCACGCGGCGATTTGCCGGTGTTCTGCGTAAATACGCGGGTGAAATAGGCGGGCGTCTGGAATCCCAGCTCCTCGGCGATTTTACCGATCCGCTCGTCGGAATGCGCAAGGGCTCGTCGAGCTTCGAGTATCGTGCGATCCTGAATGAGCTTTGTGGCGGGCTTGCCGGTAGTTTCCCGGCAAACGCGTGTCAGATGTGTTGTCGTTACCGATAACGCCCCCGCATAATCTTTCACCGTATCGGGCGACGAAAAGCGATCCTCCAACCGTTCGATGAATTTACGCATCAAGCGCCGCCGCGCGGTGTTGCTGCTGACTTTGCCTTTCAAAGGTCCGTTTTGCATTCGGCGAAACCGAACCGCCAGCAAACCGGCATGATGCTGCAACGCTTCATCCCGGTCAGGATTGTCAGACACATATTCTGCATTCAGCGCGGTAAATATCCCGGTCAGATGCGCCTGTTCTGTCGGGCGGGGCAGGGCTGTCATGACCGGACCTTCGGGCAGGGTAATCCCCACATCCGATGCCAGTGAGACAACCCAACCGACGGTAGAGGGCGTAAATTCAAACCCGTGAACCGTCAGGTTTGGAACATAGATCGCGGTTGAAGGGCCAAAACCGTGTGTCTGACCGTCAAGGCGAATGCGGCCGCCACCTCGGGTCACCCAGAAAAACTGGTGCATGTCGTAATGACGACGTTCTTCCAGCTTCCAGGGATGCTTCTGTCCCCGGGCTGAAATGCTCTCGCAATGAACGGATTCCGGCGGAATCCCGGCGGGCCGCAAGCTGCGGTGCAGGCTATCTGGGTCGTTATTCAATTTTCTGCCTCGGATGTTCTTTTGATGAAACTATTGCCTGAATAAATGTATTTTTTCAACAGTTTTCGATGGTTAGCTGATTCGCGATTCGTGATTGTGAGATATTTTCGACACAGTCCGGGCTGCGGAAATCAGAAAAAACCGAGTCAGGATCAAGACTTAGCGGGTGAAGCTGACTCAGTTAATTTTTAAAATGTCTTCAGCTATTTTTTGCGTGTCGGAACCATTATCGAGGGAAATCCTCTTCCAATCCGCCATTTTATTGCGAACCCATGTCCGTTGCCGCTTGGCAAACTGACGCGTCGCAATAACCGCGCGTTCACGCGCTTCAGATAAAGTGATTTCACCGTCCAGATAAGCCATCAATTCCGCAGCGCCAAGCGCTTTGGACGATGGCAGGGAAGGGTCCCAGTCCTGACGATTGGCTTCAACTTCCTCCATCGCGCCTGATTTCAACATGATGTCAAAGCGTTTCTCGATACGAGAGTTCAGCCAATTCGTATTGTTTTTCAATGCTATAGGAACAGTTTCTTCACGTAATAGTATCGGCGGAGATTGCTGCGATTGCCAACTGACCAGACTGCGCCCGGTGGCTTTCTGCACCTCCCAGGCACGTTGCAGGCGCATCGCATTATTTTGATCAGTCTTTGCCAGCGTATCGGCATCTAACAAGGGAATAAACGCCGCCGGACCATCCGCCAGACGCATCGCATTGCCGCGCTGTCGGACCGCGTCGGGAACCGCAGGTATTTCCGCCAGCCCCTGTGTAAGCGCAGTGAAGTACAATCCTGTTCCGCCAAGTATAATCACACGACGCGTTTCCGTTGAAAGAATCTCCGAAACCTCGCGCAGCCAGGCGCCAACGGAATACACATGATCGCGCGGGATATGTCCGTAGAGCCGGTGAGGCACGATAGCTTCGTCTTCGACTGATGGACGCGCTGTGAGGATCCGCCAGTTGGCATAAACCTGCAGGGCATCTGCGTTGACGATCACACCGTCAGTCATCTGCGCCAAGGCGATCCCAAGCGCAGATTTACCAGAGGCCGTAGGCCCGCAGATCAATATAGGTTTTTCAGTGCGCGTGATCATTGCGTTTAGCTAGTCGAATTCGACGTTTAGCGCAATTCATTGCAACTATGTCTGATAAGATATTGTAACTGCTATGTAATACTTATTTAACATAATATATATTATACGTTTATTGGAATGCACAAATGTACAGCCCCTACCTATCCAATGTCTCAAATTGACGCCGGGTTTTTTCACTCCAACGCAGATTCAGATGATATCCTGATTCCGTCTGATCCTCGCCAATCACAGCCTGATGATCATATAGCCACGCGCGTTCACGACCCTGATCAAAATTCAAATCCATATCTTGCTCGAACACAGGCTCCTGTAAGGCGTCTTCGATTGCCTGATAGAGAATGTCCAACCCTTGTCCGGTCAAAGCCGATACCGCGTAGGTCTGATCAGAGCGTTCAGCGCTATTCAACACCGTCTCCGCATCTGCCTCAGTTAGATTGTCAATCTTGTTCCAGACCTCGATCATGTTGGTATAGGCACCTTCCTCCACACCGATCGTTTCCAGAATCTCGCGGACATCTTCGGCTTGCGCGTCGCTTTCCGGGTGCGAGATATCACGGACATGAAGGATCAGGTCGGCGTCCAGCACCTCTTCCAGCGTCGCCCGAAATGCCGCCACCAACTGTGTCGGCAGGTCAGAGATAAATCCAACCGTATCTGACAGGATCACTTTGCGGCCCGACGGCAGCTCTATCCCGCGCATGGTCGGATCAAGCGTTGCGAACAACATATCCTTGGCCAGAACCTTTGCGCCAGTCAGACGGTTGAACAAGGTGGATTTGCCGGCGTTCGTATATCCGACCAAGGCCACAATCGGATACGGCACCTTCTTGCGCGATGCCCGGTGAAGCGTGCGGGTTTTCACAACTTTCGTCAGTTGCCGTCGAATGCGTCCGATCTGTTCATCCAGCATTCGCCGGTCGCTTTCGATCTGGGTTTCCCCGGGGCCACCGATAAAACCCAGTCCACCGCGCTGACGCTCAAGGTGGGTCCAGGACCGTACGAGGCGCGATTTCTGATAGGTCAGATGCGCCAGATCGACCTGAAGCACCCCTTCCCGCGTTGCCGCGCGTTCCGAGAAAATCTCGAGGATCAGACCCGTTCGGTCCAACAGCTTAACGTTCCAGTGCTTTTCCAGATTGCGCTGCTGTACGGGTGATACACGCCCGTCAATGATGACCAGCTCAATCTCTTCCGCCTCCATCTGCGCGCCAAGTTCGTTGAGTTTACCTTCCCCGAACAGTTTCCCGGGATGGGGTTTGGCCACACGGACAACCGCACTTGAAACCACCTCCAAATCCAACGCATCCGCCAGATTTACGGCTTCTTCAAGGGCTAGTTCAGGGGACCGTCTAAGATCGGACTCTTTCAGATCAGGATGGAGCACCATGCAGCGTGTCATGCTGCTATGCGTCCTCCTCACCGTCATAAAGATTCACGGGTTGTGACGGCATAATCGTGGAAATCGCATGTTTATACACAAGCTGAGACGCTCCGTCGCGTCGCAACAGAACACAAAAATTGTCAAACCAAGTGATGACGCCCTGAAGCTTTACGCCGTTGACCAGAAATACCGTCACCGGGTTTTTGGCTTTACGCACATTATTCAGGAATGCGTCTTGCAAGTTTTGTTTATCGGCAGCCATTATTTTCAGCCTTCAGTTTTATGGATCGCGCAACGCGCGTTCTTGTTGTTATTGCAGACAAAAATAATCATAATTCCAACGATTATCTAGCCCTGAATTGAAATTTGCAAACGGGAATGCACAAATTCGCGTTATTCGCGCCAATATGCGGGATTCATTAGGGCAATCAAGGCCAGAACTTCCACCCGACCAAAAACCATTGCGACGGACAAGATTCCCAGCGCGTGAGGATTCTGATTGGAATATTGGATTGTATGATCCAGCATCGTCGCCACCGGGCCTACATTGGTTACGGTCGCTATCGCCAGCGCAATACTATGTTCGAAACTGACCCCGGTTGTGGCAAGCCCTGCAGAAATGACGGCGATGCCGACGAGGAACAGCATCAGAAATATCCAGGTGATATAGGCCCCTTCCCTGCGAAACCGACGTGCTGTGCGCCCGGTGCCGCCGATGCTCGACGGGTGCACCAGACGTTCCAACTCCCGTGCCCCATGTTTATAAAGCGCAAACAGCCGCAACAGTTTCACCCCGCCCGCCGTGGTCGCGACACCGCCGCCGGCGACGGCAAGGGCAAGGAACATGATCCCGGCGGAGGGCAAGCCCGTCCAATTCTCGGCAATTTGCCAATCCATACTCACAAACCCATTGGTCGTCAGAAATGAGGTCACGGTAAACAGGCTGCCCCAGGCGGCGTGCAAAAAATCCACATCTCCCAGATTTTCTTGCGATAAACCTGACCGGACAATCCAATGGTGGACTATGAGCGTTAGCGTTGCTGACAGCACCAAAATAAGGGCCAGTGTCAGTTCGATGTCACGCAGTATCCAACCGGTCGAGGTTCGGCTGGTGAAGGACAAAAACATGCGATGGGAAATCGCAAACACCAGAAAACAGAGGATAAAAGCCTCGCCAATATGTCCTGATCCTGCATATTCCATCCCGCTGAGGGAAGAGATGCCACTGGTCGCCATTGTCGACATAGCGTGGATCGTGGCGACGAGCGCACGATCACCGGACAGGATCAGCAATAGCGCCAGCAGCGCGGTTGCGCCGAAATAGACCGGACCGATTATACCGGCGTAGCGCACAATTCTGTCGGACGCATCGTCAACCTTGTCCCCTGCCCCAACAACGCCGGATCCCGCGACCAGAGACCGGATTTCGAATCCGCCGATATTCATCGGCTCCATGACCCCGAACGCGATGATCAGGAACATCAGGCCGCCTAGCCAGCCAACAGTTGCCCGCCACAGATGCACAGGCGCTGCAATGGCGAGCGGATCATCTATCAGCGTTGCGCCGGTTGTTGTCAGGCTCGACAACATTTCAAAATAGCCATCGAAAGGCCCGAATGACGGCACAAGAATTACAACCGGTACCGCCAGAAAAATCGGGATCAGGGCATAGGTCAGAAGAATTGTCAGGAGATAAGAGCGCGCGCTATTTTTGGTTTTGCGATTCATCATCGCGATACCCAAAATAATCGCCAGTATTGACCCCAGCAGAGCGGAGCTGAAAAAGCTTTGCATGACCGTAAAAGATTGAATCTTCGCGGCATAGGCCCCGGGACCCAGCATTGCCAGCGATGACAATAAAAGGATCAGCACAAATAGGGGGTATCTGCGAAAATGCGCCCACATCAGAAGAAATCTATGCCGACCTGAAACAGTTGTTCCACCACGGGAACATCTTCGCTCAGCGTGAAGACCACCATCACGTCATTCTCCTCGATCCGCGTATCGCCACGCGGGACAATGACTTCTCCCTGTTTCAGAATTGCCCCGACAATTGCCCCTTCGGGCCAGCTGACATCCCGGATCATCATACCTGACAGGGGCGAGGTCCCCATAACCTGCGCCTCGATCACCTCTGCCTCGGCGTCACCAATCGAATAAATCTTGCGAACGCTGCCATGGCGGATATGGCGCAGGATCGACGACACGGTTGTCGCGCGCGGATTTACAAAGGCGTCAATCCCCAGTGGCCCCATCAGCGATGTCAGGCTGGAATCATTCACCAGTGCCACAACCAGCCCCGCCCCGTAGGATTTCGCCTTTGCGCAGGACAACAGGTTGGTTTTGTCATCATCCGTGACGGCTATCACGGCATCAACATTGGCGATATTCGCTTCCTCAAGGATATCACCATCCAGACCATCCCCATGCAAAACGATGGTTTTATTAAGCATGTCGGCGACGATTTCCGCCCGTTCCCGGTTGCGTTCAACAATCTTCGCACGCACACGATGCGCTGATTTCTCCAGCTTTTGCGCTACATAGAGCCCGACATTCCCGCCACCGATAATAATCGCCCGATTGGCAATCGGATTGGATTTCCCGAAAATCTCGTAGGTGCGGGCAATATCTTCCGCCTCCACGACAAGATAGATCTGGTCCGCGGCAAAAAGCTGATCGTCTGGATGGGGAACGAATAGGCGACCCTCGCGGCGGACACTAACCACGACGGCTTTCAACGTCGAAAACAGCTCCGACAATTGCCGCAGCGGTGTCATCAGAACGGCGCAGTCTTCATCCAGCGTCAGCCCCACCAGATGGGTTTTGTGATCAAGGAAGGTTTCGGTGTCAAACGCCGCCGGTGTGCGCAGTCGTCTAAGCGCGGTTTCCGCCACCTCGCGCTCCGGCGAAATAATCACATCAATCGGCAGATGTTCACGACGATAAAGGTCCGAATATTCCACATTTAGATAGGATTGCGCCCTCACCCGGGCAATTTTGCGCGGTACCTCGAACACGGAATGCGCCACCTGGCACGTGACCATGTTCACCTCGTCCGAGAATGTCGCCGCGATGATCATATCCGCATCCCGTGCGCCAGCGCGTTCCAGCACGTCAGGATGGGAGGCAAACCCAGTTACCCCGCCAACGTCCAGCGTGTCGGTCGCGCGCCGCACCAGTTCCGGCTTGTTATCCACCACCGTCACATCGTTTTTCTCTGCCGACAGGTGGCGGGCCAACTGCCATCCGACTTGCCCTGCCCCGCAAATAATGACTTTCATACGCGTCTTGTCCCGTTGTGCTGGTTAGGCGGTTATGAACCGCCGGAGCCCGCATGTTTCTGGTTGGTCGAAATATTCAGCAGTTTCAGCTTCCGGTGCAACGCCGAACGTTCCATCCCGATAAAATTCGCCGTCCGCGAGATATTCCCCGCAAACCGGTTGATTTGCGAGATCAGATATTCGCGTTCAAACACTTCGCGGGCTTCGCGCAACGGCAACGCCGCGAAGCTGGCGCTCAGGGTAATCTGCCCTTCTTCGTCTGTTTCCGGTTCGGCCTGCAACTCATCCGCCTGAACCGGTCCCTTGCCGTTGCCAAGTATCAATATACGTTCGATCGTGTTGCGAAGTTGGCGAATATTTCCAGGCCAGTGCATGACCTCCAGACTGGCAATGAAATCATCTGATAACGGGCGCATGGGCAACCCCTGTAGCTCGTTCAGTTCTTTGACAAAAAACTCGCACAATTCTTTGATATCGTTGCGACGACTTTCCAGATCGGGCACCTGTATCGGCACAACATTCAGCCGATGAAACAGTTCTTCGCGGAATCGTCCCGCATCAATTTCCTGCTTCAGGTCGCGGCTGGTCGCCGAGATGACGCGGACATCAACCCGCACCGTGTCCTTGCCCCCGACGCGCGTGAAACTTTGATCCACCAGAACCCGCAGGATTTTCGACTGCGTGCCGAGCGGCATGTCCGAAACCTCGTCAAAAAACAGTACCCCGTCATGGGCGCGTTCGAACAATCCCGGTTCGTGACCGCGTTCGGCAGATTCCCGGCCGAACAATACCTCTTCCATGCGCTCCGGCTCGACGGAGGCGGAGTTGACCGTGATAAACGGTCCTGCCGCCCGCGGGCTTTGCTGATGAATGTACCGCGCCGCAACTTCTTTCCCTGACCCGGCTGGCCCGGTTAGCATAACCCTGCTGTTGGAATTGGCGACTTTGTCCAGCTGAACCCGCAGCGATTTCATCGGCGGACTTTCCCCGATCATCGTCGAGGACCCCGGCCCCTGCCGCCGCATTTCCGCATTCTCGCGACGGAGTTTTGACGTTTCCAACGCCCGTGAAATCACCACCATCAACTGGTCAATATTGAAAGGTTTCTCGATAAAATCATACGCCCCTTGCTTGACTGCGGCGACAGCGATTTCGATATTGCCATGTCCGGAAATAATGACCACCGGAATATCCGGATTGTCACGCCGAACGGACTTAAGGATATCAATCCCGTCCATCTTGCTTTCCTTCAGCCAGATATCCAGGATCACCAGTTGTGGTTCCTGCCGGTTAATCTCTTCAAACGTTGAATCTGAATCCCAGGCAAGGCGCACCGAATGCCCCTCGTCCTTCAGAATATCCTGAACAAGCTCGCGGATATCCTTTTCGTCATCGACAACCAGTATATCGCCCATATCCTACCCTCCGCCGTTTTCAAGTCTGTCGGCGTTTGCTGTTGTTAGTGGCAAGATAATTCTCGCCTCCGCACCGGCATGATCCATACCTTCAAAAACCGGCGCATCTATTAGATCCAGCTTTCCATCGTGATCTTCTATGATTTTTTTCACAATCGAAAGCCCAAGTCCGGTTCCTGTCTCGCGATTGGTGACATATGGCTCAAACAACCGGTTTCGCTGGACCGGGAATCCGATGCCATTGTCCTGTATGCTGATCACGGCAGATCCATCGGCAACGGTCAAAGAGACCCGTATCTCGCCTTCAAACTGTTCTGTCTGTTGTTGCCGCGTCTGAATGGCTTCTGCAGCGTTCTTAATCAGGTTGGTAAATGCCTGCCCCATCAGGGTCGGATCAACGAATGCCCGTATCGGTTCCTTGTCCATCGAGAAGTTTATCCGAATGGCTTCGTTCCCCTCCTGCTGCAACATGACGATCCCTTTCAGCAGATCTCCAAGATCAGTATCTTTCCGGTCAGGCTCCGGCATCCGGGCGAATTTTGCGAATTCGTCCACGATACGGCGCAGGTCTTCGGTCTGCCGGATGATGACGCCGGAAAGTTGCTCCAACGCCTCCTTTTCGTCGCCGACCAACGGGGAGAATTTGCGCTTTAACCGTTCTGCCGACAATTGGATCGGCGTCAGGGGGTTCTTGATCTCATGCGCGATCCGTCGTGCCACGTCACCCCACGCCGCCATTCGCTGGGCAGAGACCAGATCCGTGACATCATCAAACGTCAGAACATATCCCTCAATACGGTCATCATCCGTTTTCCGGCTGGCAATCCTGACCAGAAGATTTTCATGTTGACCGGCACGCATCACTTCGATCTCGCCTTGTGCAACACCGCGCTGGCGAGTTGTAACCCGCTGAAATAGATCGGTAAATTCTGGGATAACATCGATCAGCGGTTGCCCCAGCACGCTATCTTCGCCGAAACTCAGCATCTCGGCACTGGCGGTGTTCACAAATTCCACCCGCCCGTCACTGTTGAGGCCAATAACCCCCGCTGTCACCCCGGATAAAACGGAATCAAACAACCGACGGCTTCGTTCCGTTTCTTCGTTGATCGAGATCAGCGCGTCCCTCTGCTGCCCGACCTGTGTTAGCATCGTGTTAAATGTCCGCCCCAGAATGGCGATTTCGTCATCGCCTTCCATTTCCCGGACACGGGCGGACATATCCCCCTGCCCGACCCGTTCGGCGGTTCGCACCAATCGACCGATAGGTCGCGACAAACGTTCGGCAAACCACATGCCAAACCAAACAGCCGCCAGGATCACGATCAGCGCAAACCCCAAATAAACCAGCGCAAATTCAAACAGTAGCTTCCCGCGTTCGCGTTCCAATTGGTTGTAAAACACCACCGTTTCACGGGTTTCATCCAGCAAGGACAGAATATCGCCATCCACCGTTCGCGTGACATAGAGCAAGCGATCAACATAGGCTGACATCGGAACCAGAGCCCTAAACTCCGAATTGTCCCAATCTTCGATGATCACGATCTCGCCATCCATGGCCCGCTGCAATTCTTCATCGCTGGGCATTTCGAAATCGAACCTGTAGGATTGCTCCCCGCGGGCGATCAGATTTCCTGCGGAATCAATCACATAAGCTTCTTTCAAAGCGCGCTGCATTTGCAGCTGGCCGCTTTCGAGGAATTCTCGCAATTGCCCTACAGAAAGCAGCGGTGTTCGCCGTTTCTGTGCATTAAGATAATTTGATAATAGCATGGAATCACTTGTTAAATTATCCCTATGCTCGTCCTCATACGCCTGCGCTGCCGTCAATGAGTTGTTAACGACATTCCGTACTCGTTCGGAAAACCAGCTCTCCAGACCAAAATTCAGCGTTAGCGTCGCAAAGATCGCCACAAGAACTGTCGGGATAAGAGCGATCACCGTAAACAAGGCGGTTATACGCAAATGCAGCGAGGACCCGGCATCGTTTCGGCGGCGCGCAGCAATCATTTTGACAATGCGACGCGAAATCAGCGCGACAACCAGCAACACATAAATAATATCGATCAGGATGGTGACCTGCAGCCGATCCCGGTCCCCGCCTTCCCCGAAGGCCCCGAAAAAATACAATGTCAGCAGAACCAGAATGGGGGCGACAACGATAATCGCTGTCGTAAACGCATTCCTGACGCCACGATTCAAACGCAACCGATCAAAGAACGGTATTCCCGGTATACGGCGACTTTGTTGCAGGTTTGACACGGTTTCCGACGTGAATTGCTCGATTGTTGCAATCTTACATCATTTTCTTTCCGCGTGTCACCTTAATGTCAAGCTCGCGGATCTTTTTCCGCAAGGTATTACGGTTGATCCCCAGCAGTTCGGCGGTTTGCAGCTGATTGCCACGCGTTGCCGCCAGTGACAGCGCGATCAGCGGTAACTCTACCTCCTGCAAAATCCGGTGATACAGGCCCGCAGGTGGCAGGCTGTCGCCATGCAGGTCGAAATAGCGCTGGAGATGCCTTTCGATGGATTTCGAAAGCTTCTCCCCCTTGTCGCTTTCAGGTTCTCCGGCAGAGCTGGGTCGCTGAACGATTTCTTGTTCGACAATTTTCGCGGAGATCGTGTCATCCGGACACAGAACGCATAACCGCCGCACCAGATTTTCTAGTTCGCGCACATTCCCGGTCCAGGGCTGCTGTTTCAGAATATCCAACGCGTCGCTGGTGATGTTTTTCGACGGCAAACCGTCGCGATGCGCAATACGCAGGAAATGGCGGGTCAGATCGGGGATGTCCTCGATCCGTTCACGCAAAGATGGCAGGCGGATGGGAACAACATTCAGACGATAGAATAGATCTTCGCGAAATGTGCCTTCGTTAATCTGATCGCGCAGGTTTTGGTGCGTCGTCGCCACGATCCGCACATCCGCGCGGCGCAGGTCACGACCACCAACGCGCGTGAACTCCCCTTCCTGCAATACACGCAACAGCCGGGTTTGCGCCTCCATTGGCATGTCGCCAACCTCGTCCAGAAACAGCGTTCCGCCATCAGCCTGTTCGAACTTGCCGATGACTTCGCTACCGGTCACGCCTGCTTCCTGACCAAACAGCTCCACCTCGATCATATCAGACGGAATCGTCGCCATATTGATCGCAACAAAAGGTTTGTTCTTGCGATGGCCGAAATTGTGAAGCGCTCGCGCCACCAGTTCCTTGCCTGTCCCCGACGCCCCTGTGATCATGACGCCAAGGTCCGTGTTCATCAGCCGCGCCATGATCCGATAGACTTCCTGCATTGCCGGAGAACGTCCGACCAGCGGCAGATCTTCGTCTTTGCGATCAGGTTCTTCGGGCGTGGTTTTCCCGGGACTCCGTTTGGCAAATGCCTTGTTAACGGTTGCCAGCAGTTCCTTCAGGTCGAACGGTTTGGGGATATATTCATAGGCCCCGCTGTCCGCTGCCCGGATGGCAGTCATGACGGTATTCTGCGCGCTCATGACAATCACCGGCAGGTCTGGTCGTTTGCGACGGATCGCCGGTAGCAGGTCCAGCGTATCGCCATCTGGCATCATCACATCCGTGACAACCAGATCCCCTTCGCCCTCTTCGATCCAGCGCCAAAGGGTGGAAACTGTGCCGGTGGAGCGCACACGGCACCCGGCCCGCGTCAGGGCCTGGCTCAGAACCGTTCGGATCGTGCGATCATCGTCTGCGACAATAACTGTGCCGTCCATCAGGTTTTCTCCTTCTCGGTGTCCTGCCAGACCGGCAGGCGAATTTCGAATTGTGTGCGACCGGGTTCGGATTCACATTCCACCACCCCGCCATGATCCGCGATGATCTTGGATACCAGTGACAGGCCCAGCCCGCTTCCGGCGGCTTTGGAACTGATAAACGGATCAAAAATATCTTTGATCATGCTTTCCGGGATACCTTTGCCATTATCCGATACGATCACCTGCAAGGGCAGGCTTTCGGACTGTCGACCGGGCAATTGAAGGCGAACGCCGGGGCGAAAGGCAGTGCGCAACTGGATGGTGCCCCCAACCTCTGGGATCGCCTCGGCAGCGTTTTTCAAAAGATTCTGAAACACCTGCAACAACTGATCCGGGTCGCCGGCAACAGCGGGCAGCGAGGGATCGTAAGTCTCGATAAATTTTGCATGTCGGGCGAACCCGGCGAGCGCTGCGCGTTTCGACCGATCGAGGACATCATGGATATTGACCTCCTGCTTCTGCGCCGGACGCTGATCTCCGAACTGCTCGACTTTATCGACCAGCTTGCCGATCCGTTCCGTTTCGTCCTGGATCAGCTGCGTAAACTCGCTGTCATCATCCGAGATATTCATCGCCAACAACTGCGCCGCACCTTTTATTCCCGCCAGCGGATTGCGAATTTCATGTGCTAACATCGCCGCCATACCGGACACGGAGCGGGCAGCAGTCCGGTGTGTCAGGCTGCGGTCCATTTTTTCAGCCATGCCGCGCGGATGAAATATCATCAGCACATTACCCGCAGGCATCGCGCTCGCATCAATATGGTTCAGCAGCAGCGCCTTATCAGACCAGCCGATTTCCACATCATGCAATACAATTGAGCCGCCACCCTCCCGGGCTTGTCGCACGGCATCGAGTGTTACGCTGCTGCCCCCCACAAACCGGGATAGCTTCTGCCCCGCAATCCGTTTGCTGGAGGTGCGCACAAAGCTCTCCGCAGCGCTGTTGCAGCCCAGCAGAGTGTCATCTTTGCCAATGACGAAGGCCGGGAAAGGCAACGTATCCCAGATTTGCTTAAACGGTAGTTCGTTCATGCGGCCACCTTTGTGTCTGGGACGAAGGAATTGCGAATGGCGCGCAGCACTTTGTCGGGGTTAGTCTCGCGCAGTACAGTCTGACGGGTTGTCCGGGCGACTCCGATCCGGTCCATGTACCAGCCCAGATGCTTTCTGGCCGTGCGAATCCCGATATCCGGACCGTAGAAGTCCAGCATATCCTGATAATGCCCTTCGATTAGATCAGGCAGCTCCGATAATGTGGGCGGGGTCCAGCGTCGTCCGGCCAACGCCTCACCTATCTGATGGGTCAGCCAGGGTTGCCCTTGAATCCCGCGCCCGACCATCACGCCGTCCGCACCAGAGTGTGTCAGCGCGGTTCTGGCGTCATCCGCAGAACAAATATCTCCGTTAACGATGACGGGGATTTCCACGGCAGCTTTCACTTTGGCGACGGCGCTCCAATTGGCACGGCCGGTGTAGAACTGGCATCTTGTACGACCATGGACGGTGATCATCTGAACCCCTGCTGCCTCCGCCAGCCGCGCGATGTCCGGGGCGTTCAGGCTGTCATCATCCCAGCCAAGCCGCATCTTCAGCGTCACAGGAATAGCAACAGCGTTCACAACCGCCGTGACGATCGCGAGGGCGCGGTCAGGTTCGCGCATCAGCGCTGACCCGCTATAGCCACTCGTGACCTTTTTGGCCGGGCATCCCATGTTGATGTCGATGATCTCAGCGCCCTGATCCGCGATGCGTCTGGCTGATTCTGCCATAATTTCCGGATCACGCCCGGCAAGCTGGACCGAGGTTGTCCCGCCACCATCCCCAAGATAAGTCCGCATCTCGGCCGATTTTCGGGATGTCAGCAATTCTTGCCCTGCAACCATTTCTGACACGACCAGCCCTGCGCCAAACGCATGCACAAGGTTTCGCATCGGTAGATCTGTGATACCCGCCATCGGCGCCAAAAGCACATTTGATGTCAGCGGTATTGACCCGATTTGCATGCTCGCTTTGCCTATTCCTTACGCATTTCTACAGATTCTTAAACTATGCATAAAACTTAGGCAATAAATATGTCTGTTTTCCTGTCCAATTTTATGACATTCAATCGCGCATGACTGACTCTGCGCCAAAAACCGCCGTAATTATTGTCGCTGCCGGTCGCGGTACGCGTGCTGGCGCAGGGCTGCCAAAACAGTATCGTCAGATTCAGGGGCAGACAGTTTTGACCCGCACGCTTTTGGCCTTTGCCCGCCTGCCTGCAATTACCGAAATTGTCACCGTCATCCACCCGGATGACCGTTCCCATTACGACGCGGCGGCAGAAGGGATGGCGAAACTTCATCCGCCCGTCACAGGGGGCGAAAGCCGCGCCGACTCGGTTCGCGCCGGATTGCTTGCCCTCGCGTCTGATCCACCCGACTATGTGCTGATCCATGACGCCGCCCGCCCCTTTGTCAGCCCTCAGCTTGTCGAACAGGTTATCGAGCGGCTGGCCCACGTTCCCGGCGCCCTCGTTGCGCTGCCGGTGATCGACGCGCTTTGGCAAGGGGATCAGACAGCAGAAAACGCGATAGACCGCACCAATATGTGGCGCGCGCAAACCCCGCAGGGCTTTCACTACGCCCCGTTTGTCGCAGCCTTTAAAAAGGCCAGTGGCGATGAAAAGGACGATGCCGAAATCGACGTCAAAGCAGGGCTGGAGGTCAGTTTAGTTTATGGAGAGCCCCAGAACCGCAAACTGACGACCGAGGAAGATTTTATCAAAACTGAGGCCACCGACATCCGTACGGGCATCGGCTACGATGTACATGCGTTTAAGGACGGTGATCAGGTCACGCTGTGCGGGATCAGTCTTCCCCATGATCGCGCGCTGAAGGGGCATTCGGATGCTGACGTCGCCATGCACGCCATCACCGACGCAATCTTCGGTGCCATGGCCGACGGCGATATCGGCCAGTGGTTTCCCCCCAGTGATCCAGAATGGAAAGGGGCGGCGTCGGATATATTCCTGCGTAAAGCCATTGAGCGAACCGCGACCCTTGGCTTTGCCATCACCCATATCGACTGCACGATCATCTGCGAACGCCCGAAAATCGGTCCGCATACGGCGCGCATGCGTGCCCGGCTTGCAGAAATCCTGAACATCACCGAAGATCGGGTTTCGGTGAAGGCCACAACGTCCGAACGCCTTGGCTTCACCGGGCGGGAGGAAGGCATCGCCGCCATGGCAACCGCAACATTGAGAGGCCTATGATCCGCATCATCACATCATTCTTCGGCGCTGGCCTGATCCCGTTTGCCCCAGGCACATGGGGATCGCTCGCCGCCGTTCCCGTCGCCTGGGCACTGCACATTCTGGGTGGACCGCTTTTATTGTTGGCAGCAACAGTGGCCGTCTTCTGCGGCGGCTGGTGGACCACCGGGCAATTCACCGCGGGACTTACCGATCACGACCCGTCGGAAATCGTGATCGACGAGGTTGCGGGTATGTTCATCGCGCTGCTGCCGGTGTCCTTCGGCGCATGGTACGCGGGTGTTGAGTTCATCAAACTTTATCCCGGCATCATCACCGCATTCCTCGCCTTCCGGCTGTTCGACATCTGGAAACCATGGTTGGTTGGCTGGGCCGACAGGATGCACACACCGCTTGGCGTGATGCTGGATGACGTGATTGCCGGCGTCTTCGCCGCGCTTGTCGTCGCCATTCTCGCCACTGTTGCACATCTGGTGTTCGTGTGAGCTACGACCTCGCCCGCCAGGTGCTGGATGCCGCCAAGGCCAAAGGCTGGATGATTGCCACGGCCGAAAGCTGCACCGGCGGCATGATTTCAGCTGCGCTGACCGATGTACCGGGATCTTCGGCCGTGGTGGATCGGGGTTTCGTGACCTACTCCTACCCCGCCAAAACCGCGATGCTGGACGTTCCCGAACAGATGCTTCGCGAGAATGGCGCCGTATCGGAACCCGTCGCCCGGCAAATGGCCGAAGGGGCGCTGGCACATTCCGACGCGGATATCACGGTTGCGGTGACAGGCGTCGCCGGCCCCGGCGCTGACGGCCCCAAGCCCGAGGGGCTGGTCTGGTTCGCCATTGCAACCGCAACCAACACCACCTCTTGGAAAAAAGAGTTCGGCGCGCTTGGCCGCGACAAGGTCCGGCAAGCCACCGTGGCCGAGGCTCTGACTCATCTTCTGGCCACCCTTTCACACACCTAAAACTCGATTTGCACAATTTCACAGCAGAAACGCGATTTTCTGCCTATTTCCTAATCTGTATTTGGTATACCACCCCTATATCAGCTCACATGGCTTGCCCCAACCCTCAACCCCATTACAACCGCCGCCAATGCGCCAAAAAGGCGTGAACCATATAGAGGGAGAGAGAATATGGTTGGTGCGGATACCGCATGGATTATCGTCGCAACGGCGCTGGTCCTTTTCATGACACTTCCGGGGTTGGCAATGTTTTACGGTGGGCTTGTGCGCTCGCGCAACGTGCTGTCAGTCTTTATGCAGACAATCTCCATCGCCTGTCTGATGTCCATCCTCTGGCTGGCGGTCGGTTATTCCATCGCGTTCGGCGCTGAAGGCGGCGTCTGGGGCGGGCTGAAAAAGGCGTTCCTGTCGGGTATCGACGCGGACACGGTTTCGGGCACTATCCCCGAGGTCCTGTTCTTCGCCTTTCAGATGACCTTCGCGATCATCACCCCTGCCCTGATCGTCGGCGCGTATGTCGAGCGGATCAACTATGCCTTCGTCTTGGTGTTTTCCGCTGCATGGATGCTGCTGATCTACGCGCCGGTTGCGCATTGGATCTGGGGCGGCGGTATTCTGGCTGACGGTGGTATTCTGGGCGAGGTTGGCGCTAAAGACTTCGCAGGCGGTATCGTTGTCCACGAAACTGCAGGTCTGGCGGCGCTGGTCATCGCGTTCTTCCTTGGCGGTCGCAAAGACAAATCCAAACCGCCGCATAATCCTGGCATGGTGATGATTGGCGCATCGATGCTGTGGGTTGGCTGGTTCGGCTTTAACGCAGGCTCGCAGCTGGCGGCTGATGGCGGCGCGGCAATGGCCCTGGTGGTCACGCATATTTCGGCCGCAACCGCCTCCCTGTCCTGGGCTTTGTGGGAGCGTTTCCGCCACGGCAAAGCCTCTATGGTTGGCCTCGTCACCGGCACGATCGCCGGTCTGGCCTCCATCACTCCGGCATCCGGCTTCGTTGGCCCGGTCGAGGCTTTGATCATCGGCGCCGTCGCCGGTGTCGTGACACAGGAGGCCTGCCGGTTCGTCAAGGGCTTGCTGAAGATCGACGACACGCTGGATGTCTTCGCCGTCCACGGGGTTGGCGGTATCTTCGGCACGATCATGATCGCCGTGTTTGGAGCGGGTGCATGGGGCGCTCAGCTTGGCGCACTGGTCATCGTTGGTCTGTTCACGCTGGTCGGCACCACGCTGATTGTCGTGATCCTCAAGGCGCTGATGCCGCTCCGCGTTGATCTGGAAATGGAAACAACCGGTCTCGACCTCGCGGCCCACGGGGAACGCGCTTACGACGTCACCTCCTAAGTTTGCAGCCCGGCGGCTTTGGTCGGCGGGCTACCCGTAAAGGTCCTTGGCGCGCGCCTCAAACGCCCGCACAATCCGCTCCATCGCTTCGGCGAACACCGCACCGATCAGCTTTTGCAGGATGAAAGAGAGGAATTCAAAATCCACGAAGAAATCCACCTCGCAGGAGGTGTCATCAATCGGAGTGAAGCTCCAATGATTATTGAGGTATTTGAACGGTCCATCCAGATAGGCGACGTCGATTTCATACTTGGCAGGTTTTAGCGTCACCCGACTTCCGAATTTCTCCCGAAACACCTTAAAAGACACAACCAGATCAGCATCGACGATCTCGTGATCCGCCTCGACCTGCCGCTTTGTGATCCGCGCCGCCGCGACCCATGGCAGAAATTCCTCATATGCCTCGATATCCGCAATCAGATCATACATCTGGCCCGCACTGTAGGGCATCACACGTTTTTCACTATGCGTCGGCATACGGGCTGGCTTTCGTCGTCTATTGTTGGCAACCTATAGGGCGACAGGAGTCGGAAGGGCAAGGGTATGGAACACAATAATTACGTGATTGATCAAATGATCTCGGCCAAATCCATCGCCGCCCGGGTGGAGGAGTTGGCAGCAGAGATATCCGCCCATTTCAAGGACACTGACAAGCTGGTTGTCGTTGGACTGCTACGCGGCTCTTTCGTGTTCATCGCAGACCTTGCGCGTGAACTGGACCTGCCGGTGGAGATCGACTTCATGGAAACGTCGTCCTACGGGAACAGCACCGAGAGCAGCCGCGAAGTTCGCATCCTGAAGGATATTCGCGGCGATATCGAAGGCCGCGATGTGCTGGTGGTCGAGGATATCGTCGACACCGGCCACACTCTGCGCCACGTGGTCGATATTCTGCAAACCCGCAAACCAGCGCGGCTGAAGATTTGTGCGCTGCTCGACAAACCCTCGCGTCGAGAGGTTGATATCACCGCCGACTGGATCGGGTTTGAAATTCCGGACAAGTTCGTTGTTGGGTATGGCATCGATTATGCACAGCGGAATCGGAATTTGGATCATATCGGCGCAGTGCGGTTTGTTGAGGACGAGACGTAGTCACCATTGCCCGCAGGCAATTCGCCCAAAAGTCTTTACATTTTACCTGAATATCCACGTCGAACTCTAGGCTAGGCCTAGCTCAACGGGCGAGGAACGTTTTTTAGTCGTCTTACGATCTCGGGAGCCTCAGGTCAGCGTGACATTGGTGCAAACCAACGTTGCAAAACCAGCACTCTAGGTCTTAGCCAACGCCGCCAGATCCGTCGCAATCGCAAAGGCACCTTTGACTTTGTCGCCAGTCTTCGCCCAGTCGCGGCGCACAACGATCTTGTTGTCACGCACTTTCGCCTGTCCGCGCTGATCCTGAATGAACTTCACCAGTCCCTCCGGATTGGCAAACTTATTATTGTGGAATGTAAGCGTCGCCCCTTTCGGTCCGCCATCCAGCTTGGCAATCCCGGCACGTTTACAGGCGGACTTGATGCGGACGATGTTGAGCAGCATGTTCACCTCTTTCGGCAGCTTACCAAACCGGTCGATCAGTTCCGCTGCGAACCCTTCCAGTTCAACTTTTGTAGATAGCGCCGACAGGCGGCGATAAAGGCCAAGCCGCACATCCAGATCGGGGACGTAATCGTCGGGGATCAGCACCGGCACGCCGAGGTTGATCTGGGGCGCCCATTGTTCGTCGGCATCGGTCAGGCCTTCCAGCTCCCCGGCTTTCATCTTGGCAATCGCCTCTTCAAGCATGTGCTGGTAAAGCTCGTAGCCAACCTCGCGAACATGGCCCGACTGTTCCTCGCCTACGAGGTTTCCAGCACCCCGGATGTCGAGGTCCTGTGAGGCCAATGAGAAGCCCGCGCCTAGGCTGTCGAGGCTGGAGAGCACCCGCAACCGTTTCTCGGCCCCTTCGGTCAGGACCTTGCGGGGTTTGGTGGTCATGTAGGCATAGGCGCGTATTTTGGACCGCCCTACCCGGCCCCGGATCTGATAAAGCTGCGCCAGCCCGAACATATCAGCGCGATGCACGATCAGGGTATTGGCGGCAGGAATGTCGAGACCGCTTTCGACGATAGTGGTCGCTAGCAACACGTCATATTGGCCGTCATAAAAGGCGTTCATCTTGTCGTCGAGTTGTCCCGCCGGCATCTGGCCGTGGGCGGTGACAAATGTCACCTCGGGCACCTGTTCGCGTAAAAACTCTTCGATCTCGATCAGGTCTGTGATGCGCGGGACGACATAGAAGGACTGGCCGCCACGATAATGTTCGCGTAACAGCGCCTCGCGGATAGTGACGGGGTCGAACTCGCTGACATAGGTGCGGATGGCCAGACGGTCCACCGGCGGTGTGCCGATCAGGGACAGTTCGCGAACGCCGGACAGCGCCAGTTGCAGGGTGCGCGGGATCGGGGTGGCGGTCAGGGTCAGGACGTGGACGTCCGAGCGCAGTTCCTTTAGCCGTTCCTTGTGGGTGACCCCGAAATGCTGTTCCTCGTCAATCACCAGCAGGCCGAGATTGGCGAACCGGATGCCTTTCGCCAACAGAGCGTGGGTGCCGATGACGATATCCACCTCGCCCCGCCCCAGCCCGTCGCGGGTTTTGGTGGCCTCCGCAGCAGGCACAAAACGCGAGAGCTGGCGGACTGAGACCGGCAGGCCCCGGAAACGTTCGGCGAAGGATTTGTAATGCTGGCGGGCGAGCAGTGTCGTTGGCGCGATGACAGCAACCTGTTGGCCCGACATGGCAGCCACGAAGGCGGCGCGCATCGCGACCTCGGTCTTGCCAAAACCCACATCGCCACAGATCAAGCGGTCCATCGGGATTCCTGAGGACAGGTCAGTCAGCACGTCCTCGATGGCGTTGAGCTGGTCATCGGTTTCGGCATAGGGGAAGCGGGCGCAGAATTCGTCCCACATCCCTTCGGGCGGGGTCATGATGGTGCCGGACCGTAGGGCCCGTTCCGCCGCCAGCCGGATCAGTTTGTCGGCAATGTCGCGGATACGTTCCTTGAGCTTCGCCTTTTTCGCCTGCCACGCGCCACCGCCGAGCTTGTCCAGCAACCCGACCTCGTGCCCGTAGCGCGACAGGAGTTCGATGTTTTCGACCGGTAGGAATAAGCGGTCGCCGCCCGCATATTCCAGCGCGATACATTCATGCGGAGCGCCAGCGGCGGTGATGGTTTCCAGACCGGTATATTTGCCGACACCATGATCGACATGGACGATCAGGTCGCCGGGGGAAAGGGATTGGGCTTCTTTGAGGTAATTTTCGGCACGCCGGGTCTTGCGGCCCGTGCGGATCAGGCGATCGCCCAAAATATCCTGTTCGGCGATAACCGTTATCTCCGGGGTTTCGAACCCGGTTTCCAGCCCCCAGACGGTCAGGAACAGCCCGCCCTTCCCCGCTGGCAGGTCGGTGAAACTGGTGATCTCGCGAAAATCGGTGACGTTGCTATCTTCCAGCAGCGCCTCGAACCGTTCACGGGACCCTTCGGAATAGCTGGCGAGGATGACATGGCCGGATTTGCGCTTGGCCGCGATATGTTCGGCTAGCGCACCAAACAGCGAGATTTCCTCTTGCTGGCGTTCTGGCGCAAAATTGCGGCCACGGCGGCCACCGGCGTCGATACAGTTCGGACCGGGCGGTTGGGGGAGCGGGGAAAACTGGCGGATCGGACGGTTGGAGATGGCCTCAGCCCATGTCGCGTCATCCAGATAGAGCAACCCGGGCTCGATAGGTTTGTACACCGTCGCGATGTGAGATTTCTCCGACAGCGCCACGGTGCGGTTTTCATACTGGTCCTTGATCGACTCCCATCGGGCCGCGCGGGCGGCATCCACCTGATCATCGAGCACGATCGGCGCACCCGGGACATAGTCGAAGAAACTTTCCAGATGTTCGTGGAAAAAGGGCAACCAATGTTCAGCACCCTGATGTTTGCGCCCCTCCGAGATAGCCTCATAAAGCGGATCGTCATTGCCGGCCGCGCCGAACGTGTGGCGGTATTCGCGGCGGAACCGCTGGATGGCCGCGTCGTCCAGAATAACCTCGGACACGGGGGCGAGTTCGATACGGGCGACCTTGGTGATGGTCATCTGGGTTTCGACGTCAAACGACCTTGCCCCGTCCAGAACGTCGCCGAACAGGTCCAGCCGGACCGGATGGTCCGCGCCCGGCGGGAAGATATCGATCAGGCCGCCACGGATGGAATAGTCGCCCGGCTCCATCACCATCGGCGCAGCGTTAAAGCCCATCCGGATCAGGTAGGATTTAAGCGCGTCTTCGTCGATCTGCTTGCCAACCTCGGCCACGAAGCTGGAGGTGCGCACCGTTTCGCGGGCCGGAATGCGCTGTGTCACCGCGTTCACCGTCGTCAGGATCAGCGCCTTGCGATCAAATCCGTCGGCCAACGCCGCCAGCGTTGCCATGCGCGTCGCCGAAATATCCGCGTTGGGAGAAATTCGGTCGTAGGGGACACAATCCCAGGCCGGGAAAGTCAGGACCGGCAGGTCCGGGGCAAAGAAGCTGAGACCCTGCTGAAACGCCGCCATGCGGGCATCATCGCGCAGCACCACGATGACCGGACCATCCGCGCGCGCCACAAGCCCGGCGGCCAGATGGGTGTCAAACCCCTCCGGTGCGCCGCCCGTTAATACCTTCGAATTGGTCAGGTCCTGGGCACTCATGCGGGGGAGGTAGTCGGTTTTGCCGCCTTATACAAGCGCCTCTTCTTCGCTCTCCGCCTGCTGGCGTTGCCACATGGAGGCATAGCGGCCATTCTTGGCCAACAGCTCGTCATGTGTGCCTCGCTCAACCACAAGACCGCGTTCCAGAACGATGATCTGATCCGCATGAACAACCGTCGAGAGGCGGTGCGCAATGGTGATCACGCTGCGGCCTTTGCCCATGGCTTTCAGCGCTTCCTGAATGCCTTGCTCGGTTTCGGAATCAAGCGCTGAAGTCGCCTCGTCCAGAAGCAGAATCGGTGGGTTTTTCAGCAGCGTGCGGGCGATGCCGACACGTTGTTTCTCGCCACCAGACAGCTTCAGGCCACGTTCGCCGACAACTGTATCGTAGCCCTGAGGCAGCGACAGGATGAAGTCGTGGATCTGGGCAGCCTTGGCGGAGTCTTCGACCTCGGACCGTGTGGCCCCGGGGCGGCCATAGGCGATATTGTAGCCAATCGTGTCGTTAAACAGGACCGTATCCTGCGGCACCACGCCAATATGGGCGCGCAGGCTTTCCTGCGTGATATCGCGGACATCCTGCCCGTCGATTTTCAACGCTCCCTGCTGGACGTCATAGAAGCGGAACAACAACCGCCCGATGGTGGATTTGCCTGACCCGGACGGGCCAACGACAGCCACCGTATGCCCTGCTGGAACTTTCAAGGATATGCCGTGAAGGATCGTGCGTTCGGGATCATAGCCGAAGACGATATCGTCAAAAGTAATCTCCCCGCCCGAGACCTTCAGGTCCGGCGCATTCGGCTTGTCGGTAATCTCGGCCGGTTGTTCCAACAGGTCAAACATCTCGCCCATATCCACAAGGGCCTGGCGGATTTCACGATAGACTGAGCCTAGGAAATTCAGCGGCATGGTGATCTGGATCATATAGGCGTTGACCATGACGAAATCGCCCACGGTCAAATCGCCATTCTGAACCCCCATCGCCGCCAGAACCATTACCGCCAGCAGCCCTCCGGTGATCAGTACGGATTGGCCGAAATTGAGGAAACCCAGCGTATAGTTTGTTTTGATCGCCAGCTTTTCGTAGGCCGCCATGGATTCATCATAGCGTTCAGCCTCGCGCCGCTCTGCCCCGAAATATTTGACGGTCTCGAAATTCAGCAGGCTGTCGATGGCTTTCTGGTTCGCCTCGGTATCCTGTTTGTTCATATCCCGACGGATTTTTACCCGCCATTCGGTGACGCGGAAGGTGAACAGGATATAAAGCGCAATGGTCAGAACCACGACGCCCAAATAGCGCACGTCGAACAGCACGAAGAAGATGATCGCGACCATCAGCAATTCGAGAACCAGCGGCACAATGGAGAAGAGGAGGAAGCGGAGAAGGAACTCGATCCCTTTGATCCCGCGCTCGATGATCCGGCTCAACCCGCCGGTTTTGCGGGTAATGTGATAGCGCATCGAGAGCGCGTGCATATGCTCAAAGGTTTCCAGCGCAAGGCGGCGCATGGCGCGTTGGCCCACGCGCACAAAGATCGCATCGCGGAGCTGGTTAAACCCAACCCCGGCAAGGCGCATGAAACCATATGCAATCGTCAGCGCCACGGCACCGGTCACGAACATGACGGTGGGTGCGGTCCCCTCACCCGTCAGGGTGTCAACGGCGCCTTTAAAGAAGAACGGCGTAACGACTGTGGCAACACGGGCCATCACCAGTGCCAACATCGCCAGCACCACGCGCATTTTCATATCTGGCTGACCGGGGGGCCACAAATAAGGGGCAACTTTACGGAGAACCCGAAGACCGGACTTGCGTTCGGTCTGCGTGTTGGCGGAGTCGGTGGTTCCTAGCGTCCTCATATCCGGCAACACATAGGCTGCCGGATCACGAAGTGCCAGAGAAAAGCGGGATTATTCTTCACCCGGGATGACAAAAACCTGTCCGGGATAAATCAGGTCGGGGTCGCGAATCTTGTCGCGGTTCGCCTGAAAAATCTGATGGTATTTGAAACCATCCCCGTAATTATTCGTGGCAATCAGCCACAGCGAGTTGCCCGGCTGCACGATATGGGTGATTTCGGTGGTGGCCTGTGCCGCCGCCTGAACATCAGCAGGATAGGCCCGCTGGAAAGGAGTTTCCATCCGGCTGGTGACTCTGCCGGTTTCATCCAGTTCGTCAGCCCGCAGATTATAAATCCCGACATCCAGATTACGCAGTTCGATATCCCAGGTCCCGTCGGTCCCGATCATCGTGTTGGCGACCGCTTCGTTGTTCACATACAGGAACACCTCGTTTTCCGGTGTCCCGCGACCCGACACGAAGACCTTGTCCCCGGCTTCGTCATAGCTGACAGCGTCGATGACGATCTGATCCACCAATGGGGGACCGCCGGGCTGTATCACAACAACTTCGTCATCCGTGGCGCGCACGATCGTGGGCGCAATTTCTTCAACAACATCATTGGCGGCCTGTGTGCCGATGGTCGGCAGGATCAGGATGGATTCGTCCGAGAAGGCGAGCTCGCCATCAAGTTCCGATTCCAGTTCCAGATTTTGCGCCTCGGTATTGTTGGCGGTCAGAATGGCAACAAATTCACCGCTGGCGTCAGCTGTGGCTTCGCCAATCTTTTCGCCATCAGCCATAATCGAAACGACCGAGCCGGGTTCCGCTGTGCCGGCAATCACCGCCATACCGCTGTTATCGACACGCACGACATCGAAGGTTGGTCTCTGTCCCTCGATCATCAGGCCTGTGCCTTCGACTTCTACCGAAGACATTTCGGGTTCTTCGACAACAGGCGTGCTGTCTTCTTGGCTATCAGCGGTTTCAGTATCATCCAACGCAGACGTTGCATCATCGATGGCAGCTGCTGCGGTTTCGATGGCGTTTTCGGCCTCATCCTCGGTGGACTCATCCTGAGCTGTTTCCTCCGACATATCCGCGTCCGCTGCACCTGAAAGCATGGTTGCACCGTCATCGGAAGCCGTCAGGGTGTCGAAAATATCATCAGCGGCAGCTTCGATCTGATCCATCGGATCATCGGCTGCGACATCCGTGCCGGCATTGTCTTCCGCCGCCATTGTCGTGTCCATTTCGGGATCAGAGCTGGACTGAGTGGCATCGGCGGTCTGTTCAGCTTCGTCAGGCGTAACAGGTTCGGTATCCGTGGCGGCCATCTCTGTCGAAGGTGTTTCCTCAGCTGGTTCTTCCGGCGTTTCCGGTTCAGCCATCACTTCTTCGGTCCCCTCAACTTCCTCAGCGGGTGTTTCGGAGTCTTCCGGTGCCGCCATGTCAGCGGTTTCAACCTCGGTTGCGTCTGATGTGTCGGATTTGTCTGTGCCGGCCTCCTCGGGCTTATCTTCAGCGGTTTCATCGGCATCTGACTCCGATGTATCCGTGGCGAGCGCTGTTTCTGTAGTCTCGTCCGGCGAAGACATCTCATCCTGCGCTGACTGGGTCGTATCTGCAGCGGGCTGCACAGACGCAGTCGGCTTATCGTCGCGGGTCGTATAGTAGAGACTGCCTGCGATCAGCCCCCCGAGAACCGCCGCCATCAAATAATTTACCCAAAATCCACGCATGTCATCTTTCCGTCACAAGAGCTGAGAGTATCGTTACACGACGATTCCCTGACTGGCAATTCTGCCAGATCGGATTTACCATGTCCTGACCGTATGAGGCTACCCATGTCCGACTCTACCCGTTCTGTCTGTGTTTTTTGTGGTTCGCGCTTTGGCAACGACCCGGCCTTTCGTGAAAGCGCGGAAGCCCTGGGGCGAGGTTTGGCGGAATCACACTATCAACTGGTATATGGCGCCGGGGATGTTGGCATTATGGGCGCCGTCGCAAATGCCACGCAGGCGGCCGGAGGCGAGACGCTGGGTGTGATCCCGATCCACCTGATGCAACGTGAGGTTGGCAAGCGGGACCTGACAACATTTGTGGTGACGGAAACCATGCATGAACGCAAAAAGGTGATGTTCATGAATGCTGATGCGATTGTCACCCTACCCGGTGGTGCCGGGTCGATGGATGAGCTGTTCGAGGTCCTGACATGGCGTCAGCTTGGTCTGCATGACAAACCAGTCTATCTACTGAATATTGCCGGATATTGGGACCCGCTGATCACACTGATTGATCATATGATCACCCAAGGTTTCGCCGATGAAAGCTTCCGCGGTCTGCTTCAGGTGGTTGACGATGTGCCAACACTTCTGGCCCGTTTGCGGGCTGACCTTTCCTGACGCCAGCTGTCGATCGTATAAATCGCCAGCCCGACCCAGATCGCCGGAAAGGCGATAGCATGCCATTTGGTGAAGGGTTCAAGGAAAATAAACGTCGCGACGAAAAACTGGATCGTCGGATTGACATATTGCACGAGGCCAAGTGCGGACAGGGATATCCGCCGCGCCGCGTAGGACATCAGGATCAGCGGTCCGCCGGTGATGATACCGGCAAAGATCAGCATGATCGTGTCATGTGCGTTCGCGCCAAAGGCCGTTGATTTCAGGGCCAGAAATGTCAGGGCAATCGGGGACAGCAGCAGGACCTCGATAAACACCGACAGGACCGGGCCTACATCCAGTCGGTTCTTGATCAGGCCATAGGCCCCGAACGTGCCCGCCAGAAACAAGGACACCCAGGGCGGACTGCCAAGCCCGATACCAAGCGTCAGCACCGCCAGCGCGGCAATCCCAACCGCCAGCGTTTTGGCGGGGCTGAGCCGTTCTTTCAGCACCAGAAACCCAAGCGCCACGGCGACCAGCGGGAAGATGTAATAACCAAAGCTGGATTCCATCGCCCAGCCCTTCTGGATCGACAGGATGAACATACCCCAGTTGGCCGAAATCAGCAGTGCAGAAGCCGCCAGTAGCGCCAGCGTCGGAAAGTTGCGCAGATGCCCTGCAACCTGTCGCAACCGCCCCTGTCCCAGAAGCACGAGGCCCAGAAAAACCAGACTCCAGATTGTACGGTGCGCGAGGATTTCCAGCGGAGGGATATGGCCAAGCGCCTTGTAATATATCCCCGACAGACCCCAGGTCACACTGGCGCCAAGCATGGCGAGGACACCTTTGATAGGGTCAGTCATTATTGCTCCAACGAAAAATGCCCGGCACCGGGCCGGGCATTTCTATCAGGTTTATTCGGCGCGTTACAGACGCGACGCGACGTTTTCCCAATTTACGAGATTGTCGAGGAAATTGGTGAGATAAGCCGGGCGCTTGTTACGGAAATCGATATAGTAAGAATGTTCCCACACATCACACCCCAGCAAAGCCGTCTGCCCAAAGCAAAGCGGGTTCACGCCGTTTTCGGTCTTGGTCACCTTCAGGCTGCCGTCTTTATCCTTGACCAGCCACGCCCAGCCCGAACCGAACTGACCGGCACCGGCGGCGGAAAAGGCTTCTTTGAATTTATCAACCGAGCCAAAGCTTTCGGTGATGGCGCTTTCCAGCTCTGACGGCATCGCGCTGACATCCGGGCTCATCATTTCCCAGAACTGGTTGTGGTTCCAAAGCTGCGAGATGTTGTTGAAGATGCCATTCTGCGCAACCGCGCCGGAGTCATACGTGCCGACGATAATTTCTTCGAGCGACTTGCCCTCCCACTCGGTCCCGGCAATGGCAGCGTTGCCATTGGTGACGTAAGCGTTGTGATGCAGGTCGTGGTGATATTCCAGCGTTTCGGCAGACATGCCCTTAGACGCCAGCGCGTCATGTGCATATGGAAGGTCGGGTAGTTCAAAAGCCATTTCAATCCCCTGAATTTCTGGTTCTCACGGCTCTGTTGCCGCTTGTCTTAAACTATAATGGTTCTAAACGCAGATGAAAGGGGCCGCGGTCCAAATTTCTGTTTTGGTTTACCAAATCCGGTGATAATGCTGGCAGGCAACTGAATGGACCCCCGAACATGATCACCCAATCGGATAACCTGCGCGGTGCGTTTTTCATGGCGCTTTCCATGGCTGGATTCGTCTTTAACGACACGATGATCAAGATCGTGTCCAACGATCTGGCACTGTTTCAGGTGATCCTGGTGCGCGGGGTTATGGCCAGCGTTCTGATGTTCGCGGTCGCCTGGTACATGAAGGGTCTGCGCTATCACCTGCCGCGCCGGGATATTATTGTGATCTTCTGGCGGACAGTGGGCGAGGTCGGCGCGACTTTTTGTTTCCTGACCGCGCTATTCAAAATTCCAATCGCCAACCTGACCGCCATCATGCAGGCCCTGCCGCTGGCGGTTACGCTGGCTGCGGCGGTGTTCATGGGGGCAAAGGTCGGGTGGCGGCGCTATGTGGCGATTGCGGTTGGGTTCTTTGGCGTTCTGGTGATCCTGCGCCCCGGTACAGCAGATTTCGAGATGGCCTCCATCTGGGGGCTGGGCGCAGTGGCATTTGTGGTGCTGCGGGACCTGTCGACGACGAAACTGTCGCGTGAAACGCCGTCCAGCTTCGTGGCGCTTGTCACCACCATCGCCATGACCCTGTTCGCGGGCGGCATGACGCTGGTTACGCAGGAATGGGAACCGATGGACGCCGGATCGTTCGGATTTCTGGCGGGCGCTGCCGGATTTCTACTGGTCGGCTACATTTCGTCCGTTACCGCGATGCGGGTGGGGGAAATCGCCTTTGTCTCTCCGTTCCGCTATTCGGTGATGATCTGGGCCCTGCTGATCGGCTGGCTGGTGTTCAATGACCCGATTGACCGCTGGATGCTGGTCGGGTCGGCGATTGTGGTCGGAATGGGGATATACACCTTTTACCGCGAGGGTCAGGTCGCGCGTCGCGAGCGTCGGGCGGCAGCTACCCGGACCGGGATGCCGCCACGATAGGTTTGCCGCAGCTGTGCCAATTAGTCGAAAATTGGTAACCCGATCAGCGCAGCGATAGCGATAATGACAAAGGCAACGGGGCGGAAGGTGGCCTCGCCCACGCGTTTAAACCCCTGTCCGCCGATGATATTCCCGATCAGATACGGGATCATCAGGGTCAGGCCGAGGGTAAACCCCTCCCACGTCATCAAACCGCGGAGCGCGAAATTGGTGACGGAGATCACCTCGCCAAACAGGAAGAAGATCAGGATGTTGGCGCGGATGGTTTCAGCCCGTCCCTGCCCGCCAAGATAAAACAGGATCACCGGCGGACCGCCGATACCGCTGAAGCCGCCGAAAAATCCGCTGACGCCGCCAACGGCGATGGGCAGTTTTGGCCCGATTTGTCCTTGATATCGCCAGCCGGACACAATCGCGATCAGCGCCACGATCACCAATGATGAGGCCACCCAGCGAAAGAAATACGGATCCATCTTGGTCAGCAGCCAAATGCCGAGGGTGACACCAACGACCGCTCCTGCGACCATGCGCAAAACCTCTGCCCGGTTCCATTTGCGAAAAGCTTCGGGGTAAAGCGGCAAGGGACCGATGAAATCCATCACGATCAGGGTGAAGATCACCACGGTCGGCGGTAGGAATATCGAGGCAATCGGGACATAAATCAGCGCCGTGCCGAAGCCGGTGAAACCCCGTACAATGCCCGCGATAAAAACCGTCAGGGCCAGCCAGGGGACACCCGGCTGATCCCAGACCGTCAGAAAATCAGGCATCCACGTTGGCGAACTGCGTTCCGGCCTCTCCGTCCGGTTTGTCCCAATCGCGTTTCACGCCAAGATAAAGGACAATCACGGAGGCAATAAAGATGGAGGAATAGGTCCCGATGATAATCCCGAAGATCATCGCGAAGGTAAACCCGCTGATCACCTGCCCCCCAAGGAAATAGAGCGCAAACAGGGCGATCAATGTCGTCAGGGACGTCATGATCGTGCGCGAGAGCGTTTCGTTGATCGAGAGGTTCAACAGCTCTTTCAGTTCCATCTTTTTAAATTTGCGCAGGTTCTCGCGAACGCGGTCAAACACGACCACCGTATCGTTCAGCGAATAGCCGACGATGGTCAGGATGGCCGCAATGATGGTCAGGTTGAACTCGATCTGCGTGACACAGAACACTCCGATGGTGATCAGCACGTCATGGACCAGCGCCGCCACCGCCCCGACGGAGAATTGCCATTCAAACCGCAGCCAGATGTAGAACAACACCGCCGCGACCGCGAGGACAACGGCAAGCACACCGGCCTGAATCAGCTCACCGGACACTTTTGCACCGACGCTGTCAGTTTGTTTGTAGATGATGCCGGGATATTCTTTGTCCAGCTCGGCTTTGACCTGAATAATCGTGTCATTCTGGACCGCCGGGTCTTCATCCTGCTGTTCGATCCGGATCAGCAGCAGATGCTGGTCAGCCGTCAGTGCATCGGCGGAACTGACCTGTGTGACGGATATGTCCCCAAGGTCGAGTGCATTCAGAACGGAACGTGTTCCAGCCTCGTCCACGGTATCGGGCGTTTCCGCAAGGATCAGTGTCCCGCCCCTGAAATCGATGCCGTAATTCAAGCCCATGCTGAAGAACGCCCCAAACGAGCCGAGGATCAGCAGCAATGACAGCGCAATTGCCGGTTTCGATACCCCGAAAAAATCGAAGTTGGTTTCGCTTTTGACAAGTTTCAAACGCATGGTTGCACCTATACCTCGATGGTTTTGGGTTTGCGGCGTTCAAGCCAGAGCGCAATCATCAAGCGCGTCACCCAGATAGCCGTGAAGACTGAAGTCACGATCCCGAAGCCGAGCGTAACAGCAAATCCCTTCACCGGACCGGAGCCGATGGCAAACAGGATCACCGCTGCAATCAGCGTGGTGATATTGGCATCCACAATGGCGGAGATGGCTTTTTCATAGCCAAGCTCAATCGCTCGGGCCGGACGTTTGCCGCCTTTCAGCTCTTCGCGGATACGTTCAAAGACCAGCACATTGGCATCAACCGCCATCCCGATGGTCAGAACAATACCCGCAATACCCGGAAGCGTCAGCGTTGCCCCGATGACCGACAGAAGTGTGAAGATCAGCGCGACGTTCAACAGCAGCGCAATATCCGCGAACAGCCCAAACAGGCCGTATGACAGGATCATAAAGATCAGCACCGCCACAAAGGCGACGACGGTCGCGATTTTACCGGCATCAATGGATTCCTGCCCCAGATCGGGACCAACCGTGCGCTGTTCCAGCGGCGTGATTTCTGCAGGCAAGGCCCCTGCCCGCAGCAGGATCGCCAGTTGCGTGGCGGATTCAACGGTGAAGTTTCCGGTGATGATCCCCGCCCCGCCCGGAATCGGTTGGTTGATGCGGGGGGCCGAGATAACCTCGTTATCCAGAACGATGGCGAACAGGTTGCCAACATTGGCGGCGGTATATTCACCGAATTTGCGTCCGCCTGCCGGGTTGAAGCGGAATTCTACAGCCGGGCTGCCGTTTTGGTCAAAGCCGAGCTTTGCGTCGTCCAGTTCGTCCCCGCCGACCACGGCACCCTCTTCGAGGATATAGTAAATTCCAGCTTCATCAGGGTCGATACTGGGCAGGATCACGTTGCCGATACCGGGATTCGCATCTGCGTTGGATGTGCGCTGCTCGACCCGCAGGAATTCCAGTTTCGCGGTGCGACCGATCAGGTCCAGCAGCTCTTCGGCGGACCCGATCCCCGGGACTTGTACCAGAATGCGATCCGCACCCTGACGCTGGATCGAGGGTTCGCGAGTTCCGGCCTCGTCAACACGGCGGCGGATGATTTCCAGCGATTGTTGCATTGTACGATCATCGAGCGCCACTCGCTCGGCCTCGGAAATACGGATAACCAGCAGGCCGTCCTCGCTGGTCACCTCAAAATCCCTCGACCCTGCGCCGGACAGCGAGACAACCGGACGGGTCAGGCCGTTCGCGATTTCAACCGCACGCGCCATGGCTTCGGGATTGCCAATCTCGATCCGCAATTCATCGTCGGCACTTTCGGCGCGGACCACGCTGCCGATCGTGTCGCGATCTTCCCGAAGCGTATCGCGCACCTCCGGCCAGAGGCTGTCGAGACGGTCTTTGTAGACGTCTGCCACGGCAACTTCGACCAACACATGTGCCCCGCCACGCAGGTCGAGGCCCAGATTGACGATCTGCGAGGGCAGCCAGTTCGGCCAGGCATCATATTGCACCTGCTGCTCGGCTGTAAGGGCTTCGCCTTGTTCCAGCAAACCTTTGGCATCATTGTGTTTTTCGACTTTGTCATAGAAAAAGTTCGGGGCAGCGAAGATCACTCCTGCCACGCAGGTGACAATGATTAACAATCGCTTGAACAGGGAAAATTGCAGCATTGCTACGCAACCTCATGGAAAAGCCGCCCGAAGGCGGCCCTTGTTATTCTGTGGGTTCTGTTTTGCTCAGGACATTGGAGAGCGTGTGTTTCATCACCTTGACCTTGACGTTCGGGGCGATTTCAACTTCGATCTCGCGTTCGTCGATCACTTTGCTGATCTTTCCGACAATCCCGCCGGCAGTGACAACCTGATCCCCACGGCGCACGGCGGCAACCATAGCCTGATGTTCCTTCAGCTTTTTCTGCTGTGGACGGATCAACAGGAAATACATGATCGCGAAGATCAGGATAAGCGGCAGGAAGCTGCCAAAAGCGGCAGCGGAACCGCCTGCGCCTGCGGCCTGTGCATAGGCTGGTGATGCGAACATTATTGACCCCTTATTTAATAGCGCATTCGCCTGTTCAAATTTGCGCGGACCCTAAAGCGGAGGCTGGCGAATGGCAAGCCGTCCTATGCAGAAACGCGACATCAGGGCACGAGGTAAGAATTCGTCCCTGATCTTGCAAGTTGTAGAAAAAGTTTATTCAAGCGCTGAATTGTCAGCCCTGACGTTTCAGATAGGGTTGGAGAAACATGACGATACCGCTGAAGAACATCAGCGCGAGAGGCAGAAGTGGCAGGTAATAAATCCATTCCACGGTAGTGCCCATCCCCGACGCGATGAAAACCGTGGCAACGGTTATGGTGAATATAACTGCGCACCAGCGGTGTAATTGGCGAGAGAATTTCGTCATAATATGTCCTTCTGTTCAAGCTGTTCGCGACAGCAGTGTTTCGAGATTGTCGAGGAAAGCTGCCCAACCAGACCGTGCGCCACCGAATTCCTGCTTCTGGTTCAAGAGGAATCCGCTTTGTTCCATCCTTAGGTGCGTGCCCATGGGTGTTGGCGCAAAACTCCACGTGACCTCGCTGCACAGTTCGAACGCGTTCCATGTATAGGAGAGACGCTCCATAGGTTGGACGTCGATGACACGGCATTCGATCTCTCCCCACGCCGCGGTGAATCGAAACTCAGCGCCGATATGGGGTTGGAAATCCGTTGACATCAGCCATTCGGCCATCAGTTCGGGATCGCTGATCGCGCGCCAAACGCGTTCCAGCGGAAACGGCAAATCGCGTTCGATGACGACCGACCGGGTTTCTGTTGCCGTCATTGGTCCATCCTCCGCAGCAGGTCTTCGAGGCGGTCAATCCGACCTTCCCAGAATGCCGTCATGCGCACGGTCCAATCGACGAGAGGCGTGAGTGCATCATAGTTTGGGGTGTAAAAGGTGTTCCGCCCCTCGACCCGATCACGGACCATATTGGCCTGTTTCAGTTGGCCGAGATGTTTGGAAACTGCTGGCTGCGAGACACCTGCTATTTCCGTTAGGCTTCGCACACTCTGATCTGGGTGGGCGCACAGATGTTCGAATATTGTCCGTCGCGTCGGGTCACCGAGCGCACGGAATAAGAGGTCGTTTGATTGAGTCATATCATCACCATTTGGTTATGTATTACTCATAACCAAATGGTGATGTTTTGGTCAAGCACAATTATTGCGCTGGCATGCCCTTTTCGATCAGGCGTACCCAGTAGGACGACCCGAAGGGAATCGCCTCGTCATTGAAATCATAGTCGGGGTGGTGGAGCGTCGCGCTGTCGCCGTTGCCAACCCAGATATAGGCGCCGGGGCGGGCCTCTAGCATATAGGAGAAATCCTCGCCCCCCATGGAGGGGAGGAGTTGGTCGTCGACCTTGTCCGGCCCTACAATCTCGCGCGCGACATCAGCGGCAAAACGGGTCTGATCCTCGTGATTGACGGTCGGAGGGTAGCCACGGGTATAGGTGACATTGGCGGTCGCGCCGAACGCCCTTGCGGTGTTTTCGGCGACGATCTTCACCTTTTCCTCGACCATATCGCGGGTTTCCGGTTTCAGCGTCCGCACGGTGCCTTTTAACAGAACATGTTGCGGGATGATGTTGAACGCGTTCGAAGACGTCTCGAAACTGGTGACAGACACAACCGCGCTATCAAGCGGATCGGTACTTCGCGACACGATGGATTGCAGCGCCACCACGATCTGGCTGGCCACCAGCGTCGTATCGACATTGTCATGCGGGAAGGCGGCGTGGCCACCCAACCCTTCGACCGCGATTTCGATTGTGTCAGTCGCTGCCATCATTGGCCCGGCAGCAATCGCAAATTCGCCGATCCCCAGCGAGGGACCGTTATGCATCCCGTAAACTTCCTGAATGCCGAAGCGGTCCATCAGGCCATCCTCGACCATCTCGCGGCCACCACCTCCGCCTTCCTCAGCGGGTTGGAAGATGAGAACCGCCGTGCCGTCAAAATTCCGGGTTTCCGCCAGATAGGCCCCTGCCCCCAGCAGCATCGCCGTGTGACCGTCATGCCCGCAGGCATGCATCGCCCCGTCGGTTTTGGAGGCATATTCCTTGCCGGTCGTTTCATGGATCGGCAGCGCATCCATATCGGCGCGCAGGCCAATGACGCGGCCGGACCGGTTGGTTTTGCCGTGGATCACGCCAACAACACCGGTGCGGCCAAGACCGGTCACGACCTCGTCACAGCCAAACGATTTCAACTTTTCTTCGACAACTTTCGAGGTCCGATGGGTTTCAAACAGGATTTCGGGATGTTCGTGCAAATCCCGTCGCCAAGCGGTGATGTCGTCGTGAAGGTCTGCGAAACGGTTGATGGTGGGCATGGGGTCCTCAGCAAAGATGGTCGATGATTTTTCGGATGAAGTCTTCGCCTGCGCGAAGCTGCGAGATTTCTATATATTCGTTCGGCTGGTGCGCCTGTTCGATTGAACCGGGGCCGCAAACGACGGTGGAATATCCGCCCTCCTGAAACTGACCGCCCTCGGTCGCGTAAGACACGACGTGGTCTGCGTTGTCGCCTGTCAGGCTGCGGGCCAAACGCTCTGCCGCGCCGTCACTTTCGGTGCCGAGCGGGGGCGTGATCGCGATGACATTTATATCAATAGATGTCTCTGGCTGTATCGCCTGCATTTCGGCTTCGACCTCTGCCACATAGGCGCGGTAGCGATCCAGCCAGTCCTGTATTTTTTCTGTGGGTATCGGGCGAATATCGGTCATGAGCCGGCATTCTGCTGCGGTAATATTATGTGCCGTGCCGCCATTGATAACCCCGTTATGCAAGGTCGTATAAGGCGGTACATAGCCAAGCTTTTCGATCACCGGATCAAGGCTAGAACGGTTCGCGACCATCTGGTCCTGATGCCAGGACACCAGTTTAGCGGCAAAGGTCACGGCGGAAACGCCGGTGTGCACCAGACTGGAATGGACGGGAAAGCCGGTTACGACGGTTTCCATTTCCAGAATGCCCTTGTGGCCATTCACGACCTGCATCATCGAGGGCTCGCCAACAATGACAGCCTTTGCGCGCGGCAGATTGTTGGCCATTTCGGCAATCATGGACGGCGCACCAAGGCAGCCTGTTTCTTCGTCATATGAAAAGGCCAGCTGGATCGGCGCTTTCAGATCAGCGGCAACCATATCCGGGACAGCCGCCAGCATCAGAGCCAGAAATCCCTTCATATCGCAGGTTCCACGCCCAAAAAGCTTCCCGTCCCTTTCGGTAAGTGTAAACGGATCGCTGTCCCAGTCCTGATCTTCGACCGGAACGCAATCTGTATGCCCGGACAAGATGATCCCACCCGCAACGTCTGGGCCAATCTGTGCGTAAAGATTTGCTTTCTCGCCGGTTTCATCGAGCACACGATAGGTAGGAATGCCAAACCCGCTCAGATAATCTGCAATGAAACCAAGGATCGGAAAGTTTGATTTGGAGGATGTCGTGTCGATCGCCACAAGTTCGGCCAGCATTTCTTCGGTACTGTATTTACGAGACATGAAACCTCCAATCCGGAAATGATCCTGTGCCTGAGGTCACGCCTCGTCAAGTCAAATACGGGATTGTCGTCGGGGAAATCTTAGTGTTTACTCCACGCTAACTATCGGGAAAACCCGAAGAGCCCGCGTCAGAAGGGCGAGACACAGGGAGTCTGAATGCTGGACCAAAACGCTAACGTCCTCGACGTTGCGAACCTGAAGACTGTTTTCAAGACACGTGATGGCATGGTGCATGCCGTTAACGGGGTGAGCTTCTCTCTCGCGCCTGGCGAGTTGCTGGGTATTGTTGGGGAAAGCGGGTCCGGGAAATCCGTGACCATGATGTCTCTGCTGAAGTTGCTACCCATGCCACCGGCGGAAATCCAAGGTGGATCGATTACCTTTGACGGTCAGGATGTGCGCGCCATGTCCGAAGATCGCCTGCGTCGTCTGCGCGGTGGCGAAATCGGGTTTATTTTTCAGGATCCGATGACGTCATTGAACCCGGTGTTCAATGTCGGTTTCCAGCTGATGGAGCCGCTGCGCGTGCATATGGGCATGTCCAAGTCCGCCGCGCGGGTGCGGGCGAAAGAATTGCTGGAACTGGTCGGCATTCCGGATGCGGAGCGCCGTTTGAAGGACTACCCGCACCAGTTTTCCGGCGGGATGCGGCAACGCGTGATGATCGCGATTGCGTTGGCCTGTGATCCGAAGGTTCTAATCGCCGACGAACCCACAACCGCGCTGGATGTGACCATTCAGGCGCAGATTCTGGAGCTGGTGAAAGGCCTTCGTGAAAAGCTGGGCATGGCGATTATCTGGATCACACATGACCTTGGCGTTGTCGCGGAAATCGCGGATCGGGTGGCAGTGATGTATGCCGGGCAGATCGTGGAACATGCGCCGGTGAAAGAACTGTTCCGCAACCCGCAGCATCCATATACGCGCGCCCTGCTGGAAACCTTGCCCAAGGTCGAAGGACCAAGGAACGATAGGCTTCTGTCGATCGAAGGGCAGCCGCCCTCCTTATCCGAAGCCCCATCCACCTGCGAATTTGCACCACGCTGCAAATATGCGTTCGACCGCTGTCTTGCCGAAAACCCATTACGTAGTCCGGTCGGGAATGATCATGACGTCGCCTGCTGGTGGGATCCCACAACCGGAGGGCCGCGCGATGCTTGATGGAACCAAACCACTGGTGAAAGTCGACGATCTGAAAATGCATTTCCCGATCTACAAGGGACTGCTGCGCCGTCGTGTTGGGGAAGTTAAAGCCGTCGATGGGGTCTCGTTCGAAATTTACGAGGGCGATACACTGGGGCTGGTCGGCGAGAGCGGTTGCGGAAAATCGACGGTCGGTCGCGCCATACTGCGCCTATATGATATCACCGAGGGCGAGGTTGAAATCGACGATACCGTCATTTCAACCCTTTCAGGCGAAAAACTGCGCGATATGCGCCCGCGGATGCAGATGATTTTTCAGGACCCGCAGGCAAGCCTGAATCCGCGTATGACGGTTGGCTCGATCATTGCAGAACCGCTTGATGAACATACAAAAATGTCCCGCAAAGAGAAGCAGGCCAAAGTCGGCGAACTGATGGATGCTGTCGGCCTTGCGCGGCGTTACGCGGACCGCTACCCACACGAGTTTTCCGGCGGCCAGCGCCAGCGGATCGGGATTGCGCGGGCGCTGGCTCTCAATCCGAAATTTATTGTCTGCGACGAACCGATTGCCGCACTCGATGTGTCGATTCAGGCGCAGGTTGTGAATCTGTTGGAGGATTTGCAGCAGGAATTTGGCCTAACCTATCTGTTCATCAGCCACGACTTGTCGATGGTGCGCCATCTGGCGACGCGGGTGGCGGTGATGTATCTGGGCAAAATCGCTGAACTGGCGCCGCGTGACGCGCTGTATGCGGACCCGAAACATCCCTACACTCAGGCGCTGCTATCGGCGGTGCCGCACCCCGATCCAACCGGAGAACGCAAGATCGAACGGATCATTCTGAAGGGCGATGTGCCCTCCCCCGCCAATCCCCCCAACGGCTGCAATTTCTGCACACGCTGCCCGAAGGTCATGGAGATTTGTCGTTCCGAAACACCGGAATGGCGAGAAGTTGATGCCGGGCGCTACGTCGCCTGTCATCTGTATACGTAACCACAGAGGTGGGGCCAAACCCCGCCCATAACCAAACTAACGGAGAAGGACTTATGAAACTCTCGAAAATCGCATTGGCGGCTGCTGGTGTGTCCTTGCTCGCGACCTCGGCATTCGCCGCAGGTCATGAAGAGCGCGGACGCGACGGCGAAGTCAAAATTATTTATTGGCAAGCGCCATCGATTATGAACCCGTTCCTGTCAGGCGGAACCAAAGATGTTGAAGCTGCCTCGATGGTGATTGAACCGCTGGCCCGCTTTGACGAGGGCGGCAATCTGGTGCCTTGGCTCGTGGATGAAATTCCGACCGTTGCCAATGGTGGTGTGTCCGAGGATCTGACCTCGATCACGTGGAAGATCACTCCCGGCATCCTGTGGTCGGACGGCACGCCGTTTACCTCGGCTGACGTGAAATTCACGTACGAATATTGTACGCATCCCGAAGGCGGCTGTGCGCAATCGACCAAATTCGAGGGCATTTCTTCGGTTGAAACACCGGATGATCTGACGGTTGTCGTGACGTTCGAAAATCCGACGCCATTCCCTTATGCGGCATTTGTTGGTGGCGAAAGCCCGATCATTCAAGCGGCCCAGTTTGCTGAATGTGTCGGCGCGGCGGCACCTGAATGTACCGATGCGAACTTCAACCCGATCGGCACTGGTCCGTTTGTTGTGACGGAATTCCGCCCCAACGACGTGATCACGATGGAAGCGAACCCGAATTATCGTGATCCGACGAAACCGGCCTTTGCGTCCGTGACCTTCAAAGGTGGCGGGGATGCAACCGCTGCGGGTCGTGCTGTTATGGAAACCGGCGAGTTTGACTATGCCTGGAACCTGCAGCTGGCACCTGAAGTTATCGCGCAGATGGAATCCGGTGGTCTGGGCAAACCGGTTGCCGGCTTTGGTCCGCTGGTCGAGCGTATCATGCTGAACAACACCAACCCTGATCCGGCCCTTGGCCCGGATGAGCGTTCGGTGCTTCGCCCGCACCCGTTCCTGAGCGTACCGGAAGTTTACCAGGCGCTGAGCATGGCAATTGACCGTCCGCTGCTGGTGGAAATCGGTTATGGCCAGGCAGGTAAAGTGACCTGTAACTGGGTCCCGGCTCCGGAAATCTACAATTCCGACACGTTCGAATGTTCCGAACAGGACATCGCGGGCGCCAATGCGCTGCTCGACAGTGCTGGCATCGTTGATACCGATGGTGACGGCGTACGCGAGTATAACGGTGTACCGTTGAAAATCTCCTACCAGACTTCGACCAACGCTGTGCGTCAGGACTTCCAGGCGCTGATCAAACAGTGGTGGGAAGAAATCGGTGTTGAAGTTGAGCTGCGCAACATTGATGCGTCGGTCTTCTTTGGTGGTGACCCGGGTTCGCCGGATACGTTCCAGAAATTCTATGCGGACGTTGAAATGTATGCGAACACCTTCAACGGAACTGACCCGCAAGCCTATCTGGGCAACGGCCTGTGCGACAAAGCACCGAGCCCGGCATCCCAGTGGCAGGGTGAGAATATCAGCCGTTTCTGCTCCGAAGAGTATGACTCTCTTTATGCCGAGCTGACCTCGACAGCCGATATCGAAGAGCGTGCGCGCATCGGTAAAGAGCTGAACGACCTGATCGTTGCCAATGGCGGGATGATCCCGCTGGTACACCGTGGTCGTCTGTCGGCACATGCCAACAGCCTAGGCGGAGTTGTCCTCAACGTTTGGGACAGCGAGCTGTGGAACGTTGCCGACTGGTATCGGATCAGCGAATAAACCATGACGTTTCCGGGGCAGGTTTCCCTGCCCCGGAGCATTTCAACCTAACCTGATTATCCCGTCAGAGAGCTGAACTGAGCCGCCGTATGCTTACCTATACCATCCGCCGTTTGCTTGTTGCGATCCCGACGCTTCTGTTCATTTCTTTGGTGATATTCCTTCTGCTGGAACTCGCCCCGGGCGACCCGATGAGTCAGGTCCCCCTGACGGTTCCGGACGAAGTTAAACAAAAGATGCGAGAGGCACTTGGCCTCGGCCAGCCGCTCCATATCCGCTATTTCAAATGGCTGATGCAGTTCTTCTGGATTGAGCCACAAGTCTATATCGACTGGTTGACCGCGCATAGCCGCTGGTTCAGCTGGTTACCGGATACGGATTTCTATACCCCCTGCGGCCCCGGCCAGCCGGAAATCTGTGATCAGCGGATCATTTCGTGGCAAACCCGCTCGCCGGTGATGGATTTGGTTGTCCAACGGCTGCCCCAGACCCTGACCGTGGTTGGACTGGCGTACATCGTTGGTGTCCTGCTGGCGCTGCCAATCGGGATCTATTCGGCCTACAAGCAATATTCGATCTTTGATCAGGTCGGGACATTCGTTTCGATGATCGGCTACTCGATCCCGCCGTTTTTCTCTGGCGTTCTGGTGATCGTGATCTTTTCCGTCGTGTTGGGCTGGTTCCCGTCGATCTATGACACGACGCATCGGGTGACAGACTGGGCGAGCTTCATTGAACAGGTCAAACAGATGGTCATGCCGGTGATGGTGCTGGCGCTGCAAACCACGGCGCAGATCAGCCGATTTATGCGGGCCTCCATGCTCGATAACCTGTCTCAGGATTATGTGCGCACCGCCCGTGCAAAGGGACTGCGCGAAAGCGTCGTCGTCATGGTGCATGTGTTGCGCAATTCGATGATCCCCGTGGTAACGGTGATTGCGCTGGGGGTTCCGGCGATCTTCGGCGGTGCCATTATTACCGAACAGATTTTCAAGGTGAACGGGATCGGACAGTTGCTGATCACACAGATTCAGGCAAATGACCTGCCCACGGTGCAAACGCTGACCTTCATCTTCGCCGTGCTGATTGTGTTTTTCAACCTGATCGCCGACCTACTTTATGGCATTCTGGACCCGAGGATCCGCTATGACTGATACGACGATTCAGGAAAAGAAATCCCGCAGCCTGTGGCTGGATGTGTGGGACCAGTTCAAAACGCACAAGGGCGCGATGGCAGGGACCATTGTCTTCGGGCTGATCCTGTTCATGGTGCTTTTCGGGAACTTCCTGTGGTCCACTGAAGCAACCTACAATGATATTCGGGCCCGCAATACCGAACATATCTTCGCCTGTTTCGGGCTGGAATGGGGGCAAATCTGGGGATGTTTCACGGATCCGGCCTCTGCCCCGATCAAGGTCAGTTGGGACCATCCGCTGGGCACCAACCAGACCGGACGCGATATTCTGGCGCAGATGATATTTGGCGGGCGAATATCGCTGGCTGTTGGTGTGACCGCCATGCTGATCTCCTTGGTCGTCGGAACTGCGGTTGGGGTTCTGGCGGGCTATTTCAAATGGCTGGATGGCTGGCTGATGCGGACCACGGACCTGTTTCTGGCGTTGCCCCTGCTGCCGTTGCTGTTGGTGATGGTGACCCTTTTCCGTGAACCGCTGTCGGCCACATTCGGCACCGAGCAGGGGATATTTATCCTGATGGTAACCGCCATCGGGATCACGTCATGGATGCCAACGGCCCGTATCGTGCGCGGTGATGTGCTGGCGCTGAAAGAACGCGAGTTTGTGCTGGCCGCCCGCTCGATCGGAACCCGGCCCGGACGGATGATCCTGCGTCATGTTTTGCCTAACGTGATGAGCCCGATCATGGTCTCTGCCACACTCGGTATTGCCAACGCGATTATCACGGAAAGTGCGCTATCTTTCCTCGGCCTTGGCTTCCCGCCCGATTTCCCGACATGGGGACGGTTACTGAATGACGGGGTGCAATATTTGCAGCAATTCCCGGAGCGCGTGATCTGGCCGGGGCTGGCGATCAGCCTGACGGTGCTGGCGGTGAACTATATCGGTGACGGGCTGCGCGATGCGATGGACCCACGGATCCGCGGTCGTTAACCGCCCTTCATCAAAGGCATAATGACAACCTCGCTGTCGGGTTTAATCTCCGTAAACCACGCGTCTTCATAGACAAGACCATCTATAGCAACAGAAACCCCGCCCTCGATTATATCTTCGAGGACGGGGTATTCGCGTTTCAATGCATTCAACATCTGGATGGTATTCGCGGCCTCGACCTCAACGGTTTCCGCCCCGCCAATGGCGGAGCGCATGGAGCCCAGAAGCCGAACCGCAACCATTACTTGCTGATGGCCGCCAGAATTTTGGGCGGCGACATCGGCAGCGAGGTCATACGCACTCCGGTCGCACGGCTAACCGCGTTCCCGATGGCAGCAAGCGGTGGCACGATCCCGGTTTCCCCGACACCGCGCACACCGTACGGGTGGCCCGGGTTCGGGATTTCCAGAATGACCGCATCGATCATAGGCAGATCGGAGGCGACAGGAATACGGTAGTCGAGGAAACCGTCATTCTGAAGCTTGCCGTCTTTGCCGTAGATGTATTCCTCGTTCAGTGCCCAGCCGATACCCTGCACAGCGCCGCCCTGCATCTGGCCCTCGACATAGTCGGGATGGATCGCCTTGCCTGCGTCTTGGAAGGCGGTGTAGCGCAGCACGGTGGTTTTGCCGGTTTCCGGATCAACCTCCACATCAGCAATATGGACGCCGAAGCTGACGCCAGCACCGTCTGCCGTGACCTCGTGATGGCCGGCAATCGGGCCGCCGGTCTTCACCGCAACCTTGGCAATTTCCGCCAGTGTCATCGGTGGGAAGTTCCCGGCATTTGGGCCCGAGGGCACAGCGGCCCCGTCAACCCAATCGACAGCCTCTTCATCAATGCCCCAGATTTTCGCCGCACGGCCACACATGACCTTGATGGCATTTTCTGCTGATCTGATGGTGGCCAGGCCCACGGCAAACGTCACACGCGATCCGTTGGTTTCCTGATTAAAGCCGATGGAGTTGGTATCGGCCACGATGGTCCGCACTTTTTCATACGGAATACCCAGCGTTTCCGCCGCCATCATGCTGATCGAGGCGCGCGAGCCGCCGATATCCGGATTGCCCTCCGTCACCGACGCGGTGCCATCTTCGTTGATCTGGAGCGACACGCTGGTTGCTCCCCCGAAGTTGAACCAGAACCCGCAGGACAGGCCACGACCCTTGTTCGGGCCTTCGAGAGGCGCATTCCAGTGCGGATGCGCTTTCGCTGCTTCCAGCGCGGTCAGCAGGCCCATATCGTCAAAAGTTGGCCCGTAAGAGGATTTCGTCCCCTTCTTCGCCGCATTCTTGATGCGCACTTCCATCGGGTCGAGGTCGAGCTCCTGACACAGCTCGTCCAAAACGCTTTCCACGCCCCAAACACCCAAGGGCGCTCCGGGGGCACGGTACGCGGCTTCTTTCGGGCGGTTGGTGACCACGTTCCAGCCTTCGGTTTTCACATTCTCCAGATCATAGGAGGCAAAAGCCGCTTGCGATGCCATGTCCACCGTGCCGGACGGATAGGCCCCGCCCTGCGCCCGCATCCCCAGATATCCAGCCGTGATAGTGCCGTCTTTCTTCATGCCGATTTTTACGTCGATATGGCCCGAGATGGTCGGACCGGTGGCCCGCAGAACCTCGGACCGGGTCATGACGATTTTGACCGGGCGTCCGGCCTTTTTCGACAGGGCTGCCGCGACCGGTTCCATGAAAATATGCGCCTTGCCGCCAAAACCACCGCCGATTTCAGACGGGGTCACGCGGACCTGGCTGATGTTGAAGCCGTTAAAGGCCGCGGTGAAATCACGGATCATGAATGGGCCCTGCGTACAGACCCATGTCTCGCCACGCCCGTCGGAATTGTAGTTCGCAACACAGGCATGCGGTTCGATATAGCCCTGATGTACCCCTTCGGATTTGAAAGAGCGTTCGATCACCATGTCCGCCGCTGCGAAACCAGCATCCAGATCGCCATGACCGTAATCCTGATAATGCGTCACGTTCGGACCCGCCCCGGCAGGCGCACCGCGATAGATGCGGCCCTCATGTAGAACCGGCGCGTCGGCTTTCATCGCCTCGTCCACTTCTGTGACATGGGGCAGGACTTCGTATTCCACCTTCACCAGCTTCGCCGCCTTGTTGGCAAGACGCTGAGACGTTGCCGCAACAGCCGCCACCGCGTGGCCTTCGTAAAGCGCCTTAGCGCCCGCCATGACATTGTCGAGGTTATCGGCGAAATTCTCGCCCTTCTGCTCGACGAAATCGTCACGGGTAACGACAGATTCGACGCCCTCCAGCTTCAGCGCTTCGCTGGCGTCGATTTTCAGGATTTTCGCATGGGCATGCGGGCTGCGGACTACTGTCCCCCACAGCATACCCGGAAGGGTCAGGTCGGCACCATATTGCGCCTTGCCGGTAACCTTGTCGATACCATCGGGACGGACGACCCGCTGGCCGATGACTTTGAAATCTTGTTTGCTATCATCAAGTGCCATGTCTCATGCTCCTCGCATTTCAGCAGCGGCATTTTGCACCGCGCGAATGATTTTATCGTAACCTGTGCAGCGGCAAAGGTTTCCCGCCAGATGATATCTGATTTCAGTTTCCGTCGGATCGGGATTCTTGTCCAGTAACGCTTTCGCGGCGACCAGGAATCCCGGCGTGCAGATGCCACATTGCAGCGCTGCTTCTTCGAGGAAGTGTTTTTGCAACGGATGCAGCTTGTCATGATCCGCCATGCCTTCGATCGTGTTGACCTCCTGCCCTTCAGCTTCAGCCGCGAGCACGAGGCAGGAACAGACCAGACGGCCATTCAGTGTGACAGAACAGGCGCCGCAATCGCCGGTGCCGCAGCCCTCTTTCGCGCCGGTCAGGCCGAGATTGTTGCGCAAGACGTCCAGCAGAGAATCCTCGGGGTCGCACAGAAACTCGCGGGGATCGCCGTTGATGTTGGTGGTGACGTGAAGTTTGCTCATGATTTTCCTCCCGCACGGGCGAAGGCAATTTTCGCCGCGCGTTTCGCCAGCGTTCCGGCGGTTTTGGTGCGGAATTCAATGGTTCCGCGTTTATCGTCGATGGGGTTGCAGGCGGCTTCGCAGGCTTTGGCCATTTCGTCGAGCGCCGCGTCTTCCAGTGTCGTGCCGATAATCGCCTCTGCGGCGGCGGGCACGGTCACGGCTGTCGGCGCAACAGCGCCCAGAACAACCTTGGCCGCAGCAACTTTGCCGTCTTTCAGCGTCAGGTTCACGGCGGCACTTGCCACCGCGATGTCCATTTCGGTGCGCGGAATAAAACGTAGGTAAGCGTCGGACGCGTTCGCCGGGCGGGCAGGCAGGTGGAAAGAGGTAATAATCTCCCCTTTCTTCAGCGAGGTTTTGCCGGGACCAATCGCGATTTCCGCGACCGGCACTTCGCGCGGGCCATCCGGTCCGGCGATTGTACAATAGGCATCACCCGCAATCATGGCCGGAACGCTGTCAGCAGCAGGCGAGGCATTACACAGGTTACCTGTCAGCGTCGCACGCCCCTGCACCTGGGTGGAGCCAACCAGCTCCATCCCCTCGACCACGCCGGGCCATGCGGCCACCAGCTTTTCATGCTCGCCGAGTTCGGCACCCGAAACCGCAGCACCAATGGTGAAGCCGCCGTTTTCTTCGGTGATGTCGCGCATCCCCGGAATATGTTTGATGTCAACGACCAGATCAGGTTCCACCATGCCAGCGCGAAGTTGCACCAGAACATCCGTGCCCCCGGCCAGAACCCGGGTGATCCCGTCCCCGGCAGCCAGCAGGCTGACCGCGTCATTTACAGTTTTCGGTTGTTCGAACCGCATAACCGTCCTCCCATGTTAACGGTAATTTTGATCAGAATGACAATTTGGCAGGCGAATGCCAACACCTATTTCCGGTAATTTTTCCAGTCTTCCTCGGTGTCGAGGTCGGTGATGGCCGCCTGCCCTTCCCCTTGGATCAGGCGGAGCTCGTCAGCATGACGCTGGAGCACCGCTTTAGGACCAATATCGCCGGAGATTTCCGTCAGTTCGCCGAAAAACCGGCGGTCAAACAGGACCGGATGGCCCGGGATCCCGTCGGATGTGGTCAGGCGGAGTATCGCGTGGTCCGGATGGCCCGCGATCAGGCGACCATAGTCGGTGGCGGTGATCTCAGGCATATCGGCAAGGGCAATGATGACTGCGCCTGCGTCCAGTCCCTGCATTCCCGCCCGAAGCGAGTCGGACATACTGTCGCCACCCGCAACGCATTCGACCGGCAGATCAGCGATCAGGTGGGAACGGTTGGTGACAACGCGGACAGGCGCGCCGCTTTCACTGGCGATCCGGGCGGTGCGGTGCAACAAGGGTTCGCCGTCTATTTCGCGGGACAGCTTGTCGTCCCCTTTCATCCGCGCGGACCGTCCGGCCCCAAGCAGCAGGATCGTGACACTCACCGGCGCGTTTCCGGACGGCGGAGGCGTTCTGTTACCTCGGCCATGATGGAAATGGCGATTTCCGCCGGAGAGATCGACCCGATGTCCGCCCCGACCGGCGCATGGATTTTGCGCGTGTCTTCGGTCGTCAGACCGTCAGCCAACAGACGCTCGATCCGTTTGCCGTGGGTGCGGCGAGAGCCGAGACAGCCGAGATAAAACGCATCCGACGCCAGGGCTGCTTTGATCGCCGGATCGTCGATTTTCGGGTCATGCGTTAGCGTGACAACCGCACAGCGCGGGTCGAGGGTTTCTGCCGCCAGCGCCTCATCCGGCCAATCATGAAGGATACGCTCACCGGGGAACCGTTCTTTGGTCGCAAAAGCCTCTCGCGGGTCGATCAGCGTGCAATCATATCCCGCCAGCCGCGACATGGGCAGCAGGGCCTGAGCGATATGAACAGCGCCCACAACATACATCCGCAAGGGCGGGTTGTGGATGCCGATGAACCAATCACCTTCAAAGCCGGATTTGTTGGTGCGATACAGCTCCGCCAGCTCGGGTTCGTCTGTGCCGATCTTGCGCGACCAGTCAGAGATATTGACGATATAGGCGGCGGGCAGGCGATTGGCGCGGCGCTCGATAAGCTGTTCCAGCAGCGCGGGTTCTGGACCCTGCCCCACGCCGATGGGTTCGACCAGCACCCGGATGGTACCACCGCAGGCAAGACCGACGGCAAAGGCTTCCTCGTTCGTGATTCCGTATTCGAGGATACGGGGTTTGCCATCCTCCAGCGCTTCTATCGCTTCGACAACCACTGCGCCTTCGACGCAGCCGCCCGAGACGGAACCTACGAATTCACTGTCCGCATTGATCGCCAGCATCGACCCGACCGGGCGCGGCGCGGACCCCCAGGTCTCAATGACGGTAGCGATGGCGGCACCTTTCCCCGCCTTGTGCCAGTCAAGCGCGGTTTCCGGGATTTGGTCGATAATATCCATGGCCGCAATTTAGCGCGTCAGGTGGTCCGCGCAATGAAATTCGGAATGATGCCGGAGGTTTCGATGAAGCCGTCAACATCGCGACCTTTGAACAGGCCATGATCTGTGATCAGCACCGTTTGCAGACCGGCGGCCCGCCCCCCAAGCACATCCGTGTGCAGCGTGTCGCCGACCATGGCGATGCGATTTTTGGAGATCGCAGGATCGAGTTTGGCCAGCGCGATATCAAATACATTGCCGAAGGGTTTGCCGTAAAAGGCAGGAGCAATTCCGGTCTCGCGGGCAATTTCATGCGCATACCAGCCGGGTTCGAGGGAGAATTTCGCCTCTTGCGGGGCGATGATGTCCGGGTTGCCGACGATCACGGGCCGCGGGCGTTTCTCCAGCGCACGCAGCAGTCGGGCCTGACGGTCTTCGTTCCATTCAAGAATGGTCAACAGCGCAAACCCGTCGGCCCAGTCGTAGATTTCGTCATCATCCTGAAGCTGGCGGCAGGTGTGAGGGAAACTGTCGAGTTCTGAAAACCCGGCAGCCATTACGCCCCAGTTTTCCTCGGGCCTTGCGGCCAGCCCGGCAACCATTGCGTCACGACTGGACACCACATTTTCACGGGTAAAATCATACCCTAGCTTGCGATATTTCTCGACCGACATCCGCGTCGGCGCGCCCGCACCGTTGGTCAGGACCACAACATGTTTGCCCGCGGCCTGTAACGCCGCAACCGTTTCCGGCGCACCGGGCACGGGGTTGCCGCCAACGTTAAGAACGCCAAAGGCGTCCAACAGAAAGGCGTCGAACCGGTCAGCAATATCCAGAAGGCTGTCGATGCGCTCCGGTGTGACGGAAAAATCTGCCGTCGGCAGCGTATCCCGCACCCGTTCGTACTGTTCAAACGCCCATTCTGTGTTGATGTCCATCATCCCCTCACTTTCCGAGGGGTTCTTACGACACGACACGACCTATTTCCATAGGCCGGGTCGCATTTTTGTCAGGATTTTCCGTTTCTTAGAACGGGCTGTCCGGATAGTAGAATTTAGCGGCATTTTCCGGCGTGATCAGAACCGAACCGATGATGAAGTCACCCGAAACCGGCGCGGTGGACACGAAGTTCAGCGCGGTCAGTTCAATTGCGGTGGCGATCATCGAAGGCGGATAGGTCACGTCTGCCGGGATCATGGTGTCGCCGTCGCGAACGCGGGCAACCATTTCTTTCATCCCTGCGCCACCCAGAACGAACTGGATGTCATCGCGGCCAGCGGCTTCGATTGCGGCCAGAACGCCGATTGCCATGTCATCATCCGATGCCCAGACAGCGTCGATTTCCGGATATTTGGACAGGAAGTCCTGCATCACGGTGAAGCTGTCGTCACGGTTCCAGTTGCCGTGCTCCATGCCAAGGATCTCGATACCCGAGCCTTCGATGGCGGACTGGAAGCCCTCGACACGTTCATTGTCGATGGTGGTCGGGATACCGCGCAGAACGACGATTTTACCGCCGTCCGGCATTTTCGAAACCATGTATTCGCCGGATGTCACACCGAAACCGGGGTTGTCACCCGCGACATACAGGTCCTCGATACCCTCTTCGGACAGGCCACGGTCAACAACTGTTACCCATGCACCACTGTCAGCGACACCTTTGACCGGACCGGTCAGAGGCTCTGATTCAAATGGCAGAACGACGAGCGCGGAGATGTTGCGGGTGGCAACCATGTCCTCGATATCGTTGACCTGCTTTGCCGGATCAGATGCTGTTGCGAGCACGAAATCCAGTTCCGGATAGGTGGCTTCCAGACGGTCAACGGCTTCCTGAGCGTGGAAGTTCATGCCCCCTGCCCAGCCATGTGTTGCCGCCGGGATCGACACGCCGATCACGGTTTGTGCAGCTGCCGGAACAGCAGCAATTGCTGCCAGCGTTACTGCGCCTAGTAGATGTTTCATTCCCATTTTGGGTTCTCCTCCCTTAAAGTGGTCCAAATGGACCGGTTTTCGGCTATCGCGTTGCTTTCTTGTCGCGTTGCAACACAACAGCCAGAATAATTATTACGCCCTGAATAGCGCCGTTGAGATATGGGCTGACATAGTCGGTCAGGTTCAACAGATTGCCAATCAGGCTTAGAATTAACACACCGATAACGGTTCCCCACACGCGGCCAAAGCCGCCCTGCAGGGTGGTGCCCCCGATAATCACCGCAGCAATCGCTTCCAGTTCCCACAGAACACCCGTGGAGCTGGAGGCGGAGCCAAGCCGCGGGACATACATGATCGTCGCCACACCGACGAGGATACCGAGTATTACGTAGGTGGCCGTGCGCACACGATCAACATGCACCGCCGAATACCGCGCAACCTGTTCGTTGGACCCGATAGCCGCGCAGTGGCGGCCATAGGCGGTGTAGCGCATGGCGATCTCGCCCAATATCGCGACGAGTGCGAACACGATGATCGGCCAGGAAATGCCAAGGATACCGTCGTAATAGACGGGCCGGTAAAAGGTGCGCATGTTGAAATCAAGGGAAATCGTGCCCCCGTCCGCCAGCCACGTGACCAGCGAGCGGAAGATACCGAGACCGCCAAGGGTCACGATAAATGCCTCGATCCGCATTTTGGTGATCAGCAGACCGTTCATCAGGCCCGCGAGAAACCCCAGCACCAACGCCGCGACCATGCCCAGCAGAACAACGCTGACGCTTATGCCCATCGAAGGGATCAGGTAGTTCATGATCAGGATCATGACACCGGCAATAAAAGCTGCCATCGACCCGACCGACAGATCCAGCCCGCCAGCGGTGATCACAAAGGTCATGCCGACAGCGATAATGCCGATAAAGGCCGAGCGGGACAGAACATTGGTGATGTTTCCGGCGCTCAAGAAATTCTCGTTCATGAGGGTGCCGGCGATGACCAGAACGATCAGCGCGATAATCGGGCCCCAGACTTTCAGATCAAACTTCATGTGTCCCCACTCGTTATCCCCATGGCCAGTCTGACGATGCTGGCTTCGTTTACATTGTCGCCTTCAACCTCACCCGCAACATGGCCAAGGCGCATCACCACGACGCGGTTGGCAAGGCCGATGACCTCGGCCATTTCGGACGAGATCACGATGACGCTTTTGCCCTCACCCGCGAGGCGGTGAATAAAGTCGTAGATTTGCTGTTTCGTGCCGATGTCGATGCCGCGTGTCGGTTCGTCAATGATCACGATTTCCGGTTCCGCCAGCATGGTTTTGGCGAGCAGCAGCTTTTGCTGATTGCCGCCGGACAGGTTACCGACCTTTACTTCGCGATACGGCGCGCGGATGTCGAATTCTTCGATGGATTTGTCGAGCGCGGCCTCTTCAGCTTTGCCATCAATCAACCCGTGCGAGAATTTCTTCAGCGCCAGCAGGGTTAGGTTTTCTTTCATGCCCTGATTGAGCAGCAGCCCACGGGCCTTGCGATCCTCCGTCAGGTAGACGACCCCGGCGCGGCGGGCATCTTCGACGTTGCGGATGCGGATCGGCTCACCGTTGATCTTGATGTCGCCGGTGGCATGGCAGGCACCGATGATGCCCTCCATCAATTCGGTGCGGCCAGATCCGATCAATCCGGCAAAGCCGAGGATTTCACCGCGTTTCAGGTGGAATGACGCATCATGGACGTAACGCCCGACGCCGATATTGCTGACCTCCAACACCGTTTCGCCCGCGTCGGTGCGTTTGGCGGGGAAGAGATTGGACATCTCCCGACCCACCATGGCGGTGGCCATCTCTTCTTCGCTGAGGTCACTTGCCGGGGCTGTCAGAACATGGCGACCGTCGCGCAGGACGGTGACGCGGTCGGCGATGCGTTTCACCTCTTCCAGCTTGTGCGAGGTATAAAGGATTGCAACACCTTCTGCCCGCAATCGGTCAATCTGTTTGAACAGAACCTCTGCCTCGCTACTGGTCAGGGCGGCGGTTGGTTCATCCATGATCAGCACACGGGCGTTGCGGGACAGCGCCTTTGAAATCTCCACCATCTGCATTTCCGGCACCGAAATATCGCTGATCCGGGCGGTTGGCGAAACGTTGGTTTCCAGTTGCCCCAGCAATTCGGCGGTTTTCGCGCGCATCGCTTTCTGATCCAGCAACCAACCTTTTTTCAACTCCCGTCCCAGAAACACATTTTCTTCGACGGTCAATTGTTCGGCGAGGTTGAATTCCTGATGGATCAGTTCAACGCCTTCGTCCTCGGCATCTTCTGCCGATCCGAACTCCACGGGGTTGCCATCAAGGATAATCTCGCCTTCGCTGGCTCCGATATATCCGGTCATGATTTTCATGGTGGTGGATTTGCCCGCGCCGTTTTCGCCAATCAGGGCGTGAACCTCGCCGGGGCGAAGGTCAAAGTTCAGGTCAAACAGCACCTGCACGGGACCGAAGAAACGCGAGACGTTCTTCAGTTCCAGAACCGGGTTCGGCTCAGTCTCCAGCACAGGTGCGGTTGCTGTCATGTCAGATACCGAACGATACCCAGGCGCTGTTGCGCTTTGACGATTTCACGCAGGCGTCGATGAAGGCCATGCCGTTCATGCCGTCCTCGATCCCCGGGAACAGGACACCGTCGGGGACGGGTTTGCCCTCGCGGTGCGCCATAATGGCTTCGGCGGCTTCATTATAGATGGTTGCGAACCCTTCCAGATAGCCCTCAGGATGGCCCGGTGGGATACGGCTGACTCGACCAGCGGCCTCGCCAGACCCGGCCCCGCCTCGGGTGATCAGACGCTTGGGTTCGCCAAACGGTGTGTACCAAAGATAATTCGGATCTTCCTGCGCCCAAGAAATGCCGCCCTTGTCGCCGTAGACGCGCAAGGTCAGGCCATTTTCATTGCCGGGTGCCACCTGCGACGACCAGACCATGCCTTTGGCTCCGCCTTTCATGCGCAGCATGATATGGGCGTTGTCATCAACCCGGCGACCCGGCACGAAACTGTGCAGATCAGCCGCGAGGCTTTCGGTTTCCAATCCGGTTACGAAGCTGAGCAGATTAAACGCATGTGTGCCGATATCACCGATCGAGCCCCCGGCCCCGGAGCGTTCCGGGTCGGTGCGCCATTCGGCCTGTTTGGACCCTGCGCTTTCCTCGTCCTTGGTCAGCCAGTCCTGTGCATACTCCGCCTGAATGACCCTGATCGTGCCCAGTTCGCCATTTGCGATCATCTCGCGGGCCTGACGGATCATGGGGTAGCCAGTATAGTTGTGGGTCAGCACAAACAGCGCGTCGGAGTTTTCGACCGCCTTTGCCATTTTCCGCGCGTCCTGCACGGTAGATGTCAGCGGCTTGTCGCAGATCACATGTATTCCGCGCTTCAGGAACTCGCGCGCGGCAGCAAAATGGACATGGTTCGGGGTTACGATGGCCACCGCCTCGATCCCGTTTTTCAACCGCGCTTCGCGCTTGGCCATGTCGGTGAAGTTTTCGTAAATGCGATCCGGCGCCAGACCCAACGCCTCACCTGAAGCCTTCGCCTTCTCCGGGGTCGAGGACAGCGCCCCCGCCACCAGTTCATATTTATCGTCAATCCGCGCGGCGATCCGGTGAACGGCGCCGATAAAGGCATCATTGCCACCACCAACCATGCCAAGGCGGATACGACCCGAAAGGTTTTCGTTACGTCCTGAAATAGCCATGAGCTTACTCCAGTCCCAGTGCGCGACGGTTTGCGGCCTCGTCGGTGCCACCACCGGCGAAATCGTCAAACGCTTTTTCAGTCACGCGGATGATGTGATCCTTGACGAATTGCGCGCCTTCGCGGGCACCGTCTTCGGGATGTTTCAGGCAGCATTCCCATTCGACCACGGCCCAGCCATCGAAATCATTGGCCGCCATTTTGGAGAAGATCGCGCCGAAATCGACCTGACCGTCACCAAGCGAGCGGAACCGCCCTGCCCGGTCCACCCAGCTTTGGAAGCCGGAATAGACACCCTGCCGACCTGTCGGATTGAACTCAGCATCCTTGACGTGGAACATTTTGATCCGGTCTTTGTAAATGTCGATATTGTCAAGATAATCAAGACATTGCAGGACATAGTGCGACGGATCATAGAGCATGTTTGCGCGCGCATGATTTCCAGTGCGCTCCAGGAACATCTCGAACGTTATGCCGTCATGCAGGTCCTCGCCGGGATGAATTTCATAGCAGAGGTCAACGTTATGTTCGTCGGCAAAATCGAGGATCGGTTTCCAGCGCTTCGCCAGTTCGTCAAACGCCGTTTCCACCAGACCCGCAGGCCGCTGTGGCCATGGGTAGAGGAACGGCCAGACCAGCGCGCCGGAAAAGGTTGCATGTTCGGTGATGCCGAGGTTTTTCGACGCCTGAATGGCTTTCTTGACCTGAGACACCGCCCATTCCTGCCGGGCCTTCGGATTACCCTGCACTTCGGGGGCGGCAAAGGCGTCGAATGCCTCGTCATACACCGGATGCACTGCAACCAACTGGCCCTGAAGGTGCGTGGACAGTTCCGTAATCTCTACCCCGTTTTCGCGGGCGACACCCGCCAGTTCATCGCAGTAATCTTTCGACGTCGCCGCCTTGTCCAGATCAAACAGACGACCGTCCCAGCTGGGAACCTGAACGCCTTTATAGCCGACTTCCGCCGCCCATTTTGTGATGCTGTCCCAGGAATTGAACGGTGCGTCGTCACCGGCAAATTGCGCAAGAAAGAGCGCAGGCCCTTTGATGGTCTTCATATCTCCCCCCAAATGTGGAACCGGTGTTGATCACCGGATAAGTTTTCAGACTCGCGCGCAGACAATTCAGTTCTGCACATTTATCGTATAAATCAAATATGAACGTTGAGACCGGCGAATTCAAACAGATTTTTTTTCGAACTAAATAAAATCGGGAGTTAAAAGGAAATTCTTTCTACAAATCGCGCTTTATTGGCACTCAATTCAGAAATTGCAGCCTGTCTGAAGAAAAAGTGACGTAAATCCGCTTGTCTTACGTATCAATCACTCAGAGAATAGAAAAAACCAGCATCCGGATGCATCCATGAATTTTCTTTTCCGCAGTTTTCTGGGCCTGTTTCTGTTTGCCCTGACAGTTGGGCTTGTTGTCTTGGCAGGCGCGCAAGTCTTCTGGGCAATCAATGAAAGTCAGCAGGAGGAACAACGCTTCCCGCCGACACAGGAACGCGAATTTACCGTCAATGTTGACAAGTTTACGCCAACCAGCGTCGTGCCGGTGATTACGGCTTATGGCAATGTCAAAAGCTGGCGGACGCTGCAACTGCGCACAACGGTCGGCGGCGCGGTGGTGGAGATGTCCCCTAACCTGCGTGACGGTGGGATCGTGACTGCGGGAGAGGTTTTGTTGCAGATCGATCCGTCAAAAGCGGAATCTGCACTATCGCTGAGCCGGATTGATCTGAGCGAAGCCGAAGCGGAATTGGTCGAGGCGCAAGATGCCTTGTCCGGTGCGGAGGCCGAACTGGCACTGGCGGTTTCCCAGCGCGACCTGCGGGTGCAGGCTCTGACGCGTCAGCAGGATCTGAAAGCCCGGGGCGTTGGGACCGATGCAGATATCGAAACGGCGCAGCTGGCATTGGCGAGCGCGGAACAGGCTTTGTTGAACCTCGAAACCTCGTTGACACAGGCGAAAAGCCGGATCGCGCGGGCGAAAATTTCCGTGGAACGGCAGGAGATCGCTGTGGCCGAGGCCGAGCGCACCTTGCAGGAATCCACAATAACCGCGCAGTTTGATGGGATCATTAATGATGTGACGGCGGCACTGGGTGGCATTGTGTCAGCTAACGAAGTGGTTGGCAGCCTGCTGGACCCAACGGCGCTTGAGGTCGCCTTCCGGGTATCAAACACGCAATACTCACGCCTGCTCGACGAAAATGGCGAGCTGCGAATTCTTCCCGTTGAAATGGTATTGGAACTGGACAATCTGCCCTTCACCATCACCGGTCAGATCGCACGCGAGGATGCCGAGGTTGGCGAAGGCCAAAGCGGGCGCGTGATTTATGCGCAATTGACCGAAGATGTAACCGGCCTGCTGCGGCCCGGAGATTTTGTGACCGTTTCCATTCGGGAACCGGAAATGCAAAATATGTTTGTCATTCCATCCACCGCCGCAGCGTCAGATGGTCGTGTGCTAGTGGTCGGCGAGGAAAACCGGCTGGACGAGATCAATGTCGACATTCTTCGCCGTCAGGGGAATCAACTGATTGTGGCCAATGCACCAGCCGGTGTTGAATATGTCACTGCCCGATCGCCGCAAATTGGTCTGGGGATCAAAATCAAACCCTTGCGCAGCGTAGATGGTCAGGTTGTGGTGGAAGAGGCCGAACCAGAACTGATCACACTTGATGACGAGCGGCGCGCCCGGCTGATCAGCTTCGTCGAAAGCAACGACCGGATGCCCGAGGAAATAAAAACCCGGATCCTGACGCAATTGTCCGAACCCGAAGTCCCCAAAGACGTGGTTGAACGTCTGGAGAGCCGGATGGGAGGCTGAGGATGACGATCACACCCTATCGGATATTTTCCTATTTCACGCGACATGCCACAATCGCCAATCTTTTGTTGATTGTCCTGCTGACACTGGGCGTGTTGGCCTCCACCAAAATCCGCTCGCAGTTCTTTCCTGATGTGGTGATCGAGGCGATCAACGTCTCCGTCAGTTGGTCGGGGGCCGGGCCGGAGGATGTGGATAACGCGATAATCTCACCCTTGGAAACAGCGTTGCTGACCGTAGAAGGCGTGGAAAGTTCGTCTTCGCGCGCTAACGAGGGCTCGGGGTCGATCCGTCTGGAATTTCTGCCCGGCACCGACATGGCGCAGGCCAATGAGGATGTGAAAGCGGCAGTGGATGCCGTGACCTCGCTGCCGGATACGGCCGAAGACCCTGTGGTTCGACGCTCGGCCTGGCGTGACCGTGTTACCGAGGTTCTGATCAGCGGCCCCGTGTCGCTGGAACAACTGGGCCGGTTCGCTGATGAATTTACCGCGCGTCTTTATCGCGATGGGATTACGCGCACGACGGTTTCAGGGTTCGAAGCCGGTGGAATTCGGGTGCTGGTCAGCGAGGATACGCTGGTTAAATTCAACCTGTCGCTGCGTGATGTTGCGAATGCGATCAGCGCCCAAACCGAAACCAACCCGGCGGGTGAAGTGACGAGCCAGTCCTCGCGCCTGAGGACCGGAACAGAACGGCGCACGGCAGAAGAAATCGAAGCCTTGCCTGTGCGGATAAATGACGATGGCTCGCAATTGCTGATCAGCGACATTGCTGTCATCGAACAGGTTCGAGCCGATAGTGGTAGCGCCTATTTCACCAACGATCAGCCCGCTGTGTTGCTGCGGGTGGATCGCTCCGATGAAGGTGACGCTATTGCCATGCAATATGCGGTTGAAGAGGCGGCAGAGGCATTTCAGGAAACGCTACCGCGTGGCACGACGGTTGAACTGATCAACACGCGGGCGGAACAGATTACCGACCGCCTGTCGATCCTGTTTGAAAACGGCCTGCTGGGATTGGTGCTGGTACTGATCCTGCTGTATCTTTTCTTGGGTGCACGTACGGCCTTTTGGGTCGCGGCAGGCATTCCTGTTGCGATGTTCTCGGCAATTGCGCTGATGTATGTCGCCGGGCTGACCTTTAATATGATTTCGCTGTTTGCCCTCATCATTACACTGGGGATCGTGGTGGATGACGCGATTGTTCTGGGGGAACATGCCGATTTCCGCGCGCGACGGCTGGGCGAAGGTCCTACCGAGGCGGCGGAAAATGCCGCGACACGCATGGCCTCGCCTATTTTTTCGTCTACCATTACGACGATCCTCGCGTTTTTTGCGCTTGTCGCCATTGGAGGGCGGTTCGGATCGCTGATCGCGGATATTCCCTTTACGGTGATCGCGGTGCTTGTCGCCTCGCTGGTGGAATGTTTCCTGATCCTGCCCAACCATATGCGGCATTCAATTGCTGCGGTTGCCAAAGCCCGTTGGTATGATTTCCCGAGCCGCCTGTTCAATATCGGGTTTAGATGGGTGCGCGAGCGACTGTTTGCGCCGTTGGTGCGCCTGATCCTCGTGCTGCGATATCCGGTGGTGGCCGGGATGCTGGTGCTGTTATCCATGTCCGTGTCGATGTTCATCCGCGGAGACGTGACTTGGCGGTTCTTCAATTCGCCGGAACAGGGCTCGATCACCGGGAACATCGCCATGCTGCCCGGTGCGGATCGCGAAGATACGCTGGCGATGATATCCGAAGTGCAACGCGCCGTTACGGCCGTATCGGAACGGCTGGAAGCGGAGCACGGCGTTTTGCCTGTTACCCATGTTCTGGCTCAGATTGGTGGCACAACGGGACGTGGTCTGACAGGTCAGGATACGAAGGAACCGGACCAACTGGCCTCGGTTGATATTGGGTTGGTGGATGCGGATCAGCGCCCCTATACCAGTTTTGAATTCCTGGCCGCCGTGCAGGAAGAAGTGACCTATCTGCCCTTGCTGGAGACCCTGTCATTCCGCAGGTTCGGCTTCGGCCCGGGCGGGGATTCGCTGGATGTGAGTTTCTATGGTCCTGATGCGCAGACCCTGAAGGCAGCCGCCGAATATCTGAAGGCGGAACTATCGAAACTCCCCGAGGTCAGCGCATTGGAAGACAGCCTTGCCTATGACAAGTCGGAATTGCTGCTGCAACTGACACCGCTTGGTGAAAGCCTTGGTTTTACGACCGAGGCGCTGGGATCGGAGCTGCGTGATCGGCTGAGTGGGATCGAGGCGGCAAGCTTCCCCGATGGTGTCCGAACCGCAACGATCCGTGTTGAACTACCCGAAGGTGAAGTTGCCGCCGACTATCTGACCCGAACGTTGGTGCGCAGCAGCACCGGTGAATTCGTGGCGCTGTCTGACATCGTGACCATTGATGAATCGCTTGGGTTTTCGACGGTCCGGCGCGAAAACGGATTGCGCGTGATTACGGTCAACGGAGACATATCCGAAGACGACCCCGCCGCCGCTGCGCGCATCACCGAAAGCCTGCAGACGGAAATTCTGCCTGACGTGGCGTCCCGATTTGGTGTGGAATGGGTGATGGGAGGATTGGCCGAGCAGGAACGCGAATTTTTGTCCGACGCGTTGGTCGGATTTACGCTGTGCCTGTTGGGGATTTACCTGACCCTGTCATGGATATTCGCCAGCTGGACCCGCCCGGTTGTGGTGATGGCTGTCATCCCCTTCGGGCTGGTTGGGACCATCTACGGCCATTACGCGTGGGACGTTCCGCTGTCGATGTTCACCGTGGTCGGACTGATCGGCATGTCGGGAATTGTCATCAATGACTCGATCGTGCTGATTTCCACCATTCAGGAATATTCACGCCAACGCGCATTGGGGCCGGCAATCGTCGCCGCGACCACCGACCGTTTACGCCCCCTGATGCTGACCTCTCTGACAACGGTTTTCGGATTGGCACCGCTGTTGTTCGAAAGCAGTGCGCAGGCACAATTCCTGAAACCGACCGTGATCACGCTGTGCTACGGGTTGGGTTTCGGGTTCTTTGTGGTGATCCTGATGATCCCCTCGCTGGTCATGATCCAGCAGGATATTCTGCGCCTGTTGCGCTCAACGCGGCGCGCGGCGTTTGGCAAAGGCGTGCCGATGCCGTTGCAGGTTGGCATTGTTGTCAGCGTGATTTCGGTGTTGCTGCTGGCCGGTATCTATCTGGTTTATCCCGCAGTCTTTGGCGAGCCATTCCCGGCACTTGCGGGTTGGCAGGTGCGGGTCGGCATGGACCCCAAGTTGTTATATCTCAGCTCCGTCGCGGTGATCCTGTTGATCATGGCGCTGATCACCGGGATTGCGATACGGATCGGCGGACGGCGGGTTTAGACCGCCTCCACCCGCGCCGCCGCATATTTCACTTCGGGGATTTTTCCGTAAGGGTCGAGGCTGGGATTGGTGAGCACATTCGCCGGAGCATCCGGGAAACAGAAGGGGATGAACATCATCCCTTGCGAGACCTCGCGATCTGCCCGCAGCGTCAGTTCTACATCCCCGCGCCGGGTTGTTACACGGACCTTTTGGCCCCGCTCCAACCCCATCTTGCCGATATCTTTCGGATGCATCGACACAGTTGATTCCGGTTCCTGCGCATGGAGCGCGCTGGCATGATGCGTCATCGCCCCGGTGTGCCAATGTTCCAGCATTCTGCCTGTGGTCAGGACCATAGGATAGGTTTCGTCCGGCATTTCGTCCGGCGGTAAAAGACCCGCCGAAACAATCTGTGCGCGACCCGATTTGGTCGGGAATCCGTCATAGAACAGGATCTCGTCACTCGGCCCCTGTTCCTCGTGCGTCGGGTAACAGACAGTGCCTTCTCGCAGCAGTCTTTCCCAGGTGATATGATCCAGCGAGGGCATGAGCGAGGCCATCTCCCGATACACATCGCTGATGTCGTCATATTGCCAGTCAAGACCGATACGGTTCGCCAGTTCGACAATCAGTTTCCAGTCCTGTCGCGCCTCGCCGGGGGCTTTGCGCACCGGCATGGCAATCTGCACCTGACGGTTCGAGTTCGTATAGGTCCCCGGTTTTTCCGGTTGCGCGGTCGCGGGAAGGATGACGTCAGCAAAGCGGGCGGTTTCGGTCAGGAAAATCTCCTGCACAACCAGATGCTGCAGCTTCGCGAGGGATTGGCGAGCATGACGCTGATCGGGGTCGGACATGGCGGGATTCTCGCCCATAATGTACATGCCCTTGATCTCATCCCGTGCGATAGCTTGGATAATCTCAACAACCGTCAGTCCGGTTTTCGGATCGAGCGGTCGTCCCCAGACATCCTCATAATGGGCACGGACGTCGGGGTCTTCGACGGATTTATAGTTCGGATAGACAATCGGGATCAGCCCGGAATCCGAGGCACCTTGCACGTTATTCTGCCCGCGCAGCGGGTGTAGCCCAGTGCCGGGACGGCCGATTTGCCCGGTGATCAGCGACAGCGCGATCAGACAACGGCAATTATCTGTGCCATGCGTATGCTGGGCAACACCCATGCCCCAGAAGATGATCGCGCGCTCCGCCTTTGCATAAGTGCGGGCTATGGCGGTGATTTCCTCCGCCGGAACTCCGCAAATATCTGCCATCGCGGCAGGCGAGAAATCTTTGACTTTTTCCTTCAGCGCATCAAACCCATCAACATTGGCTTGAATATACTGCTCGTCATAGAGCCCTTCCTCGATGATCACGTGCAGCATCGCGTTCAACAACGCCACATCGCGGCCCGGGGTAAACACGACGGGGTGCGTGGCGTAACGCATGATATGCTGTTCGCGCGGGTCCATGACGATCAGGTCCACGCCGCGTTTGGCCGCCTGTTTGAAATAGGTTGCCGCCACCGGGTGGTTCTGTTCCGGACGCGCTCCGATAATGATAATACAATCGCTGTCATCGGCAGCTGTGAACGGGGCCGACACAGCACCAGAACCGACGCCTTCCATCAGTGCCGCAACGGAGGAGGCATGACACAACCGCGTACAGTGATCGACATTGTTGGTGCCAAATCCCTGACGGATGAGTTTCTGGAACAGATATGCCTCTTCATTTGTGCCTTTGGCAGAGCCGAAGCCTGCAAGCGCTGATGACCCGTTTTCGTCGAGGATTTTCCGGTATCCCTCCGCGGCTTTGTCCAAAGCCTCGTCCCATGTGGCCTCGCGGAAATACTTGGGAATATCGGCATAGGTGAAATTCGCATCCCAAACCTTGGGCGCATCTTCGTGGCGGATCAGGGGTTTTGTCAGCCGTTCGGGGTGCATGACATAGTCCATACCGAACCGACCTTTGACGCAAAGCTTGCCGCGGTTGGCAACGCCGTGGCGACCGTCAACTTTCAGGATTTTGTCACCTTTCAGATGAATGTCTGTCTGGCAGCCAACCCCGCAGAACGGACAGACCGAGGGTTCTATCCGATCGGCAACTTCGGCCCGCTGCGTGGCATCAGCATTGAGGACAGTCTTCTCCATCAACGCGCCGGTTGGGCAGGCCTGCACGCATTCGCCACAGGCGACGCAGGTGGAAAGTCCCATGGGGTCATTTATATCGAAAGTCGGAAGGGCATCCGCGCCACGCCCCATGAATCCGATCACGTCATTCACCTGAACCTCGCGGCAGGCGCGTTCGCATAAGCCACAGGAAATACAGGCATCCAGATTGACCGCGATGGAGGGATGCGAAGCATCACGGAAGATGCTGTCCACGGGAATCTCGCCCCCTGCCCCAGGTTTGTTGGCGGCAAACCGGGATCCTGTTTCGCCTGCCAGCTCCGCCTGCGTCCAGTATGGCGCATCGGGATCGGGGCTGGTTTCGCGTGCTGGCATGTCAGCATTCAGCAGTTCGAACACCAGCTTGCGGTTTTTGGTGACCCGGTCAGAATTGGTCGTGACAACCATACCTTCGGAAGGTTTGCGGTTGCAGGAAGCGGCGAGGACGCGTTCGCCCTCCACCTCGACCATGCAGGCGCGACAGTTACCGTCGGACCGCAATTCCGGAACGTCCTTGTAACACAGATGCGGGATCGCCTCGCCCATCCGCGTGGCGACTTGCCAGATGGTTTCGCCCGGGGCGGCTTCGACTGATTTCCCGTTCAGCGTGAAAGTGATTTTGTCGCTCATGCCATTTCCTCCGGGAAGTATGTCATCAAATGCCTTACGCAGTTGGCGGCGGCCTGTCCAAGACCACAGATGGAGCTGTCCCCCATCACCGTCATCAGGTCATTGTAAAGCTCGTGCTCAGTCGCAGGGTCCTGCAGCATCCCAACCATTTTCTGCGTCCCAACGCGGCAAGGGGTGCATTGCCCGCAACTTTCATGTTTGAAGAAACGCATCGTGTTCAGAGCGGCTTCCTTGATGGAATCTGCTTCTGACAGGATCACCACAGCGTGGGACCCGACGAACCCTCCATGCGGTTCAAAACTGCCGAAATCGAGTGGCAGATCAGCCATAGAAGCCGGGAAAATACCACCCGACGCCCCGCCTGGCAGGAACGCTTTCAGCGTATGGCCCTCCGCCATGCCGCCGCAATATTCGTCGATCAATTGTTGCAAGGTGATCCCGGCCGGCGCGATTTTCACGCCGGGGTCAGCGACGCGGCCCGAAACGCTGAAAGAGCGAGGACCCTTGTGCCCCTCCGCCCCTTGATCGGCGAACCAGTCTCCGCCATTTTTCACAATATCCGGCACCCAGCTGAGGGTTTCGACATTGTGGTTCAGGGTGGGTTTCCCGAACAGGCCGGTTTCTGCGATATATGGCGGGCGGTGACGTGGCAGTCCGCGCTTGCCCTCGATGCTTTCCAGCATCGCACTTTCTTCGCCGCAGATATACGCCCCTGCCCCGCGCCGCAATTCGATGTCGATATCGCCGGTCAGACCGGCGGCTTTGAGCGCGGCAATTTCAGCCAGCAGCACCTCTCGCGCAGCGGGGTATTCGTCGCGCAGATAGATATAAATCTTCTCACACCCGACCACGGTTGCGCCGATAAGCGCCCCTTCCAACATCCGATGCGGATGGGATTCGAGCCAGAACCGGTCTTTGAACGTGCCCGGTTCCCCTTCGTCGGCATTGACGGTCATCAGTCGAGGTCCGTCGAACCCGCGCACGATCTGCCATTTACGCGAGGCCGGGAAGCCCGCGCCACCCATACCGCGTAATCCCGACGCCTCCAGCGCATCGATGACCGAGTCAGGAGAAATCTTGCCGTTACGAATATCCGTCAGCACCGAATATCCCCCAGCCGCCTGATAGGTGCTGAGGGTTTCATGAGCAGGCAGGTCCGGTTCCGTCTGACCCGCTTCGGCGATCTCCAGAACCGTTTCCGGTGTCGCATGGTCAACAGGGTTTTTACCAACGACGGCCGCCGGGGCGTGCTGACACCGACCGATGCAGGGCACCGGCTGGATGCGGATAGCGTTTGGGTCAACCTTGTCGCCGAGCGCAGACAGCAATCCATCCGCACCAGACATCGCACAGCTGAGCCCGTCACAGACCCGGATGGTTAGGGGAGCAGGTGGAACCTCGCCTTCCTTCACCACGTCGAAATGGTGATAGAAACTTGCGACTTCGAACACTTCGACCTGAGACAGGCGAAAAATCTCTGCCAAAGCAGCGAGGTTCTCTGCCGACAAATACCCGCGACCGTCCTGAATGAGGTGTAAGGCCTCTATCAGCAAGTCGCGCCTTATCGGTAAGTCCCCGAGCAAAGAGCGCACATCCGAGAGGGCTGCCTCGTCAACCTGCCGCCCTTTCGGAAGACTGCGATCCCGATTCTGCGTGTTCCGTTTCAGATCCAGTGCCATGCGTCCCCCTGCGATAGTATACGTTTAGTTGACCATAAGCATCTGACGTTTTCTATAGCGGTTTCGCGCTTCGCGCGGTTGAAATGTCAGAAACTTCTTTGTCAGTTTCGTTTCGGAACTATACTGTATGTTCAAGAAACCCTAATCCTTGATTTAGGACAATTCAGAGGAGGAGAGCGACATGGCAACCTACGAATGTAAAGTCTGCGGCATGTCTGTGAATGCCACCTGCGGAAAATGCGACGCGCCGCTGGTGAATGGCACATTGACAACCGAAGACGGGAAAGAGGTTCAGATATCAGAATGCCCAAACGGGCATGGGAAAATCAAGTCGCCCATGTGTTGCGGACAGGACATGGTTTGTGAAACTTAGGGAAAAATTTCCCCACGTGAATTTTCCCTCTTGTGCCGACTCACATTCGGCCCTAAATGCCGCGCCATAGACGCCAACGCACGCGCCTCTGGCCTTGGGACCTAGTCCACCGTGTTTACGTAGCGACGGTAACGTCTCCGTTTTGAACTGAGCGGTCATAGTTTTGGCCGGGTCTTATGGAGATGACCATGAACGCATACGTAACCGACTTCGTCGGGGGCAAGGCTGTCGCTGCGCCTTCGGCAATTGAATCTTTTATCCGACGTACCGAATTTGACCGCCCGACACTGGTTCTGGATACCGAAATTGTTGCCCGTCAGTTCCGCGCGCTAAACGCCGGGCTTGGCCATGCCAACATCCATTATGCGGTCAAAGCCAACCCAACCCGCGAGATCATCGAAACGCTGATCGCCGAAGGCTCCCATTTCGACGCCGCATCGCGTGGCGAGATCGAATTGTGCCTGTCACTGGGCGCTGCCCCCGAAGATATTTCGTTTGGCAATACGGTGAAACGTGCCTCCGATATCGACTTCGCATTCCACGCGGGGATCGAGCTGTTCGCGGCCGACGCCGAAGAAGAACTGGACAAACTGGCCGAACATGCGCCGGGTGCGCAGGTATATATCCGCCTGATCGTTGATGCGTCCGAGGCCGACTGGCCATTGTCGCGCAAATTCGGTTGTGCGCGGGACAAAGCAATGGACCTGCTGGCATATGCTACCCGTGTTGGCCTGCGTCCTGTTGGATTTTCGTTCCATGTTGGGTCGCAAACCCGTCGCGCCGACATGTGGCGTGTGACGCTGGACCAGATTGCCGAGATTTGGCATCAGGCGATTGCCGCTGGATATCCGTTGGACCTGTTGAATATTGGTGGCGGCTTCCCGGCTTTCTATGGCGAAGAAATTGCGCATCCCACACAGTACGCTGCCGATGTCATGCGCCTTGTGACCGAGCGTTTCGGCGATGTGCCCCGCGTGATGGCGGAACCCGGCCGTGGTCTGGTTGCTGAAGCTGGTATGATCGCTGCCGAGGTTCTGCTCGTGTCGAAAAAGTCCGAGGCTGATATGCATCGCTGGGTTTACCTCGACATCGGCAAATTCTCGGGTCTGGCCGAAACCATGGACGAGGCGATCCGTTATCAGTTCATCACCGACCGAGATCACGAGGAAACCGGTGCCTGTATTCTGGCAGGTCCGTCCTGTGACAGTGCTGACGTCTTGTACGAAAAACGCCCGGTTCAGTTGCCGGTTGGTTTGAAATCTGGCGACAGGTTCATCATTCGTAACTGCGGCGCATATACGTCCAGCTACAGTTCGGTCGGCTTTAACGGCTTCCCGCCGCTGGATGTCGTTGTCATCTAAGTGTAATCTTTGAAAACTTTGGATTGGGGGGTCACGGTTGTGGCACCCCAATCTGAATGGCGATGCCATCGCTAAAAAACGGATCACCAGCGAGATTTTGCCCCATGCTCGGGGTCACAATCTGAAATCTGTCAGTTTCAGTTGCGATGCCTCTGGCCAGAATATCGTTCACCAGCAGGTCCCTTTCCTTGTCGATATTTGGATCGATGCGATGGGTAAGCCCCCATTTCAATCCATTATCAAAACTCGCCGTCCCGACGTAAATCCGGCTGCCATTATCCGTCACGTATTCGGTTTTCCAAAACCGCGCATGATGGCGGACTCGCAATGACATCTCGTCCGTAGGTTTCTGAAAGCCGTAATCATTCGGAACCGTATTCCAAAAGGACGGGGTGATCGGGGCAGTCGAATCGTCTGTCGAGAACCAAGCCGCAAAGGCGGCTATCGAAAGTGTTTTTACACCCGGTTTATCTGCGAGCTGCCACCCGGCAGACGTCAATAGGTTGATAAATTCTTCATCTGATCGCGCGACGATTATGAGGCTAATCGGTTCCTGCGGCGATCCCGCGATAGACTCGGTAAATCTGGGGATTTCCCCCTGCAAAAACAAATCGGTAAATTTTGGTGGTGCGATTGCAGGGGACGTTATTTCGACTACGTTCAGAGGTTTGTTGTACGTAAATACAATTGCGAAAATGGCAGTGCTGGCGGCGATACAAGTCGCCACAATAAGCGTTTGGGCAGAGGACTTTGTGCGTTTTGCAACTTCACTGGTTTGATTTCCAGATCGCGCCTCACGCCATTCTATAAACGTAGTGGCGACAATAAGCCAAAGCGCACCGATCAAATATCCGTTGAAAACATCGCTAACGTAATGCTCACCAAGGTAAATTCGGCTTAACCCGACAAAGAACGTTAAAACCACAGCGGTAATACTGGCGAATAATACCGATGCCCATTTTTCTTTGGCAACGATATAAAACAAAATACCAAATGTAGCCAATGCGGCTGCGGCGTGTCCGCTGGGAAAGCTGTAACTTTGCTCAAGAAAATATGCGTGTTCAGGGCGCGGGCGTTCAAACAAAAGTTTCAGAAACCGAACGCTTATTGCCTGCCCCCCAAGCGCAATCACAATGCCCCACAGATATTGCGGTTTGTTGACAGCATAGACCACTATTGCGGCAGCCACCCCAAACACAACGATTGATCGACGATCCGCAAGCGCCGTGAATATCGTGAAGAATTTCACCAATCCACTATCAATATTCGCATAGATTAAATTTGAGAGGCGGATGTCGATTTGCACTATTGGGTTAGACAATTCGAAATCCACTACCGACCCAAAATATAGCAACAACAAATACCCGAAAACCCCGAAAAGAAGTGTTAGTGGCAGGCCGTTAAAATGATTGCGTTTAAATCTGTCCTCAAGAAATAGCGTGATTTTCGGATGACGTTGTTGCCAGGCTACGATGTACTCGTTTTGCGACAGGCCAAACAGGATGGAGCGAAGGATCGAAACGCTAAACGGCCAAGTTAGTTTGATCATAACAATGAGCCCGATCAAAAGGGCAATCGTGAATATTGATATTAACGTCAAGAAGAGCACTGCAACCACCCTCCATCAGAGACGATGCGTTTTCGGCCAGAAGATCGGCAACGTCCCTAGTTGATCTCGACGAACGCCTTGCGCAATGCCTCGCTCCACTCGTGTGACATGGCAGCGAAATGGGCGTCACCCGCTTCGATACGTTGGTATTCTGTGACCCGACATTCATCTTTCGCTAAGAAAGTCAGATCAAGCGGCATCCCGACCGACAGGTTCGAGCGCATGGTTGAATCCATCGACAACAACGCCGCCTTGGCCGCGTCTTTCATGTTCGTTTCTTTGGTTATGACGCGGTCCAGAATGGGTTTGCCGTATTTATGTTCACCTATCTGCAGATAAGGTGTGTCTGGCGTCGCCTCAATGAAATTCCCTTCGGGGTAAATCATAAATAACCGCATCGCCCCGCCTTTGCGCTGCCCCGCGACGATCAGTGAAGCGGTAGCGGTTTGTTTCATCCGCTCCATCTTGTCTTTGATGTCGGTCGCGACATCCACCAGCGTGTTACCGATGATGGTAGCGACATCCAGCATGGTGTCCGCCTCCATGATCGAGTTACCATCCTCCGGCTCCTCGATGGCTTCTTCCAGTCGTGCGATTGTTGTCTGGGATACCGACAGGCTGCCCGCCGTCAGGATCGCGATAACGCGCTCGCCGGGTTCTTCGAAAATGTAGGTTTTTCGGAAGGTGGCGATATTATCCATACCCGCGTTCGTCCGCGTGTCGGACAACAGCACCATCCCCTCATCCAATAGTAAACCGACGCAATAGGTCATTCAGGGAATCCTGTATTAGTCAGCGAAGATTATTGCTGACCCTGAAGGACTTCAACCGAAACATCTAAAGATTCCGTACCTGCCCCGACGAAAACGCCACGAATAGGTGCGGCATCCAGCGCGTCAAGGCCGGAGCCAATCCGTATATAGTGGTCATTCGGGCAATTTCCATTCGACGGATCAAACCCGACCCAGCCAAGGTCATCGGTATAAATCTCCACCCAGGCGTGACTGGCCTCTGACTGTCCCTCATCGGCTGAGGCGTTCAGATATCCGGTAACGTAGCGCGCGGGCTTGCCTTGTGACCGCGCCAACGCGATCAGAATGTGAGCGTGATCCTGACAGACGCCCTTGCCCTGTTTCAACGCATCGTGCGCGGTGGTATGGGCGGCTGTTGTGCCGGGACTATAGGTCACCGCATCTGCAACCGCGCGGGCAAGGGCGTGAGCGCGATCCAACTGCGTTGCCTCTTCCATTCCTTCCAGCGCGTTGACTGCCAATTTGCGAAGGGGTTTGGTGATCGCTGTCGCTTCGGTGCGCCGCAGGTAGGCAAGCGGTGGCAAAGATTCGATATGCCCGCGCAAGATGCCAGCTGTGTCGGTTGTCTCCATCTCCCCTTCCACGCGGATGGTCATTTCTGTTACCGGTCCCGGCAAGGTCATGGTTCGGATCAGATCGCCACCACCATCATGGAAGAAGCTGCCAAAGCTGCCGCCTTCAACCGAAACTTCCCAGCGATTTACTTTCTGGCCGTCATTTTCGCTTGGATGCATCCGATGGCTTTGCACGACAAAACGCATCGGATCCGTGAATCGATAAACCGTTTCATGATGAACCGTTAGAAGCATCATCGCCCTCCGAACAGATAGGAGTCAGCAATCGAAACCCCGATTTTCGCATTATCCACGATGAAGCTGCTGATGAATTCATGCAGGCCTTCTTCGATGATATGTTCGATGCTTTCCTCTGATAGCCGCCCCAGCAAACTGCGCGAGGCTTCCTGTGCCTCTGTCGATTGCCCATAGGCGCGCGACAGACGGTTCAGATGATAACTGCAATTGTCCACGCAATGTAGCAGTGAGCGCGGGTTGGCAACGTTCAGGATCAGGAAATGCGCGATCTTGCTGGTACTGTAATCGCCACCATAGGCCCAATGGAAAGCCCGGAAGGCCGAGATTGATCGCAGCAGCGTCGTCCATTGATAATTGTCGAGCGCCCCGCCAACCATTTCCGACGTCGGCAACAGAACGTGATATTTCATATCAAGCAACCGGGCCGTGTTGTCGGCCCTCTCGATATAATAGCCCAGATTCATGAAGTCATAGCCATCCTGCTGCAACTGGGTACTTTCAATGGCTCCGCGAACCAGCGCGGACTGACGTTTCGCCCAATCGCAATGGCGCGGCAGCTGGGCGCGGGTTCGGCGGGCGCTTTGCAGCTCTTTCATTTCCTGAAAGGCACCGTTGATGGCATCCCAGACCTCGCTGGTCAGCGCCGTCCGGACCGTTCGGGCGTTGTCGCGCGCGGAAGAAATACAGCTGGCGATCGAGGACGGGTTATCAAGGTTGAAGAACAGGAAATTCTCCAGATTGACCTGTTTCACATCCTTATAAAGTTCCTGATAGGCCGCTAGATTACCGGTGGTGGAGAGGATACTCTCCCATTCATTCCGATGCCCTTGCCCGGCACTGGGAGTCAGCGAAATGCGATAGCCGACTTCCAGTAAGCGGGCCATGGTCTCGACCCGCTCCATATAGCGGGTCATCCAGAAGAGGTTGGCTGCGGTTCTACTTAACATCCCTGCCCCCTCAATCCGCCAGAACCCAGGTATCCTTGACGCCACCACCTTGGGAGGAATTGACGACAAGCGATCCTTCGTTCAGTGCCACACGGGTCAGACCACCGGGGCTGAGATAGGTTTGTTGGCCAACCAGACAATATGGGCGCAGATCCACATGGCGCGGCGCAAGGCCACTATCGACAAATGTCGGACAGGTGGACAGCGCCAATGTAGGCTGCGCGATGAAATCAGCGGGGTCTTTTTCGATCCGTTTTCGATAGGCCGCGATCTGTTTTTTGGTTGAAGCCGGGCCAACCAACATCCCGTATCCGCCTGATCCGTGAACCTCTTTCACCACCAGTTCCCCAAGGTTGTCGAGGACATATTTCAGATCATCTTCTTCGGCGCATTTCCATGTTGGCACATTGTTGAGGATTGGTTCTTCGCCAAGGTAGAACCGGATCATTTCCGGCACATAGGTGTAGATCGCCTTGTCATCCGCAACCCCGGCACCGGGGGCAGAGCAGATCGAGACACCACCCGCGCGATAGACATTCATCAAACCCGGCACACCGAGCATCGAATCCGGACGGAAACACAGCGGATCAATAAACGCGTCGTCCAAGCGGCGATAAATAACGTCGACCTGCTTCGGTCCGCGCGTGGTGCGCATGTAGACGGCGTCCCCTTCGACAAACATATCCTGACCTTCGACCAGCTCGACCCCCATTTGGTCGGCGAGGAAAGAATGTTCATAATATGCGGAGTTCATACTCCCCGGCGTCAGGATAACACTGGTGGGTTCCCCCTTGCAGCGATCCGGCGCGACGGAGGCCAGCGTACGGCGCAACATATCAGGATAATTGTCAACGGGTGCAACCCTGACCTGTTGGAAAAGATCGGGGAACATACGCATCATGATTTCCCGGTTTTCCAACATGTAGGACACACCGGACGGTGTGCGGCAATTATCCTCAAGCACATAAAATTCTTCAGGGCCTGTGCGCACCAGATCAATCCCTACGATATGACTGAACACACCTTTTGGCGGACGGAATCCCATAACCGCGCGTTCGAATGCGTCGTTCTGGTAAACAAGCCTTGCGGGTATACGTCCGGCGCGGATGATCTCGCCCCGGTTATAGACGTCGCGTAAAAACGCGTTCAGTGCCTGCGCGCGCTGCTTTACGCCTCGCTCCAACTTGTACCATTCGTAGCTGGTGAAAACGCGCGGCATCAGATCAAACGGGATTAGACGTTCGGGATCTCCGCCCTCGCCATAGACTGCGAAGGTGATGCCGATCCGGCGAAACAATCGTTCGGCTTCTTCGCGGCGGCGGTTAAATTCTTCGGGTCCAAGATCAGCGGCCCATTGCGCAAGCGCCTGATACGGCTCCCGAACGTTTTCTCCGCTATACATTTCATTAAAGAAACTAATGGCATACCCCCTGACTTAACATCACATTTATTGAAGATGATTTCAATCACGTCCAGTTTTTTACAGAAAAACCAGCAATATCCCCAGAATAATCGCCAGTTTGATAAAGAAACAGGCAGATTCTTTGTGCTGATGCCCATCAAAAGACACTCAGAAAAGTTGTTGATAGCGCTCTGACCTTCCCGAAGCGATGAAACTGTCCACCGGGACAAGTAATTACGAGGCGTTTGGGAAATGCTTTCAATCAGGTAAGCGATGGGCCAACGCGAGGCTGGCCCATCACATTTGACTTAGTTGACGCCCTCAAACGACATTCCATCAGCGAAGGTTGAGCTGAATAGCGTCACGGTGCCACCACCTTCGTCTGCCTGAACAACCTCCAGACCGGTGTCGTCGCCGTCATCATTTCCAGCCGTCATTGTATAGCCGGCCGTGACGGTGATTGATCCGTCCTGCTCTTCTTCAAAGACAGCGCCTTTGCCACCGTTGCCGATTGCGGTTGCGTTCATCAGCAGCGCATCGACCCCGCCAGCATCAAGCTCGGACATTTTGAATCCGTCGTCGGTATTGTGGCTGGCGTCGGTATTGATGAATTGTACGATGATGTCGCCGTTGCCTTCTTCGTCAAAGTCAACGCCTTCGTCATAATTGCCGGTGATCATCGTTCCGATCATAACCGTTTCGATGTTACCGTCACCCGCTTCGTCGAAATCAATACCGTCATCCAGGTCGATGCCAAATTCATAGGCTTCGACACTGCCGGAGTCATAAAGCTCAACTTCACGTTCAAAACATCCGTCGTCCAACGATCCGACGACCGGGCCGGGGATATCGGATTCGGCCATCTCCCCATCGGCAAATTCGCCTTCGGGTTCGGCAGGCAAATTGCCGGCCAGCAGGGTCGGATTACAATAGATGCCATTCCCGATAAAACTGGTGTCAAAGATTGTTGCCTGCACTTTGCCAAGCTGACCTTCGTCCAATTCAACACCATCCGCACCGACACCGATAAAGCGTGATGAATCGGCATTAAATATAATGTCGCCCGCACCGCGCTCATCAACACGGAACCCGTCGGCGTCAAAACGGCCATTGCCGACATCGTTAATCTCGACATCTGTCAAAGTGATGTGGATCGAGGCCGGAGAGCCTTCGCCCTCCCCACCCTGACCGCCACCACAGGCGTCCGCGAGGTAGCAATCCGAAATATGCACACCGAACGAGGGCACACCTTTGACCGTGACATCGTTCAGCACGACATAAACCGTTCCGGTTTGATCGTCAGGCACGTCAACAAAGATACCTTTGCCGGCAACGGCACCGTTCTGATCGGCACGGTTTTCGATTGTGTATCCGCCGGGCCCTTCAAACGAGAGGTGCGAGATGGATATGTTGGCACCTGCTGTGACCTCAAGCAGCGTTATATTCGCGTCGCTATAGACCGTCTGGCCAAGCCCGATGAGTTCCAACGGCGCAGCGCCATCATAGGTCAAGGTTGAATCGATGTTCAGCGCACCGTCAACCGTAACCACGATCCGCGTCGCTTCGGTTGATTTCGCAGCCATTTCCAGCGCCGCGCGCAAGCTGCCGATACCGGAATCGTTTGCTGTCGTGACCAGCAGGTTTTCATCCGCCAGCGTATAACTGCCCGTCAGCGCAAAAGCAGCTGTTGCAAATGCCAACGGAATGGAAGTGAGAGATTTGTGCATGTGATACCCCATTTTTATATCCCCATTTACTGTGATTGAGACGTATATGATCGGTAGGTGTCATTCAGATGACACCTACCGATCACGTCCGTGAGTTTGCTCCGATTTGGGTTATTTCCTTACCCAGATTTCAACCCGGCGGTTGATCCGCCGCCCGTTTTCGTCGTCGTTACAAAGGGATGGCGACAGCTCGCTATAGCCTTTGGTCACGAAACGAATATTGTTCAACCGGTCGCCCGCCAGTTCCGTGATTGACCCTGCGACAGACGCCGCACGGCGATTGGACAGGGCGACGTTCAACTCGAAACTTCCGACGCTATCGGCAAAGCCAACGATCGCGACTTCGGTCCCGTCGGGCAGCGTTTCGAGATAAGAAATCAACCGCATGAGGTCATTGATTTCCTTGTTGCCCAGTCGTGACGACCCCGTTGCAAAACGCACTGTTGTCGACAGACGATCCCAATCGTCGAGATCAGCTTTCAACGCATCAGCCAACTCGAGTTCGTTTCGTGCGCTTAGGTCGTTATACAGATTGTCTTCACGGCTTTGGGTCTGTGGCTGTTGTTCCACTGCAAAGTTCACAAAGCTGGATTGGGCAATCGCATCGTCTGCTTCAGGCGATAGTACATATTCCAGGAACAGCGCTGCATCCTCGGGAATACTGTCGGCGCGATTGTAAAGATACAGTCGACGACCCAGTGGATATTCTTCGGTTTTGACCGAAAACGGTGTCGCCGTTGTTGTGATTCCACAGGTGCTGTTGATTTCCAGCCGGTTGAGACCTTCGGAATAGGCGAACCCGACATAGCCAATCGCGTTGGGATCAGCTTTAACTGCTGCCGCCATTTCTGGATTGTCGCCACCAGGATAAGTCACGCGCTCGGCCAAGGGGGGTTCGTCACCAGAAAATATTACGTTTTCGAACACGCCACGGGTACTGGATCCGTCATCGCGCGACAGCACCGTAATCGGCGCGTCAGGGCCACCTACCTCGGACCAATTGGTGATGTTGCCCAGATACATGTCGCCAATCTGCTGACGTGTCAGACCTTTGACCGGATTGCTTGGGTGGGTGATGACCGCAAGACTATCAACCGCAATCACGGTTTCATTGTCCGTTCCGCGCGGATCACCGCCGCCAGTTGCGACAATGCGGGCGGCTTCTTCGTCTCTTGCAGGGCGCGATGCCATGCCGAGCTCGGCAGTTTCCAGCTCCAGTGCATCAAAGGCGTCACCGGATCCGGTGGAATTGACGAACAGGCTGGTGATTTCGTTATTTTCCTCGTCCAGATAGCGCAGATAAGCTTCTGTTTCACTAAGGTCGGTACGATCAATGGTTGCGTTCAGGAAATCCGCATAGTCTTCCAGCAGATAAGGCATCAGACCCAATCCGACAGTATCTGATCCGGCAAAGCGCACTTTGGCGTCTTCCTGTGGGTTCATCGCGGGAGCGTCAGCGGATTCAGCAGTTTCAACTGCGCAATTATCCAGTGAGTCGACCTCGGTTCCGTCAGGACAGGTTTCAGCAGCCACACTGCTCGTTAACCCTAACAAAACCAAACTCGTATACAGTATTGTTCTCATTATTCTTCTCCTTGGTAACAATTTACAATCTGGACGTGTAGTCTGCCATTAAGACAATTTTAACGAGCATTTGCAAAATGCGCAACTAAAACGCGAACTACAAAATCTTTGCAATTATTGCGCGAGTCTTTCAGACGTTGGAGATGGCGACTTTCCACCAAAAGGCGTCACTTGATGAATTGGTTAAAAGCTATTGTAATATTTGTTATTTTTATAGTTTTAGAAGCTTTATTTGTGAAATATTCTGTCGTCTCTATTTATTAAAAATCGGAATAAAATTATTCCTTTCTGCTCCCTGTTGGGTGGCTATGGTTAAAGAAATTAATGCTTATTTCCGCTATCCAACGACTTTTTCCAACTGAATGACCGGTCAATCAGCTCGGGCCGACTTTTGTAAAATGGTTAAGAAAATCGCAGAATCTTGGATCTGATCGCACCTGTGGCTACTAGCCACTTTAAACCCTCGGGGCGCTCAATCACCGCATCTCGTCAGGATCAATCCGCAAACCAGCCGCTACGCTGCATCTCAGGTCACGTAAATGTCCGTCTTTTAACCCGTAGATCAAACCGTGGACGGCGACGTCAGACCCGTTGTCCCATGCCTTGCGTAGGATCGGGGTCTGGCACAGGCGATTGACGCTTTCGATAACGTTAAGTTCCGCCAATCGGTTAAGGCGGTTTTCTTCGCCGTTTAACACAACCAGTTCGTGCAAATGATGATCAGCAACACGGCGGATGGGCTCCAGCCAGTGATCGACAAGGCCATGGGGATAGTCCTCCGTGCTGGCTTTGACGCCGCCGCAGCCGTAATGGCCGCAGACGATGATATGTTTGACGTTTAGAGCTTCGACGGCGAATTCCAACGCCGACAGCATGTTCATGTCACTGGAGTGGATAACGTTGGCGACATTGCGGTGCACGAAAACCTCGCCGGGGTCCAATCCGGCCACCACGTTCGCCGGTACGCGGCTGTCGGAACAGCCGATCCAGAAAAACTCCGGTTTTTGCTGTGCGGCGAGGCGGTTAAAGAATCCGGGGTCCGTCGCGGTGCGATCCGCTGCCCAGTCGGCATTTTGTTGGAATATTGTTTCTAACATATGCCGTTACGTCTCAGGTGGGCTAAGCTCAATGCCGACGATTTTGGCGTTGGCAACCAGCTTTTCGGTCAGAGCCTGCGCAGCTTTGGCCCAAGCGACCTGTTCCAGTTTCTCCTGAATTTGCGGGCGGACCGCATCAAATGGCAGGATCGCGCCTTCGGCTTTTTCATCCATTCTCACGATATGGAAACCGTAGCGGGTTTCGACGGGATGCGGGTGCAGTTGGCCGGGTTTCAGAATATCCAGAATGGCCTCGAACTCCGGCACCGTGTCACCGCTACCAACCTGCCCTAGCATACCACCGTTCGCCTTGGATGGACAGTCGGAGACATCCTTGGCGATACCCGCGAAGGATTTCGGGTTTCGTTGGATATCCGTCAGTGCCGCTTCGGCGTTTTGACGTGCTGCTGCACGAGCCTCAGCATCCGCCGGATCGGCAGCAAACAGGATGTGCGCGGGCTGATATAGGCTTGGCGCGCGGAACACTTGTGTCTGGCTGTCGTAAATCGCGCGGCAGGTTTCCTCGGACACGGTTTCCGGTTCCATGTCATGTTCCAGCACGGCGCGGATCAGGGCTTCATCGTCAGTTTCCCATTTGTCACCGCCAGTGTCCTGCGGATCGGCTGCCAGACCAAGCTCCGCAGCACGTTGCAACAGCAACGCCCGTACGACCATGGCTTTGGCGGCAGCTTTCCACGCCAGACCGGGTTTCCCGACCGGGGCGTCGTGGTTCTGCGCCTCGGCAGCGATGGCGGTGGCGGGGATGGGTTCCCCGTTCACCGTGATGTCTGGCAAAAGCGGTTTCATATTCATGATTTCACGCCTTTCTTACGGGTGCGCACAACCTGATAGCCCGGGCGCCACAGGTAGCGCACGGGGGCGGACAGCATGTGGACCAGCCGTGTGAACGGGAAGATCAGGAATATTGTCAGGCCAAGGAAGATGTGGGTTTTGAAGATGATATGGACATCAGCGATATAGCTGGACGCGTTTCCATCAAAGGTGAAAATCCCAAATGCCCATGCCATGAATTTGGTCATCTCATGCCCATCCAGATGGCCAAGGCTTAGCGGAATGGTCGCCAGCCCCAACGAGACCTGAAGGATAAGGATCAGGATGATCGCGTTATCGGCGAATTTCGACGTGGCGCGGATGCGTTTGTCGGCGAAGCGGCGATGTGCCAGCATCAGGCCACCGATCAGCATTATAACGCCAGCGATACCTCCGGCAATGACTGCCAACAGCTGTTTTGCAGTGTGGCTGACGCCCAGCGTGTCCCAGACCTGAATCGGGGTTAGTAGCCCGACAAAATGCCCGGCGAAAATTGCCAACACACCGACATGGAACAGGATCGAGCCCCAGATCAGTTGTTTACGCCGCAACAGCTGGCTGGAACTGGATTTCCACGTAAAGGGATCGCGCTCGTAGCGGGCAATCGACCCGATCGCCAGCACGCTCAGCGCGATGTAGGGGTAAATTCCGTAAAGGAAATGATGCATGTTCGCCTCCTATTTCTGAGCTGGCGCGGCCATTGGCTGCGCTTTGGGCGGGATCGGGTCCATGTTGGCAAGGATATCGCGGGTGACGGGGCAGCCGGCGTTCGGGTCGGGGCCAAAGGTGATCTCAGCTTCCTCCCAAACATCGTCCAGTGCCTCCAGATCTTCGGGATCGTCGTCTTTGACGGTCAGAAGTTCCTTGACCAATGCGCTTGAGGCTTTGACACCAGCGAATTCCGACAGGCTGGCCAGCACTGCCGCATAATGGCTTTCGCGGCGATGCAGGCGTTCTGACAGGGCTTCTAGGATGTGCCCCGCGTCGGTCAGCATTTCCTTGGCGACCTCCAGCGGTTGTGTCGACAGGAATTCGAGCAGGATCGGCAGGTGGTCGGGTAGTTCGGTACTGGCCAGATCGTAGCCACCAGAGCGATAGGTTTCCAACAGATCGACCATCGCCGGACCCCGATCACGGCTTTCGCCATGGACATGTTCGAACAGGTTCAGTGACAGCGTGCGGGACCGATCGAACAGCAGCACAAAGCTTTCCTGCAGGTCATAGACGTCCTTGGTTTCCATATCCCGCAGCAGCGGTTCCAGCGACAAGACCGCGTTGGCAGATAGGATGTTTTCTGTCTCCAACACCGTCCTGATCTCGCTAATGGCGGCTTTCAGATCGGCGCTGGGATAGCTCAGCAGCGCCGAGAGGGCTTTGAACGTAACAGTCATCAGAATGCCTCCGTCGGGGTTACGAATTTGCGCGAGCCGAACAGCTTGCCGCCGCTTGATCCGCTGGAACAGCCGTTGCCGTCGGTGAACCCGCAGCCTGAGCGTAAATCATACGCGTCCTCGACCACTTCGCGGTGGGTTGTGGGGACGACGAACCGGTCCTCGTAATCCGCAATCGCCATGATTTTATACATGTCTTCGATTTGCAGCGCGTCGAGACCGACACGTTTCGCGATTTCCAGATCAATCACACCATCGATGGTTTTGGTACGCATATAGCCGCGCATCGCCAGCATCCGTTCCAGCGCGGTAACGATGGGTTCTTCATCTCCCGCCGTCAGCATATTCGCCAGATATTTCACCGGTATGCGCAGCGATTTCACATCGGGCATTTCGTTGTCGACACCGATCATCCCGGCCTCGGCCGCGTTTTGGATCGGCGAGAGTGGCGGGACATACCAGACCATCGGCAACGTGCGGTATTCGGGGTGGAGCGGGAAGGCAATCTTCCACTCCATCGCCATTTTCCACACGGGGCTTTCGGCAGCGGATTTGATCCAGTCCTCGGGGATGCCCTCCTTGCGGGCGGCGGCGATGACTTCGGGATCGTTCGGATCAAGGAACACGCCAAGCTGCGCATCATAGAGATCCTGTTCACCCTCAACAGACGCGGCATCGGCGATTTTGTCTGCATCATAGAGCATGACGCCCAAATACCGGATACGCCCGACGCAGGTTTCCGAACAGACCGTCGGCAGACCACTTTCGATACGCGGGTAGCAGAAAGTGCATTTCTCGGATTTGCCGGATTCCCAGTTGTAATAAATCTTTTTGTACGGGCAGCCGGATACACACATGCGCCAGCCGCGGCATTTTTCCTGATCGATCAGGACGATGCCGTCTTCTTCGCGTTTGTAGATCGCGCCGGATGGGCAAGCGGCGGCGCAGGCCGGGTTCAGACAATGCTCGCACAGGCGCGGCAAATACATCATGAAGGTATTTTCGTATTCGCCGTAGATTTCCTTCTGGATACCGTCGAAATTGTAATCCTCGGCGCGCTTCTTGAACTCACCGCCCAGAATTTCCTCCCAGTTAGGACCCCATTCGATTTTCTCCATCCGCTCGCCGGATATCTTGGAGCGAGGGCGGGCCGTCGGGAACGTATTCATTTCCGGCGCGGATTTCAGGTGGTCGTAGTCGAAATCAAACGGTTCATAGAAATCCTCGATCTCCGGCAGGTTCGGGTTGCCAAAAATGTTCGCCAAAATCCGCCATTTCGCGCCCTGCTTTGGGTGCAACTTGCCAGATTTGGTCCGCGTCCAGCCGCCTTTCCAGCGTTTCTGGTTTTCCCAATCTTTGGGATATCCGATACCGGGTTTGGTTTCGACATTGTTGAACCAAGCATATTCAACGCCGTCGCGGCTGGTCCAAACATTCTTACAAGTGACCGAGCATGTGTGACACCCGATACATTTGTCGAGGTTCAGAACCATGCCGATTTGTGCACGTACTTTCATATCTTATGCCTCCACTTTTGCAGGTGTGTCGAGCCAGTCGACCTTGGTCAGTTTCCGGACGATCACGAATTCATCGCGGTTCGATCCGACCGTGCCGTAATAGTTGAACCCGTAGGATTGCTGCGCGTAGCCGCCGATCATATGGGTGGGTTTCAACGTTGTGCGGGTGACCGAGTTATGGATACCGCCACGCAATCCGGTTTGCTGCGATCCCGGCGTATTCACGATCTTTTCTTGTGCGTGATACATGAACAGCGTGCCTTCTTTCATGCGTTGCGAGACAACCACACGGGCAGTCAGGGCGCCGTTGACGTTGAACGCCTCAACCCAGTCATTATCGACGAGGTTGGCTTTCTTCGCATCCGCTTCGGACATCCAGACCACCGGACCACCGCGGTTGAGCGTCAGCATCAACAGGTTATCGGAATAGGTGGAATGGATCCCCCATTTCTGGTGCGGCGTGATGAAGTTCAGCACCACGTGCGGTTCGTTGTCGCGCGCCGCCGCATTCACATCCGTGGTGATCGTTTTCAGATCGACGGGTGGACGATAGGTAACAAACCCCTCGCCGAAAGCCCGCATCCACAGATGATCCTGATAGAGCTGTTGCCGCCCCGTCAGAGTGCGCCACGGGATCAGCTCGTGAACGTTGGTGTAGCCTGCGTTGTAACAGACCTCCTCGCTCTCGATCCCCGACCAAGTGGGCGAGGAAATGATTTTGCGCGGTTGTGCAGCAATGTCGCGGAACCGGATTTTTTCATCCTCTTTCGGCAAGGCCAGATGGGCGTGTTCGCGACCCGTCGCTTTGGACAGTTCCTCCCACGCTTTCACGGCCACTTCGCCGTTGGTTTCCGGGGCCAGCATCAGGATCATCTCGGCCGCATCTATTGCGGTATCGAGTTTGGCCATGCCTTCGGTGACGCCTTCTTCGGTCACAACACCGTTGAGGTCGCGCAGATGTTTAACCTCGACTTTTGTGTCCCAGGCGATGCCTTTACCGCCATTGCCGACCTTCTCCATCAAGGGGCCAACAGCCGTGAAGCGTTTGTAAAGGTTGGGATAATCCCGCTCGACCGCGATATAATTCGGGGCCGTTTTGCCCGGGATCAGATCACACTCGCCTTTTTTCCAGTCCTTCACCTGATCCTGCGCAATTTCCGCAGGAGTGTCGTGCAGGATCGGCAGCGCGACGATGTCGGTTTCTTCGCCTAAGTATCCCGGCACAATTTCGGAAAACTTCTTGGCAATCGATTTGAAAATCTCCCAATCCGATTTGCTTTCGTAGGCCGGGTCCACTGCCGCCTGAAGCGGGTGAATGAACGGATGCATGTCGGACGTGTTCAGATCGTCCTTTTCGTACCAGCTCGCGGTTGGCAGTACGATGTCGGAATAGACGGCCGTGGTGGACATGCGGAAGTCGATCGTGACCAGCAGGTCCAGTTTACCTTTCGGCGCGTCCTGATGCCATTTGGCCTCCAACGGTTTGCGGCCTTCTTCGCCCAGATCTTTGCCCAGAACACCGTGATCGGTGCCGAGCAGGTGCTTGAGGAAATACTCGTGGCCCTTACCGGACGATCCCAGCAAGTTCGAGCGCCATACGAACAGGTTACGCGGCCAGTTTTCCGGCGCGTCCGGGTCCTCGCAGGACATTTCCAGATCGCCGGATTTCAGGTTCTCGGCAACATAGTCCTTGATGTCCTTCCCAGCCGCTTTCGCGGCTTTCGCAACCTCCAGCGGATTGGTTTTCAACGCCGGCGCCGAGGGCAACCATCCCATCCGCTCAGCGCGAATGTTATAGTCGATCAGGCTGGCTTCCTCCCAGTCTCCTGCGGGTGCGGTGGGGGACAGAATTTCCGCAGCCCCAAGATTTTCATAGCGCCACTGGTCCGTATGGGCGTACCAGGCCGACGTTGAATTCATATGCCGTGGCGGGCGGGCCCAATCCAAGGCGAATGCTAATGGCTGCCATCCGGTTTGCGGCCGCAACTTTTCCTGCCCGACATAGTGGCTCCACCCGCCGCCGGACTGACCAACGCAACCGCACATCACCAGCATATTGATGATGCCGCGATAGGCCATATCCATGTGATACCAGTGGTTCAGACCAGCGCCGAGGATGACCATCGACTTTCCATGAGTCTTTTCAGCGTTGGAGGCAAATTCACGGGCCACTGCGATGATTTTATCGCGCGACACACCAGTGATTTTTTCCGCCCAAGCAGGGGTAAACGGCATATCGTCGTCGTAATTTTTCGACACATTGTTACCGCCCAACCCACGGTCCAGACCGTAGTTTGCACAGAACAGGTCGAACACGGTGGCGACATAGGCATCGCCATCGGCCAGCTTGACCTTTTTCACCGGAATATTGCGGGTCAGGATGTTGGGGTGGTCACAATTGACGAAATTCTCCGTCGCCTCACCGCCGAAATAGGGGAAATCGACCCCAACGATTTCATCATGGTTTTCTTCGAGGATCAGCGACAGGCGCAGATCGGTATCTTTGCCGTTAGCCTTTTCTTCGAGGTTCCATTCCCCGTCTTCACCCCAGCGATAGCCGATGGATCCGTTTGGTGCGACCAGCGCATCGGATTTGCGGTCAATCGCAACAGTTTTCCATTCGGGGTTATTCTTTTCGCCCAGTTTGTTGGACAGATCATCGGCGCGCAACAAGCGGCCAGGAACAAGTTTCCCCCCCTGTTTATCCAGACGCACCAGCATCGGCATGTCGGAATATTTGCGGGCGTAGTCTTCGAAATATTCTGCCTGACGATCAAGATGGAATTCGCGCAGAATAACGTGCCCCATGGCCATGGCCAGCGCACTGTCCGTGCCTTGCTGCGGGGCTAGCCAGATGTCGCCAAACTTGGCAGCCTCTGAATAGTCAGGGCAGATCACAGCGGATTTCGCACCGCGATACCGGGCCTCGGTGTAGAAATGTGCGTCTGGCGTGCGGGTTTGGGGCACGTTCGATCCCCAGAGCAGCAGGAATCCGGAGTTGTACCAGTCCGCGGATTCAGGAACGTCGGTTTGCTCGCCCCATGTCATCGGCGACGCAGGCGGCAGATCGCAGTACCAGTCATAGAAACTCATGCAGGTGCCGCCCATCAGCGACAGGTAACGCGAACCAGCGGCGTAGCTGACCATCGACATCGCCGGGATCGGCGAGAAACCGAAAACGCGGTCAGGGCCGTAGGTTTTGGCAGTATAGGCGTTGGCAGCCGCGATGATTTCCGTCGCCTCTTCCCAGTCGGTCCGCACAAAGCCACCTTTGCCGCGGGTTTTGACGTAGGACGCGCGCAGGATCGGGTCTTCCTGCAATTTGGTCCAGGCCTCGATCGGGGACATATCAGCCCGCATCTTGCGATAAGCTTTCAGCAGTTTCGCCCGGATCAACGGCGTTTTCACGCGGTTCGCGGAATAGAGATACCAGCTATAAGACGCCCCGCGCGCACAGCCGCGCGGTTCGTGGTTCGGCATTCCAGCGCGCGTGCGCGGGTAATCGGTCTGCTGGGTTTCCCAGGTCACAATCCCGGATTTCACGTAGATCTTCCAGCTACAGGACCCTGTGCAATTCACCCCGTGGGTCGAGCGCACAATTTTGTCGTGCCGCCAACGGTTGCGATAAGTATCCTCCCAATCGCGGTTCTCGGTCGTTGTGTTCCCGTGACCATCCGCAAACGTTCCAACGCTGTTGGATTTCAGGAAATTCAGTCTGTCGAGTAGGTGGCTCATATTTTTAATCCTTTGGCTGTGACCCCCTCCGCCCGCTGGGCGAAGGGGTAGCGATTAGCAGGAGACGGGTGCGGATTTACGGCTGTAGAACGCCCAGGTGATGACAACGCAGACCGCGTAGAAGGCTGCGAAGAACCACAGGGCGGCGTTCGGTCCGCCAGTCAGTCCGATGGATGTCCCGTAAGCTTTGGGGATGAAGAACGCGCCGTAAGCAGCGATGGCGGATGTGAAGGCCACAATCGCGGCACTTTCCAAACCGATCTGTTTTTCAAGATCGTTACCCGAAAGATTGGGCATGAGTTCTGGAACCTGTTTACCCATAATCGCCGGGATCATCTGGAAGGTGGAGGCATTGCCAACACCGGTCAGGAAGAACAGCGCCATGAAGCAGGCAAAGAAGCCCCAGAAGTTGCCCCCTACCCCGTCCGTTGGCAGGAATTGGATTACGCCAACGACCGCGATGATCATGCACAGGAATGTCCAGAAGGTTACGCGACCGCCGCCAAATTTGTCCGAAACCCAACCGGTTGCTGCGCGGCTAAGCGCCCCAACAAGCGGGCCAAGGAAGGCGTAGGACAGCACGTTAATGTCTGGAAACTGTGTTTTGATCAGCAGCGGGAAGCCAGCGGAGTAGCCGATGAAGCTGCCGAAGGTTCCGGTGTACAGAATACACATAATCCAGTTGTGGAAGCGTTTGAAAATGATCGACTGATCTTTGAAGCTTGCCGAGGCTGACGCGATGTCGTTCATGCCGAACCAGGCCGCGATGGCGGAAACGGCGATGAACGGGACCCAGATGTAACCAGCGTTCTGCAGCCAAATTTTGCTGCCGTCATCCAGAACCTGTGGTTCCCCACCGATCGAGCCAAACACGCTCATAACGATGACCATCGGCACAACAAACTGCATGACTGATACACCGAGATTCCCTAGGCCAGCGTTCAGCGCCAGCGCATTCCCCTTGACTTTTTTCGGGTAGAAATACGCGATGTTGGCCATCGAAGACGCAAAGTTTCCGCCGCCAAAACCGCACAACAATGCAAGGATCAGGAAGGTGACATAGGATGTTTCCGGATTTTGCACCGCCAGTCCAATCCCGATAGCAGGCAGTAGCAGTGACGCCGATGATAGCGTAGTCCACAGACGCCCGCCGAAAATCGGGATCATGAAGCTGTAGAAGATGCGTAATGTCGCCCCGGACAGGCCGGGCAATGCCGCCAGCCAGAACCGTTGGCCAACGGTGAAATCAAACCCGATGGCGGGCATTTTGGCCACAACAACCGACCAGACCATCCAGACGGAAAACGCCAGCAAGAGGTTCGGGATCGAAATCCACAGGTTGCGTGTGGCAATGGCTTTGCCAGTTGTGTTCCAGAAAGCCTCGTCCTCTGGGTGCCATTCGGTGAGGGTGTGGCGGTTATTTAGTCGGGCAGCAGATGCAGACATGATGTCCTCCGTTTCTGCGATTAAGGGGTGGCGACCCGGTATCGGGTCGCCAGAATGTTGTTACTCAGCTGGTTTTGGATGAGGCATTGCGGGCACATCCGAGAGATGTGTGTCGCCTCGCATTTCAGGATATTTTGCCCGTTCCATCCGCCGGATCGCGACATGCATCCAGATGGTGCTGATCGCGACGATCATGAACATCAGCATAAAGACCACGGACCAGACT
>JBNLBF010000013.1:0-85467 GCA_050302475.1 Paracoccaceae bacterium
GATCCACACAACCCCCGCCTTGACCTTCGGCGCGAGTTCGTAGGCAAGATTGATATTTTCCGTCCAGATACTCGCCGCCAGCCCGTAACGGATGTTATTCGCCAGCGCCAGCGCCTCGGCAGGTGTTCTAAACGTGGTTGTCACCATCACCGGGCCAAATATCTCTTCCTGCATCACAGTGTCCGCCGGATCGCAGTTGGTCAGCAAGGTCGGCGGATAAAAACACCCCTCCGGCAGGTTGGACGAGGGTGGCAGTTCGGTCACATCAGGGTCCGCATGCGCCACCATAGTCTGCACGGGGTTCAGCTGCACCGGATATTGCGCGTCCGTCGCGGCATCCTCATTCTCCGGCTGTATCAGGGTTGCGCCTTCTTCGACGCCCTTGGCCACCATCTCGCGGATCGTGTTCAGCTGTGCGATATCAACAATCGCACCCATATCCATGGTTTTATCCAGCGGATCACCCATGCGCAGTTTCTTCATCCGCGCGGTCAGCTTTTCGATCATCTTCTCGGCAATCGGTTCGTGCAACAACAGGCGAGAGCCTGCGCAACAGACCTGCCCCTGATTGAACCAGATCGCATCAACCACACCCTCAACAGCGCTATCGATATCCGCATCGTCAAACACAATGAAGGGCGACTTTCCGCCCAGCTCCAGCGTCAGCTTTTTCCCCTGCCCGGCGGTCGCCTTGCGGATGATCCGCCCAACCTCGGTGGACCCCGTAAACGCTACCTTGTCGACATCCGGATGACCGGACAGCGCAGCGCCCGTGTCCCCCTCGCCCGTTACGATGTTAATCACGCCTTTGGGCACACCAGCCTCGCCGCAAATCTCGGCAAACAGCAGCGCGGTCAGCGAGGTATATTCCGCCGGTTTCAGCACCACCGTATTGCCCATCGCAATCGCGGGTGCGATTTTCCAGGACAGCATCAGCAGCGGGAAATTCCACGGGATGATCTGACCGGCCACGCCAATCGGCTCATACCCCGGCACTTCGCTGTCCCGCAGCTGTGCCCAACCGGCATGGTGGTAAAAGTGCCGGATCACAAGCGGGATATCGATATCGCGCGTCTCGCGGATCGTCTTGCCGTTGTCCATGCTTTCCAGCACTGCAAACAGGCGTGCATGTTTGTTGATCAGCCGCGCCAGCGCATACAGCACCTTCGCCCGTTCATGCCCTGACAGCTTCGCCCAACCGGGCTGAGCCTTGCGCGCGGCGGCGACAGCAGCATCCACATCGGCTTTCGAGCCATGCGCGATCTTCGCCAGATGGGTGCCGTCGGCGGGGTTTACACTGTTGAAATGCTTCTTACCCGCAACAAACTCACCGCCAATAAACTGGCCGAATTTGCGTTTATGCGCGTCCAGCCATGCGTTGGCTTCCTTGGCGCTTTCGGGGGCGGGTCCATATTCCATGGTTTCAAAAATCTCTTTCACATTCATAGCCTTATCCCATCGCGTGGCGGAAGCTGGCCGAGTATCGACCGGTCACAAAATGTTCCAACTGCCGTTCAATATCGCCCAGCAGGCTGGACGCGCCAAAACGGAACAAGTCGGGTTCCAGCCACGCGCGTCCCAGTTCTTCTTTCATCAACATCAGGTAGTTCAGCGAGTCCTTCGCCTTGCTCACCCCACCCGCCGGTTTATAGCCGATCTGATAGCCCGTACGCTCGCCATATTCACGCAGCGCACGGATCATCACCAGACTGACGGGCAGCGTCGCGTTGACGCTTTCCTTACCGGTCGAGGTCTTGATGAAATCCGCCCCAGCCATCATCGTCACCAAAGACGCCCGCGCCACATTCCGCAGGCTGCCCAGCTCGCCGGTCGCCAAAATCGCCTTCACATGCGCTTCGCCACAAGCGGCGCGCATTTCTTTCATCTCGTCATAAAGTGCCTGCCAATTGCCCTCCAGCACATGGCGGCGCGAGATCACGATGTCGATTTCCTTGGCACCGGCCTTCACCGACTCCTCGATCTCGGCAATGCGCAAGTGAAACGGCGACAGGCCCGCCGGAAATCCCGTGGACACAGCGGCAACAGGGATACCTGACCCGTCAAGAGCCTCGACAGCCGTTTCGACCATGTCGTGGTAAACGCAAACCGCGCCCGTCGTCAGGCCCATGTCACCCATACCCAACGCATCCAGAATGCCCTGATTAACGGGCTGCTTCGCCTTGGCGCACAGCCGACGCACACGGTTTTTTGTGTCGTCCCCCGCCAGCGTTGTCAGGTCGATACAGGCCACCGCCTTCAGCAACCACGCCGCCTGCCAGTCCTTTTTGACCGTGCGGCGCGTTCCAATCGTCGCGGCGCGGCGCTCAATCGCGGACCTGTTCGCACGGGCGGACATGACCCAATCCAGATCCAGATCCATGCCGGGATTTCGTATCAGACTCATGCGTCCTCCGCAGAAATATGTTCCAGTATCAACGGCGTATCCTTGGCCGGAGTATCACCGATCACCACCGCCGCTTGCAAGTTTTGCGCGGCAGCGTCGGCCGCGTCGTCACTCAGCGCATGGACAATCGCCAGCGGTTCGTCAGCATTCACCATGCGCCCCAGCCCTGCGATTTCCGAAAACCCCACGGAGTAATCTATTTTGTCCGAGGTCACCCGGCGTCCGCCGCCCAGCTCAATCACCGCGAGGCCCACGTTGCGCGAATTTATCGTCTGCACAAAACCGTCTTTGGCCGCGTAAACCTCGCGCACGACCGGCGCAACAGGCAGATATTTCAGCATATTTTCGACAAAATCCGTTGGCCCGCCAAGGCCCGACACCATCTGCCCGAACCGCTCCGCCGCCGCGCCCGAGGTCAGCGCCGTTTCCATCCGGTCCCGCCCTTGCCCGGGGTTCGCCACAACGCCCGACAGCGCCAGCAATTCGCCGCCTAGCGCGACCACAACATCCCAAAGACGGTTATCGACATGCGTGCCGGTTAGGAAATCCACTGCATTGCGCATCTCCACTGCGTTGCCCGCAGCCGACGCCAGCGGCTCATTCATATCGGTCATAATGGCGGATGTCCTACACCCCGCCCCGTTCGCCACATTCACCAAGCTCTGCGCCAGTTCGCGCGCATCATCCGGCGTCGCCATAAACGCCCCGTTACCGCATTTCACATCCAGCACCAGCGCATCCAGCCCCGCCGCCAGTTTTTTCGACAGGATCGAAGCCGTGATCAAATCCACCGACTCCACCGTCGCCGTCACATCGCGAATGCCGTATAAAATCTTATCCGCAGGGGCGATATCCGCCGTCTGGCCGATAATCGCACAGCCCACCTCGCGCGTGACCTTGCGCAGCAAATCCACGTCAGGGTTGGTATTATAACCGGGAATGGAGTCGAACTTATCCAGCGTCCCGCCAGTATGGCCCAGCCCACGGCCAGAGATCATCGGCACATACACCCCGCACGCCGCCAACGCGGGTGCCAGCGTCAGCGACACGTTATCGCCAACCCCGCCCGTTGAGTGTTTATCCACCACCGGCCCCGGCAAGTCCCAGGACAGCGTTTCGCCTGAATCCCGCATCGCCTCGGTCAGCGCGACCCGTTCCGCCACCGACATTTTCTGGAAAAACACCGCCATCGCGAACGCCGCCGCCTGCCCTTCGGACACCGAGCCATCGACAAGCCCGTTCATCAGCTGGGCCAGCTCGGCAGCCTCCAGCGTGCCGCCGTCGCGTTTCTTGCGAATGATTTCCTGGGCGAGCATTAGGCCAGCGCCTCGACAAAGCCCGCAAACAGGTTTTTGAACCGCTCCGCCGCCTTGGCGGATTCGCGTTTGGTTTGGTCGTGGCTTAACGCCTCGGCCTGCATCCCTGCCGCCAAATTCGTGATCACCGACACCGCCGCGACCCGCATTCCGGCGTGCCGCGCCAAAATCGTTTCCGGCACGGTCGACATGCCCACCGCATCTGCGCCCAGCATCGTGATCGCCCGAATTTCCGCAGGCGTTTCAAACGACGGGCCAGAAAACCACGCGTAAACCCCTTCGTTCAGCTTCGTCCCCTGCGCCTGTGCCACGGAATGCAGCGTCGCCCGCAAATCGGGGTCATAAGCCGCCGACATGTCAATAAACCGGCTGTCATCCGGATGCCCGATCAGCGGGTCCTGCCCGCGAAAATTGATATGGTCATTCAGCGCCATCAAAGACCCCGGCCCCATACGCCGTTGCGTTGATCCGGCGGCATTCGACAGGGCCAAAACCTCGATCCCCAGCGCCGCCAACGTGCGCACCGGCACCGCCATCGCCGCCGCGTCCCCGCGTTCATAGTAATGAGAGCGCCCTGCCAGCAGCGCGACCCGTGCGCCGCGCAGATTTCCAATCATGATGGACCCGGCGTGCCCCGACACGGTCGATACCGGAAAGCCCGGCAAATCATCGAACGGGATGGTCACCGCATCCGTCACATCACCCGCCAGCGTTCCCAGGCCGGACCCCAGCACGATCCCGGCAACAGGCACCTCGCCTCCCGCACGGTTTTTGATCACCTCTGCAGCTTCATCCCAAACGCCCATCGACTCCCCCTATTTTTAACCTTCTGGTCAAAATATCATAGATAACAGAAAAGGAAAGACTGAGCGCCTAACGCCGTCAGGTCAAGTGAAGCCTTAGTGAATCTTGCGCTTCTTGGCTTTCTCCGCAAACGGGTTCTTCCCTGCGCGGAAGAAAATGCGGATCGGTGTGCCGGGCATGTCGAAATCTGCCCTCAACCCGTTCACGAGGAACCGACGGTAGCTGTCAGGCAGCTTGTCCGGGATTGAGCAAAACACAACAAAGGTTGGTGGACGGGTTTTCACCTGCGTCATATAGCGCAGTTTCAACCGCCGGCCAGAAGGCGCAGGCGGCGGATGTGCGCTGGTCTGTTCCGCCAGCCAGCGGTTCAGACGCCCGGTGGACAGGCGCGTGTTCCAGACCGTGTAGGCGGACCGGATCGCGCCAAACAACCGATCCATCCCGCGGCCTGTTTTGGCCGAAACCGTCACCATCGGCGCGCCGCGCAACTGTGGCAGCAGACGTTCGAAAGCCTCGCGCAGTTCTTTGATCTTTTCGCCTTTGTCGCGTTCCAGATCCCATTTATTGACCGCAACAACGACGGCACGTCCTTCGCGTTCCGCCAGATCGGCTATGCGTAAATCCTGTTGTTCGAACGGGATGGCGGCGTCCAGCAGCACCACCACCACTTCGGCGAATTTCACGGCGCGCAGACCGTCAGAAACGCTCAGCTTCTCGACCTTTTCCTGCACTTTGGCTTTTTTACGCATGCCCGCGGTGTCAAATATCCGATAGGGAAAGCCGTCAAATTCGGTGTTCACCGAGATCGCATCGCGGGTGATCCCGGCCTCGGGTCCGGTCAGCAGACGATCTTCGCCCAGGATATTGTTAATCAGCGTGGATTTCCCGGCATTCGGGCGCCCGACCACGGCGATCTGGATGCGTTTGTCAGCGGGGATTTCGATGGCGACCCCTTCTTCGTCAACATCATCAGAGATATCGACTTCAACTTCCGGCTCTACCGCCTCGGCAGCGAATTGCTCCGCCAGCGGGCGAAGGATATGGTAAAGCTCGTCCATCCCCTCGCCATGTTCACCTGACAGGCGCAACGGCTCACCCAGACCCAGCTTGTAGGCCTCGAAAAACCCTTCTTCGCCCGCATGCCCCTCGGCTTTGTTGGCAGCAAGGATCACGTGACCCGATTTGCGGCGCAAAATCTGTGCAAGATCCATGTCGGTTGCGGTAACGCCGGTGCGGGCATCAATCATGAACAGGCAGATATCAGCCATTTCCACCGCGCGTTCCGTCAGCGCCCGCATCCGGCCCTCGAGACTTTCGTCTTTGGCATCCTCCAGCCCGGCGGTGTCGATCACCGTGAATCGCAGGTCTCCCAGTCGCGCAGCCCCTTCGCGCAGGTCGCGTGTAACCCCGGGCTGGTCATCAACCAGCGCCAGTTTCTTTCCAACCAAGCGGTTGAAAAGCGTGGATTTCCCGACATTTGGGCGGCCAACAACGGCCAGGGTGAAAGACATGAGGTCACCTGAAACAGAAACGGCGGGAAGACCCCGCCGCGCTGCACATATAATGTTTTGAACTTATTGGAAAGCGTGCAATTTCCCGTCAAGCGACAGGATATACATCACCCGGCCAACCACGATCGGGGCTGCAGCGACGCCGCCCGGAACTGCCACATCGGCAACCAGCGCCCCGCTGTCGGGGGCAAAGCCGCGCAGATGCCCGTCACGCCCGGCAACCCACAGGGTGCTGCCCGCCAGGATCGGACCATATTGAGGAATGCGATCTTTGCGATCCTCGGGATCTTCGAATTCGGGCAGGCTCTGGACCCAGATCAGTTCGCCATTACTGGCACTTGCCCGGACCAACTGCGCGTTCTGTGACATCACAAAGACCGAGTTCCCGGCAACAATAACCGGATCAGTAGCACCTGTTGGCAGGCTCCATATCCTATCCCCGGTCGCCAGATTGTATTTGGCGGTCTGGCCGGAAATATTGCCGACATAGACCGCGTTGCCGCTGATCACCGGACTGCCGGAGATGTCACCATTCAGACCAAGCGCCGTACCGGGTGCGGCCTCATCCAGCTGAATCCGCCAGACGGCGTCACCGGAATGAGCGCGAACCCCGATGATATCACCGGATCCGAATGGTAAAATTGCATAGTTGCCGCCAGCCGCCGGGCTACTGCCCCCATTAAAGCGGGTGATCGCTGTTGCGCCGCGATACATCCATTCGGTTCCCCCGTCATCAAGCGAGATCCCAAATGCCACGTCGGCACGGGTAACGGCAAATATCGTGTCGCCATTGATTGCTGGTGCCGCACGGAACGGGGCTTCGAATTGCCGCCGCCAGATAATGTCACCATTTGCCGCGTTCAACACGACCAGCTCGCCGAAACCTGTGGCGGCAACCAAACGCGCGCCGGAAACAGCCAATCCACCACCGGTGCCAGATTCGGCGCGCTCACCGACAGGAATGATGCTTTGTTGCCAGACGACACCGCCGCCCGCATTGATAGCCACAATCTGCCCGGTTGTGTTCAGCGTATAAACCAGTCCGCCCGATGCGATGGGGGGGGACGTGATACGGTTATCTTCGCCAACGGCGGGGCCGACATCGGCGCTCCACAACAAGGCTGGTGTGGTCGTGAAAGCCGGGTTTCCAGCAACATGCGCTGCGGAGCCATTGAGATGCGTCCAGTCAGTATTCGCGCGTTGGGACGGCAGCGAAACGGATGTCGTTCGATTTACAACAGACTCCAGCCCCGGCTCCCGCAACGAAAAACGCTCCCCCGGGAGCGGCGGTTCCTCACCACAGGCTGCTAGCATTACAGCGCATAGCGACAGGGCGCTCGTCCAGGATGACACCTTTAACAGCTTTGTTCCGATCCCCATTATCCCTCGCCTTGTTTACTCTTCATCAGCCGTCAGTGGTCAGGTTAGCGCCCGGCAGTTCCCCGCCCAGTGCTATGGTCAACTCTTGTGCCCGGTTACGCAACCCCTCGGATGCTTCCGGGTCGGCAATGATCTCCGCCAGATCGGCCAAAGCCGCCTCGGCATTGCCATTTTGCAGGTGCAGAACCGCGCGTTGTTCAATTGCCAGCAGGCGGAACGGTGCGCCCGGCGTGCTTAACCGATCTATAATATCAAGCGCCTCGCGCTCTTCCATGGTGCTGCCGCCGATCATAAGCGACTTCAACAGGGCAAGATCTTTGTAAATAGGCGGCACATCCCCGTCTGTTGCCATCCCCTGCAGCAAATCAACCGCAGCACCTGTTTGCCCGTCATTCGCCAACGCGGTCGCCTGTTCCATTTTGGCCAGAACCGCAGCAGGAATATCTTGCTGGGCCAGCGCAGCGAACCCTGCTGCATCACGCGCTTCCTGCGCGGCGGCGAGTTCCTCGCCAACGGCTATGGCTGCATTTTGCGTCTGAGCCTTGCGATATTCGTTGAAAACCGTGCCTCCGACGATCAGAAGAACGAGCGCGACAAATACCCACAGATATTTCTTGAAAAAAGCAAATAGCCGATCGCGACGGACTTCTTCCGATACTTCGTGAATAAATGACTCTGACTCGCTCACCGATATGCCTCCGAATTGTTGAGGCGGACCCTATCCTTTTGCCGACCCGCTTGCCAAGAGGCAAATATTCCGGACTTCGGCAATTTTTTCGGCGGAGCGGCAACCCGCCGCAGCAATCGGCTTAACCACGATTAAGGCGTGGAAAACGTTGGAAAACCGTTTGCCTGTCTTAATTTCGCCAAAATCTTTTGCCTTTTGGTTAAAGACGGTCTACGAATTTGTAGGTAGGCAATCGCTGGTATTTAAAGTAGGAGCTTTCGGTATCCGAGTGAGGTGGGTTACTACCCGTGTTTTGCTGCGGAAAGGCGATGAGCAAATAATTTGGGAGAATAACCGTGAGTTATAAACATTCTCGTTTCAGATCGTTCATGTTCGGAACGCTGGTTAGTGTGGGGCTTGCAACGCAAATTGCTGCCGCACCGGTCACGCTGACGGTCGATGACGGTTCTGTCACGATCACAGGTGATCTCGTAAGCTTCGAAGGCGGTTTCTTCGTGATCAACACAGCCCTTGGCGACATGCGAATTGCAGCGTCCCGGGTGCAGTGTGAAGGCGTTGGCTGTCCCGTTATCGAAGAAGATACGAATGACGTCGTGATCGCAGGTTCCGAAGCCATTGGGTCCGGTATGATGCCGCTGCTCCTGACAGGGTACGGAGATTTCAAAGAAGCTGTGGCCGAAGTTGAAACCACCGATGACGGTTTGATTGTTGCTGACATTGTCGGCGATCAGGGCTTCGGGGATTCGATTGCGCAATTTGTTGTTAACCCCAGCAGTTCCACAAACGCCTTTGTTGCGCTGGCAAATGACGAAGCCGAGATCGGCATGTCCTCGCGCCAGCCAACTGCTGGCGAAACCGCACAGGTTCGCAACACCGGGGGCGGCAACCTTCTGGATGCGACCCAGGAACGCATCATTGCTGTGGATAGCCTCGTTGTTATCGTGAACCAGGCAAACCCGATCCGCCAGTTGACCTTGCAACAGCTGGGTCAGATTTATAACGGTCAGCTGACCAACTGGGCCGCACTTGGCGGACTGGACGCGCCGATTGTAGCCTTTGGCCGCGAGGCCGGGTCCGGCACTGGTGAACTGTTTGAATCTGTTGTCTTTTCCTACTCAGGTGGCAACCGTGCGGCAACAATTCGTTCGGTAGATACCAACGAAGAGATGGCAAATGCGGTGAATGCTGATCCTAACGCGATTGGCTTTGTCGGCTATGCGTTCCAGCGTGGCGCCAAGCCGGTTAATATCGTTGACCAGTGTGGCATCGGTGTAACCCCGGATGCGTTCAGCGCCAAGGCCGAGGAATATCCGCTGCAGCGTCGTCTGTATCTTTACAACACCTCTGACAATCTCAGCGAAGAGGCCCAGGACTTCCTGACTTTCGCCGCATCGACACGAGCTGACGGTGTGATTGCCAAGGCAGGCTTCATTGATCTGGGCGTCGCACGTGACCGTCGCGAGGGTCAGGGTGGCCGTGTTTATGACACGATCCTTGCAACTTCTGATCCCGGGGAAATCCCGCTGATGCGCGAGATGGTCGTCGAGATGCTGCAATATGACCGTCTGTCGACAACCTTCCGCTTTGCGTCCGGTTCGTCGCAGCTGGAAGCCAAGGCTTACGCTGACCTTGATCGACTGATCGATTACCTGAACACCATCCCTGATGATGTGGAAATCTCGCTGGTCGGTTTCTCGGACGCTGATGGCAGTTTCGAGGCGAACCGTTCCCTCTCGCTGGGACGTGCGCAGCAAGTTGCTCAGGCGGTTGCCGATTACGCGCTGCCGCGTCTGGTCGGGAACGTGATCTTTACCGCCAAAGGGTTCGGTGAGCTATCCCCGATCGCGTGTAACGATACGCTGGAAGGGAAAACCATCAACCGTCGGGTCGAGGTCTGGATTCGCCGCATCGGCGGCTAAGCCCAACCGACAACAATTCAAAGCGCCCGCTGATCATTTCAGTGGGCGTTTTTTGTGCAATCTGCGTGATTTTTCAGCGGGTCATGAAAAAATGTAAAAAATATTAACATTGTGCCCGTGACAATATTTTCCTTTATTTTAACATCTGATAGTCCCAAAACCGGTCCAAACTCGAATTTGAGGCGTATAAATGCCAAATGGTTGGCCTTGCACTCGTAATTTGCGGTCCATAAGTAGGTCCAAATTGCTTAACGCCCGATAAAAATACTGTCTGCGGTTGGAGACTGAAAATGCGGATATTCCCCATCCTGGCTTCGCTTGTTGTTGCCGCGGCTATTTACATGGTTGTGATTGAACGGGACACTCTGAAAGAATGGGCAGGAAACACCTCTGCTGACGAAATGACCGACGTCGCTGAAGAGCAGGCGCAAAACCCCATTGATCCCGAAGCCGAACACAGCAAAGCAGTTTCCGTGGTCACACTTCATTCCGTCGCCGATACTGTTCAGAATGGCATCGTTTTGCGGGGCCGCACCGAAGCCGCCCGCCGCGTTGATGTTGCGGCGCAAACCTCCGGGCTGATTATCTCGGAGCCGCTGCGCAAAGGGGCGGTGGTCAGTGAGGGTCAGCTTCTGTGCGAACTCGACCCCGGCACGCGACAGGCTCAATTGGCCGAGGCTATTGCCGGTTTGAAAAATGCCGAAGTGAACGCACAGAACGCCAAGGATCTGGCCGAACGGGGATTTGGCCCTGAAACCGCCGTTGTCGCTACGCAGGCGCAGCTGGAATCAGCGGCCGCCCGCGTTGAACAAATCGAGAGTGATATCGAAAAACTTAAGATCATGGCGCCGTTTGACGGTATTCTCGAAAGCGATACGGCCGAACTGGGCAGCCTGCTGCAACCCGGGGCACATTGCGCGACAATTATTTCGCTGGACACGGTCAAACTGGTCGGCTTTGCGACCGAGCTTGATATCGGACGGATCGGCATGGGTAGCCTGGCCGGGGCGCGTCTGGCATCCGGTCGCGAAGTGATTGGCAAGGTCACGTTCCTGTCGCGCTCCTCTGATCCGGCCACGCGAACCTTCCGCGTGGAGATCACCGTGGACAATTCTGATCTGTCCATCCGTGACGGCGAAACCGCTGAGATCCTGATCGCACTCGATGGGGAAAAGGGACACCTTCTGCCCCAGCATGCACTGACCCTGAATGACGAGGGCACATTGGGCGTTCGCATCGCCGAGGGCAACATCGCCCGCTTTGCCCCCGTATCCATCCTGCGCGACACGCCGGATGGTATCTGGGTCAACGGCCTGCCCGACGAAGTGGATGTGATCATCGTCGGACAGGAATTTGTCGTCGATGGCAGCGAGATTGCCCCGTCACCGGCCAGCGGAGAGATGTAATGAACCGACTGGTCAGCTGGGCTTCGCATTCCGCCCGTATGATGGTTGCGCTGATGGTTCTGGCCATCGGTGCCGGGATATATTCCTACACCAACCTGCCCAAAGAAGGCGAACCGGATATCGATATTCCGGTTCTTTTCGTCTCTGTCCCCTTCCCCGGTATCTCGGCTGAAGATTCCGAGAAGCTGCTGGTCCGCCCGATTGAATCGGCGTTGGCAGATCTGGATGGTCTGGACCAGATGTCCGCGACGGCTGCCGAAGGCTATGCCGGGATCGCGCTGGAATTTGAGCTGGATTGGGATCGCGCCGCCACGTTGGCCGATGTTCGGGATAAAATGTCCACGGTCGAAAGCAGTCTGCCGGATGGGGTGGAGCAATATTCGATCAATGAAATCAACTTCTCTGCCTTCCCGATTCTTGTGGTGGCGCTGTCCGGTGAACTGCCGGAACGCACGATGCTACAGGTCGCCAAAAACATGCAGACCGAACTGGAAGCTCTTGGCGGCGTATTGGAGGCCGGGATATCCGGTCAGCGCGACGAGATGCTGGAAGTCATCATCGACCCGCTGAAGATGGAGGCATACAACGTCACTGCCGGGGAATTGCTGAACGTTGTCCGCAACAATAACCAGCTGGTTGCAGCTGGCGAGGTTGACCTTGGCACCGGATCATATTCGATCAAAATCCCGTCCGCCTTTGACGAACCGCAGGATGTTTATGGCCTGCCGGTAAAAACCAATGGCGACAGCGTGATCACGCTGGGCCAGCTGGCGGATATCCGTCTGACCTTCCAGGACCGGGCCGGAACAGCCCGATATAACGGCAACACCACCGTGGCGCTTCAGATTGTGCAGCGCAAAGGGGCGAATATCGTTGATACTGTCGACGAAATCCGCGCAACCGTGGCCGCGCATACTGCGAAATGGCCACAGGAAATGCAGGACGCGATTGCGGTTGATATCACGCTTGATAACGCGGTCTATGTGAAAGACATGGTGACGCAGCTGGAAGCCTCGGTCATCACGGCGATTGCGCTGGTGATGATTGTGGTGCTTGCAACGCTGGGAATCCGGTCTGCGCTGTTGGTCGGTTTCGCCATTCCCACATCGTTCATGCTGACTTTCGCGGCGCTGGCTGTGTTTGGGATATCCATATCCAACATGGTGATGTTCGGACTGATCCTTGCCGTGGGGATGCTGGTGGACGGCGCCATCGTGGTCGTGGAACTGGCTGATAAAGAAATCCAACGCGGCATTGGCCCGATGAAGGCCTATGAACATGCCGCGCGGCGGATGTTCTGGCCGATCATTTCGTCCACCGCAACGACGCTGTCAGCCTTCCTGCCGATGCTGTTCTGGCCCGGAATTGTCGGGCAGTTCATGCGCAACCTGCCAATGACGCTGATCTTTGTCCTTTCGGCCTCGCTGATTGTGGCACTGATCTTCCTGCCGGTTGTGGGCGGCATCGCGGGGCGTATCTCGCGTAAGCTCGATAATCTGGCGGAATGGCTGCACGCGAAACTACACTGGTTCTGGCGGGCGATGATTTTCGTAGTCTTACTCAACCTGCTGACCGGCGCACTGTTTGTTGCAATCCGCTACGCCCCGCTGGGCGGCTCCATCATGACCGCACTGGTACTGATGATGCTTTCGGTCGCCGTCGGCAGCTTCAAGCGGCGCGGCCTTAAACCTGTTGGGGACGCCAAATATAAACGCACCCTGTTTGGGCATTTCATCCATTTCCTGTCCGGCAACCCGGTGATGCCCGTTGTGGCCGTGCTGGTGACCGCCGGATTTATCGCTGGTGTTGGCGCTCTCTATTCCGTCAACAATAAAGGGGTAGAGTTCTTCGTCGATACCGAGCCGGAACGCGCCATCATCTTCGTGCGCGCCCGCGGGAACCTGTCGCTGGAAGAAACCGACCGCATGGTGCGCCAGGTCGAGGATGAAATACTGGATATTCCCGGTGTCCTGTCGATCTTTGCGTTCGCAGGTCAGGGCGGCCTGAACCAGAATACCGGAGGGGCCTCGTCCCCCGGGGACGCCGTGGGTCAGGTGCAGTTGGAACTGTTGCCGTGGGAAGAGCGTGCCGCAATGGGGCCCGAAGGCAGCGGCCACTATATCATCGACCAGATCAAGTCCCGCCTGTCGGCAGTGCCGGGTCTGCAATATGAAGTCCTGCTGGAAACGGGGGGGCCGGCCTCGACCAAGCCTGTTCACCTGCGCCTGAAAGGCGACAATTGGGAAGAGCTTATCGCCGCCACCAAACGCGTCCAGCAAAGGTTCGAAGATACCGAAGGGTTGCAGGATATCGAAAACACCCTGCCCCTGCCCGGGATCGACTGGCAGGTTGACGTGGACGTGCAGCAGGCAGGACGCTACGGCGTTGATGTGGCTTCGGTCGGCGGTATGATCCAGCTGGTCACGCGTGGTTTGATGCTGGGCACCATGCGAACCGACAGCTCGGATGAAGAGGTCGAAATCCGCGTGCGCTTCCCGGAAGAAGAGCGCCTGTTGTCAACCATCGACACGCTCCGCGTTCGCACGGCCGAAGGGCTGATACCGCTGGCAAATTTCGTGACCCGCACGCCTGTGCCTAAACTGGGCGAAATCGCCCGTGTTGACGGGGAACGCTTTTTCGACGTGAAGGCCGCCGTCACTGATGACGCAAATGCCACCGAGCTTATCACCGATCTGACCGAATGGCTGGAGGCGGAATCGCCGCTTCCAAACTCAGTCAGCTGGGAATTTACCGGTGATGCCGAAGATCAGGCAGAATCGCAGCAATTCCTTGCGATCGCCGGGATTGCGGCGCTGGGTCTGATGTTCATCATCCTGCTGACGCAGTTCAATTCCTATTACAATTCGGTACTGGTCCTGCTCGCGGTTATTCTGTCCCTGACCGGCGTGCTGATCGGCATGATGGTGATGAGCCAGCCCTTCTCCGTCATCATGACCGGAACCGGGATCGTGGCGCTGGCCGGTATTGTGGTAAATAACAATATCGTTCTGATCGACACTTATCAGGAATATTCCAAATACATGCCGCGGCTGGAGGCTATTGTGCGAACGGCCGAAGCCCGTATCCGCCCCGTATTGCTGACCACCATCACCACCATCGCAGGGCTGACACCGATGATGATTGGCCTGTCTCTGGATTTTGTGAATGGTGGATATGCCCTTAACACGCCGTCCTCACTGTGGTGGAAACAGTTGTCGACAGCCATCGTCTTTGGCCTTGGTGTGGCAACCTTCCTGACATTGATTGTGACGCCATCGCTGCTGGCATTGCGGATCTGGTTTATGCGCGGCGTCTATTCGCTAGGCTCCCTGCGCGACTGGATATTCCTGCCATATGATCACCCGCGTCGTCAGAATATGCGCGCGCGCCGCAAAGCCCGCAAAGCCGATCCGATCGAGATCACCTGGGAAGAAGATCCCTTTGAGCTGTCGGAGATTTACGCATCGCCGTCACAGGCAGCTGAATAGCTTATCGACAATCCGGCGGGCTTTCGTTAGAAGGTCCCGATTCCTGAATTTCACGTAACCCGAGACCTGTCCATATGGAAAATATCGTCCTCGCCATTCACCTGATTATCGCGCTGTGCCTGATCGGCGCCGTGCTTCTGCAACGTTCCGAAGGCGGAGGGCTTGGTATTGGTGGCGGCGGTGGCGCGGTCAGCGGGCGTTCGGCCGCGAATGCGCTGACCAAACTGACGTGGATTCTGGCGATTGCCTTCATCATGACGTCGCTGACGCTGACGGTACTGGCGGCACAGAAAGCCGGTGGAGATTCCGTACTGGATCGTCTTGGGATTGACGAAGCTCCTGTAGCAGAGGGGTCTGAGTCGCTCGTCCCTGATCTGGGGGATGCCGTGCTGACACCTCCTTCGTCCACAGACGCACCAGCCGCACCGCCGGCAGCTGACGCCCCGGCGACACCTCCCGCAAGCGAGTAATCGAAACAGGGCATTCCCGCCTATCGTAAGGACGATTAAAATCGTCCAACGACGGTTGGGTGCAGCTTCGGCTGCGCCTCGGTTCTTGGATATTTATGCAAATTGGAAGCGGTGGACCTTCAAACATGCACCTGCACGCGGGATGGCGCCTTGAGTCCGGGCTAGCGGCGGCTCTTCCCTTTTCGCACCACCATGCTATCACGACACATAGCCTGCGGAGACCCCGATGACTTATCTGCAAATCGCCTCGCTTCTGATTGTCCTTGCCGGAGCCTTCGGCGCGATCAACTATTTCTTCCTGCGGCTGCCGTCGGCTATCGGGATCCTTGTTGTTGCGCTGCTCGCCTCGCTTGCGCTGATGGGAGTCGATCTGATCTGGCCGCAGTTCGGCCTTGCCGATACGGTGCGGGGATTGGTCACCGGGGTTGAGTTTTCTGACGCGCTGCTCGAAGGGATTCTGGGGCTGTTGCTGTTTGCCGGTGCGTTGCATGTCCGCCTGCAGGATCTGCGCGAACAGGCCTGGACCGTGGCGCTGATGGCCACCATCGGGGTTGGAATTTCCACCGCCATCGCCGGATTTGGTTTCAGCTGGATCACAGGTGCGCCCATTCTCATCGCACTGGTTTTCGGGGCATTGATATCGCCCACCGACCCGGTTGCCGTTCTGGGTGTTCTGCGCGAAGCGAACCTCAGAAAATCACTGGAAACCCAGATCGCGGGCGAGAGCCTGTTTAATGACGGCGTCGGATACGTGGTCTTTCTGCTGCTGATCGGAATTGCCTTCCCGACCGTTGGTCATCACGAAGACGGCCTGAGCGCCGCCATCACCCTGTTTGCACAAGAGGCTATCGGCGGCGCACTTCTTGGCGCGGTGCTGGGCTATATTGTTTTCGAAATCATGCGCCGGATTGATGACTACCCGTTGGAGGTCCTGCTGTCCCTTGGGCTTGCCTTTGGCGGGTATGAACTGGCGGTTTACCTTCATGTTTCCGGCCCGATCATGGCCGTGATCGCCGGGCTGCTGATCGGTGATGTCGGTACCAAACACGCGATGAGTGAAATTACCCGCGATTATCTGGACAAATTCTGGGAGATCATCGACGAAATCCTGAACGCCGTCCTGTTCCTGATGATCGGCTTCGAAGTGTTCGCCGTTGCCTTCTCGGCAGATGCGCTGACTGCGGGCGTTGCCTCAATATTCCTGTCACTGACAGCACGGCTTGCCGCCGTATCTGTGCCAATCCTGTTGCTATCGCGCTGGCGCAAGTTCAGCCGTGACGTGATCCCGATTATGACCTGGGGTGGACTGAAGGGCGGCATTTCCGTTGCACTCGCCTTGTCATTGCCTGACACGGAATGGAAGCCGGTGATATTGACCGCAACCTATGTGGTGGTGCTTTTTTCCATTATCGTCCAAGGCCTGACGATTGCCCCGCTGGCCCGCCGCCTGGATCGAGAGCAAGAGTTGTTGTAGCCGCACCTTCATCCAACCCATGTTCATTTTCTCCGATCAGATAGAGCTACGGCGGAAAAAGGCGGGACAGACCTAATCCAAAAAATGTGCGAGCAGATCAAATGGGATATTCGCAATTTCTCCGTTTCCCCCTGTTCCAATCTGCGCTATGACGCCTGTGAACAAGGGGAAATGATGGGCACAGATACGATCATCCAACGATGCGAGGCCGCTGGCCTTCGGATGACGGAACAGCGCCGCGTGATTGCGCAGGTGCTGGAGGAATCTCACGATCATCCTGACGTCGAAGAACTCTACGCCCGCGCCAACAAAATCGACCCGCGGATTTCGCTGGCGACGCTATACCGGACTGTGAAGCTGTTCGAAGAAACCGGCATTCTGGAACGTGTAGAGTTTGGTGACGGGCGCGCGCGGTACGAAGATGCCGAACGCGACCACCACGACCATCTGATCGACATGAACAGCGGCAAAGTGATCGAATTTGTTGATCCCGACATCGAAGCCCTGCAGGAAAAAATCGCGAAGAAGCTGGGCTATCAGCTGCGCGGCCATAAACTGGAGCTCTATGGGGTTCCGCTTAGCACAAAGGACAAGACATGAGCGCTATTTTCGACATCACCGCCCGCGAGGTTCTGGACAGCCGTGGCAACCCGACGGTTGAGGTTGACGTTATTCTGGAAGATGGCGCCATGGGTCGGGCGATGGTGCCCTCTGGCGCATCCACAGGCGCTTACGAGGCCGTCGAGCTGCGCGATGGCGATAAATCCCGCTATCTGGGCAAAGGCGTACTGAAAGCTGTCGAAGCTGTGAATGGCGAGATTTTCGAAGCTCTCGTCGGCGTTGACGCGACCGAACAGGTTGAGATTGACCAGATTATGATTGATCTGGACGGCACAAAAAATAAAGGCCGCCTGGGCGCGAATGCGATCCTCGGCGTTTCGCTGGCGGTTGCTCACGCGGCGGCGGACTCGGTTGGCCAGCCGCTCTATCGTTATGTCGGCGGTACACAGGCGCGGGTTCTGCCTGTGCCGATGATGAATATCATCAATGGCGGTGAGCACGCCGACAACCCGATCGACATTCAGGAATTCATGATCATGCCGGTTGCGGCGGACTCGATCCGTGAAGCCGTGCGCATGGGCTCCGAAGTGTTCCACACGCTGAAAAAGGAATTGCAGGCCGCTGGGCACAATACCGGTATCGGGGATGAAGGGGGCTTTGCGCCGAACCTGTCCTCCACAACCGATGCACTCGATTTCATCATGAAATCCATTGAAAAGGCCGGCTACAAGCCGGGTGAAGATATCTATCTGGCACTCGACTGTGCCGCGACAGAATATTTCGAAGACGGCGTTTACAATATGAAGGGCGAGGGTAAGAAACTCTCCTCCGCCGAGAATGCTGATTATCTGGCAAACCTCGTGGATAATTACCCTATTATCTCTATCGAGGATGGCATGTCCGAAGACGATTGGGACGGCTGGAAGTTGCTCACCGACAAGATCGGCGACCGTTGCCAATTGGTGGGCGATGACCTGTTCGTCACCAACCCTGAGCGTCTTGCAACAGGCATCGAAAAAGGTGTCGCCAATTCGATCCTGATCAAAGTGAACCAGATCGGGTCGCTTAGCGAAACCCTGACCGCCGTCGATATGGCCCATCGCGCACATATGACCAACGTCATGTCGCACCGTTCCGGCGAAACCGAAGATGCGACGATTGCCGATCTGGCGGTTGCCACCAATTGCGGACAGATCAAAACCGGCTCGCTGTCGCGTTCCGACCGTTTGGCGAAATACAACCAGCTGATCCGGATCGAGGAAGAGCTGGGCGTGACCGCGATCTATGCCGGGCGCTCGATCCTGAAGCGGTGATGCAGTTCCACAATTTCGAAGGTGTCGATATCGCAGCGATGTCGACATCCGGAAACCCACTCGAGAGCGAGCAGGACGCGCTCGATATTGTCGGGGCTTGCTATGGTCACACGGTCGACTGGATTGCAATCCCTGTCAGCCGGTTGTCTCCGGACCTGTTTGACCTCAGCACCCGAAAGCTCGGCGCGATCCTTCAGAAATTTCAGAATTATTCTCTGAAAATTGCGATCATCGGCGATGTTTCCCCGCATATCGAGGCGAGCAATGCGTTTCGGGATTTCGTTTATGAAGCCCAGTCGGGAAAGTCGCTTCGGTTTTCGGATGACTTGGAAACGCTAAGGGCCAGCTTCTCCTAACCTTCACGACTGCGTCAGACCCTGTAACAGGGCGATCCAACTGCGCGAATTTCCCGTATTTCCCAAAGTATGACGATGAACAGACATAAAATTGCAACCTTCCTTGCAACGCTCGGCCTGCTGATTGGCGGCGCGACTGTCGTGGTTCAGTTTTTCAACACCATCACTCTGCGGATGGCGAACGGCTACAGCCTTGGCGCTTCTGTCCTCTATTTCATCAGTTTCCTGACGATCCTGACCAACACGGGCGTTTTCCTGACCTACGCCTCCGCCCTGTTCCCGAGGGCCCGGCTGGGCTGGTTTCGCAAGCCGAACACGCGGGCGATGTTCGCGGTTCTGATATTGGTCGTTATGGTCGTCTATCACTTGCTCCTGTCGAACCGTGAAATTCCGGATCTGTTATCCGTCGTGCTCGATAAAATTCTGCATTACGTCGCCCCTATTCTGTTCCTGATCTGGTGGGGCACTCACACACGCTCGGGAGCTGCAAGCTTTGCCAGACTGCCGATGATGCTGATGCCCCCTTCGCTATACCTTCTGTGGGTGTTCACCCGGGGGGCCGTAATCGGCGAGTATCCATATCCATTCCTTGACCTGACGCAGAAATCGCTTGCGACAGTTGCAACGAACCTGTCGGTAATTGTCGGGGCAAGCCTGATCCTTTTCGCCGTGGCAATTTGGCTAGATCGACGCCTGGCGACGTGAAAAATCCGGTGATTTTCTGGCTGTAAATCGCCGCGTTTTCCTCTATAGCCATCCAAGTTGCTGAATTACGGGACGAAAATGTCGGATACCGCGCAAATCTACCTTGCTACACCCAGCGCATTTGAACTTTCCGAGTTCAACGCGCAACTGGCTGAGATTCTGGATGAATATCCGGTGGCCTGTGTACGGATCGCGCTGAAAACTGACGATCCTGTCGCGCTCGGTCGTGCGGCTGATCTGTTGCGCGAAACCTGCCATGCTCGCGACGTCGCCATCGTCATTGATGACCATTACCGCATGGTAAAGCGTCATGGGCTGGATGGTGTCCACCTGACGGATGGCGCAAAACATGTGCGCGACGCCCGCAAGGAACTGGGCGAGGACGCCATTGTCGGTGCCTATTGCGGGGCCTCCAGGCATGTCGGCATGACAGCGGCGGAGATTGGAACCGATTACATCAGCTTTGGTCCTTTATCCGATGACGGAACGCTTGGTGATGGAACCGTTGCGGACAAAGAGCTGTTTCAGTGGTGGAGCGAGATGATCGAGGTCCCCGTGGTTGCCGAAGGTAATGTCACCCCGGACACGCTGGAAAAGATCAAGGATCATGTGGATTTCGTCACCGTTGGCGGGGAAATCTGGTCGACAAAAGAGCCGATGCTGGAAGTCGAGCGTATCAGAAAAGCAACAAACCGCTGATTTTAGCCGGTATCGGCACTCAATTCTTGATTCAATACCGTCTTCTGCCTACCATCCGCCTGTCTAAAAACAGGAGACAACATGAAATATGTAGCAAAAACAGCAGCAGCAGCGACCGCTCTGGCAATGTCGAGCACCGCCGCCATGGCTGGCAGTGTTGGTCCGGTAATGGTTGCAGAACCCGTTGTTATGGAAGAAGCCCCGATGGGAAGCGGTAGCGGTGCATGGATCATCCCTCTGCTCGCCATCGGCTTGATTGCTGTCGCGATCAGTCAGAACGATGATAGCACACCGGCTCCGGGCCCCGCGCCCGCACCAGTTCCGATTGCGCAATAACAACTGACCGGATGCAGCCCACTGAGCAATTTGACCTTTGGTGGGAGCGTTCGTGAATATCAAATCAATTCTGGCGGCCAATAAGATGGCCGCCAGAATTTTATCAGGAGTCGGAAAATGCTGACACATGTGCATTGTTTGAACCCGCTGGTCGCAATTGTTGACGATTGCTTTTCTCAGGAAACGGCCGACGCAATCATTGCTATGGGCAAGGAAAAACTTCAGCGCGCAAATGTCGTCGATAATTCGGCGAAATCCACTATGGTCGAACATGATGCCCGGACGAATTCCGCCGCTTCGCTCGACCAGTGGTCTGATCCCCTGCTGACGGGACTTGTCGAACAAATTTCCGGGCTCGTTCGACTGCCGCCGGAAAATTCCGAACCCGGCCAGTTATTGCATTATGTTGGTGATCAGAAATACGATCCGCACAGCGATGCATTTGATCAGTCCGCAGGCGGCATCAATATGCTGACACGCGGAGGACAGCGCCTGTTCACCAGCATTTGTTACCTGAACGATGTTCCTGAAGGCGGCGAAACCGCCTTTCCCGATTTGAAACTGTTGGTGAAGCCAAAGGTTGGCCGTACCCTAATATTCTGCAACACCCGTCTGGGCACCAACACAGCACACCCGCATTCCATCCATGCCGGCACCAACGTTAAAGAAGGCGAGAAATGGGCCTATACGTTGTGGTGGCGACAGCTTGCCTATCATGTGCAACGGGAATATCCCGCAACCGCAGGCGAATTTACAACGCTCTGAGTCAGGCAATCGGTCCAGCGTCGGCGAGAGGAATTCCCAAATCCGCCGCCAGCGTTTCACGCACCGTTGAACCGCAATATTTCGCCAAATCTTTGCGGGTTTCGAAATCTGCCGCAGGCACAGGATCATGAAGCGTGACCTTCACCCGTCCCCCGCTCGACAGTGCCAGCACATGTGCGAGGCTTTTGAAAAACGACATATCTCCGCCCCAACCATAAAAGGTCTCTTCCTGCCCCGGGGGCGGGAAATAGGTCAATGTCGCTGGCTGGATCCACGCGCTTTCAATCAGTTCCGGCGTGTGGAAAACCGCAAACAGGGTCGATTTGAACTCGAACACGCGACGACCGTCTGTGCTGGTCCCTTCAGGGAAGAAACATAAGGGATCCCCGCGATCCAACCGTTTTTTCAACGCCACCTGATGCTTTCCGGCTTGCGAGGTCCGCCGCTCGATAAAGACCGTACCGACCACCGCCGCCAGAAATCCGATGAAGGGCCATTTGCGGACCTCGGACTTGGCAACAAACGCCATGCGCGTAAGACTGTGCAGCACGAAAATATCAAGCCAGGAGATATGGTTCGCGACAATCGCCCCGCCATGTTTCATTGGTGCGCCATGCAATTCCACCCGAACGCCGGTCAGGAACAACCCCATCTTGCCCCAGATCAGCGGCATCCAGTTGGACAGTTTGAACGGGAATATTTTTTCCAGCAGGTAAAGGACGATATAGGTCGTGATAATCACAACCGATCCGACAAAGAACGCAACGAAACGGATCGCGAAGCGTATCCATTGCAGCGGATTTGGCCGGGGATAAGTTGCATCCAGGGAATCCGCCATTAGCGTCTGCTCCGTCCATAGAATTCGCGGTATTTGTCCGCCATCAGTGCAGTATCCATGATCAGACAGACATCCACCGTGTTAAATTCATGATCCACCCAAGCCCCTTCACCGACGAAACCGCCGAGCCGCAGATAGGCTTTAATCAGCGACGGCACTTTGCGCAAGGCGCGTAATTTATCTATCTCGTCACGATCAATCCGGTCCATGGCAATCGCGTTTTCCGGTCGGGCTGTGACACGCAGGTTTTCGGGCGCAAGATAGTGGTGATGGAGGAAGGACAGAGCCTCCTCGATCGGTTTAGGATCGGCGGTGTGGAAGCTGGCGACACCGAACAGGATCTCCACCCCATGCTCGACCACATATTCCCCCAGCCCATCCCAAAGCGCGTGCATGCCCAGCCCGCCGCGATAATCCTTGTGGATACAGGACCGGCCCAGTTCCAACGTTTCGCGGTCGAGCATCTCCAGCTTCGACAGGTCATATTCCGACGCGCCGTAAAATCCGATCCCCTGTTTGGCAACAGAGCCGCGCATCAGACGATAGACCCCGACAGCAGCGTCGGCAGGATCGCAGTCGCGATCCCGGTCGATTAGCAACAGATGTTCGAAATAGGGATCAAACCGATCTTTTTCGCGCCGCTCCGCCTGTTCTTCCGGCGTAGCAGCAGCCCCCATTTCTTCGACAAATACTTTGTAACGAAGTCTTTGCGCGGCAGCGACATCCGCATCGCTTGAGGCCAAACGGACCTCAAATCGCGTGCTGTCTGGTTTCATTTCCGGGCTGCCTCCGCTCGCCGAATACTCGGGCGCCTCACCCTAGTCGGTTCCCGAAAGAGGCGCAACCAGACAAACTTGACGGGATACATCATTAAATTGCATTCTGGGGTTTTAACTATACCTTAACGCTAAATCGGGCAGTAATGCTTTGAAATTTATGAAATTGAAGAATGTATGACGCCAAAAATTGACATCCCCTCCTTGGTTTCTTCGCGCATCTGCCATGACCTGATCTCTCCCGTCGGGGCGGTCAGCAACGGTCTTGAACTGTTGGAAGCCATGATGAACCGGACACCTGAACTGGCACTTATCGAAGACAGCGTCGATAGCGCCAAGGCTAAGCTCCAGTATTTCCGGGTCTGTTTCGGCAACGCCTCTACTGGAGGCGAGATCAGCCGCTCGGAACTGGAACGCACCGGCACGGCGATGTTGACGGGTCCCAGGACGCAGATCCGTTGGTCTTTGGATCAGGACAGCTATCCGCGCGTCACTGCAAAGCTATTATTCCTGCTGCTGCTTTGTGTGGAAACGGCCCTACCGCTGGGCGGTGATATCACTGTCGATCACAACGGATCAATCTGGACCATTACGGTAACGGCACCGCGCCTGAAACGCGAGGATGCCTGGGACATGCTGGAAATAGGTACGCCTTTGATGGATGTTCCCCCGGCCCAGGTTCAGTTCCTGCTGCTTGCCGACCTGACACTTGGTGAAGGGAAGGTCATCAACACAATGTTCGGCGAGACAACCTTGTCGGTTAGTCTAGACATCTGAGGCCGGACCGGAAGCGGCGCATATTTTCCTGATAATGTTGGGCGGAGTGTCGTAACCCCTCGATAGCCGCCTCATCAAGCGCGCGGATCACTTTGCCCGGCGCGCCAACAACCAGCGAGCCATCCGGAATGACCTTTCCTTCCGTGATCAGCGCCCCTGCCCCAATCAGGCAGTTTCGCCCGATCTTAGCGCCATTCAGCACGGTCGCTCCCATCCCGATAAGGCTGTTCTCGCCAATCTCGCACCCGTGGATCATGGCTTTGTGGCCAATCGTGCAGCCCGCGCCGACCCTCACCGGAAATCCCGGGTCCGTGTGAAAAACGCAGTTTTCCTGTACATTCGAACCTGCACCGATGCTGATAGGTTCGTTATCCCCACGGATCACCGTCCCAAACCAGATGCCGACACCCGTTTCCACATGCACATCACCGATCAGAACCGCGGTTGGCGCAATCCAATAATCACCGTCCTCGGGTAAAGTTGGCTCAACATTATCAAGGGCATATATCATTTCTGTCGCGCTTCGAATTCCGTGTTCAATCCATTGACGAAGGGCACCAGTTCCGGCCGCCGATCCCGGCGCAGCCGTTCCGCCGTCAGAATAGCCTGCAGTTTTGCCTCAGCCAGATCAACATCATCATTGATCAGAACATAATCATATTCCGCCCAATGGCTGATTTCGGATCGTGACTGATCCATCCGTCCTTCGATAACATCGTCACTATCTTGTCCACGATTGCGCAGGCGCTCTTCGAGCTCGGCGATGGAAGGCGGCAAAATGAAAATCGACACAACGCTTTCTTTCAGACGCGAGTTTCGGATCTGTTGTCCGCCCTGCCAGTCAACGTCAAACAACACATCCTTGCCGTCATTAATCGCCGCCTCGACCGGCTCCAGTGGTGAACCATAAAGATTTCCGAAAACTTCCGCATGTTCCAGCATCCCGCCGCTGTCCACCAGCGCCATAAATTCTTCGCGGGATTTGAAATAATAATGCTGCCCGTTTACCTCGCCCGGTCTTGGCGGGCGTGTCGTCGCAGAAATGGAAAAGCTGACATCCGGATCATCTTCCAGCACCCGCCGTGACAGGGTCGATTTCCCTGCGCCCGAAGGCGAAGACAGGATGATGAGGATACCTCGGCGTTTCATCGGCTACTCCAAATTTTGAACCTGCTCCCGCATTTGATCGATTACGACCTTAAGTTCAAGCCCAATGGCAGTCAGCGCGGAATCTCCGGATTTGGAGCATAGCGTGTTGGCCTCGCGGTTGAATTCCTGCATCAGGAAGTCGAATTTTCGTCCAATTGGCCCTTTGACCTGCAGAAGTTCCTGCGCCGCCGCGATATGAGCATCAAGGCGATCCAGCTCCTCCGTCACGTCGGATTTGACCGCCAGAACTGCGAGTTCCTGAGCCAATCGGGTCTCATCAGCAACGTCCGTTATGTCCAGCAGCGCCTTCACTTTCTCGCGCAGGGTGTCCCCAGCTTTGGCATTGCGTGCCCCTGCGGTGTCCCGCGCCGCCCGCGCCAATTCCTGCAATTTGGCGGTTTGCTCGCTCAGGCGTTCGGCAATCACCTTACCTTCGGCTTCCCGTGCTTCCACAAATTTGCGCATAACATCTTTGATCTGCGCCCCGGCATCTTCCAGCCAGCATGTGTTTGATGCCTGTCCGCTATCCCAAATCCATTTCTGATCAAACAGATCGCCGATACTGGTTGGCGACAGCGCCAATCCTGCTGCTTTGGCGGCAGCTTCGGCATGTTTGGCAGCGTCGATTACGGAGGCAAGGTTTTCTTCAATCAGCTTGGGCGCAAAACTGTCAGCCTTCGCCGACAGTTTGAGATGCACCGACACATTCCCGCGCGACACATGCTTTGGCAATTCCGCGCGCAGTTTCGGCTCCAGTGACTCCGCCCCTTCGGGAAGACGGACGCGCACGTCCAGACCACGGCCATTGACCGAGCGGACTTCCCAAGACCAACTGATCCCTTCTCTCTCGCCAGACACCGTTCCAAAGCCGGTCATGGATTGCAGAGACATACCCATCCTCTCGTTAAGCTTTTGAATTTTATTAACCTATTATCAGTTTGTTAACCATGCAGCATCTATTTTCGAGAAAATTCGCTAAAATGCGATATGTTTACGAAACAGTAACCATTTTGAAGCGGCCGCCAGTATGCCGCAGACACAGGACCAGGATGACGCACTCCACGCTTCGTACCCTTCGCGCACATTGGGATGAGATTTGTGAAGGCGACCTGCCGCCGTTTCGCTCTGACATTGAGCCGCGCAAAATTCCTGAAGTGCTGGATACGCTGTTCATTTTCGAACAGTTGGGGCCCAAGGACACGCGGGTGCGGATTGCCGGTCTGAAACTGTGTGAAATGATGGGCATGGAGGTGCGCGGTCAGTCCCCGATGTCCTTCTTTCAGGACAATTCGCGCGGGCGCTTTGATTCCGTCCTGACCGAGGTGCTGGGGCAACCGAAAGTGGCCTATCTGGGGCTGGACACCAAAGACAAGCAGGACAATGAGAGCCATGTGGAAATGATCCTGCTGCCGCTGCGCAGTGATTTTGGCGATATTAGCCGTGTCATTGGCTGCGTAACCGTCCCGGATAGCGGCTTCACTGCCCCCATTCGCTACCATATCTCCAGCGTCAATATGGATAACCCATTCCGGAATCGCCCGGCCTCTGACCAGGGGTTCGCGGAACCAACACCAGAATTTTCTATGGATGGTGTCCCAGTGCTACGCACTGTCGAAGGGAACACGTCTGTTAAACGCGAGAAACGCGCCGCGAAGATAACTCATCTGAAGCTTGTGGATTAAGCCTGCAGTGATGGGTTAGCGCATGCGCGCCCAATCTTTTTTCATATCCATTTTTCCTTACCCAACAGGAGTAGGACGAAGTTCAATCGTCCTTGCAACGGGCATGAAGCCCCCGCCAGTCGCCCGGGTTAAAGCGCAAATTCTGAGTCAGGAATGCCCTGCAGGGACAAGAGCGCGGTCAGATCGGAATGATATAGTTTCGCCGTCGCCACTGCCGCCAATGCTGGCTTGGCGTGATACGCGACACCAAGGCCAGCAACCTCCACCATCGCGCGGTCATTCGCACCGTCACCAACCGCCAGAACATCCGCAGCGGAATATCCCCCCGCTGCGCAATATCGCTGCAAAGCATCAAGTTTCGCCTGTTGTCCCAGCACAGGTTTTTGCACGCGCCCTGTGAGTTCCCCCGTCGCCACCAGCAAGTGGTTGGCCTGATTGGTCTGGAACCCTGCCGCCGCCCCGACGCGGGAGGTGAAAAAATCAAATCCGCCAGACACAAGGGCGGTCATAGCCCCCAACGCATTCATTGTCTGCACCAACACTGCCGCCCCGGGATTAAGCGAGATCCGTTCGTCATAGCAGCGTTGCAGGACCTCTTCGGACAAGCCGCGCAGCAGCCCGACACGCTCGTCGATAGCCTCTTCGAAATCCAGTTCTCCGCGCATCGCGCGTTCGGTGATATCAGCCACGCGGTCTTTGACCCCGGCGAAATCGGCCAGCTCGTCGATACATTCCACCGGGATAATCGTGCTATCCATGTCGGCTATCAGCAGCTTTTTGCGGCGATTGGCGGCCGGGACAACATTGATATCGACATGCGGCAGATCAACAGTCGGATTTTCGCCGTCAAAGGCAAATTCAACCGCTTTGTCAGACAGCCGCCTTGCAGGGGACGTCTCGGGCAACTGCCCGATCACTTCGCGCACAATCGTGTCGCTGACCCCTTTGGCAGAGGTCAGCACGCAGATTTTGGTCATCAGCCGTTTGCGCCCGCAGCCGCCAGTTCGCGATCACGGCCCTGAATCTCTTCGGCCACTAGGAACGCCAGTTCCAGCGATTGCGAGGCATTGAGGCGCGGGTCACAAGCCGTGTGATAGCGATCCGACAGATCTTCGTCCGACACGGCGCGCAGGCCGCCGGTGCATTCGGTCACATCCTTGCCGGTCATTTCAAAATGCACGCCGCCAGCATAGGTGCCTTCGGATTTGTGGATGGCGAAGAACTCGCGAACCTCGGCCAAGACACGCTCAAACGGGCGGGTTTTGTAGCCGCTGTCCGATTTGATCGTGTTGCCATGCATCGGATCACAGGACCAGACAACGTTCTTGCCCTCCCGTTCGATCACCTTGATCAGCCCCGGCAGGTGGTCACCCACTTTGCCAGCCCCAAACCGGTTGATCAGCGTCAGACGGCCCGGTTCATTCTCCGGGTTCAGCAGATCACACAGGCGGATCAGTTCCTCGGGATCAAGGCTTGGTCCGCATTTCAGGCCAATCGGATTGATAACGCCACGGGCAAACTCGACATGTGCACCGTCGGGCTGACGCGTGCGGTCCCCGATCCAGATCATATGGCCTGAGCCCGCAATTTGTTGACCGGTTGTACTGTCCACACGGCAGAGCGCTTCTTCATATTCCAGCAGCAAGGCTTCGTGGCTTGTATAATAATCCACCGTGCCCAGTTCAGCATTGGTTTCCGCCGTCAGGCCGGCCGCGGACATAAAGTCCAGCGTGTCCTGAATGCGGTTCGCCATGTCGCGATATTTCTCGGCTTCGTCACTGTCGGTGAAGCCGAGCGTCCAGCTGTGCACGCGGTGAATATCCGCGAAACCACCTTTGGAGAAAGCCCGCAGCAGGTTCAGCGATGCTGCCGCCTGCGTATAGGCTTGCAACATGCGGTTCGGATCGGGAATGCGGGCTTCGGGTGTGAAATCGAATCCATTGATGATGTCGCCGCGGTAGGAGGGCAGCTCCACGCCTTCCACGGTTTCTGTCGGCGCAGAGCGCGGCTTGGCGAACTGCCCGGCCATCCGGCCAACCTTCACAACCGGCAATTTCGCGCCATAAGTCAGCACCATCGCCATCTGCAACATCACCTTGAACGTATCGCGGATCGTGTCGGCACCGAATTCGGCGAAACTTTCGGCGCAATCGCCACCTTGCAGCAGGAAGGCACGACCTTCTGCGACTTCGCCCAGTTCAGCTTTCAGACGACGGGCCTCGCCGCCAAAGACCAAGGGCGGATAAGATGCCAGCTTCGACTCCACGGCATACAGCGCCTCGAGGTCGGTATACTCGGGCATCTGAATCCGCTCTTTTTTGCGCCAGTCAGATTTGTTCCAAGTTGCGGGCATTTTCCTTGCTCCTGAATCATGAATTTGGACTGCTCTTATAGGGGAAGTGAATTTCATTGACCATCCCTTGAAAATGAACAAAAGTTCTTTCCACGACACGCTAAATGTCGCATTTGCTTTCTGATCAAGAGGTGTCGGTTGGAAGAGTTTACCGAAGCGACAACCGCACGGTTTGTCTTTGTCCTGTTGCCAAATTTCTCCCTGATGGCATTCACAAGTGCTGTAGAACCCCTGAGAATTGCGAACCGAATGGCCGCGACTCAGCTGTATGATTGGCGGCTGGCAAGTTTGGATGGCGCTCCGGTAACCTGTTCGGGCGGTGTAACGATCCTCACAGATATGGGGCTGACCGAGGTTGATCGGAACGAGACCATTATCCTTTGCGGCGGTGTTGATATCGAAAAAGCGACAACGCCTGAACTTATAAACTGGGTGCGTCGGCAGGCACGGAAAGGCATGCCAATCGGCGGCTTATGTACGGCAACGCATGTGTTGGCTAAGGCAGGGCTGATCGACGGCCGGCGCGTGACGATCCACTGGGAAAACCGCGAGTCATTCATCGAGAATTACCCCGATATTGAATTGGTCGGGTCCATCTATGCGATTGACCGGAACCGGTACACATCTGCCGGGGGGACCGCGGCGGCGGATCTCATGCTGCGCCTGATTGCCAATGATCACGGACGCGATCTGGCAAATGCGGTGGCGGATCAGATGATCTATACAACCGTGCGCACCGACAAGGACGAGCAACGTCTGTCCATTCCGACCCGGATTGGCGTCAGACATCCGAAATTATCTTCTGTTATCAAGAAGATGGAGGAAAACCTGGAGGAACCGATCTCGCCTGCGAAACTCGCTGAAGAGGTTGGAATATCGACCCGGCAGTTGGAAAGGCTATTCCGGCGCTACCTCGTCCGCTCCCCCAAACGCTACTACATGGAACTGCGCCTGCAAAAGGCACGGCATCTGTTGCTGCAAACAGATATGAGCGTGATCAATGTGGCGCTGGCCTGCGGTTTTACTTCACCGTCGCATTTCTCGAAATGTTACCGAACCCATTTTGCGACCACTCCCTATCGTGAACGGGGCACACAAGAAGATACCTAGAATCGCAGGATTTCTTTTTCCGTGACGATATAGTCCAGCCGCTCGTCTGTATCTTCGCGCGGGACGGTGGCACATTCCTGTGCCGCATAGGCAAACCCGATGGACGTGACATTATCCAGCGCCGCAATGGTGCGATCATAGAAGCCACCACCATAGCCAAGGCGATAGCCCTGCCGGTCAAAGGCCAACAGGGGAACAATCAGAACCATCGGCGTGACGGGAATAATCGGATCCGGAATCATGACACCAAAATCGCCTTTGACCAGCGTCGCCGCTGACGTCCATTGGGCAAATGTCAGGGGCATACCACGACCGGTGATCACCGGTACACCGATCTGACGATCCAGCTTGGTCAATGTCGGCAAGGGGTCCATTTCGGTACGAATGGGGAGGTAACCCGACACCGGCCCCACGGTCTCATTGATCAGCGAGAGCAGTGCCGCATTAGCAGCATCAACCGCATTTGGCGAATCATATGCGCCCTTGCGGCGCTCTTGGGCGAGCGTTCGCGCCTCCGCTTTTTCAGTGGAAATCATGTGACGGGACCAGCATTAAGGTTGGAGAGGGTTGTCCTTGAAAGCCTGAAAGTACAGGTGGGCGCCAGGTGCGATAGGCCACGACCAGTCACAGAGCCAGCTCCCTTTCAAAGATTTAAGGCCACTAGGATATTGTCTCCGGACACAAAAGCCAGTACCCGTCAGTGGTGATATAGGATAGAATCCGCCTGATTAGAAGGGGCGAATATGACGACTATTGCTCAATGTTAAGCTGTATGCCTACTAGCTGGCATTGATTTTGGGACTTCTTTTGAATGAATTATGTCGAACGACAAAATACTGACACGGCTAGTCAGACCAATGCCGACTACCTGATCGTCGCAAATTTTCTTCCCGTGGAAACAGGGCGCAAGGCCAACCCGACCATGTTGGCTCACTTTCTGGATAGCGCCGGAAAGCAGGTGGTGACAGCTTCGGAGCCGGGGCGTTCCATCGCCCGAATTTCCCTGAAATACCGGACGCGCGCGCTTGAAAGACAAAGCCGCGAGCAGCTGGCGGATGCGCTCTCGCCGAACACGAGGGTGTTTTTCTACCTGTCGGGATTGGTGACACGAAACATCAAGCAGAAACGCATGATTGACTGGGCTGCTGAACATCTGCGCCGCGTTCAGATGGTCAGGTTCCTTGCCCGCTCCTGCCCGGAACTCCATATCGTCAATGACCTTCGCAACCCATTTTCGATGCAGGCGGTAATGGGCGCACTCCTTTGGGGACAATGCCTCTTCAGTCGCAAAGCGCGGTTCCATGTGACGAACGTCTCCCCGAAGAAACTCGCCAAAGCAACGCTTCGCCATACGGAGACGAAGGACTTGCCCGTCAACGCGTTTGACACCCTTTTGCGCTTGGCAAATTCCAAAGAGCAAGGTGACTCGACGGTTCTGAAGCCACGACGGGTTCTTATGATGGTGGAAAGCCATCGGGATGCCTCGGACGCGATAAAAAATGATGTGAACATGCAAGTCAGGCATGCCTCATCGATTGGGAATGTCGGCCGATACGCGATCCGGAATCTGGGACAGGACGCACATATCCCTGTTGCTTGCGAGACCAAACGCGCAACGGCAAACGCATTTGATTCTGCGACCGGTATGTCCGAATTCATGAAACATTTCCGCGCCCATCCGATGGTTGAGCGTAACGCTTCTGCGCAGGAACAAAGCGATGACCGAAAATATGTCGAATGGTATATCCACGCGCAGGTCACACAGCGGGCACGCAATTCGCTGCCCGTTCCAATCGAAGCGTTGATGACAAATCTTGGTGATCATCGCACAACGAAAAATGCCTTGATCCCAGACAGCTGGAAGCAGCTCGCAGGGAAACATGTCTATGTCGATCATTCCAGCAAGACGCAGTTCGATCAGGCTATGCTGGCTTTGGATATCATTTTTTCTCTCGCCCCAAGGGTGGAGAGTTTGGAATTTGTGCCCGACGACCTGATCAAGAATTTCGCCCGTCCAATCGGCGATGAGCCCGGGGCGCTCTCTCAGATGGAACTGTTTACGGCAATCCATACCCATCTGGAACTTCCGGCAGAAGCCGCCCAAGATCCTATCTGGCGGTCCGATCTGATCAGGGATTGGTTTAAAAATGTGGTTTGCCGGTGGGCACCGGTCATGCGGGTCTTTTCCACAGCGGTGGATGATCCGCTGGCTCCGACGCTGCCCTCTCATCCGCCGAAAGCCGAGATTTTCGGCATTTTCGAGGGGATGAGTGGATTGGCGCGAAATGCCCACATGCACGCAAATGCGCTGAATGATCTGGGGATACCCACCAGTTTCCGGTCTGGACAGAATCCATTTTTCATGTCCGCGCCGATAAAATTGGACAGGGAAATCCCGCTAAAGCGGTCGTTCTACCTGCATAATGTAAACGCGCATGACACTCCCCGGCAATTAACTTCGGCGCAGGGAAATGCCGGCCCGAACCCGTTCCATGTTGGGTTTTTCTTATGGGAATTCGACAAACTACCCAACACACATTTGCATGCCGGCGACCTACTGGACGAAGTCTGGGTTCCAAGCGAATTTGTGCGTCAGGCGTACCAGCCAAACTATGATGTCGAGGTGATCAATGTTGGCAAAGCCATCGATCTGCCGGATCAGGTGGAAAATTCTGATACGCCACTGCCTTATTCGCCGGATAAATTTACCTTTACGACCTGTTTCGATTTTGGCTCCTCCGTAGAGCGGAAGAACCCGTTGGCTGCGGTTGAAGCATTTCTTGATGCGTTTCCCAATGACAGAGATGTGCAAATCGTGGTGAAAACCACGGAACCCAAGGCACCTCATATCAACGATCCGAACGGACAGATGGATCAGATTGCGAAACTGGCAGCCAAAGATAGCCGAATTCGGATCATGTATGAAAACCTGTCTTTCCCGGACTATCTGCGCCTGATCGCCGAGAGCGATTGTATCCTGTCGACCCATCGCTCCGAAGGGTTTGGGTATCTGCCTGCCTTTGCGTTGTGGTATGAACGCCCTGTGATCGCAACGGATTATTCCGGCAATACGGATTTTTGCAATTCCGATACCGCCTTCCCGGTGCCTTACAAGTTAAAGGATGTACGCAGAGGCGAGTTTGTTACCTGTTTTGAAGGCGCCCGCTGGGCTGAGATTGACAGGCAAGCCCTTGTCAAAACGATGCAGCAGGTCCGCTCGGACCGCGAGGTCTCGGCAAACAGGGCAAGCGCAGGGCGCGCGCTGGTTCATCGTCTCTATGAACCGTCTAGCTTGCAAAAACGGTATCAGGATCGGTTGCGGCTGGCCGGTGTAATCGACTGACTTGACTTGGTGTTCATACTTTGTTCATAGTTTCCACTATGAACGATCTACAACCCGGACAGCTTCTGGCCCGTGGCGTTTGCCGCCATCTGACATCACACGGTTTCGCCGTGATGGAAGAGTTTTCACCCGAGCGCGGGCGACGAGTCGATGTCGCGGCACTCGCTCAGGATGGGGAGATCTGGGTGGTCGAATGCAAATCCAGCCGCGCCGATTTCACGTCTGACGCCAAATGGCAGGGATATCTGCAATGGTGCGACCGATTTTTCTGGGCCGTTGGTGCGGACTTCCCGATCGACATCCTGCCGCCGGAAGACGGCCTGATCATCGCGGATGGCTATGACGCAGAGATTCAACGGATGGCGCCGGAGCGGAAACTGAACGCCGCACGGCGCAAGAACGTAACCAAGACTTTCGCCCGCACAGCGGCGGATCGGCTACGGATGTTTACCGATCCGCCCCCTTCTCGCCGGATGTTTGGGTGATGGCAAATGCTCTGGTGCCGGAGTTTGCGGTGTCTAACTGGGCAAAATCCCGTCAATTCGTCGTCGCCGATCCCGACGGATATCTGCTGCGATTTTACGAAGACTTGGGACGTCGCAATTTTTGATCAGGTCTTTTGCGCAACCAGTATCAGATTGTTGGCGGGCATCGTGATCGGATCGCGCACCGACAACCCGGCCGCCACCTGCGCATCCTGAACCCACTGAAAAGATTTATAGCCGATCTCGGGATCCTGCGAGGTCAGGCTTTCATGAAAGCGACGGTCGCCCTCCCCCGCGAAATCTTCACCACGCTTGAAGGGGCCGTAGATCAGGGAAACGCCGTCAGGTGTGAGAGTATTTGCGGTTTCAGCGATCAGGGTCCGAGCCTCGGACGCACTGATCAGGTGAAGCAGGTTTGAAAGGTAAATCACCTCAAACCGCCCGACCTGACCGGACCAGCCGGGCACCGTCGCATCCAGCAATATCGGCGCTGCTATATTGGCCAGTCCCGCCTCGGACCGCCAGGCCCGAATGCTGGTCAGCCGATCCGCATCAATGTCCGAGGGATGCCATTCTATTGCAGGGGCGGCGGCGGCGAGGCGGACAATATGCTGCCCCGTGCCGCTGGCAATTTCCAACGCCGCGCCGGTGGCAGGCAGAAGCGGCAGGACAGTTTCGACAATCGCCTCAACATTCCGTTCTGCGGAGGGCGCATGAAGCTTTCCGCCATCACCCGGTGTTGTCAGGCTGGCCGTATCGGGGAGGTTCAGGCGTTTAGGAGACATGTGGCAATTGGTTATTCTGATGAAAGGGTTGTATTTCTTAGCAGTATAAATGGAGGACCCTCGAGCCAAATATGCTGGCGTGCGGGCGGGATCACCATCGGACCATACGGTCCGAACGCCATATTTGCCAATGCAATATCTTTATCGCCGTCCCCATCAATATCCCCTGCCGTTATCGCAACAAACCGACCCAGCAGCCCGATGCCATCTATGGTTCCCGGTAAAAATCCGTCACCCGTATTCTCCAGAAATACGAAAGTGGCATCGTCCGGGTTACGGGCAGCGTTCAGGTAATAGGCAATGGCGGCGATGTCCTGATCCCCATCCATATCGAAATCTGCGGCAACAGCGCTGGTCGCGCCATCCAGATGAAAAAACAACGTCTGGCGGAAGCTGCCATCAGCCGCGCCTTCAAACAGGTAAACACCATGATAAGGTTTATAGATCGGCGAGATGTCCGCATTGTCACCTGCCGTATAAAGGATATCTGGCAGCCCATCGCCGGTCACATCGCTGACAGTCATGCTTGACGATCCCTGCGACGGCGGGAACCGGAGCAGCACCTCCTCCGTCGGGTTTGCACCGGCAAAATCCCGAAAGCGTAAGATCCTCTCGTCACCCTGGGCCATCAGGACCAGCAGATCGTCATCATCAATCGCCAGCGAGGTGGCACCGGCATCTTCTGCCAATACGCGCGCAGCCAGCGTTCCGTCCGGTTGCGAAAGGTGAAGGCTCAGCTTTCCCGAATGCGTGCCAAATTCTGCAACGAGAAAATCCGACTTGCCGTCGTGATTAAAATCTCCATCACGCATGGTAACGGGTCGGCGTAGCCTGCGGATCAACCGGCTGAGTTTTCCCGTCGTTGGATCAACGGACAGCAACAGCCCGAAAGGCTGTTCACCCTGACCAATATCCCCTCCCATCGTCGTCACCAGATACGGCCCATCCGGCGGTGATTTTATCCAGGAGATCGCCCCGCCGGTGCGGAGTTCCGACACTATTTCCAGATCATTATCAAAAACCTTCAAATCCAGCGCATGGGAATCGCCAAGCAGCAGGTTATGACTAGCTTCGTCTATCAGGATGGCAGTGCTTGTCGGAAAATCGCTGCGCTCTTCCGGCGTTTCGATGGTAAAGAGCGAAACGGGCAATCGTGGCGCCTGATCCGGCAGCACCAATGTCTCGGGCGCTTCGGTTTCGTAAAAACTGACGATACGTTCCCAGTCATCCGGATTAATCAGGGGAACATCGGAATAGATCCCGTCCGGCGTATTGACGTCGATCCCGTAGTCCCGACCGCGATAGCTCCAGATACCCAGCCGCGCGCCCATTTGCGGCAAAACATGATCCGTCCAGGTCTGTCGGTCCAGGAGAGAAGGCTCAGGATAGGCGTGGCAGGAGCCGCACCAGGTTCTGGCAATTTCTTCACCGCTTTGCGAGGCAGCCGGGCCGCCAGCGAACCCCGTCATTATCAGCGACAGAACGAGGGTATTGAGCCGCGATTTAATGCCCTTTGCCCTGCACCGCACGGGCGCGGACGGCAGCGGCACGGATTTCCTCGGCAATTTCCTCGGCCTCCTCGGGTTCAAAATCCATCGGGATTTCGAAATCTCCGCCTTCGATGAACAGGCGGACCATGCCCTGATCGGTCGGGCCGATTTGCAGGTTGGCGGCAATGTCGCTTTGTTTGTTGATACCCATGGTGGTCTCCTTCATCAAAACCCCTAAATCGCAGCGGCTTTCGCTGCAAGTGGTGATATGCTAATTTGCCGACTGCATCCGGCCCTATCCAAAGGAAAATTCGGCGTGGCAAAGATCGTTTACGGGATGAATCAATCCCTCGATGGGTATGTTGATCACACGGAATTCGGCCCCGATGACGTCCTGTTCCAACACTGGATAAATCATATGCAAGGCATAAGCGGCTGTCTCTATGGTCGTAAGCTGTATGAAATCATGCGCTATTGGGACGATGAACAACCGGAATGGACAGAGGCGGAGCGCGAATTTGGCAAGGCTTGGCGCGGGCAACATAAATGGGTGGTGTCGACCACACTGTCGTCTGTCGGACCCAATACGACCCTCATATCCGAAAATGTCGAAACCGCCGTTCGTGATCTGAAAGATATCACTGACGGAGAAATCGAAGTCGGTGGACCGGACCTTGCCGGCAGCCTGACAGAGGCTGGTCTGATCGACGAATACCGGTTTTATTTTCACCCTGTCGTTCTTGGTCACGGCACTCCGTTTTTTAGCGGCCCCCGCCCCCGGCTTCGATTTGTGTCGCAACATCAAATTGGCAAGGATGTTATCTGCCTGACTTATGTTCCGGCGTGACAGGCAAGAGCATTCGCAGCAAAGTTTGCAATATTTTCCCGGTTGACCGTTCGCGAAAGAGCGATTAGGTGACACGCCAGTGCCGACGTAGCTCAGTAGGTTAGAGCGCTTGATTGTGGATCAAGAGGTCCCCCGTTCGAGCCGGGGCGTCGGTACCATCTCCTCCCCAGACTGTTTGCTATATGTGCCGCGTCGTCGAATCCGTTCCCTTAGAACAGAGTGACGGCAGGTCGCATCGCAAAGGGGCAAATCGTTCGTCATTTCGTCGGAATTGCACTGGCGCACGGTAATTTGCCGTCCTACTGTCGGCGCAAACGAACATCGAGGTATAGTATGAATCATCTGACAAACATCCCCTCTACCGCCGATATGCAGGCAGCCGACGCGGAACATCACCTGCATCCTTTCACCGACACCAAGGTGCTGAATAACAAAGGCGTGCGCGTGGTGACCCGGGCCGAGGGCGTGAATATTTACAATTCCGACGGTGGACGGATGTTGGATGCGATGGCCGGATTGTGGTGCGTGAATATCGGGTATGGGCGCAAGGAACTGGCCGATGTTGCCTATCGTCAGATGCAGGAACTGCCGTATTACAACACATTTTTCATGACCAGCCACCCGCCGGTTATCGCCCTGGCGGACAAGCTGGCCGACCTGATGCCGGGTGACCTGAACCGCACATTCTTAGCCAGTGGCGGTTCCGAGGCGAATGACACAAATATCCGCATGGTGCGGCATTACTGGGCGAGCCTCGGCAAGCCCAACAAGAAAACCATCATCGCACGCAAGAACGGCTATCACGGGTCCTGCGTCGGGTCCGGTTCGCTGGGTGGCATGGCGGGCATGCACGCACAGGGCGGTATGCCGATCCCTGATATCACGCATATCGATCAGCCCTACTGGTACGGCGAAGGTGGCGATCAGTCGCCCGAAGAATTTGGTCTCGCCCGCGCCCGCGCGCTGGAAGCCGAAATCGACCGTCTTGGCGAAGATAATGTCGCGGCCTTTATCGCCGAACCTGTGCAGGGTGCTGGTGGTGTGATCATTCCGCCATCGACATACTGGCCCGAAATCCAGCGGATTTGCGATGAACGCGACATCCTGTTGATCGCGGACGAGGTCATCTGCGGCTTTGGCCGCACCGGCAATTGGTTCGGGTCTGAGACCTTCGGCATTCGCCCCGACATCATGACCATTGCCAAGGGGCTGTCCTCGGGTTACCAGCCCATCGGCGGCTCGGTCATTAGCGAGAAAATGGCGCAAGTCTTCGAAGACGAAGCTGGCGAGTTCACGCATGGCTACACCTATTCCGGTCATCCGGTGGCGGCAGCTGTGGCGCTGGAAAATCTGCGCATCATCGAAGAAGAAAAAATCGTGGAGCAGGTGCGCGATGAAACCGGGCCTTATCTCGCCCAGAAATGGGCCGAACTGGGGGAACACCCGCTGGTCGGAGAGGCCCGCATCGTTGGTATGATGGGCGCACTGGAACTGACGCCGGATGCCTCGGCCCGTGCCCCGTTTGAGAAACCGGGGGCGGTTGGGTTTATCTGCCGTGAAACCTGTTTTGATAACGGCCTGATGATGCGCCATGTCGGGGATAAAATGATTATCTCGCCACCATTGGTCATCAACAAAGCCGAGATTGACGAGCTGGCCGAAAAAGCGTGGAAATGCCTCGACATGAGCCATGCGGAGGCGAAAAACCAAGGGCTGATGGTCGCCGGAACGCGCTAATGTCCACGGGGTTTTTCTGGGACGAGCGGTGTTTCTGGCATTCCGGCGGCAATTACGCGCTGACGGTACCGGTTGGCGGGCTGGTGCAGCCGCTCGCCGCTGGTGGCCTACCGGAAAATCCCGAGACCAAGCGACGGTTCAAGAACCTGCTGGATGTGACCGGGCTGGCGGCGGAGCTGGATTACCGATCCGCCGACCCGGCGACCTACGCCGACCTCAACCGTGTGCATCCTGATAGCTACCTGTCAGACTTCAAACGCCTGTCCGATGATAAAGGCGGCGAGATGGGTCTGCGCACGCCGTTCGGTCCGGGCGGATATGACATCGCGTCCCTGTCGGCGGGTCTGGTGAAACATGCGTTGCTGTCGGTTCTGAATGGCCAGCACCAAAACGCCTACGCCTTGTCGCGCCCGCCGGGGCATCACGCCCTGCCCGACTGGTCGAACGGCTTTTGCCTGTTCAACAATATTGCCGTTGCTATCGAGGCTGCGAAGGCCGAAGGTCTGGCCGCCCGCGTCGCCGTCGTTGACTGGGACGTCCATCACGGCAACGGGACCGAGGCTATATTTTATAACCGCGATGACGTGTTGACGATCAGCATTCATCAGGAAAAGAACTATCCGCTGGATACTGGCGACATCGATGCGCGCGGCAATGGCGTTGGCAACAATTATAACATAAACATTCCGCTGCCCCCGGGCGCGGGGCATAATTCTTATCTGCAAGCCATGCGCGACATCGTCCGCCCGGCGCTGGCTGATTACGCCCCTGACGTGATTATCGTTGCGTGCGGGTTTGATGCGTCCGGCGTTGATCCCCTGTCGCGGATGCTCTGCCACGCCGAAACCTTCCGTGCCTTAACACGCGAGGTGATGGAGGCTGCCGAAAGCTGCGACGGCAGGTTGGTCATGGCGCATGAGGGCGGATATTCCGAGCTCCACGTTCCGTTCTGCGGCCATGCGGTGTTGGAAGAAATGTCGGGCAGCCAAATCACCGCTCCTGACCCGCTGTTTCCGCGGATCGACGGCCAGCAGCCAAGTGCAGCGATGGAGGCAGTCTTTGCCAAACAGATCACCAACTTCGCCCGCCATTTCGGATTTTGACGCAGATCATTCCCTATTAACCTAACCTGCGCTAGTTTGTCGGCAGGAGGGCTGATCATGGGATACGTCATTGCATTTGTTCAACAAAAGGGCAGCTCGGGGAAAACCACGATCCTCAACCATCTGGCGCATAGCTGGGCACATCACGGCAAGTCGGTGGAACTGATTGACCTCGACCCCAAGCAATCGCTGGCGCATTGGGCGATTCAGAACCGCGAGCTGGACATGAACCTCAAACAATCCAAACCCTGGCGCGCACGCGAAGATATCGAGGCGAGCCGCGATTTGCACGACATCACGCTGGTCGATTGCCCCTCCAACCCCGGCACAATGTTGCATGGGATCGTGCGGGCGGCGGATATTGTCCTTGCGCCCTGCTCGCCTACTGATTTTGGGATTTGGGGGATCAGCGTCGTGATGCAAACCTGCAAGCAGGAGGGCAAAACCCTGCGCGTGGTAATGAATTCCGCCGGACCACACAGCGCGGACGAAAAATCCCAAATGGAAAAAGATCTGGAGGCACGCGGGGCAGTTGTTCTGGAAAGTCACCTCTCTAATCGTGCTGAATTTGCCACCGGCTTCCTGGCGGATTACGCGCTGCCGACGCATCAGAATAAATCGACGGCATATCAGGAAATCGAAAGCCTTCGCAGGGAAATTGACCAGATTCTCAGCCACATTTGATCGGAACTAAACCTCCCTACGAATCAGGTTCCGACAGAAAAAGCTGCTTTCCCCGGTGAGCCTGATTAAAATTACACCCATAGTATAACGCAATTTTGTGCCTGCTATCACAGGTTTAAAATTTGACGATTTGGTCAGTTATTTGTCGAAAACTGTCGGTTCTTGGGGTGGCTTTTATTACATAATGAGCATGTAGAAATGATGGAGGAGCACCAAAAACACAGCACAAATTAGATCCAAGTTGATGATCGTAGGGGGGATTCAATATGGGGATTGTCATCGCACTTGTTCAAAAACAGGCCTGTGGAGACCGCGCGTTGCTTGCAGCTCATCTCGCACACCACTGGGCACATAGGGACCGGAAAATCGGACTGATCGATCTGGACCCGCGGAAATATTTATCACGATGGGCGAACAGCCATCTCTGCCGCGGGTTGAACCTGAAAGGGTCGCAGATCTGGCGCTTGAAAACCGACATAGGTAAAAGCCGCGCCAAGAACGACATCACGATCATTGATTGTCCGACACATCCGGATCATTTGTTCAAGATTGTCTGTCACGAAGCGGATTTTGTTGTCGCGCCATGTCCGCCAAATGCCTTTTCGACGCGCACGATTCAAACGATTCAAGGAATTGCGAATAGTGAAGGCACCCCGTGCTACGTTCTGCTCAACCACGTTTCGGATCATAATAGCAGCTATGATCAAGCCGTTTCGGCATTAAAACGACAACATGCCAGAATTCTGGATACGGAACTGGGGAACCGCATCAGTTATCATTCTGGCTTCTATCACGAGCAATCGTTGCCCGCCCAAAAGGCCGAGCATTCGGGATGGAACGAGGTGAACGCTCTTCGAGAAGAGCTGGACCAGATGTTGCATTTGCCAGAGGCGGCCTGATACCTTCGCCCCTTCACAATTATTGAAGGGGCGGCGGCAAAATGGAAATCATCGAAACGATCCGCTTGCGTCTTCGAAGGTTAACCCTCGAGGACGCCTATGATTTTTACCAACTGAACGCCGACCCGATGGTCATGCGGTATTTTCCGGGCACCCTGACGCGGGAGGTTTCGGACAGTTTCCTCACCAAGATTATCGACTATTACCAAAGTCACCCCGATGGCTGGCTGGCGGCAGAGGCTAACGGGGCATTCATCGGCTTCATTGGCACATCAGAAATCGGCTACGAAACGCCTTTCACACCCGCGACCGAGGTCGGCTGGCGTCTGATCCCCTCGGCCTGGGGCAAGGGCTACGCGACCGAAGGCGCGCGCGTCTGTCTGCACGCGGCGTTTGCGCGTGGCCTTGATCAGGTGGTGGCGATGACAACGGTGCAGAACAAACCGTCGCAACGGGTGATGCAACGGTTGGCGATGCGCTACGATCCGGCGGATGATTTCGATCATCCCATGCTGCCCGCTAACAGCCCATTGCTGCGGCATGTTTTATACCGCATTAATCGCGAAGAATGGCTTGCGTCCGGAGCGGGCTGATTTATTATCCATGGAAACTATTTTGCGGGAGGTTCGTGTGAAGAAAGTTTACGACAACGCTGCGGCGGCGCTTGACGGGGTGCTGTTTGACGGCATGCTGATCGCGGCGGGCGGGTTTGGCCTGTGCGGGATCCCCGAACTGCTGATCGATGGGATCAAGCAGGCGGGCACGAAGGACCTGACATTCGCGTCCAACAATGCCGGCGTGGATGATTTCGGCTTGGGTGTTTTGCTGCAAACCAAGCAGGTGAAAAAGATGATCTCTTCCTATGTCGGCGAGAATGACGAATTCATGCGGCAATATCTGTCCGGAGAACTGGAGCTGGAATTCAACCCGCAGGGGACTTTGGCCGAACGCATGCGCGCCGGTGGCGCTGGTATCCCGGGTTTCTATACCAAAACCGGCGTCGGTACGGTGATTGCCGAGGGCAAAGAGCATAAAGAGTTCAATGGCGAGACCTACATCATGGAGGAAGGCATCTTTGCCGACCTGTCCATCGTGAAGGCGTGGAAAGGCGATGCGCAGGGCAATCTGGTCTACCGGAAAACCGCCCGCAACTTTAACCCGCCCGCCGCGACATGCGGCAAGATTTGCATCGCCGAGGTCGAAGAAATCGTGCCAACCGGCAGCCTCGACCCTGACTGCATCCACACGCCGGGCATTTTCGTGCACCGGATCATTCAGGGTGAGCATGAAAAACGTATCGAGCAACGCACTGTGAGGGAGGGCTGAACCATGTGGGATCGCAATCAAATGGCCGCCCGCGCGGCGCAGGAACTTGAAGACGGCACCTATGTGAACCTTGGCATTGGCATTCCGACGCTGGTGTCGAACTATATCCCGGATGGGATTGATGTGACGTTGCAGTCCGAAAACGGGATGCTGGGCATGGGCCCCTTCCCGACTGAAGACGAGATTGATGCCGACCTGATCAATGCGGGTAAGCAGACGATCACGGAACTGGATCGGACCAGCTATTTCTCCTCTTCCGACAGTTTCGGTATGATCCGTGGCGGCAAAATCGCAATGGCGATTTTGGGTGCGATGGAGGTGGCGGAAAATGGTGACCTCGCCAACTGGATGATCCCGGGGAAACTGGTCAAAGGTATGGGCGGCGCGATGGATCTGGTCGCCGGTGTGCAGCGCGTGGTGGTGATCATGGATCACACCAACAAACATGGCGAGAGCAAGCTGCTGAAGGAATGCACCTTGCCGCTGACCGGCACGCAGGTTGTCGACCGGATTATCACCAACCTTGGCGTGTTTGACGTGGTCGAGGGCGGCCTGAAGATCGTCGAAATGGCCGACGGTGTCAGCCGCGCGGATATCGAAGCCGCTACCGAAGCGGCGCTCGTCTAAAACAGCGAACCCTGAGGGTCCTCGGGGTTTGACTTCTTCGGTTTAGGTTTGGGTTTCGGCGCTTGTGGCGCCGTGCCCTCCCCAACCGCCAGTTTCCCGTCAGCAAATTCGATTTCCATCGCAGACAGTGTCTCCGCAACCGCTTTCTGGGTCACCAACCCGTCCGGCCCATGTACCACCGCAAAGCCGCGTTTCAGAGTGTTCTTATACGACATAATCTCCAGCGTGCGCCCAAGCGCGGCCACCTGCCGCGACGGATCGCGTAGGCGACGTTGCAAGGCAGGCAGTAAACGCGCTGACCACCCCTCGACCTCTCGCGTTCGACGGGTGATGTCAGTGAGTAAGGCCCGTGGATGCAGCCGGTCCGCGCCGCTCGCCGACAGTTGAGCTCGCTTTTTGTGGGTGAGGTTGGACAAAGCCATCGGCAGGCGCATTGCCAGATGATCCAGCCGCTGCGACCTCTCGCCAAGGATTGCATCCGGGCGCGGCAGGGCGCGCCCCAGATCGCGCAACCGTTGACGGCGTTGATCCAGCATCCGCGCCACCGCGCGACGGCGGCGTTCTTCCAACGTTGCGACATGCGCTGACAGATCGGCGCGTACCGGGACTGCCATTTCCGCTGCCGCCGTCGGTGTCGGTGCGCGCCTGTCGGATGCAAAATCAATCAATGTCGTGTCGGTTTCGTGGCCAACAGCGGATATCAGCGGAATGTCCGATTCCGCCGCTGCCCGCACCACGATTTCCTCGTTAAACCCCCAAAGGTCCTCCAGCGAGCCCCCGCCCCGCGCCACGATCAGCACATCGGGACGCGGAACTGCGCCACCGGGCGACAGCGCATTAAACCCGCGAATGGCGGCGGCAACCTCTGGCGCGCATTTTTCGCCCTGCACCGCGACGGGCCACAGCAGCACCTGGCGCGGGAACCGGTCCCGTAGGCGGTGCAGAATATCCCGGATCACCGCGCCGGATGGCGAGGTCACTACACCTATCACCTCCGGCAGGTAGGGCAGCGGGCGTTTGCGCCCTTCGTCGAACAGCCCTTCTGCCGCCAGCGCCTTACGGCGTTTCTCCAGCATCGCCATCAGCGCGCCAACACCGGCGGGGGCAATATCTTCGATCACCAGCTGATAGCGGCTTTGCCCCGGAAAAGTTGTCAGGCGACCGGTGGCGACAACCTCCATCCCCTCCTCGGGCTGGGTGCGCAGACCGGCGGCAACGCCTTTCCAGATGACGCTCGCCAACACGGCGCGATCATCTTTCAGGTCCAGATAGAGATGTCCGGATTTGGGGCGCGAGACGCGGCCAACCTCGCCGCGGATACGGACATGGGCGAACTCGCCCTCGATCATCCGTTTCACGGCACCCGAAATCTCGGAAACCGAAAATTCCGGGGCGTTCTGGCCGGGGGCCGGGTCGTCGATCAGGTCGGACATCATCTTCCTTGCAACTGCGTCGCACCAACCTTAGAACGACCCGCAACGAAGGCCAAGGGCGGAGGGGCGAAATGAACATCCTTATTCTCGGATCAGGTGGGCGCGAACATGCGCTGGCATGGGCGATTGCCCAAAACCCCCGTTGTGACGAGTTGTTCTGTGCCCCCGGTAATGCCGGGATCGCCGGGGTGGCGAAATGCGTCGATATAGATCCAGAGGACGGCGATGCCGTGGTCGAATTCTGCGACGCAGAAAGCATCGGATTTGTTGTCGTGGGCCCCGAGGCCCCGCTGGCCGCAGGCGTCGCCGACCGGCTGCGCGCGGCAGGCATTCTGACCTTTGGGCCGTCACAGGCAGCAGCACAGTTGGAAGCCTCCAAAGCCTTTACCAAAGAAATCTGCGATGCCTGCGGCGCCCCAACCGCTGGCTATGCCCGATTCACCGATCTGGCGTCTGCGAAGGCTTATGTCGAAGCCGAAGGTGCCCCCATTGTGATCAAGGCTGACGGACTGGCGGCGGGCAAAGGCGTGACGGTCGCGATGGATCTGCCGACGGCGATGGCCGCGCTGGACGACTGTTTCGACGGCGCCTTTGGCGAGGCTGGCGCGGAAGTCGTGATCGAAGAGTTTATGGAGGGCGAGGAAGCGTCGTTCTTTATCCTGTCAGATGGCGAAAACATTCTGCCCATCGGCACCGCGCAGGATCATAAACGTGCCTATGACGGGGATGAGGGGCCGAACACCGGCGGGATGGGCGCCTACTCCCCTGCGCCGATTATGGATGACGCGATCACACAAAAGGCGCTGAACGAAATCGTCAAACCCACTATTGCCGAAATGGCGCGGCGCGGAACGCCATATCAAGGGGTTCTATACGCAGGATTCATGATCAAGGACGGCCAGCCACGGCTGGTGGAATATAATGTCCGCTTTGGTGATCCGGAATGCCAGGTTCTGATGCTGCGCCTCGGGGCGCAGGCGCTGGACGCGTTGCTCGCCTGTGCCGAAGGGCTTCTGGACGACACGCAAATCAACTGGGCTGATGATCATGCGCTGACGGTGGTCATGGCTGCCGAGGGCTATCCCAGCAGCTATGCGAAGGGTGAACCCATCGAAGGGCTAGACGCGGCCGAGGGGGAGACGCATGTGCAAATTTTCCATGCCGGGACCAAATCTGACGGCGGCGCGGTGCTGTCGAATGGTGGGCGTGTGCTGAATATCACGGCGCGTGGTGACAGCCTGCAGGAAGCCCGGGATCGCGCCTATGCGACCATCGAAAAAATCGACTGGCCGGGTGGGTTTTACCGAAAAGATATCGGATGGCGGGCGCTGTAGCGCCTTACCGACAGGCTAACGCATCCGAAAAGGCTGGACGACCCGTAAAGGGTCCCAGCGTGTCGAAGGACAGTTCCCCTTCCACTATCCGGGTCGCCACCACATGGCGCCAGTCGTCACTTGCCGTGATTATCTCCGGATACCCCCGGCAGGTCCGCACGCCACCGGAGATGAAATCCTCACCGATCCGATGATTGGTCAAGCCTGATGCCTCGGCGATTTGACGCAATTCGCCATCCTCATAGGTCCAGATTTTCAGAATTTTCGTAAGATGCGGCTTTTCGATATAGGCGATATCCATCAGCCCGTCGCCGTTGAAATCCGCTGCGCCAATCGGGGCAAGCCAGCGATGCGGCTGCCCGAGGAATGGCGTTTCCGCAATCTTGCCCTCAACCCCGTAGATCGCCAGTTGCGCGCCCAGCCTGACATCGGTTTCCACGACGATAACCTCGTTTATCCCGTCATGATCCAGATCGACTACCTGAGGCTGCAGATCCTCAAATACACGATTTTCCGGGAGGGTAATCACCGCTTCTCCGCGCGTCAGCAACGCACATTCCGGGCACATGTCCAACGTCAGGGTTAGTGAGCCATATTCAATGGCATCACCAAGAATACCATGCGCATACCGGTCCGTCGGATCACCGTAAGTAGCTTCGAGGATATTCGGGCGTGACTGTGCAGACGCCGCAACCGCCAGCAAACTGAATGCCAGCAGCCAGCGGATCAAATCTGCTTCTCCGGCATCCGGACAACCAGACCGTCCAGTTCGTCCGTCACCTTCAGTTGGCAGGTGAGGCGCGATTTTTCCGCGTCCGGTTCGAAGGCGAAATCGAGCATATCTGCCTCCATCTCGTCTTTCTCCGGCAGCTTGGACACCCAAGCGTCATCGACATAGACGTGACAGGTCGAACAGGCACAGGCCCCGCCGCAATCAGCCTCTATCCCCGGAATGTTATTGTCGCGCGCGCCTTCCATCACGGTCAGACCGTTGGGCACATCGACGATATGCTCTGCCCCGCCAAACTCGATATAGGTGATTTTTGCCATCTCGAACCCTCAATCTTACTTTTCGGACCGTATCTAAACCGCCAGAAAGCAAACGACCAGCCCCTATCACCTGAACGTCAGATGTTCGCGTTATGTCCATTAACCAAACGTAAACAGATACTTTGAGTTTTATCTAAAATTGTGTGAATTACTTAAGGGTTCGTTAAGAGTTTATAGGTGTAGCAATGGCGCGGGTAAAAATCACAGCAACCGAAGCAGGGTTTCACAATGTCTCTCCAGTGGGTGAGACGATTGCTCCAAATGTCTTTCTGAAAACAGCCGTGAACCTGAAAGGGCAGATCGTCAATCTTGACGGTGGCTGGGAAAGCCGCGAAAGCGCGATGTATGACGATTTTGGAATCTCGATCATCGCCAGCGCCCCGGAAGGGGAAGCGATGCTGGGACGGCAGTGCGACATTACAATCACCGCAATCGAATATTATCGGATGGTCGATGGTGAGAAAGTCGTCATCGGTATACTGGAACTGCCGCAACCCATCACAGTCACCGCAACTTTCGATGAACTCGAAACTGGTGAATATGGCTGGCGTGCGGATGTTGGCGATGCATTGGCAGACGCTGTGGCGCAACAGTCTTTTCATTTCAGTGGCAGTGACGGTGATGATGTTTTTGACGCCCATAACATGCATTTTGCGATTGACGGAATAAATGTCCTGAATGGTCGTGGCGGTAACGATCATCTGGTAGGATCATTGGGGAATGACAAGCTGCTCGGCGGAACCGGTGATGATTATTTGTATGACGCTGCCGGAAAGAACCTTTTGCGTGGCGGAACCGGCGATGACTGGCTGGAACTGGGGGATGGCTCCAAAGGATCAACAGCCCATGGCGGCAGTGGTGATGACACGCTGATTTCGGGCAAAGGCGATGATTTCCTGTTTGGGGATGGCGGCCGCGATACGCTTTATGGCGGACGCGGCAACGATCACCTCTATGGCGGGAAAGGCGCTGATATTCTTGACGGCGGCTGGGGCGAAGACGTTCTGGCAGGCGGGCGCAGGTCCGATATCCTGACCGGTGGTGAAGATGCCGATACATTTGTCTTCACCAAAGCCGGCAATGGTCAGGACATTGTCACCGATTTCGAAGATGGGCTGGACCATATCCTGATCAACGGCGTTGACGGGTTTGATGACCTGACAATCATACAGGATGGTGCCAACACGGTGATCAGCTGGGGCAATGCCGGAAGTATCACCTTACTGGATATTGATGCGTCGTTGATCGGCGTTGATGATTTTCAGTTCGCCTGACTAAAAAGGGCGGCACCTGGCCGCCCGATTTTTTTAGTCGATGGAAAGGGCAACGAAACGTTTATCCCTTTCGCGCGTGACCAGCATCAGAACCGAACTGCGACCGCCTTCAACCGCGGCTTCAATGCGGTCAAGGACATCGTTCGGATCAACTACCGGTGTCTGACTGACCTCCAGAATGACATCGCCCGAGCGCAACCCCTTGTCAAAAGCTTCGGTGGTCGCGTCGACGTTGGTAATCAGAACACCCTCTGTCGCTGGATCCAGACCCAGTTCTTCGCGCGCTGTGTCGGTCAGGGCGGTCAAGGTCATACCATAAGTCTGCAATTCGTCCTGAGGCTGTGCAGGATCGCTTGGATCACCACTGGCAAGCACCGCCTCTTCCAACCGGCCTAACGTGACATTGAGAGCTGTCTCCGTTCCATCACGAAGTACAATCACCTCGACGGTTTTGCCGACGTCCGTTTCAGCGACAACTGTTACCAATTCACGCGTATCGTCGATATTTTCCCCGTCAAACGAGAGGATCACATCACCCGGTTGCATGCCGGCATCGAGCGCCGGACCATCTGGCACGTCTGTGACAAGCGCCCCCGATGTCGAGGCTAGTTCCAGCGCATCCGCGATATCGTCGGTGACGTCCTGAATACGCACGCCCAGCCAACCGCGGCTGGTTTCGCCATACTCAATCAGCTGATCAACTACCCGTTCCACAACGGCCGACGACATCGAGAACCCGATACCGATTGATCCGCCGTTGGGCGACAGGATCGCCGTGTTTACGCCAATCACCTCGCCTTGCATATTGAAAAGCGGTCCACCGGAGTTACCCCGGTTGATAGCTGCATCTGTCTGAATGAAATCGTCATAAGACCCGGACAGCGCCCGGTTACGCGCAGAGATAATGCCGGTGGAGACAGAGAAGCCCTGCCCCAACGGGTTACCGATAGCAATCACCCAATCGCCGACCCGGGCGATATCTGAATCACCCCACGGCACGAATGGCAGCGGTTCCTCGTGATCCACTTTCAACACGGCGATGTCTGTGCGTTCATCGGTGCCGATCAGTTCGGCGCGAACAAATTCACCACTTAGCATTTCCACTTCGATTTCATCGGCGCCGGCGATCACGTGATTGTTGGTGACGATATAGCCGTCAGCCGAAATGATGAAACCTGAACCGATGGCTTCACCCCGGAACTGCGGGCGATCATCCTGTTCCTGACGATCCAGAAAATCGCGGAACAGGTCTTCCAACGGAGACCCCTCGGGCACCATGGGTTGCGGACCCATCCGGTCCGTGACGGCAACGCTGGTGACGATATTCACCACAGCCGGGCTGATGTCTTCGACAAGGTCAGCGAAACTCTCGCCTATCTGCTGGGATTTGACTGATTGCGGCAGCGCAAACAACACCGACACCGCCATCAATAAAATCAGTAATGACGCTTTTGCAATACTGGTATCCTTCACCAGCACTTTTGCTTTTGTCATGATTTCCTCCTGCTCAATTACCGGTCCCAATGGACCGTAACGTTTCTAGAGTGTGATCAATTTACAATAATTCAAGTAAATTGGCCGCGCTTTCCGTCACATTAGTGTGAGAGGTCAGCCACGCGCAAGCCAAACAAGGAGCACACCAAACGCAATCGTCACCAGTCCAAACAGACGCATCCGTTCGGGGCCTATCTGGCGCAGCATTTCGACGATCTCCTCCAAACGATTAGGGGCCAGTGCAAGCACCAGCCCCTCGATAACCGCTACAAAGCCTAAGCCCAGCAGAATATCATTCATCATCCAGACCGTCCGACTTCAGGAAGTCAAAAAACTCGCTGTCGGGTGAAATGACCAGAGTGGAATTCTCACCACCCAGTGCGGTTTCATAGGCTTTCAGCGACCGATAGAACGCAAAGAAGTCCGGGTCACGTCCAAACGCATCGGCAAAGATGGCGTTTCGCTCGGCGTCTGCCTCACCTCGGATGATATCCGAATCCCGCTGCGCCTCGGAGACCAACTCCACCGCAGTACGATCAGCTTGTGCACGAACGATCTGCGCGGCCTCGTTACCACGAGCGCGTTCGTCTGCTGCCTCGCGTTCACGTTCGGCCTGCATACGGGCAAAGGTTGCGGCAAGGTTCTGTTCCGGTAGATCGGCGCGCTTGATACGCACATCGATAATTTCCACGCCGAGGTTAATCGCCTCGACAATCGCGGCATCGCGGATCTGGGTCATCAGGATTATCCGGTTTTCCGACAGGATATCGCTGGAACTCGCAGAACCAAGAACCTCACGCAGGGCGGCGTTCAGGATCCGCTCCAGCCGGATTTCGGCAGAGTCGATCCCGCCAACACCAACCGCGCGGCGGAACTGTTCGACATTGGTGATCCGGTAACGCGCAAACGCGTCCACAACCAGACGACGGTCATCAAGCGGTGTGACCTCCAGCGGTTCGGTATCGAGCGACAGGATACGGTCGTCATATTTCACCACTTCCTGAATGAAGGGGATTTTGAACGACAGGCCCGGCTCTTCGATCACGCGTTGCACCTGACCAAATTGCAGCACGAGGGCTTTTTCCTTTTCCGTCACAATGAACAGTGAGGAAGTGGCGAGAATCCCCGCGACCAATACGAGGAATGCAAAGAATGCTGAACGTCCCATCAGTTGTTGCTCCCTCTCAGTTCGTTAAGTGGCAGGTACGGCACAACACCAGAATCGCCCGCTGCCCCTTCGTCGATGATGATTTTTTCAACGCCAGCCAGAACCCGTTCCAGCGTTTCCAGATACAGCCGTTTGCGGGTCACGCCTTCGGCTTTGGCATATTCGTCGTAAACGGCGATAAAACGCGCCGCCTCACCGGTCGCTTCGTTAACGACCTGAGCCCGATAGGCCTCAGCTTCCTGCAATATCTGTGCAGCTTCACCACGTGCGGACGCAAGCCGTTGGTTGGCATAGGCGTCGGCGCGTTTTTCCAGCGTATCTCGTTCCTGTTCAGCAGCCTGAACATCACGGAAGGCGTCGATAACTTCGGCCGGCGGATCAGCCTTGTCAAAGTTCAGACGCACAATATTGACCCCGGCATTATAGCTGTCGAGGGTCGTCTGGATCAGTTCTCTCACTTCCAGCGAAATCGCAGCGCGATCCCGGTTCAGGATCGGGGAAAGCTGCGAACGACCGATAACTTCGCGCATAGCGGATTCCGCAACCGCGCGAATTGTTTCCTGCGGGCTCTCCAGATTGAACAGGTATTGCGCCGGGTCGGTAATATTCCAGACCACCTGGAAATCAATGTCGACGATGTTTTCGTCACCCGTCAGCATCAGACCTTCTTCGAGGCGAGAGCCACGTCCGCCAACACCGATGTCTTCGGTATTCTCGCGCGTCACGGCGAGGATTTCTTTGGTCACAAATGGCCAGGGTGCGAAGTTCAAACCGGGTTCCCCGGTGTCGTAATATTCACCGAAGAATAGCTCAACCGACTGTTCTTCCGGTTTTACGGAGTAGAAGGACGCAAACATCCAAAGGCCGAATCCAACGATCAGGACAATGAGGATGCTCCCTTTGCCGAACCCGCCGCCGCCAGATGACTGACCGGATCCGGACCCGCGGCCCCCACCCATCAACACGCGCAGCTGTTCCTGACCCTTTTTGATCAGATCATCGATTTCAGGCACTTGCGGCGGACGTTGACCGTTACCACCACCATTATTGCCTTCGGGGCGGTTTCCACCCCCTCCCCAAGGACCCTTGTCCTTGTCATCGCCTCCGTCGCCGCCCCACGGGCCGCCGGAATTGTTGGAACCTGCCATAGGTTTCGTCTTCCCTTCGGTTACAGTTACGTTTTACCTGATCATTCAGGCTGAAATTTCAAGTCTTCTACACGGGTTCTTTCATCGTGACCAGTTCTTCCGCCGCCGTTGGGTGAACCGCGACCGTGCGATCAAAATCTTCTTTCGTTGCCCCCATCTTTACGGCGACCCCGGCCAGCTGGATCATCTCTCCGGCTGCGGGGCCGACGATATGGCAGCCAAGCACCTTGCGCGAGGCCTTATCCACGATCAGTTTCATCAGCATCCGCTCCTGCCGCCCGGCAAGGATCACCTGCATCGGACGGAAGGCTGCGCGGTAGATTTCGATATCATACTCTTCGCGGGCGGCTTCTTCGGTCATACCGACAGTGCCGATTTCTGGCTGGGTAAAGACCGCCGTCGGGATCAGTTCGTGATCGGGGCTGGTGGGCGTGTCTTTGAACACGGTCTCCACAAACGCCACCCCTTCACGGATGGCGACCGGAGTCAGCTGCACACGGTCGGTGACATCGCCCACTGCATAGATCGAGGGGACGGTGGTTTGACCATAGGCATCGACCTTCACCTCGCCTTTACGACCAGTTTCAACGCCAACCTGTTCCAGCCCCAGATTTTCCGTATTCGCCACACGGCCCGTTGCGTAAAGCACCTGATCGACCACGCAGATCGACCCGTTTGTGCAATGCACATGCAGCCCGTCATCCTTTTTCTCGATCCGCGTAACATCCGTGCCCAGATGTAGGTTGATCCCCTTGGCGATCATTTCGTCCGAGACATGCCCCCGCACCTCGCCATCAAACCCCCTCAGGATCTGGGCCCCGCGGTAATACTGATGCACCTCAGCCCCCATACCGTTGAGGATACAGGCGAATTCGCAGGCGATGTAGCCACCGCCAACGACCAGAATACGTTTGGGCAGTTCGTCCAACAGGAACACGTCGTTGGAGGTGATCACATGTTCAGCCCCCGGCACGTCCGGGATAAAGGGGCGGCCACCTGTAGCAATCAGAATAGTCTCGGCGGTTTTGGTCGTGCCATCCGCCAATTCAACGCTATGCGGCCCCGTCACCGTGGCACGCTGGTTGAACGTGTCAGCCCCGTTGGAGGTCAGACCCTTTTCATAAAGCCCCTCCAACCGGTTGAGTTCACCGTCGATATTGGCGCGCAGCGAAGGCCAGTCGAAGCTGGTCTCGCCAACCGTCCAGCCGAACCCTTTTGCGTCGGCGAATTGTTGGGAAAAGGCGGACGCATAGACCATCAGCTTTTTCGGCACACAACCGCGGATCACGCAGGTTCCGCCATAGCGATATTCCTCGGCCAGCGCGACCTTTTTGCCAAGCTGCGCGGTCACTCGTCCGGCGCGAACACCGCCCGAACCACCGCCAATGACGAAGAGGTCATAGTCATACATAGTCTATCCAATCACTTTGCTTGTTCCGTCTTCGTGCCCGACGATCACAATGTCTGCGATCTTGATGAACAAGCCGGTTTCCACGACACCGGCAATTTGCTTCAGCTGTCGGTGCAGTTTTGGGGCATCCCCGATCCGGTCCAGATGCAGATCCAGAATAAAGTGGCCCTCGTCGGTGACCAGAGGTTGCTCCCCTGCCATCCGGCGCTTGATCTCCAGCCCGCCAACATCCGCTTTGGACAGAAGCTTGGCGACGCGTTTTTGTGTGCTTTCCCAGCCAAACTGAACAATTTCCACCGGAAGGGGGAACTTCCCAAGCGTCGGGACCTCTTTACTCTCATCCGAAATGACGACCATTTTTTTCGCCATCAGAGCAACAAGCTTTTCCTGCAGTAGCGCACCGCCGCCACCTTTGATCAGGTTACGATCGGGATCGAATTCATCCGCACCGTCAACGATAAGATCAAGGCGGTTAACCTCTTCCAACGTGACCAGGGGGATATTCAGCTCGCTCGCCTGTTTGGCGGTTGTATAGCTGGTCGGGACGCATTTGAATTTCTCGCCGTTGGCGACACGCTCTCCGATCAGGTTTACAAAATAATAGGCCGTAGAGCCGGTACCGAGGCCGATTCTCATCCCTGGTTCGACATAATCCATCGCCTTCAGGGCGGCGGTGTATTTGGCTTTTTCGGGTCCGGATTTGGGGGCGGTCATTTTGAGCTCCATGGCTGGTTATGTGTGCCTTATAGGCAGATTCGTCACCCTTCGCGAGAGGCACTTTGTCGTGATAACCGCCTTTTGCCTGCGGAGGGTCGGTTTTCGGCTGTGCGAATGTGGGACAAGGGCGTAGCGTGGCGGCATGTTTCTGTCGGTATTTGATATCTTCAAGCTTGGCATTGGCCCATCCTCGTCCCACACAATGGGGCCGATGGTCGCCGCCGCGCGGTTTCTGGACCTGATCCGGTCGGGTAAAGACCGCGTGCCCGGTTCGGGCGACGTGGCGCGGCTGGGTTGCCGTTTACATGGATCACTAGCCTTCACCGGTAAGGGCCACGCGACGGATCGGGCGGTGCTGCTGGGGCTGGCGGGATTCACGCCCGAAGCGTTCGATCGCGACGCGGCGGATGATGTCGAGGCGGCGGTAAAGGCTAATGGTCGGATCTCCCCACCTGACCTGCCAGAGCTGGCCTTTGATCCGGGCGCTGATCTTGTATTCGACTATGGTCCACCGCTGGAAGGTCACACGAACGGCATGGTTCTATCGGCCTATGACGCCGCCGGAAATTTGTTTGCGCGCGAAACATACTATTCCGTCGGCGGTGGCTTCGTACTGACGGAGAAGGAGCTGGCCGCGCAGGACCCAACCGAAATCCCCAAAGACGTCCCCTACCCGTTCCGCAGTGCCGCCGACATGGTGCGGATGGCGGAAAAGGCAGGAAAATCGATTGCCGATATCAAACGCGCTAACGAACTGACGCATATGTCGGCGGCGGACCTGTCGGCGGGGCTGGCGAAGATCTGGGCGGTGATGAATGCCTGCATCAATCGGGGGCTGGAAACCGGTGGCATCTTGCCCGGCGGGCTGAACATGCGCCGTCGTGCCAAAGGGATTCACGAAGCCTTACAGGCCGAACGTGGACAGAACTTTTCCGCCCCCCACACAATCAACGACTGGATTTCGGTCTACGCGATTGCGGTGAACGAAGAAAACGCCGCAGGCGGACAGGTTGTGACCGCGCCTACCAACGGGGCCGCGGGCGTTTTGCCCGCTACGCTGCGCTATTATCTTGACCACGTGCCGGATGCGGTGCCCTCAAAAATCGACGATTTCCTGCTGACAGCCGCGGCTGTGGGTGGGATCATCAAGACGAATGCCTCGATCTCCGGTGCAGAGGTTGGTTGTCAGGGCGAGGTTGGTTCGGCGTCGGCTATGGCGGCTGCTGGTCTGTGCGCGGTCATGGGCGGCACGCCATCGCAAGTCGAAAACGCGGCAGAGATTGCGCTGGAGCATCATCTGGGCATGACCTGCGACCCGATCAAAGGTCTCGTGCAAGCGCCCTGTATCGAACGCAACGGGCTAGGCGCGATAAAGGCGGTGTCTGCGGCGTCACTGGCGCTGCGCGGGGATGGCCAGCATCTGGTCAGTCTGGACGCTTGCGTTGAGACGATGCGTCAAACGGGGCTGGATATGAATGCGAAATATAAAGAGACTTCGCAGGGAGGTCTGGCGGTGAATGTACCAGATTGTTAGGTTTCCATAATATATTCAAACTGAAATTGGCGCTCGGAGATATTTATGGAAATAGCGGTTTCACTTCTAATGTATGTCTTCGTAATCGGCGTTATCATAGTGCTTTTCGTGTGGGTCGGGGATATGGCCAAAGCGAGAGGTCACAGTCCTTGGCCTTGGTGGATTCTATCCTTTTTCACATCGCCATTTTTAGCGATAATTATAATGTGGCTTTTTATTTCCAAAAAATAGTTTTGCTTCATTCCCCAAAAAGCTGGTTGATTGCGGTTATTAAATTCTCACGCGGCAGGATCAACAAAGCTTTGCGTTCGTTCAGAGTTATACGAATCTCGTCTGCAGATGCTTCATTCGACATGCTGGATTTCTGGTCCGGCGCGAGCGGCACCTCGTCCAAAGGCCAATGCAGGCCGGTAGACGATGCCTTGACCGGCGCAAGCGGAAACAGTGATATACGGGTGCCAATGGGTAGCCGCAATTGTGTTTCTAAAGGGGCCAGCAGGATCAGGTCGGTTTCATCCAGCAGGATCACCCGTTTGTCGGGGCGCGTTAGTAGCACCTGAAGATTGGCCAAGGTGTGATCCATCCGCCGTCCGGTAAAGCCGACGGCGAGGAAATAGGGAGCATCGACCCCATCAAGGCATTTTTCGAAATCGGTTGTATCCTGATCGTCGATCCGGTGGGTCTTTGCCCCCGGAACATCCGTTCCGCTATCCATATCACCAATCACGTGGCTGACCGTGTGGCCCAGCGCAGCAGCGGCTTCTCCGCCGCGATCTGCACCGATAATGGTGGGCGCATGGGCTATCGCCTGTTCCAAAACCTCCACCGCGAAAGGGGCTCGCCCAACCAGCGTCACCGGGGTGTAGCTGTGGACAAGAATACTCATGCGTCCGGGTCGTCCTTACCGACGCCGGTAAAGACGAATTTGAACGGCAGCGCCCAGGCCACCCCGAGGATCGCGTAAATCGGGATCGCCAGCCATTTGTTCAGCGTGCCGATATAGCCTAAGAGCGTGACGGCCACGACGATATAGACCGGCAACCATACGACCAGCAAAAACAGCGACCAGCGCCTGCGGGATTTGTGGCTAAGGGCCATCAGTCGGCGAACGGATCGGTGACGAGGATTGTGTCCTCGCGCTCAGGACTGGTGGACAGCAGTGCGACGGGGCAGTCGATCAGTTCTTCGATCCGGCGGACATATTTGATCGCGGCGGCGGGGAGTTCGGACCAGCTGCGCGCGCCTTCGGTCGATTCCGACCAGCCTTCGATTTCTTCGTAAATCGGCGTACAGCGGGCTTGTTGATCGGCGGCGGTCGGCAGGTAATCCAGCGTTTTGCCGTCCAGATCATAGCCCACGCAGATTTTCAGCGTTTCAAATCCGTCGAGCACATCCAGCTTCGTCAAGGAAATCCCATTGACGCCTGACGTCGCGCAGGTCTGGCGCACCAGACAGGCATCGAACCAACCGCAGCGACGTTTGCGTCCGGTGGTGGTTCCGAATTCATGTCCGCGCTCGCCCAGTCGTTGGCCGTCAGCGTCCTCCAATTCGGTTGGGAATGGTCCCTCGCCCACGCGCGTCGTGTAGGCTTTGACGATGCCCAGCACAAAATCAATCGAGCCCGGCCCGATCCCGGTGCCGGTCGCCGCCTGTCCGGCGATGACGTTGGACGAGGTCACATAAGGATACGTCCCAAAATCAATATCCAGCAGCGCGCCCTGCGCCCCTTCAAACAGGATACGTTTACCGGCTTTGCGCTGTTCATTCATGACTTTCCAAACGGGGCCAGCGAATTGCAGGATCTCGGGTGCTATCTCTTTCAGTTTCGCGATCAGCCCGTCGCGATCAATCGGATCCAGCCCCAGACCATTGCGCAGCGCATTGTGATGCACCAGCGCCCGGTCCACGCGAAGTTCCAGCGTCGCGTCGTCCGCCAGATCGGCGACGCGGATAACGCGACGGCCAACTTTATCCTCGTAGGCCGGGCCGATGCCACGGCCTGTCGTGCCGATTTTGGCGACAGAGTTCTGACCTTCGCGCGCCCGATCCAGTTCGCCGTGGAACGGCAGGATCAGCGGGGTGTTTTCGGCGATCATCAGCGTCTCGGGTGTAATTTCGACCCCTTGCGCACGGATTGTCGCAATTTCGTTCAGCAGCGCCCAAGGGTCCAAAACGACGCCGTTCCCGATGACCGATAATTTGCCGCCGCGCACGACGCCCGAAGGCAGTGCGTGGAGTTTGTAAACCTCACCGTCAATGACCAGTGTGTGGCCCGCGTTATGTCCGCCCTGAAAACGCGCGATAATGTCAGCGCGTTCCGACAGCCAGTCAACGATCTTGCCTTTGCCCTCGTCGCCCCACTGGGCCCCGACAACCACTACATTCGCCATGAATCACGCCTCTCCGGTTGGTCCGGGGTGCTTATAGAGCGGGACGCGGGGGAGGTGAACCGGAATCTAGTACATCGAGGTACGATATGCCTCTTCCAGCTCTTCATCCTTTTCGGCCATCTCAGCATCGTCATCGGGCGCGCCTGTGGTCTGATCCAGCAGGATGTTCATCAGACTGGGCATGTCCTTGCGGTTCTGAAGGCTGGCGGGGTCCCAGAGTTTCGACCGACGCAGCGCCTTGGCGCAGTGGAGAAACACCTCGGATATCTCGACAATGATCGCAATGGACGGTGTGCGGTCATTTACGGCCATCCGCGCCAGAAGATCGGGATCGTTGGACAAGGTTGCCTTGCCATTTATCCGCAAGGTTTCGTCATAACCGGGGATCAGAAACAACAGACCGACATTGGGAGTGCTGACGATATTTGCCAATGTGTCCAAACGGTTATTTCCGGGACGGTCCGGGATGGCGAGAGTCTTTTCGTCCAGAATTTCGACAAAGCCCACCGGATCGCCGCGCGGGCTGACATCTGCGCGCCCGTCGCGGTCCTGCGTTCCGACACAAACAAACGGCGAGCGGCGAATAAAATCCTGCGCATGGACATCCAGATGGTCGAGGCTTTTCAGTGCAGCCAACGTGTGCGTTGCCGGGTAAAGTGCCCGCAATGTCTGTTCGTCTGTAATCGTATAATCTGAATTGATCTGATAATCTGACATATGAATCCTCCCGAAAATGCTTTCAGTGGTTTTCCACTTTTGTGTTTTCGAAAGGCTAACCACCATTTAATTCAGCTGTCAAATTAAATAACTAGAAGCGCCAGAACGAATAAGGCCGCTCCGAAGAGCGGCCCTTTATCCTAGAAACTCAGCGACTTGGCTTGAGTGACCTGCGCCAACTCCGCGATCCTTTTCAGGGCCGCATCATCGACAATCGCATCGACCCCCAGAAGGGCGATCGCCTCGCCAGCTTTTTCGGACCGGCCCAAGGCGAAGGTGGCGATATTGATCCCCAGCTCACCTAGCATTGTCCCCAGCGCACCGATATACCCCGGCGTGTCGTTGTTGGTTGTATAGAGCATGAACGGCGTTGGTTCCGCCTCCAGGTTAATCCCCTTAATCTGGATAAAGCGCGGCTTCCCGTCGGAATAGATCGTGCCGGCAACAGAACGGGTCTGCTGCTCCGTCTTTACGATCAACCGCATGTAAGACCCAAATGCACCCTGCGCATCCTTGCGGGTTTCGGTGATATGGATACCACGCTCACGTGCAACGACGGGGGCCGAAACCATGTTCACGCCACCCTCACCCACCAGCGGTTTCATCAACGCTGCCGTTAGCGAAGATACCAAGGGTTTCAGGTTCAATTCCCCGACGGAGCCAACAAATTCGATCTCGATTTCCTTGATCGGATTTTCTGTCACCTGCCCGGCAAATCCGCCGAGCAATTCGGACAGATCGATCCAGGGTTTCAGGATCGGGGCTTCCTCAGCCGTCACGCTTGGGGCGTTGATGGCGTTGGATATCGCGCCGTGCATCAGATAATCGGACATCTGTTCGGCCACTTGAAGCGCGACGTTTTCCTGCGCTTCGGAGGTTGCAGCGCCCAAATGTGGGGTACAAACGACATTTGGCGCGCCGAACAGCGGGTTGTCCGTTGCGGGTTCTTCGGCGAACACGTCAAACGCAGCGCCGGCCAACTGACCGGATTTGAGCGCTTCGGCCACGGCGACCTCGTCAACCAGACCACCACGGGCACAGTTGATCAGGCGCGCGCCGGGTTTGATTTTTGCGATTTTGTCGGCGGACAGCAGGTTCGCTGTCTTTTCCGTTTTCGGCAGATGCAGCGTCAGGAAATCGGCGCGGGCCAGCAGATCGTCGAGCTCGTCGATCTTGGTGACACCCATGCTTTCGGCCTTCTCGCTCGACAAGAATGGGTCATAGGCGATGACTTTCATCTTTAGGCCAATCGCGCGCGACGCCACAACGGACCCGATATTCCCGGCCCCGATCAGACCCAGCGTTTTGCCGGTGATTTCGGACCCCATGAATTTCGATTTCTCCCATTTACCGGCTTGCGTGGACGCATCGGCGGCGGGGATTTGGCGGGCGCAGGCGAACATCATGGCGATGGCGTGCTCGGCCGTGGTGATCGAATTTCCGAACGGCGTGTTCATCACAACCACGCCTTTTGCCGACGCGGCAGCCAGATCAACATTGTCGACACCGATACCTGCGCGACCGATGACTTTCAGGTTGTCGGCTTTGGCGATCAGATCAGCGGTGGCTTTAGTGGCGGACCGGATGGCGAGACCGTCATAATTGCCGATAATCTCGGCCAGTTTTTCCGGGTTTTTGCCAAGGTCAGGCTGAAAATCCACCTCCACCCCGTTGTCTTTGAAAATCTGAACGGCAGCTTCCGAGAGTTTGTCGGAGATAAGAACTTTGGGCATGTGTATGCTCCTGTATGAGAAATTAGAGATCAGCTTTGGCGGTTGCGAAGGCCCAGTCGAGCCATGGCAACAATGCTTGAACATCAGCCGTATCGACCGTTGCCCCGCACCAGATACGCAATCCGGCAGGCGCGTCGCGATAGCCGTTGATGTCATAGGCGGCGGCCTCGGCTTCCAGCAGCTTCACCATGGATTTGGTGAAGGCTTTTTGCTCGTCGTCTGACAAGGCGGCGATCTGTGGATCGGTGATTTTCAGGCACACGGAGGTGTTGGACCGTTGCTCTGCCACCGGGACGAGGTTTTCGATCCAGTCGGTTGCATCGACCCAATCCTGAAGCGCTGCGAAATTCGCATCGGCACGGGCACAGGTGGCATTCAAACCGCCCAGACCTTCGATCCATTCCAGCGAATCCTCGGCATCCGCTACGGCCAGCATGGACGGCGTGTTGATGGTTGCGCCGGTAAATATCCCCTCGATCAGTTTGCCACCCTTGGTCAGGCGGAAGATTTTCGGCAAAGGACGGTCCGGGGTGAATGTTTCCAGACGCTCAACCGCGCGGGGCGACAGGATCAGCACGCCGTGTGCGCCCTCTCCACCCATGGCTTTCTGCCAGCTGAAGGTGGTGACATCCAGTTTTGGCCAATCCAGCTTCTGCGCAAAGGCGGCAGATGTCGCATCACAAATCGTCAGACCGGCACGGTCAGCGACAATCCAGTCGGCGTTCGGGATGCGCGCACCGGATGTCGTACCGTTCCATGTGAATATAACGTCAGCGTCGGGGCGAACCGCATCGAGGTTTGGCAGCTCGCCATAAGGCGCGTCCAACACACGGACATCATCCAGCTTTAGCTGTTTGGTAATGTCGGTTGCCCAGCCAGCACCAAAGCTTTCCCACGCCAGCACATCGACGGGTTTCGGCCCCAGCATCGACCAGAGCGCCATTTCAACAGCGCCGGTATCGGACGCTGGCACGATGCCGACACGATAACCTTCGGGGACCTCCAGCAGCGCGGCCATTTGATCGATGACGCGTTTCAGTTGCGCTTTGGGTTCTGCGGCACGGTGGGATCGGCCCAAGAATGCTTTGGCAGCAACCGCATCAAGCGAATAGCCGGGGCGTTTTGGACAGGGACCAGAGGAAAATTCAGGACGCGCAGGCAAAACCTGCGGCTTTTCAGGGAAGCTCATGGATGGCTCCTACATCAGGGCGATATTGCTGAGCCTGCCGCCGCTCGCCCTTAGTCCGACGACCTGCCCGCCGCCGATGTAGTGCGGCGCAAGGATCGCGGCAAGTCAGAAAATGCAGTCGCGTGAGCGGAAATCACGATTTTCAGGCGCGGCAGTTTCCAAAAGGAAAACCGCGCCATGTATCAACAAAGCGCGGCTTGGTTAGAGGTGATTGGACGGGAAGAGATGAACGGACCTCCGGTCATATCGCACCGTATTGATGCCGATATCTTTCGCCAGATGAGTCGAGATGTCCTCGGCCCGTAGTCTCTGACGTTGCGTCTTCTCCGACCGCTGGGTGAACCAGTACGCCACCTCGATCAAAAATTTCGAGATCATCGGTAACGCCCGGCGTTCTGACAGGTATGCGCTACGCGCAACATGTCGTGGCAAAGTGGTCTGCATATTACGCTCCATTTTTTGTGTTGATACAATTTACAAGTTGTGCCAATTGAATTGACACGCGCCTGATACAATCGGGAATCACCAATAGCCAGAGGAATATTGTAATGGATACAAATTGGCTGCCCGAGCTGTTGCAGGATGGTGTCCCGAAGTACCGGGCCCTGCTGAACGCGATCCGTGATGCGGCCGAAGAAGGTGACCTGCCGGACGGCGAAAAGCTCCCCCCCGTGCGCGAAATGGCGTGGCAATTGCAGATCACACCGGGCACGGTGGCGCGGGCCTATCAGCTTGGCATCGATGAGGGGTTTCTGGAGGCGCAAGTCGGGCGCGGCACCTTCGTCAAGAAAAAGGAAACCACGCTACGCCTGCCGCGCGAAAGCTTTGGCGAAACCCATGTTGAAACCGGAGTCATCGATCTGCGTAACGCCGCCATCCCGTATGTCGGTCAGGACGAGGTCATTGCTGACCTGTCCGCGCGACTGGAATTCAGCGGGAACCATTCCATGGTCCGTTACGCCGAAGATTGGGAATGCCCGATCCGCGAGGCGATGATTGACTGGATGGATCTTGGGACGATCCGCGCTGAACCGAACGATCTGGTGCTGACCTATGGCTCGCAAAACGCAACGCTGGCAGCGTTTCTGGCAACTTTGCATGGATCCAACCCGACAATCGCGACCGAGAACCTGATCCTGCCCGGCACCCGTCAGGCGGCAGCGCTGGCGCGGGCGAAGATCGTCGGGCTGGCGACCGACCGACACGGCATGATCCCCCGCGCGTTGGAGGAATTATGTCGCCGTGACCGCCCGCAGGTTCTGCATCTGTCGGCCAATATCTCTTCGCCCACGGCAACGCTGATGCCGCCGAGCCGGATGACGGAGATTGCCGATATCGCCCGGCACTATGATCTGCAAATCATCGAGGATGATGGGCACGGAAAATTTTTCGCCGAGCGTCCAGCCAGCTTCCTGCATCTGTGCCCGGAACGGGTTTGGCATGTGACCTCGCTGTCGCGCTACCTCGCCGCGGGGTTGCGGACAGGGTTTCTGCTCTGCCCGCCGGGTCAGGGAGATGTCGGGGCATCGGTTATGCAGGGGTTGGGGCACAGCTTCTCCCCCATGATCGGGCAACTGGCACAGGAATTGGTACAATCGGGCGAGGCCGACCGGATACTCGCCAAAATTCGCGATCACCGGCAGGAACGCGTGCGCCTTGCGGTGAACGAACTGGGCGGATGCTGGAAAATCAACTGGCATGAAGCAGCGAGTTTTATCTGGCTGGAGCTGCCCGATGGATGGTCATCATCGTCCTTCTCGATGGCGGCGGAACGAGCAGGCATTCAGGTCGCCCCTGCCGACATGTTCCTGCCCACGGATGGCGTTGCGCCGAATGCAATTCGCATTTCCCTGGGCGGCAAACATAAAACGGAACTATTTACCGACGCACTGGTGAAGCTGGACCAGCTTCTGGACAATCCACCGCGCGAGCTTCTGGCATAAGGAATTCACAATGCAAAATCGGGGTGTTCTGGTTTGGACCCTGCTGATCCTGCTCGGCATGATCTGGGGTGGGTCGTTTCTGGCTGTGGCGGTCGCGTTGCCGGGGTTTGGCCCGGTCACCATTGCCGCGATCCGAATCTCCATGGGGGCGGTGCTGGTGACGGTGATCAGCTTTGCCATCGGACACGGGTTGCCAGACTGGCGCTCGCCGACAGGGCGGAAGACCTACGCCTTTGCGCTTGGCATGGCGATGTTTTCGAACGCGATCCCGTTTTCACTGCTGAGTTGGGGGCAACAGCATGTATCCTCCGGTTATGCTGGGATCACGATGGCCGTGGTGCCGCTGCTCGTCCTGCCTCTGGCACATTTCTTTGTCCCGGGCGAGCGTCTGACCTTCATCAAAACCGTCGGTTTCGTGATCGGTTTCATCGGCGTTGTAATCCTGATCGGCCCGCGCAGCATTCTGGAATCCGGGGGCAGCGATGTTGAGAATGTCGCCCGCCTCGCCTGTATTGGCGCCAGTTTCTGTTATGCGTTCGGGTCCCTATTCACCCGCCTGTCACCACATGGACCGCTGTTGGCATTCAGCTCGGCTGCGCTGATCTTTGCCACCGTATTTATGATCCCGTTTGCCCTGATTGCCGAAGGCATACCCCACAGCGCGGGGACCGGTCCCTGGCTGGCGGTGCTTTACCTTGGAATTTTCCCGACCGCTCTTGCCACCGCAATGCTGGTCTATGTCGTCAAAACGGCGGGTCCGTCCTTCCTCAGCCTCGTCAACTATATGGTTCCGGTCTGGGCGGTCATTTTCGGGCTTGTGTTCCTGTCCGAACAATTGCCAAGTCAGTTCATTGGCGCACTGGGTCTGATCCTGCTGGGGTTGGCGGTCAGCCAGCTTCGGCGGAGGAAAGCGTGAAATTAGACTGGATAGCATACGGCGCGCTGGCGATCCTTGTCCTGATCTGGGGCAGTACATTCGCTGCCACCCGTATCGCATTGGAAGGGTTCAGCCCGATGGCGGTTGCCAGCGGACGGTTAGGGCTTGCGGCCATCATCATCGTTGCATTCACCTTTGCAACAGGCCACCGCCTTCCCAAGGGACGAAGCGAATGGGGATGGGTCGCATTGCTTGGCGTCGTCAACTTCGCCTTTCCGTTTTCGCTGATCGCATGGGGGCAGCTAGTGGTCCCAAGCTCCATCACGGCGACTTATATCTCGGCCATTCCACTGTTCGTCCTTTTGTTCAGCTGGCTGATCCTGAAACAACAAATTTCCCTGCGAAAATGGATCGGGTTTGCAATTGGCTTTGCCGGACTGGTTTACCTTGCCCACCCCTGGCAGGTGTTGGGCGAAGGCGGGAGCCTATTGCCGCATTTCGCGATCCTGTTTGCCACCAGCGGCATGGCGCTTGGTAGTATTGTGATACGGCTAATGCCCAATCTGCATCCGTTGACCGCCATGTCCGGGGCAATGATCGTCGCAACACTGGTCAGCCTGCCCTTCGGCGGCGCGGCGCTGTGGTCGGCAGAGGTCAGCATGCGACCCCTACTCGGCCTGCTGCTACTCGGCACGATGAGCACCGGCGTGGCGCAGGTCCTTCGGTTTTTCACCGTCAAGCGTACCAGCGCGGTCTTTGTGTCGATAGTTGGCTATCTGATCCCGATCTGGGCCGGGGTACTGGGCGTCGTCATTCTAGGAGAGGTCATTACCCTGACCGCAGTATTTGCTTACACCCTGATCATCATCGGATTGTTGATTGCCCGGGACCGGAAGCGCGCCGACTAAGCGGCGCTTTCGACCGCCGCAACGATGCTGTCGATGACGCTTTCCAGAAGCGCTTCATCCTCCGCCTCACCCATCACGCGGATCAGGGGTTCGGTGCCGGATTTGCGGATCAGCAAACGGCCGGAGTCGGCCAGCTGCGCCTCGCCATCAGCGATGGCCGCCTTGACGCCGACGGCATCCAACGGGGTTTCTCCGGCCGCATAGCGCACGTTTTTCAGCATCTGCGGGACGGTTTCGAAAACATTCGCCAGTTCACTGGCCGGTTTGCCTGTTTCGACCATCGCCGCCAGGAATTGCAGCGCCGAAATCAGCCCATCGCCTGTTGTAACGTGATCCGTCATTACGATATGGCCAGACTGTTCGCCACCAAGGTTGAAGCCGCCTTCGCGCATAGTTTCGACAACGTAGCGGTCGCCGACCGCAGTGCGCAGCAGGGTCATCCCCTGCCCCGACAGGTGGCGTTCCAGCCCAAGGTTCGACATAACAGTCGCGACCAGCGTGCCATGGGCCAGCTTGCCCTCCGCCGCCCAACGCCCGGCAATAAGGGCCATGATCTGGTCACCATCAGCAACCTGCCCTTTTTCGTCGATGATCATCACCCGGTCAGCGTCGCCATCAAGACAAATCCCCAGATCGGCCCCCTCGGACACCACCCGCGCTGCGGCAAGGTCGGTATGTGTCGATCCGCATCCGTCATTGATATTGAAACCGTTGGGGGACACGCCCAGCGAAACGACATCCGCCCCCAGTTCCCACAGCACCGAAGGCGCAACCTTGTATGCCGCCCCATGCGCACAATCGACGACGATCTTCAGTCCCTCCAGCGATGCCCGGCGCGGGAACGTTGTCTTTGCAAATTCCTGATAACGACCACCAGCCTCGACGATCCGGTGCGCACGGCCGATATTTTCGGGCCGTGCCAGGGCGAGGTCGCTATCCAGCATCACTTCAATCTCGGTCTCCGCCTCGTCCGACAGTTTGAACCCGTCGGGACCAAAGAATTTGATCCCGTTATCATGGTGCGGATTGTGAGAGGCGGAAATCATCACGCCAAGATCGGCGCGCATGGAACGTGTCAACATCCCGACCGCAGGCGTCGGCACCGGGCCCAGCAGATAGACATCCATGCCAACAGACGTGAATCCAGCGGTCAGAGCATTCTCCAACATATAGCCGGAGCGCCGTGTGTCCTTGCCGATCACCACACGGGGCACGTGGTCGCCTTTGCGGAAATAGCGACCTGCGGCGATACCCAGTTTCAGCGCCAGTTCGGCAGTCATGGGATGTGTATTCGCCCGTCCGCGAATACCGTCCGTACCAAAATATTTGCGTGTCATTGTTGCCTCGGGTGAAGCGCGGACCACAGGTCCACAGCCTGTTTTGTTTCTTTTACATCATGTACCCGAAGTATCTGCACCCCATGGTTGAGCGCGTCAAGCGCCACCGCAACCGAGCCACCCACACGTTTTGTTGCATCTGTTTCATTGCCGATCGTGCCGATGAAGCGCTTTCGCGACGCCCCCAGCAAGACCGGACAGCCAAGCGTGTGAAACAATGAAAGGTTGCGCAACAGACGCAGATTGTGGTCAAGCGTTTTGCCAAATCCGATCCCCGGATCAACGATGATCCGGCTGCGGTCTATCCCCGCGGCCTCGCAAACCGCGATCCGTTCCGACAGATAGTCGTAAACGTCCAGCAACACGTCCTCGTATCGTGGATTGTCCTGCATGGTTTTGGGGTCGCCTGAAGCATGCATCAGGCAGATCGGGGCGCTGATATTCTGCGTAACATCAAGGCTGTTTTCGTCATATGTCAGGGCCGAAACATCATTAAACAGGTCAGCCCCTGCCTCGAACGCAGCCATGGCGACTTCGGCCTTGCGCGTATCGATCGATATCATGGCGCTCACGCCTTTGGCGCGCAGGGATTCAATGACCGGAATTGTCCGGGCGATCTCGGCTTCGACCGGGACGAAATCAGCGCCGGGACGCGTGGATTCCCCGCCAATATCAATGATATCGGCGCCATCTTCGATCATACCAAGCGCAGCCTCCACAGCATCATCAACGCCTGAATACTGGCCCCCATCGGAAAAACTGTCCGGGGTCACGTTCAGAATCCCCATCACCAGCGGACGGTCATCATATAGCTTGGTGAAGCCCATCAACGGCTCCGCGAGGGCATCAGTCACCTCCGCTGGCGCTCGGGATACGGAAATCGTATGCCCGCCGCCCCGTGTAATCCGCTCCATCTTGTCATACCAAAGCCGCCCGCCGCGCAGGAACTTGGCCTCTACCGGGCGGGTGAGGCCGGTTTGCAGGACGGGTCGGAAATATGTGTTCATGAGGCGATCTGGTCCCAAGCAGACGCATCGAGCCGCCGGACAATCATGTTACCTGTGGCCAGCTCGGTATCGCTGTCAATCAACAGGAACCGCGCGGCCTGAAATTGTTCAGCGAACCATAGCGCCAAAGCCTCGGGCTTTTCGGCGTCTACTTTGGGTTTTTCAACCGCATCCAGTACGATTTTCGACGGGGCCCAGACAGACATTTGTCCGTTCTTCATGGCCCAGTCTAATTCCGTTCGACTGTCAACGACAACGCAGCGATCATCCTGACCCGCGAGTACCCAGGCATTCTGTTCAATGGACAGCAATCCAATCCGGCGATCCGCCAATTTGTGCGCGGCATGAGGGGCCGTTTCCTCGGCTTTACCAACACATATTATCGCAGGTTCCGGCTGCTGTTCCAGCGCGTCCAGCCAATGGTTCAGGTTCGGGCCATGTAATACATCATTCGACAAATACACCACTAGGGGATGCGGTGTGGCATCTGGGGGCGATGATTTTTCGACCTCCCGGATCGCTTGCGTTCCCGCCTTCTGAGCGCGCACAATCTCAACGCCCAGCGTGCCGGGAATACGATCCAGCTTCTCGATCCGCACGAACGCCCGGGCAACGCGGACATCATCCAGACATCTCTCGGCAATCCGTTCGGCCAGCGTTTCCAGCAGGTTTATCCGCTCCGTCGACAGCTGCAGGTCAATCGCCTCGGTAATCGAGTCATAGCTGATCACCTTGTCGACATCATCATCCTGCGCTGCCGTCGTGCGCGAGACCTCTAACACGACATTAAATCGTACGCGTTGCGTGACACCGCGTTCCGCCTGAAAGGCACCGATTTCAATATCGCGAACATAGTCCCGCACCGATATCCGGTCCAGCGGGTCCGCACCACTGGTCGCGGCGGCCCTAACCGCCGGATGTTCAAAGGCAATTGCCGTCTCGTCCATTTTCCCTCGCAGTTCCAAGGCGTGTTCAACAGAACAGTGACAGCCTTAGGCTGAATGACGCCAATTCACACAAAAGTAACCTTCATCTCACAGAATCCTTCTTATAGTCATATTCAAGCCCGAATTCATCCGTGAATTAGGGTCGTGGACAAATAAAGGAACCCCCGGATGCAGCGTATTATGTTTGCAGTAGCCGTTCTATTGCTATCGGCACTTGGGTCTATGACTTCAGCTGGCTGCGAAGGCTCCCTTCCCGGCGGCGTCAATCAGGCAGTAAACCCAAATAACCCCAATCAGGCCCTGTTCAGCGCAGCGGTGCGTTACTACACCAATGTCGAACGCTGCCGTCGTGGCCTTTCCCCACTAACCGGAGATGGCAATCTGCTGCGTGCCGCGACGGCGCACGCCACCAACATGGCGAGGACCAACACGATGAGCCATACGCTAAACATTCGTGGTCAGCGCTCCATGTCCGACCGGATGCGGACTTTCTCTGTGTCTTACCGGATTGCAGCGGAAAATATCGCGCAGGAGTTTTATCTGGTCATGAATGGACGACAGTTCATTCCGTCCGGAAGCTCTTGCCGGCTTGTCTACGCCGATACGCGGCAGCCCATTCCCGCACATTCTTATAATTCCCTTGCCGCCTCTGTTGTCGCACGCTGGATGGCATCGTCAGGTCACCGGAACAACATATTGAATGGCCGTATCAGCCGGATGGAGGCGTCAGCCGCTTTCGTCCCCAGCAGCAGCACCTGCGGGCTTTTCATGATCAGCCAGAATTTCGCGGGTTAATTGCGATAGAAATAGTGATCGCCGATAACGGCGGTCCGTTCAAACTGATTTGCCCAGCTCGGATTGACGGTGGCGGCGTGATAATATGTTGCGCCGTCGGTCAGTACACGCGCGGTCCCTTCCAGCATCATATGCGCCAGCTTCCCGGCGCGGGCAAAGGCAATAGGTTCAGAAAAATGTTCCGCCTTGCCATCACAGTTGTAAGAGAACTGGCAGGCATTCAAGCGATGCGAGCCCTGCTGGACCACGCCGCAAATTGAATTCGGGAACAGGTCAGAATCGACACGATTGAGGATAACCTCACCCACCGCCAGTTGACCGGCGAGCGTTTCGCTCCTCGCTTCGAAATATAATGCTTCGGCCAGGCATTGCCATTCGGCATTGCCACTGGTCACTTCGGGCATTTCATCCAGCACATCCTGATCAAATCGGGCGCTTTCGAGCACGACATCCGTGGAGAAACCAGCGGAATCAACCATCGCCTCAGCGCGGCTATCCTCGCCGGAATGGCCACCAAAATTAACCCCGAACAGAGAGAATGAGCTAACGGACACATCATCGGTCACAGGGTCCTGAAGGGTCAGACCGCTCATCTCCACCATCTGATCATTGTTGAGCGCCGTCAGGGCCGCCCGCTCCTGAGACATCATGGAGACGATCTGTGTCATCGCCTGCTGACTGGGATCCTCGGAAAACTCCGCGCCCGGCAACTCCGCGTTCTCAACACTGAATCCAAAAACCATTGCGGCACCAAAAGCACCCGCCCCAATGGCGGCACGAACTTTGCGTCCCGGTTTAGTTTTCGATACTCGAGCAGACATTCAATCTCCACCACACTTTACGTTCGGGTAATTTAGGCAGACCCGATCTAGTGCGTTTATGCGCAAAAACTAGTCAAAAACGCGGCAAAGTCCAAGTATTTGCAGTTTTCCGCGCATGGAAATTTGCCCCCTTTGACAGGCATGTTTTCGCTTAGCCAATGATATTTAACGAAATTTTCTCTGCCCTTTTGGAAGGACTAACTGACTTGCATATTATGCATTTCCGCTATGCGCAGGGTATAAAACGGGATTTCACTCGAAATTTTCCGAATCGCATTGGCACTCAAGGCATCCGGATACTTGCCTGTGCTGCCGCCAGCCGGGCGATATGCACCCGAAATGGCGAACAGGAGACATAGTCGAAACCTGCCTGTTTGCAGAACTCGACAGACGCCGGATCACCGCCATGTTCGCCGCATATTCCAAGGATCAGGTTCGGGTTACTCGCCCGCCCACGTTCCGCCGCGAGCAACATCAGCTCCCCAACCCCTTGCGTGTCCAGCGTATGGAACGGATCCTCCGGATAGACGCCCTGATTGACATAATCGCGCATGAACCGGCCAGCATCGTCTCGGCTAAGACCATAGCTCATCTGCGTCAGGTCATTGGTCCCGAAGCTCAGGAACGAACTGGAGGTCGCGAGGTCACCCGCCCGTAATGCTGCGCGCGGGGTCTCCACCATGGCGCCAAGGCGGAATTCGGGCCGCGCCCCATATTCTGCCGCCACATCGGCAGCGATTTTATCCACACGCTCCTTGATCAGCTCCACCTCGCGATTGGCAGAGACCAGAGGGATCATGATTTCCGGGACCACGGGTTGTTCCGCATTACGGTTCACCTCGATCGCGGCTTCGAAAATCGCGCGGGCCTGCATTTCGTAAATCTCCGGCATGGTCACACCCATCCGGACGCCGCGCATTCCCAGCATCGGGTTGAATTCCGCCAGTTCCTCAGCCCGCGCGATCACCTGGCTGACCGGAATATCCATCGCCTCCGCCAGATCCTGCATTTCGTCGCGCGAATGCGGTAGGAATTCATGCAAAGGCGGGTCCAGCAATCGGATCGTCACCGGCAGACCATGCATAATTTCGAACAGCTCCACGAAATCCGACCGTTGCATCGGCAGCAACCGGTCCAGCGCCTCGCGCCGTTCGCTTTGTGAATTGGCGAGGATCATTTCCCGCATCACGGTGATCCGTTCCTCGTCAAAGAACATATGCTCGGTCCGGCACAGGCCAATCCCGTCGACGTTGAATTTCCGCGCCATCCTAGCGTCCATTGGCGTGTCGGCGTTCGCCCTGACCCCTATGGTTCGGGCTGCGTCCGCCCAATCCATCAGCGTATTAAATGACCCGCCCAGTTCGGGCTGGATCATTGGCGGCGCGCCGACAATCGCCTGTCCGCGCGTTCCGTCAACGGTGATGATATCGCCCTCGCGAAACTCCTGCCCGTTGTGGGCAGTCAGGGTGCGCGCCTTGGCGTTCAGCCGCAAATCGCCCGCGCCAACAACACAGGGCAACCCCAGTCCACGCGCAATCACGGCCGCGTGGCTGGTCATACCACCCCTTACCGTCAACACCCCGGCTGCTGCGTGCATCCCGCGAATATCTTCCGGCGAGGTCTCAACCCGCACCAGAATACATGGCGCCTCCGCCGCTTCTGCAGACATCGCGGCTTCGGAGGAAAACACGATCTTGCCGGTAGCCGCCCCGGGCGAGGCCGGCAGCCCCGTCCCGAACACCTCGCGTTTCGAATGCGGGTCGATCTGGGGGTGCAGATGTTCGACCAAGGATCGCGGCTCGATACGCAGCAACGCCTCGTCCCGCGAAATCGCCCCGCTATTGGCCATATCAACCGCTATCCGGACCGAGGCCCGGGCAGAGCGTCGCGCCGGGCTGGCATCGAGCAGCCAGACCTTGCCGTCCTCGATAGTAAATTCGACCTGCACCGCGTCTGTCAGCGCCTCTGCCGCCTTCGCGCCCAACGCTTCCAGATCTTTGAAGGCGTCCGGCGCAGTGACTTCCAGCGACTCCGCCGACTGCCCCGCGGCCTCGCGTTCGATCTCGGAAATCATATGCGGCGTGCGCAGCCCCATCAGCGCGTCCTGCCCTTGCGAGTTCGGCAAAAACCGCCCCGTCACCACCGGTCGCCCGGTCATTTCATTGACGAACTGCACAAAGCCCGACCCGCCGTCAGCCCGCAACCCGACAGCCATCCGCTGCACGATCAGGCTCAGCCCGGCATCCTCCGGCGCGCCTTTGGCCAGACGCAGCATCTTGGTGGAGGTCCGGTTCCATCCCGCCGCCAGCGCCGTCAAAGCGCCCTGCAACTGTGCGCCCGGGTCTTGCGGGAAGCCCACGCCCATCTCGTCTTCGTAGACCGCCTTGAACCCCGCGAGCATCCCCAAGAGGTCCACGTCCGGCAATTGTTCCACCCGCTCCACATCCGCGAGCTTCAGCGTGTCGTAATAAATGTTTTCGAAAAGCTCGGGGTCGAGGCCATCTACCCCCATCGCATAATTCTGGATCAGGCGACGATACATGCCAACAGCCCAGCGGGCATTATCGGCATCGGCCACAAACGCATCATTGACGCCAATGTTCAGGATTGCAGGAGAGCCACCCCATGCCTCGTCCCCTGGGCTGGAGCGCAGCGCAACTGGCCCCGACAATATGTCTGCGGGCAGGTCTGGCATCGCGCCATCCGCCAGCGCTGCGACCACGTCGAAAGGCAGCACCACCCCTTCAGGCACTGGCAGACCCGCACGGGCCATCTGGGACAGACGCGCGGCGCGGGTGCCGAAACGCTCGACCCCAACTCGCTCGTCAGTCAGTTTCATGATGTCCGTCATTGGCGTCCTACCCCGTTTGCCGCCAGAATAGCGTGGACGGGCAGGAAAACAATCTTAGCCTTCGATGGCCGAGAAAATCGCGACCTTTTGCATCACTTCGCGGATACGATTGAGCAGGCACAGACGGTTGCGGCGTACGATCTGGTTGTCGGAGTTCACCTGAACCCCTTCGAAAAACGCATCAATCGGCGCGCGAAGGTTTGCCAACGCGGCCATGGCCGCCGCGAAATCTTCGGCTTCGATGGCCGTGGAGATCGCGGGCTCGGCGGTGTCCAGCGCTGCGAACAACGCCTTTTCCGCGTCCTCTTCTGCAAATTTCACGTCCGGCGTGCCCTCATAGGCGACACCGTCCTTCTTCTCCTCAGCCGACAGAATGTTGTTGGCGCGTTTATAGCCCTGCAACAGGTTGGTGCCATCGTCGGTTTTGAGGAAATCCTGAAGCGCGTTCACCCGCTTGACGAGCAGCGTCAGGTCGTCATTCCCGGGCATCTGGATGCAGGCGTCGATGACATCGTGAGAAATTCCTTGATCGCGGAGATAGACTTTGAGGCGGTCGTGGATGAAGGAGAGGAGGTTTTCTAAAGTGTCCTCAACACTATTTTTCCAACGCTCGCCACTCTGATCATCATCGTTCTGCCCACGAGCAACTTCGTGTTGACGATGCAAACTTATTCCATCCCAAAGCTGATCGTCATAAAATGCGCGAAGTCGCAACCCGTTCTCCAACACCAACCGAATAACCCCCAACGCCGCTCGCCGTAGCGCGAACGGGTCCTTAGACCCCGTTGGCTTCTCGTCAATCGCCCAGAACCCGGTCAGCGTATCAATCTTGGTCGCCAGCGCCACGGCCACCGAGACCGGCGCATTCGGCACATCGTCGGACGGTCCCAATGGCGAGTAATGTTCTGCACAAGCCTCCGGCACACCATCGTCATGCCCCGCATGGGCCGCATAATACCGCCCCATCGTTCCCTGCAATTCGGGGAATTCGTACACCATTTCCGACGCCAAATCCGCCTTCGCCACCCGCGCGGCTTCTGCCGCCAGATCGGGTTTTGCGCCAACCAGCGGGGCAATCTCGCGCGCCAGCGCCTCGATCCGCGAAATCTGCTCGGCAACCGTGCCCAGCTTGTTATGGAACGTCACATTCGCCAGCGGCGCCGCCATGCCTTCCAGCCCTTCGCGCTCCACTGTGCGCAGATCATTTTCCCAGAAGAATTTCGCATCCGACAGCCGCGCGAACAGCACCTTCTGGTTGCCCGCAAGGATCGTTGCGCCATTATCCGCCGTCTCGCGGTTGGCCACGGTGATGAATTTCACGATCTTGCCCGACTTCGGATCCCGGACCGAGAAGAATTTCTGATGTTCCTTCATCGAGGTTTGCAGAACCTCCGGCGGTAGGCCAATGAAATCCTCGGCAATGTCGCCCATCAGCACAACCGGCCATTCGACCAATCCGGCAACCTCGGCCAGCAGGCTGCGATCCTCAACAACCTCCAACCCCTGTGCGAATGCCATATTCTTGGCGTCTTCCCAGATATGGTCGGCACGCTCGGCCGGGTCCATAATAACCTTGGCGGCTTTCAGCTTTGCCTCGTAATCGTCATAGGACGACACCGCAAACCGTCCCGCGCCCATGAAGCGATGGCCGTCGGTGGTGTTCCCCGCGACGATCCCGTCGACCTCAAACGGCACAACCTCCGCGCCCTCCTCATCCGTCAGGATGCACAGGATGGAATGCAGCGGGCGTACCCATTTCAGGCTGCCAGCCCCCCAACGCATGGATTTCGGCCAAGGGAAATTGCGGATGGTGGCTTCGACCACCTCGGCGATAACTTCACCGGCTTTACGGCCCGGGTGGTTGATCTCAGCGAAATAAACTTGGCCCTTTTTGTCATCGCGGACCTGCAGCTGGTCCTTGCTCAAACCTGTGGAGCGCAAGAATCCCTCCAACGCCTTTTCCGGCGCATCAGTGCGCGGCCCTTTGCGTTCCTCGGACACCGGTTTGCTTTCTGCGAGCACGCCAGTCACCGTCAGGCACAGGCGGCGCGGAGTGACAAATGCAGCAGCGGACTCATAGGTGATCCCAGCTTCCACCAGCCCGTCAGTGACCAGCTTTTTCAAATCCTCACCCGCCCGCGCCTGCATCCGGGCTGGGATTTCTTCGGAGAATAGCTCTAACAGCAAATCGGGCATGATTAACTCTCTGGTTGGGGCGGACAGCCCTCGGGCAGCGGATCACCGGCAAATGCCGACTCCCCACAGTCATTGATCTGGCGCCACATGAAAGCGCGACCGTCTTCGTATTGGACGATGAACCGGTCGAATCCGTATGGCATATTTTCATCGGCAAGGATCGCAGTCGCCGCCCCTGCCTGCAAATCGGCCGTGATCTGCGCGGCATCGAAACAGTCGAACCAGTCGGGCGCTATCAGCGGAGTAGCGACGTCTTTGAATTCGTCGGACGGCCAATAATCCCAATCGACCGTGAAACAGGCCCGCATTTTCAGGGGCGAGGTATCCGCATCAATCCCCCGGTAGTCGCTGACCGGGAAGGCGTCGCCATAGGCGTAAACCTCGGTCACGCCGGTAATCTCTTCGTAATAGGCGCGCGTCTGGAAATACCAGAGCGCCGCGCCGAAGATCACCGTGAACAGCAATAATGCGGACATCAGGATTTTGCCGCTGGTGATCCCGGTTTTTGCTCGTTCCGCCATCAGATCCAATCCAGATTGACTTTGTTCGCAGAATATTTGTCTGCGAAATCCGCCCGCAGTTTTTCGTAGCGCGGTTGCAGGTCAGGGAATTTGCGTTCGTGGGTTTCCACAACGGTAAAGCGGATCGGGTCCAGCAGGCCCTCCGCATCCATGACTTCCAACAGCTCCAGTTCCGCGCCTTCGATATCCATTTTCAGGAACGCGATCTCTTTGGTTTCTTTCAGCAAAAGTCGCAGCGCTTCGGGAAAATTCACCATGTCGACATCGACATAATTATCATCGGCCATCCCCCGCCCCCCGCTCAGGAGCGAGCTTTTTACCGTCCGGCGTTTTGGTTTTTGCGCAAAATCTTCTGCCCGATGCAGGCGCGCAACGCCGTCTTTGACACCAACCGCTGCATTGACCAGTTCCACATTTTTGACCCCTTCGAACGCTTCCCTCAATTCGCTATAGGCCAGAGGGTCCGGTTCGAAGGCGATGACCCGGGCGCCGGTTTTGGCCAGCGCCGCCGTCACTTTGCCGACATTCGCCCCGCAATCCACGGCAACATCTTTTGGCCCCAGCATCGCAGTGACGCCTTGCAACATGCCTTCGGCCCGCGCGACACGTTCGCGGCGTTTCATCCGCCAAGGCGTCATTTGGCGCGGTGTCGCTGAGGCACCTTGCTGTGCAGTTGCCATCATGCCTCCGCCCCGCCCGCGGGGGTTTGCACGAACGCATCGGCGCACATTTTGGTCAGCGCCCGGACACGGCCGATATAGGCTTGGCGTTCGGTCACCGAAATAACCCCGCGCGCGTCCAACAGGTTAAACACGTGCGAGGCCTTGATCGCCTGATCATAGGCCGGGTGCGCCATGATGATCTGCTTGCCGGTTTTTGGGTCTTTCGCCGGGGCGTCCAGAATACGTTGGCATTCAGCTTCGGCATCCTCGAAATGCTTCAAGAGCGTGTCGGTGTCAGCCACGTCGAAATTCCAGCGGGAATATTCCTGTTCGGTCTGGCGGAAAATGTCGCCATAGGACAGTGGGATCGGCGTTTGTGGATCGTTGAACGGCATGTCCATCACGTGATCGACGCCCAGCACATACATCGCCAGACGTTCCAGACCGTAGGTCAGCTCGCCCGACACCGGGTGGCAGTCATGCCCGCCAACCTGCTGGAAATAGGTGAACTGGCTGACTTCCATCCCGTCGCACCAGACCTCCCAGCCCAGCCCCCAGGCACCCAACGTCGGGCTTTCCCAGTCATCCTCTACGAAACGAATATCGTGCAGGTCCATGTCGATGCCAATCGCCTGTAGCGATCCCAGATACAGGTCCTGCAAGTCGGGTGGCGAGGGTTTGATGATCACCTGATACTGATAATAATGCTGCAAGCGGTTGGGGTTTTCGCCGTAGCGCCCATCCGTCGGGCGACGCGAGGGCTGCACATAAGCCGCCGCCCAAGGCTGCGTGCCAAGGGAGCGCAAGGTCGTCGCAGGATGGAACGTCCCGGCCCCGACCTCCATATCGTAAGGCTGCAATATCGCGCAGCCCTTGCCAGCCCAGTATGACTGAAGACGAAGGATGATTTCCTGAAAACTGCGCGGTTGATCGGTGGTCATGTCATTCCCTGAAATACGTCCGGCTTTCCATACGCAGACAGGCGCAGGGCGTCAATGTCAGAGCGGGAAAACCTATGCCTCCGGATAGCGTTTCAACCAGATCCAGCCGCGTAGTCCTGCAACGGACAGGCCCAGCGCCATTAGCGCCACCAGTGCCTGATAGCCGCCGCCAGAGATCAACGCCAGCACCAACAGGACGACACTGACCACAGAAGTCACGGGAACCAGCCAGAATTGTCCAGCACGGATCATGAAGGCGACGACAATCATCAGCAGCCCGATACCGGCGACTATTCCGATAAACTGATAATTCAGCCTCTGCCCGGGGGAGGCCATGACCACAAATACGGCAAATATCAGTCCGTTTAAGCCCAGCCAAAAGGCTGATAGTCCGGACATACGCATCGCATAACGCGCGGATGCACCGTCACTGATACGGATCCACATGCCGGTTTTCGAGGTTGGTTCGCTCATGGGTTAAAGGCTTATCAAAACTGTTTCGTCAAAAAATATCTCATCCAGATTATTACCGTCTCCGGCCCGATCCACAACCAGAAATGCCTGCGGCTGATCCAGCACCAGCAGCGGGAAGTGCCAGGTTCCGGTCGCATATTGCACGCCCTGTTGCCCGGTGCAGGCAAACACGCGGAGCGCATCCGGTTCCGGGCTATTCGCGACCACGGACAGCCATGGGCGGCCTTCCAATGGCATGAAAGCCTGTGCGCCAAGCGGATGTCGTTCCAGCATATCGATTTCCAGCGGTCGGGGGCGGCCATGGAACAGGGACAGGATCGCCTCGCCATCGCCAATTTCCGCTTTGGCCAGCGCGTGATAGCGGGTGGTGAAGCCGGAATTGATTTCCACAGCCGTGGCGGGATCGGCTTCGATCACTTTGCCAAAAGGTGCAAAAGCTTCGGCCGTCAGCTGCTCCGGGATCAGTAGCTTCATAGTTTCAGCTTCGGATGTCGGTTGACGTCCTTGTAAAGCAGGTAGCGAAACGGTCCGGGACCAGCGGCATAACAGGATTGCGGGCAGAAGGCGCGCAGCCAGAGGAAATCGCCGGCCTCAACCTCGACCCAGTCGCCGTTCAGATGATAATTCGCTTTACCTTCAAGGATATAGATCCCGTGCTCCATCACATGGGTTTCGTCAAACGGGATCACGCCACCGGGTTGAAAAGTGACGATATTGACATGCATGTCGTGGCGCAGATCGCTCGGATCAACGAAGCGGGATGTCGCCCACGCGTCGGTGTTAGGCATCGGCGTCGGGGAGACCTCGTCGTCGCTGGTGACAAAGGCCTGCGGCAGGTCAATCCCGTCGACCTTTTCGTACCGTTTGCGAATCCAATGGAACGTTGCCGTGTTGTCAGAGTTATTGCTGACATTCCACGTCACGCCGGGCGGAAGATAGGCGTAGGACCCTGCACCCATTGCATGGTCGGTGCCGTCAACGGAAAGGGTAAACTCTCCCTCCGTCACGAATAACACCGCTTCGGCCTTGCGATCAGGTTCAGGTGTCTGACTGCCGCCGCCAGAGGCAATTTCGACGATATATTGTGCGAAGGTTTCCGCGAACCCGGACAGCGGACGGGCCAGGATCCAGGCCCGGGTTTTGTCCCATCCGGGTAGGTTGGACGTCACAATATCGGTCATCACATGGCGCGGAATTACGGCATAACTTTCAGTGAAGATCGCACGATCCACACTGCGTTTTGACTGCGGCGGCAAGCCACCTTTCGGAGTATAATATTTCGTCATATCGCCTCCAGCGCTTTGGGCAAGGTTTCAGCAAGGAAGGTGAGGTCCGCGTCCGTCCCGGCGGACACCCGGATACAGCGATCCTCGCCCGGTGAAAACGGCATACGCACGAACACACCGCGTTCTTTCAGCGCCGCAACCAATGCGCGCGCGCGAGTGCCATCCCCTCCGGCGTCGATGGTCACAAAATTGGTCGCAGATGGCAGCGGCTGCAGTCCGTTTTCCCACGCAATTTCCGCAATCCGCGCTTTCGCGGCGTTCACGTTATGAACCACCTCCGCCAGATATTGCTGGTCCTGCAAGGCCGCCAGCGCGCCAATCTGGCCGATCCGGCTCATGCCGAAATGATCCCGCACCTTGTCGAAGGATTTGATCAGGCTAGGCTCCCCGATGGCATAAGCCATCCGCGCGCCCGCCATTCCATAAGCTTTTGAAAAAGTCCGCATTCTCACGACGTTCGGGCGGGTCAGGTCCAGCTCTGGCGCGATCTCCGGCAGGAAATCGATATAGGCCTCGTCCAGACATAGCACTGCGCCATCGGGCAGATTGTCGATCATCTCCTGCATGGTCGCAGCGTCATGCCACGACCCCATCGGATTGTCGGGATTTGCGATGTAGATCAGGGTGGCATCGACCTCTTGCGCACGTGTCAGCAGCGCCTCCCAATCCTCTTTATCATCCTGATACGGGACCGTTTCCAACTGCCCGCCGTAGCCGTTCACATGATAATTGAACGTCGGATAAGCCCCCAGCGAGGTCACCACCGGCACACCCGGCTGCACCAGCAACCGGCACAGAACACCCAGCAGCCCGTCTATCCCCTGCCCCAGCACGATATTCTCGTGCCCGATGCCGTGATGGGTGGCCAGCGCACCTTTCAGGTCGTAATCCTCGGGATCGGCATACATCCAGACGTCGGCGGCAGCATCCTGCATGGCCTTGATCGCCTTGGGCGACGGGCCAAAGACATTTTCGTTTGCGCCAAGACGTGCACGATAGGGCCGCCCGAACGCGCGCTCGTCCGTTTCCGGCCCGACAAACGGGATGGTCGAGGGCAAATCCGCCACGATCGGTGTATATCTTGGTGCTTTCATTCCGGGCATATCCGCTTTTCGCACAGATTGCCCGTCATCCGTTCGATTGGCAATCACCTAACGCCTGATCCGGCGTTTTCCAGTGACCTGTCGCCGCCAAAAGTGCCAGCAGTTTGAGCGTGTTACCGAAATAGACCTCATCATTAATGTCCCGCGCCAGAATATTGGTCCATAACGCTGCCCGCCATTCTGGCGAGGCCGACGGCAACATCGCCGCCACCCCCATCATCGACACAAACACCAACGGCGACGACGTTTCATAGGGTAGTTTCTGTCCATCCAGATGATACCCCTCCGCCACGTTGGCCGGATCGCCTCCGGTCGCTTGCTGCGCCCAATGGTTAAAATTCGACAGAACCGGCACGGCGTCCTGCTGACCATAGATCAACACATCCAGCGCCAGTCGAAACGGCGTCCGCGACGCGTTCCAGAAATATGTCCCGTCATAGTTGGTTTCCAACCGCTCGCCCATCGCAGCGCGGGGTCTATCCGGCAAGCCTTCGATAAAATCCGGCAGCAATCCTGTATCCGGATGCGCCACCGTTTCCACAATGTCGTAGGTCGAGGCCCGCAGCAGCAGCCACCGGTTATCGCAAGTTGCGCGGTAAAACGCGGGATAATGCGAGGTGAAGAAATCCGATGTGCGCGTCAGGTCCGCCAGCTCCGGCGAGAAATGCGTCACCCAATCACCGATATTCAGATAGTGCCCACCCGCCATCATTTCATACTTTGCCGCATCCGCCAGAAGATCACGGGCAAGGGCGAGGTAGTCATACACCCCGTCGTTGCCCCATGTCGCATGCGCCAGCAAAAGGGCATAGGCGACATCGAGGTCGCCATCCGTGGCGCTGTTCTCGTCCCCCTCGCCGCCCAATCGGCATGTCATGCCATCATAAACCTGCCGCCACGCCAGCAGGTGCGGCGAGCTTCCGGCGGGGAAGCTAAGGTAATATCTCACCATGCCGTCAAACAGATCGTGCGCCTGAGGATCCGTGTCCGCCATCATCACAAGCGCCAACATGCCGTAGCCATGTGCCTCGGAAACCGTTGCGACGGGATCACCCGTTCCATCACTTAAATGCGGGTCGCTGCGCAAATCGACGATCACCGTCCCTGCGCCGCAAATATTGCTTAGATAGACCTGCTTCCAGTCCTCATAGAACGCCCGCAAATCCTCGGTTTTGGGCTGCGCTACTGCCGTCAGCGGAAACAAAACCAGCAAGATCAGCAGCCGCAGGCCCATGATCCTACCCAAGTTCCGCCATCCGCTGCATGGCGACACTCAATTTGGCTAGCTCGTCCTCGGCCACCTCCAGACGATCGCGGTTTTCCTGCACGACCTCCTCGGGCGCGTTGGCGGTGAATTTCTCGTTGGAAAGCTTACCCTTCAGCCCACCGACTTCCTTGCTCAACTTATCCATCGCCTTTTGCAGGCGCGCTTTTTCCGCATCGACGTCGATGATATCAGCCAGCGGCAGGCAGAACGTGCCGCCCTCCACGGGAATGGTCACAGCGCCCTTCGGGGCCTCCGCAGCGGTCGAGACCTCATCAATCCGCGCCAAACGGTGGATCAGCACGGCGTTGTTGGCAAAGGCCGTCTGCCCTGTCGCGTCCAGATCAAGCTGTATCATCGGGATTTTTGCCCCCGCAGGCACGTGCATTTCCGCACGGACGGAACGGATGCTTTCGATCAATCCGATCACCCAGTTCATTTCGCGATCCGCGTCGGCATTCACGTAATCAGCCACCGTATAGGTCGGCCAGTCAGCGTGAACCAGCATCTTCGACCGATCCGCAATATCGCCCCAAAGCTGTTCAGTGATAAACGGCATAATCGGGTGCAGCAGGATCAGGCACTGGTCAATCGCCCATGCCATCGTCGCGCGGGTTTCGGCAACAACCGCCGCGTCGTCCGACTGGAACAGCGGCTTCGCGAATTCGACATACCAGTCGCAGACCTTACCCCAGACATGAGTGTAAAGCGCGTTGGCGGCATCGTTGAAACGATAGCTGACGAGCGCCGCATCCACCGCCTCCCGCGCTCGTGCGGTTTCGCCAACGATCCATTTATTCACTGTCTGACTGACAGCGGTCGGGTCAAAATCGGCTGAAGGTTTGCATTCGTTCATCTCGGCGAAGCGAGCGGCGTTCCACAGTTTAGTGCCGAAATTCCGGTAGCCCTTGATCGTGTCCATCGACAGTTTCAACTGTCCACCGATTGATGCCATGGAGGCATTGGTGAAGCGCAGCGCGTCGGCGCCGAATTCGTCGATCATGTCCAGCGGGTCGATGACATTGCCGAGCGTTTTCGACATTTTTACGCCCTTCTCGTCCCGCACCAGCGTGTGGAGATAGACGGTATGGAAAGGCACCTCGTCCACGACCTCCAACTGCATCATCATCATGCGCGCGACCCAGAAGAACAGAATATCCTGTCCGGTGATCAGAACGTCAGTCGGGAAGTATTTTTGGAGTTCCTCGGTCTGTTCCGGCCAGCCGAGCGTTCCGATAGGCCATAGGCCGGAGGAGAACCAGGTGTCGAGCACGTCGGGATCGCGGTAGAGGATAATGCCTGATTGTAGCGTAAAATCACCTACTGGCTCGTTAGTCGCTTGAATATCGACTTCGGCTCCATAGTATTGCTTAGCCAATTCAATAGCTTCGTCAACTGAAGCTGCACAAAATGCTTTATCCGAAGTGGATCTTTCTTCACTCAGTCCGTCGGGGTTTCCGACAAGATATGTTGTAGAGTTTTGTTCGAATTTTTCAGGCCCATACCAAACCGGCACTTGATGACCCCACCAAAGCTGGCGGGAAATGCACCATGGCTCGATATTTTCCATCCAGTGGTAATAGACCTTCTTGTCCCGCTCCGGGATGATCTGTGTGCGGCCGTCACGGACCGCCTCCAGCGCGGGACCGGCCAGCTTGGCGGCATCAACATACCACTGATCGGTCAGCATCGGCTCCATCACGACCTTTGATCGGTCGCAGAAGGGCTGCATGATTTTCTTATCTTCAACCATGATCATCAACCCTTCGGCGTCGATATCGGCGATGACTTTTTTGCGTGCCTCGAACCGGTCCAACCCGCGATATTCGTCGGGGACGAGGTTGATATTTTCGATCTCCGCCTCATCAAACGCGGCCCCGCGCGAAATTTCTCCGGCGCGGGTGGCTGCAGCGACATAGTCCAGCCCGTCGGTCCGCATATGCGCCTTTGTGTCCATCAGGCGGTACAAAGGAATATTGTTGCGCTTCGCAACGCCATAGTCGTTCGCGTCATGCGCACCCGTGATCTTCACCGCACCTGAGCCGAAATCCTTGTCCGGATAGTCGTCCGTAATAATCGGGATCAGGCGGCGATGCTCCTTAGGCCCAACCGGAATTTCGCACAGTTTCCCAACAATCGGCGCATAGCGTTCGTCGGACGGGTGAACCGCCACCGCGCCGTCGCCGAGCATGGTTTCGGGGCGGGTCGTGGCGATAGAAATATAGTCGCGGGTCTCGCGAAGCGTGACGTTTCCGTCCTTGTCTTTTTCCACGTATTCATAGGTTGCACCCCCTGCGAGGGGGTATTTGAAATGCCACATATGGCCGTCGATCTCGATATTCTCGACCTCAAGGTCGGAAATCGCCGTTTCGAAATGCGGGTCCCAGTTGACCAGACGTTTGCCCTTATAGATCAGACCCTTGTTATAAAGCTCGACAAAAACCTTCAGAACGGCGTCGTGGAAGTTCCCTTCCTCGCCCGCAGGCGCACCCTCCGCCCCCGACATGGTGAAGGCGTTCCGGTCCCAGTCACAAGACGCACCCAAACGCTGAAGCTGGTTGATGATGGTAGAGCCGTATTTCTGCTTCCACTCCCAAACCTTGGCGGTGAACGCTTCGCGGCCCATCTCGGCGCGGGATGGCTGCTGCGTTTCCGACAACATCTTTTCGACCTGCAACTGCGTCGCGATCCCAGCATGGTCCTGCCCGGGCTGCCAGAGCGTGTCGAACCCGCGCATCCGGTGCCAGCGGATCAGAATATCCTGAAGCGTGTTGTTGAACGCATGACCGACATGCAGCGACCCCGTCACATTCGGCGGCGGGATCATGATGGTAAAGGTTTCCTCGCGGCTGGCATTCGCGCCGGCAGCGAACGCCTTTGCCTCCATCCATTTTGCGTAAATCTCCGCCTCGGATTTCTGGGCGTCGAAGGTCTTTTCCATGGCCATCTGGGTATTCCTGAATCTTGGTTTCGCGCCGTAATACATGCGCGGGTCGCGAAGGAAAACCCCTTAGACGGGCCGGTCGATTTTTGTCGACAGATGGATGAGGGATTCCGAGGAACGAACCCCCTGTATCGCCCCGATCACATCGAGGATTTCATCGAGTTGCGCGGTGTTTCTGGTGGCCAGTTGCAATACCAGATCGAACCGGCCGGATGAGGTGTGCGCGACCTCTACCTCCGGCATGGATTTCAGGCGACTGACAACTTGCGGACCAGAGCGCGGATCGAAATTCACCAGCACCGTCGCGCGAATACGATCACGCCGCGCGGATTCGCCCAGCCGCACGGTATAGCCAGCGATGACACCGGTCCGTTCCAGCTTTTCGATCCGGG
>JBNLBF010000014.1:0-80234 GCA_050302475.1 Paracoccaceae bacterium
ATGCGCTGACGGGGTTGGATTAATCCGCCTTGGGGTCAACGGGACCATCTTCTGCGTCTTTGTCAGGGTTCACGTGCGACGAAACCCCGCCCAATACCCAAAGCACGATTAGCGCGAGCGCGGTTGCCATCCCGGCCAATATTAGGTTCCCGACACCGCAGGCCAGCCCAATGGCCCCGGCTAACCACATGCCGGCACCTGTTGTCAGCCCCTGAACACGGTCCTTGTTAACTATGATGGACCCGGCCACCAGAAACGCGACACCAGACGTGATGGAATCTATCAGCCGCAGTGGGTCGGAGCTTTGAATGTCATCCTCAACAATCGACAATTGAAGCAAGTCAAACGCGATAAGTGTAAACAAACACGCCGCGAGAGAAATCAGCATATGCGTCCGCAACCCTGCGCTCCGGTAGTGCATTTCCCTTTCGAACCCGATAAGACCGCCGAGTAAGCTGGCACATACGAGCCTAAGCAAGGCGGTCTGCCATGTCACATTCGCAAATGGCTGGATAAAATCGGATTGGAAAAACTCGCCCATATGTCCCCAAACTTTTTGATTAGCGATTATCGCTAATGGGAGAATGGATTACCACAATTGCGGGCACCCCGGAAGGACGGTTATTGGCGCTGATCCTTGCGCTTACCTCCGCCATTGCGCATGCAGTTTTCGGGGCTTTGCAAAAGGGGCGCCATGATCCGTGGCTGACCCGCGGGGCAATAGATATATTCTATGGCCTCATCGCCTTGCCGATTGCGTTGTTTGCGTTTCCAAATCCAACAGCCGAAATCTGGTGGCTACTGGGCGGGGCCTGGGTGATCCACACGATCTATAAACTGTTGATGGCAATGGCATATACGCGTGGTGCGTATACGGTCGTCTACCCGGTCGTGCGTGGCACAGGTCCCCTGATCACCGTGATTTTCGCCTGGGTTGTCTTTGGCGAGCTTTTCACCCGCACACAATGGTTTGGCGTCTTGTTGCTGTCTGGGGGTATTTTTCTGCTCGCGGTCTGGAATTTGCGTAAAATCACGGTCGGGCGCGAGACCCTGATCGCTGCTTTGGGCATCGCATTCCTGACAGGGATCACCGTGGCTATGTATACGACATATGACGCCTATGGGATGCGGACCTCACCTGATCCATTCACCTTCCTGTTCTGGTTTTTCGTAATCGATGGTTGGACATTCCCGATCATCGCCTATGTAATATGGCAACGGATGGCGGTAACGCCTGACATTGGGCCATTGCTGAAACGGGGCTTCATCGGGGCGCTTATTGCGTTTGTCAGCTTTGGCTCGGTTATGGTGGCGACGCGACTGGATAAGGTCGGCGAAGCGGCGGTCCTGAGAGAGACTTCGCCAGTCTTTGCCGCGATTATCGGTTGGGTGTTCCTAAAAGAACATGTCGGCCCGGTTCGTGCGTTTCTGATGGCTGTTATTGCCGCCGGGGCTGTGATAGTGGAATTCGGCGCGTAGGGAGATTCTCATGACAACAAAACCAATAAATCCGATGCTGAAACTGGTGTTGGAGCTCGGCCCGATTATCATTTTCTTCGTCTCCTACCGTTGGGCGAATGTGCCTCAAGGCGCGTCAGAGGAGGAACGTCAGCTTATCCAGATTCTGTTCGCGACAAAGGTATTCATTCCCACGATCCTGCTGTCACTGATCATCAGCTGGGTTCTGACACGGACTTTGCCCAAAATGGCTTTGATTACCGCAGTTCTGGTGGTCGTCATGGGCGGGCTGACGCTGTGGTTGCGCAATGACACATTCATCAAAATGAAGCCGACGATCCTCTATGCACTGTTTGCGGGCATTCTTGGCTTTGGGCTGATGCGGGGGCAAAGCTACCTGCAATATGCTATGGATAACGCTATGCCGCTGAAACCTGAAGGCTGGATGTTATTCACCAAACGCTTCGCTTTGTTCTTTCTGGCTCTGGCAATTGCTAACGAGGTCGTCTGGCGCATGTTTGGCACGGATATGTGGGTGAATTTCAAGACCTTCGCGCTGCCGGTGGCAACGCTCGCCTTCATTTTCAGCCAGATGGGGCTGTTCAACAAATACGCGTTGGAAGAGGATAACTAACGCGGTGTCAGCGCAAAGACTTTGCGCACCAACAGTTCCGCCAGTTCGGTATCCGCGCCATCGGGCGCACCGTCAATCGCACTTTCAATATCCTTTTTAAGGATGCCGAGGCTGTTATCCGTCTGATAACCGTCCGCCGCGAATTCAATATCGTCGAAATTGCTGGCCAACCAGTTCTGACCTGAACTGGTGTGCATCAGGGCCAACAGGTCATCCGTATTGATTCCCATTTGCGGGGCCCAATCCATCACCAGACGCGTCCCGATCATGGACCCGGCAAGAACCAGATTATTCAGTACTTTGCCCGCCATGCCGGTCCCATATCCGCCCATACGATGAAAATGTGCTCCCATCGCGGAGAATAAAGGATGTAAGTGATCGAGCACCGGCTCCTCGCCACCCAGCATAAAGGACAGTCGCTTTTCCTCGGCGGCAATTTGTGCGCCGGACATGGGGGCATCAACCAATTGGATATGTGCAGGGATGCGATCACGAAGGGCGACCACATATTTTGGTGACAAGGTGGAACAAATAACGATTGTCTTCAGGTTGCTGGTCTGTCCGACAAAATTCTGTGCACCAAACAACACGTCTTCGGTCTGGGGTTGATCGCGAACGACGGAAAACAGAATTTCCAGACCATCGGCGAAATCGGTCGGGTCGGCAATCATGTGATCCTGAAAGTCACCGAATTCCGAAACCGGACGAATGTCGAAACCGCGAACAGAATACCCATCCTCAGACATTGCGCGCGCCATAGGAAGACCCATGCGCCCGCATCCGGCGACGCCGATACACGTCTTTTGCGTTAGCGTCATTCGTCGAGGAACAGGTTTTCCCAGGCGCGATCCACCAGATCCGGGGTCAGTTCACGCTCGCGGCCTTCATAATCACAAATCGACAGGCTTTGGTCGATAATGAATGGGGCATGATAGGACGCAAACTGATAGTCCACTTCCGGATATTTGTTCTTCAGCAAGTGCATCAGAACACTTTCGTCCGGGGTGATCCGATAGTGCCGACAGGTTTTCACAAAAACCTTGATGAAATCTTCCTGGTTCGGATTGTCGACCTTGATCTTATAGTAAATACGACGCAGCGCCGCGCCATCGAACATTTCGGACGGCGTGAAGTTGGTCGAGAAGATCACCAGCGTGTCAAACGGCACCATGAATTTCTGGCCCGATTGCAGGGTCAGAATATCGAAATGCTGTTCCATGGGAACGATCCAGCGGTTGATCAACGCCTGCGGCGGTTCCTGCTGACGGCCAAGGTCGTCCACGATGAACACGCCGCCCGTTGCTTTCAGCTGCAACGGGGCCTGATAGGTGCGCGAGACCGGGTTGTAGTTCAAATCCAGCATGTCCAGCGTTAATTCACCACCGGTCATGACCGATGGGCGGCGACACAGAACGTAGCGCTGGTCAAAGGTTGGCCCAAGGCGACGCAACGAGTTGGGATCAAATTCTTCTGGCTTAGCCAGCGAATGCACGATCGGATCGTAAAGCGAGATCACCTGACCGGAATATTCAAGGAAACGTGGCAGGAAGATATTATCCCCCAACGCGTCCCGGATCCCGTTGGAGATCGAGGATTTACCGTTACCCGGCGGACCATAGAGAAGCACCGACTTACCGGAGTTCACCGCCGGTCCTAATTGGTCCAGCATACCGTCCGGTAGCACGAGGTGCGAAAGGGAATCCTCCAACCGCTCCTGCGTGATGTTCACATTCGCAATGCCCTGACGTGATGTCTGTTTCCAGAAATCCGACAGCGGAACGGGCAGGGCGCCGTAATATTCTGACTGGGTCAACGCATCCAGCGCGCGGTCTTTACCACCGTCTGTCAGCTGATAGCGCAGAGATGAAGTCGGCGAGGCCCCTCGCGCCCCAAGCGTTTCAATCAGGTTGTTGGAACGGGCAGAATCCACCAGTTCCTGCGCGATAGGAACGGAGACACAGAGCGCTTCGGCGATGTCGACGATATCACTCAGATTACGGCGGAAAATCGTTTTCAGCAGGATGTCCCGCATCAAAGTCAGCTCCAACCCAATGTCGCCAAGCGACATCGGAATTGGTGGCTTGAGGGTTTCTGTTTCTTGTCCGTCCATCATGAAATACCTTTTCTCATGGTTCAGTGGGCAGCAGGTCCCCCATTCAGCCTGACACCCGTTATCCAGTTATCAATGTTAAGACTCTGCGTTAATCGGCTAAAAATCAAGCATTTTTACGTCTGCAACATCAGGCAGTTGCATTGACGATCCATGTGCTGTGAATCAGGTAGATCAGCAATCCCCCTCCCAGAGCCGTCCCAAGGGGGAATTTCCGGCCTGCAGAGAAAGAAACCCAAGTCTCTTTCACACCGGAAAACACGGGCAATTTCCCGACCATACGATGCAAAAATACTGCCGCCAGCGCTGTTATGGAGAATATCAGAAGGAAGTTCAGAATTTCCTCATGAATGATGAACAGGGTCATTGCCGCGGCAAATTTTGCGTCGCCACCTCCGATGCCTCCAATGGAAAAGACCAGAAACCCAAAGACCAGAACGATAAACGCCCAGATTATCCGCCAAATGTAAATTTCTAGCGGCAATACAAATGGGGCAATGATCAGAAACAGAAGCGCCATCGCCAAAACAAGGCGATTCGGAATCTTCATGTATTTCAAGTCACTAAAGGTCGCCCAGATACAGAATGGCGCGGCCAGTACAACAAATATCCATTCTGACCACTCAGGCATTACAGACTGTCCCGAAGGTTCACGGCGGCTTCGAAATACTGCGGGTGCGTATCGATTGCCGTATCCAGCAATCCTGCGGCGACATCGCGGTCCCCATTTTCAATCGCTTGTTGGGCGATATTAAACAGAAGGACAGCTTTCTCGACATCGGTCATCGACATGACCGGCAGATCATAGACTTTGCGTCTTGCGCGGGTGATTACCAGATTGTTTTTCGCAGCAAACATTGATGGATCAGCCACGATTGCCTGACGGAACAGTTTTTCGGCATCCGCCAGTGCACCGCGCTCACGTTTTGATACGCCCCAGTTGTTCAGCACCTGCGCCGGCCGTGTGGTTAGCCCGCGTGCCACGTCATAATAACTGTCCGCCTTTTCCCATTCTTTAAAATGGTCAGCGACTAGCGCTTCCAGAAAATACCTGTCAAAATTCTCGACCGTGGGCGGGACTGCGTTGAGTTGCGTACGGGCTTCGTCCCAGGCTCCATTGCGGACAAGTGAGTCAGCATAGGCCAGGCGGTCCGCGTCAGTTGCGGCGCCTGTGGAAATCAGATCTTCAAACACTAGCGCAGCGTCAGCATGCTTTTTAGCCCGGACAAGGGCGAGCGCATAATTGCGTTTCAGGTCCGGATTGTCCGGATCACGGGAAAGACTTTCTCGGAAAAACTCCACGGATTCATTTGGATCTGCGAGGTTCAGCATGATGTCACTGATCCCCGTCGCTTCAACCGCGTTCAACGGACCCAGATCTGCATTCTTCTCTTCATCCGTCGGGTGATCACATCCTGCGACGACAAATGCCACCAGCGACAGCGCGGTGGCGCTTCTAAATATGGTAAGGCTCATCTGCTCGCCCCTTGTTTTTTTAATTGCCTAAGAGAAGATAACTCCCTTGGCCTTGTCGAACCAGTCTAAAATCAGCCTCCTCGGGGATTTCCGCGACTTGTTGCTCAATCAGTTCATTTGCAAGGATTAAATTGTCCCGGATCAGGTCAGAATCTCCGTTGTCCAGGCCAAACGCGACTTTGAACGCCTCTCTGGCCTGATGCAGTTCGCCTAGATTGATCAGAACAACGCCAAAATTATTCCAGGCCGGAACGGAATCGGGATTCACATCTACGGCTTTCTCAAGGAACACTTTCGCCTGATTGAGCCGACCGAGTTTCAGGTTGGCAGCCCCAATCGCAGACAAGACGTCAGCGTTCAGTCCAACTTCGGTCGCCGCCCGTTGATAGGCCTGCAAGGCCAGTTCAAATTCTGCAGCTTCCATCAGGCGGTCGCCCACGGTCATGCCATCTACACCATCGCGGACGCGCGGTGTCCCCAAAGGCGGGGGAGGGCCAACACGGCCTCCATCTTCGCTAAGCCGGAAGTTAGGGGAATTGCAGGCAGCAAGCAGGGGAAGCAAAAGCGCCAGGAAAAGGATCCTGGCGCCCAGAGGTTTGATCATGAAAGAAGATGCTCGTAGATGTCGTAAATCGAAGGTCCGACGAGAATAATCAGCAAGGGTGGAACTGTGAACATCATCGTGCCGATGGTCAGTTTGGTCGGCAGAACGTTAGCTTTTTCTTCCGCGCGCATCACGCGTTTGTCGCGCATCTCGGATGCATAAACGCGCAGCGCGTCGGCGATCGAAGTACCAAATTTGGCCGACTGGACCAGCACCGTAACGAAGGCGCTGATATCGGGAACACCGCAACGTTCCGACATGTCGCGCAAAACAGAAACGCGGTCTTTACCGGCACGCATTTCGTTGGCGACGATCTCATATTCTTCCGACAGGGTCGGATAGGATTTCTTGATCTCGGAGGCCACACGCAGGATCGCCTGGTCCAGCGACTGTCCGGCCTCGACGCAAACCAGCATCAGGTCAAGCGCGTCCGGGAAGCCGTTGGTGACATCTTCCTGACGCTGCTGTTTGCGACGTTCCACCCAGTAGCTGGGCAGGAAATAGCCAACAGCGCCCGGGATCACCACGGACAGGATAACCGTCAGAAGCTGCATTTCGCCGGGCTGGATCAGGATGAATATCAACCCGACCAGCAGAAAGGCTACACCCATGACCATTTTCGAGAAGTTGAACGTCTGAACCGCTGTTCGTGACCGATATCCGGCCTGAATAAGCTTCAGGCGCGATTCCGACAGCTCTTCTTTGTCTTGGGGCTCCAGATAGCTGGCAAATTTTGCCAGATTCAAACCGGAATTTGAATCATAGCGCAGTTTTACGGCACCACCGGCCTGTTTCGCCTCTCGACCAGTCGGAATGCGCGCCCCTGTGCTGAGTTTGGCAAACGGGTCTTCCGGCTTTTTCAGAACAACCGGCAGCGCCAGCAGAACCATGTAAAGCCCAAGAAGCCCAAGCACCACAAACGGCGCCATCGGCCCAAGTGCGGCGTTGATGAATTCCCACGAACCTAAGAGTGCACTCATGTTTTCTCTCCCTGTTCGATCAGACTTTGATGTTCACCATCATGCGCATGAATATAACATTCACGAACAGCATGACAGCAACGATAATGGCGGCGGGAACGAAGACAGGGGTATTCTGTACATCGTCGTAATATCCCGGTTGCATCACGTTGATTATAACCAAGGCAACCAGCGGGAAGATGGACAGGAACCAACCCGACCATTTCGCCTCTGCCGTAATAGCACGGACGCGGCGGAACAACTTGAATCGGGACCGGATCACCTTCGCAAGACCTTCGAGAATTTCAGCGAGGTTACCACCCGACTGGCTCTGGATTTTCACAGCCACTGCGAGGAAGCGCAAATCCTGCACGTCGATCCGTTCTGCCATTGCCTCCAGCGAGTCGTTGATATCCATCCCGTAGGTCGATTCATCAGCGAGCATCCCGAACTCGGTACCCAGCGGATCCGGCATCTCGGTCGCGACCGAGTTAACGGCGCTGGAGAAGGGGTGGCCGACGCGCAGGGAACGCACAATCAGTTCCACGGCGTCAGGAAGCTGTTCTTCGAACAAGGAAATGCGTTTCTTGGCCTTGTTGCGCAGCCATGTATAAACTGCGCCATACCCCATGATCACCGAAATCCCGAGCCGCAGCTGGATGCCGGTGCCGGTAAAGAAGGTCAGTGCCATGAAGGCCATGGCCCCAACAAAAATCATAACCCCGATCAGCGCGACAGGGGAGAAGGCGATGTTCGCCTGTGCCGCCTTGGCCGACAAAGGCGCAATCAGCGGAATTCCACTGCTGCCCTCGTGTTGTTCACGCTCTTTCCGGAGCGTTTCCATCACGTCCTCGTGGCTTTCACCACTTTGCAGAAGTTGAAGGCGACGGTTTACTTTGGACTCAAGACGAACAGACTTACCGAAGAAGGCAAGGTAAATGCCTTCCACCATGAAGAATACACCGACAAAGATCAGTGCGTAGATGAGGGGTTGAATACTCATGTGTGTCTATCTCCCGTTATAGATCACCACCCGCGTAGATTTCGCTTGGCAAATGGAAGCCCCACTGCTCGAATCTTTCAGTATAGGCAGACCGCAAGCCGCAGGAGACAAATTTACCGATAATTTTGTTGTTTTCGTCAATCCCCATTCGCTGGAATTTGAAGATTTCCTGCATGGAGATGATGTCGCCCTCCATCCCCGTTACCTCGGTGATGGACAGCATACGGCGCGAGCCATCCTGCAAACGGCTGATCTGCACGATCAGGTTCACAGCAGAAGCAATCTGCGCGCGGCTCGCTTTGATCGGCATTTCCACACCGGTCATCGCGATCATGTTTTCCAGACGCGACAGCGCGTCACGCGCGGAGTTGGCGTGGATCGTGGTCATCGACCCGTCATGGCCGGTGTTCATGGCCTGCAACATATCGATAACCTCGTCACCACGTGTCTCACCCACGATGATGCGGTCAGGACGCATACGCAGCGCGTTTCTTAGCAGGTCGCGCTGGGAAACTTCGCCTTTGCCCTCCACGTTAGGGGGGCGGCTTTCCATACGGGCGACGTGCGTCTGTTGCAGCTGAAGCTCGGCGGTGTCCTCGATGGTACAGATGCGTTCGGTATTGTCTATAAAACCGGACAGCGCGTTCAGCGTTGTCGTCTTACCGGAACCTGTACCACCGGATACGATAATGTTCAGGCGAGTTGCCACGGCCGCCTGCAAGTAGGTGGCCATCGCCTCGTTGAAGGCGCCAAAATCAATAAGCTCGTCAATCGACAGCTTGTCCTTGGTGAATTTACGAATGGATACCAGCGACCCGTCAACCGCACAGGGCGGGACCATCGCGTTGAAACGCGACCCGTCAGTCAGGCGCGCGTCCACATAAGGCGAGCTTTCGTCAACTCGACGTCCCACGGCCGACACGATTTTATCAATCACGCGCAGAAGGTGACGTTCATCCTGGAAACGCACGCTGGTCAGTTCCAGCTTACCGTAGCGTTCCACAAAAATCTGCTGTGACCCGTTGACCAAAATATCGTTGACAGTTTCGTCTTTCAGAAGCGGCTCAAGCGGACCCAGCCCGGTAACCTCGTCCATGAGGTTGGATGTCAGCTGATCCTGATCGGCATTGTTCAGGACCACGCCCATTTCGCGCAGGCCTTCACGCGTGATGGCACCGATTTCGCGGCGCAGCTCATCCGGCGTCGCCTTGTCCAGAACCGACAGGTTCAGTGTTTCCAGAACCCGTTTGTGAAGATCCATTCGGATGTCCAGCAGTTTCTGAAGGCGCTTTTGTTCTTTTGGATCATCAGAGACCGACCCAACTTTCGCCGCAGGTTTGCTGCTGGCTTTGCGCGCAAGCTTTTTCGGCGGTTTCGGCGCGCCTTCGATTTTCTCACCTGCCCCAGCCTGACGGGGGGGCATTTTGGCGACTCCCGGATCAGGCACCAACGAGGGTGCCTTGGCGGAGTCGTCTTTGGAGTATCTGCGGAACATCTATAGCCTCCTAAACAATAGCGGCTTTCATTTCTTCAGCCATCTCAACGACGGAGCCAGCTATCTTCTTGATTTCTTTGCGCAAAGCATTCTTCGGGGCAGCTTCTGCCAATGGATTGCCCTGATCACAGGACGCCAGAACCGCCTTACCGCCATCTGGTAGCATGATATTTATATCAACGCCCAGACTGTCCGAGAACCGTTTTGCGCGGGCTTTACCATTAATATCGGTAAAGGATGGTGCGAAGTTCAGAATGTATTCAAGCTTCTCTTCCGGAAGGTCTTCGGCTTTCAACGCTCGGATAAACCGCATCATGTTTTGCGCGGACCGCATATCCAGATTGATCAGCGTGAAGAAGGTTTCCGACAATTGCAGAACGTCAGCTGTCCAGTTCACCAGCGCTGAGGGCAAATCCACAATGATATAATCATAGGATTCCTGGGCCAGCGTCAAAAGGTGGCTGACACTGGCGCCATCAATGATTTCAAGCGGCATTGATTCCGGCGGCGCGGTCATCACAGCCATACGTGATTTGAAAGAGGTCAGGCTCTGCGCAAAAACATCGGCATCCAGATTATCCATATCTGTAAGCATCTCAGCCACGGCCTCGCGGCGTGGCAGGTCCAAATAGGTCGCCACCGATCCCGACTGGAAATTCAGGTCCATGATGAGAACCCGTGTTTTCGCCTTGCGGTCATGGTTTGCGATTTCCCACGCAAGATTGACCGCGAATGTCGATGACCCTGTGCCACCAGCAACACCATATACAGGAAGGATTATCCCTTTGCGTCTACGGCCACCACTTGGGGCCTCGGTTGCGTTATCTGCGGGAATAACCTGTTCAGCGCGCAGTTTCATCAGCGAGTCGCCGAATGCGTCTTTCGGGAAAGGGTAGGGGATAAAATCATCCGCTCCCTGACGCATCAGCTGATGCAGGCCCGACGGGCTGACATCATTTGCGATCAGGATGGTTTTCGATCCCTTCTTCTTTACGCCTGAAATGAATTCCAGAATCGGTTGCAGGTCTTCTTCATCTGATTTGTCCACGCAGATGACAACGATTTCGATATCGTCCAATGAACCTCGGTTCAGGGATTCCGTTGCCTCACGGAATGACCCAACAGCCCAGTTCTTGGAAAACTGATCTGTCAGTTCTACGCTTAGCTGCGGGAATTTCTTGATGTCACGGGTCGCGGCGAATGCCTCGATGATGCGTTCTTTTAGTTTTATCAGCGCCATTTTGCCCTCAAAGGGTTAGGTTTCATCACTCGTTAACAGACTTACTAAATCATAAAAACTCATAATCGAGTGACTGCCGAGACCACCCACCCCAAACAGATATCGGCCAATCAACTTGAGACTAGGGGCGTAGTCTACTCGAAACACTCAGAAAATCCAGACTCAATTGATCATTTACTACGATAGGGCAAACTGTACAGGTACCCCCTAAACTTAGTTGTTTCGTAAACATCACTAACTGTACATTGGGGATGACCCGTGATGAGCGGGAACTGGCTGACGTCAGCCAGAGAGTTTTCGGGGAAAAAAGTGTAAATATGTCACATAGTTGGCCTCCGCTTCGGAGGGCGCATACAGTGCATCCACATACGAAGCATTTGTGATTCACATCTATCGCTTTGACGATGAGATCCGCTGGTCTCCGACAGTCTGCCATCACAGCTATTCTTCGGGGTAGGGAAGGGCAAAAAAAAGGCCCCGTTGCCGGGGCCATTTTAGAGCGGTGTCTTGAGTTATTTTCTTATTATTCTGAAATTTGGTTGGAACCGACATATCCAGTGTACAGGCGGTTCGCAACTTTGCCGTCGAAATCGTCACCGATATAACCAGCAACATACCCAGCGACCATGGTCACAGTCCGGCGGTTCAGGCGCTCACGATCCTCTGTATTGATCAGAGGCTCGGTCTCACCACGGGAAACCGTGGCGATCAGGCTGCGGCGCGGTACGCCCTGGGAAACCAGGTAGTTAACGGCAGCCTGTGCGCGGCGAAGGCCGAGCGAGTAGTTGTAGCTGTTCGATCCAACCTTGTCCGTGTGACCGAACACTTTGAAACGAACCATCGGGTAACGTTTGATCCAAGTCGCCTGACGGCGCAGGATTGCTTTGGCTTCTTCATCAAGCTCCGAGCGGTTAAACTCGAAGTTGATCATCGTCGGCACCGACCGGCGGAAGCGCTGCTCCAGGCTTTCCAGTGCCGCACCCGGGTTCAGATACGCCGTTTGGGCGAACTGGTTGGCTGCGGCGGCCTCGGCGAAGCTATCTTCGTTCGCCATAAGGCCGGCCTGTTGCAAGCATCCTGCGGTTACGAGGACAGAAGCGGCGGCGGTAAGTTTTAGCATATTTTTCATTGCCTTACTCCATTACGTAGCCATAGGAGCCCTGGATGTCCTGGGCGGACGCAGAACCCTCAGTGGTTCCCAGCAGGAAGAGTTCTTCTTCCGTCGGGATCCGCATGTGGTTCGTCGCCATGCTCAGCGCATCTGAGGTTGTCGGAACAACCAGATGCGGGGTGATGATGACAACCAGTTCAGATTGCTTGCGCTGGAAGTCCGTGCTGCGGAACAGGGTGCCCAGGATCGGGACATCACCCAACCAAGGAACCTGACCTACAGTGTCATCGAAGTCATCCTGCAACAAACCAGCGATTGCGAAGCTCTGACCGTCACGCATTTCCACTGTGGTATTTGCGGTCCGAGTCTTGAAACCGAAGATCGGGAAGTCTGCCGACCCGCCAACAATGGCGCGGTCAATCGAGCTTACCGTGGTTTCCAGTTCCAGACGGATCAGATTGTCGTCAATCACAAACGGGGTGAAGTCCAGAGACACGCCGAAAGGCTTGAACTCAACATCGGTGCCGTTCAGCTCGGTCACGGTCACAACCGGATATTCACCACCTGCGTGGAATTCGGCTGTTTCACCCGAGATAGCAACGATGTTCGGCTCGGCCAAAGTGCGGACCATCCCTTTAGTTTCAAGGGCTTCGATCAGAAGATCGACCGCAAAACCACCACCGCCGAAGCTGAACAGGGCAGCGCCTGTACGATCGTTCGAAGAGGTGTAAGGACCACCCGTACCAATGTTTACCATGTTGTTACCCTGAACCAGAACACCGTTACCGACAACGCCGTTAACGAAGTCTGTCAGACCGACACTGCTGCTCAGGCTTTTCGATACCGAACGCTGCATTTCTGCGAAGCGAACCTGCAGCATAACCTGCTGCGTACCGCCAACCATCATCAGGTTGGTAACACGACCTGGTGCATAACGCTCTGCCAGTTCCAGAGCACGAGATACTTTACGTGCGCCCGAGACACGACCAGAAAGAACAATACCGTCATTTGCGGTACGAACTTCGATCGGCTCACCCGGCAGGATTTCTGCCAGACGCTCTTTAAACTCTGCAATATCGGGAACGACGCGAACGTCGACATTGGCCACCAATTCGCCTTCAACACCGAAGATTGTCAGTGTTGTACGGCCTGGGACCTTACCAAGAACGTAGATTGTGCTCTCCGAAAGTGTTGCGATATCGGCAATTGCCGGGTTTGCAACGGAAATTTCGGCGAACGGACGATCGCTCTGAACCACAATGGCGCGGTTAACAGCAACCGAAATGTTTGAAGATGTTGTTCCGCGCATTACCGAGAGACCCTGTGCGGCCAGCTGCGGGGTGTACGAAACAAGTATCGCGAGTCCTAGGAGACTCGCACGAATTAACTTATTCATGCTCATGTGATCCTGCCTCTCAAAACCACTCTATAGTTGTTGTCGCGCATTTACTGCGTCTATGCGGTAACGCTGCGACAATTGCTGGCAGGATTCAACAATAAATTTTAGGAACTTACGGAATTACCTTAATTTCATCCACAGGCGTGACATTTTTGCCCCATACCGTGTTTAATCGGTACAAGGCACCTCTGTGATGATCAGTTCTGTGCCTTTACGCTCACGATTATAGCATTTCGGCTCTTCAACTTCTTCGATGATTTCCGGTTCACCGGTGATGTCACGTGTGTCGACTTCGATCGGGCCGGTTTCCTCGATATCTGTAATGCCGCGCAAGGACAAAGTCAGGCGACCGGTCTGCTGCGCCTGAGTCAGTTCACCAACAATTTGCGGCGAAATTTCCAATGTCACCGTCCGTGCGATGGTCGGGAGCAGGGAATCCACGTCTGAAATCTGGTCGATTGCGATCAGCAGGGCGTTCTGCAGGATCAGCTTCGTGATCGTCTCGCGACCGGCGTTACCGGTCCAATAAACGTCAACGCGGTCACCCGGTTGCAAGAAGCCAGACACACCGGTCGATACGTCGACACGGATGGTGAAGGCACGCATACCCGGTGACAATTCAGTGCGGATCCCGCCACCTTCGCCAAAATCGGAAACCTTACGGGGCAGGATGACTTCATCCTTTGACATGATGCGCATGATCGTGCGCGGCTGTCCGGTTGGGCTGTCCAGAAGAGATTCAATCGTCGTGAATGCGCCTTCAGGAATTGCATCAGTTGGCCAATCTACCATGCGGATATTTTCTTCGCGCAACAATATCCCATATTCAAGATCATCAGCGGCAACAGCCACTTGCGTCAGATCAATCGGGGGCAGGGCATTGCGTTTGGCCTGCGCCAGTTCAGCATCAAGTTGATTAAACCGCTGCATAACCATGTAGGCCGCCGCCCCGGCAAGACCAACACCTACAAGCAACATAAACGCAAAGACGATACGCATATTTTATTCCCGTCAGAATTCATTCGAGTGATGATTATCACACGTCTTTAGCGGACGCGATGAAAATTTTCCACACGCTAATCGGCTGAAAGGATAAATTATTTGAGAGAAGGACTAGATACCGCGACGCGTCAAAGTCCCAGTGACGCGTCGCGGCGATGTGATGACGTGCAGCCTCTGCCTGCCACCAGTGTATATCAAGACTGTATCAGTCGTGGATCAGATCGGTCGCCCGGCTGGGCGGTACATATTCGTCGATTGTATCGTCAATTTTGTGAGCGTTTGTTCCAATACCGCCAGCAATAATAAGCAGAACCAAACCTGCCAATACTACTAGTGCGGAGGTCAGAACAACCCAATCGACTGTTATCGCACCTGATTCAGAGTCCCAATACTCTCTTACTTTCCGTAATGCACCCATTGGTCAATCAACCACTCTTTCTGTATATCGTTAAGAACAACAGCACCCAGCTCGTTACTTAACAAAAAGGCCGGAGCAGTTCGTCCGCTCCGGCCAAAACATCATGCGATTAACTGTTGAGAAACAGTCAAGCAATTAGTCGGTGATTGCACCAGCAATTGCGGAGTTGGTAGCAGCGCTTTCCAGCTCGTCGTCGATCGCGTTGGAGGCAGTGTTGATACCACCAGCGATAACGGTCAGAACGGCAATAGCGATACCAACGATAGCTGCAGTCAGAACGACCCAGTCAACCGTAACAGCACCGGACTCGTCTTTTGCGAATTTTGCGAACAGTTTCATTTCAAGTTCCCTTTCCAAGGATATCAGGTTTTCAAATTTGTGACCCATACGACAGGCCTTATACTCAACGCCCGGAAGGGGCTTTACGTTTCAACCAAGCGCGGATCATTCATAATCAATGCCTGGACTGCTTACCTTCCGACGTTTGTTTAATCAGTCAAATTGGGCAGAAATGGGGCAACGCCTTAAAACCGGGCGGATTGACGCAACAAGAAATATACCATCAGGCCGATTAACTACGTAAGTAATTGAAAAAAAAGTATTAATACTTGTGACGAAAATACGAAACTTGGTAAAAAAAGTTTTAAATATCTAATCGACCTGTACTTTTAGACAGGTCTAACACAACCGTTAAGAGTTGATTAACTGTCGAATAGCGACCAAATAGTGCAAAAAAGCGACATTTATAGGAATCGATTCTTGTTGATTCTACCAACCGCGCGATTCCTCCGTTAAAATTCAACCTAAGGAAAAACGGTGGACGGAATCATCGGAACACGGCTAGCCTTCTCGGACACTACAGGGAGGCTAAAAAAATGAACTCATATAAATCTACATTTACGTTGACCGCGCTAATATCCGGGCTGTTGGCGGTTGATGCCGCCGCCACGGAATGGAACGTGTCTGTTTGGGGCGCGCGTCGGGCATTTACGGAACATGTCGAGAAACTCGCCGAATTGGTGTCTGAAAAAACCGGTGGAGAATTCACGCTGAATATTTCTTACGGCGGGCTCAGCAATAACCGCGAAAATCTGGACGGCATATCCATCGGGGCGTTCGAAATGGCGCAGTTCTGCGCCGGGTATCATCCTGACAAGAACCCGTCAATCACGGTGCTGGAGCTTCCTTTCCTTGGCGTCTCGTCACTTGAACAAGAACTCGAAGTTTCCATGGCGGTCTATAATCACCCGGCCACAGTCGCAGATTTGGCGCGATGGAATGCGACACTGCTGATGCCGTCACCGCTGCCGCAATACAATATCGTCGGCAAAGGAGACGCACCGGCGACCCTCGCGGATTTCGAAGGGATGGCTGTGCGTGCAACCGGCGGGATCGGTGCTGCGATGGAAACCATCGGTGCAGTTCCGACATCTATGTCCGCGACCGAGGTGCGTCAGGCCATGGACAGCGGTGTTGTCAGCGCCGTCAGTTTTGCCCCGCATGCTCATATGTCGTTCGGCACGGTAGAAGGGGGCGATTGGTGGACAACCAACCTTAACCCCGGCACTGTGAATTGTCCGGTTGTGGTGAATACCGATGCGCTGAATGCGCTGACGGATACCGAACGCGAGGCTCTTCTCGGATCTGTTGACGAGGCGTTGGCCTATTACATCGACTATTATAATAGTGAGACGATGGATGCCTGGTGGCCGACGTTGGATGAAAAAGGTATTGAACAAGTGACCTTCTCCGACGCAGAACTGGCCGCCTTCAAAGAGGCCGCCGCAGGCCCGGCCGCAGCCGCCTGGATCGAGGATAACACCGCTCGTGGTTTACCCGCACAAGAGCTGTACGATCTGGTTGTTGAAACCATCGCCAACTAAAACCCTGTATCCCCACCGTCCAGGTGGGGATTCATTATCGCTAGGGAAACGATGGCCGGACTTTCTTCAATCCGTGAAGACGCCACTTGGCTCAGCCGCTTTGATCGTGCGCTGTTCCGGGTCGAGATGTGGCTCGCCTTGATCGGTGGTCTGGCCGCGTTTTCCCTCATGATCTTCGCGGTGATTTCTGTCGGCGGGCGCAACCTGTTCAATCAGCCATTGCGGGGCTACGTCGACTGGATCGAACAAATCATGCCCCTGATCGCTTTTGTGGGTATCGCCTATACGCAACGTCTCGGCGGGCATATTCGCATGGATATCCTGATCGGCCAGCTGAAGGGTAGAGCACTTTGGGTGGCTGAGTTTGCCTCCACTTTTCTGATCCTCATAGTCATGGTTCTGATGGTTTGGGGTAGCTGGGCGCATTTCCAGCGCAGCTTTGACTTTGCCATGCCGAATTGGAGCCGCGATTCCACCGTTGATATTGGCTTGCCCATCTGGCCCGCGAAACTGATTGTGCCGGTTGCATTCTCCGTGATTTCGCTGCGCCTGGTCTTGCAGCTCTGGGGCTATGCCCGTGCCATCCGCACCGGCGAGCCGACCCCGGTTGCCGTCCCTGTGATCGAGGATGCCGCAGCTGTCGCCGCTGCGGAAGCAGAGCACGTATCAGGAATGGAAAGCGATAATGGATAGTATCGAAATCGGCCTATGGGTTTCCGGCTTTCTTCTGCTAATGGTGCTGATCGGCGTTCGCGTCGCCTTCGCCGCTGCGCTCGCCGGGATCGTCGGTCTGATTTGGGTGTTCTGGGCGCGCAAAGGTTATGCGCCTGACGAGTTCGGTTGGGCGCTGGAGGTGGCGGTCAAAACCGCCGGGCAGGTCCCACATTCGAAAATCTCCAGCCAGGCTTTGTCGCTGATCCCGACTTTCATCCTGATTGGGTATCTTGCCTATTACGCTGGCCTGACCAAAGCTTTGTTCGATGCAGCGAAACGCTGGGTTGGTTGGTTACCCGGCGGGCTGGCCGTGTCCACGGTCTTCGCCACCGCAGGGTTCGCGGCTGTGTCCGGTGCCTCCGTCGCGACATCCGCTGTTTTCGCCCGTATCGCGATCCCGGAAATGCAGGCCGAAGGATATGACAAACGGTTCGCCGCGGGTGTGGTCGCCGCTGCGGGGACGCTGGCGTCACTGATCCCTCCGTCCGCGATCCTTGTGATCTACGCAATCATCGTTGAACAGGATGTCGGCCGCCTGCTGCTTGCCGGTTTCATCCCCGGTGCTTTCTCGGCAATAATCTACGGCGGACTGGTCGTCGGCATGGCGCTGGTGTGGAAACGCCTCGGCCCTCCGGTTGGTGGTTTCACATGGCGAGAACGCTTTGCCGCGCTTCCGGGGGCATTCCCGATTTTCTTCGTCGTCGGGATCATCATCTTCTTCATCTACAACCCGTTTGGAGGCGACGCCTGGGGCACCCCGACGGAAGGTGGGGCGCTTGGCGCGTTTGTCGTTTTCCTCTTCTCGCTCTGGAAGGGCATGCGCTGGCCGCAGCTGAAGGATGCGCTTTTGGAGACGGCCAAACTGACAGTCATGATCTTCACCATCATTTGGGGTGTGTTGATCTATGTCCGTTTCCTTGGCTTTGCGGACCTGCCGGGCGCATTCTCCGACTGGATCACCTCGCTCGATCAATCCCCGATGCTCACCCTGATCCTGATCCTATGCGCCTATGCGGTGCTTGGTATGTTCATGGACGCAATCGGAATGCTGTTGCTGACTCTGCCAGTTGTCTATCCGGCGGTGATCGCGCTCAACGGCGGGGTAGGGGTCGAGATCGCGGACAGCGCCTTCGGCATGACATCGACGGGCTGCGCGATATGGTTCGGGATCATCGTGGTGAAAATGGCCGAGTTGTGTTTGATCACACCGCCCATCGGCCTGAACTGTTTCGTGGTTGCCGGCGTGCGCCCCGACATTTCGGTTCAGGACGTTTTCAAAGGCGTCGCGCCGTTCTTTGTGGCGGATGCCTTAACCATCGCCGGATTAATAGCTTTCCCGGCGATAGTTCTGTTTCTACCTAACCTACTTTTGTAGGTACCGTTTAGAACCGAAGTCCAACATATACACCATGCATCAGGAAGCCGGATGTTCCGGCATTTCCACCCTGGTCGGTGCTGTCCTGAACTGCGACGTTCACGCCGTCCCACCAGGCAACCTGGTAGCCAAATACGTAGCTGCCGAAGCTGGCTGGAACCTCGTATCCTATCGCCGCTTCGACAACCAATGCGTCAGATTGAGTGTCTGAGCAGTCAATGCAAATCCATCCCGGCGCATTCGGGTCAACAAATGTTGCGATATCACCAAACAGGTAGGATGCACCAAAAGAAACCGCGATTGAATTTCCGCTCATCGGGATGGAGCCGTCATAACGTACAGTCGGACCGTATCCGGAGAAATTGTTTTCGATCCCTCTGGTTCCGGCAAGAACATAGTTGTCGACTTCTGCATATCTGACACCGCCGAGTATTCTTCCGTCGACCCCGCCAAACGTAAGCGGCGTTCCGACCATCAGATCCAAATAGCGACCGCTGGAGGCCAGACTAGCGTTGTTCAAAGCATCTCCGTTTGACTTGGGGTCCAGAGAAAACCCGCCGATGTTGAGTGCGACATCTACAGGTCCAGCATCAAACCCGGTCATCAGCGATGCCGAGATACCTGCGCCCGGCCCAGAAGGAGTCGAGTCAAAGAAGCCGAGCTGGAAAAGCTGCCATTCCTGCATTGGATCCGCGAATGAATACCCCCCGCGAATTTCGCCGAATGTCTGCGCACCAGCCGCGACACCTATCGACGTTGAAATTGCGGTTGCGAGCAAAAGTTTTGTGACTAATTTCATGAAAATTCCCCTAAACGCTACGTGCAAGTAATAGGCAATAACTCGCCGATTTACGTAACGATAGTAGGAATCCGAAAACTTGGCGCTGAATCTTAAGATTCGTTGCAGAATTGCAAACAAATTACGCAAAAATGTAGAAAAATAGCACTTGTAGTTACTTGAGGAGAGACTGTCCGCCAACGGGATATACTTTTGGTTGAGGTCCGGCGCTGCGAGTTTCATGTAGTGATTCCCCAGGACCGCGTAGCATGCACAAACTGTCCGATTTCGCCGCAACGGCTAGGCCGCTACTGCGACCGTCACGACAGCTGGTATGGGCACATCCCAAATGGGACCACGCCCGTGATTTTCCAAAACTTTTGTGACGACTGCCGCGCGAATGGCAGCCGCATGTTCTGGCGGTTGGGGCCGCAGTAACGCGCCGCCTCTTGCTGTGCCTTCAAGAAAGAAGTCAAAAGGTGCGCCGGGATCGATTACATTCCATTTTGATGCGACCGTCGTCTACCTGAAGTCGGTGAAGCCAGCGGCCTCCAGCGCAGGAAAGGCGATTGCCGGATCGGCGTAGTCATTTGCCCCGGGTCCTGATGGCAATGAAATGTCCGGCGCGCCGTGCTGTGCGATGGCATCGAAAACGTAACCAAGGGCGCCGTCTACCTCGGGTCCACACCAGACTGAAAAAGCTATTCGTCCACCGGGGCGCAGAACACGGCGCGACTCGGCGAGGGCTTTTTGCAGGTCAGGCACATGCGGCATGCCAAACCCGATAGTGATGGCATCAAAAGACGCATCGTCAAAATCCAGCGCCATCGCGTCGCCTTCGACGAAAGATGCCTCCGGTGCTGCGGAGCGTGCTAGCTCTAACTTCGCAGGTGAAAAATCGAGGCCGGTTGTCTGAGCCCCGGCCGCAACCAATGCGGTGGTAACGTTGCCATGTCCACAGCATAGGTCGAGGGCCTTGATCCCAGGTTTGGCGGCAACCGCCTTAACCAGATACGGCACCACCATATCTGAAGCTTTGGAAAAGGCGCGCGCATAGGATTTCGCGACATTTTCGTCGGCCCACTCACGTTTTTCTAACGCGGCGAAAGTATCCGGTTTTAGGCGTTTTGGCACGTAGTCTTCCGATCAATTTATGTTCGTCGTTGATGTGGTGACGACGACTGTATTTGCCTCTTTTAGCCCAAGGAACCATGGCGCATGTGCCAATGCCCGGTTGGTTACGTCTGCGATAACATAATCAGGTTCAGATGTTTCGACCGTGATGGCAATACGGGATTCCAACGGGCTCGCATCGCCGCCACCCAACGCAAAAATGGCGAGGTCATCACAATCCACCTCAATCTGCACATCAACAGCGCGAACGTCCAAACCCTCGCGTGCCGCGGTCATTTTGATGGCGATGGAAACACATCCAACGACGGCGGCGCGGGCAAAGAAGCCCGGTGACGGGCCAAGGGCAGCGCCGCCCATGGCCGGTCCCATATCCATCATAGTTTCGAATTTTCCTTGCTGCGCATAGCAGGCGAGACCTTCACCCACGCGTCCTGTGGTGGTGATTGTGGTTCGGGCGGCCATCGGATCCGCGCTTAGGCGTTCGATAACCTTGTTCTGTGCTTGCCGTATCTCGGCATTTGATTTGGGTGAAAGCGGTGCTTTGATAACTGGTGTAATCTGATTCATGGTGTTTTCCTTTCACGCGGCAAGGCGGTTGGATTGATGAGTGATATGATTGGCAAGATCGATTGCGTCGGCCCCCACGCCGTCCAACAGCGCGGAGTTGCGGCGGCGCATAAACGGAAGACCAAGCACATAGAGACCGTCAGCAACATGGCCTCCGTCATGGATCAAGTGGTGTTTTTGATCGAAGACGGGAAGGTGAAGCCAGCTATAGTCTGGGCGGAATCCGGTCGCCCAGATGATCGTTCGGATCTGACCGCTATTCATATTCAGGCTAAGCAAGGGAGGAGTTTCCAGCGTCGTCGGTTCGATTTCCATCGGCGCAGGCAGGTGCGTAATCCCGGCCCACTCGGCCCAGCGGTCAAATGTCGCCAGCAACCGTCGCATTTTCAAATCCGACAATTCGCAGGCATTCGCCAAGCCGCCGGAGAATAAGGCCTGTCCGTCACGGATTGCGCTTAGCTTTCCGGCGATGCGGATACCTTGTTTTTGCAGATAATTCACATCCATTAACGGGATGTCTGGGTCACCGATCAGCTGAAACGAGGGAACCGAACGGGCGCGTTTAATGTCGTCAACATCGTGTCGTGTCGTAGAATGCAGACCGCTTTGATCCATCCACCATTGGATGTCTTTGCCGCGATACTGGCGTGGCACCCGGATATGGTGGCTGGCTGCCAGTACGACCTCATGCCCTGCACAGCGAATTTCATCAGCCAACTGCACGCCGGTGGCCGACGCGCCAACGACCAACACGCCGCCATTAGGCAACTGTGCGGGGTTGCGATAGTCCAACGCCGAGATTTGTGTGATCTGGGGCGGCAGGTCCGCCGCCAAGGCGGGGATATTGGCACGATTACAGGCGCCACTTGCAATAATCAGGTTCTGGCATTTCCAGTCACCCCTATTGGTGCGGACCACATAATCATTTCCGTCTTTGGTAACGGACTGAACAGTTGTTCTGGTCTCGATAGGTGCCGCGCTGACCGCGGCATAATCGGTCAAATAATTAACGATGTCCGGCATATCCATAAACCCGTCATGGTTCGACCCGGTGTAACGATAACCAGGAAGGCGGCTTTGCCAGTTGGGTGTCAGCAATCGCAGACTATCCCAGCGCTCGGTCCGCCACGAATTTGCGATATCACCGCGTTCCAGAACGACATGCGGGACAGATCGTTCGCTCAGGCAATGGCTCATGGCGAGACCAGCCTGACCTGCGCCGATAATAAGTGTGGAAATCTGTTTCATGGAGTCTGGCCTTTGGGTTTGTGCGTTCGAATGGGGAACCCGCGCCCATTATCTACGGGCGCGGGTTGGGTGGTTAAGCAACGTTCACATGGACATTGGTCGGGTTCGTGATGATGTCGAACACGGCAGAACGTTTCTGCGACTGGGCAACCAGTGCTTTGATGTCATCGTCGCTGGCGTCAGCTTCAATTTCGAACGTGACGCGGATTGCAGAGAAACCGTTACGGATTTCCGGGTCCATGCCCAGAATACCCCGCACGTCGACGTCACCTTCGACAGTCGCCCGCACAGAATGCAGCTGGATGCCACGGTGCTGCGCAACAGCGGCAACACCTCCGGTCAGACAGCTTGCCAATGCGGACAGAACAATTTCGGGCGGTGTCGGCGCACGGTCAGCGGCGGCAAAAACCTCCGGATGATCGCTTTCGATGGAGAACGTGCGTTTGCGCGTATTTTCCTGACCAAGGCCAAAGTACCCGCTGATCGAGTTGCGGTTATACGAGCCTTCGATCCAGTCACAGGTGCTACGGAAGGTGAAGGCAGCGGCCTGCGGGGCCTCGGCGAAAGCGCCACGTGCGCCGATGAGGGCTTCGGTGTTGACGCCATTTTTTACGATGTTTGTTGTTACGTTAGTCATTGAATTTCCTTTAGGTTTTGTTGGTTGGTTTAGTGAGTTTTGGGTGAGTGGCGCGGTTTGGTCTGGCGACCGCGCCGGTGCTGGTGCTACCGGAGCATCAACAAGTGAACGGGTTGCATTCTTGACCGCGCAGACGCATCGCTGCGGAATTGGTCGCGGACATGCCGCCTCTCGCCAGATTCAAAAGCTCCGGTGTCAATGCTGCCTTTTCGGCGGTTCCGGGCTGTTTTATCGAAAAATTTCATTGTCTTGTTCCTTGGGTTGTAAGGTTGATTATTCAGGCGCACGCGCCGTGATGAGCCAGGAGGAACTGTCCATCCAAAGCCCTTGGTCATTGGTTTCAACATCGGCGAACATTGCAGCCAGCCGTGCTTCGATTGCGGGTCGTTTTTGTTCAGCAAGATCACCGGCTTCGCGGAAGGTTTCTCCGGCTGGGCCGATCGCCAGCTGAAAGGCGATCGCTTCTTCGATCGTGCTGCCGACCATGACTTTGGCGTCGATCCGCTTGAATTCGATGTCGACAAAGCCGGCCGCTTCCATCTGGGCGCGGGTCACATCTTCGTCGGCCATGGAAAACGGTCCGGGACCACAGGTCCGTGCGTCGTCGCCAGGAACCGGCAAAAACGATTGCACGATATCGCGGGCGGCGATCAGCCACGGATTGTCCGCACGTTGACGCCAGACAATATGCGCCATCTGCCCACCGGGTTTCATGGCCTGACGCATGGCCCGTAAACCGGCCACCGGATTGGCAAAAAACATCGTGCCAAACCGCGCAAAGACAAAGTCGAACTGACCGTCTTCGATTCCACGTTCGATATCGCGCGTGGCAAAGCGGACATTTCCGGTCCAACTCTGCTCGGCACAATGCCATGCGTGGTCGATAAACGCCTGACAGCAGTCAATCCCCAACACATCGCCCTCAGGACCGATACGGCGGGCCATTTGAATGGCGGTGTCGCCAAATCCACAGCCGACATCAAGAATCTTGTCGCCCGAGGATATCGGGAGCGCAGGCATGATCGCCGCGCTGTGGCGCGACAGCCCGCCAACCAGAATATGGCGGTATTTGATGAATTTGGGGGCGAGCACCTCGTTCCAGAAATCCACCAACTCGGACGTTGGGGCAACCGGAGTGCTTGTCACTGCGTCATAAGGCGCAAATTTTGGTTGAATCGTCATTGTGTGTTTCCTCAAATTTGGATCAGGATCGTGTCAGCGGCTTACGCTCAGTCGCGGAAACCGGGCGTGAACTCGTCGAGTTGATAAGGGGTCATGTCCGGGATGAAGGAGCTGATGAACGGCTGAGACATGCGTTCATGAACTGTGTTCCGGGTTACGCCCATGTCGGCCAGCATCCGGTCGCTCATATGTAGCAGTTTGGCGTGTGCGGCCTGATTGCGGCGATAGGTTGCGTAGGCGCTGATGCCCTTTGTGATGGACTTTTTGAAAGCCTCAAAACGGGACGCGGAGGGGTATGTTGTCGTGATGGTCATTTTTCTTCTCTCGTTTCATGTGTGATGCGGCCAACTGCTTGGTCGCTGATGAGGAGAGAGATAGACGGATGCTTTCAAACAAAATACTTCACGGTCAGAAGCAAAGGACTACAAAAATCGTAGCAATCCACTACAATATATGAAGTATAAGATTCGGATTTGCCGTTAGAGGTGAAAAAATGAACTACAACCAATTCTGCCCAATAGCGAAATCCGCCGAAATCCTTGGGGAGCGGTGGAACATTCTAATATTGCGCGAAGTCCTGATGGGTGCGCGGCGGTTCAGCGTCATGCAGCGCGGGCTTGGCGACATTTCTCCGGCGCTTCTGACAAAGCGGCTCAAACAGCTCGAAGAGCAGAACATGATCATCCGGCGCAAAATTCCGGGACAACAGGGGTATGAATATTTCCCGACCGAAGCGTGCGAAGCCCTGCTGCCGGTTCTCTTTGCGTTAGGGGAGTGGGGGATTGTGTGGGCCAAGAATACCATCCTTGATCAGGATTTCGACGTGGAGTTCCTGATGCTCTATCTGGAGCGCAGTATTGATCGGGACAAAATCAAAGGCCTGGAAACCATCATCAAATTCCGCTTTTCTGATCTGGAGGAACAGCGCGACTGGTGGTTGGTCGTCAATCCTGAGAAATCCGAAGTCTGTCTGAAAGACCCGGGTAAAGATGTCGACGTCTATTTCAATTGTAACGTAAAGACTTTGACTGACGTTTGGATGGGCGATCGAACCTATCGCGATGCGATCAAAGCTGGTGATTTGATGATGGATGGCGATCCGGCGTTGGTTCGAAACGTTACAGCGTGGCTTCGCCCAAGTGTATTTGTGGATTCACCGCGGGCACCGCAAACTGCTGCTTGAATTCTGAAAATCCCCGACTTTGTGATCTGACTTTAGAGAAGTCGAGCCAAATTGGGGAATGATCTGCTCGCAAATATATCCCCACCAACGCAACATTCTATCAAATAGTTTGATTGCTTGGTTGGTTGGGCAATCCTAACGTTGCGCCCTTAAAGAAAGATCATCTCGTTGTTCTCGACGCAGGTGTTCAGGATTGCCGAATATTTCAGCTCTTTAACATCATCAGATATTTCGGATTCCGCAGCCTTGCATGCGGTAGAATATAAACGGACTGTATCGTTCGTTTCGGCAGACACATTCGGAACTTTCTTGAGTATTAACCAAGAAAGACAACTGTTAATGAATTAGCTAAAACAACAATGTGGCGGAGAGACAGGGATTCGAACCCTGGGTGGGGTTGCCCCCACAACGGTTTTCGAGACCGCCCCGTTCGACCACTCCGGCACCTCTCCGCGATACTGATGGTCGTTCAGTGGCGCGGAACCTAGTCTCGCGATCCCGACCGTGCAAGGGGGAAATTACGGCTTTTCGGCAAAACTTGCGCGCAGGTGATCTGCGACTGCTTTGATCGGCGCATTGGCGTTGTCACGCAACAGCATACTCAGCCCGTAATTCTGCATCGGCGGCAGTCCGTCAATCGCGACGATCTGATGATCCAGACAGGATACCGGCAAGGGCGCAATCACCATATCGGCCAGAATTCCGGCCTTTTGTCCCGACACATGCGCGCTCATGAAATTCACGCGGTAGTTCAATCCGGCACTTTCCAGCGCTTCCAGCCCGGCTTTACGCCAGACGCAGCCTTCTTCCCAAACAGATACGGGGACGGGATCCTGTTCAGCGGCGATGCCACCTTTCAGGCCGGCCCAGACCAGTGGTTCGGTAAAAATCTCTTCCGCCCCCGGATAGTTGGGGCCATCAGCCGGCGTAGAGATAATCGCCATGTCCAACTCGCCCTTTCGAACCATGTCGACCAGCTGCCTTGTATTGTCGACATAGACGTCGACACTGACATGGGGATGAGTTTCTGAAAACCGTTTCAGAACCCGCGGGACAAACTGTTCCACGGCCGTATCAAGGGATCCCATCCGAACGGTGCCAGACACGTCTGGTTCAATGAACCGCGCGACAATCTGTTGATTGAGCGCCAGAACCCGACGGGCATGCGCCAGCAGGATAATCCCGTCCTGCGTCAGCTCGACCGATCGCGAGTCCCGTTTGAATACCGGTCGCCCTAATATCTCCTCCAGCTTTTTTACCTGCATGGAAATCGCCGAGGGCGTGCGGAATACCGTTGCCGCAGCGGCGGAAAAGTTTCCGGTCTCGTGAATTGCGACCAGCGTTTTCAGCAGGTCCAGATCCAGCATAGGCGTTTGGGGTTGGAAGGGAGCGTTCATATCCTGCTTTCAATTTAACTGATAGGTCTTATTCGAACTATTCGTTTGATTGAACCATGTCTGAGTGCGATTGTCTACCCCATCAACCAAGGAGACAGACATGACCAACATTTCAATGACACACGGGGCATTTGACAATCGTCTCGTCATCTTCACCGCGATCCGCGAATATCTGGCGAGCCGATACGACAAGTGGCTGGCACGTCGCCGCACATTGCGGGCACAGAAAGAGGCACGTGATGCATTCCAGCATGTCCTCGCGCTTGATGATCATATGCTGGATGATATCGGCGTAACCCGTGCGAATGTGGAATGGGCAGCGAACCAGCCACTTACAACAAGCGCATCGCTGGAACTGCAACGGTTGCGGGCGACCAATCGTTCCCATACGGCTTGAGGACAGGGCGGGGCAAAACCCGCCCTTTTCTTATTGACAATACACCCATTCTCCCCGATATAGCGCGCTCGGTCGCTGGATATTCCCGCGGCCCCTTTTCATTTACGCCCAACGGGGCGCGCTGTTCGAGGTGCGGTTCAATCCGCAAAAACACCGGCAACGGGACCACAGGACGCGGAAACACAGAAGGAAGACGCGTATGTTCGCGGTGATTAAAACTGGTGGCAAACAGTATAAAGTAGCCAAGGATCAGATTTTTACCGTTGAAAAACTGGCCGCCGACGCAGGCGAAACAGTTCAGTTCAACGAAGTTCTTATGCTGGGCGGTGACAAGGTTACTGTTGGCGCTCCGCTCGTGAAAGACGCTGGTGTGCAGGCCGAAGTTCTGGACCAGACCAAAGGTGCCAAAACGATTCACTATGTGAAACGCCGCCGTAAGCACTCTTCGCAGCGCAAAAAAGGTCATCGCCAGCAGCTGACCCTGATTAAGATCACGGATATTCTTGCCAAAGGCGCAGAGAAATCCGGTGTGAAAGCCGCCGTTGGTGGCGCTGGGGCTTCGGTCGCTGCTGTTGCAGCTGCAACGAAGCCAGCTGCGAAACCGAAAGCTGCCAAAGCTGATGCGAAACCCGCAGCGGAAACCAAAGCCAAGGCAAAGCCGGCGGCTAAAGTTGCGGCAACCGAAGAGAAATCGGAATTCACCGCACCGGCGAACCTGTTGAAAGCCGCAAAAGGTGACGCAGATGATCTGAAGAAGATCTCGGGCGTTGGGCCGGCACTGGAAAAGAAATTGAACGATCTGGGCGTTTACCACTTCTCGCAGATTGCGGAATGGAAAGCAGACGATATCGCTTATGTTGACGACAAACTGTCCTTCAAAGGCCGTATCGAGCGTGACGACTGGATCAAGCAGGCGACTGATTTCGCCGCTGAAAGCAAGTAAGGAGATAACGACATGGCACACAAAAAAGCAGGCGGTTCTACCCGTAACGGTCGCGACTCCGCTGGTAAGCGCCTCGGCATCAAGAAATTTGGTGGCGAAGCCGTAATCCCGGGCAACATCATCTGCCGTCAGCGCGGTACCAAATGGTATCCGGGTTCCGGCGTTGGCATGGGCAAAGACCACACAATTTTTGCAACCGAAGAAGGCCAGGTGAATTTCCGCAAGGGCTTCAAAGGTCGCACCTTTATTTCTGTTCTCCCAGTGGCGGAGGCCGCAGAGTAACCGAACCCTAAGGTTTCAAGTTTATCGGGCTCGGTTGAAAAACCGGGCCCTTTTTCATTTTGGGAGGAAAGGCGATGAAATTCGAACCGATCACACCGCCTGTTTTGAAAACACGCCGCCTGACGCTGCGCCCTTTGCGCGACAGTGACGCGGGTCTGATTTCGCTTTACGCCGGGGATATCCGCATCGCGCAGCATCTGGCGATTGTGCCTTACCCCTATCCGCCCGGCGCGGCCGAGGCGTTTATCGAACGGACTTTGCGTGGCGATAGTGAGGACGTGACCTGGGCGATTGAGCTGGATAACGAGCTGATTGGCGTGATCTCCATCACGCCTACGGATGGCGCACGCGGTAATGTCGGCTATTGGCTGGCCCCGCAGCTTTGGGGTGCAGGATATACGCCCGAGGCATTGGAAGCCGTCGTCGGCTTCGCCCGTTCTATGGGGCTCGTTGGTCTGGATGCCCATGTTCATCAGGACAATCCCGGCTCGGCCCGGGTCCTGATCAAGGAAGGCTTTGACTATTGCGGCGATATCGACACCCATTCGGTCGCCCGTAACGGCAATGTCCGGTCGTGGAAATACCGACTGGAATTCGAGCATGAATCGGCGTGAGGGTATCATCCTCCGTCGTTTTCGTGACGATGATTTTGATGCCTTCCACGCGATGGTGTCCGACTTCGATGTTGTGAAAAACACCGCCAGCTGGCCGCACCCAGCCGATCCCGAATTCACCCGGATGCGAATGAACACGCCCGAGGCAAGGGCAGGCCTCGTGAATGTTGTTGAGGTTGACGGCAAATTCGCCGGCACTATCGGGCTTGTTCGCGGCGAACTGGGTTACACATTTGCCCGTGAATTTTGGGGCAGGGGGCTCGCAACAGCGGTTGTTGCCATGAAGCTGGCGGATGAGTTTCGGACCAGCGATCTGGATCGTATAGAAGCCGGGGCGTTTGCCGACAATCCGGCATCCCGGCGGGTGTTGGAAAAGAATGGCTTCACGCGTATTTGGGTTGAACAGCATGACAGCAAGTCGCGCGGCGCAAGTTGCGCTTGCAACATGTTCCGCCTGACCCGGCAGGACTGGATCAACGCGCAGCCCATGCGGATCGAAACCGATCGGCTCGTGCTGGAACCTTTTGCGCCGTCGGACGCAACGGCATTCTCAAACCTGATGAATTGCCCTACGGTCACGGACAACATGGCGACTATTCCGGCGCCCTTCACGCCAGCCGCAGCAACCGAATGGATTTCCGCACAGGCATTTGCAGGCGTTCCAGGCTTTTCGCTGAAAATCACGTTGCGAGGCGGCACGCCGATCGGTTTTGTTCGCCTGAACCGTGATCCCATCTATATTGCTTATGCGTTGGGCGAACCCTATCGCGGGCAGGGCTATGCGACTGAAGCCGCGCAGGCTTTTGTCACCGAATGCTGCCAGCGTTTCGCGCTGACCGACATCACAGCGGGCGCATTTGTGGACAATCCCGCCTCGCAAACTGTGCTGGCGAAACTGGGGTTTGAGAAGGTGGGAGAGCATCTCCACAAAACCTCGACCCGGCTTGAGCCCGGCACGCTTTACCTGTATCGCTTCACCCGTAACTTACGGAAACATTATGAAATTTCTTGATCTCGCCAAAGTTTATATCCGCTCCGGCGACGGGGGTAACGGGGCGGCCAGCTTCCGGCGGGAGAAGTATGTCGAATTCGGCGGCCCTGACGGCGGGGATGGCGGGCGTGGCGGCGACGTCTGGGCAGAGGCTGTGCAAGGCCTCAACACCCTGATCGATTTCCGCTACCAGCAGCATTATTTCGCCAAGAACGGACGCGGTGGGGCGGGGCGACAGATGACCGGCGCCTCGGGCGATGACATCATCCTGCGCGTGCCTGTTGGCACGGAAATCCTTGACGAGGATCAGGAAACGGTGATCGCCGACCTAACCGAAATCGGCCAACGTGTGCGCTTGGCCGAGGGCGGCAATGGTGGTTGGGGCAACCTACGGTTCAAAACATCAACCAATCAGGCACCTCGGACCGCAAACCCCGGACAACCCGGTGTGGAGCGCACGCTTTGGCTGCGACTGAAACTGATTGCCGATGTTGGCCTGCTGGGCCTGCCCAATGCGGGCAAATCGACCTTTCTGGCAGCGACATCGAACGCGCGCCCTAAGATTGCCGACTATCCTTTCACCACGCTGCACCCCAACCTGGGCGTCGTGGCGGTTGACGGCCGTGAATTTGTCGTCGCCGACATCCCCGGCCTGATTGAAGGCGCGCACGAGGGTAAAGGGATTGGCGACCGGTTCCTCGGCCACGTGGAGCGATGTGCGGTGCTGCTGCATCTGGTCGATGCGACAGCCGAAGATATCGTTAGCGATTATGAAACGATCATCAATGAGATTGAAAATTACCACGACCTCGCCGTGAAACCCCGTGTGACGGTGCTGAACAAGGCCGACGCGTTGGATGAAGAACTGCGTGCCGCCTTCAAGGCGGAGCTGGAAGCGGCAAGCGGTGGCGAGGTCATGCTGATGTCCGGGGTATCGGGCGAGGGGGTCGAAGATGTACTTCGCGCTCTGTGGCGCATCATTGCCAACACCCGTGCCGAGGAAGCCGAACAGCCCGAGGATGAGTCATGGAAGCCCTGACCTCTGCCCGGATAATCGGTGACGCAAAGCGGATCGTCATCAAGATCGGCTCCGCCCTGCTGGTGGACGCCGACAGCGGCAAGCTGCGCCATGACTGGCTGGTGGCGCTGGCTGCAGATGTGGCGGACCTGAAAGCCGCGGGAAAGGATGTGGTCATCGTGTCCTCCGGCTCAATCGCGCTGGGCAGGGCGGTGCTGAAACTGCCCATTGGGGCGCTGTCGCTGGAACAGGCGCAAGCTGCGGCTGCCGTTGGCCAGATTCGACTGGCACGCGCCTATCAAGAAGTCTTGTCACCTCACGACATTGAAACCGCGCAAATTCTGGTGACGCTGGAGGATAGCGAGAACCGCCGCCGATATCTCAATTCCCGCGCAACCATCGGAACGCTGCTGGAATACGGAACGGTTCCTATCGTAAACGAAAACGATACGGTCGCGACCGATGAAATCCGCTTTGGCGATAATGACCGCCTAGGCGCCCAAGTGGCGTCAATGGCCGGGGCGGATGTTCTGGTGTTATTGTCGGATGTTGACGGACTATACACCGACAATCCTCGGATGAACAACGACGCAAAACATCTTGATATTGTTGAAGAAGTGACGACAGAGATCGAGGCGATGGCGGGCGATGCCGGATCGACATTCTCGCGCGGCGGGATGCGGACAAAGATCATGGCAGCCAAGGCGGCGATGCATGCCGGATGCGCGATGACCATTACCAAGGGTGATATTCTGCGCCCGATTACGGCGCTAAAAGATGGTGCAAAATGCACATGGTTCACCCCCTCCGGCACACCCGGTGCGGCGCGCAAACGCTGGATTTCCGGAATGAAACCCAAGGGCAAAATCATTGTCGATCAGGGGGCGGCAACGGCGCTGAAAAACGGCAGCTCGCTGCTACCCGCAGGCGTAAAATCTGTCGAAGGAACGTTTGATCGGGGCGAGGCGGTGGACATCGTTACCACCGACGGCACCAGCGTCACCCGCGCGATTGCGGGCTACAGCGCGAGCGAGGCCAGCTTGATCGCCGGTTGCCAATCGCGAGATATTGAAACAAAACTGGGCCATCCGGGCCGCGCGGTGATGGTCCACCGCGACGACATGGCGATGTGAGGACAAGATGAAAGATCTCGACGTAAAAGCCACCATGCAAGAGATTGGCGCCAAGGCGAAAGCCGCTGCCGCTGACCTCGCATTTGCCAGCGCGGAGCGCAAATATGCGGCGCTGATTTCGGCCGCTGATGCCGTTTGGAAACGCCGCGCCGACATCATCGCCGCCAACGCAAAAGATATGGAATATGGCCGCGAGAAGGGCCTCAACCCCGCTATGCTCGACCGCCTGATGCTGGACGAGGACCGTATTCGTGGCATCGTTGACGGCTTGAGGACTGTTGCTGAACAGAAGGATCCTGTCGGGGACGTGATTGCCGAATGGGATAGGCCCTCTGGTCTTCACATCAAACGTGTGCGCACCCCTCTGGGCGTGATTGGCGTCATTTATGAAAGCCGTCCGAACGTCACGGCAGATGCTGGGGCGCTGTGTCTGAAATCCGGGAATGCTGCAATTTTACGTGGCGGATCAGAGTCTTATTACTCCTCCACAGCGATCCACGCTTGTTTGGTCGAGGGGTTAAAAGCCGCTGGCTTGCCCGAAGACGCAATTCAGCTGGTCCCGACCCGCGACCGTGAAGCCGTCAGTGAAATGCTGACTATGGTGGAATATATCGACGTGATCGTGCCCCGTGGCGGCAAAGGCCTCGTCGGGTTGGTGCAGCGCGAGGCGCGCGTGCCCGTCTTTGCCCATCTCGAAGGGATCGTGCATATTTATGTCGACAAAGCCGCCGATGTGGAAAAGGCGCGAAAGGTGATCCTGAACGCCAAAACCCGCCGGACCGGGATTTGCGGTGCAGCGGAATGTCTGCTGATCGACCGCGCCTTTTACGACGCGCATGGAGCGCCGTTCATCACGGACTTGCTCGGGGCAGGGGTCGAGGTGCGCGGAGACGAAACGCTGCAATCCATTGATGGCGTTCTGCCTGCTGGTGACAGCGATTGGGGGAATGAATATCTGGATATGATCATCGCCGCGAAAATCGTTGATGGTGTTGACGGCGCGATTGACCATATCCGCAAATACAGCTCCCACCACACCGAGGCGATCCTGACCGAAGATAAAGCCATTGCCGAGCGGTTCTTCGAACGTGTGGACAGTGCGATCCTGATGCACAACGCCTCAACCCAGTTTGCCGATGGTGCGGAATTCGGGATGGGCGCGGAGATTGGCATCGCCACAGGCAAAATGCACGCGCGCGGACCTGTCGGGGCTGAACAGTTGACCAGCTTCAAATATCTGGTGAGTGGCGACGGCACCACGCGCCTATAAAAAAGCCCGCACAAGGCGGGCTATTTTTCGAAGGATTGTAACAGCTTAGCCGCGCCAGGTGCGAACCGGGCCGCAATCCATATGAACGAAGTTCGATCCAAAATATTTACCAACACCCCCGGCACCACAGGCCAGACCAGCACCGGACATCTGAGTCACAGTGCGGGAGCGGAGACGAACATCTGCCGCCATGCCTTGAATATGGTAGGAGTTTGACGCCACACCGCTGTTACGGGAGCGAAGCATCGCGTTGGTGGCCGGGCTGCGATAGCCGGACAGCAACTGGTAGGGTTCGGATGTTTCCATCAGATTATGCGCCGCGGCCAGAATGTCGATGTTGCGACGGTCATAGGTAATGACCTCGTTCTGACGCCAGTCGCGCATGAAATAGCTGATTTCCTGCAAGGCGGGGCGGATATATTCGCCCTCAATCCAATAAATCGTATCCAAAGTCTCGCCCGTCCGCGCGTTACGCATTGCGATACGGCGAACGTCACCGGCACCACGCAGGAAGCCTGCGGCTTTCGTATAAACGGGTGCGGCGGTAAGTGCTGCTGTGCCTGCAAATGCGCCTAGTAGACGTCTGCGAGAAGTGTTCACTTCTTCGTTTTTCATTTTGACTGCCTCGTCACCATTTTAGCCGTTTGTTTACGACCTTTGTTAGAACCTGATTTCACCTGGCGCCGTTATATTATGAAATGATTCGTGAGCCAAGTGCGCGATTCATTATTTGGTAAGGATAGGTGGAAATCCGCCGAATCACACACAAAAGCGTGAGAATCATCCAAATCAAGGGGGCTTTTTTGTTTGATATGTATCCAAAACCACACAGTTGCGGCAATATTGGTGCAATTCATCTCTTTGTGTATCGCAAGATGTGATGACGAAGTGTAATCGGTCTAAAAGATTGGGTCCGGCAATCGGAGGTATTATGATTAAGGCATCTGCTTATCTGGAAATTACGCCAGCTAAAACAATCGTTTCGGCTGCACTGTTACTGTTGTCAACAACAGCATACGCGCAACAAACCACGACAGACACGACGAGCGGGTTCGTTATCGACAATGCGCAGGATGGTGCGGTTGTCCAGGAAACGGTCAGCAATGAAGCGGCACTGACACCCGTTCCGACGACACCAGCAGAGCGGTTCGCCGCCACCATGCAGGCAGAATTTGACCTGATGGGCGAAGAAGGGCTGCAGTTCGCGCAATTCTACGCGGCGCGCGATTTTGCACCGCTTTGGGCTGATGGCACCAACCAGAAACTCTATGATCTTGTCACAGTATTTGAACATGCAGACGAGCATGGCCTGCCGGTCGCACGGTACAATCTGGACCAAATTGAAACGCTCTGGTCCAGCGCCGAAACACCCGAAGAGATGGCGGCGTTGGAACTTGCTGCGGCAACGGCCTATGTGACCTATGCCAAAGATATTCATTCCGGCATGCTTGATCCGACAACGATCGACAAGGAAATGAACGCAACACGTTACGTTCCCGATACGATTGACGTATTGCAGGATGCCGGTACCGCAACGGACCTGCGTGCGCATTACGATACCCTTTATCCGCAAAGCGCAGAATATGCCCGCCTGCTGGAACTGAAAGCCGAGCTGGAACAGCTTGTGTCCTCCGAAGGGTGGGGGCCGCTGGTTCCCAATGGCCGCACCTTGCGTCCGGGCAACACTGACAGCCGTATCCCAGCACTGCGTGTGCGCTTGTCAAATCGCGGATATGACGTCCACGATCTTGGATCGGATGTTTACGACGAAGCCCTAGTGGAAGTTGTGAAACAGTTTCAGGGCGATTTTGGCCTGAATCAAGACGGTCTTGCCGGTCCGCAAACCATGGCCGCGGTGAATGCCCAGCCAAACGGTCGACTGATGCAGGTGATCGTCAATCTGGAGCGGATGCGCTGGATGAATTACGAATTGGGCTCCCGACATGTTTACGTGAACATTCCGGACTATCATGCCGCGCTGATGGATAATGGCAGCGCAACGCTGAAATTCCGGGTTGTGGTTGGCAAAAACCAGCATCAGACGGCAGAATTCTCGGACATGATGACCCATATGATCGCAAACCCGACATGGCATGTGCCGTCCTCGATCGCGTCGAACGAATATTACTACAAACTGTTGAACGATCCGACGGTTCTGGCGCGGTCCAACATTCGGATGCTTTACCGCGGAACCGGTCAGGTGATCGATTCCACGATGGTAGATTACACCCAGTATTCCGCGTCCAACTTCCCGTTTGTGCTGCAACAGCGCCCGGGTAGCGGCAACGCGCTGGGTAAGGTGAAGTTCATGTTCCCGAACAAATATAACATCTACCTGCACGATACCCCGTCCAAGAGCCTGTTTGACCGCGATGCGCGGGCTTACAGCCACGGATGTATCCGTGTGCAGACTCCGATGGAATTCGCCTACGCATTGCTGGCGCCCCAGGAAATCGATCCGGAGGGTGCATTCCAGGCCGTACTGAACACTGGTCGGGAAACGCAGATTGATCTGGAAACGCCAATCCCGGTTCACATCGTTTACCGCACGGTATTCGTTGACGAGTTCGGCGTGGATCAGTTCCGTCATGACGTTTATGGCCGTGATGATCTGGTTATGAACGCGCTGATGAATGCAGGGGTTACATTGGCAGGGGCAGAGGGCTAAATAGCAGATAAAGGGGCAGCACCGCCCCATCTGCCGGAGGCTCGAATGACCCATACAGTTGAAGAAATTGCCAAAGCGCTGGCGGCGAAAGCTGTTGGCGCTTTGTCGTTGGAAATCACCGGTCCAGCCGAGCCGCAGGACGCAGGACCGGATCAGTTGGCCCTCGCAATGGACCCCAAATATGCCGAGGCACTCGCCGCAGGAAAGGCCAAAGCCGCGATCCTGTGGGATGGGGCTGACTGGCAGGCTTTGGGGTTGGAGGCGGCGATATTTGTGCCCCGCCCACGCTATGCGCTTGCCGGGATTAACCGTATTTATGAAAAGCCCCCCAGCGCGGATGGCATCCATCCGTCTGCCGTGATCGAACGGGATGCCGTGATCGGTGAAAATGCCGCCATCGGACCGTTTGTCTATGTCGGCCACGGGGTAAAAATCGGCACGAATGCGCGTATTCTTTCGCATTGTTCAATCGCCGAAGGGGTAACGATTGGCGACAATGCGTTGTTGCACAGCGGAACACGGATTGGTGCGCGCGTGCAGATTGGTGACGATTTCATATCACAACCAAACGCTGATATCGGCTCTGATGGATTTTCCTTCGTTACACCTCAGCCGGGCGCGATCGAAGAGGCGCGGCAAATGACGCAGGTCACCGCGCAGGATAATCCTTCGGAATTCACGCGTATAAACTCCCTCGGCACAGTGATTGTGGGTAATCGTGTCGAGGTTGGGGCTAATTCCACCATTGATCGTGGCACAATCAGTGACACGGTGATCGGAGACGGAACAAAAATAGATAACCTCGTACAGGTTGGCCACAATTGCCGGATCGGAAAGAACTGCCTCCTTTGTGGTCAGGTTGGCCTCGCCGGATCGGTGAATATGGGGGATGGCGTTATCCTTGCCGGGCAGGCCGGGGTCGCGGATCATATTGAAATCGGCAGCAATGTCATTATCGCGGCGGCCTCCGCGGTGCTGTCCAATGTCCCGGCAAACCGAACCATGATGGGCACGCCCGCCGTGAAAATGGAAAGCAATGTCGAAAGCTATAAGGCGATCCGCCGCCTACCGCGCCTGATGAAGAAGGTTGCAGAGCTGCAAAAACAGGTTTCAAATATCACCCCGACAGAGTAGACGTGTCATCGGATAGGTTTGGAGGGATATGGAATGTCGGATTCCGTACAGGATAAAGTTATTGCGATCATCGCTGAGCAGGCCGTGCTGGAACCTTCTGAGGTGAGCGTGGACGCCACGCTAGAGGATCTTGGCATCGACTCCCTCGGCCTTGTGGAGGCGGTATTCGCCATCGAGGAAACCTTCGACGTGCAGGTTCCTTTCAACGCAAATGACCCGGCGGACTCCGATTTCGACATTACCAATGTTGCATCCATGGTGAAGGCTGTCGAAGGTCTGGTCGCCGCAAAGGGCTAAGATTTCATGCGCAGGGTTGTCATCACCGGCCAGGGGGCCATCAACGCGCTTGGCCGGACAGCAGGCGAAACTCTTGCGTCTATGCGAGAGGGCGTCTGCGGGATCGGCGAGTTGGACCTGCGCGATGTTGATCGGTTGTCGGTAACCATCGGCGGACAGGTAAAGAATTATGACCCCGAGGCGCTGTTTTCCCGTCAGCAGTTAACCCTGTATGACAAATTCACGCAATTTGCCCTTATTGCCGCGAAAGAGGCGATGGAACAGTCCGGATTGGAAATCACCGGGAAACTTTCTACGCGCGCAGGGGCTGTTTTGGGCACTGGCGGGGCAGGACTTGGCACACTCGATGAAAGTTATCGCGCGGTCTACGAAGAGGGTAAAAACCGCGTTCACCCGTTTGTGGTGCCGCGCCTAATGGCAAATTCTGCCGCCAGCAACGTCTCAATGACCTACAATTTGCAGGGACCGACTTTCACGGTTGCAACCGCCTGTTCATCATCCAACCACGCGATGGGGCAGGCGTTTCAGTTGATCCGCTCGGGCATGACAGATGTGATGCTAACCGGCGGTTCTGAATCCATGCTGGTGTTCGGCGGCATCAAGGCGTGGGAAGGGCTGCGGGTGATGTCTAAAGACGCCTGCCGGCCCTTTTCCAAGACCCGCAACGGCATGGTGCAAGGCGAAGGGGCGGCGGTGTTCGTCTTTGAAGAACTGGATCATGCGAAGGCTCGCGGAGCCAATATTCTTGCTGAGGTGATCGGCTTCGCCATGACGTCGGATGCCTCCGACATTGTGACTCCGAACCAGGACGGGGCAGCCCGGGCCATTGCCGGTGCGCTGGACGATGCCCAGATCAGTGGGACCGAGGTCGGCTATATCAATGCCCATGGCACCGGCACCACCGCTAATGACAAAACCGAGTGCGCTGCCGTCCGGCAGGTTTTCGGGGCACATGCGGATGATCTGATGATATCTTCGACCAAATCCATGCACGGCCATCTGATCGGTGGTACGGGCGCGGTGGAATTGCTCGCCTGTATCATGGCGCTGAAGGATGGGGTTGTTGCACCTACAATCGGATATGAAGAACCGGACCCGGAATGTGACCTTGATGTCGTTCCAAACGAAGCGCGCGACGCCCGGGTTGACGTCGCGCTCTCCAATGCGTTTGCATTTGGTGGGTTGAACGCCGTATTGGCGCTCCGCCGGTTTAGTTAGCCGGGTTCGCCTGGTTCGGCAATTCGTCAAAAGCTGCCGTGAACCCGTTAAGTGAGGCTGTGACCTCTACTGGTGCCTGCGCATTCGCGATCGAGAAAACAACCAACCGCAACTCGCCACCTGTCTGCATACCATTGATCAACAGATCGGTCAGACCAAAACGGGCAAAACAGCCCGGACGTGTACACCAGCTGAACGGGTAGGTTGTGGCTTCCCCTTCGTCGATCCGCATGGTCAGACCACGTGTCAGCAACGTGCCAAGTGGCGCAACAACAGTCGCCCCGGCAACCGCTTCGCTGCCAATCGGCAGTTTGATCATCGAAAATTCAGCAACCGGTGTGCCTTCGGCATCCAGCAGAAGCTGGTACATGAAACAATTGTCGGTTTCCCCAGCACAGCGGATTTCCCAATCGCCGTGTACAGCGCGAACCGTTTCGGTTGGCTGCTGCTGAACTCCGCCAACCGGGAATTGATCGGCGAGCTCGGCGCTGCCTTCCTCGGTGGTTTCCTGTGCAAATGCAGATGCGCCAATGACCATCATTGCCGCGACAAATTTCAAAATACGCATGAGTGGATATGCCCCTTATTACCTCTGATGACTTTGCGCATACTCGTGTCAGGAACGACCCGCGAAGTCAACCATCGCAACTTTTGTCCAAGCGACTTTACGCTGGCATTTCAGGGCAAATCCGATAGGTTTCAAACAACTGAATATAAAGGGACGGCTATGGAAGCGGATCGGATTTTCATTGGTGGCGGCGGCAAGGATTATGGCGAGCCGCAGAACCTCCTTCTGAAATATGCAAACCGCCACGGGCTGATCGCTGGGGCCACCGGTACGGGTAAAACCGTAACCCTGCAAATCCTTGCCGAAAGCTTTTCTAAACAAGGCGTCCCCGTGTTTCTGTCGGACGTCAAAGGCGACCTGTCCGGCCTGTCCGTCGCCGGATCGCCCGAGCATAAGCTTCATGAAAAATTGATCGCGCGGGCCAACACCATTGGCTTCACCGATTATGGCTACGAAAACTTTCCGGTCGTGTTCTGGGATATGTTCGGCGAAAAAGGCCACCCGATCCGCGCGACAGTCTCCGAAATGGGGCCGCTGCTGCTATCGCGCCTTCTGGAACTGACCGAGGCGCAGGAAGGGATCCTTAACATCGCCTTCCGTCTGGCGGATGAACAAGGGCTTTTGTTGCTCGACCTGAAGGACCTGCAATCCCTGTTGGTCTGGATTGGCGAGAATGCAGACGAACTGCAATTGCGCTACGGCAATGTATCGACGGCTTCCATCGGCGCGATTCAGCGCCGCCTCTTGGTGCTGGAAAATCAGGGGGCGACCGAATTTTTCGGCGAACCGGCGCTAAACCTCGATGACATGATCGCCACCACACCAAGCGGGGAAGGGCGGATCAACATCCTCGCCGCCGACCGGCTGATGCAATCGCCGCGTCTTTACGCGACCTTCCTGCTCTGGATGCTCTCCGAATTGTTCGAAAACCTGCCCGAGGTCGGCGATCCCGACAAACCCAAATTCGTGTTCTTCTTTGACGAGGCGCATCTGCTGTTCGATGACGCCCCCAAGGCGCTGGTGGACAAGGTAGAACAGGTTGCGCGCCTGATCCGCTCCAAAGGCGTTGGCGTGTTCTTCATCACGCAGAACCCGGACGATGTGCCGGGCGACATCCTCGGCCAGCTCGGCAACCGCATCCAGCACGCACTCCGCGCTTTCACGCCACGCGACCAAAAAGCGCTGCGTGCCGCCGCCGAAACCTTCCGCCCCAACCCCGATTTCGACACCGAAACCGCGATCATGGAGGTTGGCGTGGGCGAAGCCGTCGTGTCGCTGCTGGAAGCCAAAGGTGCACCGTCCGTCGTGCAACGCACCCTGATCCGCCCACCATCGAGCCGTCTTGGCCCGATTGATATGGATGAACGCAAACAGGTCATGGCGGGATCACCACTGACCGGGTTGTATGATACCCCGCAGGACCGCGAATCCGCCTTCGAAATCCTACAAAAACGCGCAGAAACCGCTGCCGCCGAGGCCGAAAAGGCTGAGGAAGAGGAGCGCGAGTTCAAATCCGCCCGCCGCTATGACCCGGATGCCAAACCCGCAAAGCGGTCCAAAAAAGACGAAAGCCTGGGCGAGGCCCTGACGAGCACCGTTATCAAGGAACTGAAAGGCACCACCGGGCGCCGCATCATCCGCGGCATCTTCGGGTCGATGTTCAAGGGACGCTAAAGCTTCCGTATCCGCACCTTCGCCAGCCGGTTGCGTTCGCGTTCCAGCACTTCGAACCTGTAGCCGTGGAAGCTGAACAGCTGCCCTGCGTTCGGTATCATTTGCGCTTCGTGGATAATCAGCCCGGCAACGGTGTTGGCTTCCTCGTCCGGAAGGGACCAATCACAGGATCGGTTCACATCTCGGATCGTTGTCGCGCCGTCAACCACCACAGAGCCATCCTTGTTCCGTGTGATCTCGTCGTCTGTGACGTCATGCTCGTCCGATATCTCGCCGACGATTTCTTCCAGGATATCCTCCAGCGTGATCAGTCCTTGGAGCGAGCCATATTCGTCAACCACCAGCGCAAAATGGGATTTGCGGCGTAGAAACTGGCGCATCTGATCGTCGAGCGAGGTGGTTTCGGGAACAAAATAAGGTTCCATCGCGACATCCATCACGTTGAAATCCTTTAATGTGCCGCCTTCCTCCCGCAAGATCGCGTTGACGCGGCGCAACAGGTCCTTGGAATGGATCACACCAACGATATTTTCCGCCTGATCCTTGAACACCGGGATACGGGTATAGGGGGAGGCGATACATTGCGCGATCACCTCGTCAGGGCGCGCATCTGCATCCACCATCTCGATATTTGAACGGTGGAGCATGATTTCCTCCACCTCACGTTCCTTCAGGTCCAGCGCCCCCAGCAACCGATCGCGGTCATCCTTCATCACCGCCCCTTCGGAATGGTGCAGGGCTATCGCTTCGGCGATTTCCTGATGGGCCAGAACGTTGGTATTGGGATCGGTCCGCACACCCAAAAGGCGCAGCAAGCCGCGCACCAGCAGCCGCACGACACTAACAACAGGCGAGAGAATCCAGACCACGAAACTGATCGGGCCGGACACTTTCGTCGCAGCCTTCTCCGCGTTGGTGATCGCATAGGTTTTTGGCATCACCTCGGCGAAGATTAGTACCAGCGTGGTCATCACAAGTGTCGCCAGCGCCACCCCGGAGGACCCGAACAGCACCGTCAGCAGGCTTGTTGCCAGCGAGGTTGCCAGAATATTCACAAGGTTATTGCCCAAAAGCACAGCGCCGATCAGGCGTTCATTATCCTCGGTCAGCTTCAACGCCCGCTTTGCGCCATTCGATCCACTTTCCGCGATACCGTGCAGCTTGGCGCGGCTTGCTGCCGTCAGGGCCGTTTCGGAGCCCGAGAAAAACGCTGATAGTAGCAGCAGCCCGATAATCGCGCCGACTGACCCCCAAAACGCCCAATCCCAACTCACGATTTCGCCAGTTGCCCCGTCCATTAAGATATGCTCCTTGCAATGCAATGATCTGAGCTTCAGTTATGGGGGTTCAACGAGGTTACTGCAAGCGGGGCAGGGATGAAGCATCGGGATTTAGGAACGCTTTCAGGGCCGGTTCTTGTCTTTGGCGGTCCGTATTCAAATTTCCAGGCGCTACAGGCATTGGCGGATCGGGCTATCGCGCTGGGCATTTCGGCCAAAAACATCGTTTGCACGGGTGATGTTGTTGCTTATTGCGCTGACGCTGAACCTGCTGCCCGGTTCGTGGCGGAGCAGGACTATGCGACAATCGCCGGTAACTGCGAAAAACAGCTGGCCGAAGGCGCGGATGATTGCGGTTGTGGGTTCGAGGAAGGGTCAGAATGTTCGTTGCTGTCACGGGGCTGGTATCCCTACGCCCTGTCAAAGGTCAGTGCGAAAAGCACACGCTGGATGGGAAACCTGCCGGACATCATCAGTTTTATCCATAACGGGCAGCGTTACGCGGTGATCCACGGCGGGGTCACCGACATTAGCCGGTTCATCTGGTCCGTATCGGCAGAGGATGTTTTCACGAAAGAAATCAAAGCCATCGAAGCCGCGATAGGTCCTGTGGATGCGATTATCGCCGGGCATTCCGGGATTCCGTTCATTCGTCCCATTGTCGGCAAGCATTGGATCAATGCCGGGGCGATTGGCATGCCGCCTCATAATGGCGCTCCCTCAACACGTTTTGTCCTGATCGAAGAGCAACCGGAAATCCATCACCTGACCTACGACTGGCAGTCGGCCCAAACGGCTATGCGCGCAGCGGGACTGACCCAAGGTTATGATTCAGCGCTGGAAACCGGCTATTGGCCATCCGAGGACGTGCTGCCGACAGAGCTCCGCCGTTAGTGCGCCAGCGGATGGTGTTCGAACACCAACTCTTTCAGCCGTTCTTCCAGAACATGGGTGTAAATCTCGGTGGTGGCCACGTCTGCATGCCCCAACAACGCCTGGATGGAGCGTAAATCCGCCCCATGCGCCAGCAGATGCGTGGCGAATGCGTGGCGTAAAACATGAGGCGATATCCCTTTCGGGTCCAGCCCGGCGGCCACCGCCAATTCCTTCACCAGCAGGAAGAACGCTTCGCGCGTCAGATGCCCCTTCTTCCCGCGGGAGGGAAACAGGAAGGGTGACTTCGCCGTCGCCTCCACACCATCGCGCACCGCCAACCAGTCCGCCAGCGCGTCGCGCGCGTCACCCGACAGCGGCACCATCCGTTCCTTGCCGCCTTTGCCGCGCACCAAGATCATTCGGGGATCGCCCCTGGTCGCCACAACGGGCAAGCCAACCAGTTCCGACACGCGCAACCCGGTCGCGTATAACAACTCCATCAGGCAGGTGTTCCGCACCCGATCAGCGTCCGTCTTCCCGATACGCCGCGCGGCATCCAGCAACGCATCCACATCATCTTCGGACAAGGTTTTCGGTAAGGATCGCCGTTTTTTCGGCCCCGAAATCAACCCCGCCGGATCATCCTGTCGCCAGCCTTCCAGAAAGGCAAAGCGGTAAAGCTGCCGGATCGCTGACAGCCGTCTTGCCCGGGTGGATTCTGCCAACCCGGCGGCCTCCAGCTCAATCAGATAAGCTTCGATATCCCCGCGCGTTGCCGCCTCAGTCGCCACGCTGCGCCGCATTAGAAATCCAAGGAAATCCTGCAAATCCCGCGCGTATGCTTGCAAAGTATTGGCCGCGGCGTCCTGCTCAGCCTGCATGGCCTCAAGGAATACCGGCAACCATGGGTGAGTCATCAGACGGCCTCGTCTGGCAGCAGCAATATCTGCACCGCAATCCGACGCGCTGCGCTTTCCTGTCCGGCGGCCCGCAGGACAAATAACCCGATGCGGAAATGTTCCGGGTCAGCATCAGCTCCCTCCACGATCTGGCGCAGCGCTCCTAATATCGCAAGGCCCTGATTGCCTCCCTCCAGCATTTTCAGCAGATCACGCGCGGGCAGACTGGTCGGCGGGTCCTGCGACAAACCTTCGATTACCGCACGCACCACCAGATCGTCGGATGTGAAATCCTCGAGCGATTCCCGCGCAACGATTTCATGCGCAATCAGTTGCCGTTCCGAAGCCACGGCATTTTCATTCCAGCCATAGGCGGCAATATCTGCAAGATGCAGCAAGTCCCAGATTGTTCCGGCGGTTTCGAAATAGGCATCCGAATATTTCAGCGCGCTCAGCCGTTCGGCATATTCTTCGGCAAAGGGGACAGTCAGTCCGACCTTGCTCATTTCACTGGCAGCGAAGGCGATCGCATCCGCGATCAGCGTGTCCTCACCTTTCTCAAGCGCCGCATCCAATTGTTGGATCGCGGCGGCCCTTTCCCACACCCCGCCTGAAGCTGCGGGTGTTCCGGTCCGATAGGCGTTGAACAAAAGGCTGCCGGGCAGGGATCCTGCGCGGACCAGCCGCTCGGATGCCTCGATCCGCGCACGAAGCGGGGAGCGAAGACCAATGTCACGATAGAGATACGGCAATGGCAACAGGCCGTTGGGGCGCGGCATCAACACAGCTTCGCGCAGGACAAAATCCATCGTCAGCAGCGGTTCCGGTGGGTCCGGGTCCGATTCCCCTTCGAACAGTTCCGGATCAAGATATCGGATCAGCATTTCCTCGCGAGCAGGTCCAATCGCCCCGATACTGGCCGCCAAGGAAACGGTCATCGCGGCGGCGTTCCAGTCGCCGGAGCGGGCCAGACAATAGGTCCGTGTCGACAGATCATTTGATAAGGCAGGTTGTCGGGCCAACAATTCGCATATGTCTGCGGTGCGATCCGTCAGGATGGCCACGCGAAAGGATTGTTCGAATAATGCTGGTGTAAAGGATTGAATTTGAAGGTAAATTGCTTCTGCCGCATCCAGGGCACCCATTTCGTAAAGTTTCGCCATCCGGGCTTGCAACACCTGTCCTTGCGCCGTTACATCAAACGGGGGATTAGCCTGTGCCAGCAGGATACGGCGAAACACATTCTGGGCTTCGGGATATCCGCCTTGTGGAAAGCTCCGGATGGTTTGTGCGATGTCGCGCGTTGCGGCCCCACCCCACAGGTTGGCGGCAAATCCGGTGACGGTCGGCGACAACAACCCAACGGAATCCGGAGAAGTACTGCTTAGGCCTTCGGTGATGAAAACTTCCTGGATCGGCTCAGGGATAATTGGTGCGGCGCTGGGGGGTGGTGTGGTTTCAGGCGGGTTAGACAGGCTGTCGGTCAGCCAGTCAATGGCGCTTAGCGGAGTTTGTGCCGCCGCAGCAAAACTCCAAAAAAAACCAATAAAAACAATGGCAAACCGCCTGACCATGACCTAATCCAGATTTGGTTCTATGGGGTATGTTACCTCAGTTGTTGGCGCGGGTAACTCAAAAAATAGTGCGTACCCAACCAACCCGACGCCGCAGATCAGTGCCAGCCAGAACAGCAATTTGATCAACCGAAACATGTTCACCTGCTCCTTGGGGTGAAAACCCTCTTTTATCTCTCGCGCGGGGAAACTAACCTGTTGATGGAAAATCATCAATCATCTTCGGGGAAATGCCGGGTGAGCGACAGTGGCAGGAAATATATTTTGACCAGAAGCGTGGTTCTGGTCGGACTGATGGGGGCGGGCAAATCGACCGTCGGTCGCCGTCTGGCCGAGGCTATTGGCGTGCCCTTTATCGATTCCGACACTGAAATCGAAACGGCTGCAGGTATGACCATCCCCGAGATTTTTGAAAGCTTCGGCGAGCAGTATTTCCGCGACGGCGAAAACCGCGTGATCGCCCGATTGTTGGATTCCGAACCGGGTATTTTGGCGACCGGGGGCGGCGCGTTTATGTCCGAAGACAACCGAAATCAAATCGCGGAGAACGGCGTATCCGTCTGGATCAACGCGGATCTGGATACATTGTGGGAACGGGTTCAGGGTAAGCCCGGGCGCCCGTTATTGCAGCGCGATGATGCACGTGAAGTGTTGTCGGCGCTGGTCAATGAACGCTATCCGACCTATGCCCTCGCCGATATAGAGGTTCAAAGCTTTCGCGGCCAACCGCATGAAAAGGTTGTAAAATCTATTGTCACCGCGCTATTGGACCACGGTGTCCTGAAACCGAAAGATGCAGTTGCATGAGTGTTGAGACCCTGAATGTGGACCTCCCCGGTCGTCGCTATGATATAATGATCGGTCCAGGCCTGTTGGCCGATGCCGGCGCTCATGTTGCGCCGTTCCTGAATCGCAAGCGCGTCGCCATTATTACGGATGAAACCGTGGCCGGGTTGCATTTGGAATCGTTGAAGGCGGGATTTGCGTCCGAAGGGATAGAAGCTGCGGCACTTGCTTTATCGGCGGGCGAGAAAACCAAAAGCTACAAAGGTTTGGAGCAAGCCGTTGAATGGCTGATCAGCCAGCGGGTGGAGCGGGACGATGTCGTCGTCGCCTTCGGAGGCGGGGTAATCGGGGACCTTGCCGGGTTCGCGGCATCAGTTCTGCGCCGGGGTGTGGATTTTGTGCAAATCCCGACGACCTTGCTGGCACAGGTCGACAGCTCGGTTGGTGGAAAGACCGGCATAAACTCGCCACAGGGGAAGAACCTCGTTGGTGCATTTCATCAGCCAAAACTGGTGTTGGCGGATACGGATGTACTGAACACATTGACCCGGCGCGAATTCACGGCGGGTTATGGCGAGGTGGTGAAATACGGCTTGCTTGGAGATGCAAAATTTTTCGACTGGTTGGAGGGCGCTGCGCCCGCGATGGCCGATGGGGATCAGGACGCGCGCATCCGTGCCGTGCGTCGCAGTTGCGAGATGAAGGCAGAGATTGTCGCCCGTGACGAAAAGGAACATGGCGACCGGGCGTTACTGAATCTGGGTCACACGTTCGGTCACGCGCTGGAGGCCGCCACCGGCTATTCGGATCGACTGCTGCATGGGGAAGGGGTGGCGATTGGCTGCGCACTGGCCTTCGAACTCAGCCAGCGCCTGAACACGTGTTCGCAAGAGGCCCCGAGCCGCGTTCGTGCGCACCTCTCTACGATGGGCATGAAAAAGGACCTCTCGGATATCCCAGGTGATTTGCCGGACGCGGACGGTCTGATTGCCCTGATGGGGCAGGACAAAAAGGTCCGCGACGGTCAGATTACTTTTATCCTAGCCCGCGCCATTGGCGAGGCGTTTGTGTCGCGTGATGTCGATATGGCGGTTGTGAAAACTGTGTTGGAGGATGCCCTGAAGGGCCGCTAATCCCGCCGATCCCGCGCCAGCGCACCCAGCAATGCGATATTCATCAGGATGAAACATCCCAGCAGACTCAGCCAGATCAGCATCAACTTGTCTTGCGGAGCTGTTAGGCCCGGATAGATGCCGATCACCGAAACGATCAACGCCTGCAACCAAAGGGCAGCGCCGATCAGTGCCGCCGGCCAACTGAGCACGGCAAGCAAACGTCCCAGCGCACCATCCAGTTTTGGTCCAACCCAGTCGAGCGGTTTCTCAACCCGCGTCAGATATCCCCAAGCCACCAAATAAAACGGCACATACCCCAATCCGCCGCCGGTCAGGGTTTGGGCAATGAACAAACTCAGGAATATCCAAGCAGCACGGGCGAGGCTCAAACCGAATAAACACTGCGCGATGATCAGCACCCCAAAACCAACGGTGAAAACACCGCTGAGCAGAAAGGTCGGCAGTATCGAGATCCCCGGATCATCCCCTTCCGGCCAGAACCGTTGCTCAGGACCAATCGAGTCGACGAATAGTCCGGGTTTCGGGGCGGGGGCCTGCAAAATCTCGAATACGCCATGGGTTATCCCGGCGACGGCGAAAACGATGCCGAATATTGCGACAATAATTTGCGTTCTATTATAATTTCTAAACATTAGTTGATCGGAACATAAACGTTCTGATCACACATTGATTAGGATCAAAATCTGGAATTCAGGCGCTACAGCTCGCTCCGCCCAGCACGCAGAATTTTGCGCAATGGGGATGGTTCAGCTTAACCGGACGCTCTGCATCCGCCAGTGTTTCGCCCAGTTCAAACTCAGGATCATAGGCCAGCAGCGTGCAGGCCAGCACCGCAGGTCGCTCCGCCCCCTTGCGCTTCACCACCATTCGCGAGGAGGAGCACATCACCGTTTTGGGATCCACGTTCAGAATGCCCCAGCAGGCGGTCGTGATCTCCGGCACCTCGATATTTTCGTCCATTTCCGGGAACAGCACGGTTGCCATCGGATCATTCGCATCAATCGCAAACCCCTCGCGGGCATACAGGTCCGCATATCCCGCACGGCTTTCAGCCTCGGTCTCGCTCCACATCGTCCGGCCCGCTACGGTCATGGTCAGCCCCTCATCGCGCAGCCAGCGCATGCCTTCCAGCGTCTTGTCATAAGACCCGGCACCGCGCTCTTCCTCGTGAAACCGCGGGTCGAAATGATCGAGCGATATGCGCAAGGTGAGTTTACCCGGATAGGCCGCGTTCAGCCGCGCCAGACCGCGCTGCATCGTTGGGCGCATCATCGGGCGCATGGCGTTGGTCAGGACCAGCACCTCGTAGCCCCGCGCCAGCGAAGCCTCGATCATCGCAATAATCTCGCGATTCATGAACGGTTCGCCGCCGGTGAATCCGATCTCCGAGACACCCCATTTGCGCTGTTCCAGCTGGTCCAGATAATCCTCGACCTCGGCCGCCGTGATATATACCAGCCGATCATTTTCCGGGCTGCTTTCGATATAGCAATTCACACAGGTGATGTTGCACAACGTGCCGGTATTGAACCACAGCGTTTTGGGGTTTGTCAGCGCCACCTCAGCCCGCTGTTCGCCCTTGGCGGTGATTTCCGGGTTTTGGAACTTGCCGAAATTTGGCGGGGTCTGATCGTTCATGCACCTGTCCTTATGACTTGGCGACAAGGTGCGGGTTTACCTTGCAACGGTCAAGGCGCATTCCCTGACGATCAGCCACAAATGTGTGAATACCCACAGAATTCCTGAAACATTCCCGCGATACAGACCTGACATAACAGAGGGACTAAATATGCCTATTACCAATCTCGAATTCGTCACCACGCATACCTACGCTTATCCGCCGCACGAACCCCGCGACCCGCTGGGCCAAACCGCGATGACGGTCTGCAAGCGAATGGGCGATCCCACGCTTGCCTTCCTGACCCAAACCACAGACGAGGATGAGGTCGTTTACCTGTCCCTTGGCGAGGATCGGGAAGTGTATCGTCACGATACGCCTGTCGGTTGGGATGTGATCAGCGGTATGGGCTTCAACCCGATCACCCGTAAAATCTGGTGCGGAAGCGTCACCACCAACGAACATCAGGTTGTGTCGTTTGACCCCGATACAGGATTGGAAGTGGTCAATCAGGACCTGAGCGCCGACGATGCCCTACTGCTTGGTGGGGAGGGGTTTGGCACGAATGGCTTTATTTATACCCGCGCTAGTGGCGTGACGGTGGAGTTGCGCTCGATGAACGGCACCTTGCTCGGCTCTCGTGATTTCAGCGACACTATCACCGGGATCAGCTGGTCGCCGTGGAGCTGGCTGGCGATCAAGAAAAACGAACATAAGCTGATGGTTATCAACCTGTTTGGCGATGTTGTGGCGGAATGTGAGGGTGTCGGCTCCGCCCCGGCTGTGATCCCGTTTGCGGGGAGCGAGGGGATGCAGGCCGTTGCCTATAACTACGTCACAGACGAGTCCCAGTCGCCGCAAGTCTGGCTGCCGGGGGGTATCCTTGGCGATCCAGGCACGATCCATCATCCTGACACGCCATGGGATCCCGAGCCGTGGATCATGCGCCACCGGATTTACGTTGCCAACAACACGGACCGCACAATCTATGCCGGGTATTTCACCGAAGCATAATACTCTTGATCAAACCCTCCGCCGATGAAACACTCAGCGGACAAACATGGGGGATAGTATGACTTTTGCCTGGCAACTTGTTTGGCATACGCTGACGCTGCTTTTTAACAATATGGAGGCCGCGATCCGCGCCAGCGCCATCCTTGGCGTGTTGATGTTAATCAACAGTCTGACGCAAAACTGGCAACCTGACTTTCCGTCAGTCAGCGGGCCAACAATACCGGAAGATTTTGCTATCGGCGCCATTCTTGGTGCGCTGGTCTTTGCGATTATCGCGATCATCCTGTTTGTAATCATTTTTGCGATGACGGCCGTTGCCTGGCATCGCTTTGTGCTGCTCAATGAGCGGCCCGAATCCGTCATTCCGAAATTTCCGGAGGGAACGCTGAAAGCCTACATCTGGCGGTCGGTCCGGTTGGGGATTGTTCTGATCCTACTTGCCATACCTTTTGGTTTGATTTTCGGTGTAATCGCGACCTTGCTGACCCTCGTAGGGGGATGGCTTGGCGCACTCATTGGATTGGTGCTGATATCGGCAACGTTCTCTTTCATCTCCCTTCGCCTAAGTATCGTATTGCCAGCCAAGGCACTGGGGATCGAAATGGGGTTGGGCGAAGCTTGGGAAAAAACCAAACAGGTTGCGGCACCAATATTCTTCGTTGCGCTGATCATCATGGGTGCCACGCTGGTTGCAACCGCCATAGTTGACCAGTTGCCGGCGGCCATCTCATGGTTGCCGCTATTCCTAATCGACTGGATTTCCCTGATGTTCGGGATCAGTATCCTCACCACGCTATACGGATACTGCGTTGAGGGACGGGAACTTATGGAGTGATCAGCCGGGGGCAAACCGCCCCCGGTGAGTATATCAGTACATTCCACCTTCACAGGCGGCCAAACCGACCAGTGCCGCGAGAATGGCGATTTTGAATATCTTATCACGCATGATGTGTCCCTTTCTGTCAGCGTTCAAATGATAGTGCGATCAGCTTAACATATTTTCATGTCTCAGCCTGTCACGATTGGGCGATTGGTCCGCGAAATCGGCATGTTGCTGCCCAAAATGGTGGCATGTTTTTGATTTTTCGCGAAAATTTCACACGAAAACCTCGACAATTATTTGATCTCTGGGCGCGCTCGGGTCATAAAGCGGTCTGTTGGTAAAGTGTTGAGGGGTTAAAATTACATGTTTCATCGTGTTTTTCAGGGAGTCTTGATCGTCGCAATGTTAGGCTTATCGGCCTGTGGCGGTCAGTGGACAACAGATTACAATTCACCGATTGACCAATCGATTTCCAGCCAGTGGCGGGTGGTCTCGGTTGACGTTGTCGTGCCTGAAACGCTGACAGTGTCGAACGATAATTCAATTGCACCTGATGCCGACATTGTCTGGTGGGGTGATCCGGCAGGGGATCGCCGTGCGCAAGTTGCTGCGATTGTCGAAGCTGGCGTCGAAGCCGGGGCAAGCCGCCTTAACGGTGGAGCACCGGTACATCTCTTGGTGGTGCTGAGCCAGTTTCATGGCGTAACCCCCCGCGCGGTCGAAATCGCGCCCTCCGCCGTTCACAACATCCAGTTCACGGTGCGTGTCTTTGACAAACGCACTGGTCAGGAAGTCACCAGCGCGATCGTCATTGATGCTGATTTGGAAGCCTATGTGGGTGCGCAGGCAGCTGCCGCGGCGGCGCAGGGCGTGACCGAGAAGCAGCGTATCATCGCGCATATCGCCAATGTGACAGCCGGTTGGCTGGGCGTCGGCGAAGATCCCCGCCGCCATTTCGGTGGACTTGGACGCTGATTAGGTGAACCCACCGGCTGACCCGGTGGGTTTTTCAATTGATGATCAGGTACCGCCCGATCCCATAGACATAAAGCGCAGCAAATAACACGTTGATATATTTCAACTGCGGTTCCGTGCGCAGCCAACCGCAATAGACCCAGATCAGGCAGAAGGGCAGGCTGAGGCACATCGCCGCCAATTGCCACCCTTGCACAATAGATACGGTGCTGAGGACCCCAAGGACCACAGCCACCCACTTCAACTGCTGCTCAAACCGAGCAAAAGCCATCAGCGACATATTTTAGAACTTTCCGAAAATCAGCGCCGTGGACCCGGCGATCTGATGGGGGGAGTTTAGCCGAAATCTCCAAGCCTTACAATTGTATTTGAGATTGAGTGACTTGGAGCGGGCGACGGGGTTCGAACCCGCGACAACCAGCTTGGGAAGCTGGTGCTCTACCAACTGAGCTACACCCGCGATAGCCGTCTATCTATGTCGCCCATCCAAACCCGTCAAGCGGAACCGCACACCCACTTCCCGCCGCCTCACGCCAGTGCTAACCTTTCGCCGAAGGGAGGCCTGTCATGGAGCAATATACCGGCGGCTGCCTGTGTGGCGACATTCGTATCACCGCCAAGGGCCAGCCAAAAAGGGTTGGCATTTGCCATTGCCTTGACTGCCGCAAGCATCACGGCGCGATTTTCTATGCCGCCGCCATGTATCCGCCCGACGCGGTGACTATCACCGGCGACACGCGCGAATATAAAGGCCGCCATTTCTGCCCGAAATGCGGGTCCTCCGTCTATGCCGTCAGCGATGGAGAGGTGGAGCTGCATCTCGGCACGCTTGACGCGCCCAGCCAGTTCACGCCAACTTACGAGCTCTGGACCATTCGCCGCGAGGACTGGCTGCCGCCATTCTCGGGCATGAAAGGGCACGAGCAAGACCGATGATGATCACCGACCCAGATGATTTTTTCACTAAGGGCTGCGGGCGTTGCGACCGGTTCGCCACACCGGATTGCTCCACCCGGCGTTGGATCGACGGGTTGAATGACCTGCGCCGCATTTGCCTCGACATGGGCCTGACGGAAACCGTCAAATGGGCACATCCCGTCTATATGCATGCCGACCGCAACATCGCGATCATGGGCGCCTTTCGCGAGGATTTCCGTTTCACCTTCATGAATGGCCAGCTGCTGAAAGACCCCGAGGGGATTCTGAAACCTGCCGGGCCGAACTCGGCCGTTAGCAATGTGCTTTATTTCACAAATACCGCCGATGTTACGAAGTTAGAACCGATCATCCGCGCCTATCTGGCGGAGCTGATGGATTACGCCGAACGTGGTGTCAAACCACCGAAAATCGAACGCGAGCTCGACATGCCCGACGAATTGGTGGAGGCGCTGGACGCTGACCCCGAACTTGCCGAAGCGTTCGAGGCCCTGACCCCCGGCCGCCAGCGCAGCTATGCGATCAACCTCAACAGCGCCAAACAGGCAGAGACGCGACGCAACCGTATCGCCAAGTTTCGCGACAAGATCATTGAGGGTAAAGGGGCAATGGAACGCTAACCGCGTTGCGCCAGAGACTCACCGGTGGTGATGTCATGTTCCGTCACTACATCCATAATCGTCAGACGCACGCGGTCGTCCAAGATGTCGTAGCTCCAAGGCGGCTCAACAAACCGAGACCACATTTTCACCCCGTCAATCGACCAAAGCCCGAACCCCAGTTCGGCAGACATGGCAACATAGTTTCCGTGATACGTCCATCTCCAAAAACCCCATTCGGCGATGTCATCCCACAGTAATTTCCGCGCCTTCAGGTCGTAGCAACTGATCCTCTCGCCGACGCCAGTGAATAACCGGTCTGTTTCCGGAACAATCAAGTAGCCGGGATCAAAGCCGAAGTCTTTGACCGTTGGGCGGTCATAAAGTATGATGTCGTCCCATGTATCAGGGGCGTCAGGGGTACGAATTGACGCAAAGCTTGGGTCGCCGTCAGGGCTGTGCAGATTCCTCTCATCCACGAACTGTGCGTGTTTCTTGTAGGTTTCATATAGTGGCGGCAAACTTCCTTCAGCCGAGGTGATTGTGTATTTCCCGATCGAAAACCGCTGCATTTATGACCTCCTGTCTAGAGGTAATCCTATGCTTACCACGCGGAACATCAAGCCGTAACACTTGCCCTCCGCGCCCCCTCCGCTTACAGATTTGCGCATGAAACTGTTATTTCTTGGTGACGTCGTGGGCCGCGCGGGCCGGAAGGCCGTGGCGGAGCAATTGCCCACCATTCGCCGCGACTGGAAGCTCGACTTCGTAGTGGTGAATGGTGAGAACGCGACCGGCGGCATGGGCCTGTCTGGCACTCATGCCGAAATCATCCTCAACGCCGGGGCGGATTGTATCACGCTTGGCGATCATGCCTTCGATCAGAAGGACATGCTGCAATATATCGAAAAGGAACCGCGCATCTTGCGCCCTCTGAACTACGGCACAACGGCACCGGGGGCGGGTGCGCGGATGTTCACGACCGAAAGGGGCAAGAAAGTCTACGTCACGCAAGCGCTGGGTCAGGTGTTCATGAAACGTGCCTTTGCGGATCCGTTCTCCGCTTTTGATGATAGCCTTAAGAAAGCCACCCTGGGCGGGTTGGCGGATGCAGTGATTGTCGATTTCCATGCTGAAGCCACGTCCGAAAAAATGGCTATGGGGCATTATCTGGATGGGCGGGCATCTGTGGTGGTGGGGACGCATACGCATGTGCCGACCTCCGATACAATGATCCTGCCAAAGGGCACGGCCTACCAGACGGATGCCGGAATGTGCGGCGATTATCATTCGGTGATTGGCATGGATAAGGCCGAACCGCTGCACCGGTTCCTGACCGGTATGACCAAAGGCCGGTTTGAACCCGCACTAGAGGAGGCAACCCTGTCCGGCGTTTATGTCGAAACCGACCCCAAAGGCCGCGCCACGCAAGTCCTGCCGGTCCGCATCGGCGGTAGACTGCGTCAGCAAGGGCCCGGGATGTGAAACCTACAGCGCTGCATTATCTGGCATTGGTAATGATGGGGGCGATCTGGGGGATCACACCTACCTTCGGGAAAATCATTATGGCAGCGGGGCAAAGACCCTTTGGTATCCTTGTCTGGACGTTGGTTATCGCCACGGTGTTGTCCGGTCTGGTCACCTTCGCGCGTGGTAAACGCCTGCCACTGACAAAGGCGGCATTTGGACTGTATCTAGGCATCACACTATTGGGCGAAGTCATTCCCCACTGGATGACCTACACCGCTGTTGGCGAGCTTCCCGCCGGGATCGTGGCGATAGGTCTGACCCTTGTGCCTATGTTCGCCATGCCGATTGCACTGGCGTTTGGGTTCGAACGTTTCAACCCTATGCGATTTCTGGGCATCGTGATCGGCGCGGTGGCAATCCTGATGATTGTCGGCCCCGACACCAGCTTGCCGGACCCCAGTAAAGCAGGATTTGTGATCCTCGTCCTAATTGCCGCCATTTGTTACGGCGGCGAAGGCAATTTCCTGACCTGGTATGGAAATCAGGGTCTCGATTCGATGCAAATGCTCTTCGGCGCGTCGCTGCTGGGGCTCTGTATCGCCATTCCGAATGCGCTGATATCGGGGCAGATGATCTCGCCGTTCCAGCCTTGGGGGCTCGAACTGTATATCATCGTGTTTTCCGCGATCATCAGCTGGGGCACCTATGTCAGCTATATCTGGCTGATCGGGCAGGCGGGGCCGGTTTTTGCCTCCCAAGTGGCTTATCTGGTCACGGGGTTCGGGGTCGTCTGGTCAATGCTGATCCTTGCGGAAAGATATTCCTTATGGGTCTGGATGGCTTTTGTGTTGATGATGGTTGGGATATCATTGGTGCAACCGCGCGAATCCAAGCGCACCCCTGCTTAGGAGGTCATCCTGACCGAGTTTTTGACGACCGGAAACACCCCTGCGATCATCTCGCTATTGGTTCTGGCCATCATGTTCGTCCTGTTCGTGCGCGAAACTTACCCTGTTGAGGTGGTTGCAATCGGCGGTGTAGCTGTTTTGCTGATCCTTGGGGTCCTGCCGCTAAACGAAATGCAGGCGGTGTTTTCCAACCCTGCGCCATGGACAATCGCTGCGATGTTCGTGATTTCCGGCGGGCTGGTGCGCACCGGCGCGCTGAACGCGGTGACGGGGGTTGTGTCGCGCAATGCCAAGGCGCGGCCCCGGACCGTGATCCTTGGGCTGGCGGTGTTTACGATCTTTGCTTCGGCCTTCATGAACAATACGCCTGTCGTGGTCTTGATGATTCCGATTGCCGTGCAGTTGGGTAAAACCACTGACATTGCTTCGTCCAAACTGCTGATCCCGCTGTCCTACACTGCGATCCTCGGAGGGATGCTGACGCTGATCGGGACGTCTACCAACCTGTTGGTGGACGGGGTGGCAACTGCAAACGGGCTGAAACCGTTTACCCTGTTCGAGGTCACGCCGCTGGCGATCATCCTTGTGATTTACGGTTTCGCCTACCTCTATTTCATCTCGCCGCGTCTGCTGCCGGAGCGCCATTCGATGGCGGATTTGTTGGGTGGCAAGAAACAGATGAAATTTTTTACCGAGGTGGCTGTCCCCGATGACTCCCGTCTGATCGGGGAAATCGTCGGCGAGGTCGATATCTTCAAACGCGAAGGCATGCGCCTGATCGACGTGCTGAGAGGTGATGAATCGCTGCGTCGGCAATTCCCGAATGTAACCCTGAAAGCGGGTGACCGCGTGGTTCTACGTACCGGTGTAGATGAATTGCTGGGACTGAAGGAAAGCCGTTCCGTCGATATGGTTGACAGGCTGTCGCAGCGCTCGACAACGACGGTGGAGGCGCTGATCTCGCCGGGCTGCCGGTTGGTTGGGCGGTCGCTTGGTACGCTGCGGCTGCGGCGGCGCTACGGGGTATATCCGCTGGCGGTACATCGGCGGAACCAGAATATCGGTCAACAGCTCGATCACTTTGTGATCCGGGTCGGGGATACATTGCTGCTGGAAGGCGCTCCCGAAGATATCCAGCGTCTGGCGCGCGAAGAGGGCCTCGTAAATATCGCGGAACCGCAGGAACGCCCTTACCGTCGCCGTCACGCCCCCGTGGTGCTGGCGGTGCTAATGGGGGTCGTGCTGCTGGCGGCATGGGGTGTTGCCCCGATCTTTGCGCTGGCGGTTGTTGGTGTGGCGGTTGTGCTTTTGTCAAAGTCTATCGATGCCGACGAGGCCTTTAGTTTCATTGACGGCCATCTGCTGGTGCTGATCTTTGCCATGCTGGCGATAGGGGCGGCGCTGGAACATTCCGGCGCGGTGGCGTTGGTCGCGAACGCGGTTTCGCCCTACCTGATGGGGCTGCCCGCGCCACTGCTGATCTGGGCAATCTACCTGTTGACCTCGATTATGACCGAACTCGTGTCCAACAACGCGGTCGCGGTGGTAGTGACCCCCATTGCCATTGGCCTGGCAACGGCGCTGGGCGTTGATCCGCGCCCGTTGGTGGTTGCGGTTATGGTGGCGGCGTCGGCCAGTTTTGCCACGCCGATCGGGTATCAGACCAACACGCTGGTTTACGGTCCGGGCGGGTATAAATTCACCGACTTCATGAAGGTCGGGATCCCGCTGAACCTGACTGTCGGGATGCTGGCGAGCTTTCTGATCCCATTCTTCTGGCCGCTGTGACTTGAACCCCGACCCACGCCTGACATATACAGGCGCAGATTTCAGATATTCCGGCGGAGGAACTCATGGCTGGCCATTCCAAATGGGCAAATATTCAACATCGCAAAGGGCGCCAGGATGCCGCGCGCTCCAAGCTGTTTTCCAAACTGGCGAAAGAAATCACTGTCGCCGCGAAAATGGGCGACCCTGACCCCGAGAAGAACCCCCGCCTGCGTTTGGCTGTGAAGGAAGCGAAATCGCAATCCGTCCCCAAAGACGTGATCGAACGCGCGATTAAGAAATCGCAGGGCGGGGACGCGGAAAATTATGACGAAATCCGGTATGAGGGGTACGGCCCTGCCGGTGTCGCCGTCATCGTCGAGGCGATGACGGATAACCGCAATCGGACGGCGTCGAACGTACGCTCGATCTTTTCGAAATCCGGGGGAAACCTTGCGGAAACCGGGGCGGTCTCGTTCATGTTCGAGCGCAAAGGTCTGGTGACCTATCCGGCCGATGTGGGGGATGCGGATACGGTCATGATGGCGGCGATTGAAGCGGGTGCAGAGGATGTCGAAAGTTCGGAAGACGGACACGAAATCTATTGTGCGGATACGGACCTAAACGAAGTGTCAAACGCATTGGAGGCGGAGCTTGGGGAATCTGAAAGTTCCAAGCTGATCTGGAAGCCGAACACGACGACGGAACTGGATTTGGACGGGGCGGAAAAGCTGATGCGTCTGATCGAGGCATTGGAAGATGACGATGATGTACAAAACGTGACCGCGAATTTCGACATTTCCGACGAGATTATGGCGCAATTATAAGGAAAGCAGACCAAAGCCGGTTAGCGTCATTTCACAAAAAAACCAGCCCCGAAAGGCTGGTTTTATTACGTTGATAGGGGCGGTATCAGAAGTGATACGCTGCGCCCAACCGAATGGCCTGCGAGGAAATGCTGAAGCCCGGGAAGAGGTTGGAGTTGTCACCATAATCCGTGTAGATATATTCACCACGTACACTCAATGCACTTGATATAAAGTACTCGAGTCCTGCGCCCACCGCGTATCCGGTCAGCTGTTCATCTGCTCCAGTTGTGCCCATGATACCGTAAGTTCCTGATTGAACCCCGAGCACACCGTATACCATTGCGTCACCCATGGTGTAACCAACGCGTCCGCGCAGACCGTAAGCAGACTTGACACCATATGGCCAAATTGCCGAGTTAGCGTAATTAGCAGCGTCATACTCTGCCTCGATACCGTAGACGATGTTTGAGCTGGTCGCAAAATTGTATCCGGCAAAAACGCCAAACGAAATATCGGAATTCTCATACACAAATGGATTTGTGTCGGTTGAATTGGTGCCCGTTAGCGCAAATCCGCCCGCGTAGAATCCGCTCCAATTCTGTGCACTGGCTGTCCCGGCCATCAATGCCAGCGCTGAGGTTGCGCCGATTAACAGTTTCTTGATCATGTCGATCCCCTTCAAGATTTTAGCGTGTTTATTCTGGCTGCAATCGTTGCATTTGCCCCCGATGCATGCATGCAACTTAATCTTTTCTCGCAGAAAAATACATTCTTTGTCATTGCTGAGCGGGTATTTTTTGCGAAACGCCAAGGATAAGTTGCCCTTGGGTAACATATCGCGGCGCTTATGTGGGAAATGGACGGAAAGGCGCAGGACCGCGCCTTTCCGATTCACAGCTGATCAGGAATAAACCCAGCCGGTTTCGCGGCAGACATTGACCTGTCGCGCTTCCAGCACGTCACCATCGGCGAACACGGCCTGGAAGTCATACAAGCAGGAACTTGTGCCATCGTCGAAATCGATTGTCATGTAAGTCCCGGACGGCAACACGCTGGAGCCAAGCTGGTCCGGACCCCAAGCGTTGTTATAGGAACTGGACGCGTAGAAATGTGTCATCGTCACCCCGGTCCGGTTGGTGATGTCCATCACCCGATTTTGACCATCGCTGACGGTATAATATGTGGTTGAGCCATCCTCGACACAGCCTGCGAGGAGAGCGGTGCTCAAAAGAGCAGCGGCTAGTTTCTTCATCATTTACCCCTTAATGAGATTACCAATTAGTCAGATAGTGAGGCTTACGTTACGCAAGAGTTTGTCGAAAATCGGGCGCAGAATTGTCAAAAGTTTCCGTTCGGTATTCAAAATCGAAGAAATCCTGCGCAGAAACCTTGATCCGCGCGCGATTGCGGTTTTTGATCCGGGTAAGACTTGCCGGAAGGGAACGATATGGATGACACACCTAGCCTGACACTCGGGATCGAAGAGGAATATCTGATTGTGGATCGTGAAACCCGCGATCTGGTCCGTGAACCGTCCGACGATTTCCATGCAGCTTGTTCCGAAGCGTTGGGCGAACAGGTGACGGGCGAATATCTGCAATGTCAGGTGGAGATCGGTACCAAACCTCACAAAACCGTACCCGATGCTGCGAAAGACCTAAAGCAGCTGCGTGCCGGGGTCGCCAAGGCGGCCGAGGCGTTTGGCTATGCTCCGATTGCGGCCTCAACCCATCCGTTCGCCAAATGGCGCGAGCAGACGCATACCCGCAAGGACCGTTATGACAATCTGCGCAGCGATCTGGGGTTGGCGGTGCGGCGGTTGCTGATTTGCGGGATGCATTGTCATATCGGAATCGAGGACGAAGATATGCGCCTCGATCTGATGAACCAGGTGACCTATTTCCTGCCGCACCTGCTGGCGCTGTCCTGTTCCTCGCCGTTTTGGGAGGGGGAGGATACGGGGTTGTCCTCCTATCGCCTGACCGTGTTTGACGCGTTGCCGCGCACCGGCTTGCCGGATCGGCTGGGATCGTTCGGGGAATTCCGGCGGCTGGTGGACCAGTTGGTCGCGACCGGCGTGATCGAGGACAGTTCTAAGATCTGGTGGGATATCCGGCCCTCGTCGAAATTCCCGACGGTGGAGCAGAGGGTGACGGATGTCTGTTCACTGGCCGATGACGCGGTGGCGATTGCGGCCACATTTCAGTCGCTGGTGGCGTTTCTGTACCGGCTGCGCAGCCTGAACCAGCGCTGGCGGATTTATCCCAACACACTGATTGCCGAGAACCGTTGGCAGGCGCAGCGTCACGGTGCGCTGGGGTCACTAATTGATCACGGCAAGTTGGCAATGGCGCCGGTAAAGGAGCTGGTGGACGAGATTATCTCGCTGGTGGGCGAAGATGCCGATGCACTGGGTTGCCGGACGGAGCTGGAGCGGATCAGAGTGATCGCGCGGGAAGGATCGTCGGCGGATCGGCAGCGACGGCGGTATGTTGATGCCCGTGCCGCAGGGGCGGATGACCATGAGGCTTGTGTGGCCGTGGTCGATGGGTTGATCAAAGAATTCACCGCATGACGATAGATATGACCACGCTTGAAAGGTTTATCGTTTCGGCGAAAGCGGCCTGCTATGTTGGCGACGGCGCGTCCACCAAACCCAGCCGCAATGGATCGCATGACCTTGAGTTTCAGGACGGCGACTGGCGGTATCTCGACAGTTATTTCGGCGGCACGGATTTTCTGGGGCAGGAGGTTGTCTGGTTCAAGGGTGCCCCGGTCTGGGCGATGAACTATTACGGTTATATCCTGCGCGACGACTTGATTGATGCGTCCCGCGCCGGAAATGTAATCAAGGTAGTGCTCGCCACCCTGTATCAGGATGGGCGGTTCCTTGGCGGATTTGAAATGCCAGTTGGAGAGTATGTTTACGCCGACGGCAATACCGGAAATGTCCGGAATTTTCATGGGGTTGAGACGATTTCACTGGATTCGGAAATTGTATCCCGTCTGGATTATCGTGGCGGTTGAATACGACCATAAATCTTTCCGGCGCGTGGTTCCACACGCCAGAAAGGTGTATTCTTTAATCCGAGCGTCTAGTACAGCTAGACCCTTAAAACGGGATTTCGTCATCCAGATCATTATTTCCAGCAGGGGCTGCCGGGCCGGGATCCTGCGAACCACCGTAATCATTACCGTAGCTGCTGCCACCACCACCGCTGTCACCACGGCCGCCAAGCATCACCAGTTTGGCGTCAAACCCTTGCAAGACAACTTCGGTTGAATAGCGGTCAGCACCGGACTGATCCTGCCATTTGCGGGTCTGGAGTTTCCCTTCCAGATACACGGTCGATCCTTTGCGGAGATATTGCTCGCACACCCGAACCAACCCTTCGGAGAAAATCGCGACCGTATGCCATTCGGTGCGCTCGCGTTGCTCGCCGCTATTGCGGTCGCGCCAGCGTTCCGAGGTTGCGACACGCAAATTGCAGACTTTGCCGCCATTCTGGAATGTCCGCACCTCTGGGTCCGCGCCCAGATTGCCAATTAGAATTACTTTGTTGACGCTGCCCGACATCTTTTTCTCCTCATCGAATCTTTGCGCGAATTAACCATATTTGATGCAGATAAACCACAGCGAGTGATAATAAGACGTAAATATCTCGCAAAAGATGAAATCCGTGCTAAACTCTCTCCAAAATAAAGCAGAATTGCAGGCAGAGTATCATGAAACGTGTTTTGATCCCCTTTATGCTGGGCGTTTTTGCCTGTGCGGGTAACGCACAGGTGGTGACGATTACGACGGTGCCAAGTGAAGCTGCGCCGCTGGTGGACGTGAATGATCTGGAAGCCGTGAATTCCCTGATTGCGAAATATAATGCGCGCGAGGTTGCGCCGGGCTCGATGGCTGACCAATTGCGCTCGCTGCGCCACCGAGTGCTTGCTGATCCTTTCCCGATCCCGCAAGAGGTCACCGAAGGTAGCCATTTCGAAATCGCGATTAAAATGGCCAACCGCTACGGCATTCCCGCGCAGCTGTTTTTCAATCTTGTGACGGCGGAGTCCAATTGGGATGCAATGATTACCTCGCACCGGGGTGCTATTGGTTTGACGCAGCTTATGCCAGGAACGGCTGAAGAACTTGGTGTAGACCCTTGGGATGCTTACGAAAATTTGGAAGGCGGGGCGCGTTACCTAAGCCAGCAATACCAGACATTCGGCTCGTGGGAACTGGCGCTCGCCGCCTATAATGCCGGCCCCGGAGCAGTGCAACGTTATGATGGCATTCCGCCTTATGCGGAGACGCAGGATTACGTGCAAAAGATCATGCAGGAATTTGACGAAGATGCACTGGAAGCCGCGCTGGATATCTCCTCGCTACCGGAGCGTGCGTTCTAACCGCGCCACCAGCGCCAGATCACCCAGATACCCATCACCATGACACCGGTTGACACGATCGCCGCTGGAATGCCCGACGTGGCGGGGGTGGCGACTGACAAGTTGTAGGTTATGTGCCAAAAGGCAACAATCAGGATCGAATTTTCGAAGGTCAGGTAAATCCACGCCAGCACGTAGGCGCCAAGCCCCAACCCGATCATCCAACCGATCAGCATCGGTCCTATCAGGTCGCTCATCGACTGGTTCAGGATAAATAGTGGTAGATGCCACAGCAGCCAAACGATCGCGACGATCGCCGTTGCCTGCAATTTTCCGAGCCTTGGATGCAGATGATGCAACAGGAATCCACGCCAGCCGACCTCCTCACCATAGCCATTGAGCAGGATCACAAATATCACGAATCCGGCCGCACCCATCGCAGGGGGCACACCTGGATAGGCCCAAAAATCCGCCATGGGCGGGTAGGGGATGCCGGTCGCGCTGAGCAACAGAAACCAGACCAAGGCGATCACTGGTGGGGCGGCGATCAGCAAGACCGCCAACCTCCAGTTGGTTGGAATTTTCAGACATCGGCGCCCCAGATCAGCTAATCCCGCGCGTCCCTGCCGCATTGCCGTAACAATCACCGCCGCCAGCGCAGGGCCAAATAATCCAGGGAGATGGCTGACCGTGGAGCCGGGTGTCACCCGTAATCCCATCGCAATCAACACCCCCCAATAGCTCCAGCTGAGCAGATAGGCGAGCGCGATAAAAGTGATAATGGGTCCGGAACGATACAAGCCGATGCCTCCTGTTGGAAACATCGGCCTGTGTGGGGGAAACGTCGTTGACGCAGATCAATCAGGCGGAGTACGGAACCCGCTCGCCACCAGCCTGCACCCAATTGGCCAGACCGCCGATATTTGTGGCTTCCTTGAAACCGAACTGTTGCAGCGCCTGCGTGGCCATGCCGGAACGCGCGCCGGAAGCGCAATAGAGGTAAACCGGCTTCGTCTGATCCAGCGTTTTGTCAAATTCGGGATGCTGCGGATTGGCTTTGGTGTTGATCATCATCAACGGGATATGGATCGCGCCTTCGGCAATCCCGGTTTGTGTAACTTCGGAAATGTCGCGGACGTCGATCAGGGTTGCGTTACCGGCTTTCACCATCTCGGTGATCCCGGCAGGGGTCAGGGGTTTCGCTTGCATATTCATGTGCTCTCTCTCACGGGTTTGGTTGAAACCAACATATTCATGATCACGAATATGTCTAGAGGCAAAACCGAAAAATCTTGCAAATTTTTCGAAAATCACCGCAGGTTGTAGGATGAGTGTTGGAATCGGACATAATCAGGGCCCCGCAATGGGCCGTGGATTTCGCAAGGTCGCCTGGGCGAAGGCCCGTGCAGACCTGCTGGGCAACAAGGTCCCATTGCAGATCGTGCGGATGCGTGTGCGACGTGCCGAGGAGCTGGGGCTGAGCTATCCGCAATATGCCTCCGTCCTGATGGGGACGGGGCGGGATATCACCGCGTTTCTGTTTACGGTGGACGGCTTGCAGCTGCGCTTGCGGCGCGAGTTGGAGATGCCGGATCGCGTTCGCGACAAATTGCAGGGGTTGGCGAAAGCCGATTTGCTAAGCTTTGCGCCCTCGGGTGAAGATCCAGCGGATTTCCGAACCGAGCTGACGGATGTTGCTGGCGTCCCGATCGTGCAGGCAACCGCGGAACCAAAACCCTCCGCCAGTTGGGCGGAGGCCAAGGCCGCGATCCGCGCGACGCTGGACCCGATTAAACTGCCGGGTGGGGCGGTGATCATGGTCGGCACGCGGGCTGAGGAAGCCGATTGGGCGACAGCCGGAAAGCTGGCACGTTTTCTGCCCAGCACAGAATATTTTGGAGCAGGCGCATGAACAAACTGTTGAAACTTATCCTGATTGTGATCCTGTTTGTGGGTTTCTCCTGGGGCATTCGGCATTTCATGCTCAGTAACCTTTCCAGCCAACCTTGGTTTGAGGCGAACTTCATATATGCGGCTTTCCCACTAGGCCTGATCCTGGCTATCCTGATCGTGTCACGGTTGGAGAAACGGTAAGTCAGTCCCGCCGACTTGGCGAGGAATTGATGCATTCACCCCTTGCAATGGTCACGTTTTGTTCCCATTCTGGTTAACCAAACCTTTCTGCGATTCTCTGCCGTCACGGGGGCTACATGGCCGAACTGAAAAATATCGAAGTCCGCGGCGCGCGCGAACATAATCTGAAGAATATCGATGTGGATATTCCGCGCAACGAGCTGACGGTGATTACCGGGCTGTCTGGTTCGGGGAAGTCGTCACTGGCGTTTGATACGATTTATGCCGAAGGGCAGCGGCGTTATGTCGAAAGCCTGTCGGCCTATGCCCGGCAGTTTCTGGACATGATGCAGAAGCCGGATGTGGATCACATTTCCGGTCTGTCCCCCGCCATTTCAATTGAACAGAAAACGACGTCGAAGAACCCGCGCTCGACCGTGGGCACGGTGACCGAGATTTACGATTATATGCGTCTGCTGTTCGCGCGTGTGGGGACGCCGTATTCGCCCGCGACCGGGCTGCCGATCGAAGCGCAGCAGGTCAGCGAAATGGTCGATCGCGTGATGGCGATGGAGGAGGGGACGCGCGCCTATTTGCTCGCCCCTATTGTGCGGGATCGCAAGGGCGAATATCGCAAGGAATTCGCCGAGCTGCGCAAGCAGGGATTCCAGCGCGTGAAGGTGAATGGCGAGTTTTACGAACTCGATGCGCCGCCCGAGTTGGACAAGAAATATCGCCACAATATCGACGTGGTCGTGGACCGGATTGTCGTGAAGGACGGTCTGGCGACGCGGTTGGCTGACAGTTTCCGAACGGCACTGAATTTGGCGGATGGGATCGCGGTGTTGGAGACCGCGCCGAAGGAAGGCGATCCGGAGCGTATGACGTTTTCGGAAAACTTTGCCTGTCCGGTGAGCGGTTTCACAATTCCCGAAATCGAACCGCGCCTGTTCAGTTTCAACGCACCTTTTGGAGCCTGTCCGGATTGTGACGGATTGGGAGTTGAACTGTATTTTGACGAACGGTTGGTTGTGCCCGATGAATCGCTGTCCCTGAATGGCGGGGCGCTGGCGCCGTGGTCCAAGGGAAAGTCGCCCTATTACCGCCAGACGCTGGAGGCGCTGGGTAAGCATTTCAAATTCAAGGCGAGTGTGCCGTGGAAGGACCTGCCTGAAAAGGCCAAGCAGGTGATGCTATATGGCTCGGACGGGGAAGAGGTGAAATTTCGCTACGATGAAGGCGGCCGGGTCTACGAAATCTCGCGTCCCTTCGAAGGGGTGATCCCCAATATGGAACGCCGTTATCGGGAAACCGATTCCAACTGGGTGCGCGAGGAGTTCGAGCGCTATCAGAACAACCGCCATTGCGGCACCTGCGACGGGTATCGTCTGAAGGCCGAGGCGCTGGCGGTGAAGATCGGTCCGGCGAAGAACCCCAAACAGCTGCTGCATGTCGGGCAGGTCGTGCAGATGTCGATCAAGGAGGCGCTGGCTTGGATCGAAAGCGTTCCTGATGTGCTGTCTGCTCAGAATAACGAAATCGCCCGCGCGATCCTGAAAGAAATCCGCGAACGGTTGGGGTTTCTGGTGAATGTGGGTCTCGACTACCTGACGCTTAGCCGAAATTCCGGCACGCTTAGCGGCGGAGAGAGCCAGCGTATCCGGCTGGCGAGCCAGATCGGGTCGGGCCTGACCGGTGTGCTGTATGTGCTGGATGAACCCTCAATCGGGCTGCATCAACGCGACAATGGGCGGCTTTTGACGACGCTGAAGAACCTGCGCGATCAGGGCAACACGGTTCTGGTGGTCGAACATGATGAGGAAGCCATCCGCGAGGCGGATTACGTCCTCGATATCGGCCCCAAGGCCGGGGTGCATGGTGGCGAGGTGATTGCGTCCGGGACGCCCGCGCAGGTGGCAAAATCGAAAAATTCGATCACTGGGCAATATCTGCGCGGCGAGAAAGAAATCAAGATTCCCGCTTCCCGGCGCAAGGGAAATGGAAAGTCGGTCGTCGTTGAAAATGCCACTGGCAACAACCTGCGCGGCATCACGGCGGAGTTTCCGCTGGGCACGTTCACCTGCGTGACGGGTGTTTCTGGCGGCGGGAAATCGACGCTGACAATTGAAACGCTGTTCAAAACCGCCTCGATGCGCCTGAACGGGGCGCGGCAGGTTCCCGCGCCGTGTGAGAGCATCAAGGGCCTCCAGCATCTGGACAAGGTGATCGATATCGACCAGTCCCCGATTGGCCGCACGCCACGTTCCAACCCTGCGACCTACACGGGCGCTTTCACCCCGATCCGAGACTGGTTCGCAGGGATGCCGGAATCCAAAGCACGCGGCTACCAGCCAGGACGGTTTTCGTTCAACGTCAAAGGCGGCCGATGCGAGGCTTGTAAGGGCGACGGGCTGATCAAGATCGAGATGCACTTCCTGCCCGACGTCTATGTCACCTGTGAAAGCTGCGGCGGCAAGCGCTACAACCGCGAAACGCTGGAGATCAAGTTCAAGGGTAAATCCATCGCCGATGTGCTGGATATGACAGTTGAAGATGCCGAAGAATTTTTCAAGGCGGTTCCGTCGATCCGAGAGAAAATGACAACGCTGATGCGCGTGGGCCTCGGCTATATCAAGGTCGGCCAATCCGCGACGACATTGTCGGGCGGCGAAGCACAGCGGGTGAAGCTGTCGAAAGAATTGTCGAAACGCTCCACGGGCCGGACACTTTATATTCTGGATGAACCGACGACCGGTCTGCATTTCGAGGATGTGAACAAACTGTTGGAAGTGCTGCATGAATTGGTGGATCAGGGGAACTCGGTCATCGTGATCGAGCATAATCTTGATGTTATCAAAACCGCCGATCATATCATCGATATCGGACCGGAGGGTGGTGACGGCGGCGGATTGATCGTGGCCACCGGAACACCCGAGGCAATCGCTGGGGTGAAAGACAGCCACACTGGCGCGTATCTGAAGGATATTCTGGGCAAAGGGGCCGTCGCGGCAGAGTGATCGCCGGGAAGAGCAGAAAGCTTTTTGCTCGCATGCTCGGCGATACAACCGCGCTGCTTATGCGCCATTTCGTCTGAATGGACCCTAGTCGGCTCCGGCAACGTCCGACTATACAAAAAGAATCCCAGAGGCTATGTTTCCCATGGGTGTGGTGGTGTTTGTACGGAGTGATCCGGGGTGCAGAAAATTGCGATTATGGGACTGTCCGGTGCGGGTAAAACCACATTGGCTCGTGAACTTCATGAACTGACGGACCTGCCGGTTATCAGTTTTGATGCCTCGCGTTATGTAAACCATGTAGAGACCAGAAATTGGTCGGACCGCCGAGACCACGTGGTCGCGCAACTCAATGCAGATAAATGGATCATGGATGGCGGCGTTCAAGTCTTCCCCGAGATAAGACACGCAGCAGAATGCATTGTGTTTCTAAAACCCAGAAAGCCGGTGATTTTTGTTAATTTGATCAAACGGTTCTGGCAGAATGGCGGCAAGTTGCCCGAGGATTTCAGCAATAACCGTAGACCACGCATCGACTTGTGGACCTGTTTTCGTCGGGCGTTTCTGCTGGGTGGTGTTCGCCGCAAAATGCAGCACGCCTTTGCATCTGCCCCTGACTGGGTGGAGAGAATCGTAATCGATACCCCTGAAAGTCGCGCCGCATTTCTGGCGCGCATCAGCGCCGCACATCAGATTCAGATGCGCCACACGCCACAGGAAATAGCTGCCGAATAGGACTGCTTGAAATGCCCTTTGAACCGTATCATTGTAGGTCTGCAATCAGGGGCTGATCAGATGACACATCCAAAAATCGGTATCGCGCTGGGATCTGGCGGCGCACGGGGCTGGAGCCATATTGGCGTACTGAAAGCGCTGGAGGCGCGTGGGGTTAAACCCTATTGCGTCGCCGGAACCTCGATGGGCGCGCTCGTCGGGGCGGCGTATGTTAGCGGCAACCTGTCAAAACTGGAAGATTGGGCTCTGTCATTGACACCGGCCAAGGCGGCGCTGCTGGTGGACCTGAACCTGCTGGGTGGGGGAATGGTGGACGCCAAAAGCGTCGTCAAATGGTTTGATGCGTTGCATATGCCGCAACTGATCGAAAACCAGCGCATCAAATTCGGTGCCGTCGCAACGGATATGCGCACCGGACGCGAGGTAGACATCCTAGAAGGCCCGATTATCGAAGCCATGCGAGCCTCGATCGCGTTGCCGGGGGTTGTCAGCCCCTATCTGAAGGACGGGCGTTGGTTGCTGGACGGCGGGATGACCAATCCGGTTCCGGTTTCGGTATGTCGAGATCTCGGGGCAGATATTGTCATTGCGGTTAACCCGGAGGGGCGCAAGAACAATGTGATGTGGCAGCAGCCCAAAGGCAACGAAACCTGGGCGAAAGTCAAAGAGACCTTGTCGCTTCCGATGCGAGGGGTGCTGGCTGCGTTCAATGCGAACGGGCAGAAAGACACACCCAAAGCCCCGAACTATTTCGATGTAGTGGCGATGGCGATTGATCAGATGATTGACCAGATTCGAGCCTATCGACTGGAAAAGGACGCACCTGATCTGGTGCTGAATGTAGAGCTGGGTGAATTCACAATTCTGGAATTCCTGCGGGCAAAAGAAGCGATAGAAAAGGGCGAAGAAACTGTCGCCGAGGCAGCAGATGAATTGAAACAGCTGATTGGATGACGGTTTTCTCTTTGCCCGCCTGTTTTATTCCGTCTCGATCTCGCTAATCCTTTGGGTCGTCGCGTTTAGGCGATTGCCAAAGACAGTGTCAAATGTGCAGCTCTGGGAGCTGGGACTGATGTTACTGTTCGCGCTGATGGTCGGCGGAACGGGAATTGCAAATGCGTCCAGCCCTATTGATCGGTGTTTTGATTGCGTTCCGACGCGCAGAAGAAGATGCGGAGGGTGGCGGACCGTGGCGCTTTCTCTATTTACGGCGGATGAGCATTCTTGCCGGTGGGATTGCCACGCTTCTCGATCAACGGATCGCCGAGCAAAAGCCGCCAACCAGTCTCTAGGATTTGGATATTTCTTCCAGAATGGCTGAAAAATCTTTCCCGCCGTAACCATCCGTCACCATTTTTGTATAAATGTCGCGCGCGTGCGCCCCAAGCGGGGTCAGGTCGCCGGCGGCATCCTGTGACAGGCCTAGATCCTTTAGCATGAGCGCTGCAGCGAATCCGGGTTGGTATTCGTTGTCGGCAGGGCTGGTGGGGCCGATGCCAGGGGCCGGGCAGTAGGTTGTCAGGGACCAGCTTTGACCCGATGATGTGGAGGCCACGTCGTAAAGCTTTTGGCGATCAAGGCCGAGCTTGTCGGCCAGCGCAAAGGCCTCGCAAGTACCGATCATTGTGATGCCGAGGATCATGTTGTTGCAGATTTTTGCTGCCTGTCCGGCGCCGCTGTCACCGCAATGGACAGCCTTTTGACCCATAATGTCGAACAGGGGTTTGGCCTTGTCAAAGGCGTCTGCGCTGCCACCGACCATGAAGGTCAGGGTGCCGGCCTCGGCCCCGATGATCCCGCCTGAGACAGGGGCATCTAGCGCATAGGGGACCGCGTCAGCCACAGCGCAGGCGCTGTCGACATCGACCGTGGAACAGTCGATGAACAGGGCGGAGTAGGGCATGACCTGGGTGATCTCGGCGGCGACCGACCGCAGGATTTCCCCATTGGGCAGCATGGTGATGACGACGTCCTGACCCGCGGCAGCCTCGGCGGCGGAATTGGCCGACGCGGCCCCGTCGATGGTTACATCCGCGACGTCAAAACCGGTCACGTCGTGTCCGGCGGCGATCAGGTTACGGGCCATAGGGGCACCCATATTGCCCAGACCGATAAAGCCGATTTTCATGAGACCCCCCTCACTAAAAAAGCGCCCCGCCAAAACTGGCGGGGCGAAACCGTTAGTCCATCGTCGGGATGGAGAAACTTGCGCCTTCCTTCGTACCCGACGGCCAGCGCGAGGTGACGGTTTTCGTGCGTGTATAGAATTTGAACGCATCCGGCCCGTGCTGGTTCAGATCGCCAAACATGGATTTCTTCCAGCCACCGAACGTGTGATAGGCGAGCGGCACCGGGATGGGGACGTTCACGCCGACCATGCCAATATTGATCCGATTGGCGAAGTCACGGGCTGTGTCACCGTCGCGGGTGAAGATCGCCGTGCCATTGCCGTATTCATGGTCCATCGCCAGACCCAGCGCCTCTTCGTAGCTTTGCGCGCGGACCGTCGACAGGACCGGACCAAAGATTTCCTTTTTGTAGATATCCATGTCCTTCGTCACATTGTCGAACAGGCAAGCGCCAACAAAATATCCGTCCTCATACCCTTGCAGGCTGAAATCACGGCCATCAACGACGAGGTTTGCGCCCTCTTTGATGCCGGTTTCGACGAGGCCGAGGATGTTTTCCTTCGCCTGCGCGGTCACAACCGGGCCGAAATCCACGTCATCGCCAGCTGTATAGGGGCCGATCTTCAAGCTTTCGACCCGAGGGATCAGTTTTTCGATCAGGCGGTCAGCAGTTTCCTCGCCGACCGGCACGGCGACGGATATCGCCATGCAGCGTTCACCCGCCGCGCCGTAGCCCGCGCCGATCAGCGCATCGACGGCTTGGTCCATATCTGCATCCGGCATGATGATCATGTGATTTTTCGCACCGCCAAAACATTGAACGCGCTTACCTGCCGCACAGCCATTGCCATAGATATATTCGGCGATGGGGGTCGAGCCAACGAACCCGATTGACTGGATCACCGGGTTTTCGATGATGGCGTCGACGGCTTCCTTGTCGCCATGGACGACTTGTAGGATACCTTTGGGCAACCCGGCTTCCTCCATCAGTTCCGCCAGCATGACGGGAACGGAGGGATCACGTTCGGAGGGTTTCAAGATGAAGGCGTTGCCGCACGCAATGGCGGGGGCAAACATCCACATCGGGATCATGGCGGGAAAGTTGAAGGGGGTGATCCCGGCGGTCACACCCAGCGCCTGTTTCATCGAATACATGTCGATGCCGGGGCCCGCGCCGTCGGTATATTCGCCCTTCAGCAATTGCGGAGCGCCGATGCAATATTCCACGACTTCGAGGCCACGGATCACGTCGCCCTTGGCATCCGGGAAGGTTTTGCCATGTTCCGAGGACAGCATTGTGGCCAGCTTATCCATGTCGCGATGCAGTAGATCAACCATCTTCATCATCACCCGCGCGCGGCGCTGCGGGTTGACGGCGGCCCACGCCGGTTGGGCGGCTTCGGCAGCGGTGACGGCCTGCGCCAGTTCGCCCGCATTCGCCAGGGGAACCTTCGCCTGAACCTCGCCTGTGGCAGGGTTGAACACATCTGCAAACCGGCCGGACGTGCCCGCGACATGTTCGCCATTGATGTAATGGTGTATCTCTCTCATTGCTGTCTCCTGAAAATTTGGCGCAGTGTAGCGTGGAAAATTGCATGATGCAGTGATAAAAATACAGGATCATTTTGCATTTTTGCATTTCTACAACCTGTGATAGAATGCGGCGCATGAAAGCGAGTCAAATGCGGTGGGACGACTTGCGGGTTTTTCTGCAGGTTGCCCGGTTGGAGCGACTGGTGGTCGCGGGCAAGGCGCTGGGAATGGACCCGGCGACGGTGGGTCGGCGTGTGTCTGCGCTGGAGCAGGCGCTCGGAGCAAAATTGTTCGACCGATCCCCCACCGGATATGACCTGACCGAGGCCGGACGCAGGCTAGTCGAACATGTTCAGGATATCGAAAGTATTGCCAGCGTCGCGCAGGAAGAGGTTGGCGGGCAGTCAGACAGCCTGTCGGGCGTGGTGCGGATCGGGGCTCCTGACGGCATTTCCAGCTATCTGCTTACTCAGGCGACGGGGACACTAAGTCGCGAAAACCCTGACCTGAATATTCAGATCGTGGCCCTGCCACGAGTGTTTAGCCTTTCGCAACGCGAGGCGGACCTGACGGTAACAGTCTCTCCCCCCACGGCCGGGCGGCTGAAAATTCGCAAGATCGCCGATTACAATTTGCATGTTTACGCCTCCCGCGATTTTCTGGAGGCGCATCATCCGATTGAAAACCGCAAGCAACTGAAAGAGCTGCCGCTGATCGGCTATATCTCGGACATGATTTTCGACAAAGAGTTGGATTACCTCTCCACTATAGGTCAGGACCGACAGGCGCGGTTTGCCTCCAATAACCTGATCGTGCAGCTGCACTGGTGTCTGGCGGGGCAGGGGATTTGTATCCTGCCGGATTTCGTCGCACATGAACATGAGGATTTGCTGCCGGTCTTACCCGCAGATACTCAGTTGACGCGCACCTTCTATCTGGTCCGCCATCAGGATGACGACCGGATCGCGCGGATCGCCAAATCGGCGGATGTGATCGCAAATCACGTCAAAGCCCGTCTGGCGGACATTCCTGTGCCAGCTTGACAGATCGCCGCACCCCGGTGCAGCATGAGTTTCTAACCTAGCAGGGAGGTGCGACATGCTCGTCAAAGATATTCTTGCTGGAAAAGCTTCGGCGGAGATTTATTCCGTATCCAAGACAGACAGTGTATCGGACGCCGCGAAACTGCTTTCCAGTCATCGCATTGGTGCGGTTATCGTGCGCGACGGTGAGGGCCAGATTGATGGCATCCTGTCTGAGCGCGATATCGTACGGGAACTGGGCAATCGCGGCAGTGGCTGTCTGAGTGACAAAGTATCAGATCTGATGACTTCAGAGGTGATTTTCTGCACGTCCACAGACAGTGTTCAATCGGTTATGCAAACCATGACCGAAAACCGCTTCCGGCATTTACCGGTGGTTGATGGCGGCACGCTGATTGGCGTGGTTTCCATCGGGGATATGGTGGCCGCGCGTATCCGGGAAGTGGAGCGCGAAAATGATGTGATGGTGGAGATGATCACGGGGACGTTCTGATCGCCTCTTGACGCCCCGCTTGCGATTGTGTTCTGTCCAGCCCGAAAGGGTAGTTTTTCATGCGCATAGGCCTGTATCCCGGCACATTTGATCCAGTCACGCTTGGGCACACGGATATTATCCGCCGCGCCTGCAAGATGGTGGACAGGCTGGTGATCGGGGTTGCGGTGAACTCCGGAAAAAACCCGATGTTTTCCCTCGATGAACGCGTTGCCATGATTTCTGCTGAGAGCGAGCAGATCAATGGCGGGACGGAGATTGTCGTCCATCCTTTCCGAAACTTGCTGATCGACTGCGCCCATGACGTTGGCGCAAATGTGATTGTCCGCGGGCTGCGCGCGGTGGCGGATTTCGAGTATGAATTTCAGATGGTTGGGATGAACAGGGCGATGGACCCTTCGGTCGAGACCGTATTTCTGATGGCTGATGCGAAATATCAGCCGATTGCTTCGCGATTGGTCAAGGAAATCGCGCTTCTGGGTGGGGATATATCATCATTTGTGTCGTCAGAGGTCGAAAAGGCCTTGCTGGCGAAAATCGGAAGGGACTGAGATATTCCTTTCGAACCAACAGGAAACCCCGTAAATTACCCCGGAAGAGGAGATATTCATGGCCGACATCAAAGACCCCGAAAATACCATCCTGATGGAGCTGAAAAACGGCACCGTCACCATTGAACTACTACCGGATGTAGCGCCTCTACATTCTGAGCGTATGAAAACGCTTGCGCGTGACGGGGCTTATGACGGCGTTGTGTTCCATCGGGTGATTGACGGTTTCATGGCTCAGACCGGCGACGTGGCGCATGGCAATACCAACAAGGATTACAATCCGCGGATGGCGGGGACCGGGGGATCCGATTTGCCGGATTTGCCTGCGGAATTCTCGCGTCTGCCGCATGATCGCGGCACGTTAGGCGCGGCGCGGTCGCAGAATCCAAACTCGGCCAATTCACAGTTTTTCATCAATTTCTCGGACAATAGTTTCCTGAATGGTCAATATACCGTTTATGGCCGGGTGATCAGCGGCATGGAACATGTCGATGCCATCACGCGGGGGGAACCGCCTGCGGACCCGGATCAGATGATTTCGGTAAAGGTTGCCGCCGATGTTTAAAAACCTCTCGACTTTACTGACAATCGGGGCAGTGCTGATCGGCCTTGCTGCCGCGGTGGTCTATGGCCCAAGGTTTCTAAGTCTCATGGGTGATAACGAACCTGAACTGGCAGAATTGGACCCGTCGGCAACGACACCTGCGGCAATTATCCAATCTGACGACGAAAACATCCTCGTCATTGAGATCGCTGGGGATGCAAACGGCACGGTCGAGATCGAGCTGCTGCCCGATGTCGCACCGATCCATGTGCAGCGGATCAAGGCGCTGGCGCGGGCGGGCGAGTATGACAATGTCGCCTTTCATCGCGTGATCGAAGGGTTTATGGCCCAGACGGGGGATGTGGAATACGGCGATATAACGGACGACACTGGTTACGATTCGCGGTTCGCCGGGCGCGGCGGATCGGATGATCCGGACCTGCCGGCAGAGTTTTCCAACATTGCGTTTGTCGAAGGCATCGTGGGGATGGCGCGGTCACAATCGCCGGATTCTGCCAATTCACAGTTTTTCATCATGTTTGACGATGCCCCCAATCTGAACGGGCAATATACCGTTGTGGGCCGCGTGATTACCGGGATGGACATTGTCCATGCGATAAAACGTGGGGTTCAGGCCAACAATGGGGCTGTTCCGGAAAATCCTGACTATATGGCGAGCGTGCGCGTCAAAGAAGACTTGTAATCGCATCCCCTCACGAGGCGGTGAGGGGGGCTATCCCGATTGCCAATATTAACGCAGCATATCGGCCGGAGGTGCCGCTATGCTGCGTTTTGTTTTTGGGCTGATGCTATTATCGACCGGATCGCTGGCCCAAGCGCCATTCTGGGAATCCGAGTGGCCGAATACGGATTTCTCCAAATCCTCAGTGGAATGGATCGAGATAATTTCGGGTGGGCCGCCGCGTGACGGTATTCCAGCGCTGGACGACGTGGATTTTGTTTCTGTGGCTGATGCCGATATCCCTGCGCAGGAACCTGTCATCACCGTGGAGATCGAAGGCGAAACGCCCCGAGCCTACCCGATCCGCTACCTGACATGGCACGAGATTGCGAATGACGTCATCGGGGAAGTGCCAGTGGCAGTGACGTTTTGTCCGCTTTGCAATTCAGCGCTGGTATTCGACCGGCGGCTCGACGGGCGGGTGCTGACATTTGGCGTATCGGGTAAGCTTCGGAATTCAGATATGATCATGTTTGATCGCGAAACTGAAAGCTGGTGGCAGCAATTCACCGGAGAGGGGATCGTCGGTGAACTGACCGGGCAGAAGCTGACTCAGGTGGTCAACTGGATGGAATCGATGGAGGAATTTGCCGCCCGCAACCCCGAGGGGATCGTGATGGCGGAACCGATTGGACATTCCCGACCCTACGGCGCGAACCCCTATACCAAATATGATAGCGGGCGACCCTTTCTCTATTCTGGTGAGGAACCACCGCACGGAATCAATCCGCTGGCGCGTGTGATCCGGGTCGGTGATCGCGCCTGGCCGCTGGAAAGATTGCAGGATCTGGAAGAGCTGGAGGAGGCGGGGGTACGGATCGTTTGGCGCGCGGGCATGGTATCAGCGCTGGATGTGCGTCGGATCGCGGATTCCCGCGATATCGGGTCAATACGGGTTTATGATGCAGTTACCGGGGAAGATGTGATCCACGAGGTCACATTTGCCTTCGCCTTCCATGCCTTCCACCCGGAGGGCGAATGGATGCTGGGGAATTAGTCTACCAGTTTCTGGCAGCTTTCCATTGCGACGCAATCTGGCTGGAGCATTTCCTTGCTATCCTGCGCAAATGTCGGAATGGCGAGGAATACGACCGCAGCCGTGATGGCCGTCATGGACATGTATGAAATCGGTGAAAGTAGCATCTTTAAGTCCCGCCGTCCTTACTATGGGGTTGCTGATTAACGACAGGTATATTGGTATTTCCGGAATCTGCTGAAAATGTGGCGTGAAATAGGGCAACATTGCCTTATTGTTTAATTCCACACAAAAAACTCGCCTTTAAGGTGAAATCTATTAACCAAGTTTAACCAAAGCATGACGCTTTTTCCCGGCGGACAATTTCAGCGTTTCTGCTATCGCGTCTGACGGGATCATCTGGCCAGCATCAGTTACCAACTCGTCATTCAGACGGGCGCCATTCTCGGCAATCAGGCGTTTGGCCTCTTTACCAGACGCGGCCAGTCCCGCCTTGACGAACAGCTGGACAATGGACACGGCCTCGCCAGCCTCTTCGGCGCTGAGGGTTACGGTGGGCAGGTCATCCCCGATGCCGCCCTTTTCGAAAACTTCACGGGCTGTGGCTTCGGCTGCCTTGGCCGCCTCGGCGCCGTGCAGCAGCGTGGTAACTTCGTTGGCGAGGACGATCTTCGCCTCGTTAATCTCGGCCCCTTCCAGTGCGCCGTAACGATCGCATTCTTCAATCGGCAGTTCGGTGAACAGTTTCATGAACCGGCCCACATCGGCATCCAGCGTGTTGCGCCAGTATTGCCAGAATTCATAGGCCGACAGCTTGTCCTCGTTCAGCCAGATCGCGCCGGAAACGGATTTACCCATTTTGGACCCGTCGGCCCGGGTGATCAACGGGGAGGTCATGCCAAAAACCTCGGCTTGGTTCACGCGCCGTGTCAGGTCGATGCCGTTGACGATATTGCCCCACTGATCGGAACCACCCATCTGCAGGCGGCAGCCAAAGCGGCGGTTTAGTTCCATGAAATCGTATGCCTGCAACAGCATGTAGTTGAATTCTAGGAAGGTGAGTGGCTGCTCCCGCTCCAGCCGCAGCTTCACGCTGTCAAAGGTCAACATCCTGTTTATGGTGAAATGGCGCCCATAGTCGCGTAAGAACTCGACGTAGTTCAGCGCGTCCAGCCAGTCGGCATTGTTGGCAACAATCGCGTCTGTCGGACCATCGCCGAATTTCACGTATTTGTCGGCCGCCTTGCGGTAGCCTTCGATATTCTTGTTGATCATCTCGGCGGTCAGCAACTGGCGGCTTTCATCTTTACCGCTTGGGTCACCGATTTTGGTCGTGCCGCCTCCGATCAGGAAGATCGGTTTATGTCCGGTTTTCTGCAACCAACGCAACAGCATCAACTGCAACATATTCCCGATATGCATGGAATCTGCGGTGGCATCAAAGCCGATATAACCCGGAACAATGCCGTTCAGAAGCGCTTCATCAAGGCCTTCCATGTCTGTGCAGTCAGACAGAAAGCCGCGGGTCTGCATTACCTGCAGAAATTCGCTTTTGGGCTTGTAGGTCATTGGTTCGTTCCTTGGATTTCAGTGCAGCGCGTTATAGCGCGTGGGGCGGGAAAGAAAAGAGGAATGACTTGCGGTTTGATCCTCGCTTGCCCAAATTAGATGCAGGAGGGCTGATGCGCTGGTTTTTGGGTGACAGTTGGGTCGAGACGGGGGTCCGTGTTCTGCTGGTTGGTGGGGCTGCGTTTGCGGTGTACGAGCAGCACTGGGCGTCCGTTGCGGTGAGTGTGATTACGCTGCTGCTGACCTTTTTGCCCGATCTGATCGAGCGGTCTTACGATATCAAACTGCCGCTGTCTTTTGCCTCAGCAATTATCATTTTCACTTACTCCACGCTGTTTCTGGGCGAGGTTGGGGATTTTTATGAAAAATACTGGTGGTGGGATGTTTTGTTGCACGGGGGATCGGCCATCGGGTTCGGGCTGATCGGGTTTATATTTATTTTCCTGCTATTCAAAGGGGATCGCTACGCCGCACCCCCAATTGCAATGGCGTTTTTTGCCTTTTGTTTCGGTGTCAGCATCGGGGTTGTTTGGGAGATTTTTGAGTTCGTCATGGACCAGACATTTGGATTGAATATGCAGAAATCCGGATTGGTCGACACGATGTGGGACCTGATTGTGGACGCGATCGGTGCAACGCTGGGCGCGGCAGCGGGGTTCTTTTATCTGAAGAAGAAATGGTATGGCGGGCTGGCGGCGATGATAGACGAATTCGTCAAATCCAACCGACGTCTATTTTCAAAGAACAAGGACTAGGCGGGTCGGATATCCGCATAGATCGGCAAATGGTCGGAGGCGATTTTCGCAAGCTCTGACTGATGCACGGCACCTTCCAGCAGGTCAAGACGGTTGCACAGGATGATCCGGTCGAGCGAAGCGACAGGGCGAGAGCTGTGAAAGCTGGGGCCGGGGGTGGCGATGGCGTAAGTCTCGCCGAAATGGTCCAGACTGCCACCGGGGCGCCATTCGTTGAGGTCACCCATGATTAGGGTCGGCAGCGCGGACAGGTTGTCGAGCTGTTCTGTAATGGCGCGGATTTGTTGCTGCCGATAGCGTTTCATCAGGCCCAGATGGGCACCCACCACGCGTAGGGTTTCGCCGTGCAGTGTGATGTCGGCGCTGATCGCCCCGCGCGGTTCCAGCCGCGGGATATCGTGCCGCCGCGCCGTGTGGATTTCGGCATCTTTGCGGACCAGCAGCGCATTGCCATGCCAGCCGATGGAATCGGGGCGGATGGCGATGTCGATGATTTTGAGGTCCGTCTCAGCCTCGATCATCTCTCGCGGGATGGTGGTGGGGCGCGCACCGGTTCTCCGGTCAACCTCTTGTAGGGCGACCACGTCGGCGTTGATTTCATTCAGGATTTCGACAATACGCTCGGGCCGGCGCTGGCGATCCAGTCCGACGGATTTGCGAATATTGTAAGATGCTGCGCGTATCATGCCTGTCCTCTTACCCATATATATGGGCAGGATTTGGGCGGGTTTCAATTAACGGCGACGACGGCGCGGTCGGTCGGACTGTTTTTCGTTAAAACTGACAACGGGTAGGGTGACGTGCCCTGACAGGTTCGGGAACGGGTCGGTGGCGTGCGGGATATTTGATGCGGCCACGAAATGCTCCTGAAAGCGCGGTTCGATGGCGGTTTCGATCTTGGTGATGTTTTTCACGGTCTGTTCGATTTCCGTACGCGCCGAGATATTTAACAACGCAATCCGCGCACCTGTCCCGGCGGCATTTCCGGCAGAGGTGACTTTGTCCAGCGGGCAATC
>JBNLBF010000015.1:0-68847 GCA_050302475.1 Paracoccaceae bacterium
CCTGAGCCTGAGCCTGAGCCTGAGCCTGAGCCTGAGCCTGAGCCTGAGCCTGAGCCTGAGCCTGAGCCTGAGCCTGAGCCTGAAGAAAGTGTTTCTGGTCTTAGGCTTGATCAACCCCTATCAGACGAGCCAGAAGCACCCGAAAGTGCGGATTTGGAACCGTCTTCAGACGAAACCATGTCGGACGAATATGACGAGCTGCAGGATCAGGTCGACGCCGACAATGAAGGGCTAGCTGCGGAAAGCGCCGCCGAACCCGTTCAAAAGACGGAAACACAGTCCGATGACACTGCAGCGGATTCCGAAGAGGAAGAGACCCCCGGCTTCACCGCGGGTTTGCCGCCAATCAGTGAAACAGAGAATACCGAAGAGGTACTGACCTCACCGCCAGAACCAGAAGGCACTGACCCCACCCCCGCGATGGAACAGCCGGAGGTGAGTGAAGCCCCTGAAACCGTGTTAGACACTCAGGCGACACCTGACGAAGATGAGGTTGTCGAGGAAGCACCTTTCCCTGGACAATCGCTTTCGGACCTCGAAGCTGAAGACACGCCAGAGGATCAGAGCGACGACACCACGGATATAGCCGAAGGCGAACCTTTCGTCGGTCAGTCCCTGTCAGACCTTGAAGCTGAAGACGCATCAGACGACCAGAGCGCCGAAGTCGCAGATACAGTCGATGACCAACCTTTTATCGGACAATCACTGTCAGATATTGAATCTGAAGATACGCCTGAGGATCAAAGCGTCGAAGCTACAGATACGACCGAAGATGAATCTTTCTCCGGACAATCACTATCAGACCTCGACGTAGAAGTGACCTCAGACGAACAGAGCGACGAAGCCACCGATACGGTTGAAGACGAACCTTTCGTCGGACAATCGCTGTCAGACCTCGAAGCTGACGACACATTAGACGACCAGAGTGTTGAGGCCGTAGATACGGTTGAAGAGGAACCTTTCGTCGGTCAATCACTGTCTGATCTTGAACCTGAAGATACGCCAGAGGATCAGAGCGACGAAGCTAAAGATACGATTGAAGAAGAACCCTTCGTCGGGCAGTCCCTGTCAGACCTCGAAGCTGGCGACACGTCAGACGACCAGAGCGTTGAGGCCGTAGATACGGTCGAAGATGAACCTTTCGTCGGTCAATCACTGTCCGATTTGGAAAGCGAAGAAACGTCGGATGACGCGACAGACGCTGACGACGATGAGCCTTTTGTTGGGCAGTCGCTGAGTGATTTGGAACAGGACATTCCCGAAACGACGGAAGAGCCGGAACCAGAAGACGAGGACGTGCCATTCGCGGGGCAATCTCTTTCCGATCTGGAAGAGGAAAGCCAGGACGAGGTTGTCGAAACGGAAGACGAACCTTTCATGGGACAATCTTTGTCGGATATCGACACTGATGAGGCAGAGGATGACTCCCCTGCTGACGAGCCCCCGATGGATGTCGAGGAAGACGTGGAAGCGCCCTTTATGGGACAGTCGCTGGACGATCTGGTGGACGTATCTGACGAAATTGAAGACGCCTCGGATGATCTCGAAGACACCGCAAGCGTCGCCGAGGAAACCATCGAAGAAGAAGTCGCGGAGACTGCTCATGAGATAAAATCCATGGCCGCGTTGGATGGTGTCGATGGTGATCCGGAAGAAGTCGTCGAAGACGATGAGGAAGACGAAGAAGAAGCCCCCTCTCCGCCCATCCAGAATATTCCGGCATTTATGAGCACAGCGCTACGTTTCATAAGCCGCGACAAATCCGATGACGGTGAAGAGGACACCGAACAGGTCGAACCGGAGGTGCCTGTTGACGAACCCGGCACAGACGATGTGCCCGAAGAAGCAGTTAGCGCAGACGCTGAGGATCTGGACCCAGAGGATTTCGACTGGGGTGACGAGGCCGAAGAGGTTGATGAGCCAGAACCAACGATGTCTGACAACGTCATTTCCTTGGAACCTCGGAAAGAGGCCGATCCGGAACCGGAACCCGAAAAAGAGCCGGAACCGGTAGAAGAACAGAAGGAAGACTCGACGAATTTCAACGAGGATGCCTTGCTCGCAACCTTCCGCAAGCAGCTGGAAGTTGAAGATGACCTTGTGAAATCAAAGGCGAACCGTCCTGCCAAAGAAGAAAACGAAGTCCCGGAAGAGCTGATCGGCCGGCGGGCACGTGTGCCGAATCTGGATGATCTGAAATCTTCAGTTCTGTCGCGAAATTCGTCTCTTTCTGATGAAGAGATCGAATATATGAAACCGCGCAAACGGTTCCGTCGCGGCTTCATTTTGACCCTGTTCCTGTTCATGATCGGCACGGCGGCGTATTTGCTGCGTGACATGATCGTTGGGTATGTCCCGGCCGCGGCACCCATTCTGGATGCCTATATCCAGATTGTCGACGTTCTGCGCGTTTACGCGGCGCGGATCGGGGTGCTGCTTTGGCACTGGATCCAATTGGGGATCGATTGGGTCATGGGCATGATTGGCGGAGGCGAAGGGGCCTAGAACTGCTCCAGCAGCCGTTTCAGGTAATCCAGCTCGATCTGTGGTCGATCCGTTTCCCCGCTGCGGCGGCGGATTTCATCCAGTAGTTCCCGCGCCCGATCCATCGCATTCGGCCCCTGCAACATATTTTCGGTGGTGGAGGAACGTCCGTCCTCGCCCAATGGCCGCCCCAGCGGATCAACCTCGACACTGTCAGTTTCGGTCTCACCACCCTGTTGGCCAGTGGCTTCGCGCTGCGCTTGCTGCATATCCTCTGCCAGTTCGCGAATGCCTTCGCGCAGATTCTCGATTGCGTCCGCCTGACGATCAAGCGCCTCGCCGGAATCACCCTGTTCCAGCGCATCGCGTGCGCCTTCCATGTCGCGTTCAGCCTGTTCCAGCGCCTCTTCTCCGGCGCCGCTGGGATTGTTGCGCTGCATATCTTCTAGCTGTTCGCGCAATTCCTCCTGCCGCTGCGCGAGTTCCTCCTGCGTGGGATTGGATTCGCCGTTCGGGTCCTGAGACTGTTGCAGGTCGCGGAAGGTATCGTCAGACAATTCTTGCTGATCCCTGAGCGCGTCCTGCATATCCTGCATCTGCTGACCCATCGGGCCGTCCTGCTGTCCTTCGCCACCCTGTGATTCCGCCATTTGCAGGTTCTCCAGCAATTCCTGCAATTGCTGCAGCAATTCCTGCGCCTCCTGATTCTGTCCGTTTTCTGACAGTTCCTGAATCTTATCCAGCATCTCCTGGATCATGTCTTCAGTCAGCATTTCGCCGTCTTGCGGCATATTTTCCGCGCTTTGCGTGTCACCGTCCTGCATGGCTTCGTCGGCAAGTGCCTGAAGGTAATCATCCGTGGCTTCGCGTAATTCATCCATCAAACGGTCAATTTCCGACTGGTCCGCCCCTTGTTCCAGTGCATTCGCCAGTCTCTCTTGCGCGCGACGCAGACGCTCACGGGCATTTGCCAGATCGCCATCTTCGATATCCAACGCCACCTGCCACAGAAGTTCCGCCAGTTCTTCGCGCTCCTGATCGGTGACGCCGTATTGCACCGCCAAATCAAGGCGTCGAATGATTGTGCGTAACAATAGGTAAGACGACGAGGATAGCATCAAGTCATCGGGCAAATAGGTTGCCGATTTCAGGATTTTCACCATTTTCGGGGCGTTTTCCCGCGACCAGAGCAAATCCCGACGCTGTTCCACCAGCGCAGCGGCGAGCGGAACGTAGAAACCACGCCCCGGCAATGCATCGACGGGGACGTCAATCGTCCCTTCCTGCCCGGCGGCATCTGTAACCGTCAGCGTAACGATCACCGGCAGATGGGCCCAGATATGTTTGCTAAGGTCTTCCGTTAAACGATCAACAACCTGCGTGGTCGTACCAGTGTAGGGCATAGGCAGGTCTAATACGATAGGCTCCAATGGATCGGGCGCCGGGATAAGACCATAGCGGCGATCCACATTGGGCAGGTCCAGCGTGATCGTCGCGGTGCCGGAGATTACGCCATAGTCATCCTCTGCCAGAAACGGGAGCTGCATCGCACCGGCCTGATTTCCCGCAATCTCTCCATCAACGGAGATTTTCGGGGGCGCATCTCTGTCGATGGTGAAATCCCATTGTGCCAGCTCGTCTCCGCCATTTAACAGGGTGATGCTGCCATTTTGCACCGCGTCGAAATTCAACGCCTTTATCGCGCCTTCAGCATCTTCAGCAAACTGGATATCCTGTCCGCTGATGGTTTCGGTGATGCTGACCTTGTCAACATCGGCCCCGTAAACGCGGAATATCAACTCCGTCCCGGCAGGGATATTCAACCGCTGGCCATTTTCAACATCCAGAAGATAAATGACCGGTCGCCCGGTATGGTCCGGTGGTGTTGCCCATGCCTCGTAGCTGACAGTGGCGATGGCGGCTTCGCCGGGTTCGGCGAATATCTCGGTCACGCGGTTAACGATATCGCGGGGTGCAAAGGTGATCGCTGCAAAAGCAGCCACAAGGGCCATCAGGCGCAGGCCGTAACGGTCGCGAGAGGAAAGGTGCAAATCTGGTGGTGCCGTCCGGGTCGCCAATGCTTGATCGACCATTCGCGACTGGTGCTTATCCCAAAGTGCCCTCGTCAGCGGATCGAGGTGCCCAACGGCGGAGCTATCTCTCAGCGACGCCAATGGGGTATTCGGGACGGAATCGTCCAGACGATCCAACGCCGCCTGCATATCAGGGGAGCGGAACCGCCAACCGCCCCAGATTGCCAGGCCCAGCGCAATCAGACCCGAACCGATCAGTACAGGTGTGCGCCAGCCATCCGGCAATGCTTTAAACCCGCCAAATGCGGTGAATGCATAGGCCAAGAGCAAAAAGGTAGCGAGTGGCCAGAATCGACGCGTCAGAACCTCGGCCCAGATGGACATGCGCGACACGGCAATCCGCCCGCGAATACGGGCAAGTACCGAAATATACCGGCTGTCAAATTTCTGCGTCATACGCCCTTTTAAATCGCCAATGACGCGGTAATCACGTCATCCATTCGGGCAGCTTATCGCGATTTATCATCTCTTCATAGGTCGGACGGGGCCTGACCACGGCAAATTGATCACGATTAACCAGAACCTCGGGGATCATCGGACGCCCGTTATATTCACTGGACATCACCGCCCCGTACGCGCCGGCGGAGCGGAACGCGATCAAATCACCTGCCTGCATCGGTGGCAGGTCGCGCTGTCTGGCGAAGGTGTCGCCGGATTCACAAACCGGACCGACAATATCGTACGGCGCGGTTTCCGTTCCCGGAGCGGGTTCTACGACCGGAACAATATCATGATGAGCTTCGTACATCGCGGGACGAATCAGGTCATTCATGGCGGCGTCGAGGATCACGAAATTACGTCCTTCGCCCTCTTTGACATAGATGACTTTCGACACAAGCAGACCGGCATTGCCTGCAATCAGCCGTCCCGGTTCTATTTCGATCTCGCATCCCAAATGGCCAACTGTTCGGCGAATGACTTCACCATATTCCAACGGCAGCGGCGGAGCCTCGTTTGACCTTGTGTAGGGAATCCCCAACCCGCCTCCAAGATCGAGACGGCGGATATCATGCCCGTCTGCGCGCAGCACTTCCGTGAGTTCGGCAACTTTCAGGAAGGCGTTTTCGTACGGTTCCAGCGCGGTAAGCTGGCTACCGATATGAACATCTATTCCAACAATTTCAATACCTTGCAGAGCTGCCGCCTCGGCGTACACGGCGCGCGCCTTGGCAATGGGAATGCCAAATTTATTCTCGGATTTTCCGGTGGCAATCTTGGCATGTGTCTTAGCGTCCACATCCGGATTGACCCGTATGGTGATCGGAGCGACCTTGCCAAGCGATGTCGCGACTTCGTTCAGCGCAACCAGCTCCGGTTCACTTTCGACGTTGAATTGACGGATGCCACCTTGCAGCGCGATGCGCATTTCGTCGGCGGTTTTACCTACACCAGAGAATACGATTTTCTCGCCGGGTACACCAACTTCGCGAGCCTTCAGATATTCCCCGATGGACACCACATCAACGCCCGCGCCCATATCAGCCATAAGTTTGATGACAGCCAGATTCCCATTTGCCTTCATTGCGTAACAGATCAGATGATCCATCCCGGCAAGCGCCTCGTCGAACACCTGAAAATGGCGTTGCAGCGTCGCGGTGGAATACAGGTAAAACGGCGTACCGACCTCGGCTGCAATCTCGGAGATTGCAACATCTTCGGCATGTAGTGCACCGTTATTATAGATAAAATGGTCCATCGGGCGGTCCTGTCACTGACAATCCGCCCGATATAGAGGATTTAACCCTATCGCGCCAAGCGCTTATTCCACCCGTATGAAATAGATCGACCAGATCCACCAATCGTCATTCATATCGGCCAAATCAAACCGTTCCGCCCGCGGAAACACCAGATGAGTTGGGCCAAAGTCTCCAATCCCAAACGGGATATCGTCGCGAGACAAGGCCAGAACGGCGCCTTTCTCAACAAGATCTGCAAGCGGGACTTCGATCGCATATCCATCAAGCGCAACCAGCGTCACGATTTCACCGGTCGCGCCGGCAGCGTCGAGAACGTCGGAAAGAAGTGGCCCTTTGAAGGTATGTATGTGCCCTTCATCCCCCATTGGAAAGTCTGCTTTCACACTTGTCTGGGGAAGAGCCAGCAGCCTGGAATAGTCAAACTGCGAGGCGCTTTCGAACTCTATGTTGTTGTAATAAAAGAATTTATCAACTTCTTCGTAACTGGCTTCTCGTGTTGGTACACTGATATTTCCCGCGACCGTCAGTATGACCGAGCCCCGGAATTCTCCGCCACGCCAATTCGGTTCCGCGACAGCAAACTGTGCGGTTCCAAACATTACAATTGCCACGAATGCGAATAGTCTAAAGATCATAACTGTTCCCTCCTGGACCGTTCCAGAAGCGAACAGCCCTTATTTATTGCGTTGCAACCGCCACCGTCTCTGGTGTGATTGGCGGGCCTTTTACCCCGCACGAAGCAAGCGAACAGACCAATGCGAACCCCAAACCGATGACGACCCCTTTCACAGTTTTGCCCTCCAGCTTGCAATCTGTTGGCGAACATTTTCCGGCGCTGTTCCACCATAAGATGTGCGACTCCGTACCGAATTGTCTACCCCTAAGACGTCGAAAACCTGTGACGAAATGTCCTGATGTACAGATTGCATCTGCTCCAGCGTCAGGTCTGGCAGGTCACAGCCATTGTCTTCGGCCATTTTGACAAGGGCGCCAGTTATGTGATGTGCGTCTCGGAACGGCATTCCAAGTTCCCTCACCAGCCAGTCGGCAAGATCTGTTGCGGTTGAAAATCCGGACGTCGCCGCCGTGCGTAGTGACGCTTCGTTTGGCATCATGTCGCCCACCATTCCGGTCATCGCTGCAAGCGCCAACATTAGGCTATCTGCGGCATCAAACACCTGTTCCTTATCTTCCTGCATGTCTTTGGAATAAGTCAGCGGCAGCCCCTTCATCACCGTTAGCAACCCAACCAGCGCTCCGGTGATCCGGCCAACTTTTGCCCGGATCAGTTCCGCCGCATCGGGGTTTTTCTTCTGTGGCATGATGGATGAGCCGGTCGAAAACCGATCTGAAAGTTGCACAAAACGAAACTGGGCAGAAGACCAGATGACTAATTCCTCTGCAAATCGGCTAAGATGAGTTGCACAAATCGAAGATGCGCTCAAAAACTCCAACGCAAAGTCGCGATCTGCCACTGCATCAAGGGAATTGGCTGCCGGACGGTCGAATTTCAGCGCTTTTGCCGTCATTTCCCGGTCGATCGGAAATGAAGTCCCCGCCAGAGCCGCTGCGCCAAGCGGAGATTCGTTTAACCTTAAACGAGCATCCTGAAACCGTGTGCGATCCCGCCCGAACATCTCCACATATGCCATCATGTGATGACCCCAAGTTACGGGTTGTGCGACCTGAAGATGGGTGAATCCTGGCATGACCATCTCTGCCCCGGCTTCTGCCTGATTGAGAAGTGCATCGATCAAGGCGGTCAAACCAGCTATCGCTGCGTCCATCTGATCCCGCACCCACATCCGGAAATCCAACGCAACCTGATCATTCCGCGATCGGGCTGTGTGCAAACGCCCAGCCGGTTCGCCGATCAACTCCTTCAACCGCGCTTCGACATTCATATGAATGTCTTCCAAGGCAGTGGAAAACTCGAACGTGCCACTTTCGATCTCTGACAATATCGTGAGAAGCCCTTCCCGTATGGCCTCGGCATCTTTATCCGTAATGATACCCTGGGCAGCCAACATGGATGCATGTGCGCGCGACCCCTCGATATCCTGACGCGCCATGCGTTGGTCAAACGAAATGGATGCGTTGATCGCCTCCATGATGGCATCAGGACCCGAGGCAAACCGACCGCCCCACATTGCATTCGATGACTTTTTGTCCGACATAGTCTTAACCCTGTTCACGAGGCTCACATGCGCCTGTCCTTAATATTCGCCCTGCTATACGCCGCCCTGAGCGTCAGCGCAAATCCTGTTACCGCCGGTGAATTGACGGAAGCGGAACGATCTGTCCTACTGGACACCCGCGTTTCAGACATGCGTAAGATGCAGCTTCATTCCGAAGCCCGCCCTGCCGTCAGCGGGGGCTTCGAAACAGAGACCGGCCAACCGAAGACATTTGCCGAATATGAAGGGAAATTTCTGCTGGTAAATTTCTGGGCGACCTGGTGCGCCCCATGTCGCGAGGAAATGCCCTCGCTTGCAGCGCTGAACACAGATTGGTCGGGTGCAGATTTTGAAGTTGTGGCAATTGCCACCGGTCGTAACCGATTGGAAGGCATACATGATTTTTACGCCGAGAATACCATCGAAGGTCTGGAGATTTTCCTTGACCCCAAGGGGCAACTGGCTAGGGATATGGGGGTCGTTGGCCTGCCGGTTACGGTAGTAATTGCGCCGGACGGCACAGAAATAGCGCGCCTAGTCGGGGGCGCTGACTGGCATGCTCAAAGTACCAAAGATTGGATTCAGGCGCTGATGGCGGCTTGGTAGGAACAGAATTCACTTCATTCAGATTTTATTAAGAGTTGAACGAATGCGGAACATTTACCGGATATTCACGAACAATTAACAGATTCGGACTCTTATTGGCGCTGTACCAAAGTAAAGAGATGTTCCGTGTCATTTTCATCTGATTCATCAGTTCCCCCACATGATACTTCTGCAATGGTATCTCAGCGGTTACTCGCCCGTGAGTATGAACGCGTGCTCGACGCTTTACGAGAAGACCGTTTCTGCATTTATTATCAACCGATTGTTCGTGCTGAGGGTGGTGGCTTTATCGCCTTCCACGAAGCCTTGGCGCGTATTAAAATGACGGACGGCAGTGTTATTCCTGCCGGCCAGTTCATGCCATTTGTCGACAACACCGAAATTGGTACCGAAGTGGATCTGAAAACGGTTGCACTTGCGTTGGAAACACTGGACGCGCACCCGGATCTACGGCTCTCCGTGAATTTGTCTACAAAATCGATGCGCAATGCTGAATGGCTCAGACAAATCGAACGTCACAACAAGAAAATCCGCGAACGTCTGATCGTCGAAATCACGGAAAGCGGGGCGATGAGCAATGTCGATACGACGCACTCGTTCCTACAGAAAGTTCGGGACCTGAAAGTTGCCGTTGCAATCGATGATTTTGGCACTGGCAGCACCTCGTTCCGTTACTTTCGGGATTTTCGCTTTGATATCGTCAAAATTGACGGGATGTTCATTCGGGATATCGCCCATAACCGCGACTATCAGGTCCTTGTCGAAGCGCTGGTTAAGATTTGTCATCAATATGAAATGTTTACAGTCGCTGAATTCATCGAAACGAAAGAAGATGCAGACATGGCCTACAAGCTCGGAGTTGATTGCTTTCAGGGTTACCTGATCGGCAAACCCGAAGAGGAACCTGTCACGGTGATGGATAACCCGACCGAATGGCAACGTCTGGTGGGCTGAACCGACTGTTTTCCCGACCCAGACTTCTGGCTTTCAAGTTGCGGAGCCGACCAACCTCGTTCAATATGCGCCAAATCGTAGAATTGAGTGAGACCATGACAAATATCGTAATTACGTCTGCCGCCCGCACTGCTGTGGGCAGCTTTATGGGTGCCCTATCGACAATCCCCGCGCACGAATTGGGTGCTGCCACTATCACCGCCGCGCTGGCGCGTAGTGGCGTAGACAAAGACGAAGTGGACGAAACCATCCTCGGACAGGTTCTAACCGCCGGACAGGGACAAAACCCGGCACGGCAAGCCCATATTAACGCCGGCCTCCCGAAAGAGGCCTCCGCCTGGATCGTCAATCAGGTGTGCGGCTCAGGCCTTCGTGCCCTATCGCTTGGTGCGCAGCAGATCATGATGGGGGATGCTGATATTGTCGTGGCTGGCGGGCAGGAAAATATGTCCCTTTCCCCGCATGTCGCGCATCTGCGCAGCGGGCATAAAATGGGTTCTTTTGCCTATGTGGATTCGATGATCACGGATGGTCTATGGGACGTTTTCAACGACTACCATATGGGAATCACAGCCGAGAATGTCGCCAAAAGCTGGAGCATTGACCGACACACGCAGGACGTGTTCGCAACCGCCTCGCAAAACAAGGCGGAGGCAGCGCAGAAAGCCGGCAAATTCAAAGATGAAATCATCCCGTTCACCGTAAAGACCCGTAAAGGGGATATCGTGGTCGACACTGATGAACATGTCCGGCTTGGCGCAACACTCGAAGCCGCACAGAATTTGCGTCCGGCATTCGCCAAAGACGGCACCGTGACTGCTGGCAACGCTTCGGGCATCAATGATGGTGCCGCCGCAACCGTCCTGATGTCAGCCGAGACGGCCGAGGCACGAGGGATTGAGCCGCTGGCGCGAATTGTTTCATTTGCCACCGCCGGTCTCGACCCGTCGATCATGGGAGTTGGCCCGATTCATGCCAGCCGCAAGGCGCTCGACAAAGCGGGGTGGAGCGTTGAGGACCTCGACCTTGTGGAGGCAAATGAAGCATTCGCCGCTCAGGCTTGCGCGGTTAACAAGGACATGGGCTGGGACCCGGATATCGTGAACGTCAATGGAGGCGCAATCGCAATTGGTCATCCCATTGGCGCTTCCGGCGCGCGCTGCATGACCACGTTGCTATACGAAATGAAACGCCGGGGCGCCAAGCGCGGGCTGGCGACATTGTGCATCGGCGGCGGCATGGGCGTTGCGATGTGTGTTGAACGGCCATGAAAATCGGTATTCTGGAGACCGGCGAAGTTCACGAGGCGCTGGTCGACAAGCATGGCGACTATCCATCAATGTTCGAAAGGCTTCTGCGTCCATACGCGCCTGATGCGGATATTTTTACCGTCCACGTGGTTGCCAACGCACCGCTCGGAAACCCGGGCGATGCAGATGGCTGGATTGTGACCGGGTCGCGCCACGGGGTCTATGACGACCTGCCTTGGATCGAACCGTTGAAACACTTCCTGCGTGATTGCGTTGCGCAAAAAATTCCGGTTGCCGGGATATGTTTTGGCCATCAGATCCTTGCCGAAGCACTTGGCGGGCGTGCCGAGAAATCGGACAAAGGATGGGGGTTGGGCATTCACGATTACGCTGTCAATGATGCTCCGTCCTGGATGGAGGGGCTGACGGATCATTTTGCTGGCCATGCCCTCCATCAGGATCAGGTGACCGCCCTGGGCCCGACGGCCACCCGCATCGCAAGTTCGGATTTTTGTGAAAATGCCGCCATTGTTTATGGCGATCCGGAGAACCCGGACGCGATATCCGTTCAGTCCCATCCGGAGTTTAACGATGATTACATGCAAGATTTGCTGGATGTACGTCTGAAAGACATTGTCTCGGCCGAGGACCGTGACCGCGCCAGCAGGACGCTGGGTCAGTCGGTGGCCAACGCCCAGTGGGGTGGCTGGATCGTGAAATTTCTGGAGTTGGCAGCGCGGAGCTAACCGCGCCATCAGCTCACTGCACTTGCGTTGTCAGACGCTCGATCTCTTCCTTGAGATGAAGTTTTTCCTTTTTCAACTCGGTAATACTTAAATCGTCCGATCCGGGGCTTCGCTGCTCTGTTTCGATTTTTTCAGACAGGATTTGATGTTTCTTGCGAAGTTCGGCCAGATGGGAATCGAGGCTCATATTCTCTCCCTTTTATAAGCGGTTATGAATGATGTAATTCGAACATAAAATCGTTCAAGAGTCATTACGTTTTTATCAGGAATCTACGTGCATAAAGTCGCGGTAAAGCTAAAATTCCAGTAAAAATATAGACATAACGACTGCCAGACAGCATCGCGATAATGCCACCCAGCGCAATCCCGCCTAAGCCCAACAGCGTCATGGCACTGGGGATTTCGTCAAACCACAAGTAACCGACCGGAATCGCGAAAACGATGTTAAAATAGAAAAATGGTGCGAGAACGGATGCATCAGCACGATTGTAGGCGGCGATAGTCAGAAAATGACAAGCCGCAGACACAATACCGAGGCTGAGGATAAATCCAAAATCACCCCAACTCATGTCGGGAAAACCGCCAAAGAAGGCGAGCGGAATGATTAAGGCGGATCCCAAAAGACATTGAATAATCAGCGATGAAAACGCGTCCCCGCTGTCGCACGCCCGTCGCGTTGCGGCAAGATAGCCCCCCAACAATGTCCCGCCTGTGAGCGCAAGGAATGTGCCAAACTCAAGGCTCCCTTCCGGGCGCAGAATCACGAAAGCCCCGGCAAATGACAGCGCAGAGCCAATAAGCCGCGGTGCGTCCAGTCTTTCCCGGAACAGCACCACCGACAACAACGAGGCAACAACCGGTGCGATCAGGAAACCGCCCACCGCCTTGGCAAGTTCCACCATCGACAGGGCAGAGATCATCGCCACCATTGCCCCCATCATCAGCGCGGTCCGCCAGACCTGCCCAAACCTGTCGTGATGGGGAATAGATACCGGATGGCGCATCAGAACCGCTGCCACAAGTGCCATCACCCCGGCAGAAAAATACCGGGCGAAAACGATAAAAAATGCTGTGTGTCCGGTTGTCAGCGACTTCGAAAGCCCATCTGTCAGTGGCGTCAGAGCCATTGCCAGAACCAGAAAGCCTATCCCTGCTCTCATACCACCTGCCTTGAAAACAGGTTGTGCCTATCTGCACCAGGTTAATGAAAGGTTAACGGAGGTCGTTCAAAGGTTAAGCGGCTTACCGTCCCGCAATATCTCGCGGGCTGCGTCGGTATAATCATCACCGTCATATTCGTGCCGCTCACCCTGATGAATGATCAGCGGCGGTAGCAACTTCAACGGTCCGTGCGCGTCCTTGCGGGCGCGGACAACGACCCGGCCCGCTTCGCGCCCAACGCGGGCGCTAAGCGGTTTGATCCGAATGTCCCCGACACGTCCTTGCATCGCGGACAGAATATCATCCAACCGCTCGGCCCTGTGAATCAGCGTGAAATGCCCCTTGGGCGCCACGCGACGAAGGGCGATGTCAATCCAGTGAGAGATGGACAGCTCTCCCTCGCGATGGGATGTGGCGCGGCCTGTATCCGCTGGCGCTGTGGTCTTTTCATCCTCGTAAAATGGCGGGTTGATCAACACTTCGTCGAACCTCTGGGATTTTACTTCTGACGGAAGGTCAGCGATATTCGCCCGATACAGCGAAATACTTATGTCGTTTTCCTGCGCATTTCTGTTGGCGAGGGCGGCATAGTCCGATTGCAACTCCACCCCGTGTAGTACTAATTCCGGTTGCCGCGCCGCCAGACAGAGCAATGCGGTCCCGACACCGCACCCCAACTCCAACACCGTCGCCCCAGGTTCCGCGCAGACAGCAGCGGCCAGAAACACCGGGTCAGTCGCGGCGCGATAGCCTTCGCGAGGTTGCAAGATATTGATACGCCCACCGAGGAACGCATCGCGACTAAGCTGATCCTCGTCAAAGTTCATCTTGTGCTAAGTTCGATGTCGTTATCACGCAGGATGGCTTTGGCACGGAACAAATGCTCGTCCGCGACCATCATCCGGCGTGGGAACAGGCCTATTCCGCCCTCCATCACACTCATGTTTACGTCCATGACAAAGGGCTCTATATCTTCTGCCCGAAGCAGAGCGCTGGCGAATGCGATAATTGTCGGATCGTTGCTGCGGATCAATTCTTTCATGGGGCGAGAATACGTCCCATTCGTTGCAAGGTCGAGGGGATTTGCATGTCAAACGCCGAGGGAGTTTTTGAACGACTTCAACAGCTTCTCGCCAATGATATGGAGGCCGTGAACGCCCTGATCCGCGATCGGATGGCGAGCGAAAACGCGCCCCGCATTCCCGAAGTTACCGCCCATCTGGTGGAGGCCGGCGGCAAACGTCTACGCCCCCTGCTGACGCTGGCAAGTGCGCGGATGTGTGGTTATGACGGCGCGGATCATGTGAAACTCGCAGCCACGGTGGAATTCATTCACACGGCGACACTTCTCCATGACGATGTGGTTGACGAGAGTGCTCAGCGGCGCGGACGCCCGACCGCAAACCTGCTATGGGACAATAAATCCTCCGTTCTTGTAGGCGATTATCTGTTCGCGCGAAGCTTCCAGTTGATGGTGGAAACAAACAGCCTTCGGGTGCTGGATATTCTGGCCAACGCAGCCGCCGTGATTGCCGAGGGCGAGGTCCTACAATTGTCGGCTGCTGCCAACACCGACACAACCGAGGACACCTATATCCGCGTCGTGCGAGGCAAAACCGCCGCCCTGTTCGCCGCCGCGTGTGAGGTGGGTGGGGTCATTTCCGGTGTAGACGAAACCCAGATCGCTGCCCTTCGCGATTATGGCGATGCGCTCGGGATTGCTTTTCAGATCGTTGACGACCTGTTGGATTACGGTGGCGCTAGTGCCGCACTTGGCAAAAACACCGGCGATGATTTCCGCGAGGGCAAACTGACCCTGCCGGTCATCCAGTCTATCGCCGCTGCGGATCGCAAGGAACGGGAATTCTGGGACCGCGTGATCGGCAAGGGCAAGCAGGAAGAAGGGGATCTGGATCACGCACTGTCCTTGATGGCAAAACACGGGGCGCTGGAAACCACACGCGACAAGGCGCTGGGATATGCGGAACAGGCGCAGTCGGCGCTTGCGCCTCTCCCCGAGGGCGAACTTAAAACCTTGTTGGTCGAGCTGGTGGATTTCGTCGTTTCCCGCGTGCGCTGATCAGAACGGCGGTTCGGCATGAAAGCTGATCCGCTCTCCACTGTCTGGATGAGTAACGGTCAAATCGGAAGAATGCAAATGCAGCCGGTCGGCGGCAGCCAGCGCCTCGCCATCCGCGTAGAACCGGTCACCGATGATCGGAAAGCCCATCGCCAGCATATGCACCCGTAACTGATGTGTGCGCCCCGTGTAAGGTTCAAGGCGCAGATAGGTTGTATGCTCCCGCCGCTCCAACACCTCGAAATTCGTGCGGGATGGTTTGCCATGTTTGAAGCTGACCTTCTGCTTCGGTTTCTGTTCCCAATCGACAATGATTGGCAGGTCCACGTAACCACATATGGCAGCGACATGCCCCCAGACCTCTGCGATATAAGTTTTTGATGTCTCGCGGTTTTCGAATTGAATTCCCAGCGCACGCCGCGCCGCTTTGGTGCGGGCAAACACCATAACACCCGACGTGGCATGGTCTAGCCGGTGCACAAGCTGGATGCCCGGATAAACATCACGCAGGCGGCTTTCCAGACAATCGGCCAGATGTGGGTGTTTACCTGGAACAGACAGAAGGTCCGCAGGTTTGTTGACGGCAACCAGATGATCATCCTCAAAGACAATATCCAGCGGATCGTTGGGAGGATTATAATCGGCGTGCATCACGCAGAGACATCCAGCGCCAAGGCGTGCACCCGTTCTTCAATTTCGGCCGCCAGAACCTTATAGACGGCACGTTGCCGGGCAACCCTTGACATATCGGCCAGGGATTCCGATTTCATCACCACCCGAAAATGCGTTTCCCCGCCCTCGCGATAGCCGCCATGACCGCGATGCTGCTCGCTCTCATCAATCACTTCAAGGTGCGTCGGCGCGAAAGCTTCCGTTAATTTTTGCGTTATTCTTGCGGTATAAGTCATATGCCCTCCGTGTTTTTTAACTTCGGGACTTGGAACCCCGCGCACAAGGTGTATTGTGTTCGCCCTGAGTCGAAAAGGTGAAAGGATAGCCACGATGGCCCAGCGCTCGCCGTTTGATTTTGACATCTCGGTATCGGCCGATAAAAAGCGCCGCGCGAAAAAACGTGGCCTGTCAGGGGCTATCGAAACCTCTGCCCGCCAGTGCGAGCATGACGGTTGTCAGGAGGCAGGAAAATTCCGCGCGCCCAAAAGTCCCGATAACCTCGAAGACTTTTTCTGGTTCTGCAAGGACCATATCCGCGAGTATAACAAGAAGTGGAACTTCTTCGAAAACCACTCGCCGGAGGAGCTGGAAGAACATGTAAATTCCGACCGGGTCTGGGGGCGCGATACCAAACCCTTCAAAGAAGCGATCAGCCGCGGGACCGACGGGCACCCGGAAGGAAACGCCTTCAAACGCTTCGGCTTCGATGATCCTTACGAGGTGCTTGGCGAAAACGCCACGATCAACCCCGCTACAGGGGCCCGCGCCCAGCAACGCCGCCTGCCGGCGACCGAACGCAAAGCGCTGGAAATTCTGGGGGCCGAGGACAGCATGACCAAGGCGGAGATCCGCAAAGCCTACAAATCCATGGTCAAGGCGATGCATCCCGACCTGAACGGTGGTCGCCGCGACGACGAAGAACGCCTCGCCGAGGTTGTCTGGGCATGGGACCAGATCAAAGGGAGCCGCAGCTTCCGCGAATAGGGGCGCATCCCCGTGCTAGCCATCCCGACCGGGTTCGTCCGGATTGCTTGAAAATAGCGCGATCTTGTTGCCCTGCGGATCGCGCATGTAGCCAACATAGAAATTTGGTCCGTAGGCTGCACGAAAACCCGGCGCGCCATCGTCACTCCCGCCCGCCGCAAGGGCAGCCGCGTGAAGGTCACGAACCTGCTGTTGCGACCGCGCCTGAAAGGCAACCATGTTACCGTTTCCAGCCAGCGCCGGATCACCATCAAATGGATATTTGACATAGAAATCCGGCTGGGTCGGGACCTCCCCTTCCGGGACGGGCAGCGCGAAACTCAACTCCCCTTTATAATGCTCCAGCTCATACCCGAGCGCGGGCAGGAAGGCGGTATAAAACCGTTCCGCGCGCACCATGTCGTCAACACCTACGGTGACATATGCAATCATGTTGCCATATCCTTTCCGGTCGTTGTGCCGGGATAAGATGGTCAGGGTAGGTGAACAGGCTGTTCCGCTCAAGAGTTGCGACGTCAGCCCCCCTTGCACACCGTTCCAGAATCCTCCAAAAGCGAGGCTGTATATCCCGGGCCGTCCGGTCCGGACCGAAATAATGGAAGATGTTATGGCTGATCTCGATAAACCGACCGAAAGTTTAAGTGTGCGCGAATTGTTCGGAATTGATTCCGACATGACCGTGAATGGATTTGCGGATCGGACGGACCGTGTGCCGGAAATCGACAGCACATACAAGTTTGACCCGGAGACGACGCTGGCGATTTTGGCGGGTTTTCGTAACAACCGCCGCGTGATGATTCAGGGGTATCACGGGACCGGGAAATCGACCCATATCGAGCAAGTCGCCGCACATCTGAACTGGCCCTGTGTGCGGGTGAACCTCGACAGCCATATCAGCCGTATCGACCTGATCGGAAAAGACGCGATCAAGCTGCGCGATGGCAAGCAGGTCACCGAATTCCAGGAAGGCATCCTGCCCTGGGCCTTGCGCAACCCGTGCGCCATCGTTTTTGACGAATATGACGCCGGTCGCCCGGATGTGATGTTCGTGATCCAGCGCGTGCTGGAGGTGGATGGTAAGTTGACGCTTCTCGACCAGAATGAAATCATCACTCCGCACCCGTCTTTCCGCCTGTTTGCTACCGCCAACACAGTGGGTCTGGGCGATACGACCGGCCTTTACCATGGCGTGCAGCAGATCAACCAAGCGCAGATGGACCGTTGGTCGATTGTCGCCACGCTGAACTATCTGTCCCACGACGCCGAAGTGGCAATCGTGTTGGGTAAGGCCCCGCATTACAATTCCGAAAAGGGTCGCGAGACGATCAATCACATGGTGACGGTTGCAGACCTGACACGAACCGCGTTCATGAATGGCGATATTTCGACCGTTATGTCTCCACGGACTGTCATTACTTGGGCGCAGAATGCCGAGATTTTCAAAGATGTCGGATTCGCCTTCCGCCTCACGTTCCTCAACAAATGTGACGAGCTGGAACGCCAGACAGTTGCCGAATTCTATCAGCGTTGCTTTGACGAGGAACTTCCGGAAAGCGCTGTGAGTTTGAGCCTTGGCTAATCACCCCGCATATCGCCAGTCGGTCCCGCGCACCCGCCGGGCCGGACGCGGCGTGGTCGGTACTACATTGGCCATGGGGCTGATCGTGTTGGGCTCTGGAACACCGTCGGCGGCGCAAGGGTTAGAACCACTTCCCTATATTCTTGAAGAAACATCGCAGGTGGATTTGCTGACGCGCTGCGCTGGTTTGTTTTTGTCGACTGTAAAATGGGTCGGAGAGACGCGGCTCGGCGCCGAGAATGCCCGAAATTTCGAGAACGCCTCGGTGCGTTTTGTCGAAGCCGCGATGATTGCTCAAGCCGAACAAGATGGCATAGAGCAAGGTTCCATCGCGTTCATCGATTTGCAAAATATTATGGTTGATGCCACGAAGGCGATGGAGGAAAAATACCTCTTCCGATACAAAACCTTGTTTGAGACCAGCGGCTTAACGCTGGAAGAGGACGGATTGTGGAACGCCGACATGGATGCCTGCGCCGTCGTCGCGGGTGGGTTAACCGATGGCTAATCGCAACGACAACCCAGCTGAACCGTTCAAAAAGGCGCTGGCAGAGGCGACAAAGACCCTCGCTGACGAGCCTGAACTGAGCGTTTCCTTTACCGTCGACCCGCCGGGTCTGACGTCGGACACCGCTCGCCTGCCGCAGGTCACCCGCCGTATGACCGCCGAAGAAGTTCTGCGCGCCCGCGGCACGGCAGATGCCTATGCCATGAAGCTGCGCTATCATGATGACGCCACCCACGCCAAATACCGCCCCGCAGGTGATATGGCCCTGTCGCTTTACGAAGCGATGGAAACCGCCCGGTGCGAGGCAATGGGTGCCCGCGCAATGCCCGGCACTGCCAAAAATATTTATGCCAAGCTCGGCGAGGAAGCCGAGCGCGCCGGTCACGACAAAATCCGCAATGTTGAAAACGCGCCGCTGGCTGACGCGGCGGGCTATTTCATTCGCGAGATGATTACGGGGCGTAAGCTGCCTGACAGCTGTAATAATGTCCTCGACCTCTGGCGCGGGTTTATCGAGGGGCAAGCGGGCGACAGTTTCGAAGACATCGCCGATGTTCTGGATGATCAGGCAGCCTTTTCCAAACTGGCCCGGCAGGTGATCAGCGACCTCGGCTATGGTGATCAACTGGGTGAGGACCCGGACGAACAGAACGAGGATGACGAGAATTCCGCCTCGGAAGACGAGGATAATCAGGAAGATCAGGAAAGCGGCGAGCAGGAGGATGACGACGATTCCCAATCTGATACCGAAGCGCAAGAGCAGGATCAGATGGAGCAGGAGCAGGCTCATACCACGATGGAGGAGACTGACGACGCCGACATGACAGAGGATTCGGAGGTCGAAGACGGTGAGCCGCCCGAGGATCGCCCGCCGCCCCCGCCTGTGTCCGAAGCTGATCCGGACTATAAGGTCTATACCACTGAATATGATGAAGAAATCACCGCCGAGGAACTCGCCGATCCGGTGGAACTGGAGCGGTTACGCGACTACCTCGACCAACAACTGGAACCGCTGAAAGGGGCCGTTAGCCGTCTGGCGAACCGACTGCAGCGCCGCCTGATGGCGCAGCAGAACCGCAGCTGGGAGTTTGATCTGGAGGAAGGCATTCTGGACGCCGCCCGACTGGCCCGTGTGGTTGCGAACCCGACGACGCCACTGTCCTTCAAGCAGGAACTCGACACCGAATTCCGCGATACGGTGGTGACGTTGCTCTTGGACAATTCCGGGTCCATGCGTGGGCGCCCCATTTCGATTGCCGCGATATGTGCTGACGTTCTGGCGCGAACGCTGGAACGCTGTCAGGTGAAATGCGAAATCCTCGGCTTTACGACCCGGGCCTGGAAAGGTGGGCGGGCGCGCGAGGATTGGCTGAATGCCGGACGACCGAACAATCCTGGGCGCCTGAATGACCTGCGCCACATTATCTACAAAGCTGCCGATGCGCCTTGGCGGCGAACCCGACCCAATCTGGGTCTGATGATGAAGGAAGGGTTGCTGAAGGAAAATATCGACGGAGAGGCGCTGGAATGGGCGCATCGCCGCATGTGTGCCCGGCCCGAGGCTCGGCGCATCCTGATGGTGATTTCAGACGGCGCTCCGGTCGATGACAGCACCCTGTCCGTGAACCCGGCAAGCGTTCTGGAAAAGCACCTTCGCGACGTGATCGCGATGATCGAAAAACGCAAATTGGTGGATTTGATTGCCATCGGTATCGGCCATGACGTGACGCGCTATTACCAGCACGCGGTGACAATTACGGATGTAGAACAGCTGGCTGGCGCGATGACGGAACAGCTGGCGTCCTTGTTCGAAGAAGACGCGAAGAAGCGCGGAAAGGCGAAAGCGGCCTAGAAAATCCGCTTGTCCCGTTTTTTGCGGCCCCAGAACCAGAATATTGCGCCCAGCACCAGCAGGACCGGAGCCATCGGAGCGAGCAGGATCGGAAAGATGATCCATTCCCACAACCACGGCCCGATATAACGTTCGATAGCAGGTTGCAGCACCTGAAGCGAGCCGGAATGGATCTGAAACCAGATATCGCCGATCTTGGCGAACCGGAAGGGTTCCGCCTGTGCGGTCGTGGCCTGCCAGTCAAACCAGATGGTCACCAGCCCGCCGATGAAAAACAAAAATCCGATGATCCGTTTCATGCCTGCACCCTTCGCACCACTTCGTGGCTTGTGCCCGAAAGTCTAGCGGATAGACTGCCTCTCACGCAAACGACCATTTCACACGATAGCGCGAGCTTGCCGATGTATCAGAATTTCACTGCCACGACCTCCCCTGAAACCGGTGCGCCGCGACTGGCCGCATTGCGGGAGGTTCTGGCCGCCGAGGGGCTGGACGGTTTCCTGATCCCCCGCGCCGATGCGCATCAGGGCGAAAATGTCGCGGCGCGCGACGAACGGCTGGCCTGGCTGACCGGGTTCAGCGGCTCGGCTGGGTTTTGCGCGGTGCTGCGCGACGTGGCCGGGGTGTTTATCGACGGGCGCTATACATTGCAGGTGCGTGATCAGGTGGATTTGGATGTCTACACGCCGGTGCCCTACCCCGATGTGCAACTCGCCGATTGGCTGATCGAGCAGCTGCCCGATGGCGGGGTGATCGCCTATGACCCCTGGCTGCATGGCCTTGATCAGATCGAAAGACTTGCCGAAGATGTGCGCCTGCACGGGATTACGTTACGCAAAACCGACAATCTTGTTGACCGGATTTGGGAGGACCAGCCGGAACCCCCCAAAGGCATGATCATCCCGCATCCCATCGAATTCGCGGGCGAGGACAGCACCAGCAAACGCGCTCGAATCGGCAACGTGATTACGGATGAAGGGTTGGATGCCTTTGTACTAACCCTACCAGATTCAATCTGCTGGCTGTTGAATATCCGCGGCTCTGACATAGAGCGCACGCCAGTGGTGCTGTGCTTTGCGGTGTTGCATGCTGACGGGCGCTTGGACCTCTATGTCGACCCAGACAAGTGCGATTATGCGGTGGTGAAACATCTGGGGGATGGCGTTGATATTCACCCCGAAACCCTGTTTGCCGACCATCTGAAACGCCTAAGCGGCGAGGTCGGCGTAGACCGTATCACCGCCCCCATCGCCGTGTCAGACCTGTTGCAACATCCCGATTGGCGCACCGATCCCTGCATCCTGCCCAAGGCACAGAAAAACCCAACCGAAATCGCCGGGATGCGCGATGCCCATCTGCGCGATGCGGTTGCGATGGTCGAATTCCTGTGCTGGCTTGATGCCGAAGCCCCGCGAGGTGATCTGACCGAAATCAAGGTGGCACAGAAACTCGAAGGGTTTCGCGCCCAGTCCAACACGATGCGCGATATCAGTTTCGACACGATCTCCGGCGCTGGACCAAATGGCGCCATCGTGCATTACCGCGTGACCGAGGATACGAACCGGCCCGTTGTGCCCGGTGACCTACTGCTGGTTGACAGCGGCAGCCAATATCAGGACGGCACGACGGATATCACCCGCACCATCGCAACCGGCGACGTTGACCCGGACGCCGCGCGGCATTTCACGCTAGTACTAAAAGGCATGATCGCGATCACTCGCCTCCGCTTCCCGCACGGGATTGCCGGGGCGCATATCGATGCGTTCGCCCGCACGGCGCTTTGGGCGCAGGGATTGGATTACGACCATGGCACCGGTCACGGGGTTGGGTCGTATCTGGGGGTTCACGAAGGACCTGCCGGGATTGCCCGCCGCTACGAGGTGCCGTTTGAAACCGGGATGATCCTGTCGAACGAGCCAGGCTATTACAAAGAAGGCGCGTATGGCATCCGGATCGAAAACCTGATCGTTGTGACCGCCCCCGACATCCCCGAAGGAGGCGAGCGCAAAATGCACGGGTTCGAGACTCTCACCTACGTTCCCATCGACCGACGCCTGATCGTTCCCAACATGCTAACGGCGGAGGAACGGGACTGGCTGAATGATTATCATGCTGAGGTCCTGACCCGCGTCAGCCCGATGATCGGTGACACCACACGCGACTGGCTGACCGCTGCCTGCGCGCCCCTGTAACATTGTCATATCCTTGTCGCACCCTTATGTTAGGATCCTGACAGGGAGAATATCATGACAACCCAAATCACAATTGCCCCGGCAAAGGGGAAATATGCCATTCGTGCCGGTGGTGCGGTACTCGGCGAAACCGCCCGCGCATTGGAATTGCAAGAGGGCGACTACCCGCCCGTCATTTATGTGCCGCGCGACGATATGGCGATGGCGTTTCTGGACAAGTCGGATCACACCTCCGTTTGCCCGCATAAAGGCGCGGCGAGTTATTTCCATATCATCGCCAAAAGCGGACCGATTGAGAATGCCGTCTGGTCCTACGAAACGCCGAAAGATGACGTGAAAGATATCGCCGGATATCTGGCCTTCTATCCAGACAAAGTGACTGTTGAAAAAATCTGATCAGGGCAGGCTGAGACTACAGCAACCAACCAGCATCTCGCTGCCAGTCTGATCGGAAAACAGGACTCGCACAGACATTCCATATTCCCGATCCGACATCCCGTCGTTGCAGCGCTCCAGCTCAACAATAGCAGTCAGGCTCTTGCTATCGGTTTTCGCCGTCATCGCACCAGTGAAGGGTATGTGGCCCAGCGGTGTATGAAACTCAGGTGGTCCCAGGGCGGTTGTTGTGTTTTCGAAGGCTTGATTGAAATACACCTCCTGATCCGGGGTGATGGAAAAGGACCAGAACGGTTCCGTCCCGAAGCAGCTATAGGGCTGCAAAACGGCTGGAATGTCAGTGCTGCCTTCCTCTCGTGTCAGATAGCGGAGAGAGGCCCAGCCAGACCCTTCACCCACATTCACCAAACCCCAGTTTCCATCGCTGGCGATAACTTCAATCCCCGTCTGACCGGGATAAAGCACATCGACAATTGGTGCCTCCGCCGTCGGCTCTTCGCGGACATTCAGGACATCATCTGCGGCAACATCGGTGACTGTGTACAGGGCGGGCAGATCGGTTTGACCGAACGCCGCGCTCGCCAGAAAAAGCAGCGGGATGAAAAATCGCATGGAATATCCTCCTGGGGACAGACTATCACAGGTTGGTCACGAATGTTCTTCCTTCGCAATCTCGATCATTGCAAGATTGTATGCGCGCAGCGCATCGATCAGATACAACGTTCCGACAATCTCGGGGCCGTCTTCTCGGTGGCGAACCACGGGTAGCATTTCTTCGGGGGCCGATTCCAGTTTTGCCAGCGCAGTTTCAAGGCTTTCATGGATATCAAGCGCCGCCCCCTGTTGGACCATATCCATCATGGTGGCTGCGGGACCATCGCGATCTGATCCGATGGGATACATCAGATTACGCACGCTGATGGTGGACAGCAGGTAATCCTGCGGTCCACCGGCCATATGCACGCCGCGCCGTTCCAGCTGCGTCAGGAAGAAGGATCGATCCACCAAACGGCTGGTGAGCGCCGATGCCAGCGAGACACTGACCATCACTGCAATCCCCGCCTGCCAGTCACCGGTCATTTCGAACACGATCAGGATCGTCGAAATCGGCGCGCCTAGTACAGCCGCTGCCACCGCCCCCATGCCTGCCAGCGCGTAGAGGGTTTCGGTCCCCGACACGGACGGGAATATCGCGGTGGAGATATATCCAAAAGTCAGCCCCGTCAGTGCCCCCAGCATCAACGCGGGCGAGAATATCCCGCCTCCCATCCGGCCCGCGAAAGTGATCGCGACCGCAACCACCTTGATCACCGCAAAGACAAATGCCTCGCGGATCAACAAGTTTCCTGTCAACGCGCTGGAGGTGGTTTCGTAGCCAACCCCGATAATATGCGGGAATGCCAGCGCCAGCCCACCCAGCAATGCCCCAGCCACGGCGGGGCGTAACCAGATCGGCATTCCGGTGGTGCGCTGCATGGCGTCACCAATATCCTCCGCGATAAACACCGATTTGATAAGTGTGTAGGCTACGAGGCCGCAGACCAATCCCAAGATCAGGAAGGCGGGCATCTCGACATAAAACTCGACCATATGGGTGGGTAGTGTAAATTCCGTGACATTGCCCATTTGCAACCGGCTGACCACCGTTCCGGCGACGGAAGCGATGACGATGGGCGCAAAGGCATGGACGGCGAAATGGCGCAGCACAACCTCCAGCGCGAAAATTGTCCCGGCAATCGGCGCATTAAAGCTGGCGGATACGGCGGCGGCCACGGCGCAGCCCATCAGATCGCGCCCGGTGATGCCGCTCGCTTTCAACCGGTTCGACACCCAGGACGAAATCACCGCTGCCAGATGCACAACCGGGCCTTCTCGGCCCGATGATCCGCCGGTGGACAGTGTAATCAGGCTGGCGGCGGCGGAGGCGAGACCAATCCGTTTCTTCACCCGCCCCTCGTTCATGGCCGCCGAATGGATCACATCGGCGACGGACCGTGTCATCCCGTCGGGGATGAAAAACCTTAGGATCAGCCCAACAGCCAACCCGCCCAACACCGGGATGGCAATGACCCAATACCAGTCCAGCGATCCCAGCGTTGTCGCCAGCGTTTTGTCATTAGCGCCGTAAAACAGCTCCTGCAGACTGGAAATCGCGACGCGGAAACCCAGTGCAGCCGCCCCGGCGGCGATGCCTACAACCAGCGCCATCAGCCAGAAAGTCAACTGCCATGCCCAGCTGGTGCGCACCGCGCGCATCGCCATACGGCTTTCGGCGGCGAAACCGCGTACGGTTTTGTCCCAGACCTCGCGTAGTGGATGCGTCATGCCGTCCTGATCCCGCGCTTTTGGCTTTCACTGCGTTAACAGTGACAGTAGTCTGCCCTCAAAGCAGAGGGAACCCCATGACCATCGAAAGCGCGATTACTGAGTTAAAAGAGCAACTTGGCGAGAAAGTCAGCCAGAATACATCTGTGCTGGATCAACATGGTCAGAACGAAGCGTATTTTCCCGTAACCCCCCCGGATGCAGTGATCTTTCCTGCTTCGACCGACGACGTCGCGCGGATCGTGAAAATCTGCGCAGACCATAACTGTCCAATTGTGGCCTATGGTACCGGCACCTCGCTAGAGGGGCACCAGTTGGCAGTGCGAGGCGGGATATCGTTGGACATGTCGCAGATGAACAGGGTGCTGACCGTCCATGCCGAAGATATGGACGCCGTCGTCCAGCCCGGCGTCACGCGCGAACAATTGAACGAGGAACTGCGCGCAACGGGGTTGTTCTTTCCTGTGGATCCGGGGGCCAATGCCTCCATCGGTGGGATGACGGCAACGCGGGCATCCGGCACCACCGCCGTGCGCTATGGCACGATGCGGGAAAATGTGCTGGCGTTGGAGGTCGTGCTGGCTGACGGGCGGGTGATCCGCACCGGCACGCGGGCGCGGAAATCGTCGGCCGGCTATGACCTGACGAAACTGTTTGTGGGTTCCGAAGGGACGCTCGGGATTATCACGGAAATCACCGTGCGCCTGCAAGGTCAGCCAGAGGCGATTTCGGCGGCGACCTGTTCCTTCCCCGATATCGAAAGCGCAGTGAACACCGTGATCACTACCATCCAAATGGGCATCCCAATAGCCCGGATCGAATTTGTCGATGAAATGATGGCGCGCGGGTTCAACCTGTCCGCCAGTGCCAACCTGCCTGAAGTCCCGCATCTGTTCGTTGAATTCCACGGGTCCGAAAACGGCGTGAAGGAACAGGCGGAGACGTTTGGCGAAATCGTCGCCGATATGGGCGGCTCCGATTTTAAATGGTCCGCAAAACCCGAAGATCGCTCTAAGCTGTGGAAGATGCGCCACAATGCCTACTACGCGCAGAAGGCCCATCGGCCCGAGGCGCGGGTGCTGAACACGGATGTCTGTGTCCCGATCTCCCGCCTTGCCGAAGCCGTGACGATGGCCCGCGCCGAAATTACCCGGCTGGGACTCGTGGCCTCCATGGTCGGGCACACGGGGGACGGCAATTTCCACGTCGGGATCAGCGTCGATCACGAGGACGAGGATGAAATGTCCCGCACTCGCGAATTTGCCCACAGACTAAACCAGTACGCGTTGGAACTGGACGGCACCGTAACCGGTGAACATGGCGTCGGCATGGGCAAGATGAAATATATGGCTGAAGAACATGGCAACGCGCTATCGGTCATGGTCGATATCAAACGGACGCTGGACCCGCAGAACATCCTGAACCCTGGGAAGATGCTGCCGGGGAACTAGAGATCCAGCGGTTGCGCTTGATCAACAAGCGTAACACCCAATCCTGTTCCGGTGGACTTATACTTGCTGGCGAGCATTTTCTTGGCATAGCAACGGGCGGCCTCTTGCCCAAATAGGCAACTGCGCAGCAGAAGCCCGGTCAGCACCGTCAGTGACGAAAGCGGCGGTGTCACATTCACCGGGTCGTATTCCAGCCGATGAGAGGGGGCAGCCCGGCCAAACACTTCGGTCGCGACGCGGCTATACAGGATTTCGATTTTCGTATTGGTTATAGCAGGCAGCTGGCTCACAGGAACAGTTGCGGGCGTATCCCCCGAGGGCCAGCGATATCGCTGCCGTGTTTGCGGATGTATTCCAAACGCCACCAGCTGCGCACCCAAGCCGATCACGTCGAGTGAACGCATGCGCCTGGACAGAATGGGTTCGCCGGCGCGATAGATCATCGCCAGGCGCGGGCTGCGACCATGTCGGATCAGGGGCGTCGGCCCCAGCAACTCGGTTGCGATTGCGGCGATATGGGCGGTCACTGCCGGATCTCTGGCGTCGATATCCACAGCAACACTGGCCCGCCCGCTGGCCAACCCGAGCCCTTCTGCCCGTGCCGCCATTATCCAATTGTGAACCTGTTCTTGCGTTGGCGCTTGCCAACAATACTTCCGCCAGTCCGGTTCGATCGACGGGATTTTAGAAACAGGCACAATGGGGATGGCATGATAGCCGTTTTGGTGAACCTTTTGGGCCAGAGACTGATATCCGTCTTCGTTCATCAATTCTTCTCGACAGGATCGAGGATCGGCGACATCACCAGGCCCCAGCACCCCGATGGTATACGCTGCGAAGTGGTATTCAGGGCTTGCTTTCTGGCATACGCTTTTCCACGAAACAGTCTTCGCCAGAGTTGTTTCATTAGAAAGCTGCGAGAGGTCATGACGAGCGGCAGGAAATTCCTGTCAATATCCAGTTGGAACTGCTGAAACCGGTTGCCGTAAATTTCGCGGGCGATTTCACTCATCAGCGTGATGACCTGATCGTTGCTGACCGCGGGCAGATCTGAAACCGGCGTGTCATGAGGTGCCCCCTCCCCGACCCAGCGGTAGGGTGATCTGGTCTCTGGGTGCACCCCGTAGGCGATAAGTTGTGTCATCAGACCAAGCGCATCCATCTGCGGCAAGCGGGTGGAGATGATAGGCTCTTGCGCGCGATAGAGCGCCGCAATTTTTGGCGCCTGCCCGACCCTTTGTAAGGGTGTTACCCCGCAAATCTCGGATGCCATCGCGAGGTAGCGCTTGTTGTCCGCCTCCGATCCCGTATCGAAATCAAATGCCACGGTGTATCGGCCGTTGGCGACGCCTAGACCTGCGTCCGGATGATCGTGGATGACCTCGGCAATCCAGTCTTCAGTCGGAAGGGTCCAGCCATGATCAGCCCAGGGATACTGACCATAGGGGCGTTTGAGACGAGGCTGCACAGCCACAATGCCATAGCCATTGCGCAGACATGAAACCGCATGATCCCTGAAATATGACACGTTCGCCCCTCACCAAGCCGTGCTAGTCTGGCACAGTATTCGCGCAGCTGAAATCTACGAAATGTGCAGAATCTTCGGACCGTACCAGAATTGTCACATTTTCATCGAAAGAAGCGTGTCAGCGATCCGTTTCCAGATTGTTATCAGAGGATTCGTCTACGCCTGTTGCCGCGTCTTCTACCTGTTCAGGGCGGGTCAGGCGCATCGGATCACGCTTCGGTTCCGATTGTTCTTCTGCGGCAGGAGCCGACGGGCGGGACAAAACAACGTCTTTGGTCTGTCCCCCAACGCCAGCGCGATATTCTATGTCCCTGTCAGTACGCAGGCGCGGAGTCGTCGCTGCGGCTTTGTTTTCCACCACTCGACGGAAAATAAGCAAACTTAGATATTTTTCGGTCGTCTTGGTGCTGATGATGCCGCTTTTTTCTTCGACAGGCAGGGTTTCAGCACGGAAATATTCCCACCCATCGGCAGCCATATCGTTCATCACATCTGCCAGCGTGTATGCAAAGCGATTGTCATGCCCGCGAACACCTTTCACACGTTCAGCTGTGCGCGGGGCTTTGATTACTTTGTATTCATACTCAGCCATTTGATTTTCCTACGAATCTGTCAGTCGGGGCGAGTTTACTCAATTCCAAGTTTATTGCGAATGATCTCGTTCACCGCTTTGGGGTTGGCCTTGCCGCCGGTCGCTTTCATCACCTGTCCGACGAACCATCCGGCCATGGAAGGCTTCTCCTTCACCGCCTCGACCTTGTCGGGATTGGCGGCGAGGACTTCGTCCACCGCAGCCTCGATCGCGCCCATATCGGTGACCTGTTTCATGCCGCGCGCTTCAACGATTTCCGCCGGGTCACCACCTTCGGACCAAACAATTTCAAACAGGTCTTTGGCGATTTTGCCGCTGATGTCACCCTTGGTGATCAGGTCGATGATCCCGCCCAGTTGTGCCGCCGAAATCGGGCTGTCCCCGATCCCGTGGCCTTCTTTGTTCAGGCGACCAAACAGTTCATTGATCACCCAGTTGGCGGCAGCTTTGCCATCACGGCCTTTAGCGACCTCTTCAAAGAAGTTGGCGGATGCGACTTCTGCCGTCAGCACACCGGCGTCATATTCGGTCATCCCGTAATCACGGACAAAGCGTGCTTTCTTCTCGTCCGGCAGTTCAGGCAGACCGGCCTGAATCTCATCAACCCACGCCTGTTCGATATTGAGCGGCAACAAATCCGGACAAGGGAAATAGCGGTAATCATGCGCCTCTTCCTTGGAGCGCATAGAGCGGGTTTCACCTTTGTTCGGATCGTAAAGCCGCGTTTCCTGATCAACCGAGCCGCCGTCTTCGATGATGGCGATCTGGCGTTTGGCTTCGTAGTCAATGGCCTGCTGGATGAAGCGCATGGAGTTCATGTTCTTGATCTCGCAGCGGGTGCCCAGAACACCGAAATCACCCGTCTCGCGGAACTTCTCATACGCCCCAGGTTCACAAACGGAGACGTTGACGTCGGCACGCAGCGACCCCTCCTGCATGTTGCCATCGCAGGTGCCGAGATACCGCAGGATCTGGCGAAGTTTCCGGACATATTCGGCGGCTTCTTCTGGGCCGCGAATGTCGGGGCGGGACACGATCTCCATCAGCGCAATGCCCGTGCGGTTGAGATCAACGAAGGACATTTCCGGGTCCATGTCATGAACGGATTTGCCTGCGTCCTGTTCGATATGGATACGTTCAACACGGACTTTGCGGGCAATACCCGGTTCCATATCGACGAGGATTTCGCCCTCGCCCACGATAGGATGGTAAAGTTGGCTGATCTGATAGCCCTGTGGCAGGTCAGGATAAAAATAGTTCTTCCGGTCAAAGCGCGACATCAGGTTGATATCAGCCTTCAGGCCTAGACCGGTTCGTACCGCCTGTTCAATGCAGAATTCGTTGACGACCGGCAACATGCCGGGCATGGCCGCATCGACCAGCGAGACGTTGGTATTCGGCTCCGCCCCGAAATGGGTTGAGGCACCCGAAAACAGTTTGGATTTCGACGCGATCTGGGCGTGCACTTCCATCCCGATGACCAGTTCCCAGTCGCGTTTCGCGCCGGCGATCAATTTGGGTTTCGGTTCGGTATAGGCGAGCTCGGTCATATCGGGGATTCCGCGTGATTTTTCGTCACGATCTTCTAGGGGAATGCGGTTGCAGGGGCAAGGGGGCTCTCCTGCCCCTTATACAGTCGAGAATAAATCGTCCAACACCTTTTGATCTGGGCCTCGGCTGCGCTTCAGCATAACTATCAGACTGTTACCTCTGGATAAGGCTTTCTCCGGTCATCTCCTCCGGCTGATCCAGATTCATCAATTCCAAGAGGCTCGGCGCCAAATCGCAAAGTGCGCCGCCGTCGCGCAGGCTGGCACCATCGGGTCCATTTATCATTACGACAGGGACCGGATTGGTGGTGTGCGCCGTGTGCGGGCCGCCGGTTACCGGATCTATCATCGTCTCGCAATTGCCGTGATCCGCTGTCAGGATCATCGCGCCGCCGACTTTGTTGAGGGCTTCGATGGCGCGGCCAACGCCGCGATCCACTTCCTCGCATGCAGCAACGGCAGCATCGATATCACCGGTATGCCCAACCATATCAGGGTTGGCATAATTCACGATAATCAGGTCATATTCCCCGCCCTCAATCGCCGCGACCAGATGATCGCTGACATCAGGCGCAGACATTTCCGGCTGCAGATCATAGGTCTTCACCTTTGGCGAGGGGGAGACGTAACGTTCTTCCCCTTCCTCGGGCGTTTCCTCGCCTCCGTTAAAGAAGAACGTGACGTGAGGGTATTTCTCCGTCTCCGCCAGACGATATTGTTTCAACCCTTTCTCAGCCACCCAATGACCCAGCGTGTTGACGATATCCTCGTTCGGATACATCACATCCATATAGGCGTTGTGCTTGTCGGAATATTCGACCATTCCACAGACGGCGGCCAGTTTCGGGCGGTCAGATACATCGAACGCGTCGAATCCCGGGTCGGCCAGTGCGGCGAGGATTTCGCGCGCCCGATCAGCACGGAAATTGACGAATAGCAGCCCGTCACCGGTTTTCATCCCGCCAAAACCGCCGACCGCTGTCGGGGTGACGAACTCGTCCGTTTCGCCCGCATCATAGGCCATTTGGATGGCTTCTTCGGCCGTGTCAGCCTCTTTCCCCTCGGCACTAACCATGACGTCATAGGCTTGCTTCACCCGTTCCCACCGGTTGTCGCGGTCCATGGCAAAGAAGCGGCCGGACACAGACACAACAGCTGCGCCGTACGGTAGGTCTGCCTCCAGTTTGGCTATCTGGTCTTTGGCGGATTTAGGCGCGACGTCGCGACCATCGAGATATGCGTGGATCGCCACAGGCACGTCGGCCGCGCACAGGGCTTCGGCTACAGCGACGATGTGATCCTGATGAGCGTGAACACCGCCGGGCGAGGCAAGACCCGCGACATGCGCCACCCCGCCGGAATTCTGTATGGATTTGATGAATTTCTTCAGGGCTGCGTTTTTCGCGAACGAGCCTTCTTCGATCGCCTTGTTTATCTTTGGCAAGTCCATCCAGACGACGCGGCCCGCGCCGATATTCATATGGCCGACCTCGGAATTACCCATCTGCCCCTCGGGCAGGCCCACGGCGGGACCAAAAGTCGTCAGAGTCGAATGCGGACATTCCGCCATCACCCGATCAAAGTTCGGGGTGTCGGCCAGCGCGACGGCGTTTGCCTCACGTTCCGGGCGCAAGCCCCAACCGTCTAGGATGCACAGAACAACAGGTTTCGGTGTGGTCATATTGGCCCCCAATCTGTCCCAAACGTAACCATCGGGACGAGGGACTGCAATGGTTCAGGCCCGGTGATAGGGGGTTCCGGCGAGAATATTCGCAGCCCGGTAGAGCTGTTCTGCCAGCATCACGCGGACAAGCATGTGGGGCCAGACCATTTTGCCAAAAGATAGGGTCAGATTCGCCTGCGCCTCAAAGTCTCGCGGCAATCCGTCCGCGCCGCCGATAACAAACGCCATGTCGCGGATACCGTCCATCGCGGTCCGTGACAGCGTATCGGCAAATTTTTCCGAGGTCAGGGTCTTACCGCGTTCGCTGAGCACGACCGTAAAGGCTCCGTCCGGGATCGCGCGTGTCAGCAGGTCAACCTCTGCCGCCATGCCGCCACCCTTTTTATCCTCCACCTCGCGCACATCTGTCGGGCCAAGCCCAAGCGGGCGGCCGATCCGTTCGAACCGTTTTAGATAATCATCAACCAAGTCCAGCTCCGGCGAGGGCCGGAGGCGGCCAACGGCACATATCGTGACGCGCATCAGATCTGTTTGGCGGTTTCCGGCCCTGCGGCCATCCACATTTTTTCGATCTGATAAAACTCGCGCACTTCAGGGCGGAACAGATGCACAATGGCATCTCCGCAATCAATCAGGACCCAGTCACCGGACTGCTTGCCCTCAACCCGGCAGATCACACCCATCTCCTGCTTGATGCGTTCCATCAGATGTTCGGCAATGGATTGCACCTGACGGGCGGAACGGCCCGAGGCGACGATCATATTGTCCGCAATTTCTGATTTCCCGGTCAACGGGATGGTGATGACTTCTTCTGCCTTGTCATCGTCAAGCGAGCTGAGGATGAGATCTAACATCCTATTGCTGGCATCCTTATCCCCACCTTTGCCGAGCGCGGCTGCGGCGGGCATTGCAGCATCATTTGCTGCGGCTGTACGTTCCGACAGAACGGAATCCTCCTTTACTAAATACCGGGATCTCCGGCTGGTAGTGGATAGACGGTAACATAGGTATTGCTGTCGCTCAAGCAAGGATAAACCCGGGGCTCTCACCCCGGGTTCTGATTTCGCTTTGCAGGTATCAGGCCGCGTCGCCCTTCCCGATCTCGGACAGCAAGCGTTCGGTCTGGGCATCCTCGATCTTGTTGTGGATGCGGTCGCTTTCTTCGTTGTCACGGACCGACTTGGTGATCGAGACCGTGGCGCTGACCAGCATGATCGCGGCCATGGAGTAGAACCCTTTGGCGGAGAAGCTGGCCTCTAGGAAGTAGATACCCCCTGCCATCATGGCTGCAGCGATCGCGAACTGAATATAGGTAAAATAGGTCCAGGACTGGGTCGGTTTGTTGATATATGCGTTCATGGTTTTGTTCCTTTGTCTTTGGATTGGATTTCAAATTCGGTGATTATTTTCCGGCTTTTTTCTTCAGCCGCTCCAGAACCATGTCGGCGCTGGTTTTCAGGGGTTTGCCGTGGCCGGCTTCGGCTAGGCGCTCGCTCATGTCTTCGGCTTTTGCGCCGACGGACAGTTCTACCATCGCGGTGGCGGTTGCTTCGGCCACCGCCTGCTTTTCCTGCAGGCGCATCAACGTATCAGCGGCGTCCGTCAGATCGTTCATCAGGCCCGAGGGCTGCACATTGCTGATCCGCAGAACCTTGTCATTCGCTTCCGCCAGATGTTGGCCGCGTTTCAGATCGCGCAGGCAGGTCTGGTTTTCGACCAGACAGGATTTCAGCCGCGCGATCTGCGTGTCATAGACGCTGATCGCCTTTCGCGTTGTTTCCCGCTCGGCTTCCAACTGGGCGATTGTGCCGGCGGCTTCTTTGGCCAGTGCCTCGTCCCCGTTGTCCAGCGCCGCAAGTGCGCGGGTTTCGAGGTCTTTGAGCTGCCCTTCGACGGTGGTCAGCGCGTGGCGTTCGCGATCGGCATACGCCATGACCAGCGCAACGGCTTTGCGGGATTTCTCCACGCCGTGCGCCGCATCACGCATTTGCTGACGCAGAAGCGGGAGCGCATTCGCGTCCAGAAACACCTGCGTTTGGTCAGCGGTTTTTCCGCGCACCAGGGTTACGAACTGTTTGAACATTTCTGTTTCCTCCTTTATGAACAGTGTTCATGATTAGAACGTAACATCATTTGAACATTGTTCAAGAGTTTTCTGAACAATGTTCATAGTAAAGTTGTCGGAGGCCTTATGGCGACGAAAAGCCAAGAAAAAAGGGGAAAATTGCGCGAAAAGCTTATCGATGCGGCGGAGGCACAAATAGCTGACGTTGGGTTAACCGGCTTGAAGGCGCGCGATGTGACGGCGGCCGCGGGGTGTTCGTTGGGGGCATTATATAATGTCGTGGAGGATCTGGACCATCTGGTGATTCTGGTGAACTCCCGCACGCTGAACCGGCTGGGCGATGCGGTACGGGCATCAGTGCGCCCCGAAGCCTCAGCGGCAGAAACAATGGAAACGCTGGCGCTGACCTACACGGATTTCGCCCAACGAAACCCCAACCTCTGGTCCGCGGTGTTTTCCCACCATCTGCCGGAGGGCAAGGAAATCCCGGATTGGCACAAGAAGGAACATGCGGTGCTGGTCGAACAGATCATTCGACCCTTGTCCCAGTTACGCCCCGATATGGACGAGACGATGCTAATCCATCGCGCCTTCACATTATTCGCGGCGGTGCACGGCGTTGTACAGCTTTCGTTTCACGGCGGTCATATAGGCCACCCGGCAGATATGTTGAAATCGGAAATCAGCGCTCTGGTGGACACATTGGTAAGGGGGACGCCTGAAGAAGGGCAGTAGTCGCCTAGCTGTAGAGCCGACCGCGCAAATCCGCCAATTCCCGGGCAATACGCTGCTTCTTTGTGTCGAGGCTTTCGGATTTTGGCTCAATAATGTTCGGTTCTTCAATCTCATCAGAAACGACGTATGTTTCGAAAAACCAGATCATCAATGCCGGCAAGCCGTAACGAATGACGAGATATAGCGAGACGCCGGGAAGAACAAAGTCCATGTTCCGTAGGTAAGGGTTAGCCTTCGAATTTCAAGCACATAACGATTACGGCAAAGCCCCATACCGTTCCAACAACAAATCAAAGAACCCCTCGTCATCCACGTTCCGGCAATAGGTGGCGTTCTTCTGTCGATCTGTGACACCCCACCAGTCGACCACGGTCATGCCCAGCGTCAGGTCGGACATGGTTTCTATCTCAATATTCACCTCGCGGCTTTCGTATAAATCCGGCTTCAGCAGGTAGGCAATGACGTTCGGGTCATGCAGCGGCCCGCCGTCGGTGCCGTATTTGCTTTCATCAAAACGTTCGAAGAACTCCATCATTTCGGCGGTGGCGATGCCGCAGCGGGTGCCCAACGACCGAAAGGCCGCGGTGCGTTTGGCTGTGGTCAGGCATTGGTGCGTCACATCCAGCGGGATCACTACCAGCGGCGAGCCCGATCGGAAGACGACGTCAGCCGCATGCGGGTCAACATAGATGTTGAACTCCGCCGTTGGCGTCACGTTGCCCCCTTCGAAACAGCCGCCTCCCATCAGCACCACCTGCCGCAATTTCGGGATGATGTCGGGGGCTTTCTGCATTGCCAGCGCTATGTTGGTCAGCGGACCAAGGGGACAGAGCGTGATCTCGTCCTCCTCTCCCGCCCGGACCGTGTCGATGATGAAATCGACCGCGTGCTGGTCCTGTAGCGGCATGGTCGGGTCAGGCAGCTCCGGCCCGTTTAGCCCGGTCGAGCCATGCACATATTCCGCCGTCACCAGCGGGCGCACCATCGGGCGGCTTGCGCCTGCGAAAACCTCTACGTCAGGACGTCCCGCCAGTTCACAGACTTTGCGCGCATTCACTTCTGTCAGCGACAGCGGGACATTGCCCGCAACAGCTGTAATTCCCACAACCTCAAGCTCAGGGGAGGCGAGCGCCAACAGAATTGCGACTGCATCGTCCTGCCCGGGGTCTGTGTCAATGATGATCTTGCGTGGTGACATTAACGATTCCTTAACCATTGATTTGCAACCTGAACTTGTAATCACTTCGATTCTCGCCGAGGGCGAAATTTCAGGTATGTCATTATGTTGAATTGGTTGATTTCTGACAACAAGACCAGAGAATTCTCTTTCAAATGTTCAGGCTGCGGTAGAACGCATCGTGGAGCGCCTTCATTTTCTTTCTCGCGCCCGGCTGAAACCTGCACGATTCCGAAAGCCGAATATGACCGACGAGTCTATCTGACCAAAGATTTATGTTCGATCGACGATTCCAGTTTCTATATTCGCGGCCATCTGAATATCCCTATTCTGGACAGTGACGAATTTTTTCATTGGGGCGTTTGGGTCAAACAAACGCGAGAGAGCTTTCACAGATATCTGGAAAGCTACGGACACGATCAAACCGGTGATCACAGTTATGGCTGGCTGGCGGCGGATTTTTATCTCGACAAACAATGGCGGGCACGCCACACGGACAAGATGCTAAAAACTGACGTCCACTGGGGCGGTGTCGGACAGCAGCCAGAGATTTTCATATTCGACAGCGAAACCCATCCCCTTGCCCGCGATCAGCGCGATGGGATCAGTTGGGATCAAGCCGTTGAAATGACAATGAATACGATCCACCCGCATCACGTGGAAGACGTCGCACTGGCGTCCTGACGGGTGATGCTTATCACCGAATGACTTCCCAGCCCGTCTGAACACAGAGGATGCGCTGTGCGCGTGAATTACTCACGCACCAGCTTCTCGTAGCTTTCAGACACATCGCGGGTTAGCGCACCAACCTCGAAGTTATAATCACCGATCTTGCCAACAGGCGTGACCTCGGCCGCCGTGCCAGTCAGCCAGCATTGTTCGAAACTTTCCAGTTCCTCCGGCATAATGTGTCGTTCGTTTACCTTGATCTGGCGATCTCGCAGCATACCGATAACAGTCTGGCGAGTGATCCCGTTCAGGAAACAATCCGGTGTCGGCGTGTGAACCTCACCATCCTTGACGAAGAAAATGTTGGCCCCAGTCGCCTCGGCAACATAACCGCGATAATCAAACATCATGGCATCGGAACAGCCTTTCGCTTCGGCGGCGTGCTTGGACATGGTGCAGATCATGTAAAGACCCGCAGCCTTGGCTTTGGAAGGGATGGTCTCAGGCGACGGGCGTTTCCATTTGGAGATATCCAGCTTCGCGCCTTTCATCTTCGCATCGCCATAGTAATTTCCCCACTCCCACGCGGCCACAGCCATGCGGACCGGGTTGCGGGCGGAGGCGACACCCATATCCTCACCAGCGCCACGCCAGGCAACAGCACGGACATAGGCGTCTGTGAAACCGTTGGCTTTCAGGACTTCGTATTTCGCCGCTTCGATTTCGTCCACCGTGTAAGGGATTTCGAAATCGATCAGCTCAGCAGACTTCCGCAGACGCTCGGAATGTTCGCGGCCTTTGAATATTGTCCCGTTATAGCAGCGCTCACCCTCGAATACGGACGAAGCATAATGCAGCGCATGCGTCAGAATGTGGACATTGGCATCACGCCACTCCACCAGTTTGCCGTCCATCCATATCCAGCCGTCGCGGTCATCATATGCACCAGCCATCGTTAACCCTTTCTCCCATCTGCGCTTTGCCCAGATTTTCATTTATTGCGCAATCGGCACTGATTGCGACAGTTTATTACACAAATCGTCGGAATCAGCTATCATTTGATTCTTGGAAAGTCAACAAGACTGACATATATTGTGATGAACGATAAAAGGGAGATTCCATGCAGCGTCCGCGCCCCCCGCGCCCTGTCGGCGGGTCAGAGCAATTACTGTTCCTGACTGACGACCAGCTTCGCCAGTCGATAGAGCTGATGTTTTTTGCCTATCGCGGGTTTACGGCGGACCCTGATTTTATTCTGGAGGATATCGGGTATGGACGCGCGCATCACCGGGCGATCCATTTCATCAATCGGCAGCAGGGACTGACGGTCAATGACCTTCTGGATATTCTTGGAGTCACGAAACAATCGCTAAACCGCGTGCTGCGTCAGCTGGTTGATGACGGGATGGTTGAGAGCCGGATCGGCACGACGGACCGTCGGCAACGAAACCTCTATCTGACTGAAAAGGGACAAGCGCTGGAGAAAGAGCTGTCCGAAGCTCAGCGAAAGAGGATGCGGCAGGCTTTCGCCGTCGCAGGACCGGAGGCGGTACAAGGGTTCCGCCGAGTGTTGGAGCAGATGCTGGACCCGGCACAGCGCGACAAAATATTGCAGCTGACGGGTGAAATGAAATGACCGAAGAGCAGCAAGAAGCGCACCTCCTGATTGTCGATGATGACGAAAAAATCAGGGGACTATTACAGAAATTCCTCGCCCGGAACGGATATCTGGTGACGGCGGCGCGGGATGCGGCGCATGCGCGACGGATCCTCGGGGGACTCGATTTTGACCTGATCGTGCTGGACGTGATGATGCCCGGGGAGGATGGCTTTTCCCTGACCCGCGACCTTCGTCAGAACCGTACGACTCCGATCCTGTTGCTGACGGCGCGGGGGGATTCAGATGACAGGATACGGGGGCTGGAGGCCGGGGCCGACGATTATTTGCCCAAACCGTTTGAACCCAAAGAGTTACTGCTACGTGTGAACGCGATCCTGCGCCGGGTACCCAAGGCCGAGGTTGCACTGGAGCCGCCAAAAACTTTGCAGATGGCCGACATCCGCTACGACGTCACCCGGTCCGAACTGTGGCAGGGCGACGAGCGTATCCGCCTGACAGCCACCGAAAGCGCCCTGATGCGGATATTTGCTGCGCAGCCTCACACGGCCGTCAGCCGCTCGCAACTGGTCGAGGATCTGGGCCGTGGCGATGGCGCCGCGCAGGAACGGGCAATTGATGTGCAGATCACGCGGCTTCGGCGCAAGCTGGAGGCCGACCCGAAACAACCGAGATACCTGCAAACCGTCCGCGGTGCGGGCTATATGCTGACGCCAGACTAAGGAACTCCGATGGAAACCAAAGACAGCAACGGCGCCGTTATCAATGACGGCGACACGGTTCAGGTGATTAAAGACCTGAAAGTGAAAGGCATGTCAAAGGTGCTGAAACGCGGGTCCACGATCAAAGGCGTGCGCCTGACCGGTAATCCGGAGCAGATCGAATGCCGGATCGGGAAATCTACAATTATACTTAAAACGGAATTTATGAAACGTGTCTAAAGCACATAACGGCTGAGGTCGGCTGACTTCATCAGCTCTCCCAGATGCTCGTCCACAAATGCCGCGTTGACCTCTACCGTCTCCCCTGCCCGATCCGGGGCGGTAAAACTCAGCTCCTCGAACACGCGTTCCAGCACCGTGTAAAGCCGCCGGGCGCCGATATTTTCGACCGTGGTGTTCACCTCTGCCGCAATCTTCGCCAGCGCCGCGATGCCGTCGTCGGTGAAGGTGACCGTCACCTCCTCCGTCGCCATCAGGGCGGTGTATTGGCGGGTCAGGGCATTGTCGGTCTCGGTCAAAATCCTCACAAAATCTTCTTCGGTCAGCGCCCGCAATTCCACGCGGATCGGCAGGCGACCCTGCAATTCCGGTAGCAGGTCCGACGGTTTCGCGATGTGGAAGGCACCGGATGCAATGAACAGGATATGATCGGTTTTCACCGCACCATATTTGGTCGACACGGCGGTCCCTTCGATCAATGGCAGCAGGTCGCGCTGCACGCCTTCGCGGCTGACATCAGCCCCACGCGCGTCGGAGCGCGCACAGACCTTGTCGATCTCGTCCAGAAAGACGATCCCGTTTTCTTCGACGGCTTTCAACGCCTCTTTGGTGATGGTTTCCTCGTCCAGCAGCTTGTCCGCCTCGTCGGCGATCAGCAATGCATAGCTGTCGGCGACCTTGACCTTGCGCCGCGTCGTGCGCCCGCCCATTGCCTTGCCGAAGATATCGCCAAGGTTCAGCATCCCCATGCCCGACCCCGGCTGCCCTGGGATTTCCATCATCTGGAGCGGGTTGGAAGTGTCGGCCAGATCAATTTCGATCTCCTTATCATCCAACAACCCGTCGCGCAGTTTCTTGCGGAACATGTCGCGGGTCTGCTCTCGGGCATCAGTCCCTGCCAGCGCCTCGATCACACGGTCTTCGGCGGCGTCATGCGCCTTGGCTTTGACATCCTCACGCATCTGTTCGCGCACCATCAGGATGGCGCTGTCAACCAGATCGCGGACGATCTGTTCGACGTCGCGGCCTACATATCCTACCTCGGTAAATTTCGTGGCCTCAACTTTCAGGAACGGCGCTTTCGCCAGCTTCGCCAACCGGCGCGAAATTTCGGTTTTCCCGACCCCTGTTGGCCCGATCATCAGGATGTTTTTGGGATACACCTCGTCGCGCAGATCATCGCCCAACTGCTTACGCCGCCAACGGTTACGAAGCGCCACAGCGACCGAGCGTTTGGCATCCTTTTGCCCGATAATATAACGGTCCAGTTCGGAGACGATTTCGCGTGGGGTTAGGTCGGTCATAAAGCCTCCTGATATGGCGGAAGTTTAGATTTCAGCGGGAAGTTCGGCAGGATTTTCATCAACCAGGCGCGGATTTGCACCCACCATGTGCCAAGGGCGGTGATAAACGCACCCATGATCAGCATTGCCCAGACTATGGAGCCGTCATCTCCAGCGTTCTCGCCAGCGTTCAGCGCCCACAGAAGGATCGCACCGATATAGACGATGCCAGCGGTCAGGAAGGACCGGCGGTCGATGATGAGCGAGGCGATGGCGATGGCGGTTAGCGCAAGGGCGGCGAACAGATACCCTGCCCCGCCCTCGATCCCCAGCAGGGACAGCGCAACGACGTTGACGATGGCGGGGGCAGCGATGATGTGCAGCCAGAAACCACAGGCGGAATAGCGGCTGATCCGGTAGGGGTCTTTGAGGTCAAAGAACATACCGCCAAGGAATGCGCCGATCCCGAACAGCAGCAGTGTCCAGGCCAGTGTCGGGTTGCGGTTGAGGTCAAAGAACCCCTCGGCCGAGCGCATGAAGCCAGCGGCGAAGACACCTTCGGGCGCGACGATCCAGCTGATCGAAAAGGCGATACCGCCGCAAAACAGTCCGAACAGGAACATCGCGAAAGGCACGCGAAAACGCCAGAAATAGGCGAACATAGCGGCAGCCGAGAGAGTAAAGGTGATCAGGAACGGCCAGCCATCGCCGACCGCGTTACTCACAGCATTAATGTCCTCGCCATTTTGGGAAATGCCCAAGACACGTTCGAACATCAGATAGCTGATCAGGCCGAAAACGGCAGACGCATAGACGCTCGCCAGCGCGATGCTGGGCAGCGTCATACGGCGGCGTAGCGTGAAGTAGGATGCGAAGGCGACCGTCAGCAGGATCGTGGCGATAGCCACCGCGATCACGCTTTGGAATACCATGGTGAAGGCGAGGATGCCGCCGAACAAGATACCAAGACCGACGGTCACAAAAATCTCCGAAAAGCCTTTGAACAGTTCGAACGGTTCGTCTTCGGTGCGCATGTTGGCGCGATAGCCTTTGCGGCCGTTGGCGATGGCGATCAGCTTGGCGGCTTGGGCTTCGTTGATGGCCCCGGCAGCCACGCCAGCGCGGATGTCATCGAGGGAGAAATCAGCCATTGATCACCTCCACCACCATATTACCGTTGGTATAAACACAGATTTCGGACGCGATGGTCAGGGCACGGCGGGCGATCACCTCGGCATCATCTTCGAAATCATACATGCCCCGCGCGGCGGCCAGCGCGAAATTGCCGCCCGACCCAATTGCCGCAATATCATTTTCCGGTTCCAGCACGTCACCCGCGCCAGTGATGACATACAGCTCCGCCCCGTCGGTGACGATCAGCATAGCCTCCAGCTTTTGCAGATACTTGTCGGTGCGCCAGTCTTTGGCCAGTTCCACACAGGCACGTTGCAACTGTCCCGGCGTGGCCTCCAACTTGGCCTCCAGCCGTTCCAGCAGCGTGAACGCATCTGCCGTGGACCCGGCGAACCCGCAGACAACCTCGTGTCCACCGGGGGACAGGCGCCGAACCTTGCGGGCAGAGCCTTTGATGACCGTCTGACCCAGACTCACCTGCCCGTCACCAGCTACGACAACTTTGCCACCTTTACGCACTCCGACAATTGTCGTGCCGTGCCAACCGGGGAATTTCTGCTCGCTCATCGGACCCTCCTTGGTTTCGGGGAGATATATGCGTTCAATCCGTGCTTTGCCAGCGTTTCACCATCCATTGTGTGAATTGTCACAGAGAATCGCTAGGGTAACGCATAGTCAATTGCTCAGGGGGAATGTCTCGATGGCTGTATCACTCGGCACCTTTAACCTGAATAACCTGTTTTCCCGTTACAACTTTCAGGCGGAAGTCGACGGCATTCCCCCACAGGCGGCAGGCGGTATTGCCCTGACCTTTACCTCCGATGATGTTGAAGTCCGCACCTTCATGGGGCGGTTGGTCAAGGCGAAGGACCCTGACGACACCGCGACCATCGCCAATCGTATCCGTGACGTGATGAATTGCGATATTCTGGCGGTGCAGGAGGTCGAGCACATCGAAATCCTGAAAAAATTCAACCGGGACAATCTGAACAATATGTATCCGCATGTGGCGCTGGTCGAAGGAAACGACCCGCGCATGATTGATGTCGGACTGCTGTCAAAACTGCCGCTGGGGGCGATCACCTCGCATCAGACGGCAGTGCATCCGGATGATCCGGGGCGTCGGGTATTTGGGCGTGATCTGTTGCAAGTCGAAGTGTTGAAGGACAATGGTGACAAGCTGTTGACCGTTTATAACACGCATCTGAAATCCCATTTTGTGCCCCATGATCAGGATCCGGTCACTGGCGCCGCAGCGGCGAATGCCCGGCGGCGGCGGCAGGCGGAGATTGTCGCAAAGATCATCTCCAAACAGGAACGCGCCGGGGCGAAGTTTGCGCTGGTGGGTGACATGAACGACCCGGAAGATTCCGCCGATGTCGCCCCGATGCTGACGGTAGACGGCGCGGCGCTGGTCAACGGGCTGGCGAATGCTGTGGAGACACGTCCGCCGAAACCGGAAACGCCGGGTCAGGGCAATGGTCCGGCCACGCCGCAATGGACACACCGCTTTAACCCGTCAGGACCAGAAACGCCGCGCTACGAGTTGTTTGATCATATCTGGCTCAGCCCGGGGCTGGCCCCGAAACTGCAATCCGCCCACATCGACCGCCGCACTAAGCATGGCGGGGACGGGTCCGACCACGATCCGGCGTGGGTGGTGCTGGATTTATAGAACGCTCGGAAAACATTGCTTCCAGCGCGTCGACCAACTTTTCATTTTCCGCCGTGATCCTGCGCTGCAAAGCCCGGTTACCATTGGCGCTGCCCAGCGATTTGTTGGCGTCAAACAGGTGGGGTTTACCGTCGTATATAACGTAGTCGAATTTACCATATTGAATGCCCAGCGCCTCGCGTATGGCAAAAAATTCCTGGGGAATTTCTGAGGGGCGCACATCCGTAATGCGGGCTCCCTTGATGGAACTGGTTGACGACACAAATTGCGCGCACCGTCCGTAGTCCCCACAAAAAACGTAGCTGCGAATAGCATAACCGCCCTCCACCTGTTCCGGTACAAACCGTTCGACAATGAAATCCGGATCACTCCACAGGAAAGACGGCACGTCATTCATATGGTCGTAGATTTGGTACTCGTCGATTGTCACGATATCCGGATGTGGCTTTGGTTTGCCCGCTGCCTCTGCTTGCAGGTTGTGGCGAAATTCGGGTTTTCCGAGGTTGTTCAGGATCGTTTTAACAATCACTTGTCCTTGCCAGTCGTCGGAGCGTGACAGCACCAGTTGGCTGTAGTTATCTCGCCGGATACTGACAGCATCAGCATTGATCGTGACCGGGAAATCTTTGGCGATCTCAAGATACGCGGCGGGCACCACCGAACAATCAAGATGATAGAAAAGTACGTCGCCTTCTGGGACATTCTCCGGACCCTGATGAAAGGTGACGACATGGCCGCGCTTGCGCAAAATTTCCGCCAACTGGAAGATCATGTATGTGGTTTGTGGTTTGCGGAAAAGTTTCTTTCGCGGAACCAGATCAAACTCGTGCACCAGCACGACTATATGTGACATTTACCACCCCGCAAACGCTTGCAGAAATTGTACTAAAATTGTAGCAGTTTGCCCGAGGGGATTAAAGAGTGAGCCACTACGAAAACATGATCGCCATTTGGGAGGCGATAGGTCTACCGCTGAGACCAAAAAGCCCAGTCAAAGAAAAAATAAAGGCACTGATCCCGTCGCCGGATTCGGACCTGCTGGTCATGGGTGTAACGCCAGAATTTTATGCGATGGCTGACAGGGTGACGGCGCTGGATATCAGCCCTGCGATGATCGGTGCAATCTGGCCCGGGGATGGACCTGGAAAACAGGCTGTTCAGGGTTCCTGGCTAGATATGCCGTTTGCGGACGATAGTTTTGATATCGTGCTTTCGGACGGTGTAATGAACATCGTTTCCCAACCGGATTCGCTGGATCTGATGCTACGTGAAGTGCGAAGGGTGTTGCGACCGGGTGGTCGCGCAATTATGCGGTGGTTCGTAGCGCCCGAAATCCAACCCGAAGATGCCGAAATTTTCGATTTCGCGATGAATCATTGCCAGGGCTCGATAGATGCCATGCGCTGGCGCATTGTTGTTCACACCGCGCAATGCAGTGATGCCCCATACATCGAAGTGGCGGAAGCTTATGAAATGTTTGAGCGTTTGTTTCCAGATACCGAACAGTTGTGTTTAGCCAACGACTGGGATGCCGAGACCGTTGCGCGGGTTCGCGTCTATAAAGACGGAACGCAAAAGTTCCATATTCCCACATGCAGTGAAGCTATAGAAATTGCGCAGCGGTATTTTCCGACTGCTAGCGCTCACAGCAGCGGTAACTATGTGACGTCAGAACTGTTCCCGCTGATTGTCATGGAGAACGCTTAAGTCCCGGCGCAAATGCCGGGACCAGTTACAGGTTCCGTTCGATTTCTTCGGTTTCGAAAATCTCGATCACGTCGCCTTCGCGGATGTCTTCGTAGTTTTCGAAGGCCATACCGCATTCCTGACCGGACTGGACTTCCTTAACCTCATCCTTGAAGCGCTTCAGCGTTTTCAGCTTGCCTTCGTGGATCACCACGTTGTCACGCAGCAGACGCACACCGGCCTCGCGGCGGGCGACACCCTCGGTGACCAGACAACCGGCGATTTTGCCAATGCCGGTAATCTTGAAGACCTCTTTGATCTCGGCATAGCCGATAAAGGTTTCCTTGATCTCGGCAGACAACAGGCCAGACGCTGCCGCTTTCACGTCATCCACAAGATCGTAGATGATCGAATAATAGCGGATTTCGACACCCTTCTGGTTCGCAGCTTCGCGGGCCGGAGCGTTCGCACGCACGTTAAACCCGATGATCGGCGCGCCAGAGGCTTCGGCCAGCTGCACGTCACTTTCGGTGATGGCACCAACGCCGTAATGCAAGACGCGAACACGGACCTCTTCGTTGCCGACTTTTTCCATCGCCTGAACGATCGCCTCGGCAGAACCCTGCACGTCGGCTTTCACCACAATCGGCAGTTCGCTGACATTTTCGTTTTCCTTGGCCTGCGCCAGAAGCTGATCAAGCGTTGTCGCGGCGCCGGCTGCGGCACGTTTGTCTTTGCTTGCCTGTTCGCGATATTCAGAAATCTCGCGGGCGCGGGCTTCGTCGGGCACCACGTTTAGAACGTCACCCGCTTCGGGTGTGCCATTCAGGCCCAGAACTTCAACCGGAACAGATGGTCCAGCCTCGTTAACACGATCGCCCTTGTCGTTGATAAGGGCGCGGACTTTACCCCACTGTTCGCCGACCACGAAGATGTCGCCGCGTTTCAGTGTGCCGTTCTGTACCAGAACCGTCGCCACTGGACCACGACCCACATCAAGCTGCGCTTCGATCACGGCACCTTCGGCAGAGCGGTTCGGATTGGCTTTCAGTTCCAACAGCTCTGCCTGAAGCGCGATGGCTTCCAGCAGCTCGTCCAGACCTTTACCAGTGATGGCAGAGACTTCGACATCCTGCACTTCACCCGACATTTTCTCGACAATGACTTCATGCTGCAACAGTTCGGTGCGTACCTTGTTCGGATCTGCATCCGGCTTGTCGCATTTGTTGATCGCAACAATCATCGGCACTTTGGCCGCTTTGGCATGTGCAATGGCTTCGATGGTCTGCGGCATGACGCTGTCATCCGCAGCGACAACCAGCACGACGATATCTGTGACCTGCGCCCCACGCGCACGCATTGACGTAAATGCCGCGTGACCCGGTGTATCAAGGAAACTCAGCAGCGCACCGCTGTCCGTTTTTACCTGATAAGCACCGATATGCTGGGTAATACCGCCCGCTTCGCCCGTTGTCACAGACGTGTTCCGGATCGCATCCAACAAAGAGGTTTTCCCGTGGTCAACGTGACCCATAATGGTGATCACCGGCGCACGGGGTTTCAGATCTTTCGGATCATCCTCGGCAACCTTGATCACATCTTCAACGTCTGCGTCGGAGACACGGACAACCTTGTGACCGAATTCCTCAACAATCAGTTCCGCCGTGTCGGCGTCAATCGTCTGGTTCTGCGTCGCCATGATCCCGTTGTTCATCAGGGCCTTCACCACCGCTGCAACCTTTTCGGTCATGCGGTTGGCCAGTTCCTGTACGGTGATCGCTTCGGGCACCTGAACGTCACGAATAACCTTTTCGCGCTCGACCTGGCCGCCCTGCATTTTGCGTTTTTCACGTTCCTGACGACGTTTCATCGCCGCCATAGAGCGTTGGCGCCCACCGCCATCACCCAGCGCCTGATTGATCGTCAGCTTGCCCGAGCGGCGGCGGTCATCGCCTTCACGGCCACGAGTTTGCTTACGCTCTTCAGGGCGTTCTTTGGGTTTGGTTTTTGTATGTAAGGTGCGGCCAGCTTCGACACGAGCAGCAGCAGCCTGAGCCGCAGCCGGGTCAACCTCTTCGGTTTTCTTCGGCTTTTCGGCTTTGGGCTTCTCGGTTTTCGCTTTGGCTTCTTCCGCTTCACGCTGTTGGCGTTCTGCGCGTTCAGCTTCTTCGCGTTCCTTTTCTTCGATTTCAGCACGGCGGCGTTCACGTTCTTCGGCCCGGGCTTTTGATTCCGCTTCGGCCTGCGCTTTGCGCTCCGCTTCGTCCGCTTTGGCAGCTTCCAGGGCTTTCAGGCGGCGTTCCATTTCGGCGTCGGGCACATTCCCGCCACCTGGTGTCCGCTTGGACCCCGCACCACCTGATCCGGTTGATCCCGGCTTGGGCACCACAACACGCTTGCGCTTGGTTTCGACAACTACGGATTTCGAGCGCCCATGGCTGAAGCTCTGGCGAACCGTTCCCGGACCAGAGCGAAGACCAAGCGTTTTGCCTTTGCCGTCGTTATCTTTTGAATCACTCATTCGTATTCTAACCTTTCAGTGCGGAGGCCTTCCCCCGCTTATTTCTTTGGTCTTTTCGACCCGTCAAGATGCGTAATCCCGCCAACCGGGCCGCATCATACATGACCTTGTCCGTGATGCCACCCGCCGTCATGGCGGCATGTATCACACTATCGCGGCCAAAGGCCATGCCCAATTCAGCACTTGTAAGGCACTGTATATGGCTTTTTTCGCCTTTCGGCGGGCGCAAAGCGGTTTTTCCGCGTTCCGACCCGTCGGAGGCCTGAATCAGTAGTTTTGCCCGCTCATCGACCAGAAGGGTTTTCACCTTCTCCAGCCCCGCCACCGCAAGGCCGGCTTTCCGGCCCATCGAAATCAGGTCAACAACCCGACGCGCCAACAGGCTTTCAACCTGATCCGGCAGCTCGGGCGAGGCGGAAACCTGCACCTTCGCTGCCCGGGAAAACGCTTTTTTCTTCACTGCGTCGGCGATCAGTTTCCGATCCGCCGTGACCCAGATCCCGCGACCGGGCAGCTTTTCCAACACATCCGGCACGATCTGCGCATCCGGCCCGACAACGAACCGCACCAGACCCGATTTCGGCTCACTCTCGCGCGTCACAATGCAGCGACGTGCGGCTTCCTCCGGATCCGGTTTCTTGCGGTGTATTTCGGGCGCGGCTTTCACTTAGGCATCTGCCTCCGCTTCTTCTGCGCCTTCGCCAGCTTCTTCGGCTTCGGCAGCCGCCGCATCTTCGGCGAGCTGTTCTTCGGTCACCCAGCCAAGCGCCAGACGGGCATTCATGATCAGCGCCTGTGCTTCGGCCAGTGACACGTCAAATTTTTCCAGCAAGCCGTCATCTTTTACGCGCTTGCCGTCAACGGTCGTGTAGCCACCGGCGAGTTCCCAATCCGCACAGGTCGCAAAATCTTCCAGCGTCTTGACACCATCTTCGGCGAGGACTTCCAGCATCTGGGGTGTCAGGCCTTCATAGTCAACCAGACTATCTTCGACGCCCAGTTCCTTGGCCTTCTCCAGCGCCTTGGCGTTGATCTCGTCGAGGCACTCGCGGGCGCGGGCCTGCAGTTCTTCGGCGGTTTCTTCGTCGAACCCGTCGATGGACAGAATTTCGTCCAGTTCCACGTAGGCGACCTCTTCCAGCGTCGCGAACCCTTCGGACACCAGAAGCTGCGCAACCATTTCATCGACATTCATTGTGTCCATGAACAGCTTGGTGCGCTCTTCGAATTCGGCCTGACGGCGCTCGGATTCTTCGGCTTCGGTCATGATGTCGATGTCAAACCCAGTGATCTGGCTGGCCAGACGCACGTTCTGACCGCGGCGACCAATTGCCAGCGACAGCTGATCTTCGGGCACAACAACTTCTATACGGTCGGCTTCTTCATCCAGAACAACCTTCGACACCTCGGCGGGCTGAAGCGCGTTGACGAGGAAAGTCGCCGCATCTTCATTCCACGGAATAATGTCGATTTTTTCACCCTGAAGCTCGTTCACAACGGCCTGAACGCGCGATCCGCGCATACCAACGCAAGCACCAACCGGGTCGATGGAGTTGTCATAGGAAATCACGCCGATTTTCGCGCGCGATCCCGGATCACGGGCAACCGCTTTGATCTCGATGATACCGTCATAGATCTCCGGCACTTCCATCTTGAACAGCTCTGCGAGGAATTCCGGCGCTGTGCGGCTGAGGAAAATCTGCGGGCCACGCACTTCGGAACGCACATCGCGGACATAGGCGCGGATACGGTCACCGTTGCGGAAAGCTTCGCGGTTGATCAGCTGATCGCGGCGCAGGATCGCCTCGCCCCGGCCCACGTCAACAATGACGTTGCCATATTCGACGCGCTTCACGGTGCCGTTGATGATCTCACCAACACGATCTTTGAATTCTTCGTACTGGCGTTCACGCTCGGCCTCGCGGACTTTCTGCATGATAACCTGTTTGGCGGATTGCGCAGCAATACGGCCGAATTCCAAGGGCGGCAGTTCGTCGATCAGTTCAGTGCCAATCTCGGCGTCCGGTTGAATTTCCTTGGCGTCTTCCAACGTCAGTTCGGTGAAGGTGTTTTCCACCTCTTCCACCACAGTGCGGACGCGGGTCATTTCCAGCTCGCCGGTTTTGCGGTCGATCTTCGCGCGGATATCAAATTCCGCGCCGTAGCGGGAGCGCGCGGCTTTCGCCATCGACTCTTCCATCGCTTCGATCACCAGATCCGGGTCGATCAGTTTCTCGCGGGCCACAGAATCTGCGATTTGCAGCAGCTCCAGGCGGTTCGCACTTGTGATAGCCATGATTTTATTCCTCTTCCATCATGTCGGACTCATCGTCCGTTTCTATATCGTCAAAGTCATTTTCGTTGATCACACCGGCATCCTTGCGGGCGCGCAGACTTTCTGCGATCAACTCGTCAGTCAGGACCAGCTTGGCATCCGCCAGCCAGTCAAATTGCAAGCCGATGATCCCCTCGGCAATCTCGATCAGAACCTCTCCATCCTCGACACCCCGCAAAGTTCCGCTGAACCGTTTGCGCCCGTCGATCAGTTCCGAGGTCTGAAGTTTCACCTCATACCCTTCGAAATTTTCGAAATCCTTCAGGCGTGTCAGGGGGCGGTCGATGCCTGGGCTGGACACCTCCAGCGCATATTCGCCTTCCAAAGGGTCCTCCACATCCAGAACAGCCGACACGGCCTGCGATATCTTCGCGCAATCATCCACCTCGATCCCACCGTCTGGTGTATCGGCCATGATCTGCAATGTTGTACTTTTATTTCCGCGCATCAGGCGCAGGCGAACCAGTTCGTATCCCAGACCTTCGATGGTCGGGGTAACGATCTCGGCCAGACGGCGATCCATGGCAGCTTTGGCGATCAGGTCGGACATGTATCCTCAAAAACAAAAAAACGGGCGCGCGGCCCGTTCGAAATTTCCGGTGGAGGGTGGGTTTGGACCCCAGCCTGCCGCTGTTGAAGGGGGATATAGGCCTCGATGATCGGAATTGCAAGAAGAGTCTTGGTTTAAGTATTTCGGGACGGCCACCCATTCGCGGAATCGTTTCAACGAGCACATAACTCAAGAATAAATATGGCCACCCAGATATTTGGCGCCACTGTCACAGCACAAGGTCACCACGCGTTTTCCTGCGCCCAATTCGATGGCAAGCTCGATAGCCGCGCAAACATTTAGCCCGGTGGACCCACCCCCAAAAATTCCTTCTTCTCGTGCAAGACGTCTGCACATTTCAAAACCTTTATCCTGGTCCACAATCCGCACGCCTTTCAAAATCGATTTATCGAGAAAAGGAGGGTCCGGAAAGACCGCGATCCCCTCGACTTTATGTGCGCCTGATTCACCTGTCGTCAAAAGCTGAGATTGTTCGGGTTCAATTGCGACGATCTCGGGGGTAACACCCCGCTCTTGCATACCATCACGTGCCCCCATCATTGCCGCACCCGTTCCAACGGCGGCGCAAAAAACATCAAACCTTCCATCAAGAGATTCCGCAATCTCCTGCCCCATAGGGGCGTATCCTGCGCGAACATCAGGTGACCCAAACTGGTCTGCGTAGTAATTACCGGGCTTTTCAGAAAGCATATTCGCGCGCTGTTTCATTCTTTCTGCAAGTTCATGCGTGATTTTGCCATCAACGCATTTTTCGACCAACACCGTCGCGCCAAAGGCTTCCATCGCTTGTTGTTTGCTATACGAAAATGCGTCAGAAAATACCGCCGTGAATTTTAGATCAAAGACTGCGCAGACAAACGCTAGTGCCGTACCTGTACTGCCACCGGTGAATTCTACGACTGTATCTCCCGCAGCGATATCACCCCGTTCAAGCGCGGCTTTGATAACCGAAACAGCCATTCTGTCTTTGTAGGATCCTGTCGGATTTCCGCCTTCCAGTTTTACCCAGACTTCAGCGGCACCATCTGGAACCACCTTACCAAGCCGAACAATTGGCGTATTCCCAATTGCAGCCAGACCACCGCCCAAATTGTTCATGTAGTTCTCCCTGATGAACCCTAGGCTCTTCTGTTTGCAACAAGCAAGGAAATACCGCTGATCAATATCAGTTGGTGGGTTCGTCACTTTTACCCACGAAATTTGTCGTCCGCTACAATACGACAAACGAATATCAGCGGTGAATGTCGATAATTCTGGTTTTCGGAATTCAGCTCGGCAACAAGGCCCGCATAAACATTCCTTGAAGAAACTCTTCCCCAGTCGCAATCGGATCTTCGTCAGCGCCGCGCAAGACTCCATCTATTTGCGCCGAAAAATCCGCATAATGCTGCGTGGTCGCCCAGATGGCGAACAACAGGTGATACGGATCCACATCGGCCAATTTGCCCTCGGCAATCCAGCGCCGGATAATTTGGGATTTATCATCCACGATCTGGTTCAGCTCATCTATGATTTTCTGATCAACCCGTTCAGCCCCATGCAGAATTTCATTGGCGAAAAGTCGGCTTTGCATCGGATATTTTCGCGACATGTCCATTTTAGCCCGGATATAGGCGCTGATTTGCTCCAGCGGATCGCCATCCTCGACAATCCCCTCCAACGGAACGAACCACATCTCCAGAATGTCATGGAGAAGCGTTGTATAAATCTCTTCCTTGTTGGGAAAATAGTAAAGCATATTGGGCTTGGACAGCCCGGCAACCTCGGCAATCTGGTCAAGCGTGGTCCCACGGAACCCGTTCTCCGAAAAGATTTGCAGTGCTGCGTTCAGAATAATTTCTCGCTTCTCGCGCTGGATTCGTGTCCGCTTTGGATTTGTCGCCAATGATCCGTCCCCTCGTTACCCCATACCCGCCCGCAAGCGGTCACTCTGCGCGATGCGCTAAAACCGGACAAGTCCCAATTTGTCCCGGAAATAGTAACGCGCACACATAAAAATAGCAGCTACCGTCAAGCCAAGTGCCAGCCCCATCCAGATGCCCTCTCCGCCAAATCCGGCAGTGAAAGCCAACAGATACGCGGCGGGCATCCCAACGAACCAGTAACTGTATACCGCTATATACATTGGAACCTTGGTATCCTGCAAGCCGCGAAGGCCGGCCTGTCCGATAACCTGCAAACTGTCACCAATCTGGAAAGCAGCAGCCAATGCCAGCAGAGGTATTCCGTAGGTAATAATCTCCTTCGCATCGACATTCTCAGTATCGAGATAAATGGAAATCAATGGAGCCGGGAACAACAGAAAACACATCGCCGCAAACAGCGCGAATCCCACTCCCAACACAAAAACTGCGATTCCTGCACGGGACAGTCCTTCGCGATCCTTACGACCAACCGCATGACCGATCCGGATGGTTGCCACCTGCGAAAATGACAATGGGATCATGAAAGAGATCGACGCCAGCTGAAGCACAATCCCGTGCGCGGCCAGCTCGATCGTCCCGATCCAGCCCATAAACACCGCAGCGACCGAGAACATCGAGACCTCTGCCAGAATGGACAGCGCAATGGGGATGCCCAAGCGGACAACCCGACGGAAGGCCTCCCAGTCCGGCTGAAGAAACCGCACAAAAATCTCATGCTGCTGGGTCAGGGGAGTGCGTATAACATAAATCACGATGACGACCGCACTGATGATATTGGTGATCAGACTGGCAAGGGCGGCCCCGGCCAGTTCCAGCCGAGGTGCGCCGAAATTACCGAAAATGAACATCCAGTTGAACAGCGCATTCAACCCCAGCGACATCAGCGTGACAAACAGGATCACGCGCATCAGCTCCATCGCTGACAGGTAAGATCGCAGCGTGGCAACCAGCAATATCGGGAAAACAGACCATTGAATGATCCGTACATATTCAGACGCCCGGGCTGACAGGTCCGGGTCCTGCCCCAGAAGGATCAGGATAGGTTCCGCGAACCATAGCACGGGCATCAGAAGCGCGCCGTAGATCCCGCACACCCATAACCCCATCCGCACTGCGCGGCGGATGGATCTCGTATCACCCTCGCCCATGGCTTGTGCAACCAGCGGCATTGCCGCCTGTGCCAATCCGAATCCCGCGACCAAAACAATAAAGAACAGCGTCGTCGCCAGAACCGAAGCCGCAAGGTCATCAACCCCCAGCCAGCCCAGCATCACCAGATCAACAAAATTGATCCCCATTTGTGCCAACTGCGTGCCAATCAGCGGCAGTCCCAACGCCAGCGAGGCGCGGAAATGAGACGACCAGCTATTGTCTTGCGGTTTCGCAGACATGGTGATTTCCCAATCCGTTCCTGAACCCCGTCCGTCTCCCGGATCGGGCCGCGCGGACCCTATAGGCGGGTCGGTTAAATTGCCATAAAAATATTGTACCCAATACTCTTGTTGGCGGCGCTTCACCCCGCTACTGTCCCGCCGAAACGGAGGGAATATGCCGCTGAGACGTATCGCCATCGTGGCGCTGATAACCTTTCTGATCGACCGGCTGGTGAAATATCTGGTGGTGGAATGGCTGGACCTCGCCGCGCGCCTCCGGCTGGAGGTCTGGGATCCCTATCTCAATCTGACCATGGCCTGGAACGAGGGCATCAATTTTGGCTGGTTTGGGGGCGAAGAAGACTGGTGGCGTTACATCCTGATCGGTATCGCGGTTACCATCGTGCTCGTTCTGCTGTGGTGGGCGCGGAACAAACCCAGCTGGGGCATCGCTGTCAGTGTCGGCCTGATCACCGGCGGAGCCCTCGGAAATGTCGTTGACCGGTTCGTCTATGGCGCGGTGGCGGATTTCCTGAACATCACCTGCTGCGGGATCGTCAATCCCTTTGCGTTTAATGTCGCTGACATCGCAATATTCGCAGGCGCTCTGTGGTTAATCCTGTTCGCCGACCGGGCTGCGCACGGCTGACGGATGGTCACAGTTTCGTAGGTTCCGCTTGCGCACACGCTCTGGGCGACTACTGTAACCGCGAACCCCGGAGGATTTCATGAACCTGTTCCGCTTTTTCGTCATCCTGTTCGCGACTCCGCTTGCCGCGCAACAGGTGCCGGTGACAACTTTCACCCTGCCCAATGGCATGGACGCCGTTGTGATCGAAGATCACCGCGCGCCTATCGCCACACATATGGTCTGGTACAGGGTCGGTGCGGCAGACGAAGCCCCCGGAAAATCCGGCGTCGCGCATTTTCTGGAACATCTGATGTTTACCGCCACTGACGACATTGCCGAGGGCGAATTCAGCCGGATTATCGAAGGGCTGGGCGGCAATGACAACGCGTTCACCTCTTACGACTATACCGGCTATTACCAAACCATCGCTGTCGAACATCTGGAACTGATGATGACGATGGAGGCAGATCGCATGCGTGACCTGATCCTCAATCAGGCCGCCGTCGATGTGGAACGCGAGGTTGTGCTGGCCGAACGGAACCAGCGCACAGATAGTGAACCGGGGGCACTTTTCTCGGAGCAGCGCAACGCCGCGCAATTCATGAACCACCCTTACGGTATCCCGATCATCGGCTGGCGCCACGAAATTGAAACGCTCGATCTTGACGACGCTGTCAATTTCTACCGCCAGTATTACGCCCCGAACAACGCCATCCTCGTTGTCGCCGGAGATGTCGATCCGGCTGAGGTCGAGGCATTGGCGCTCAAACATTACGGCCCACTTGAACCTTCCGACGGGATTTTCGAGCGCGCCCGCCCACAGGAACCGCCACAACTTTCGCCCCGCAGGTTGACTTTCACGGATCCGCGGGTGTCCAATCCCTATGTCATCCGCACCTATGGTGCACCGGAACGCAATTCCGGCGCTCAGGAAAAAGCCGCAGCACTGACCGTTCTGGCGGAGCTTCTTGGCGGCAGTTCGCAAACTTCATTGTTGGGGCGCAAACTGCTGATCGAGGACCAAATCGCCGTCGCCGCAAGCGCCTTCTATTCCGGCACCTCCCTCGACCCCGACACGTTCGGCTTTTACGTCATGCCAACCCCGGAAACCTCGCTGGAAGAAGCAGAAGCTGCTGTTGACGCCATCATCGCAGAATTCCTCGAAACCGGTCCCGATCCCGACCAACTGGAACGGATCAAGACACAAATCTATGCATCAGAAATCTACGCCATGGACGAAACGGCCCGCCTTGCGCGGCGGTACGGCGTTGGTCTTACCATCGGGCTAACCGTGGAAGATATCGCTGATTGGCCCACCATCCTGTCCGCCGTCACCGCCGAAGATGTCATGGACGTCGCGCGCGAGGTGTTTGTGATCGAAAATTCCGTAACCGGATATCTGATGCAGGAGGATGCAGAATGATCCGTCTGATCTTTGCCCTTTGCCTGATCGCCCTGCCCGCCCGGGCCATGATGATACAGGAGGTCACCACCGAGAGCGGTATCACCGCCTGGCTAGTGGAGGAGCATTCAATCCCGATTGTATCCATCGACATTCTGTTCCGGGGCGGCGCTGGTGTTGACCTGCCGGGCAAGGAAGGGGCAACCAATCTGATGATGGGGCTGTTGGAAGAGGGCACCGGCGATATGGATGCCACCGCCTATGCCGAAGCGGTCGAAACTTTGGCCGCCCGCTTCAGTTTCGATGCCAGTCGCGACACGGTTTCCGTTGAAGCGACCGTGTTGCGCGAAAATCTCGGAGATTCGATGGCGCTCTTGCGCATGGCCCTTGTGGAACCCCGATTTGATCAGGTTGCATTTGACCGGGTGCGTGGACAAGTGGAATCCATCCTCCGCTACAACGAGCGGGACCCCGGCGAAATTGCCGCTGCGCGTTTGTTCGCGGATGCTTTCCCCGACCACCCCTATGGACGAGCGGTCGAAGGCACGCTCGAAAGTATTACCGCCCTTTCACCTGCAGACATGCACGAAGCCCGCGAACGCGCGCTTGTGCAGTCCCGCGTCTTTGTGGGCGTTGTTGGAGACATCACCGCTGACGAGCTGGTTATCCTCTTGGATAACCTGCTGGGCGATCTGCCGATGGACGGACCGGACCTGCCCGCAGACACCACCACACAGGCAGAACCGGGTGTGACCGTAATTAACTTCCCTTCCCCGCAGTCGAACGCCTATCTGGCGCATGAAAGCATCGCGCGGGATCATCCAGATTATATCCCGCTCTATATTCTCAACCATATTTTCGGCACGGGGTTCGTGTCTCGTCTCAATCAGGAAGTCCGCGAGAAACGCGGTCTGACCTATGGCGTCGGCAGCTTCCTTGTTCCATTCCAGAATGCCTCTCTGCACATGGCCTCACTTGCGAGTGAAAACGCGAAAATGGCCGAAGCGCTGGAGGTCATTCAGGCCGAATGGACGCGACTGGCAGAAGATGGCGTAACGGCAGAGGAGCTGGATGCAGCGAAGAAATACCTTACCGGGTCATATGCGCTGCGGTTTGACAGCAATGCGGCAATTGCCTCGGGACTGGCAGGGTTGCAATTTGGCGGTCTACCGATCGACTATATCAACACGCGCAATGATATGGTGAATGCCGTTACGCTGGACGACATCAATCGCGTTGCCCGCGAGCATCTGAAACCCGATCAGTTGCAAATCGTTGTGGTTGGCCAACCTGACGGCCTTACGTCAGAATAACGCATTTCAGAATCGCCTCCGTTCATGCTACAAATTGTGGCATGAACGCCTTTGACCCCAATATATCGCAACGCCAGCCCATAAGGCAGCTGGACGATGCCGCCGCCAACCGCATCGCTGCGGGCGAGGTTGTGGAACGTCCGGCCTCTGCTGTGAAGGAGCTGGTGGAAAATGCGCTGGATGCGGGGGCTGGGCGGATTGATGTGGCCTATGCCGATGGGGGAAAGACCCTGATCCGCGTGAGCGACGACGGCCACGGCATCCCGGCGGACGAACTGCCGCTTGCCCTGTCCCGCCACGCAACATCGAAAATCGACGGGTCCGATTTGCTGAATATTCGGTCGTTCGGGTTTCGTGGAGAGGCTTTGCCCTCGCTTGGCGCTGTCGGGCGGCTGATGATTACGTCGCGGTTCGGGGCGGACGACGCAGCACGTATCGCCGTCAATGGCGGCGCGATTGGCGCGGTCGAACCCGCGGCACTGTCGCGTGGCACCGTCGTAGAACTGCGTGACCTGTTCCATGCCACCCCCGCCCGCCTGAAATTCCTGCGCACCGACCGGGCCGAAGCGCAAGCGATCAACGACGTAATCAAGCGCCTTGCCATGGCGGAACCGTCCGTGGGCTTCACGCTGCGCGATGTATCCGGTGGCGGCGATGGCAAGCTGAAGTTCCGTGCAGACCCTGAAACCGGCGACATGTTCGACGCGCTGGCGGGGCGGTTGCGCAATATCATAGGCGCGGATTTCATCGAAAACGCCCTACCGATTGATGCGGAGCGTGAAGGCTTGACGCTGACGGGCTTCGCGGCCCTGCCGACCTATTCGCGAGGCGCGGCGGTGGCGCAATTCCTGTTCGTCAATGGCCGCCCGGTTCGTGACAAACTGTTGATCGGGGCGCTGCGCGGGGCCTATGCCGATTTCCTCAGCCGCGACCGGCATCCCGCCGTTGCCCTGTTCCTGACCTGCGACCCCGAACGCGTTGATGTCAACGTTCACCCAGCCAAGGCCGAGGTCCGGTTTCGCGAACCCGGCGTAGCGCGCGGGCTGATCGTTTCCGCGCTGAAACATGCCCTGGCCGAGGCCGGGCATCGCGCCTCCACCACCGTCTCCAACGCCACGCTTGGTGCGTTCCGTCCGGAAACGCCGGGACGTTATCAGATGGACCTCGCGTCGCGCAATAACCTGTCCTATCAGCAGTCCGACAGGGCGCAATCCGGTTTCTCCGAAATGCCACCGATGGCGCGGGTGGAACCCGTGCCCAGCGCCGAGGAGACCTCGCAGGAGGTTGCCGAGGCGCTTCCTCTCGGCGCGGCGCGGGCACAATTGCACGAAAATTACATTGTCGCGCAAACCGAGGATGGCATGATCCTTGTGGACGCCCACGCCGCCCACGAACGGCTGGTTTACGAAAAGCTAAAGGCGCAGATGGCCGAAAATGGTGTCGCCGCGCAGGCACTGCTGATCCCGGAAATTGTGGAACTCGGTGCAGATGACCGCGCCGCAATCCTCGATGCTGCCGAAAGCCTCTCGGCCCTCGGTCTGACCATCGAACCTTTCGGCGGCAATGCCGTCTGTGTCCGTGAAACCCCTGCCATCCTTGGCGAAGTCAATGCCAGCGCTATGATCCACGATATCCTAGACGAATTGTCCGACCTGGGCCAAACGCAAACCGTTCAGGACAGGATAGAGGCGATCCTGTCGCGCGTTGCCTGTCATGGCTCGGTCCGCACGGGCCGGCGCATGTCCGCCCCCGAAATGAACGCGCTCCTGCGCGAGATGGAGGCTACTCCCCATTCCGGCCAGTGCAACCATGGTCGCCCCACTTACGTGAAACTGAAAATGACTGATATCGAACGGCTGTTCGGGCGGAGCTGATGGAAACGCCACAACGATATGCGCTGAACAATGAACTGCATGCGCGCCCGTTCCCACAGCTGACCTCTCCGTCGCACGCCGTTTATCTGGCGGTCAGAAAACCCAACGAGACACCGGATCGAAGCGCGGAACGTGTCCATTTGCTCACCCTACTCGACCGGTTTGGCACCGCCCATCCTGCGCCCGACGCCGTGCATTTTTCCGGCCAGATCGGACGGCATCAGCTAAAATGGGAGATGCACACCGAATTCGTGACTTACACGGTCTTCTCGGATGACACGACCACTACGCCGTTTGCCAAAACCCTGTTCGATGTCTTCCCCGCCGACTGGCTGGAGGGCGCAGGCGAGGTGCTTACCTCTGCCATCGTCTGGATCGAACCGGTCAAAGACGAGGTCGCGCGGGACAAGATCATCACGGGCCATATGCCGGTCTGGTTTGTCCCTGAAAGCCTTGCCGTGTCCGAAGTTGTCGATCAGGAGGCGACGATCGCCGGTGATTTCCGCATCGACGAAAACGGACATGTCCGGTTTGCCGTCCTAACCACCCCCGGTATCGGCCAACGCCGGTTGGGCCGGATCGTCCAGCGCCTGCTGGAGATCGAGACCTATCAGGCGGCCTCCATGCTGACCTTGCCCGTTGCCCGTCAGGTTGCCATGCGCGTGTCGGAACTGGACAGTGAATTGTCAACGCTGGTGCAGGACATGTCGGATCAGAATGGCGATGATACGGATACACTCGACCGTTTGCTGATGATGTCAGCGGAGATCGAGTTGCTGTCCTCCTCCACCGCCTACCGGTTTGGTGCTGCGGGCGCGTATGAGGCGATCGTGAACCACCGGATCGAGGTTCTGCGCGAAACCCGGATCGGCGGACGGCAAACCTTCGGCGAATTCATGATGCGGCGCTATGATCCGGCGATGCGGACTTGTCGCTCGGCGGAATGGCGGCTCTCCAGTCTATCCTCGCGTGCCGAACGGGCGGCTGATCTGCTGCGAACCCGCGTGGATGTTGAAGCCAACGAACAAAATTCCGAAGTTCTCAAACAAATGGACCGTCGCGCCGAATTGCAGTTGCGGCTGCAGGAAACCGTCGAAGGCCTGTCAGTGGTGGCGATCAGCTACTACGCTGTTGGGCTGGTCGGTTACCTGATCGGTCCCGCTGAAAAACTGCTGGGTATCTCCAAAAGCTGGCTGATGGCCGGGGTCACTATTCCTGTCGTCATGCTCGTGTATCTGGCCATCCGGCGCATCCGCAAAAGGATGGGTCATTGACCCCGAAGGCGATCATTTTCGATATCGGCAACGTCCTGATCACCTGGCATCCGGAACGGGTCTACGATCAACTGATGACCAAAAACGCCCGGCGGAAAATGTTTGCCGAGGTCGATTTGCACGAAATGAATGATCGGATCGACAAGGGCGCGAATTGGCGGGATACCGTCTATGAAACGGCCGAAAAATACCCACAGTACCGCGATATGATCCGCCTGTGGCATGACCGCTGGGAGGAAATGGCAAGTCCCTCCATCCCTGGCAGCTGGATCATTCTTCAGGCGCTGCGCGCTGCAAAAATACCAGTATTCGCCCTGTCGAATTTTGGTATCCAAACCTTCGATTTCGCCGAAGCCCTTTACCCTGAGCTCGCCGATTTCGACCGGCGCTATATCTCGGGCCATATAGGTGTGACCAAGCCCGACCCGACGATTTACGAATTGGTCGAGAAGGACAGCGACCTCTCTGGCGCTGACCTGTTCTTCACCGACGACCGTCCTGAAAATATCGACGCGGCAGCAGCGCGGGGCTGGCAAACGCATTTGTTTGAAGGGCCGGAAGGGCTGGCGCTTCGCCTTTCCGAAATGGGATTCATTTTACAGTCGTAAAACGGATTTTGATAAATCGAAATCTCGCAGTATCCTCCCAGATAAAGTGGGGGAGTTAACATGAACGAGACAAAGAAAACGCCTTGGCATATCTGGGTTGTGGGGATTGTATCCCTGTTATGGAACGCCATGGGCGCACTGGATTACGCGATGACGCAATTCCGCGTCGAGAGCTATATGGGTCAGTTTACCGAAGAGCAGCTCGCCTTTTTCTACAGCTTCCCAAGCTGGGTACAGGCAACATGGGCGATTGCCGTCTGGGGCGCGGTGCTGGGCTCGATCCTGATCCTGCTACGCAAGAAACTGGCCGTGCCGGTTTTCTGGGTCGCGCTGATCGCGATGGTGCTGACCTCTATTCACAATTTCTTCCTGTCCGAAGTCAGCATGACCGATATCGCGGGAACCGGGGCACTCGTCTTCTCGCTGGCGATATTCGTAGTGTCCGTATTGCTGGTGATTTACGCAACCGTGCAGTCCAGAAATGGCAATTTGCGGTAGCATTTACGCATTATCGATAATATTGCTTGAAATGTTGCACTGAATCAGGCGGGTTGGCGATTGGAAAAGCGTCATCCCGCTTGAATTATTTTAGGTAGTGAATTAAAAGAGTGAGAATCCGCAAATCGCGGTCAGGGAGGAATCATGTATCTGGGATTGGACCTCGGCACGTCCGGGCTAAAGGGTATGCTGATCGACGACGCGCAAAATGTCGTCGCATCAAAGAATGCCAGCATCGACGGGCAGCGCCCGCATTCCGGCTGGTCGGAACAAAATCCCGCCGATTGGATTACCGCCTGTGAATCCGTAATGGATGCGCTGTCCGCAGATCATCCTGCGGAAATGTCGGCGCTGAAGGGTATCGGTCTTTCGGGCCATATGCACGGCGCGACGATCCTTGGTGCAGATGATAAACCGCTCCGCCCCTGTATCATGTGGAACGACACACGTTCCTACGCCGAGGCTGCCGAACTCGACGCCAACCCGATCTTTCGGGACCTGTCCGGCAATATCGTTTTCCCCGGTTTCACCGCGCCAAAACTGGTTTGGGTGAAGAATAACGAGCCGGACGTATTCGCGAAGGTCGCCAAAGTCCTTCTGCCGAAAGACTACCTGCGCCTTTGGCTATCCGGCGAGCATATCTCCGAAATGTCGGATAGTGCAGGAACGTCATGGCTCGACGTTGGCAAACGTGATTGGTCGGACGACCTGCTGTCCGCCACGGACCTGACGCGCGATCACATGCCCTCGCTTGTCGAAGGATCACAGGTAGGTGGCACGCTTCGCGATGACCTCGCGGCCCGCTGGAAATTGCCCAAGGGCATCGTGATTGCCGGGGGTGCTGGCGACAATGCGGCCTCAGCCATCGGGATGGGTACGATCAAGGCTGGGCAGGCGTTTGTGTCGCTTGGCACATCGGGCGTGGTGTTCGCCGCAAACGACTCTTACCTGCCGAAACCGGAATCCGCCGTGCATGCCTTCTGCCACGCGCTGCCAAACAAATGGCACCAGATGGGGGTTATTCTGGCGGCAACTGACGGCCTCAACTGGTATTCCCGCATCACCGGGGTGAAGCCATCAGACCTGACCGGAGAATTGGGTGACCTGCAGACCCCCGGCGCCACGCTGTTCCTGCCCTATCTGGGTGGTGAGCGCACACCGCACAACGACGCCGCCATCCGTGGCGCGTTCCTGAACCTCAGCCACACCGACGACCGCGCCGCGCTGACCCGCGCCGTGTTGGAAGGGGTTGCGTTTGCGCTTGTCGACAACCTCAACGCGCTGAAATCCGCGGGCACCAACATCGACCGGATGCTGGCCGTTGGTGGTGGGTCCATGTCCAACTACTGGCTTCAAGTCATAGCGACCGCCATGAACCTGCCCATTGACGTCCCCAAAGACGGCGATTTCGGCGCTGCCTTCGGCGCCGCCCGCCTCGGCCTCCTCGCCGCAACGGGACAGGATCCCGAAACCATCTGCACCGGGCCCGCGATCGACCATACGATTGACCCCGATGCCAGCCTCACCTCCGCCTTCGCGGATGCCTATCAACGTTTCAAAGCCGCCTATCCGGCCCTAAAGGGAGCATCAATATGACCGATTTCTTCGGCGATATCCAAAAAGTCAAATATGAGGGGCCGGACAGCACCAATCCGCTGGCCTTCCACCATTACAACCCCGACGAAATCGTCATGGGCAAACGGATGGAGGATCACCTCCGTTTCGCAGTGGCCTACTGGCATTCCTTTGCTTGGGAAGGCGGCGACCCATTTGGCGGCCGCACATTTGATCGTCCGTGGTATCCGCAGGATCAGATGGCAAACGCCAAGCTGAAAGCTGACGTTGCGTTTGAAATGTTCGATATCCTCGACGCGCCGTTCTTCTGTTTCCATGATTACGATGTGCGCCCCGAAGGCGACACATTTGCAGAAAGCCAGAAGAACCTCGAAGCGATTGTTGATATCTTTGCCGAAAAGATGGAAGGCCGCAAAACCAAGCTGCTTTGGGGGACGGCCAACATGTTCTCCGAACGCCGTTGGATGTCGGGTGCCTCGACCAACCCTGACCCTGATGTGTTCGCCTATGCCGCCGCGACCGTGAAATCCTGCATGGATGCGACGCACAAACTGGGCGGTCAGAACTACGTCCTATGGGGTGGTCGCGAAGGGTATGAGACCCTGCTCAACACGGATATGGGGCAGGAGCTGGACCATATGGGCCGCTTCCTGAACATGGTTGTGGAATATAAACACAAGATCGGGTTCGAGGGGACCATCCTTGTGGAGCCGAAACCGCAGGAGCCGTCCAAGCATCAGTATGATTACGACGCCGCAACCTGCTATGGCTTCCTGAAGAAATACGGTCTGGAGAATGAGGTTAAACTGAACCTTGAACAGGGTCACGCGATCCTTGCCGGGCACTCGTTTGAACATGAAATCGCAACTGCCGTGGCACTGGGTGTTCTGGGGTCCATCGACATGAACCGCAACGATTACCAGTCCGGCTGGGACACGGACCAGTTCCCGAATAACGTACCCGAAGTGGCGCTTGCCTATTACTACATTCTTCAGGATGGCGGATTTAAAACCGGCGGCACCAACTTCGACGCCAAACTGCGCCGCCAGTCACTGGATGCCGAGGACCTGATCGCTGGCCATATCGGCGGCATGGACGTCTGCGCCCGCGGCTTAAAAGCGGCGGCTGCGATGATCGAGGATGGCGGTCTGGAAGACGCACTGAAGGAGCGGTATTCCGGCTGGGAAACCCCGGCGGCCAAAGACATGCTCGCGAATGGCACACTCGACAGCATCGCGGAACGAGTTATGTCCGAAGGGATCAACCCACAGCCGAAATCCGGCCGTCAGGAAATTCTGGAAAACTACGTGAACCGGTTCGTGTAAACAACAGCATTCCCCCTCGGTAATAGAGGGGGAATCCACCCACAGTTGACGCCACCTATTTAATCACCGCCATTAGTGCTTCGCGTAAAGCAACTTCTCGCGGGTCACCGTCAACCTTTACGCCCATTTTATTTGTGACATAGGCATATCCGACTCCTGCAACGGGATCGGCATATGCAAGTGATCCACCCGCCCCCGGTGCCCCATACGAACCCGCGTGACCAAATGAAAATCCCGGGGAATGTTTCATGAAACCCAACGAATAATCCACATCGCCCCGCATACATTCATCAAATAGCCCGCGTGGCGGAGGCATCGATGGGCCTGCCAATGCGTCGAGCGTGTCTTTATGTAACCCCAGTTCCTTCCCACCTGTCGCAAATACACCGTAAGCTTTCGCCATTGATCGCGCCGTACCAACCCCGCCGCCAGACGGCACCTCCAGCTCGCGGGAAAAGATCGTGTCCTCGTCCAGCACAACCATCGCGCCTGGGTTAACCATAAGTGCCCGAAAAAAATCCGAGCGCGGGTTTACGACCGACAGGGCCAGCTTGAATGGCAAACCTAGTATCGCCTTCAACATATTAGCCTGCTCAAGCCTTGCGAGACGACTATTCGGGATATCCTTTGGCAGCCGGATATAAAGGTCCAGCCCTAACGCATCCGCAATTTCCTCCTGAAATACTGTCCCAATCGTACGGTGTGCCGGATCGACCCTCCTGATGATTTCACCCTCGTAGAAACCAAGCGTGATAGCGTGATATGCATTCCTGCTACCCGGTTTCCAGACTGGTTTTTGTCGCTCCATCATCGCCGTCATTCGATTTAGATCGGCAATCATCTGACGATCCACAGGTTCAGAGAAATAGTGTAGCCCAGCCTGATGATCTAACAATTGACGAACGGTAATTTCCGCTTTTCCAATTTGTGCGAATTCGGGCCAGTAGGTCGCAATTTTTTCTTCATAATTCAGCCACCCGCGAGAATGCGCCAACGCCATGACCATCGCGGAAAATCCCTTCGTCGCTGAATAAACAAGAACCATGGTGTCCTCTTCCCACAGCGAGCCATCATTGAGATCTCGGACGCCTCCCCATAAATCCACAACCTTTTCGCCATGTTGGTAAACGCAACACGCACCACCGAGCTCCCCACGGCTGACGAAATTCTCGATAAATGCTTTTTGGACAGGTTCGAATCCGGGAGCGACGTGCCCTTTCACGGCTTTTGCATTTGCGATATACATACGTGCTCCAAATCAATTTCTTAAAACTATAGGAGTATTGGGGATTAACACTTTGTCATACATCAACCGACATACCCTCCCCGCCACATCGCTCCTTCAACTCTACGCAATCCGCGAGGGTTGCTACACCGACTGCTACGCGACCGACTTTCCCGCCAAACTCATACTCCCCGACTATATCACCGCTTTCTACACCACCCCGCTTTTCAGACTTGAACGTCTCATCTTGAAAATGGCGGTTCATCGCCCGTCGACTGACGAAGATGCCAGAACCCTCGCCAATGCTGAAACCACAAGTTTCGCTGCGTGGACGATGGAGGACCGAACTGATACTCAACTGCTGATGTGCGACTTTGCGGGCCGAACCCGGTCATGGTTCATGGTTGAACCGACCACCATCGGCACGCGCCTATATTTCGGCTCCGCCGTCACCCCTGTCAAAGGCAGCGTCAAACGCGGGTTCACGTTTAACGCCCTGCTTCCATTTCACAAACTCTATTCCCGCGCGTTACTCGCCGCCACGGTTCGGGCCTTGAGGCACATCTAACCGCGCACCCGTCTCCGCCGCCTGTTTCACCGCCTCCACCACACGCAAGGATTTCACCGCCTCGCGCCCCGTCACCAACGGCAAAGCCCGCCCTGCGATCACGTCGCAGAAATGTGCCAGCTGCACATCCAGCGGGTCGGACATCTCAACTGGATAGTCCGCCACCGACATCGGATCAAACCAGCCTAGTTTTTCCTGCGCCCAGACCCGACCGCGCGGGATTTCCAGCGCCCCTTCGGTCCCGCCAATCTGATAACTATTCTGCCCCATCGGCGGATAATCCGGGTTTTCGGCGGCCGACAATTCCCAGCTCCATGGTGAGACGATCGTGTCAGAAATCGTTACCGTCCCAACCGCGCCATTTTCGAATTGTAACAGCACGGCGGCCGTATCTTCGACATCAAATCCACGCACGGCATTCGATTGCAGCGCCTGAACCGAAACGATTTCTCCGACCAGATGCCGCAGCAGGTAAATGTCGTGGATTAGGTTGATAAAGATCGGCCCCGCCCCTGGGTTTCGACGCCAATCGGCGTCGAAATACCCCTCCGGCTTATAGATCCAGAACATCCCGTGGACCGCTACGATCCGCCCAATCCGCCCGGCATCCAGCTGCGCCTTCGCCGCCGCAATAATCGGATTATGCAGCCGGTGATGCCCGATCAGCAGCGGCACGTCGGCGGCCTCGGCGGCATCGACCAGCACCTCCGCTCGCGCGGCACTTTCGGCAATCGGTTTTTCGATCAGCGCGGGGATACCCGCACTAACGGCCTGCAACCCGGCTTTGACGTGATGGTCATTCGGCGTCGCTATGATCAACCCGTCGGGTTTGTCCGCTGCCAGCAGTTCCGGTAAAGTCGCGAACCACGGTACGCCCTGTTCCGCTGCATAGGTTTCGCCAACGGGATCAACGATGGCGCAGCACTCGGCGCTATTGGACCGCGCCAGCACCTCCACATGGCGTCGCCCAATCTGCCCCGCACCGACAACAGCAACTCTGAACATACCCGTCCTCCCGACCTGCACCCTACCATTTCGAGGCTTTCTAGCAAGAATGCCGATTGCACTCGGGATTTGCCCGTGCCAACATTTCGCGGCTTGCTACAAAGGATCACCATGCCCCGCGCCACATCTGTCATCTATTCGCACGACCCCGCCGCTGATAGTGTCACGCTGTCCTACGATGACCGGTTTCGTCGGCGGATGGCGATGACGACTGACGGGGGAGAGGACTTCCTCCTCGACCTGCCGGAAACCACGGACCTGCGCGCCGGCGATCACTTGATCCTCGACGACGGTCGCCATATCGAAATCCGTGCCGCGCCTGAGGCGTTGATGAAAACCACCAGCCCCGACGCACATCACCTGACCCGCACCGCCTGGCATGTCGGCAACCGACACCTCCCGTGCGAGGTTCACACCGATCATCTGATCCTGCGCTATGACCACGTCATCGAACAGATGCTGCAACAACTCGGCTGCACGGTGGAGCGTATCGAGGCACCGTTTAATCCTGAAGGCGGTGCATACGGTCACGGGCGGACGCACGGACATGCGCATTGAATGATTTGCTGACCCTGACGCAGTGGCTCTCGCCAACCTATCCGGTGGGGGCATTTACTTATTCGCACGGGCTGGAAACGGCGATTGCAGATGGCGACATTACTGACGCGGCAACGGCGCGCGACTGGATCACCGATTGCCTGCGCCACGGGTCGGCGCGCAATGATGCGATCCTGCTCGCGCACGCCTACGCCGCTGACGACCCCACCGATATCGCCGACCTCGCCCGGGCTTTGGCAACCAGTCGCGAACGCCTTATGGAAACCGAGGAACAAGGTCGCGCCTTTGCCCGCACGACAGCAGAGGTCTGGGGGCTAACTCTGGCACCCATGCCCTACCCCGTCGCAATTGGCCGCGCCGCCGGGCTGAAGGCCCTGCCGCTCAACGACACGATCACGCTTTACCTGCACGCCTTCGCCGCCAACCTCGTCTCCGCCGCCGTTCGACTGGTCCCGCTTGGTCAAACCGAAGGTCAGGCGATCACCCACGCACTGCAATCGACCATCGCCGATATCGCCACCGAAGCCGAAACCGCGTCGCTTGACGACATCGGCGCTTGCGCCCTCCGGTCCGATCTTTCATCAATGAAACACGAAACCCAAACCACGAGGCTGTTCAAATCATGACGTCCCCCCATGGTCCCCTTCGCGTCGGTATCGGCGGTCCGGTTGGTGCTGGAAAGACCTCATTGACCGAGGCGTTATGCAAGGCGCTCCGCGAAA
>JBNLBF010000016.1:0-66757 GCA_050302475.1 Paracoccaceae bacterium
ACGCCCTCAGGAATGTAAACAAAAGAGCCATCAGAAAAGACGGCGCTGTTAAGCGTCGCGTAGAAATTGTCGGAGGCCGGAACGACCGAGCCAAGGTATTTCTGTACCAGTTCCGGATGATCTTGCACCGCTTCGGAAATAGAACAGAAAATCACGCCAGCTTTGGCCAGCTCTTCTTTGAAGGTTGTCCCCACGGACACACTGTCGAACACCGCATCCACGGCGACCTTGCGACCGTCTGCCGGGGCATTCTCGGCCCCTTCGACACCGGCGAGGATCATCTGTTCTTTCAGTGGAATACCCAGCTTTTCGTAGGTCGCCAGCAGCGCCGGATCGACCTCGTCCAGCGATTTGGGCTTTTCCTTCATGCTGGCAGGTTTGGCGTAGTAATACTGATCCTGAAAATCGATGTCCGGATAGTTCACCATCGCCCATGTCGGTTCTTCCATCTGGGTCCAGCGACGGTAGGCCGCCAGACGCCAGTCCAACAACCATTCCGGTTCATTGTTCTTCTCGGAAATCAGGCGCACGATGTCTTCGTTCAGGCCTTTGGGGGCGTAATCCGTTTCGATGTCGGAGGAGAACCCGTATTTATAGCGTTCCCCAACAGTCCGAACGGCATCTACCGTGTCCTGATCCACACCTTCTTTGACTTGCTCTACCATCTTTTCCCCTATGCCGCTTTCGCTTTGAAGCGGCGGTAATGTTCAATCCATGTGTCTGCGAAAGCCATCAATTCGGCCTCGGTCGTTGTCGGGCCAATACTGACCCGGATCGCGCTGGACGCCGTGTTATCGTCATAGCCCATGGCCTTCAACACCCGACTTGTCTTAACTTTGCCAGAGCTACAGGCCGAACCGGCACTGACTGCAAATCCGGCGAGATCCATCTGCATCACCTGCGTTTCCCCCTTCCAGCCGGGAATGGCGAAGTTGGAGGTATTGGGTAGGCGTGGCACCTCTTTGCCAAAGATGATTACGTCATGCGCGGCGTCCTGGATCATGGCCTCGAACGCGTCACGGTTTTCGCGGACTTCGTCCCAGACCCCGGCGTCGAGGTCACGTTGCGCGGCTTCGGCAGCCGCACCGAAACCAGCGATGCCAATGACGTTTTCGGTGCCGGAGCGCCGGCCCATTTCTTGGCCGCCACCTCGAATTAGTATATTATTAGGTCCTGGAGAATATCCGGGTCCAGAAATAAGGGCCCCACTCCCCTTTGGTCCCCCAAATTTATGTGCAGAAACGGACATAAAGCTTGGATAGATCGTTCCGTCGGAACTAAGGAAACGACCAATATTAGATACTTTTCCAACCGCTTGCGCGACATCCCGAAAAAACTGCGCGCTTTTTAGCCCCATTTTGATTGCATCTTCTGGTATGTTTTCGTCTTGAAGCACCCCCGTTTCACTATTCGCTCTTTGATAGGCAAACAGTGTACTCCCTCCACGATAGAGATGACTTGTTGAAGCTCCGGAAAATGTAATTTTGCCGTCTTTTGAAACGCCTAAAAGTTTCTGGCTTTCGTCCAATTCGTAATCTTGAACATTGACCCAAACGGAGTCGTGCTCGATTGGGCTGGCAATCCAGTGATCAACATCTTCTGCAATAGTTGCAATTGTTTCCGTCGCACCACTATTTAACACGACTTCGGACGGTTCACAGCCAACCAGCGCAGCCACCTGCCCGCGTGCCTTTTCGATAATCCCTTTCGCCGCCCGCCCTTCGGCGTGCACGCTCGACGGGTTCCCGACGACGTCCATCGCGGCGATCATCGCCGCGCGGGCCTCGGGCCGCAAAGGAGCGGTGGCGTTCCAGTCGAGGTAGGTTCGTGTCATGCCTCGTCCACCAGTTGAAGCAGGGCCGGAACCGCAGGGCACGGCGCCAGCGCGTCGCCGGTGATGTCAGACAGGCGCGTCTGGTGTAAAAACACATAGACATGCGCCGAAAGCTGTTCCCATAATTTCTCGGTCAGTTGTGCCGCATCGGTGCCTTTGGTCGCCCCTGTCGCTCCGGCGCCACGGGATAACGCGTCCATGGTTTCATCCACTGCCCCCAGCACCTCGGAAATCCGGATTTTTTCCGGCAGCCGCGCCAGTCGGTAGCCACCACCCGGACCGCGCACGGATTCAACAATCTCGGCGCGGCGCAGTTTCACGAAAAGCTGCTCCAGATACGCCAGAGAGATATCCTGACGCTCGCTGATTTCCGACAGGGATATCAGGCGATCTTTGCCCTCGTTCGCCAGATCAACCAGCGCAATCATCGCATAACGGCCTTTGGTGCTGAGTTTCATGGCATAACCTCAAAGGGAAAACTTGACGCAGACGAGCGCAAGCCTTAACTCACTTCACGACTTGCGGGGGCTTGCAACCGCAATTTAGAATGTTTCTAGGTTGGTTGACAGTTTAAGTCAAGCATAGGCCAGCCGCAACACCGGCGTTGGAGCGCATATATATGCCCGAGGTAATTTTTCCAGGTCCTGATGGTCGTCTGGAAGGTCGCTATCACCCGCAAAAAGAGAAGGACGCGCCAATCGCGATTATCCTTCATCCCCACCCGGAACATGGCGGTACGATGAACAACAAGGTGGTGCACAACCTGCACTATACCTTCCATAAAATGGGATTCACCTGCCTGCGGTTCAATTTCCGCGGTGTGGGCCGCTCGCAGGGCGAATATGATCAGGGTATCGGTGAGCTGTCGGATGCGGCGGCGGCACTCGACTATCTTCAGGCGATGAACCCCAATGCCAAACATTGCTGGGTTGCCGGTTTTCAGTTCGGCGCATGGATCGGGATGCAGCTGCTGATGCGCCGGCCCGAGATTTCCGGGTTTATCTCCGTCTCGCCACCCGCCAACTGGTATGATTTCAGCTTCCTCGCCCCCTGCCCGTCCTCGGGCCTGATCGTGAATGGGACTGACGACAAAGTTGTCCCCACCGAGCCCGTTGCGGATCTGGTCGAAAAACTGCACCAGCAGAAAGGCATCACCATCACTCACGAGGTGATCGAGGGCGCCAACCATTTCTACAATCCCGGAATGGAAGAACTGATGGAAATGGTCGACGGCTATGTCCGCCGCCGCATGACGGAGACTACACGATGAGTGACGAACCGGAACGCGCTGAACCTTATGTCCGCCCCTCGCCATGGGCGAGGTTGCTGGCAATGATCATTCTTGTCATCGCATTTGGGGTCGGCCAGTCGGTGATGGGTCTGATTGCGTTTGTGCAGTTCATCTGGACGCTGATCGACAAGGAACCGAACGAAAACCTGCTGGGATTTTCCAGCAGTCTTGCGGAATGGCTGCATCAGGTCGCGCGTTTCCTGATGTTCAACACGGACGAGCGTCCCTTCCCATGGACCAAATGGCCTGGAACCGAGTGACCCCTTAAATTCAGCCGTTTCCGCCCTATATTAGGGGAAACAGCAATTTACGAGGGCGTTATGTCTGATACTTCTGAAACCGCATCTGTCGAAAAGGCGTCATTTTGGCTGCGCCTGATCCCGATGATCATACTGGCGATCAGCATGTGGCTGGCGCTTCATGTTCTGTTCCTTGTCGCGGCGATCCAGTTTATCTGGGTGGCGATCAATGACGAGGCGAACGAGAACCTCTCACGCTTTGGCGACAGCCTGTCGAAATGGATGCGCGATACCGCCGCTTTCCTGTCCTACAAGACCGAGGACAAACCCTTTCCGTGGAAAGGCTGGCCGGAAGGTGAGGCCGAGGTTGAGCTGACCGACGAACCCGTCGCCCAGCCTGAACCCAAAGCGGAAACCAAACCAAAGCCGAAAACCACACGCAAGCGGACGACCAAACCGAAATCCGAATAAAACCGACGGAATGGCGCCCCTGTCGCGTTAGACCTGTATTGGCCGCTGCTTGCGGCGTCAAACAGGGACAAATTGATGCGACAGTTATTGAAAATCTGGTTTGTTATAATTGGTATTTCAGTTCTTCCGGCGGTGGTTTCGGCACAGAGTGCAACCGAAACCTACCGCCGCGATACCGGTTCCCGTGACAATGTTCTGGATATCTACATGCCGCGGGGCGCGCAAAACGCCCCGGTGATGATCTATGTGCATGGTGGGGCGTGGCAGACCGGCACAAGGTCAAATGTCGGCAGTAAAGCCGAATGGTTTAATGCCCAGGGCTGGGTGTTCGTATCCGTCGATTACCGGCTGGTGCCCGATGTGGCGGTAGAGAACCAGATCGACGATATCGACCACGCGTTGCGCTGGGTTTTTGACAATATTTCCCGCTATGGCGGCAATCCCAACAACCTGCATCTAATGGGCCATTCCGCTGGTGCGCATCTGGTTGCAATGATCGGCATTAATCCGGGCCAGCAATCGCGGCGTGTTGTGAATAGCGGGGCGCTGAAAACCGTGATCGGCAATGACACACGCACTTACGATGTGCCGGGACTGGCGGCGACCACCCGCACCGGGCGTTTGCCGCGCCTGTTTGCGAATGCGTTCGGGGATGACCCGGCGCGCTGGCAAGCGCTCTCGCCGCAGTATCACATCAAGCGCGGTCCCAAACCGGCGTTTCTGCTGATGTATTCCGGTCAGGGTGACGGGGATAGCCGTGGGGAATTCTCGGTTAATTTTGCCAACGCTTTGGCAGCGGCCGGGGCGCGGGCAACGCTGTTTGACGGGCGGCATTACAATCACGCGCAGATCAACCGGAATATCGGACGACCGGGGGATATCACCGCAACCATTGCGGCCTTCCTCGCGCCTTATCAATAACTCACAAAACCGTGATCCCCGTTTCAGCTTTAGCCGTTAAGCTGCGGGGATCACAGCTTGGGAGTTTATCATGTCTATCGGAGTTTTTTCACTCAGTCTGGCGGTCAAGGACATCGCCAAATCAAAGTCATTCTATGAAAAACTGGGGTTCGAGGTATTTCACGGTGAGCAGGATCAGGGGTGGCTGATCATGACCGATGGCGGCACAACCATTGGCCTGTTTCAGGGGATGTTCGATAAAAACATCATGACCTTCAACCCCGGCTGGGGACCGGGCGCAACGGAGTTAGACGATTTCGAAGACATCCGCGACATCCAGAAACGTTTAAAGGCAGACGGAGTAACGTTTGGCAGCGTGGCTGACGAAAGCTCCACCGGCCCCGCCAGTTTCACGATCGAAGATCCCGACGGGAACCAGATTCTGGTAGACCAGCACCGCTAGGGTTTGGCTGGCTCTCCGGCGATATAGGTTTGCGCAACCATCCGGTCGTCGCCCAGCGTTTGCAGGGCGAACAATTCCTCGGCCAGCGTTTCGATGGTTTCCATGCGCAGCGCGGCGTGAGGGGTGGCGGCGGCGTTGAGCACAACCATGTCGGCCTCCGTCCCCACGTCCAGCGTGCCGATTTTGTCGGCCATTCCTAGTGCCTCGGCATTCCCCAAAGTCATCAGATAGAATGCGTATAGGGGCGGCAGGTTCTGACCTTGCAGCTGGCAGACCTTGTAGGCCTCGTCCAATGTTTTGAACATGGACGCGCTGGTGCCGCCGCCGATATCCGTTGCCACAGCGATCCGGACGTCGCTTTCGCGGGTGCGGAGTTCGTTGAACAGTCCGCTGCCGATGAACAGGTTCGACGTTGGGCAGAACACCGCAACCGATCCGGTGTCGCGCATCACGCCCAGCTCGCGATCCGAAAGGTGGATCGAATGGCCAAGAAGCGCTTTCGGCCCCAGCAGGCCGTAATGTTCATAGATGCCGAGGTAATCGGGATGCTCGGGGTACAGCGACATCGTATAGGCGATCTCGTCATGGTTTTCCGACAGGTGGGTTTGCATGTGCAAATCCGGATGCTCGGCGCACAAGGCCCCCGCCATTTCCAATTGCTCCGGCGTAGACGTAATAGCAAAGCGCGGCGAGATCACATAGCTCCCGCGCCCGCGCCCATGCCATTTGGCAATCAGCGCCTTGGTATCGTCATAGGACGTCTGCGGCGTGTCCAATAACCCGTCAGGCGCGTTCCGGTCCATCATAACCTTGCCGCCAAGAGCGCGGATATTGCGGCGCTCGGCTTCGGCGAAATAGGCCTCCGCTGATTCCGGATGCACCGAGCAATAGGCGACCGGCGTTGTCGTGCCATTGCGTAGCATTTCATCGAAATAAGCGGTCGCAATCCGCGCGGCATGCGCCGGGTCGCCAAATTTCATCTCTGCCGGGAAGGTATAGGTGTTCAGCCAATCCAGCAGCTGCGCCCCATACGACCCGATCACCTGCATCTGCGGGAAATGATTATGCGTATCGATGAATCCCGGCATGATCAGATGCGGGCGGTGGTCGATAACCTCGCCTGCTGGCATGTCGGTGAAATCCCCGACTGCGGAGATCAGACCATTCTCAACCGCAACGCCGCCATCTTCCCAATAGGCATAGGACGCATCATCATCCGCCCCCTCGGGACGACGCAAAAACGTCAGAACCCGCCCGCGGAGGATCTTCATTTCACGCTCTCGAACCAGGCAACGATGATGGCGCGCTCGTCATCCTCCATCCAGGATACGTTGCCCGGCGGCATCGCATTGGAACGCCCCGCCTGCAGGTATATCTCTCGTGCGTGGGCGAGGATGTCTTTGTCATTATCCAGTAACACGCCCTTCGGTGCACTGGCGACTCCGTCCCAGAAGGGTTCCACATTGTGGCACATCGAACAGCGGCCTAGAACGATGTCGCGGACATGGTCAAAGCTTTCGACCCCCGCCAAACGGGTTTCGCGGGCGGTCAGTTCGGGGTCTCCGGTTAGAACTTTCGGCACAGTCGACAGCCACATGATCAGAATAAACAGCACCACCGTCACCAGCCATGTCCATGTCGGATTGCCGCTGCGGGCATGGACCGAGTTGAAATAATGCCGGATCGTGACGCCCATCAGGAACACCAAGGACGCAATGATCCAGTTAAATTCCGTCGCGAAGGCCAGCGGATAATGGTTCGACAGCATCAGGAAAATCACCGGCAGCGTCAGATAGTTATTGTGGGTCGACCGCTGCTTGGCGATCTTGCCATATTTCGGGTCAGGCTCTCGTCCGGCGATCAGGTCCGCCACGACGACTTTCTGGTTGGGTATGATGATCAGGAAAACGTTAGCGCTCATGATCGTCGCGGTGATCGCGCCCAGATGCAGGAACGCCGCGCGACCCGTGAAAATCTGTGTGAAGCCCCAGGCCAGCGCGACGAGGATGATGTAAAGCAGGATCATCAGCGTAGTTTTATTGTCACCCAGCTTCGATTTGCAGATGAAATCATAGGCGAACCAGCCGCCCACAATCGCGATCAGCGACACCCCAATCGCTTGCCACGGCGCAGCGTCCCAGACGTTGGTGTCGATCAGATACAGCTCCGCTCCGCCGTAATAGACCAGCGACAGCAGCACAAAACCGGAAAGCCAAGTGAAATAGCTTTCCCATTTGAACCAGACCAGATGTTCGGGCATCTCCGCCGGGGCGACCAGATATTTCTGGATATGGTAGAACCCGCCACCATGGACCTGCCATTCCTCGCCATCCGCACCAGAGGCAAGGTTACGATCCCGCCACAGCCCCAGATCAAGCGCGATGAAATAGAACGAGGAGCCAATCCACGCAATCGCCGTGATCACATGCACCCAGCGGGCCGCAAACATCAGCCATTCCCAGATTATCGGCCATTCATTCATATAACGCTCCGTTTTTCACAGATTGCAGCGTTGCGCTTGCCGCGTAAACCCGTTTTTGTGGTTTCCAACGGATCGGAGGGCGCATGAGCACGCTGTTGATTAAAAATGCAGACGTTATCGTGACGATGGACGCGGCGCGGCGCGAATTCCCCGGCGATATTTTCGTGCGCGACGGCGTGATCGAGGCTATCGGTGCCCTGTCCGGCCCGGCGGATGAAACCATTGATGCACAGGGCTGTGTTGTGACGCCGGGCTTGGTCAATACCCATCATCACCTCTATCAAACCCTGACCCGCGCGGTCCCCGGCGGGCAGGACGCGCTGCTGTTTGGCTGGTTGCAAACCCTCTATCCGATCTGGGCACGTATGGGGCCCGAGGAAATGTTTGTGTCCGCCCAAATAGGTCTGGCCGAGCTGGCGTTGTCTGGCTGCACGATGTCGTCCGATCATCTGTATCTCTACCCGAATGGGGTGCGGCTTGAGGATACCATCGAGGCCGCCAAAACCGTCGGCATCCGTTTCCACCCCACCCGCGGCTCCATGTCGATTGGCGAGAGTGACGGCGGCCTGCCGCCCGACAGTCTGGTGGAGCGCGAGGCTGACATCCTGACGGATTCGATCCGCGTTATCGACGCCTTCCATGACCCCAACCCCGGCGCGATGGTCCGCATCGGCCTCGCCCCCTGCTCGCCATTTTCGGTGTCGCGCGAATTGATGCGTGACTCGGCGCTGTTGGCGCGGGACAAGGGCGTGATGCTGCACACGCATCTGGCAGAAAACGACGAAGACATCGCCTATAGCTTAGAAAAATTCGGCTGTCGTCCGGGACAATATGCCGAGGACCTCGGCTGGACCGGCGCTGACGTCTGGCACGCCCATTGCGTGAAACTGGACGCCGGCGAAATCAACCTGTTCGCCCGTTCCAAGACCGGCGTCGCCCACTGCCCCTGCTCCAACTGTCGTCTGGGATCCGGCATCGCGCCTGTTCGTCAAATGCGCGATGCTGGCATCAACGTCGCGCTTGGCGTTGATGGCTCGGCCAGCAACGACGCGGGGCATTTGCTATCTGAAGCCCGCCAAGCCCTCCTCCTCCAGCGCGTCGCCAACGGCGCGGACGCCATGTCTGCGCGCGAAACGCTGGAAATTGCAACGCTGGGCGGGGCGCAGGTTTTGGGGCGCGATGATCTGGGGTCGCTGGAACCCGGTAAACGCGCCGATCTGGCGATCTGGGACATGTCAGGGCTGGCAGCAGCAGGCAATTGGGACCCTGTCGCCGCACTGGTCCTGTGCGGCCCGTTCCAGGTTCGCGATCTGATCGTCGAAGGACGGCGAATTGTCCGCGACGGTCACTTGACCGGGTTAGACCTTGGCAAAGCGATTGAAACGCAGACCCAACTGGCGGCGAAACTTGCTGGCTAGTCCGGCAAATCGAACGGCTCGCCATTGATCGTCAGATTACCGACTTCATCCATGACCAGATCAGCGACGAAATGATCCTCCTCCACCTCGGTTCCAACCATGTTGATGGCGGAGCGGGCAAGCGCCGCAAGGGTTGCGTCCAGCAGGTTCATCTCCAGCAAATCACTGATCAGTTCCATCGAGCCCTTCAGGTCAACATGCAGATTTGACGCCATAACCCAGTCCAGCGGATCGCCATACATGTCCGTCAAATCGAGGTTCAGCTCTCCGTCAGCCTCCATCCGCACGCCCATCGCGCTCAGACTGTATTCTTCCAGAGCAAGCCGGGCGCGTTCCAGAATAGTCTCCGGATCAGCCTCATCCAACGGATTGGACAATGTGCCTGCGGCCAGGAACACATCCAAACCGTAGTGAGCAAGGAAATCGAACGGTTCCCGCGGGATACGCGCCTCGTCATCAATTTCGTCCCAAATGCTTTCGCCTAACACCAGATTGCGGATGCTGGATATATAGCTTCCGGTCAGTTGATCCGCGTCAGTATCAACCGAGAGGTTCAGATCATAGGCCACGCGATCAAGGCTGGCTTCGAAAACGCCGGTCAAATCCGGGGCATCCACATCCAGTTGACCACGGATAGCATCTACAAACATCCCAGCGGTTAATTGACCATCGGCATATCCCGCACGAATGCTGAAAGGACCGACAAACATACTGTAGTCTCCATATCCGTCGACAACGGAATCGTATTTCGTCTCGAACTGGATATGCATTTCAGCGTCACGAAAGGCTGCAAGGAAATCCATGGCTGGCAGATTTTCAAATACCAACTCTTCCGCGAGATCACTGGATTCGTCTTCGTTTAGGTGAATATCTATGTCGCGAATGGTTGTTGCGAAATCAAACCTGTTTGAATTCCCCGCACCATAGCTAGAGCGATTCCAGCCATCTAAGGTAAATTCAGTCATCGTAAGCGCACCATCGATCAACACATCATAGTCACCAACACGATGTTCGACGGCACCAGAGAAGCTCCGCAGGATCATGCTGAAGCCATTTTCATCGACATAGCTGAATTCGTCATCCGTCAGAGCGAAAGAATAATCGACCAGATATGGTGGCAAAATGATTTTTGCATGTGGACCGGAGAAGGTGAATTTCACCGCCTCGGGCGTCCCAGTTGCCAATATCTGAAGGTCGGGGGTGATGATATCGAACACGGGTGGATTGTAATCACTATCGTCTTCATCAACATAATCGTCATCAATGAAAGTTGCCGTGTTTTTCATGCTGACCGTAATCTCGACCGTTCCGTCGGCAAGCTCGGTCAATGTGATCAGCGGAACCGTCACGACGAACCGCTCGGACGGATCATATTCATAGTATGAAAACTCAGCATTTTCCAAGATCAGACCAGTGTCGGTCGGGGTCTCGGTTTCCACATCAAAGACCGCGCCAGGGAAATCGCCGATCTGTCGAAGCTTCTCAAGGACATCGGTCGCTGTGACATCCGCGTGGACCGGGGCTGCGACAAGCAGGGCACAGCCAACATATTTAACGATTTTCATTGCAAATTCTCCATCGCGGACAAGGGCAGACCGTTTATGTAAAGCTCGCCACCTTCGAACAGGATATCGCTTTCCCAGGCATCATCTTCACCTTCGAGGCGGCGGGCGAATGTGCCAATCACAACCCGCGCACCAAGACCCATTTCCCAATCTAACAGTCCGGCATCTTGCAGCGCCGTAATCAGGGCAAACGGTCCCGAGAAATTGACAGACCCGGTACCGCGATAGTCCCCCGACCCGGGAACCCGCGCGATTTCTCCACGCCCGAACAGTTCAATCCCAAAGCCCGAGAAGTTCAGATACCGCAGGGCGGCAGAGGCTTCGCCGAAATCCAGCGTGTTTATGATGTTTTCCCAGTCTGTGTCCTGTTCAACATTGCCCTCAATGTTCATACTAAGCTGAAAAGGGTCGCGCGGGATAACATCAGGCAGATCAATTTCTGCCCAAGCCTCGTCCGCAAGTGTGACATCAGTGAAGGCCAGTTCAAACGACGCCGGTGTCAGCGTCTCCTCCGGTGGAACAGCATAGGTAAGCGCACCGGCAATTTCAGAAACTGTCATCAGACCGTCGACCTGAATGTCCGGATTATCAATATCGATACGCAAATCACCGAGGGATACACCCCCTTCCATTGCGTAACCGCCAGAGATGAAGTCAAATTGAGAATTGCTAATGTTGACGCCAACCCGCTCGGTGATGCCATCCTCGGTCGATGTTACGCTGGCAGTAATCGGACCTGTGGTCAGATATTGTTCGAGCGCATGTCCTGCACGCACCCAGTTTATAATGTCGTCTGTTGGCACAATGGGATTGATCGCACTGGACGAAATATCTTCGATCCGGATATCAAGTGTCCCGCTCCCAACGGCTTCAGGAATAACACCTGACAGCGTTATATAATCAACTTCGAACGCCATGCTGACCACACCGGGATCAGTTGTGAAATCCAATTCTGTATCTGTGGTAGCCGCGCCCAACGTCATAGACATATTCACGGTTTCTTCGTCGTCAAAGCTGCCCTGCATCTCAATCGTAGACCCTGTATCGCTATAGGTCAGAATGATATTATCCGGAGTGCCCGTGGCGAGGACGCTCACCGGTTCGTTTGTGCGGATGACATTCCTGAAACTCATCTCGCGGCCAAGATCATCTTCGAAATTTATCGCCTGATAGAAGCTCTGTGGCACGCTAATGATGATTCCGCCTTCGCCGTCAGGTGTCAGCGTCATGTATTCGATGAAGGATGTGACATCCCCATCGGGTTGAAGCTGAGACATCATGACATTTCGAAAGGTGCGCGAGTCGCCCTCTTCGATCATCTCTTCATATGAAAATGATCCACCACTGAGGTCCAGAAACCTTTCAGAGGCGGATTGGACATCATCAACCGTCAGATCAGCAAATACGGGGGTTGCGAACAGAATCGCGGTGCTAAAAATTAATTTTTTCATGCGGCGATAATGTCGGTTTTGCAGGCAGGATGCCACAAAAAAACGGCGCCCGAAGGGACGCCGTTTCGTTCGCTCGTGCGAAAAACTTAGGAGTTTTCGGTGATGAACTTCACCGCGTCGCCAAACGACTGAATGTTCTCGGCGGCGTCGTCCGGGATCTCGATACCGAATTCTTCTTCGAAAGCCATAACCAGCTCTACGGTGTCGAGGCTGTCTGCGCCCAGATCGTCAATGAACGAAGCGCCTTCAGTTACTTTGGCTTCGTCAACGCTCAGGTGCTCGACAACAATTTTCTTTACGCGATCTGCGATGTCGCTCATGTTTTCATCCTCGTTTCTTTAAGGCCGCGTCTGGCCGACTTGATTAACTTTCAGTGCCGCTTAATGCGGCCCATTCGGATTCGTCAGCGGCAATAGTGCCACAGGATATCACCCTCGGCAATTCCACGGCAGGGCCTATAGCACACTGTCAAAGAATGGCAAATGGTTTGTGAGATGTGGGGTGTGCGCCAACAATATCAACATTGGCGCATTGAATCACATAATATTCGTGTCAGGACCATAGGGAAAATCCGTAATATTTTCGGCACTTTCTTCCGTCAGGATCAGGATATCATGTTCGCGATAACCACCTGCCCCGGCTTGTCCTTCGGGGATCGTTAACATCGGCTCCATGGACACAACCATGCCGGATTCCAGCACCGTGTCGATGTCTTCGCGCAGCTCCAGCCCGGCTTCGCGGCCATAATAATGCGAAAGGACCCCGAAAGAGTGGCCGTAGCCAAACGAGCGATATTGCAGCAGGTTCTGATCTTCGAAGAAGCGGTTGATTTCGGCGGTAATGCCGGAACATGTCGCGCCGGGTTTGATCAGAGAGATACCGAGTTCGTGGGCGGCGACGTTTGCCTCCCATATCTTTCGCGATGCGGCATCTGGTTCGCCGATAAACAGCGTGCGTTCCAGCGCGGTATAATAGCCATTTATCATCGGGAACGTGTTGAGGGACAGGATATCACCCTGTTGCAACACCCTGCCCGTCACCGGATTATGCGCCCCGTCGGTATTCAACCCTGATTGGAACCACACCCAGGTGTCGCGATATTCCGCGTCGGGGAAGCTGGCGGCGATCTCGGCCTCCATCGCATCACGACCAGCCATGGCAACGTCAATTTCGCGTACACCGGGGCGGATGGCATCGCGGATGGCGTAGCCACCGACATCAGCGATACGGGCGCCCTCGCGGATCAGGGCGCGTTCAGCGTCAGATTTTACCATGCGCTGGCGCATTGTGTTGGGGGCTATATCGAAGGTCTCGGCAGTCAGGAAATCGGCAAGTTTGGCAGATTGGAGGAGCGTCAGATGATCTCCTTCGATCCCGACGCGCCCCGCCCCGTTTACGACTGATGCCGCAGCGCGCCAATAATTGTCCCGTTCCCAATCCGTATAAACGATATTTTCAAACGCCCCGCGCCGCCAGGGCTGACCGGCGTCGATCCCGGCGGACAAAGTGACGGCACGATCTTGCGTCACGACCAGCCCATAGGGGCGACCAAAGCTGCAATACAAAAAGCCCGAATAATAGGCGATATTGTGCATCGAGGTGAGGATCACCGCCGGAATATCGCGCGCCGACATGATGTCGCGCAACCCCGCCAGTCGGGTATCATATTCGGATTGCGCAAACGGCAGTTTCGCCCGTTCGCCGTTGTGGAATTCGTAGAAATGGGGTCTGTCCATGGTGGATCTCCCTCTCAGGAGTCCCGGCGTTCAGGACGTGAAGCGGATGTCCCGCGGGCCGACCAGAGGTCCGGCGACGCCATCGCCTTGGCCCACAGGGATGTTAGGACGCAGAATTACCCGCGTCCAGCCCTTTAGATCATCACCATGCCACCGTTGACGTGTAGCGTCTGGCCAGTGGTATAGGCGGCCTCGTCAGATGCCAGATAGAGCGTCGCGGCCGCGATTTCCTCCGACGTGCCCATCCGGCCCATCGGGACACCTGCCAGCAGCTTTTCCTTTTGATCATCGGTCAAAACATCGGTCATCGCAGTTGTAATGAAACCCGGTGCCACGCAGTTCACCGTGATCCCGCGAGAGGCAACTTCGTAAGCAACCGATTTGGACATGCCAATCACACCCGCCTTGGAGGCCGCGTAATTCGCCTGCCCCGGATTACCTGTGACACCAACGATGGAGGAAATATTCACAATCCGCCCCCAGCGCGATTTCATCATCCCGCGGATCGACGCGCGCATCAGGCGCATAGTCGAAGACAGGTTGATATCCAGAACGGTATCCCATTCCTCGTCCGACATGCGCATGAAGATATTGTCCTTGGTCACACCGGCATTGTTGACCAGAATATCGAGCGATCCCATTGCCTCGGCCGCCTGTTTGGGCAGTTCGACCACCGCGGCAGCGTCCGACAGGTTGCAGGGCAGAACATGGGCACGTTCACCCAATTCCCCCGCCAACGCGTTCAACGGATCAACCCGCGTACCGGACAAGGCAACGGTCGCCCCTTGCGCATGCAAAGCCTTCGCAATGGCTCCGCCGATTCCCCCCGAAGCACCGGTTACAAGTGCGTTTTTCCCTGTCAGATCAAACATGGTCTCTCCCTTATCACGTTGGGAAGTGTTTCGCCGACCTAGCGCTTTTCGTCAACACTTGCTTTGAAGGCGGTTGCGATCATGTCCGCGCTATGATCCCGGGCCAGCTTTCGCAACCGAAACCGTACATGCGCCATTTTCTGATAATATTGCATGAAGGACCAGTTCACCCCGGCACCCGTCACCGCGCCAAGGATCGGCACCGCCTGCGCGGCCAATTTGTTTGACAGGACCGCCGCGAAACGCGGGGCGACATACTGGATGACATTCTGAACCGCCTGCCCCGAAATCGCGACGCGCGCACTGATATATCCCACATCGATATTATCGTCGCTCTCCAGCGGCCCACCGCTGCCGAATACCTTGATACATTCGAGGCGAACTTCTTCGGAGGTCACATCCTCCTGATATTCCGCCGCGATGTTCTGGATGGAGCGCAGGACAAGCGCGACCGTCACCGGAATTTCCGCCGTTGCCGAGGCCAACCCCGCCACCCCGCCAAAGGCACCCGACAGCGTTGCCGCTGCCTGATGGGCTTTTTCGCCCGAAACACGATTTAGAATGGTCTCCAGACGGCTGCCCTCTGGCGCCGACCGGGTCCAGTTGGCGGTGCCGTAGGCGGTCAGAAGTCCGGATTTCACCAGGTCAGAGACTTTTGCCAGAAATTCATCCGACAGCCATTTGGTCCCACCAACCGCCTTCTCGCCCCCGAAATTGATCAGTTTGATCAGCAGGGTATCCGCGGATTTGTACTGGTAGGCGATATCCTGAATCTCCGCCAATACTTCAGGCGGAAGTTCTTGTTTTTCAAGGATTACTTCGTCAGACATATCCCTATCCCAACTGACAAACGTCAGGATAGAGGTATGGTGAGCGGGCCAAATATCAAGATTGCGCGGCAGCTTTTGCCCCGTCGGGATCATTGATGGCAACACAGGTTGCCTCGCGATCAATCCGGCGGATCATGCCGGAAAGGGCTTTGCCAGCACCCACTTCCCAGTATTCGGTCACGCCTTGCGCCGACATAAACTGCACCGATTCCCGCCAGCGCACGGAGCCGGTGACCTGCTCCACCAGATGTGTGCGCAACTGTGCGGGGTCATCGCAAGCCTCGGCCAGCACGTTGACCACGACGGGCACTTTGGGTGCGGAAAACTGAACCTCATCCAAAGCTTCCGCCATGACCTGTGCAGCGGGTTCCATCAGCGCACAATGGAACGGGGCGCTGACGGGCAGTAGCAATGCACGTTTCGCGCCGGCCTCCTTAGCCAACTCAACGGCACGTTCCACGGCTTCCTTGTGGCCCGACACAACCACCTGACCCGGATCATTGTCATTGGCCGCCTGACAGACCTGCCCTTCCGCCGCCGTTTCGGCAATCTCTTTCGCAGCGGCAAAATCGAGGCCCAGAAGCGCGGCCATGGCACCAACACCGACGGGCACGGCCTCCTGCATTGCCTTGCCCCGGGTTTTCAGAAGTCGCGCGGTATCCGCGAGCGTCAGAACGCCTGCCGCACAAAGCGCTGAATATTCGCCCAGTGAATGTCCCGCAACATATGCGGCGGCGTCAACCGTCACCCCTTCGGCATTCAATGCAGCCATTGCCGCCATCGAGGTCGCCATCAGCGCCGGTTGCGCATTTTCCGTTAGCGTCAGATCAGCAATATCCCCGGTCCAGATCAGGCCGGACAGATCTTGGCCCAGCGCCTCGTCCACTTCGTCAAAAACGGCTTTTGCGGTCGGATAGGCATCAGCAAATGCCTTTCCCATCCCAATAGATTGTGCGCCCTGTCCCGGAAATACGAATGCTTTGCTCATGTTACTCTCGATTCATTTATGTGAGGAATGTCATATAGTTTTCATACAATTCCGTGAATGCTGAGTCACAAAATATTTGCATTGAGCGCTCAGGCATGGATAATTTTAATTAGGAGGACGCGTAAATATGACCGGTAAAACCAAATTTCTTAGCCTGACAGCTCTCGTGACTATTCTGCATTCCCCTGTCCTGGGACAGGATTTTGTTTTTGACGACAAGCAGCCGATGAATCCCGATCGCATGACGGTTAGTGAACCCGTCGTTGATGATATCGAGTGGATCGAAAACCTGCCCCCGGCGAAGTTTGTTTTCGCGGATGGATTTGATGAAAACAGTCCGGAAATGTTCGGTTGGGAAAATGATCCGATGTCCGGCCAGCATTTTTTCTATGGTGCCGTTGCCGCATCGGGAACGGATTACGGTTGGTGGGCGGATAACTTCCATTCCATCGAGGCCGCCCGTGCCCATGTTCTGGAATGGTGCAATGTCGATGTTCCCGAAGGGGAAACCCCCTGCTACATCGTTGCCGAAATCCATCCCGATGACTCATTTTCAGACCTAATTGACGGGCTGAGCGCCGACGGACATCTGGGGTATGAAGATTTCCTGCGCGAAGGCAATTTCAAAGCTTTTGCAATCTCGCCCAACGGGGCATGGGGATATGCCTATGGGTATGAGACACCGTTTGAAGCAAACCAGGAAGCCATCGCGACATGTGAAGAATATGCCGCACAGGAAACCAACGAAACAACAATTGACCCAAGTTGCGAGTTATTCGTTCGCGAATAACTGCTGACATTTACCCGTAAACGAGGAAAGAAAAATGCCTATGCGGACCGAACTATCCTTTTCCAAACAAGTGGCTCTGGCTGCTTCATTCGCACTGCTGGCTGCCACCCCGGTCGCCGCACAACAACTGCCCGTGTCGATTATATACCAGAATGGCTATGACGCAGGCTGGATCGAAGATGCCGGACAGGCCGAGCATTTCCAGGACTTTATGGATGAAAGCTATTACGGCGCCTTCGTTATTGGGGACGATAATTATAGCTATTGGTATGCCGGGTTCCATGAACTCGAAACCGCCCGCAACGCAGCGCTGTCCTGGTGTGAATCAGAAAACCCGCGTAACGGTGACCCCTGCCATGTTGCGGCGTTCCTCGTCCCAACCAATATTCCCGAGAATTTCGTCTCCAATCTGAGCGAAGGCGCTGTTGATGAGTATCTCGAATATCTTACGTATGGCGATTACAAGGCTTTTGCCGTCTCGCCAAATGGGGCCTATGCCTACACTTGGAATTACGAGACGCAGGAACTTGCTGATATCAATGCGCTGGATCTGTGCGAGGAGACCGCCAGTGATTCCTATGGCTGGGAAATTGGCATGTCGCACGAATGTTATATCTACAGCGAGTTCATCGGCGAGTTCGGTATGTTGGAGGATACCCCCAACACACCGCAAAGTTCGCTGCAGAAGGGCGACAAGAAATAACAGCAACCCCGCCCATCGGCGGGGTTTCTTTTATTAGCCTTGCAATCCGGCGCGGTCACAGTATAACGCCCCATCTCTCCGCGAAAGATCAACGCGTGGCCTCTCGTATGTGGGTTGGAGAGCTGGAACCCCGCATTTTGAAGCACGTCTGAAAATTAGGTGACTGATATGGCGCTCTACGAGCACGTATTTATCTCGCGTCAGGACCTGTCCAACGCGCAGGCTGAAGGTCTTATCGACCATTTCAGCGCAGTCCTTTCCGACAATGGTGGTAAAGTTGTCGATAAGGAATATTGGGGCCTCAAAACGATGGCCTACAAAATCAACAAAAACCGCAAGGGCCACTACGCCTTCGTCAAATCCGACGCGCCGTCCGAGGCCGTACAGGAAATGGAACGCCTGATGCGTCTTCATGACGATGTGATGCGTGTGATGACCATCAAGGTCAACGAGCACGAAGAAGGTCCGTCGGTTGTAATGCAAAACAAAGGCCGTGACGACCGTCCGCGCCGCGATGCTCGTTAAGAAAGGGTTGTAAGTTATGGCAAATAAACCATTTTTCCGCCGTCGCAAATCCTGCCCTTTCTCGGGGGATAACGCGCCGAAGATCGATTATAAGGATACGAAACTGTTGCAGCGCTACATTTCCGAGCGTGGCAAAATCGTGCCTTCCCGTATCACCGCAGTCTCTGCGAAGAAACAGCGTGAGTTGGCCCGTGCCATCAAACGCGCCCGTTTCCTCGCCCTGCTGCCCTACGCTGTGAAGTAAGGAGGACATCATGGACGTCGTACTTCTCGAACGCGTGGCCAAACTGGGTCAGATGGGTGACGTGGTCTCCGTCAAACAAGGTTACGCCCGCAACTTCCTGCTGCCGCAGGGCAAGGCGCTGCGTGCCACTAAGGATAACCTCGCACAGTTTGAAAACCAGCGCGCACAGCTTGAGGCGCAGAACCTGGAATCGAAGAAAGAGGCCGATGCCGTTGCCGCCAAACTGGACGGTCAGCAGTTCATCGTGATTCGCTCTGCTTCTGACTCCGGATCGCTGTATGGTTCGGTCAGCGCCCGTGACGCTTCTGATGCCGCTACGGCAGAAGGCTTCACCGTTGATCGCAAGCAGATCGTTCTTGATAAACCGGTTAAAGAACTGGGTCTCCACGTGATGACCGTTGTTCTGCACCCGGAAGTCGAAGCGAAAATCACCATCAACGTTGCTCGCTCGAACGAGGAAGCTGAACTTCAAGCCTCCGGCAAGAACATCGCCGACATGGCTGCCGAAGCCGAAGCAGAAGCAGATTTCGAAATCGCTGAGCTGTTCGAAGATATCGGTGCAGCCGCAGCTGACGACGATGAGCTTCTAGGGGAATCCGATGAAGACTCATCGGCCGACGAAGCGGAAGCCTCCACAGATGAAAGCTCCGAAGAGGAGTAACCCATCAAACAAGAATGCCGCGTGCGATAAGTGCGCGGCATTCATGATTCCGGTGCAGACATGAAAGAATTCGACGTTGCGAATTTTCTGCTCAAGGGATTTTTGCTTTCTGCACTCTGTTTCGGATTTCTCGATGTCTGGTTCCTGAACCTGTTTTACGTCTCAGATCCGACCTTTCGCGATATTCTGTCCCAAGTTACCTATCTCGGGGATTCCGAATGGATGCTGATCGGCAGCCTTGGCATCGGTTGCCTGTCCTATGCCTGGTTTCGATGGCTGCGATCACGCGGGGCTGAACCAAAGATTCGGTTCAAGTGGCGCGTGCTTTCCCATCGTGCGGCGTTTGTGTTTATCGCCGTGGCAGCGACGGGGATATTTGCCTCTCTCAGCAAAAATTCCATCGGGCGCGCAAGACCTTATCTGATCGAAGAGGTCGGACCACACGGTTTCAGTCCCTTCGCGTTTGATTCCCAGTGGGCCGCCTGGCCATCGGGACACACAACGACAGCCTTTGCGATGGCAACAGCTTTGGCGATACTGTTCCCGAAGTTCCGGTATGTTTACTTTGCCCTCGCGGTGATTGCAGGACTGTCTCGCACCATGCTCGGGGCCCACTATCTGGCGGATACGATCATGGGCGCGACGATCGGTGTTGCGGGAACGATCCTGATCTACCGGCGGCTGCGAAACAAAATGTTTTTGACTTATCCACGTAATCCCCGTCAATCACAGGCGAAGTCCGAGACCGAATCTGATATAAGCTCCTGAGGGAGCAAAAAATGGCAGACGGAACAGGCAATCTGGAAGCGGAGGCACATACCCTCCCCCATAATATCGAAGCAGAGCAAGCGCTTCTGGGCGCATTGCTGGTCAATAACGATGTCTATGACCGCATTGCCTCAATCGTGAACGAGACGCATTTTTACGATCCCGTGCATGCCCGCATTTTCGATACTGCCGCACGGCGTATACAGAAAAATGCTCTAGCTTCCCCTGTAACGCTTAAGGCGTTCATGGAGGAGGATGAGGGTCTGAATGAATTGGGCGGCCCGCAATATCTGGTGCGTCTGGCAGGGGCAGCAATATCCTTGTTTGCCGCCAAAGATTACGCCCAGCTGATCTATGATCTGGCCATCCGTCGCGACCTGATCGCCATTGGCGAGGAAATCGCGCTGAAAGCGGGCGACGTGACCGTCGAGAGCGAACCTAAGGACCAGATTGTTGAGGCGGAACAGCGCCTTTACCAGTTGGGCGAACAGGGTCAGGTGGATACCGGGTTCCAGTCCTTTCTACGCGCCCTGACCCAAGCCGTTGATGTTGCCAATGCTGCTTACCAACGCGAAGGCGGGCTGGCCGGGATATCCACTGGTTTCGTCGACATGGACAAGAAATTGGGCGGGTTGCACCCTTCCGACCTGCTGATCCTTGCCGGGCGTCCGTCGATGGGGAAAACCGCGCTGGCGACGAACCTCGCCTTCAAAGTGGCGAAGGCTTACAAAAAAGGCGTGAAACCTGACGGAACTGAAGGCGCTGTCGATGGCGGCGTGGTTGGGTTCTATTCGCTGGAGATGTCATCTGAACAGCTGGCCGCACGTATCCTGTCCGAAGCCGCCGAAGTGCCATCGGAACAGATCCGCCGCGGCGAGATGACCGAGGATGAATTCCGTCGCTTTATCGAGGCGGCAAAGGACCTGGAAACCTGCCCGCTTTATATCGACGACACACCTGCCTTGCCGATCTCGACGCTCGCAGCGCGTGCGCGCCGTCTAAAACGCCAACATGGGCTGGATTTGCTGATTGTGGACTATCTGCAACTGGTCCGCCCTGCCTCCGCCAAAGATAGCCGCGTGAACGAGGTTTCGGAAATCACGCAGGGTCTGAAAGCCATCGCGAAGGAACTGGACATCCCGGTCATCGCGCTGTCCCAGTTGTCGCGTCAGGTCGAAAGCCGCGAAGACAAACGCCCGCAACTGTCGGACCTGCGTGAATCCGGCTCGATCGAGCAGGATGCTGACGTGGTGATGTTCGTGTTCCGCGAGGAATATTACAAAGAACGTGAAAAACCCGGCGATCACGACATCGAAGGCATGATGAAGTGGCAGGAAGAAATGTCGCAAATCCACGGCAAGGCCGAGGTCATCATCGGCAAGCAGCGTCACGGTCCCATCGGCACGGTTGATCTGTCGTTCGAAGGTCAGTTCACGCGTTTCGGCAATCTGGTCAAGAAATACCAGAACGTTCCCGACGAATTCTAAAATCTTTCGCCAAGCGATTGAATTTCCTGTATGTTACCCCGAAACCGTGGGGGACATATGGAAAAGCTGCGTCGTTGGGGAGAGCCCATATTCTGGCTAGTCGTGCTGCTTGGCACCCTGCCCGCGATCCTGTCCAACAGCGTTATCCCGTGGAACTGGTATCTGCCCTGGACGGTGGTATCGGTTGATCCAATGATGCTGGGCGGGTTGGTTTGGTTGGGGCTGTTTATACTGGCGGTCGCCTTTGCTGTGCTTAGGCGGTCAATCCTGCGGGTTTTGGCAACGCTGCCACTGTTGGCACTTTGGTACATGCCCGTTGACCGGATTGATATTGACCTGTCGCATCCTCGCGACCAGATCTACTTTCAGGCGCGTTTTGATAATCTGAAAAATTCTGACGGGTCAGCGTTTATCGACGATCTATCACGCCTGCAAAACCCGGATATCGGTGCGGCGGCGGTCAGCTTCTATCAGAATTTCGCAGACATCGCAGCGGCATATCCGGATCGGTTTGCTGACGATCCAGACATGGCGAAAATGATCTATGGGCGTGATCTGTTCGCTGACTATGTGATGTCTGGCCATCTGGAAGTCCCGACGGGGCGCGATGTCTGGACAGATATGAAGGTTTTTATCAGCGACGACCCCTTCCCCAGTGCGGAATTGATGCAAAAAATTGCCACGATTCCGATGGCGACTCCCGATGTTTTGCTAAACCCGTTTCTTCCCGCTGATCTTGGTGAGCGGCGCAGTTGGATGAGCGAGCAACTGGCGACAATTTCTGGTCAGGGCGCAATTCCAGCCATTCTATTCATCTGGAACCTGCTGCGCGAAGCAGAAACAGAGGTTTGGTCGATGATACTATCGCTGATCTCGCTTATGGCGTTGGTCATTTTCAGTGTGATCGGCGGGATGCGGGTGATGTCAGCGGCAATGCTGCTGCTGATCAGCGCGGCCTATAGTCTGAGTTATTGGACACCGTTGGCCGCGTTTTCCGGGCTGCAGGTATTCCTGCTGATCTGCCTGTTGATCTTTGGCACCGGCTTTCTACGCAGCAATGCCGGGTATCTGAAAACACTTGGTCGGCGCAAAAATCTGTCCAACCTATGGCGGACATTTGTGCCTTGGTCGCTGTTTCTGATCTTGTTCGCGGGTACGATCATCGTATCAACCAAAGTGACCAATCTGGTGACGGAACAGGTTTATAATATCGGCTACCCGCAATCCCTCGCCCCCGAGGATCGTCTGTTCAATGTAGAAAAATCCGGGGAGGGGTTGGAGGCCGATCTGCGCAACGCGGCGGCAGATCATTATGCTTATCTGAACAACGCAACCTCGTCTGCGGCCATCACATTTCGCGATAATTACAATCGCGATTCCACAACGGCCGTGAATGACACTATGGCGAGCATTGAAAATGCCGTTGCGCCAGTCATTTTCGGCCCCAATGATTTTGATCATTGTCTGGAACCACCCGACCTTCTTTGCCCGCTGGCAAACGAAATCCGGCGTGCGATCAACCGATCCTACCGGAAAGCCCGGGAGCGCCAGATGGCACGCCTACATGACGAATTGACAGACTTGTCGTTGCAGGGGAAAGACGCCGTGAACAGTGGGGTTGCCGAGCTGAACACCAAGGTTGCGCTGGCGACTGAAGAGGCCAGCCAATGGACCGTCAAAGGCATTTCCGGTCTGTTTCTGTGGTACCACGTGGCGACAACCCTCTCGATCATTTTCCTGATCTTTGTGCTGATCAAGTCCTTCCTGTTCATCGCCAGCCGTGTCTACCTACACGCCGATGATGGCAATCAGGAGGTTTGGGAGGAACTTTCGCGCCCGCACGGTGACGGCGTCCCAGTCTCGCGCGAAAAGACCTATGTTTTTGATCGCGACCGCTGGGGGACGTTTTTTGTTCGCCGGGGTCAATCGAACAAGAATATCAAACGGGATATTTCCTGGCCGCAATGGAACCGGATGATCTTCCGGCGGCTGGCGTCAAGGATGTTTGCGCTCTATCGCGAGGACTGGTCACGCGATCATGGCGAGAAATTTGTGAAAACCACCAAGGGCGGCGAGTTCGTGGAATGGCAGCTGGCCGCGGGACAGCGGGTTGTTATCCAGATCCGTAATTTGGCGGCCTTTTCTGAAACCGTGAAACTGCGGTCCCTCTGGTCCTTCCGCCTATCGCATTTCATCTTTGGTCGTGTGCTGTTTTCCTCTATCGAGGGTCCCGGCATGATCCTGCTGCGCACGAACGGAGAGCCACATATCGGCACCGAAGGGGATCGGTTCATTCTGGGGGCCGCCCCGAATGAGCATATCGCGTTTGATCTGGCGACGGACTTTTTGGTCAACTCGGACCTCAAGCTGAAAAATATGTATTTCTCTGATATCGAGGTGGTGGCCAATGACAGCCCGCGCGTGGTAGTGGATGTGATGCCGGAACATTCCTTCACCGGCGGGGCAGCGCGGTTTATCCGGGCGTTTTTCATACCGGTGTAATATGCGGGCGACACTCACCATTGATCTTGAAGCAATTGCCGCCAACTGGCGGGCGCTGGACGCCATGACGGATTGTGAAACAGGCGCTGTTGTGAAGGCAAACGCCTATGGTCTGGGCGTTGCGCATGTGGCCCCGGCCCTGTGGGAGGCAGGCGCACGGACGTTCTTTGTTGCCTTGGCAGAAGAGGGTGTGGAATTGCGCCGCGTGTTGGGACCTGAGGCGCGAATATTTGTGTTCTCGGGGCATATGCTCGGGGATCGTGTGATGATCTCTACCTGTGATCTGATCCCGCTCTTGAACTCGCTCGACCAGATCGCCCGGTTTCGCGAACGTTTGCCGGGGCGGAAATACGGGCTGCAACTGGATACGGGCATGAACCGACTGGGGCTGGAAATAGCGGAACTGGCAGAGGCCGGTGAACTGAAGCCCGAGCTGGTGATAAGCCATCTCGCCTGCGCGGACGATCCGGAACATCCGCAAAACGCCGCGCAACTGGCGGCATTTGACGTGGCAAAGCAATTCAATGCCCGGCGCAGCCTCGCGGCCACCGGAGGCGTCCTATTGGGCAACCAATATCATTTAGACATAACCCGCCCGGGCATTGGCCTTTATGGCGGCCTGCCTTTTGCGGATGCGCAACCGGTCGTCACCCTGTCCCTGCCCGTCATTCAGGAACGCGAGGTCGCCATTGGCGAAAGCGTCGGATATGGCGCGACCTGGGTGGCCGAGCGGCCATCCTTCATCGCCACCGTTTCTGCTGGCTATGCCGACGGGCTGATCCGGGCGATGGGGAATAAGGCGATGCTTTACGCCGGTGACGTGGCCTGCCCCGTGGTGGGTCGCGTGTCGATGGACCTGATCACTGTTGATGTGACCGACCTGCGCGAAACGCCGGACGAGCTGGACATCCTGAATGCCTATCAGACTGTCGATACGCTGGCCGAGGCTGCCGGAACCATCGGCTATGAAATCCTCACCAGCCTTGGCGCGCGCTATGAACGCCGCTATATCGGAGGCTGAATGGCAATTTTGAGCATCTTTCAACAGTTCTTGGCCTCGATCGGGCGGTCCACCTTGGGCCTACTGGCATCGATCGGGCGGGTGACTCTGTTCGCGCTGGAAACCGTCAGTCATATCTTCCGCCTACCGTTCTATTCGGTCGAGTTGGGGCATCAGCTTTTGCGGATCGGATATTTTTCATTGCCGGTCGTCGGCCTGACCGCCTTGTTCACTGGCGGTGCGCTGGCGCTGCAAATCTTCGCCGGTGGATCGCGGTTTAACGCCGAAAGCGTCGTGCCGCAGATCGTCGCAATTGGGATCACGCGAGAGTTGGGACCGGTGCTCGGCGGCTTGATGGTCGCTGGACGTGTTGCGTCATCAATTGCTGCCGAGATCGGAACCATGCGGGTGACCGAACAGATCGACGCGCTGACAACGCTGTCCACCAACCCGATGAAATATCTGGTGGTGCCGCGGGTGGTTGCCGCCACACTGGCGCTGCCGTTGCTGGTGCTGATCGGCGATATTATCGGGATCATGGGGGGGTATCTTGTGGGGGTGGCACGGTTGGATTTCAATTCGGCGACCTACCTACAAAACACTGCGGATTTCTTGCAAAGCGGCGATGTCACCTCGGGCTTGATCAAGGCGGCCGTGTTTGGCTTCATCCTGTCGCTGATGGGGTGTTACAATGGCTATAACTCGGGTCGCGGCGCACAGGGCGTGGGTCAGGCGACGACGAATGCGGTTGTTGCGGCCTCGGTCCTGATCCTTGCCTCAAACTACCTGCTGACAGAATTGTTGTTTCCGGCATGAGTGATATTCCCAAAATATCGCTCCGTGGCGTGCACAAATCCTTTGGCAGCAAACATGTGCTGGCGGGGGTTGATCTGGACATCCCGGCGGGCGAGAGCATGGTGATTATCGGCGGCTCGGGCACCGGGAAATCTGTGCTGTTGAAATGTATTCTGGGGATCATGAGGCCAGATGCAGGGGAAATCCTGATCGACGGCAAGCCCGCAGGGAAAGACCGCGATGCGTTTCTGGCGCGCTTCGGGATGCTGTTTCAGGGTGGCGCGCTGTTCGACAGTATCCCCGTCTGGCGCAATGTGGCGTTTCGGCTGCTGCATGAGGGGAAATCCAAGGCGGAGGCGCGAGAGGTTGCCATCGAAAAGCTTCGCCGTGTCGGGTTGAAGGCGGAGGTCGCTGACCTGTTCCCCGCTGAACTGTCCGGCGGCATGCAAAAACGCGTCGGCCTTGCCCGCGCCCTTGCGGCAGAACCAGAGATCATTTTCTTTGACGAACCCACGACGGGACTGGACCCGATCATGTCCGGCGTCATCAACGAACTGATCCGAGAAATCGTGGTGGAGATGGGCGTCACCGCCATGACCATCACCCACGACATGTCGTCCGTGCGCGCGATTGCCGACAAGGTCGCGATGATCCATGACGGCAAGGTGCAGTGGACGGGGCCGATTGCGGATATCGAGACGTCGGGAGACCCTTATATGGATCAGTTTTTGCATGGGCGCGCCGAAGGGCCGATTGAGGCGGTTAGATGATACTTTACAGACCAACAGGACAAAAAGAACTCGATCTGGTTGCGGACAGCGGATGGAAACGCTGGCCGCCTCGGTTACCCGATCAACCGATTTTCTATCCGGTAACAACGTTCGAATATGCCGAGAAAATTGCCCGCGACTGGAATTCTTCGGGGGCGGCACCCGATAATGTCGGTTATGTAACGCAGTTCGAAGTTTCAGATAAAATCGCCCAAAAGTATCCGGTTGAAATAGCCGGAGGTAAGGACCATGCCGAACTTTGGGTTCCGGCAGAGGAGCTTGAGGCTTTCAACGATGAAATTCTTGGTAAAATTGAGATCGTTGCCAAATACCTTGATCGTAAACGCGTGAAAACCTAATGCTCACCACCATCCTCGCCTTCTTCGAATATCTGATCACCCTGTTCCTGCTGGTGATGCTGATCCTTTATGTACCGCTGACGATCTTTCGTATGATTTCCGGCGACGCTGTGGTCCGGCGTCGTGGGGTGGTCGCACTTGGCGTGACGCTAGGCGCTGGCCTGCTGCTGTGGCTGATCCCGAATGGCGGCTGGCACTGGTCGCTGCAATTTGCGCTGCTTGCGATCCTCTGCTTCATCCCGCTTAACTTTCATGCGGGGTTGCGGAACCTCCCGACTTGCCCTCTGCCTCGGTTTGACCGACACTTGCTCATCGCGACCGTAATCGTACTGGCGGTCGGCTTTATGATCCCGGACCTTGGGATCAAAGGGGCGATGGCGATCATGTCAAATGCCGCCTTGGCAAGCTAAAATGTGGACTTATCTCCAAACGCTACCTAGATGGTGCGTGCAGAGCACTCACCCTACGGAGGACGGATGACCCTAAAAATCGCCAACCTCGCCCTGTTGATCCTGTTCCCCATAGCGTGGTTCGCCCCCTTGCTGCGTGCAGGGCTGTTGCCGTTTTTCTCGCTCGACGAAATCTCCACCATCACAGCGCTTCAAGCCTTGTGGGAAAAGGACGTGTTTCTGGCGGTCCTCGTCACCTTCCTCGCGATGTTTGCCCCGATGGTGAAAGTCATCGGCACGGCATTGGTGCAGTTTAATCTGCTGTCGGTGAAGCTGCTGCCGACGATCTCCATCCTCGGGCGGCTGGCGATGGCGGATGTATTTCTTGTCGCCATGTATATCATCGCCGCCAAAGGAGTTGGCGTCGGGCGGTTGGAGACTGCCTGGGGGCTTTACCTGTTCACCGCCTGCGTCATAGCCTCGATCTTTATCAGTGAAATGGTAAAGCGCGACTTGGCGAAACCGGAATGATCTTCAATATTCTTGCCGGTATTCTGGGTGGCGCGGCGATCTTCGCGGCAACGCTGTTTTCGATCTATCAAGCAGCCATTCATTCCGGGCGGTTACGGTTTTCGCATCTTTCAAGCGCATTGCTCACCGTCGCGGGGGCGGCAACCGTGTCATGGCTCCTGCCGAAAATCGCCATGATTGTGGGTATTCTCCTAGTCGTTTCGGCTGCCATTGCCGCCGCTTGTGAGCATCGCTGGAATCGCGTATTTCCGATATTCCAAATCCTGTTTGGATTGGCCCTGATCATCGGCCTTCCCTTTGCCTAAGGCGCTGACATCGTGAAGATTTATGTCATCAATCTGGACCGCAGACCTGATCGACTGACGCAAATCCGGTCACAGCTGGGGGCGCAGGGCCTGACGTTCGAGCGGGTGCCAGCCATCGACGGCGGACCTGATACCGATATCGGATATCCTCCCGATCATCCGCGGCTCCAGAAAACCGAATATGCCTGTTATTTGTCTCATGTCGCCTGTTGGCAGCGACTGGTAGATTCCGGCGAAGACTACGCACTCATTCTGGAAGATGACGCGATGCTGTCCGCGTCGCTGCATGACCTGCTTTCGCGAACGGAATTGTTCGACCACCCCAACGGTATTACGCGGCTGGAAACGCTCGGGCTTATCAGTAGCGTGCACAAAAAGCCGGTCAGAACATCGGGTTCCTACACGCTCTATGACTCGATCACCTATTTGGGCGGTTCGGCGGCATATGTAATCTCACGGGCCAAAGCGGAACACTGTCTGAAACATCACGGCACGCCAGCCGTGCCTTTGGATGACCTGCTATATTGGGAGGACCGGGATATTCTCGGCAGACCGAGCATCATGCAACTGGTACCCGGCGTCGCCATCCAGCACATGCATTTTAATCGAGACAATCCTGATATCGAAAAGGACAGCGATATCGCGTCCGAGCGTTCAGTCCGTGAAGAGGATATAGCCACACAAAAAGGTCTCCTCCCGACCGTTCGCAAGACCGCCTATTCGCTCTATTGGAAAATTGTCAAACGGATCGGGTGCATTAAGGTTCTGGTTGAGTTTGACCCTTAATGACAAACTGCGTACCAGTTCCTGATCTGACTCTGAAAGGCATGTCATAATGGCAACCAAAACCGTGTTCACCTGTTCTGCCTGCGGTGCGTCCCACAAGAAATGGGCCGGTCGCTGCGAGGCCTGTGGCGAATGGAACACGATCGGCGAAGAGGCCGCGCTGACCGCTGGCCCCAAGGGCAAATCGCTTGGCGCGGCAAAAGGGCGAAAAATCGGTCTAAGCGATTTGTCCGCGAAAGACGCACCCTTGGAACGCGCCAGCATGGGGATCGCCGAACTGGATCGGGTGCTGGGTGGCGGCTTGGTGCCTTCGTCTGCGATCCTCGTTGGCGGCGATCCGGGGATCGGGAAATCAACATTACTGCTGCAGGCCGCCGGGGAGTTTGCCAAGTCCGGGCGTAAAGTCATGTATGTCTCTGGCGAAGAGGCCGCCAGCCAAATCCGCATGCGGGCCTCGCGGTTGAATTTAACTGATGCCCCTGTGCTACTGGCCGCCGAGACGAACCTGCGTGACATCCTGACAACCCTAGACACGGAACGTCCTGATCTGGCGATAATCGATTCTATCCAGACCATGTGGGCCGATCATGTCGAAAGCGCCCCGGGAACGGTGTCGCAAGTCCGCACCGCTGCGCACGAGCTGACCAGTTTCGCCAAACGTCGCGGCATTTCGGTTGTGCTGGTTGGTCACGTAACCAAAGACGGTCAGATCGCCGGACCCCGGGTCGTTGAACATATGGTAGATACGGTCCTATATTTCGAAGGCGAGCGCGGGCATCAGTTCCGAATCCTTCGTGCCGTGAAAAACCGTTTCGGCCCGGCGGATGAAATCGGCGTGTTCGAAATGACCGGTGGCGGCTTGCAGGAAGTTGCGAATCCCTCCGCCCTGTTTCTGGGTGAACGGGACAAACCTGCCTCCGGTTCGGTTGTCTTTGCCGGGATCGAAGGTACGCGGCCGGTACTGGTTGAAATTCAGGCGCTGGTCGCGCCCTCCCCGCTGGCTTCCCCTCGCCGAACGGTTGTGGGGTGGGATTCGGGACGTCTTTCGATGATTCTCGCGGTTCTGGAAAGCCGGGCCGGGATTGGGTTTGGCGGGTTGGATGTTTATCTGAACATTGCGGGCGGAATAAAAATCTCCGAACCCGCCGCAGATCTGGCCGTTGCGGCTGCGTTGGTCTCTGCCCGGCAGGATCACGCGCTGCCCGCCGATTCGGTGATTTTCGGCGAAATCAGTCTTTCGGGTGCTTTGCGCGCAACAGTTCAGACAGAAAATCGCTTAAAAGAGGCAGAAAAACTAGGGTTTTCCTGTGCTTATACATCAAGCCGCGTGAAACTTGCGGGACAAACATCTATAGATGTGCATATGTCGGAGGACTTGACGTCCTTCCTAGAAAGTTGTTTTGGTCGCATCGATAATTAAAGCGAGGCTGAGAAATGGAAGACCTCACACTTTTTGATGGCGCTGTTGCTGCCGTCATTTTGATTTCTGCGATCCTTGCATACTCGCGAGGTGTCACACGCGAAATCATGAGTATTGCGGGCTGGGTCGGTGCGGCGGTTGTCGCTTACTACTTCGCCCCTCAGGCGGAGCCGTTTGTCCGGGAAATTCCCGTGGTGTCGGATCTGGTCGGAGAAAACTGCGAACTTGGCATTCTGACCGCCTTTGCCGGTGTGTTTGTGATCGCCCTGATCGTGATTGCACTGTTCACACCACTGATCTCCGGCGCGATTCAGAAATCAGCGCTTAGCCCGGTGGATAGCGGCCTTGGCTTCCTGTTCGGGGTTTTGCGCGGTGTTATCCTCATTCTGGCGGTGCTTATGGTCTATGACTTCTTCATCGCGGGCGGTGAAGGCTACGCCATGGTGTCAGACTCCAAAACGATGGAACTGCTGTCGGATCAACAGGAGGAGTTTCAGGAATATATCCCGACCTCCATCAGCGATCTCCCGGACTGGATTGTCGAACCCTACAATAATCTGATGGCTGATTGCCCGGGCGCCCCGTTGCCGACGGTTGGTGACGACGCTACACCACCGGCATCCACAGACAACTGATATCAAATCCTTTCATTGAACCCCCGCAAAATTTGCGGGGGTTTTTCGTTTATATAGCCGCCGCCTCGTGACTCCCTTGGATCGTCCACGTATAAGGTGCCTATCGTAACCCAGCAGCCGAGTCGCGTTCATGACAATCACGCCAGCCGACCTGCCATCCCTTCCTTTTGACGACGATAAATTGCATGAAGAGTGCGGAATCTTCGGCGCATGGGGTGTTCAGGACGCATCCAATTTTGTGGCCCTCGGTCTTCACGCCCTGCAGCATCGCGGTCAGGAAGCCGGCGGGATCGTCTCTTACCATCCGGATTTTGGTTTCAACTCTGCCCGACGCTTCGGCTATGTAAGAGATAATTTTACATCTGCGTCGGTCATGAGCACATTGCCCGGCAGCCTGTCTATTGGACATGTCCGATATTCGACCTCCGGGTCCAAAGGCCCCACACAAATCCGGGACGTCCAGCCGCTATTCGCCGAATTCTCCATGGGAGGATGTGCGATTGCGCATAACGGCAATATCACCAACGCCGAGGCACTTCGTCGTGAACTGATCGAGCGTGGCTCGATTTTCCAGTCCTCGTCGGACAGCGAATGTATCGTGCATCTGATGGCACGTTCCATCCAGAAAAACATCCCCGAACGCTTGAAGGACGCGCTGCGCCGGGTCGAAGGGGCGTTTTCTGTCATTGCCATGACACGCACAAAGCTGATCGGCGTTCGGGATGCCCATGGGGTGCGTCCCCTCATGCTGGGTCAGATTGGTGATGGATGGGTTCTGGCGTCAGAGACCTGCGCGCTGGACATCATCGGCGCGGATTTCCTTCGCGAGGTAGAACCGGGCGAAATGGTTGTCATTACCAAGGACGGAATCGAAAGCTATTTCCCCTTCCACAAGGCCGACCCGAAATTCTGCATTTTTGAGCATGTCTATTTTTCGCGCCCGGACAGTATGATCGGGGGACAATCGGTTTATGAAACCCGACGTCGGATTGGGGTAGAATTGGCCAAGGAAGCCCCAATCGAAGCCGACCTCGTTTGCCCTGTCCCGGACAGCGGTACGCCCGCTGCGATTGGCTACAGTCAGGAAAGTGGCATCCCTTACGCGATGGGGATTATCCGCAATCAGTATGTCGGCCGCACATTCATCGAACCGTCCGAACATATCCGGAATATGGGGGTTCGCCTGAAACTGAATATCAACCGGGCGCTCATTCAGGATAAACGCGTTATTCTGGTCGATGACTCGGTTGTGCGCGGGACCACCAGCCGCAAGATCAAAGAAATGATCCTCGATGCCGGTGCGAAGGAGGTGCATTTCCGCATCGCCTCTCCGCCCACCAGCTGGCCTTGTTTCTATGGCGTTGATACGCCCGACAGGGACAAGCTGCTGGCCTCCAGCATGAGCGAAGAAGAAATGCGCAAACATCTGGGTGTTGATAGCTTGCGATTTGTGTCACTCGACGGTCTTTACCGTGCGGTTGGCGAACCGAGCCGCAACAAGAAATGCCCCCAATATTGCGATGCGTGTTTCTCGGGTGACTATCCGGTACGACCGCAGGACAGAATTGACAGCGGTTTTTCCCTCAAGGCTGCAGAATGACGTCAATTCCATCGGACGTCGAGGCAACCTTTGCGACCTATCCTGATCGGATAAGGGACAAACTCTTGTCGATCCGCGACATGATCATGTCAGCCGCAAAAGACACCAATGTCGGTGCATTAACAGAAACCCTGAAATGGGGACAGCCGGCCTATCTGACCGCCCCGAAAACCGGCAGCACGATCCGATTGGGATGGAGCTCGAAGCATCCCGACCGCGCGTCTGTCTTCTTCATTTGCCATACGCATCTTGTGGATCGGTTTCGTGAAATCTATCCCGACAGTTTCAACTATGTCGACAATCGCGAACTGTTTTTCCACGAGACCGATACCATCCCGGAAACCGAGCTTGGTCACTGTCTTGCAATGGCACTTACATATCATCGGAACAAATCTTGAAGATCACGAATGAAACCGTCGCGCTGGTTACCGGCGCCTCCCGCGGGTTGGGTTACGCCACGGCTCTTGAACTGGCGCGGCAAGGCGCACATGTGCTTGCCTTGGCCCGAACCGTCGGTGGGTTGGAAGAGCTCGCCGATCAGATCGACGACCTGCCGGGTTCTGTCACCCTCGTTCCGATGGACATCACGGATGAGAACGCCCTACGGCAACTTTGTCGGTCGATCTATAATCGCTGGGGGAAGCTGGATATTCTGATTCATTGTGCCATTCACGCTGCGCCACTGTCCCCTGTGGCACATATTTCAGAAAAAGATTTTGATCGCTGCTGGCAGGTCAATACACGCGCAACACAACGGCTGATCGCGCTGATTGAACCATTAATGAAACATCAAAATGCCACGGCAATCTTCATTGATGACGACAATATTGGCGAGAAATTCTTCACATCATACGGGGTCAGCAAGCGCGCTGCACAGGAAATAGTAGCGCAATGGATGATCGAATCATCCAGCTTTCAACCGAATATCCAACGTTTTTCGGCACCTCCAATGCCGACAGCCCTGCGCGCAAGGTTCTTTCCCGGCGAAGAAAAGGCATTGCTAAATGCAACCGAAAGTGTAGCCGCAGACCTGATCAGGACATATTTTCAGAAATAAATTAATACCTTAGTCCTGAGTCAATCGCCCCTCAACGACAGGTTGTAATTAACCAAAACCACACAAAATCCTGTGCATAATGGTTAATATTACCTTAATATCCGCTCCAGAGTGTGGTTGCGCCGAGGTCTCGTATGTTGGCGCGTATTTGTGGAGAGTAAGCATGTTAAACCATGTGGGGGGCACCGACACGTCTGTTGTCGGATTTTTAAGTGATGAGTATGGGGGTATTACGGTTGACTGGACAACGCTTGCAGCCGGAATTGGTGGGGTAGCGCTGGCTGTTATGAGTGTGATTGCCACGGGGTTGGGTGAATCCACTCATGAACTGGAAGAAAAGGTCAGTTTGGAATCAAACATCGCACCTATCGTCATCCATGGTGCAGCCGGCGGTCAAGCTACGAGCGACGACGACCCGGAAGACGATGACGGTGGAGCCGGATCAGACATCTGAACGATACCTCAAAAACTGTAAAAAAAGGCGCCGTCAAAATCCGGCGCCTTTTTTACATTCCCAGAGCTTCTTTATACAGTTCCAGAACGGCTTCTTCTTCGCTGACTTCCTGCGGATCTTTCTTACGAAGCGTCACAAGGCGGCGCATGACTTTGGTGTCATAACCCCGCGCTTTGGCCTCCGCCAGAACCTCTTTTTGCTGGTCGGCGATATCTTTCTTTTCGGCTTCCAGCCGTTCGAACCGCTCGATAAAAGCGCGGAGCTCTCCGGCGGTTACGCGATAGCTTGACGGTTGTTGTTCGTCGACGACGTCCATTGATATATCCTCTGCTGTCCTCTTCGCCTTCCTATCTTTCGCTTGGCGGCTCGGCAAGTCGCCACTTGCAGAAAATTATCTGGGCGCATAGGCATTGCCCATGGAGATTATGATTTACATCGGTGCGTTTCTTGCGGTTATCGGTATTGCCGGTATCGGCTATTGCGCAGTCAAAGCGCAGCGCGTTCGCAAAGAGACGGATGAAGCCGAAGCCAAAGCGCAACTTCAGCAGATCATTGCCCTCAATCTGGGGTCACTTGCCATTGCTGCCCTTGGGCTGATCATGGTTGTGATGGGGATGGTCCTCTAGGGTCAGGAAATCTGGGCGACTGACTTTGTGATCATGGACAGGCAAGTCGGCGTACTGAACCGATGATCCGCGCCTTTCACCAGTGTCAGACGCACGTCGTCCCCTGAAATATGATCCAGCAACCGCAGCGCCACGTCTGGCAGGACATCTTTGTCCTCCGTCCCTTGAAGCAGCCGAACCGGAAAATCGAACCGCAGTGGTTGGCGCAATACCAGTTGATTGCGCCCATCTTCGATCAGCTTCCGCGTAATCACATAAGGTTCGTCTGAATAGTCGTTTGGTTGTTCCACGCGCCCTTTTTCGAAAAGCTCAGCCTTTTCGGCCTCCGAAAACGCCGCCCACATCGAATCTTCGGTGAAATCCGGTGCCGCCGCAATCCCAACCAGTCCCGCAACCTTTTCCGGAAACCGTCGGGCAAACAAAAGCGCGATCCACCCGCCCATAGATGATCCAACCAGGATCTGCGGCCCTTCGGTCAGACGTGTGATCGCGTCTGCTGCATCTTGTGCCCATTCCCCGATCGACCCATCAAGGAACTCACCAGAGGACTGCCCGTGACCACCATAATCGAAACGCAAGAATGCCCGCCCCTGCGCCTTTGCCCAGTCTTCCAGAAAGACGGCTTTGGTTCCGTCCATGTCCGAGCGAAATCCGCCCAGGAATACGATACCCGGCCCTGCCCCCTCGGTTTTGACGTAGGCGATTTCGGTTGTGTCCGTCTTTAGTGTTTGCATCTGCAATCCTCCGCTGACTATGCGGATAAGTAATCGGCAAAGCATTGACAATATGGTAGGTAGGTTTAAAGAACTTTCCATTCTGTAACCGGGCGTATCGTAGGCGCCAAACCACAAGGAGGTCGTCATGACTAACAATATGAACGACAAGAAGAAATCTGAGCTGGAAAAACTCGATTTCGTCAACATTCAGTCCAAAGCCCGAAAAACCGGGGTGACTCTTGGCGGAAAAGTCGTGCGCGATACCGACGCGGCCCTAAAGGCTAAACAGCAACCTGCCGCAGACAAACCTGATCCGACCAAGCCGCCTGCTGCGCCGAAACGCGAAGCAGACGCTTCAAAACCGTCCGCGCCGGAACCGGAAGTCGCAAAAGCCGATGCCGACGCAACGAAGCCACCAAAGCACGAGATAACCATCACCCTGCCCGACGGCGCCCGGCGTCAGTACGAAGAAGGCGTGACCGGATTGGATGTGGCCAAGGATATATCGTCGTCGCTCGGCAAAGCTGCGATTGCGTGCGGAATCAACGGCAAGTTTTCAGACCTGTCGATCCCGATCTATCGCGATTGCGACCTTGAAATTTACACCATGAAGGACGAGGAGAAAGCGCTTGAGCTCGTCCGCCACGACGCCGCGCATATCATGGCCCGCGCCGTGCGCGAGCTGTGGCCTCATACCAAGGTCACCATCGGTCCGGTGATCGAAAATGGCTGGTATTACGATTTTGACCGCGACGAACCCTTCACGCCCGAAGATCTCGAAAAGATCGAGAAAAAGATGCGCGAGATCATCAACAAACGCGAACCCGTGACCACCGAGGTCTGGGAGCGCGAACGCGCGATCAAATATTACAAAGCCAACCGCGAACCGTACAAAGTCGAATTGGTCGAAGCCATTCCGGAGGGCGAAGATATCCGCATGTATTGGCACGGCCATTTCCAGGATCTGTGCCGCGGGCCCCACCTTGTCCATACAGGACAAGTACCGGCCGATGCGTTTAAGCTGATGTCGGTTGCCGGCGCCTACTGGCGCGGTGACAGCAACAACAAGATGCTTCAGCGGATTTATGGGGTTGGATTCCTGCGTAAGGACGACCTGAAGGCCTACCTGCATTTCCTGGAGGAGGCCGAAAAACGCGACCACCGCAAGCTGGGCCGCGAGATGGACCTGTTCCACATGCAGGAAGAGGCCCCCGGCATGGTCTTCTGGCACCCGAATGGCTGGATGATCTATCGCGAATTGAAAGCGTATATGCAGCGCCGTCAGGACGAAGCCGGATATGTCGAGGTCAATACCCCACAAGTCGTTGATCGCAAATTGTGGGAAGCCTCGGGCCACTGGGACAAATATCAGGAAAACATGTTCATCGTCGAAGTGGACGAGGAACACGCGTCCGAGAAACGGATCAATGCCCTGAAACCCATGAACTGCCCATGCCACGTGCAGATCTATAATCAGGGTCTGAAATCCTATCGCGACCTGCCTCTACGCATGGCCGAATTTGGTTCGTGCAACCGCTATGAGCCCTCGGGCGCGTTGCATGGTATCATGCGCGTGCGCGGGTTCGTGCAAGATGACGCCCATATCTTCTGCACCGAAGATCAGATCGAATCCGAGGCCGAGATTTTCATCGACCTGTTATCGCGTATTTATTCGGACCTTGGCTTTGACAGTTTCAAAGTCAAATTCTCGGACCGTCCAGACGTTCGCGCCGGAACAGACGAAACCTGGGATCGCGCGGAATACGCCTTGAAGGTCGCGACCGAGGAAGCAGGCTGCGAATACGAACTTAACCCCGGCGAGGGCGCGTTCTACGGCCCGAAACTGGAATTCGTTCTGACCGACGCGCTTGGTCGTGACTGGCAATGCGGCACTTTCCAGGTCGATTTCGTTCTGCCCGAACGGTTGGACGCCAACTATGTCGGTGCTGACGGCGATAAGCACCGACCTGTCATGCTGCACCGCGCCGTTGTCGGGTCATTCGAACGGTTCATCGGCATTCTGATCGAGGAACATGCCGGGAAGCTGCCTCTCTGGCTCGCCCCGCGACAGGTGGTTGTTGCGTCGATCATATCGGATGCAGACGAGGCCGTCCTTGACACCGTCGCCGCGCTGAAAGCGGCCGGAATTCGCGCCGAAGCTGATACCCGAAACGAAAAAATCAATTACAAAGTGCGCGAACACTCGCTGGCAAAAGTGCCTGTGATTTTGGCGCTTGGGCAACGTGAAGTTGAGGACGGAACCGTCTCCATGCGACGACTTGGAGACAAGTCTTCAGCCTCATTCCCGCTCGAAACTGTCCTTCAACAGCTTAAGAAAGAGGCAACACCTCCGGATCTTCGATGAAGGAATGGGCAAAAAAATGTCACATTTTAACTATATCGCGCAATTACGGTGGTAACACAGATGGTTAACATGTTATTAACCTAACGATTGAAAACAGGCGAGGGCTAGACGATGCCATTTATTACTGCGTATGCGATATCGGAATTTGACGGTACTTGGGCCGGACTGACCGATACAGTCGGTAACGGCGCAGACGGAACATCAACAACTCTGGACGGTGCAGCTGTTGAATTCCAGATTTTCGTCAATGATGACGATCCGTTTTTCGATGACGGTTCTGGCGCTGAATCTTCCGGAGCGCGCGCAACGCTGGATCAGGATGTGACCATTGACGGCACGCTGTACACCGCAGGTACTGTCATCGACCTTGAGTTCGTGGCAGCGACAACTCAGGGCCCAGACCTGATGATGATCAGTATCGGAACCACAAACGTTGCCGTCATCTCGACAGGTCTTGTGCCTGGGACAACATATGACATCACCACGGTTTCCGACCTTGCGTCTTCGACATACCTCTACGCAAATATCTGTTTCTGTGGTGGAACGGAAATTCTGACCGATCAGGGTCCGAAACTTGTAGAAGATTTGAAAGTTGGCGATCTCGTGCTGAACAAATCCGGTGATTATGTTGCCGTTCGCTGGATCGGTCACCGCAAGTTCAACGACCACGCGATTTTGACTTATCCGCATTTGCGCCCCGTTCGCATTGCCGCAGGGTCGCTTGGAAATGATCTTCCTGCAAAGGACCTCTTGGTATCGCCGCAACATCGCATTCATGTAAGCGACTGGCGTGCGGAACTTCTTTATGGATTCAGCGAGTTCCTTGCCCCGGCAATTTCTTTGGTGAACGATTCAACAATTCGTGTCGCGGAAGAAATAGAAAGCTTCGAATATTTCCACATCATGTTCGACAAGCACGAGATCATCTCTGCTAACGGACAGTGGACAGAAAGCTTCTATCCCGGCGAAATGTCCATGAATGCTTTGGAAGAAGACGCCAAAGCGGAACTGTTCCAGGTGTTCCCGGAACTCGAAACATCGACGGGAGAGGATTATCTGATGGCGGCTCCCTGTCTCAAACCGTTCGAGGCAAAAGCGCTCCACTAAGACGTTCAAACAAACAAAAACCCCCGCGACCAACTGGTCTGCGGGGGTTTTTTCTGTCTGCACCAGTGCTCAATAGATAGGCGCCAAATCTCTGCCCAAGCGGCGTCTTTATCCACTCGTAGTTAATCATGGTTAACAAGGTATTAATGAAACCAAAAACTTGATTTAAATTCTGGAGGTCAGACCCCCAGGATTTGATCCATCAGCAACGAAGGCGTCTCACACCCGGCTTCCCCAACGACCCGCGCGGGTACACCAGCGACGGTTTTGTTGGGCGGAACATCCTGTAACACCACAGACCCCGCCGCCACGCGGCTGCACGTCCCAATGTGAATGTTTCCCAGCACCTTGGCCCCTGCCCCAAGCAATACACCGTCTCCGATTTTTGGATGACGATCATCATCCTCTTTGCCGGTGCCCCCCAGCGTGACCGAATGCAGCATCGAAACATTGTCGCCCACAACCGCGGTTTCTCCGATGACAATGGAATGCGCATGATCAATCATGATCCCGCGCCCGATGGTTGCCGCAGGGTGAATATCCACACCGTAAACTTCCGAAGACCGCATCTGGATAAACAGCGCGAGGTCAGTCCGCCCCTGCGTCCAGAACCAATGCGCCAGACGATAGCTCTGCAACGCCTGAAACCCTTTGAAATAGAGCAATGGCTGGATGTAACGATGGCAGGCCGGGTCCCGTTCATAAATCGCCAGAATATCGGACCGCGCCGCAGCGGTCATATCCGGGTCGGCAGCATGTGCTTCATCGAACGCCTCATGTAGAATGGATTCGGTGACTTCACCCGAGGAAAGCTTATGCGCAACCCGGTAAGCAATCGCGCATTGCAGGGATTTATGGGACAAAACAGCCGAATGCACCATGCTTGCAAGGCAGGGCTCATTGTTAATAATGTCGTTCGCCTCGTCGCGAATCTGGTCCCACACCGGATCAACCGTCGTGACTTTTACGTTAGGTTCGGCCATAGTTTGCCCTCCATTCCCGTCAATAGTCTCCATAAATCGACAGTTTGACTCAGAATATCAAGCATGAATATGTCACAATCCGATGAAGAGTCCTTATTAAACCAATTCCGATCCTTGCTGGAGGATCGCCTCTCCCTTCTGGAAAATCAGAACAAATTGAATGCCGGGGCTCGCGACACCGTGTTGCTTGATCAGCAATCTGTTGGTCGATTGTCCCGAATGGATGCCATGCAGCAACAGGCTATGGCCAAAGCAACGGCAACCAATCGCGCACGCGAAATCACCGCGATCCAGGCGGCATTGGCCCGGATCGTGGCGAAAGAATTTGGATATTGTGAAGATTGCGGCGAGCCGATTCCCGTTAAACGTCTGGAATTGTCGCCAACCGCAACGCGCTGTGTCAGTTGCGCCCGTTAAACAGCACGGGGCGGCACCAGTTCTATGACGTGAATACCAATACGAACCGCGCCATCCGTGAAACTTCCGGCGTCAGGCGTCAGGACCAGCTCAGTGTCAGCCCAGTAGGTTTCCGGGCTTCCCGCCGGCCCTAACGCGAAACTGTTCAGGCTCAGACCCAGACCGCTTGCATATTTGCTCGTGTCCCCGCTGATCCCTAATGACCAGCTGCTCACCCCGGTACCCGTGATTGCTGTGATGACGCGCGCCGTGACGCCTACAACCTGTGCATGAGAGGGGATAACATTCCCGGTCCCGGAACTCGCCCCGGCGGTGATGGTATGATCAATCTCGATAATCCGCTGGTTTGTCTTTGCGCCGCCGGGTGAAAACACCGCCGTGTCGCGCGCCCAGACAACACCATCGAAGACGACAGGGGCGGAAATCTCCGTGTTCCACGCGCGCCACCCCGTTTTTGGGGTCAGATATACCCAGCCGCCATTCGAATAAATCGCCAGCTCTTGTTCACGCCCCGCCCATTCACCGGAAGCCGGCGCGCCAATTAAATACGAGCCCCCTTCAACCGGAGAGCCCGGAGGGCTGGGCAGTTCCCATGCCTCGACACTCAACGCAGCCGCGGCATCCAATCGAACCAGGGCTTCGTTCACCGTTACATGTTTTTGCGCCTGCGCCGCCTGTACCAACGGCAATCCAAGCTGTTTTGTCTCAGACATTTACATTTCTCCCTTCAAAAGGTCCGGCTCCATAACGGTCCGAAATCTGTGCCACACGAAAGCTGAAACCACTTAGAGCGCCATCCGCGGATTGCATTGCTGCGGTATAGGTGAAGTCCGGTTGTGAGAGTTCGACCTCGCGGACAATGTTCACACCCACAAGGATTTGCAGTGTGTATTTCTCCACCGTTTCGCCCAGAGGCACGTCAAAGCTTTGCCAGACATCTCCGTCGATCCGGGTTCGCCGTGTCCACCCAAGGATGACATCGCCTCCCACATTTTCAGCCCGTAAATGCACGGGGCTATATGGGCGTAAACCGACACCGTTCCCGGTATAAGTCACATGCAGATACGCATCGCTGTCATACGGAAGATGTGACGCCCCAACGCGATAATGCCGTTCCAGACCACGTTCTGAGCTCAACAGGTTAACCTGCTGAACGGCACTGTTTATCAAAACGATATTCGTTCCGATTGGCCATTCTGACGGGATGACAAACTCGGTGCCAGCCTGTCCGCGCAATAGGCCCGACAAACGATATTCCCCGTCGCCGACCAGCACCGCATCCTGGAACTGTATCAGTTCCCACTCCCCGGCTCCGCCATATCTGACAGCCATCAGGTTCGCGCCATTCAATACCTCTGTTTCCGAACGAGACTGAAGCGAACCAGAACTCAGCGACACGCGCACATTTACGCGCTGCCATATTCCCGGCGTGCCTGTGACCAGCGGAACCAGCAGTTCACCCACAATCGCCCGCTGGCGAAGCTCCAACGCCGGCTCATACCCGAAATCGTCAGCAGATTTAAAAACGCTCACGCGGCCCGGCCAGGGATCGCTTGTTGCCCCAATATGAAAGGCATGTTCCGTTTCAGCGCCCGTCAGAAGTGGTAAATCCAGAAATTCCGCGTAAACCTCGCCAAACTGAACAGGACCCGGATGATACCGTGTCGCCCCATCCCGGTAGCGAGGAGCGTAAACCCCCGGCTCAATACGTGTACCATAGAGCTTCCGGCTCATGCCGTCCTCAAGACGATCGACGCGATACAAAGATTTATCGCCATCATGCGGCAGGGCAACCACATCCCCCTGGCCGATATGCTGTTGCGACGGCGGCAGTGTGAACACAGCCTCATCCCGTGCGATTCTCGCTTCCGAAAGCCACCTTTGCGCGATGGCCTGACCTTCGGTCTCTCTTAGCGCCAGCGGTAACTGGCTTTCGGAAATATTGGCCTCCACTTCATCCGGGAAAAGATGCTCCGCCGCACCGCTCTGGTGATCATTCTCAATGTCGACGAATCCAATCCGCAACCTGCCCACGGTTTCCGCATTTGGTCGCCGCGTCAGGCTAAGCACCGGATTGTCTTTTTCCAGAACAAATTCTGACGGTTGCAGCTCCGCTGTGATTTTTCCGTTCCTGTTAAGGAACACCAGCTCACCGTCTCGTTCGAACCCGTCAAACGCAACGGCAAGCATTAGTGGCTGAAGGCTCTGGCGCGCCGATTCCGTATCCTGAATCAGGTACCCGCGAACCAATCCATGCAGGCGCGCAGTATTGATCTCGTTCATCCCGGCACGTTGACAAATATCATCAACGACACTGCCAACTGATGGAATATTGATACGCCCGGAAATCCAGTGACCCTGCGCAAACTGAACCCCATCTGACCAGCTATCGAGTTGTTCGGGAAAGTCCGGAAAAGGGCGGATATCCCACGCCCAGACGAAAGCGCGATCAATCTCGATCATCCGACCGACATAACGGCTCGCTTCTGGATTATTCGCAGGATCATTCCAATAACTGATAAGCGCTTCAATATAGCGATGCTGGATCATATCGTCACGGTTACCATTGGAATAATACGGCACCGCAGATTCATCCGATTTCGGATCAACAAATAGGTTCGGTTGGTTGGTGCCTTTGTCGACTGCCGGACACCCGATTTCTGTGAACCAGACCGGTTTCAGCCCCGGCAACCATTCTGTTGGCACCGTGTCTCGCACCCCGCCAACACGGTTGAAATGTTGGTTTGACCACCAACTGCGTATGTCTTTGTAACGATAGACCCACGGCTCTTCATATGCACCGTCCGTGATCGGGTTCCGATCTTGGATCTTGCGCGCATCCTCGTGCGGATAATACCAATCGAAGCCTTCACCGCCTTCGATGTTTCCACGCAGATAGTCCAGATCATAGATGGACTGATAGTCATTGTCCGCATGATCCGGATCATCACGCCAGTCTGACAGTGGCATGTAATTGTCGATCCCGATGAAATCGAGGTTCGGATCCGACCAGAGCGGATCCAAATGGAAATACACATCCCCGCCACCGGGATGATATCCAAAATACTCAGACCAATCCGCGGCATATCCGATCTTCGCGTCTGGCCCGAGAATTGCCCGAACGTCGGCGAGAAGCTGAACAAACTCCGACACTGCCGGAAAACTGTCTGCGTCATCCCTGATCTGCGTCAATGATCGCATCTCCGATCCGATACAAAACGCATCAACCCCACCTGCAGCCGCACAAAGATACGCATAATGCAGAATGAACCGACGATATGACCATTCCGCCGGGCCTGTATAATTCACCGCTGTTCCGGATATGCTGAAATCGGAAACGGACGCCGTGCCAAAGAAACTCGTGACTTCCGCCGCAGCCGCAGCTGTCTGATCGGGCGAACCCGCCTGCCCCGGCGCTTTTGACGTGGTAATCCGCCCTCGCCAGGGCACTCTGGGTTGATCAGCTGCATCACTCCAGGGATCAGGCAGGCCGTTATCCTCCTGAATGTCCATAAGGATGAAGGGATAGAACATGACGCTCTTACCCTGTGCCTGCAAATGTTGAATCGCCTGAATGACGGACTGGTCCGTCGGTGTTCCCCCAAACAAAGGGCGGCCATCCACGTCCGAAACAACCTTGGCACTCCCACGGCCAACCCCTGACACAGTCCACGGCATACCACCTGCGTCTGTCCCGGTTTGTTCAACGGCAGGCTGCAGGTTGCAACTTCCGCACCGCAAATCGTCCCCAAACCAGCTCACAACCAGTGAGGTCGCCTCACAATTGGGGATATCTTCGGAAAGCTGGGTAATCGAGCGCACCAAATCTGTTTCGCCTGAATCGGAATGCACATTCACTTTCGACGAAACACCCTTCCCATAGGACTGTTTCACAGATTCCGTCGCCAGTGCGTATTCCCCGGTCCCCGGGATGAGCGCGACGGCTTTCACCAGATCAGCTGCTTCCGAAACACCAGTATCTGTGTTTCGTCCTATCCTGCGTAATACTTCGAAATTTAACTGCGGAATACGATTGCCAAACCGCGTAACATCAAAATTCTCAAAGACAATATAGGCCACACCGCGATATGCCGGCGCATCCTCAGCTCCCTCAACGGCACTGATTAATGTATCCGGTAGCTGATCTTCGGTGCCGCGGTACAAACGATAATCCAGTCCCTCCAGGCTGATCCGCTTCCCATCCGCCCAGACTTTTCCGATACGCGTGATTTCGCCCTCGCAAAGGGCAATCGCAAAACTGATCGTATAGCTGTATTCGCGAATTTCGGCAGATGGCGCGGTGCCCTTTCCGCCACCGGTGCTGTTGACATGCTCTTTGAACTCAGTCGCCCAGATGATCTGACCGCCAACGCGCATGGACCCATACAAGCGGGGGATTTTCACCCCTTCCTGCGATCCCAACAGTCGTAGGCTGTCAACGCGGCCATGCTCAACCGGATCAGATCCACTCCCCAACAAGATATTATCAATCGACCGACCGATCGTTGCCCCGATCGCCTTACCGATAACAACTGACGAGAGCCCGAACGCCGCACCACCTATAGATGCCCCAAACGCACCGCCAACCGCTGATAAAACTATTGTTGCCATGACGTGCTCCTGTCAGGAAATCGGAATATTCCGGCAATTCTGCGCTGCCAGCTTGGACTTAAAGTGGTTTCCACAACGCCATGACCCGAATAGGCATGGATGATTTTTGGAACAGGCGGCAAAGACGAGACAATCGCCAGATGCTTTGCAACACTCCCTGCACGCATCCTGAAGATCAGGACATCACCTACAGACATGACGTCTGCCGGGCTGAGTATCCGGTTCAAAGCCGCAAGCAGATGCTCATCCTTCGCGGGCTCTGACCAGTCGGGGGTGTATGCTGGGATGGACTCGGGCTCGGGTCCGACAGTTTCACGCCAAACGCCTCTAATAAGGCCAAGACAATCCGCACCAGCCCCTTCGCAACTTGCTTGATTTTCGTAAGGAGTTCCGATCCAGCGGCGCGCAACATTGACAATATCATCACGCATTCCCACCACCGAAGCCGCTCAAATTGTCCACCACGTAAATGTCTGCAAACCGGCTACCACCATCATGCGTTTCGCCGGATGATGGGTAGCTGGTGACAAAATCTTCCCCTGGCATATGGGGAAATCCTCTAAAATTCAGGAAGTTATCGAATTTGGACTTACAGGTTTCTGCACGCTTGTCGCATCCGGCGATGACTTGTGCCTCGGTTCCTGCCGGAAGGTTGCGACGAACCTCTTCCCACAGCGCAAGGACGCGCTGTCCTTCGCTGTAACTGTCCGCTTTGATGACTGACAGCCCTCCGTCCGCCCACCTGATGAAACCGCTGTCAAACCAGGCATCCGGATATGACTCCAGCCCCTCGAAAACCATCCTGTGGCCTTCGTCATTTTCCACCAGCACGGTGGTGATGGAGAATTCCGGGTCATCGACATCAACGCCGCATTTGCTGTCTCCAAGCACCCGGTCACACACTTTCAGATAACTACGTCCCAGCGGTTGATTGAGGGTTTCCGCCAGCCCGCGCAATTCCGCCTCGAACGATTGATCCCCGCGCCGAATTTCGCCCAACGTGCCCCGAAACTTCAGCTTACGAACGTCCACGTCTTTCCAGTTGACCAGCCAGTGCGCGACTTCAGCTCCGTCATATTTCCCGGCCCGGATATCATCCTCCGTGATGGTGTCAGCTGAAAGCGCCCCAAGCGCCTGTGCATTGTCGACGCTTAAGCCAATCGAGCTTTCTATGACCGAGGCATCCAAACCGCTATTGGCGGAAAACTGAACACCGTCGAAGCTTAGGTCGCGATCATGATCTGTAAAACCAAATGTGACTCCGTCCCGGCGGGTCACCATCCAACAGCGACAAAACTGGGTCGCACCCGATTGCATGGCCTTACTGAATTCGTCCAACGAAGCATCACTCATACCCGCACCTCTACAATCGGAATGGATGGGATCTCGCCGGCAGAAAAACCGCCGACCGAACAATCGATCCGATCAGTGTCGAACCTGACGGGCACATCAAAAACATATCCAGCCGTGACAGCCGCCCCCTCTGACGGGGCTGCTACAAATGTCACCTGCCCGGTTGACCAATCGACCTCATAGTCCGTCCCGTGGATTAGCTCGCTACCATCAACGGCAATTTTCACTGTATTTTCAACAGGTTTCGTGATGTTTCGCGCCTGAACAGCATCACCGGATCGATAAGATTTCGTCAACTGATAGACCGTCTGAATCTCATCCCCGATACCGATGTCCTGATCGGTCGGCTCTACCTCTCGCGACGGTAGGCAGGATTTGAAATCCGACCAGTCTTTCCAGCGAAAGCCAAACAACTGACCCGAGCGCGCCTCGAAAAACTCGATCACCGCCGCCAGATCATCCAGTGATCGCATGCCGATACCGGCATCATATCTGCGGCGTGACTGCGACCACGGGCTGTTGCGTTCCTCAAATCCGTTGCTGAGGGTGACAATCTCGGTTCGCCTTTCCGGCCCGCCAACGGACCCAAAAGACAGGTTCGTCGGAAATCTGACATCATGAAAATTCATGTTGGCTCCAATAATTCGGTAATTTGCGGAATGCGGTTAGCTGCCAGGGAACATAGGATCAGATATTCCGCTGCCCCCGACGCATCGCGCGCGATATTCCGGCAGCTATCTGGGACTGGGATTTCTGGAACCCAGCCACGTCCGGTGTTGTGATATTCATAGTGACATTGACAACCGAGCTGCCGCCAGCCCCGCGCACGCCAAGCTTCCCGTCAGCCCCCCGGGCCAGCGGCATAATCGCCTCCGGCCCTGCTTCGCCCATCAATCCAACACCACCGCGCATGGGAAAATTCGTAGGGCCGTCAACCACGCCGCCTCTGGCAAATGCACTGACTCGACCGCCTGACATCACGCCACCGTCGGCAAATTGCAAAAGTCCCGACAGCAAAGAGGTGATACCCCCACCGATAGCGCCACCAACCGCATCCGTGACCGGCGAAATGGCCCGATTGAACGCCGCATTCGCCATGCTTGTCGCCAAATTGGTCAGCACATCAGACAGTTTCGCACCGTCGATCACCAAATCGCTGATCGCACTCCGCAATCCCGTCGACAGGTTGCGACTAAGCCCCCGCGCCTCCTGACCGGCAGAGGCAACGGCAACTTTCATGCCCTCCAGCTCCGCTTGAAACGCCAGCGTCGCCGCCTGTGTTCCCGTCAGTGTTCCTTCCAGATCGTCCAGCAAATCATCAAGACTCTCCAGATCTGTTTCCAAATCTGCCATTGCTATTCCTCTTTCTCATCCGGAAAACGTGCCGCCAGCGCGGCGAACGCATTGCGGGACATATGTGTCGAGTTTCCGTCGACGCCCAACATCAGCATGAATTCAGCAGGGGTCAGCGCCCAGAATTCGACAGGCTGCAAACGCAGTTCAATCAATCCCAGCTGCATTAACCCTTTCCAGGCAATTTTACGCATCCGGCACAGCAAAGGTGACCCGGAGCAACCGCGCAGCCGCCTGCGCCGCCGCCACCGGGCCACCATCGACGTCGAGAGCCGGAAGCGTGTCAGCGCCTCCCCCTTTCAGCCCGGCCTTCAGCAGTTCGATCAGATCACGCGCAGAAAACGCGCCCGTTTCAAACCGTTCCACCAATGCCATCAGGCCGTCGCTCTCCAGACGCGTTTCCAGCTCTGCCAGAACGCCCAGCGTCAGCCGCATCACATGCACCTGACCATTCAGCGAGATCTCCACCTCACCCTGATATGGGTTCGCCATATTAGAGTGCCGTGAAATCAAGAGCTCCGGCCGATGCCAGCGACAGCTCATATGTCGCTTCGCCGTCATGCTGCCCGGAATATTCCAGCGAGGTAATCTGGAACAAACCTTCCAGCGTTCCAAAATCCGGAATGATCACCTGGAATGCCGGGATCGTGCCGTCAAAAAAGATCTGGCGCGCCCGTTCATCGGTATATTCGTCGCGGAACACACCCGACCCGCTGATCGCCGCCGATCGTACACCTGCGCCACCCAGCAGTTCTCGCCATCCGCCCTGACTATCCAGGTTGGTCACATCCACGGTGTCGGCATTAAATGTCAGGCGCGTGGCACGAAGTCCTGCGATGGTTTCGAACGTGCCAGACCCGTCCATGTCAATCTTGATAAGAAGGTCTTTGCCTTTTTGCGCTACCATTATGAAATCCTTCGATTAATTTTCTTCAAGTACCGCCCGGAACCGAAGCTCCACGCGCCGCAATTCGGGTGCCACACCACGCCGTGCCCTCGCCTTCAGAAAATGAAGCCGCACCATGTTGCCACTGGCCAGTGACAGCGTGGAATCGTCCAACACGTCACCGATCGCGCGGATAACGTCTTTGGCTGCCGAGAACCCGCTCGCCGTCGAATGCACAAAAATATCAATGTCATGCACCGCCCCCCGAGACGTCATCGTGTTAAACGGTTTCACCGTTTCTTCGCCCAGCGTGACATGCTCTCCCTCGGGCAATGCGCCACCGCTTGGCAAAGGCGCATCATAGATTTCGTTGCCGACCAAAGCCATCAGCGCGGCATCATTTGCCAGTGCTGTATAAACCGCCCCCTGCAATTCTCCGGATAAAGCCAGGCTCATTCTTTGCCCTCCTCGGTCCAGCATTCCAGATAACGTCCCATCGGGTCATATTCCGCGACCGCCAGGATCGAAAACACGCGCGTGCCCTCCCGGAATCGTTGATCCGGTTTGGGGCGTGACGGGGACCCAACCGGAGACCCGCGAACAATAATCCTGTTCCGCACCTTGCTGACATCGCGGGAGGCTAAAAACGCCTCCCGCCCGGATCGTGCATCAACATCCGCCCAGACCTCCCCCAAAGGGACCCAGCTTACCCCGAAGCCACCTTTGCCGTCGGGGACGTTGGCACGTTCCTCCAGAACCAGTTTCCGCGTCAGATTGATCTTCACCGCGCACCTCCCAGCCGCGCGGGGCGATATTTGTCCAAAAGGGCGGAAACACCGAATGGCAAGCCATTCATCTGGGCTTCACCAGCCCTGTTTTCATAATATGACGCCCCCAGCAAAAATACCGCCTGCTTCAGGTCACTCGGGACCTCGATCCATGCGCCAAAGCCTGCCTCGAAAACCATTTCCGCAGATCCCCCGGTGGGGATTGACGGCAACGTGCTTCCTGCCGCGGCAAGTTTCGGTCGTTGAATATCTGTCTCCAGCCGATATGTGTCCGGATCAAGAACTTCGCTCGACCCGTCAGATTTCGTAATTGTCACAGACGATATCGCCTGCACCGGCGCAATTGGCAGCGCCTGCCCTTCCACCTCGAACCAACGCGTGACGGTCCAGGAAAATGAGCGTCTAATCAATGCCTTACCAATCTGGGCTTCCACCGCCGCCAGCGCCGAGCGGACAAATACTTCCAGCACCGCATCCTCGCTGCCATCGTCAGTGAATCCACTGCCCAGCCGCAAATGGTCCGCGAATTCGCGGATCGGCAATTCTGCCGCTGTCGGCACCGTCTGTTCTTCCAACATCATGAGGATGTCCTTTCCGCGACCCGAAAAACAATCGATCGTTCCAGCTCTCGGTTGCGGGTCGTGCGAACCTTGCTGGAAACCAAATAAACTCTTGTGGGAATTCCACCGGCAAACGTTGCTCGCGATTGTCCGGTATTCACTTCCTGATGAATGATGTGCAACTCATCCGGGTCATCTTCGACGGGCCGGATCGTCCAACCAAGGTCATCAATGACCTGCTCATCACGATCCAAATATCCGTTTCGCCATTCAACAGTCAGCGTCAGCTCCGAGTCCGGAGCCTTCTGGAAATATCCGCTCATACGAGTTAACTTTCTGAAATATAACAAATAATGCACCCCCACACCGCTCGCACGGAGGGAGTAAGCAAACTGGAGGATGCGAGGGTGCGGCCTGCCCGAAACGACGGGCAGACCATCCCCTGTCCGTTAGGACAGCGAGAATTTCAGAAGTTTGATCGCCGCAAAATCGCTGACGTCGCCGCCAATGCGTTTGGTGGCATAGAACAGAACATGTGGCTTGGCGCTGAACGGATCACGCAGGATACGCAGGTCCGGGCGTTCCGCCACCGTGTAACCGGCGTTGAAATCCCCGAATGCAATTGCGGTCGTGTCTGCCGCAATATCCGGCATGTCTTCGGCGATCAGCACCGGATAGCCCATCAGGCGCGCCGGTTCACCAGCCGCCAGACCATCGGACCACAGGAAACGACCGTCGGCGTCTTTCATCTTGCGTACCGCGCCAGCGGTTTTCGAATTCATCACGAAAGTCGCGTTCGCACGGTAGCGCGCGCCAAGGCTGTAAACCAGGTCCACAATCGCATCGGCCGGTTCATTGGGTTCGAAATCACCGCTCGTACCGGTTGCGACATACCCAAGGTTACCCCAGGTCCAACTGTCATTCTCGACATTGGTATAGGTCAGGAACCCTGTAGGCTTGTCCACGCCGTCACCGGATACAAACGCAACGCTTTCCGCACGCGAGAATTTGTCCGCGATACGACCGGCCAGCCAGCTTTCGATGTCAAAAGCGGAATCATCCAGCAGACGCTGGGACGCTTTGGGCAAGGCCGACAATTCGTGCAGCGGGATCGAGATACGATCAATCAGCGGCGTTCCGGTTTCGGATGTCGAGGTCGTCTCGTCCGCCCAGCCAGCGCCAATATCCGCATGGTCAACCAGCACGTCATAAGCCGTCGATTCCACCTGAACCACATTTGCAACGGCACGGATGGAATGTGCCCCGCGAAGAACACTCGTGATCTGTTCCGCGGTTTGTGGATCCACCAGGTAGCCGCCGTCAGCGGCGACTGCCGTCGACATCGACTTCTCTTCAATTTCAAGACCGCGAAGCGCATCTTCGTCGCCCGTGCGGAGGTAGGCTGAAAATGCCTTTTTGTGCGGCACTTCAACGTCAGCAGTAGCAGACAGCGCCGGACGCGAAGCTGCAATGGATTTGCGATCATACATGTTCAAACGATCTTCCTGTTCTTTGAGTTTCGATTTAATTTCGGCCTGAAAGGCGGAAAAATCGCCCAAAAAGCCTTGCATTGCTGTCTTCAGTTCGACAGCAGGCATCTCACCCGCAGCGCCAGCGCCACGGGACTGTTTTTCAGTGTCACGCATCAAAATTTCCTGTGTTTAATGAGTGTTTCAGGCCAGCAAATCGCGGGCCTGCCGAAAGGTGTCCGCCAGGCTTTCCGCCAGCGCCGCCTCTTCGTCCGTGCGCGAAACCCGCGCTTCGGACAACATCGGGAAGGTCACCAAGGACACTTCCCAAAGCTCAATTTCATGGAGCAACCGGCCACCCGTGGCCGATTTCTCGGACCTGAGCGTCCGATACCCGATCGACAAGCCGTCAATCGCGCCAGCCTCCAGCAGCGCCAGCGCCTCGCGTCCGGCCTGCACCTCGGTCAACAGACGGCCTTTGACCCGCAGTCCTTTGCCATCTTCGATCACCTCGTCCCAAACACCAATCGGACAGGTCGGATCATGCTGCCACAGCATCTTCACCTTCGCACCTTTCTTGGCGATCCGGTTCAGACAGGCTTTGAACGCCCCTTTCTGTACCGCATCACCGCCCTTGTCGGTCGCCCCGAACAGGGACGCATAACCGGTGATTTCAGTTCCGTCCTTCAGGCCAATATCACCTTCAAAGCTGCAGAACTTGGTCTCCAGATGCGAATTCGCTTGTGAAAAAATATTCATATTCAATCCCTTATGATCCAACCTGCAAAAAGCCGTACGCCACATCCGCCGCCAGCATTCCGGCCGCGCCGTAAACCGCCAACCAAAGCCGACGCTCCAGTCGTTCCAGCGTGCTTTCGATGGTTTGCAACCGCCGCTCCAGCCCCTGCCAGCGTTCGGCGATTACGCGTTCATTTGCTTCGATCCGCGCGCTCGCGGCGTCGAAGGGTTCATACAGATACCGTGAACCGCCACCCCGTTTGGTCATTCATCCTCCGGTAGTCTCGGCAGGCCCAGCATCTCGCGTTTTTCCGCCTGAGTCAGGAAGTCAGCATCCGATACCCGCCGCCACTGCGCCTCTCGTTCGGCTGCCAGCGCCGGGATACCATCCGCATCCGGCTTCAGCTCCGCACCATCATAAAGCGGCGCCAACCAGCCCGAGATCGCGGCCATCGTTTTCGCCACCAGCGGCAGCACCGTCAGGCGATAGAAGGCGCGGTTTGCCTCCTGATAATTCGCATAGGTGTTGTCACCGGGCAGCCCCAGCAGCATTGGCGGCACTCCAAACGCCAACGCAATTTCACGCGCTGCGCTTTCCTTGGTCTTCTGGAACTCCATATCCGACGGGCTGAACCCCATTGGCTTCCAATCCAGCCCCCCTTCCAGCAGCATCGGCCGCCCCGCATTCACCGCCCCTTGGTGGTGAGAGGCCAATTCCTCCACCAGCCGGTCATACTGATCCGACGCCAGCGACCCCATGCCATCAGCACCCTTGTAAACAATTGCGCCCGAGGGCCGCGCCGCATTATCCAACAGTGCCTTCGACCATTTCGAGGCCGCGTTATGCACATCCAGTGCCGAACCCGCCGCCTGCATAGGTGACAGACCGTAATGGTCATCCTGCGGGTGAAACGTCTTCACATGCAGCACAGGCGCAAATTCCTGGCGCATATCGAACCGATGCTTGCGCCCGCCAACCTTGTATTCATAGGCCACAGGCCAACCATCCGTGCCCGGCACCACCGACATCCGATCCGAGCGCAGCACATGCAACTCTTGCGGTTGTCCCGTGGCTTCCAGCCCGGCGGCCTCCAGATAGCCGTCTCCGGCAAGTAGCAGCTGGCCATAAAATGCCTCCAGCAACGCCGCAGCCCCCTGTCCGGCATTGGGTCGCGCCATTAGTGCCAGTAACGGATGTTCCGCATACCGCCGCTCCGTATCCTGCAACAGGTAGGGAACCGCCGCCGCGGCTTCGGCAATCATTTTCACGCAGCGGAATCCGACCGGATTGCCGGTGAACCCGGTCCGCGTCAGGCTGACGCTGTCGCGCGCTGACCAGGCTGCCCGTCCCGCGCCGTGAAACGCAATGACACCCGCCGCCGCCGAGGCTTTCTTTTCCTCAACCTCACGCGATGCCTTGAATAGTTGCAAAACCATGAAGTCATGCTCCCTTGCTAAAATTTCTTTGAAAACAGGTTGTTAAAGCCCGCGAACCCGTGGCCGCTGATAGGCCGCCGCCGGGACGATCATTAGGTCCGTTATCGCCCAAACCAACGCGTCCAGTCGGTCAGGCGAGCCTTTGCCCCGAAACCCCGACACGGTCATCGCACAAAGCTGATCCTCCAGCGCCGTAAACGTCCCGCAATGGGCGACACGTCCCTGCTCATATAGTGCGGCAACAGGCTCCGCCCGTGCGGCCTTCCCGCGCGACGCCCGCACCGCCCGATAGGGCACCAGGGGATCAATCTGGCGTACCAGTGTCTCTACCAGATCACCGCCCTGATTGACCTCTGCCACCAGTCGGTCGGCATTATATTCGCGCCATTTCGACACCGCCCGCTCCGCCCAAACCGTTGGCGATCCGCTGATCGAAGCGTCTTCCAAAACAAAAGCCCGCCACTCTTTTGGCGGGCCTTCCATCGTCACCCCGGCGACGAGTATTCCACATTCGTCAGCATTAGGCCCTCCCGTCACCGGAGGGTCCACCGCGACCACGATGCGATCCAGATCAGGCACCTCTGCCCGCCCCTCATCCAGCATCGTCAAATTCCATAATGCGCCGTCGATATCCGTCAGCAGCTCCCCCTCCAGCTCCTGTCGACCCAAACGTGATCCCGCGTATTTCTCCGTTACATATGCCAGAAAGCTTTCCGCCAGATTGGCCGCATTCGCTTCAGTCGAGGCTGAGGTACGTACCGTCCTCGGGTCCGCCAGCAGATCAATCAGCAATCGCGACGCGCGCGGCGTTGTTGTCACCACCTGCTGCGGATTGTCCCCCAAGCGTAAACCGAACTGAAGCATGTCCCACGCGTCCTGCCCGTGTTTCCACTTGGCCAGCTCGTCGACCCAGGCGGCATCAAACTGCGGCCCGCGCAAACTTTCCGGATTATGCGCTGAATAAATCTCCGCCACCGCGCCGTTGGGCCAGACCAACCGCTTGCGCGTCGCCTGCCATTCCGGGCGACGGTCCGGCGGTGAACAGGCCAACAAGCCCGACTCGCCGAATACCATCACTTCCCGCGCCTGCTCGATTGTTTCGCCAACCAGCGCCACGCGACGGCATGTGCCGGGATCAGACGGCAAGGATCCCTCGACTTGTGCGCGAACCCACTCAGCCCCGGCGCGGGTTTTCCCCGCGCCGCGACCGCCGAGTATCACCCACGTTTTCCAGTCGCCTTCAGGTGCCAGCTGATGTCCGGGCAAGGCCCAGACCTCGAACAGCCATGGCAACGACATCAACGCGTTCGGGCTCAAACTATCCAGAAATGCCGCAACCCCTTCAGGTCCCAGCGATTTTAGCGAGTCTATCAAAGACCTCTGATCTTGCCGCGTCCAGGTCGAGAGGGGACGCATCTTGTCCACCTGCACCGAACTGGTCTGAGTGTTTGGCAATGAGTATCTCGACCTCTCGCAATTTGGCCACTGCACCTTTGAACGCTACCGCGCCCTGAACAACATCACTGTCGCTCGCTTTACCCTCCGCTGCCTTCAGAGTTACCTCCGTCAACAGCGCAGCCGCAGCAACCACATCCTCCCGCAAGTTCTTCCACAAACGGAGGTTGTCCTCCTCTTCCGAGGAATTTTTGTTTTTCATGTAAACAAGCCTTCGTTGCCCTCTACGAGCAGAAACAGAAAAGCGGCTCCGATCAGATGACCGTGCCGCTTGCCCACTTCTTCCAGCTTGCCTTGGGTTATACAGAAGACCGTTCGCCATGTCAACGCTAAACTATTGTTTTTATTATATTTTTTCTTAACAATTGGTTAACACCTGGAGGAAAGGTCAATAAATCAACACGATAGACGCAGATCGGAAATGCTCACTGCACCTACGGTCATAGCAACCTTCCCCAGGGGAAGCCAAGCAATATCAGGCGATCAGTTGGGAATCAGTCGCCTGATTCCTCAGCCGCAGCAGCCTCCGCCGCTCGCAGTTCCGCCTCGATCTGCCGCCAAGCCGCGACATTCCGGCGATGCTCGTCATAGTTCTCGGCAAAGGCATGACCACCGGAGCCGTCCAGCACGAAGTAATAATAGGGCGAAGTCTCCGGATTCGCCGTTGCATAAATCGCCTGCGCGCCGGGATTGGAAATCGGCGTCGGTGGCAATCCGGCGATCTGGTAAGTGTTATAGGCTGTCTCCCGCGCCAACTCGGATTCCCGCAAGCCCCGGCGCAGCCGCTCTGTCCCGTCGGTCAGGCCGTAGCGGATCGTTGCATCCGCTTCCAGCCGCATATTAGCCCGGATACGGTTATAGAAAACTGATGCCACCAGCCCCCACTCGCCAGCCCCACCCGCCTCGGATTCCACGATGGAGGCAAGGATCAGCAGCTCCTCTTTGGTATCAATCGGCAGGTCCGGGTCGCGGTTGGCCCAGGCGTCATCCAATATCCGTTGCTGTTCAGCATACATCTCGTCAATGATCGACTGGCGCGTATCCCCGCGCAGGAAGCTGTAGGTATTCGGTGCCAGATATCCTTCCGGCGGGATGTTCTCCAGCTCTCCGGTCAGGTCCTCGCTGGCATTGAGGCGTGCAACAATTTCGCTCGTGTACCAACCTTCAGGAATAGTCACCCGGTAATCAATCGAGCGCCCTGAGGTGATAATCGTCAGAATTTCATCCATCGAAGACGCCGCCGGGATCAGATATTCGCCAAATTTCAGCGCGGAATCCCGCTCTGAAAACCGGGCGCCAAGACGGAAAATCTGTTCATTTTCAATGGCACCGATTTCCAACAATGCCGCCGTGGCATCGCGCAGATTGTCGCCCTGATTGATCAGAACGACTGAATCTTCGGCCAAAGGTCCCGGCGCGCGGAACTGTTTCTGGCCCCACGCAATAACCCCGGCAACAGCAATCAACGCGATGATCAGAAAGCTGAACGCGTTCGCCGCAAGCGACTTTCCCATCAGTCAACTTTCCCCATCACGAGGGAGGCGTTCGTGCCCCCGAACCCGAAGGAATTCGACAGCGCAACGTTGATTTCACGTTCAACCGCCTTGTTTGCCGCCAGATTCAGCTTCGGAGTGACCGCCGGATTGTCCAGATTGATCGTCGGCGGCGCAATCTGGTCCCGGATCGCGAGGATGGAGAATATCGCCTCCACCGCACCAGCCGCGCCCAGCAGATGCCCAATGGACGATTTGGTGGATGACATAACGGCATTCGCCGCCGCATCCCCCAGAAGACGCTCTACCGCGCCCAGCTCAATCGTATCCGCAATGGTCGAGGTCCCGTGCGCATTGATATAATCCACCGCATCCGGCGTCAGCCCGGCGCGTTTCAGCGCCGCCTCCATCGCCCGATAGGCCCCGTTGCCATCCTCTGGCGGGGCGGTGATATGATACGCATCCCCCGACAGGCCATAGCCCAGGATTTCCCCGTAAATTTTGGCGCCACGGGCTTTCGCGTGTTCATATTCTTCCAAAACGACCACACCGGCACCCTCGCCCATCACGAACCCATCCCGGTCCTGATCATATGGGCGCGAGGCATGTTCCGGATCATCCCGCCGCTTCGTCGACAGGGCTTTGTTGGCGTTGAACCCTGCGACCCCTATCTCGCAAATCGGCGACTCCGCACCGCCAGCAATCATGACATCCGCATCATCCATCATGATCAGACGCGCCGCATCCCCAATGGCGTGTGCACCGGTGGAACAAGCCGTTACCACCGCATGGTTCGGCCCTTTGAACCCGTAGCGGATCGAAACCTGACCCGAGCACAGGTTGATCAGCGCTCCGGGAATAAAGAATGGCGAGACACGGCGCGGTCCCCGTTCTTTCAATATAATTGAGGTTTCCGCAATCGACTTCAGGCCGCCAATGCCCGATCCGATCATAACCCCGGTGCGCAGCCGCGATTCCTCGTCTTCGGGTGTCCAATTAGCATCTTTGACCGCCTGGTCGGATGCGGCCATCGCATACAGGATGAAATCATCCACCTTGCGCTGTTCTTTCGGCTCCATCCAGTCATCCGGGTTGAACGTGCCGTCTGATCCGTCCCCAAACGGGATTTCACAGGCATAATTGGTCGCCAGATGATCGGCATCCCACCGCGAGATTGTTCCCGCCCCTGACTCTCCGGCCAGCAGGCGTTTCCATGTTTCCTCTACCCCGCAAGCCAGGGGGCTAACCATTCCCAGACCTGTGACTACAACGCGCCGCATTCTGCACCTCTTTTCTGTTCCGGCATCTTTTACCGCAACCCCAAGGTGGGGGGCAAGGCGCATAGCGTCAATTCGCCGAATTGGCGGCACCCACGAAAAACTCGCGGATTCCGCCAACTATTAGCTGATCGCTATAATTCGTGTGCAGGACTCAGCTAGTAAAGATTTCCTGATCGTGAAAACAGAAAAAGAGTTAGGCCGGATAGCCTACCTCGCCCGTTGCTCTTCCTGTGACATGGCCAAGGCAATCATGCCAATCGCCAGAAGCGGAATAATCCAGGCACCCGAAGATCCCATCGGCTCTTCTTCGACGATGATGATTTCTTCCTCTTCTTCGGCTTCAAACACCAAAGTTCCGGCGCTTAACGGTGCCGTCAGGGCCATCAAAATCGCGAGTGCGGCAAAAAACGTTTTCATACTTCTCTCCTATTACTAAACGCAGAGAGCCTAGCGGAACCGTGCAACATGGTCACCGAAATATATGCTTTCGGTCACAGGAGGTTTCATATTGAAGGAAATTGGAGCGGGCGACGGGAATCGAACCCGTATCATCAGCTTGGAAGGCTGAGGTCTTACCATTACACAACGCCCGCTCAGGCTCGGGCTTCATATTTCAGACAGCAAACTTGGTCAAGCTAACGCCGAAACTTATTTCGGTCGCTTTTCGCCGATCAGACGACCATCTGCAATCGAAGCTCAGCAGCCTGCCAAAACTGTGGCCATTCCTCTGATCAGGTCCGGATATAGCTGCGATCCCGGCGTCAGTGTCGCTCCAAGCGGATCGATCACGGCTGTTCCCGCCTCGGTTCCATCCAGAATCGCGGCGACCAGTCCCGGGTTGAACTGAGGTTCTGTAAGGACACAATCCACCCCCTCTTCACGAAGTCGATCCCGAATTTCTGCGATGCGCGCAGGACCGGGTTCCGCCGCATCTGATACGGAAATTGCCCCTGCTGCAGGGAAGTCAAAGCTGACTTCGAAATATTGGTAGGCATCGTGGAAGACGATGAAATTCATGCCACGCGCAGGGGCGAGGATACCATTAACCTCTGCGATCAGGGTATCGAGTTCAGCCTGCCCAGCCGCCGCATTTGCAAAATACGTGCCGGCATTGTCAGGGTCAGCGGCGGAGAGTTCAGCAGCGATCACGTTCATCCAGGCTTTGGCATTCTCTGGCGACAGCCAGACATGCGGGTCGTGATCCCCGTGATCATGGCCTTCATGGTCATCATGATCATCGTCGGCGTGCTCTTCGTGATCCTCGTCAGCATGGTCGTCATGCTCTTCGCCCTCATGCTCATCAGGATCCTCATCCATATGCTCGTCGTGATCCTCATGCTCGTCATGGACATGCGCCTCAAACAACGCCCCTTCGCGGATATCCAGCAGACGTGTCGCGTCAGAATGCAGGAATTCTGTCACCGCCGCGTCGCCCGCCAAGGTTTCCAGTGCATTTTCCAACCAGGGCGACAAATCCTCCCCGATCACAAATATAACGTCAGCATCTTGTAGGGCGGCGGCCTCGGACGGGCGGAGGTTGTATTCATGTGGCGATGCGCCCGCAGGCACGATCAGGTCCGGAGTGCCAACACCGTCCATCACCCGCGTCACCAGCGAATGGAGCGGTGCGATATCAACCGCAACCTGCGGAACGTCGGCAAATGCGGCGCTTGCACCCAATAGACTGGATGCAAAAAATGTGGTGTATATCGTTCTGGACATACGGCCCCTCATGTGATTGTATAACATAACATTGTTCGAGTAACTGAAACGAAAATGAATGACAAGCGACAATTCGATATCCTCGGTAAGTGACATCGCTCCGCTGGGTTTCTCCCGGCACAATCACGTTGAGTGTATGTCGGATGCCATGATCGCCGCGGAAGCCCATTGCGAAAGCAGCGGCCTGCGATTTACGCCTGTTCGCCGCAAAGTGCTGGAGATACTGCTACAGGAACATCGCGCACTCGGCGCCTATGCCATTCTTGATCGCCTGCGCGAAGACGGGTTCGGATCGCAACCCCCTATTGCGTACCGGGCGCTGGATTTTCTGGTTGAAAACGGGTTTGCCCATAAAATCGAACGTCTAAACGCCTTTATCGCCTGTGCAAAACCCGGCGAGAGCCATTCCCCCGCCTTTATGATCTGCCGCTCATGCGACGCTGTCGCCGAAGCCCAATCCACCCCTGAACGTGGGGCGTTGGGGACTGCGGCAAAGGCAACCGGCTTTCACATAGAAAAGACCGTCGTCGAAGCCGAAGGGCTTTGTCCTGCCTGTGCCGGGGATGCCACAGCATGAACCTGATCACTGTCGAGTCTCTAAGCATCCGCTATGGCGGAAATCTTGTTCTGCAGAATGTTGATTTTGCCGTTACTCCCGGAGAAATCGTAACAATTGTTGGGCCAAACGGGTCGGGAAAGACCAGCCTGCTCCGCGCAATAATAGGGGCGACCAAACCAGCAAGCGGTCGTGTTAGACTGAAACCCGGACTGCGGCTGGGCTATGTGCCGCAAAGTTTACATATCGATCAGACTTTGCCGATGACGGTGGAGAGGTTTCTGCGATTACCGGACCGAAGCTCCAAGGCTGACAGCCGGTTGGCGCTGGAACATGCAGGTGTGCCTGATTTACACCGACAGCAGATGTCTGACCTGTCAGGTGGTCAGTTTCAACGTGTTCTGCTGGCCCGCGCGCTGTTGAATAAACCCGACATTTTATTGCTGGACGAGGCGACGCAGGGACTAGACCAACGGGGATCGGCGAATTTCTATCAGCAGATTGAAAAAGTGCGTTCTGAAACCGGATGCGCTGTCGTGATGATCAGCCACGAACTTCATGTTGTGATGAGCGCCTCTGACAGGGTGATCTGCCTGAATGGTCACGTTTGTTGCGAAGGGACTCCGGCGGTTGTCGCCTCGGCCCCTGAATACAGGGCGCTGTTTGGCACCGGCACTGGCGGGGCGCTGGCGCTTTATCGGCATGAACATGATCATGATCACGCTGAACCGCACACACATGTCGAAGGGGTGGAGTGATGCTTGACGATTTCATGGTTCGCGCAACTCTGGCCGGTGTCGGTGTCGCGCTGGCGGCGGCACCTTTGGGGTCCTTCGTCGTGTGGCGGCGCATGGCCTATTTCGGGGACGCAACGGCACATGCAGCCATACTGGGCGTGGCGCTCTCGCTGGCATTCTCAATGTCGATCTTCGTTGGCGCGATGGTCGTTGCTTTGCTGATGGCGCTGACGGTCTCTGTCTTGTCCGGGCGGGGCTACGCGATGGACACGCTGCTGGGGGTTCTCGCCCATTCCGCATTGGCATTTGGTCTGGTCGCCGTGTCATTCCTGTCCGGCGTTCGAATTGACCTGATGGCCTATTTGTTCGGCGATATTCTCGCGGTATCCAAAGGCGATCTCGTCGTTATTTGGGGGGGCACAGCACTGGTCGTTGCCCTAATTAGCTGGCGCTGGTCGGCCTTGCTAACGGCAACGCTGAGTGATGACCTCGCCTATGCCAGCGGCATTAACCCGCGCCGCGAACAGTTGGTGCTGACACTGGCTTTGGCGATCACTGTGGCTGTGGCGATCAAAGTTGTCGGCGTGTTGCTCATCGCCGCCATGCTGATCATTCCGGCGGCTGCGGCCCGGCCCCTATCCCGCACACCCGAAGGGATGGTTCTGGTTGCAGCCGGTATCGGAGTCATCTGCGCAATTGGCGGTCTGGTGACGGCATTTCTGCTCGACACACCAGCCGGCGCATCGATTGTTTGCGTTGCGGCGATAATCTTTGCCATTACCACCATGGCCGGTGGGATATTTCGTCGGGCGTGAGTTTATAATTACAAGCTGAAACCAAACGTGCTGCGCAATTCCCTTTTGCCGCATGGTTACCCCTGCTAAAAGCAAGAGAAAACGGAGGCACCTATGAGCACCGCCCTGATTATTCTCGCCGCCGGGCAAGGCACCCGGATGAAGTCGGACAAACCCAAGGTCCTTCATAAACTGGCGGGAGCCCCTCTTTTCTGGCACGCCATGAAACTGGGTCAGGCGATCGACACCGAGAAAACCGTCATTGTGGTTGGTCATGGCGGCGAAGAGGTCGAGTTTTCCGCGCGCGCCTTCAATCCGGATGTCGATATTGTCTGGCAGCATGAGCAGAAGGGAACCGGACACGCGGTTCAGCAGGCAGATGACGTGTTGAAAAATTTCGACGGGTTGGTCTTCGTCCTCTATGGGGATACCCCGATGATCAGCCCTGAGACTCTGACCAAAATGCGAAAAGCATGGGAAGACGGATCGGCTGTTACCGTTTTGGGATTTCACGCCGTAGATCCCGGGGGGTATGGTCGCCTGATCACCGAAGGTAACACCCTGCAGGAAATCGTCGAAGCAAAAGATGCTACGGATGAACAACTGTCGATAAGACTTTGTAATTCTGGTGTAATCTGCGCAACAGGGTCGGTGATGTTTGACCTTCTCGCCGAAGTCGATTCCAATAATGCGAGTGGTGAATTTTACCTCACCGACCTGCCAGCCATTGCAGGCAGACATGGCCTAAGCTGCCGTGTCATCACCTGTGACGAGGCAGAAACCCTTGGGGTCAATTCCCGCACCGACCTCGCCGCGGCCGAGGCAGCTTTCCAAAAACGCGCCCGCGCTGAGGCGCTGGAAAACGGCACAACGCTGGAGGCCCCCAACACCGTTACATTCGCCTTTGATACCGTCATCGGGCGTGATGTCATTATCGAACCCAACGTCTATTTCGGACCCGGCGTCACCATCGAAACCGGTGCCCACATCCGCGCCTTTTCACATCTGGAGGGCTGTCATGTCTCTAAGAACTGCGTCATTGGCCCCTACGCACGCCTGCGACCCGGTGCGGAAATTTCAAACGGCGCAAAAATCGGGAATTTCGTGGAAATCAAGGCCGCGCAGATCGAAGACGGCGCAAAGGTCAATCACCTGACCTATGTCGGCGACGCGCGCGTCGGAGCTGGCACAAATATCGGGGCGGGAACGATTTTCTGTAATTATGACGGGGTCAATAAGCATCATACCGAGATTGGCAAGAACGTCTTCATCGGGTCCAACAGCGCATTGGTTGCTCCTCTCACCATCGGGGACGAAGCTTTCATCGCCACAGGGGCCGTGGTGACCGAGGATGTCCCGACCACTGACATGGCCATCGCCCGTACCCGGCAGGTGAACAAGCCCGGCCTGGGCAAGCGCCTGATGGACAAGCTTCGCGCGGCAAAGAAAAAATGACGCCGCTAGAACAGCTTGAACAATTCTCGAAGCCGGAAAAGGCGGCGCAGATGGCCCGCTATCACAAGACGGATCGTCAGGTAATTGGGATTTCCAACCCTGAAATTGACGGGCTGGTGAAGCAGTGGAAAGCGGAAAACGACATATCCGGCCGCCTCAGCATTGCCCATGATCTGTGGGACAGCGGCGTGTTCGAAGCCCGGATCGCGGCAGCCAAGCTTCTGGCGCAGGCCCGCATCAAGGAAGACGAACCAGTTTGGCAGGAAATTCAGCGGTGGGTGCCAGAATTTGATGGCTGGGCAATTGCGGATCATGCCTCCAAAGCCGGCGAAAAACGGTTGCAGGCGGACCCGACGCGTCTTGATACGCTCGAAAGCTGGACCCGCAGCGATCATATGTGGACGCGTCGCGCCGCACTGGTCATGACCCTGCCCTGGGCCAAGCTGCGCAATCCGAAACCGGCTGAACTGGAGCAGCGGGAACGGATTCTGGGATGGGCGGCAGGATACTGCACCGACCATGACTGGTTCATCCAGAAAGCCATCGGCTGGTGGCTACGCACCCTGTCAGAAAAGGCTCCGGACCGGACGATCACTTTCATCGACGAACATGGCGAGGCGATGAAACCTTTCGCACGGCGCGAGGCGCTCAGGAAGATTCGTTAGACCCCGGTTCAAACGCGAGGATGGCGTCACCCGGCTCAAATTTCAGCTCTTCGTCATCCACCCGGAATCGGATCGTGCCATCATTGCGGATACCGCCGATGATTTCAGCATCGGGGCGGCTATCACGATATTCGGAAAAGCCGTACTTCTCCGTCAGCCCGGTGACTTTGAAAGTCCAACCATCTCGCAGACCTTTGTTGAAGTCCTCATACGTCAGACCGCTACCGAATTTTCGACCGCCAATCGTCGCGGGCATCGCCTGCCGGTCGGATTCCAGATAGCGCCCGATCTGCAAGATGTTACGACGGCCGAATTCCGGACCAAAGTCCGTACAGACGAGGGAATTGTAGTCATCATTGTCAGATACCGCCAACAATGTGCCATATCGGTGGAAATCTACCGTGTGTTCAGCAGTTTCGGACAGAATCTCGCCATAGAATACGGGGACTTCATCCTGACGTGCGCGGCGCAGGCGGAACCAGTTCCGATCATTCAACAGGACCGGGATATCCTTGTCGGACAGGGCCTTGGCCAGCGCGGCTGACCAGAATGACCCGCCAACAATCAGGACCCCGGGCGGGGCTTTGGACGTCAGACCAAGCCAACGCGCCAGCGGGTGTATCGTGAAGCCATGCGCCACAACCGTAGCCGCCACCAGCGCGAACGCGAGCGGCGGTAGCAAAGCACCATCCTCAACACCCAGATCGACCAGACGGGTCGCAAACAACCCTGTCACCGCAACGGCAACAATACCACGCGGTCCGATCCAGGCGGCCAGCAAACGCTCCTTCCATGGAACCTCGGTGAAGAGAAGCGATATCAACACCGCAAGGGGTCGGGCAACAAACATGATCGCCAGCACAAATCCCAGCGCCCGCCAGTCAAGCTGCATCAGCATTTCTCTCGGTAATGAGGCCGCGAGCATGACAAATACGCCGGAGACGAGGATCACCGTGACATGTTCTTTGAATCGCCGCAGCTCCCCTAACGAGGGCAGATGCGCGTTGCCGATAACAACCCCCATCACCGTGACCGCCAGCAGACCGCTCTCGTGCAACAGATGATCGGTCAGTGCATAGACCAGCAGAACCAGCCCCAGAAGGATCGGCACCTTCATATATTCGGGCGCCAGCCCTCGACGGAACACGGACACCAGTCCCTTACCGGCGATATAGCCGACAAGCACAGCCGTGAAGATGCCGACGATCAGATGGCCACTGGTCACGGCCAGCGTATCCTCGCCATGCAAATAGGTGAGTATTTCGAACGCAAAAACGGCGGCTAATGCGCCGACGGGATCGTTTACAATCGCCTCCCAGCGCAAAATCTCTGAAGGTCGGCGTTCCAGCCGCGCCTGACGCAGCAAGGGCGTCACAACAGTCGGGCCTGTCACGATCAGGACGCCACCGAATATGATCGACGATTCCCAAGACAGGCCAGCCACATAGCGTGCAGTAAGGGTGGAAAACAGCCAACCGAGCGGTGCACCGAAAATTACCAATCGCCGAACCGCGGGACGAGCATCCCTCAAGGCGCGGAAATCAAGCGTGATCCCGCCTTCGAACAGGATCAGGGCAACGGCGACGGAAACCAAGGGGCGAAACAGGTCTCCGAACTCCACCTCCGGATTGATCCAGCCGAATAACGGGCCGGCGATCAGACCCGCCAACAGCATGGTCACAATCGCCGGAAGCTGGAAACGCCAGGCCAGCCATTGTGACCCGATCCCCAAAACGCCGATGGTAGCGATAAGCAGTGTAAATTCCATAACCGTCCCTTTTGATTACGAAAGCCATACAAGTGAACGCGTCGTCACACAATTATGTTTCCGCGCCGCAGGTGACCTTGCACCGGACCGGGTTCGTCAATAGGTTCACGGCAAAGGGGAAGACATGCCGCAACCACCACACCTGATTGATCCATTTGCCCGGGCCATCACCTATCTGCGGGTGTCGGTAACGGATCGTTGCGATCTGCGTTGTTTTTACTGCATGTCCGAAAACATGACCTTCCTGCCGAAGAAAGAGCTTCTGACACTGGAGGAACTGGATCGCCTCTGCTCCGCCTTTGTGAGTATGGGCGTGTCTAAACTGCGGATCACCGGCGGGGAGCCGTTGGTGCGCAAGGGCATCATGACGTTTTTCGACAGCATGTCGCGCCATCTGGCAACCGGCGCGCTTAAGGAGCTCACCCTGACCACCAACGCCACACAACTGGCAAAGTTTGCGCAGCCCCTGTGGGACGCGGGCGTACGGCGGGTGAATGTGTCGCTGGATACGCTGGAGGATCAGAATTTCGCCGACATCACACGGTGGGGGAAATTCAAACAGGTGATGGACGGGATCGATGCCGCCGACAAGGTCGGCATGAAGATCAAGATCAATGCCGTCGCCCTGAAAGGCACCAATGATCACGAGGTCCACCGGATGGTGGAATGGTGTGGCGAGCGTGGCTTTGATCTGACCTTCATCGAGGTGATGCCCATGGGCGACATGGGGGAGCTGAACCGTCTCGACCAGTACTGGCCGCTCTCCGACGTGAGGGCGGAGCTGGCAAGCCGATGGACGCTGGAAGATATTCCACTAAACACCGGAGGGCCCGCGACCTACGTCCGGGTGGCGGAAACGGGCGGTCGGATCGGGTTCATCACTCCGCTGACCCACAATTTCTGTGAAAGCTGTAATCGTGTACGGCTGACCTGTACCGGGCAGCTATATATGTGTCTGGGTCAGGAAGATGAGGCGGATCTGCGCAAGGTTCTGCGCGAAAACACCGATGATGCCCCGCTGTATCAGGCCATAGAACGCGCGATTGCCCGCAAGCCCAAAGGGCATGATTTCGACTATTCCCGACAGGAAATCGGTGGACAG
>JBNLBF010000017.1:0-66440 GCA_050302475.1 Paracoccaceae bacterium
CACCCCCGCTGAAAATCGATTGGCGATCTTGCTCTTTCTCGGTTCGGCGGAGGTCTTCACGAATTCGAAGACCATGGCGGCTTCGGGCGCAGACAGCGGTCTCCCCATCCTTTCGCGCGATGCTTGTGCAGAACGGTTGATCCCCCACCGCTGCCTGCGGTCTGTGACGGTCTCCCCCCTCTCTTCGCCAGAGGGGCAGATCGGTTTCATGCGCAACCGATCAAAGGAGAATAAGAAAATGAAGCAAGACGTTTATCAAAAATTCACAGACAAGATCATCACCGATCTGGAGCAGGTCGAACTTACACGACTGAAGCCGTGGAGCGCTGGCAACATGGATGGGCGCGTTACCAAACCCCTGCGCCACAACGGCCTAGCCTATAGCGCCATCAACGTCCTGATGCTGTGGGGCGCGGCAAAGGAAGCGGGCTATTGCTCCCCGTACTGGATGACCTACCGCCAAGCCCAAGAGCTGGGCGCACACGTCAGGAAGGGCGAGCGCGGCAATTCCGTTGTCTATGCCAACACCACCAAGACCAAAGACTAGGATGACGGGAGCGAAGAGGAACCCAATATCCCCTTAATAAAGGCTTTGCGCGCCAAGAAGAACTATACTTCAGCCTGCGAGGCGAATTGCCCTGTTGTATAACCTTTCAACACCTGACTTCCCACGGGAGCCAGAACTTCTTCTGGCACCAACTCTTTGCCCCTGCCTGAAGGTGAATTCACATAGCGATAACCAACTAACACGCGAAACACCCAAAATCCGTTTTCAACGCGTGCCTTCATCTTCTGAACCATCAAACGGCGGTTCGGTTCACGTTCAAGCTCGCCTTGCGCCAAAGTCACAGCCTCTCTGTACCCATCGACTGAGTGGGCGTTCTTGCCTCCAGGAGAAACAGGCAACGAGCCCGTATTTACGGCCTTGGCAAGCCGATTGAGGTTTGATGACAGCCGTGAGGTCGCCAAATCCAATAATAACCCAGCGCCACCCGCGTGAATAAGCAAAGCGACTATTTCCAAGTCGAGACTATCGTCGAAATCTGCCTAAATAAAGATTCCTAGGAGGTATGTAATGTGGTATAAAATATAGTATGAAGTATTTATGCTATTATATGTAATATGTTACACCAATAATTCTACGGACTTCGTCTCCGCCACAAATCGTAATATTATATATGACAGACAACGTGCTGAAGTGTTGGGTGCTATACCCACCTCCATTTTATCCGCCACTTGAATATCCATACAGGGGGCGCAAAATAATTTTGCCTTATTGCTGTTTAGCTATTCAGAACAAGTTGAATCATTGAATTTCCAAACGCTTGCACTTCGATTCACTTTTTCCAAACAGCTAAGGGCGGAAAGCGGTCTTTCGCTGCGGCGCGCACTGAAAAAGGGTTCGATACCGTAGCAGCCGTTCACAATTCCTAACGGAAGCGATCAATAGTGTTGGAAATTGGGGATCAGCTCTGAAGCACCTGCCTCTGCTCGTGTGTCGTTTGTAGTCGTATCTTACATTTCGTCAGCAGTCTCGTATTTCGTAGGGGCCCAACTGCTCGTTCGATCTAGCTACGATACTGGATTCATGACGTGAATCCCGCAGTACATCTGAACAACGAAGCCCGTTTGAACCAGATATCAGGTCAGTTTGGATTCCAAGTTGTCCACTTGGCCCTCGTCACATCGCCCTTCCAGACGATGCGCCAGACCTTCCAGCACAATACTTAATCCAGCTTCGAACGCCCGATCCGGGTCGGGGTGGGTGGCATTGTTGACGATCCTTTCCAACATCGGAAACTGTCCGGTTGCGATTTGCCGCTGCAAATATGGCCAGCTTTTCTTCTGCCATTCGTCCTGTGCCGTGCCAGCATTATATTCGCTACTTTCAGTACGGATCGCGCCAATTGCATAAGCCGTAACGGTGCCAACGGCCTCCATCATTCGGTCGATGTCTGCCTCGCCCAAGTCCTGAGCCAAGGCTGCATAACAAGCCTCGGTGAAGGCGAGCGCGTTTGGGCCTAGATGCGGCTTGCCACCAAGTAACTCGACAAACCAATGATGTGTTTGCCAACCTCGCCGAACCCGGTGCGCAAGTGTACACAACACCGCCCGCCAATCGCCCTCGACCGGTCCCAACGCCCCAATTTCGCCAAAGACCTCGTCAGCCATCAGTTCCAGAAGATCGTTTTTGGTTGAGATGTATCCATAAAGACGCATCGGTGCCGCTTCAAGCGCCGCACCGACCTTGCGTATAGAAACGGCGGACAACCCCTCGCCATCGGCCAGATCAATCGCAGCCTTAACGATCCGGGTCCGATCCAGCGGAACTGGCGCCGGCCTTTGGTTAGGGTCGGACCGTTCCCAAACGATGAACTGTTCGTCGGTTTCAGGTTTCGGTGGAGCGTTCATGGCTGCAACATGCCTCAATTGACGGTGATTGACAATCTACAGGTTAGGGCATATCTCACCTGAAATATACACTGTATTAATTTTATACGTTGTATATTTTAACTTATGAGAATGAGCAACTTAAGGAAACACAGATGATCAAAAAATATACGCGCAGAGACGCCCTTCGGGTCGCCGTCACCGGTGGTGTTGGTATCGGTATCGGAGCCGGGGTAACCTGGTGGGGCGCTGTGCCGCCGCCCGCCCCGTCGAACCCTTTGGGAGCCGTCATCAACGCGCGCATATTTGATGGAACCGAGATCATTTCGGCCAGTTCCATCGTCATCGCAGAGGGTAAGATCGCGTCAATTGATGGCCCAATCCCGTCGCATGCGCAGGTTGTTGATGCCGGTGGTGCAACGCTGATGCCTGGACTGATCGACGCGCATGTCCACACAGATGAGGACGGACTGCGTGATGCCCTGAAGTTTGGCGTTACCACCGAACTCGACATGAATGGCCAGTGGTCCACACGTATCCGGCAAAAGGTGGCTGCCGACGACAGCCTTGCAGATGTTCGCGCGCCCGGGGCTGGCCTGACACCGCCAGGGGGGCACCCGACGGAATATCAGGCGGAAAGCTCGAATATCCTGATAAAATATTATCCCTACCCGACCGTTGCGACCCCCGAGCAGGCGGCTGAAGCCGTTGCGAAACGGGTGGCCCAAGGTGCCGACTACATCAAGATCTTCCTCGAAAGCGGTGAAGTCACCGGGCATCCGAACCTGACCATGATGGATGATGCCACATTGCGGGCCGCGGTCGAGGCGGCCCACAGCTTTGGCAAGATAGCCATTGCCCATGTCACTACGATCGAAACGACGGCGCGCGCGGTGGCCGCAGGTGTGGATGGGCTGGCTCATATCTTCATAGACAAGCCGCACACACCCGAAATCGTCGAGGCGATTGCCGCGTCGGGTGCCTTTGTCAGCCCCTGCCTTGTCCTCAGTTCATCTGTCGTGGGCAACAACGCGGCCGAAATGGCAGACGACCCCCGCGTCCACCCCAAACTGAGCAAAGTTTGGCTGGACGCGATGCGGCGAAGCTTCAACACATTCCCGGAAGCCCGGCTGGAGGATATTTTCGCGTCGGTTCGCGCACTCCATCAAGCGGGCGTCGATATTCTTGCCGGAACCGACGTGTCCGAGCCATTGCCCGAATTCGGCGGCCTGGCCCACGGCGTTAGCCTGCATCACGATCTGCAATTGCTGGTTCAGGCCGGGCTGACCGAGGCCGAGGCGCTTCAGGCCGCGACGGTAATACCGGCACGACGATTTGGCCTGCTGGACCGGGGCCGGATATCTCCCGGATTACGCGCCGATCTGGTGCTGGTGGATGGCGATCCGTTGACCAATATCTCGGATAGTCTCTCGGTGCGAGCGGTCTGGAATCGCGGCACACCGCTGGCGACTCTTGAATAATGCCGTGTCGGGCTGCAATCCCGCTCGTTCGGGTTTTGGTAATTTCAGTGGCAGTTTGGGGTGCCTCAAGCATCGGTTTTTTTTGGCTTCAGCCCCTATTTGACGCACCTGACGGCTACAATGACGCTCCCATCGCCTATGCCGTCTATTATGCGGTGTGGGTGCTGGTGGCATTTATTGCTTTGCGGCCTGGGCGTTTTGGCTGGCTTACGGCAGAAGTCGCACGAGCGCAGTTTCTGCCGATCGCGGGGATGGTCGTTCTGTTGACAGTTGTGGTCTTGGTGGTCCTGCCGAGCATACCGGGCCTTCGAGACCCAACACTTAGTGGCCCGACCGAGATCCATTTTGTGAATCCCGGGTATTTTCTGCCAAAGTCAGTCGAGGTGCTTTTGCAGCAGGTTTTCATCACCGCGATTGTGCTGGAGCTAGGGGCGCTTCACCTTTCGATATCCGCCATGTCGGTCTTGATCAGCATAGCTTTTGGAGGCGTCCACCTGTCCCTGTTATTCGTTTATGCAGAACCCAGTTACGCTTATAGGTTCACGATTGCCGCGATGCTATTCGGCGCGGTAGCGCCTATTCTCCTCATGAAAGTCCCCCGGGGATTCTATGTTTCTTACGGTTTGCACTGGGGTTTTTATGCATGGCTGGCACTCTTGAACACATCTGTTTAAACGCTTCCAGACACGGTCCGGACTTATTGGATGAGGCGCCACGTTTGTCATACAGACCTCTGGCCGCTCGAAAGACCTAGACCTGTCACCTTCTCCGCCATCCAGCCATTTGGGGCCTTCCTCAGATCGCCATGGCTTCAAAAAAATCCCTTTATATTTGAGGGTTATAGCGGCAGTAAGGTGAGCCGCATCATGCGCGTCAGATATAATGGCGAGATTTTCTCTTACTCCGCCAATTCGGCGATCGTCCCATGTCGCCGTCCTCAAGGATTTAGCGCCACCGATAGGCACGCGCCACCGCCTTGATCAATGTATCGTCTGGGCTGCGGTTGTTCGCACCCGGCAGAAGTTGCACCTATTTCCAACCGCCGAGCTTGGCCACGCGGAATGGAATGGTGACAGTCACGGAGTCGGGGATAGTGTGTTTCTTGCTCATGCGGCGGCATCCTTAACTTCAGGGCTTTGCAGCTGTTCTTGGGCCAACTCCGCGAACCCATCGTTGCGCATCCGGACGCTGATGCCTTCGACGCCAATGTCGACTCTCTTAACGACCATGGCAATGATACGTGTCCGCTTGGCCGGGAAGAGTTCATCCCATCGCGGATCGAATTGCTGCAGCGCCATGCGCGCCTTGTCGAGAGTTATGTCGCGACAATTGCTCTTCGTAGCGTCCCACGCGCCGGAGTAAGGAACCACAGTCAGGATCGGCGCACGCTCCATCACTGCATAGTCGATAGAAATATCGGGGAGTTCCGCCCAAAGCCCAGGCGCGAGTCGGGTGAAGGCGAGGTCCGTCTAACCACCGTCGAAAGCTGTATAGGTGGCTACAAGAACCTCGGTCGTGGTTAAGATCGAGGCTGCCGCGAAACCTGCGCCTGAAAGACGCTGAGCCGAGGCCTGATATAGGCTCTCCTCACCCGTCAGTTTGACGAGCCGCTTGGGATATGACTTGCGCGAGCGCAGCCAAAGGCACGTGCCGGGGCCGCCGCAGAGGAGGTCTAGGTGAATGAGTTAGGTCTTAATACTTTCCTAGCGGCGATAGCTGTCGGCATTTTCCAGAAACCACTGGTAGGTTTGGGCAAGGCCCTTGTCTAATCCGATCTGCGCCGACCAGCCCATTTGAGTCAGCCGCGAAACATCCATCAGCTTGCGTAATGTGCCGTTGGGTTTGCTCGGGTCGGTCACGATGCGCCCCTCGTAGCCGGTTATTGCAGCGACCTTTTGGGCGAGTTCAAGGATCGAAATATCGGTGCCGGAACCCACGTTGATATGGCTGAGCATCGGCTGCGTGTTTGCCTCATAGTCGACCTTCTGCAGATCAAGTACGAAAAGCGAGGCGGCTGCCATGTCATCCACATGCAGGAACTCGCGCCGCGGCGTGCCGCTGCCCCAGATTATTACCTCTTCGGCCCCTGATTGCGCTGCTTCGTGGAAGCGGCGGATCAGAGCTGGCAGGACGTGGCTATTCTCCGGGTGGAAGTTGTCACCTGGCCCATAAAGGTTGGTCGGCATAACCGAGCGGTAGTCAACACCATGCTGGCGGTTATAGCTTTCGCAAAGCTTGATACCTGCGATCTTGGCGATAGCATAGGGCTCGTTCGTCGGCTCCAGCACACCGGTCAGGAGCGCATCCTCGCGCATCGGCTGTGGCACGGCGCGGGGGTAGATGCAGGACGAGCCAAGCTGCAGGAGCCGCGTGACACCGGCGGCATAGGCCTGATGGATGACATTCGTCTCTATCATCAGGTTTTCATAGATGAAATCGGCAGGGTAGCTGTTGTTCGCCATGATACCACCCACCTTGGCTGCAGCAAGGATCACCACATCGGGGCGCTCTGCCTGCATGAAGGCGCGTACAGCGGCCTGGTCGGTCAGGTCCAGCTCCGCATGAGTGCGGGTGATGATGTTGGTTTCGCCACGCGCCTGCAACCGCCTTAGGATTGCGCCTCCGACCATACCTCGGTGGCCAGCTAGATATATCTTACGCATTGCTTTAACCTTCGATCGAAATGGGTAGGTTCAGCCCGTGTTCGCGTAACAGGCTCGCGCGGCGCGCGTTTTGCAGGTCGTGGGCGACCATTTCGGCGCACATTTCCTGAACGGTAATCTCGGGTGTCCAGCCGAGCTTGGCCTTTGCCTTGGAGGGATCGCCGAGCAAGGTTTCGACCTCGGCAGGGCGGAAATAGCGGGGGTCAATTCGAACGATCACATCGCCAACCGAAAGCGCAGGCGCCGCATCCCCCTCAATCGCTTCCACGATGCCGACCTCGTCCAGCGCTTTGCCCTCAAAACGCATTGTGATGCCCAGCTCGGCTGCGGACCATTCGATGAACTGGCGCACGGAGTATTGCACCCCCGTGGCGATGACAAAATCGTCGGGTTCATCCTGTTGCAGCATCATCCACTGCATCCGAACGTAGTCTTGGGCGTGGCCCCAATCGCGTAACGCATCGATATTTCCCATGTAGAGACAAGGCTCCAACCCCTGCGCGATATTGGCCAAACCGCGGGTGACTTTGCGGGTCACGAAGGTCTCACCGCGACGAGGGCTTTCATGATTAAAGAGGATGCCGTTGCAGGCATACATGCCGTAAGCCTCACGGTAGTTTACCGTGATCCAATAGGCGTACATCTTGGCCACCGCATAAGGTGAGCGCGGATGAAATGGGGTTGTCTCGGTCTGAGGGATTTCCTGCACGAGGCCGTAAAGTTCCGACGTCGAGGCCTGATAGAAGCGGGTCTTCTTCTCGAGCCCCAGAAAGCGGATCGCTTCAAGCAGGCGCAAGGTACCGGTAGCATCGACATCCGCAGTATATTCCGGCGCTTCAAAGCTCACCGCTACATGGCTCTGGGCGCCGAGATTGTAGACCTCGTCTGGCTGCACCTCTGACAGAATCCGCGTCAAATTCGAGCTGTCTGTCAGATCACCGTAATGTAGTTTGAACCGGGCATTATCAACATGCGGGTCCTCGTAAACATGATCAATCCGTTGGGTGTTGAACAACGATGCCCGACGTTTGATCCCGTGAACTTCGTAATCTTTTTCGAGCAGGAATTCCGCCAGGTAGGAACCGTCCTGGCCCGTTATTCCGGTAATGAGTGCACGTCTCGTCAATAGCGTATCCTCTTCATTGTCGGGCAACGTGCCCAGAATTGGTGGGTTGGTTGCACGGGCGCGTTCTCAGTCCCCGCGTTCGATTCGTTGTAGCCGTGCGACAACGCTCTCTGGCGCAATCCGGCGAACCAGTGTCTTGATCATCCCCCGAGCCGGCACGAAGGACATGTCCGCCTCAGTGAAGGTCAGCGAACGATAAACTTGAAGCACAGACCCAACCGGAAGGTCGGCCAGTTTGCCGGGACCCTTGTGCCCGAACCAGGTGTCCAGCCCGTGAACCGTGCCTGCATCCACCAGCCCGTGTTCTCGAAACAGCTCCATCATGCGATAGGTCAGCTGGTGCTTCTGGTCAATCTTGAAACGCCCGCTGAAACCCTTGCGTCGCAGAAGCTTGAGGCGCGTGCGATCCCGCATGTCGTCGACGACGATCGGGGCGCCGGTCAGGAGGCGGTCGAAGAACAGCCCGAAATCGCGGTCGATGGCGCCGTCGGCATCAAGGCAGAGCAATCCGATGGTGGCGTTCGCAGGCACGACATCGCAAGTCTCAGCCACGTCACCCACGGTCAGGCGCACGAAACCTTCCACGCCGAAGGCGGCCAAGTTGCGCTGGATGATGGAAATGTTCTCGTCGAAGCCGCCGAAGCTTTCTCGCGAGCCTCCGATGATCTTCTCGAAGGTATAGACAACCCCCTCGCGGCCGCTGTCGCGAAGCCCCATCGCCAGACTGACAGTGCCCGCCGCATGGGCGGTGCCGACCTCGACTATGACGGGAGCCGGGGCGTCGCGGGCGGTCTCGTAGAGTGCCTGGTAGACCTCGGGAGACAACATACCATTGCACACCTCCTTGACTTCCGAAGCATCGAAGGCTTTTTCATTCGTCATCGTGTTTGCTCCTCTGGGTAATTTCTGTGCCCGCACTTAGCCAAGGGGGCGCTCGACCACTGAACATTTGATCGCAGGACGTATGTCTAAGCGCCGTTCTTCTTTCCGAATGGCGGCGCTGGTCTTGATGAGAACAGGAAACAGCAGCGGAAGAAAGCCCCAGTTGGTCAACAACGTGTTGTTGAAAACCCCTATTGCAAGCGCGAAGAAACCGACGACTCTGAGAGAAAGCCCGCCGGACCGGATTAGCATCTTATACACTAGGTAGAGCAACAGCGCACCACCGACAAACACACCAAACATCCCCAGAACTTCGATGAAGAAATTATGGGACGGCTTTACACCGAGTGTGTCGATCCGTTCCCGCAAATGCTGGATACCGATGCCGAAAACGGGGTTTTCGCTAATTTGCGCGAGGTAATCCTTCATCGCATTGAGGCGGGCGACATTCGACTCCTCACGCAGTAAGATGGTTTCAACCACTTTATTGTAGAGAGGTAGAACCACGATCCAGCCTACGGATGCGATGCCGGCGAGGATTGCGGCTCCGGTCGAGCGGAACGACAGGAACCATGTGAAAAGGAAACCAGCGCTCAGCAGGATCCCACCGCGGCTACCGGTCAAGAGTACGAGGATCAACAAGACCAGGACGATCAGGAAGCTCGGAATGAGCGGCGTGGGTCGTACCCGACCGAGGGCAAAGAACGCTAGCATCATTAAGTAGATCGAATAGCTGGCCGCATTCGCGTTGAAATAGGCGAAGTAGACACGCTCGAGGCTTCGACCGTAGGTCACAAACGGGTCGACAACGCCGAGCCTTCTTGCCGCTTCAGTGAAGAATTCGGGTTGAAGATAGATCATCCCCAATTGGAGGATGAGCAATGCAATCGAAATAAGTATCAAGCGCCGGATTTCGTCGTAGGTCAGCGTGTAGACGGCTGAGGCAACCAATATGCATGCCGTGAACTGAGCCCAGATCACCAAAAGGTAGTTTCCGATCCGCCCAAGTAGAATATCGAACAATAGCGCCGTAAACATGATGGCAAATAGCGGCCAGACATCCTTGAAGAATGATATGTTCAACCGTCCGCCTCGGTGAAGGCTTGACATCACGACCAGCATGGCGACCAGCCCGCTACGTGCGATATCGCCAATCGGAAGCGGCACGAGACGATAGCTTGCCGTTATAAAGAAGGCGATCAGTGCGATGTGGATTTTAGATTGCAATTACTGTCTCTGAGTTTTTTGTCTTCACACGGCATCGTCTTGTTCGGTCTTCGCGCGTTGCTGGGCCGTGAAGCAAGTCCGAACCCGCCACGCGGCTCCGCTGGCTACGCCCAGCGAATAAAGCACCATGACGAAGGCCGAGAGCACGATCTGCTGCGAGAGGGCGGCCAGAAGCAGGCCGAGCGCGAACAGGGCCAGGAAGATGACGTTCAATTTTCGGACGAAGTCGTCGTCTCCCAACAGGATCGCGATGAGCTGCGACGGGCCGAACATCGCGAAGGCCAGGTGCGACAGAGCGGTGATCGCAAGCACAGTGGTCAGCAGCACGGGATCGAACGAGGCGAAGGGCCCCTGTTTCAGGATCGCCAGCGCATAGACCATCGCGATTGCCAGAACCGCCAGAAACGACGCGATCGCGAACGAAAAGCGCGCGGCGATATGGTATTCTGCGCGAGCCTGGCCGAAATCCTGTTCCTTGATCGCGCTGTTGATGCGGGCTCCAAAATGGGTACGGGCGGCATTCAGGCCGAACCGTGTCGGGCCAGTCACGCGGATGGCGATGGCAAGATAGGCCAGGATCTCGGGCTCGACGAAAAAGCCTGTGATGAAGACCGGAAGGTAGTTGCCTACGCTGCGCGCCAGCGAGACCTGGAAATGCGCGGCGTTAGAGCGGACCTGCCCGCCGTCGCGCCAGCTCGTCAGTCCCATGGCGACCAGCGGCCAGAGGAAGGCGACCGTGGCCACAAGGAACGTGGCGGCATAGAGCGCGAGGTAGGGGGATGCGCCGGTCCGGCCGGTCAGCCAGAGGGCCAGCGTTCCGACCAGCAGCAGACCTGGACGCAGGACCTGGCCCGCGAATTGGGCCTGGACGCCCCTGTGTGCGCTGCGCAGGATCGCATCGGCGACGGCGAACCCCGCCATGGCGAAAGCGATGGGCAGGGCCCAGATCGCGTCGCCCGTGCCGGAGGGGCGTGCCATCAAGGCGACAACGACGGTCAACGGTAGCGTCACGGCCGCCGCCAGCACATACGTGGCCTGAGTGCTGGCCAACGAGGAGGGCGCTTCGAGCGTCGTCAACGAGAGGGGCGAGAAGCGCTTGACGATCGTGGTTGGCAGCCCGCGCTGCAAGACCAGCGCCGCGACCGAGCCGATTGAGACGATCCAGGCATAAAGCCCGTAGCTTTCGGCCCCGAGCGCCATCGTCAGCGCTAGGACCGAAACAAATGACAGCACGGCACCAGCGGCCTGAATGCCGACCATAGACGTGAGGGTTCTCAGATGTGCCATGTGTTGATCCGGGCTTTCTCGAACAGGTCCACCGCCGACCGATGGCTCGGCAGGCTAGTCAATTTCGCGAACCGGTCGACCTTTTTGTTTTTCCTTCTCGGTTTTCGGAAGCGAGCTGCGAGGCCCGGGGACCGGGCCAGATGCGAGGCGATGCTGTCGCGGAGGTGCCGGAACAAGACGAATGTCGGATACCGCGGCGAACGGCCAACGTCACCTGTTGCGAGCGATGGACTTGATGACCGATCCGCGGTTCGTCATTGGTGGCCGCACGGATGATCCGGTACAGAAACGTGTTTGCGGATCTCGGGTAGCCTTCGATCACAAGGTCGGTCTGCGCAGTCACCCATGTGTGTAGGCACATTGAAGGCTTCGCGCGCGCGAGTAGATCGAACACAATCAGATTGTCCAGAGCGGTCACTTTGATGTCTCGTAGCACTTGCATTGCCTCAGTTTTCCCGGAGCCAAACGCCGAACAGGCGGTACAGCGCCCGGTCGAACGGATTTGCGGTCCCCGTCGCCCTGCTGGAGTCGTAGGTTCCCGAAAATCCCGGCGCGCCGAACATTTCGCAGTTCACGTAACCTTGCGCCCCGCAGCCGGACGGTTTTACCGTGGCAAGCCAGATTTCTAGGACGCTGAGGTTCTCCAGCGGGACGATACAGTATGGATGTGATTTCTGGTATTTCCGGAAGTCCAGATTTCCGCGGACGTAACTGGACAGAAGCTTGAGCGAAGAGAATTCGGATAACCCGTAGGTCTTATGATAGGTTCGCATGGACCTGGCCCAGGTCGAGTAGGCGCGGATCGTGTGGACGACGACCACCTTGCACCCCAGGGCCTCGTAGCATGCAACTCCGTTTGTGGTCTTCGAGCAATCCACAAGCCCGTTGGCCCGCTCGCGTGCCTCGGCAACCAGGGCGGCATAGGGGTCTTGTTCAGGCCGGGCGAGTAGGGCCGACCAGAAGGGATGGGCGAAAATTTCCGCGTTCTTTGCCGCCCGCTGCTGCGGCCGGACCCAACGTCCTCGTCCTTTTTCGAACCTTTGGTCATCAACCGCCTTGACCGAACGGAAGGTTTGCCAAACCTCGCCTGCATTCGGGATATCCAGCCGCCGGGCAATGTAGTCGCCGACGAAGGTGCTGCCCGATCTCGGCCGTCCGATTACGTAATACACAGTGAAAGGTTCCGTGGCGCCATCTTGCGGCGCAGTCTGGGGATTGCCGGTCTGCTGTGTCATAATGGACGGGTGAAGAGCTTCAGCGCCGGGGTGATGTCGGGGACGGGGCAGCCGATTCCTGCAGCACTGTCCGCGGCGCCCGGACGAGATCCTCGTAGGCGACGACCGCGTGCGGCAGCGCGCAACCGGCCACTCCGCGTTCGTAGGCGGCCTCCATGCAGGCACAGGATTCGTCGACAACCCGCTCGGGTGCGAGACCGCGCAGGCTTTGCCAGTTCCGAACCATCGGGCCCCAATAATCGGTGCTGCCCCGCCGCAGCATCGACCATTTTGCGGAAAGCTCGGCGCGGAGGTAGAGCAGCTTTTCACTGGAGTGGATATAGCGCGATTTGACCAGTTTCGCGCGTAGGGCGCGGAAGGGGACATCGTCGTTCAGCCGGGCGCCGTTGCTGTCGATTCCGCCTTGCCACTTCCTCAGTATCGAGGCGCGGACGTCGTCGCCGTTCCGGGTCAGAAAGATGATCCGCGCCTCGGGCAGGACAGCTTCGACGAATCCGATGCGAATGCAGTTTGCGGGGGTCTTTTCGATGGTGAGACTGGCCTCCAGACCTTGTTCCTCGGACGCCAGAACCGAACGGATGTAGCGCCGAACTTCGGGCGTGGCGTCGGCGGCGGTGAATTGCTCGTGCCCAAGACGACGGAAGTTCCTGAACCGCCACATCGGGTTGGGCTCCTCATGGTATACCGCGCCTGGCAGCCCCGCGAGGGCGCGCCCAAGGAGCGTGGTGCCAGAGCGCGGTAGGCCTATGACGCAGATTAAGGTCACAAAAGCGCCTCGCGCACGGCGGAATCGTGACGGTCGCGCGCGAAATGCTCGCCGAACAGGGTACGGGACGCCGCCCCTTGCCGCCTCAATGTAGTTCGGTCGGTCTCGAGCAGGAAAGTCGCGATCCCCTGCGCCGATCCCTTTTCAAACAAGGCGCCATTCTCTCCGGGAATCACCATGTCGGCGATGGATGCGTGATCGGTGGCCAAGATGGCGCAGCCACAGGCCATGGCCTCAAGGATCGAACGTGGCTGCGCTTCGGCTGGATAGCTGGTGGGGAGGCAAAATACATCCGCAGCCAACAAGGTTTCACGCACCTCGCTTCGGTCCCAGATCCCGTCTCCGATCTCGACCACGCCGGAATTAAGTGCGGTCTCGCCAAGCGTGACCTTGAGGGTGGTCTTCATCGCTGGATCAGGCCAGTTGCCGCGAAACACGAAGCGGAACTCATCGAGGCGCCCGGCCCGCTCGATTTCGCGGATCGCTTCAGCGAGGAGGAGGCTGCCCTTTGAGGGGATGAAATTGGACAGGTAGAGGACGGTGATCGGCGCGTCGCGGCTGGCTTTCTGAGTAATTTCGGTCGGCGTCGCGACCACGGCATCGTCGATCGTGTTGGGCACCACTCGGATCCGCCCCTCTGTGCCGTCCGGCATCAAACGCGTCAATTCATCCTTCTCCGGCAACAGGCGCCGGCTGAGGCAGATTATCCGTTGGACCCGCCTCAATTCCCATTTCCGCAGGGCCCTAAGAATCGCTCCTTCCGGGTAGAAAAAATCGCCATTGCGGCTGTGCAACACGACGCGTGTTCTTGTGCGTCGTTGTCGGGCGATCGCGATCGCGCCTACGTCGCGCAGGGTGCCGCCAAGGGAGCTTGCCGCGCTGAGGTAGAGCGTGGTTGGCTGGTTGACACGTTGCGCAAGGCTCTTTCGAAGTGCCACCAGCGAGGCCACGTAGTCTCGGATATAAGTGACGACTTCGCTAGAGGAAAAGCCGCGCTGCGCCGCGCGGATGCGAGTGTGGCGCCGTTCGACGATCTCGACATCGGTATTTGCATCGGAGGCCAGCGCGTCGATTACGGTGCGAGTACCCACAACCGCGCCGGTCAGCCCCTTTTGCTCGCGCGGCAGGGTAACGAAAAACACGATCCGCGTCCCAGAGCTGGAGTTGCCGGTTTGGGTCATCGCGCTTCGCCGGGCGATTTGACTTGATCAGTAAGAAGCTGATCATAGATCGCGTCATAGGCCGCAGCCATACGCGTTACCGAGACGCGCTCAAGGTTGGCCTGCATAGCACGCGCCTGGGCGTCGAGCGCGTCAGCCGGACCCGCTGTCAGGGACGCCACCGCGTCCACTAGGGCTCCGGTGCGGTTCATGTCGACCATGATCGGAACAACGTCCCAGTCAGACAGAATCGTCTGTAACTCCCGGCTGTCGCGCACGATCGGCAGGAACCCTTGCGCGATCGCCTCGAAGACAGTGTTCGACATGCCTTCTGAGACGCTCGGCAGCACTAGGAAATGGTTGCCCGGGTCGAACATCGTGTTCCAGTCAGTGCGGTAGCCATGGAAGGTGACCTTGCCCGGCAGGCCCAGCCTTTCGACCTCTCTTCGCAAAGCCACTTCTTGCGGCCCCTCACCGACCACGTCGAGGCCGGTAATGCCCGCATGCGCCATCAGCGCGGGCAGGGCTTGCAGCAGGACCTCGACCCGTTTCTGCTCGACCAGACGCCCAACGAAAAGCAACTGGCTGGGCACGGTCCCTATCGGGCGGGCTGTCGGCGTGAGGTCGATCCCGTTGAAGATCGGGTGGGTGCGCGCCGGGATGCCAAGCAACCGCCGCAAACCCAGACGTGGTGGAAAATGCGGGTAGTTCGGAATGACGAGATCGGAAAAAAAGTGATTCACATATGTTAGGCGATCGCGGATCGCTGAGACGCCATAGTTCCGCACCCTCCGACGGTCTCCACTGATTATTTGGCATCGCGCGCGCCGTGCTGCAAACAAAGCCGGGATCGTGATCCTGTCGGGTAGCCAAAGCTGCACGATGTCAACGTTGTGTTTGCGGATTAGGCCATAGACACTTCGATATATGGCCCATGGTGACAGATCCGGCAAGCGTTCAACGATCGCCGAAGATGGCCGCTCATTTCCTGGAAGTACCGCTATCACATGTCTTTGCCGCGATGCACCCACTAGCAGAGCGAGTTGCCGTTCAGCACCTCCCTTTTCCATGTGCGCGATTACGTGAAGGATTGTTGCCGTACGGGACATGTTCATACCCTGAAAATTTCCGACGTCGAGCGCATCAACGTGGTCGGATGGGCTCACCAACCGCGTCCTCGATCTCCGAGTTCAGGGCATCAATCTCTGCCTTAAGGGCTTCGTATTCTTCCATCTTCCTGGCAAGGAACCGACGTGTGATCGCCGCCTTTTCCGAAATGCCCTTCGCTGTCAGGATATAAGCATACCTGCGCTTGTCTTCTGCTGCGGTGAAGTTCCCTAGCTTCACAAAGCCCTTCTCGATTAGAGCCTTCAGTACATAATGCATTCCACCCACGCTCACGCCAACCGCCGCAGCCAACTCCCGCTGGGACATCTCAGGATTATCTTGCAGGAGGCGAAGCACGCGAAAATGCGTGTCCTCCTGCAGCTTGGTGCGCTTGCTAGTCATTCTTGGATTTTCTCAGGCTACCGCACAAGGACTACTCGTTGGGCGCCTTGTTGAATGCATCGACGATGATTAGAAAATTTTCCATTTCGCTCATTTTCGAGCAATAGCAAATGCTGCGGGTGCAAACAAGAGTGAGTCCCAGAATCTCAAGAGGTTTTCGCAGACCGAGCGCGGTAGTCGATCTGCGCGTTTGACGCTCAGATGCAAGTCGAGCCCTGCCTCATCCGCCCGCTCGGCTGCTTCATTGAACAGTGGGTCGCGCCAGGCGGCAGTCGCCTGTTGGTCTTCAACGCCGCCCAACACGACGATGCCGTCGATTTGTGCTGGGAACGCCCGAGGCGAAAACTCCGCCTCCAGCGGGTGCAGCAAGATCTTGCCAATGGGGAAGATGCCGATCAGCAAGAGCGCGGCCAGCGTGACTCTGCCGCTCCAAAGCGCCAAACGCGGGCGCGCAAAACATGCTGCGACCAGGCTCATGACAATACCGAACACAAGTCAGGTCTCGACCTGCAGGGCCAGCCTGATGAGTTTGGAAAGGATGAAGAACGCCGTATCCGTTGCGCGAATAATCAGCTGCGCTGTGGGCGCACCAGAAACTGGCCCACTTTCGAAAGGTTCTTGAACGCCAGCGTTTGTAGGCCGCCCACGCGGTTGCGACGGATCGCAAGCATGTCTTCTTCCATCTTCTGACGGATCTTGGCCCAGCTGCGGTTGCTGACACCGCCAACCCGCATCTTATAGAGCACCTCTGGGATGTAGACCGACTTTCCTGTTGTCTGTGAAAAGTAGCGCAGGATGAAATCGTAATCGGCCGCAATGCCGAAATTGATGTCGTAGTCACCGAACCGCTCATAGACCTCGCGGCGCAGGTACAGCGTGGGGTGCGCCGGCATCCAGCCATATTTCAAACGTCGCGGGTGGAAGGCCCCAGTAGACCAGTGCCGAATGACCCGCGTCGTGTCCGCCTGCGCAACGTAGTCGAGATCGCTGAACACCGCCTCAACCGTAGGATCTTCAAATGCGACCGCAATCTGTGACAGCACCCCGTCGTGGGCGAGAAAGTCGTCACTGTGAATGAAGCCGAGGACGTCACCAGTGGCGTTCCGCACGCCCTTGTTAAGGGCGTCGTAAATCCCTTTGTCTGGCTCGCTGATCAACCTCATCCGATCATGTACTGCACGCTCAATGGCGGCCAAGGAGCCGTCCTTCGATATTCCCTCGACCACCAAATGCTCGACGTCAGGATGTGTTTGCGCGGCAACGCTGGCGATGGCCTCGCCGACGGTCGCTTCTGAATTGTAAACAGCGGTAATGACAGAGATTTTCAACGGCGGAGTATCATCAATAAAGGCATTGCCACGTCTCTACATGAAACCGGCCTCGGGCGAAACGCGAAGATGCAGGCGCAGCAAGGAGAACTCTTGGGTTCTCTTGCAGAAGGCGAAGCTCCCGAAAATGCGTATCTTCCTGCAGCTTGGTGCGCTTGCTAGTCATTTCAGAGTTTTTTCAGGCTACCGCACAAGGACTGCCCGCGGGGCGCCTTGTTTGATGCAAAGGTGATGTCGAAAAAATCCACATCGCTCAAAATTGAGCGGTATCAGATACTGCGGGTGCAAACAAGAGGGAAAGTCAGAGTCTCAAGAGGTTTTCGTCAGGGCGATCGCAGTATCGACCTGCGAGTTGGGCACTCAGACGTAAGCGGCGCCCTGCACCGGTGGCAGGCTTCGGTTGGTATTAATACGCACTCCAGATCCATAGTCCCTGTATGTTAAAAGTTCATAAATAAGCGACCTTTGTCAGTATATCGCAGGTTCATGGTCACTCAGGGCGTCGGTCAAAAGCGGGGGGCATAATGGATTCGCGTGACACGGCCACATGACGCTTGGAGATCAATCACAATACGACCCTTGTAAACTAGAGATCGCGGCAACCTCTTGGGCAAGCTCGGGTATCGAGATGTCGGCTCCTGAACCAACATTAATATGACTCGCCCTCAGTGGTTAAGAATTTGCAACCTGTTGCCAGCACAATTTACGGTTACCGCGCGCCCCATCAGGTCCAGCAACAAACGCACCCTCTCGCCGTCTGTGGTGTGTTCAACTTCAGCCAAAAAATCCTGAAAAGGTCCGGACAAAACTCGCACCTTATCTCCCGCTGAAAACTCTTGTGGGGGCAACAGTTTACCAGCATTGTCACAACGCTCCATCAACGACGACATCAAAATCTTGTGCACCTGGACCGGCGTATCTGCACGCATCACCAAGCCGGAGACACCGAAAGTATTGTTGATAACCCGCCATTGCTTCACGTCGCGATCATAGCCGACAAAAATATATCCGGGGAAAGCCGGCCGCATAACGGTTTTTGTTGTCCGCCCATGGCGCACAGTCCGTTCCAGCATTGGCATGAACGTTTCGAATCCTTGATTTTGAAGATTGAAATTGGCTTGCGCAAAACGGTTCGGTTTCACCGTCGCCAAGAACCAGGCGAAACCATCCCCGTAGGCAGTATCATTGTTTTTTAGGTTGTGACGCATTGTTGCACCCGCAGTTTCAAGAAACGGTATAAATCTGGACTAAACTTTTTGGTCAAAAGAAATGCCGCGGTAAAACCAGATAGAATCCGAGGCTAAGGCACCGGTATGAAACTTGGTGCAAATGTTATACCCGCGCGCAAACAAAGCCGTCACATATCCGATGGTGGCGTTTGGTAAAAAGGAATAGTCAGCTATCATGGCCAGTGCCTGTTCGCAGTAATATTAGGTTAGAAAAATAATAATGGTTACAATTGGTTGCAGAAATATAAATACTTTTATCGGTAGTTGGATTCAATAATTAACAACCTATAGGTGAAATATAGCCTATGCATCACCCAAAACTGGCGTAATGTCATGGTTGTAAACGATTAATCGGGATCACCTTTTGCCTGTGCGAGTGTTTCCCGTAACTTCACCCGAAAATTATCTCAAATATTCCTGACATTTCAACATGTTGATTCGGCAGATTTCATCGACTTTAACAGTCGAAACGTGCCCATTAAAAACTGACATCAATGCTATAAGTCGGGAGCCACCTATCGGATCCAACCGGGTTAAACATCCCGATAGTGAACCGGATGTTTTCGACAAATGCCGGGGTGTATTTTTGTGATAGTGGAATCCTGAAACCGACATCCTGCGCCAGTCCACGATTGTAGCCATCGGTTGTGTTATATACGTTCACGAGGCTGCCAATGATTTCAAAATCATTACCCAACTTGAGGGTAAACAACAATTGCGGAAAGTAAGCGTCCGTGACCCCTAACCGATGGCGTGCGCCTGCGGCGGTCGACAGGTCCAGATAGTTGTTGCTATAAAAATTGTACATCAAACCGTAGTAGATTTGATTAACTCCCCCCGCCTCATGCGACGTATAACCGTGAAAATCCAGATTATGCGTCAAGCCATAGCCCCAGACGATATAGCTTTGACCATTTTCGATGGCGTCGCCCGGGTTTAAGGTGAAATCAATATCCCAGTTACCTTTTCCCACTGGCGTACCATTGTCATAGCCGCCCGATGCAATCGCTGTCGAGCACGCAAAAGAAAATATCGCGATGGTGAGATAAATCAGTTTCATTGTGAAACGCCTCAAACTTTCATAAACTTTATTGGCATTAGAGTCATTTATTCAAATATATTCGAGTGTTGTGAGTGATATACTAACATTTTCACGATTAAAAATACACGCTATTCCAAACGAGGCGGAATGAAGAAATTGATCGCGACAATCGCCATATTGCTGGCGGGAACACCGGCGTTAGCCGAACGCCCTTCACTCGATTTTCGTTTGGGATTGGACTATCTTGGATCGGATCAATCAGACATCAACGCGCTAAACGGACTGTCGGTATTCTATGTCAGCCGGCAGGGTTTTTACGCTGGTCCCAGTCTTTACTCCGCTGCTCTCGGGACCGGAGGCGGCTTTTTTGTTGGCGGTTGGGAGGTTGGAAAACGCACCGCCCTGACCGATGCGCTCTATTGGGACGTCAGCTTTTTTGTCGGTGGCGGCGGTGGTGCAACTCAGGTGACCGGGGATGGTCTGATGCTACGCCCTCAAGTCCATCTGGGATATGATTTTGGCGACTATCGGATTGGCATTGGGGTATCTGGGATATCGGTGTCGGGGTCCGAGATTTCGACGCCCGCTTTCTCGCTTTCGCTGACGCGTCCGCTAAATTTGGAACTCGAATCCGGCCATCCTGAAACTGGCACACTTGTCGGAGCGACGAAAATATTGGCGCTGACGCCTCTGGTCCGAAATTATTTTCCCATTAGCAGCGCCAAAACTAACGGCGAGGCTTTGCAACCGATGCATCTGCTTGGCGCAGAGCTGACATTCGGCCAGCAATCGGATCGCGAAACATTTATTCAAGCCAGCGGCGTGGTTTATGGCGATGCAGAGGGGTACGCGGATTGGGTGCTTGGACAACGGTACTTCTGGGTACTGACGCCATTCAAATTCTATACGGATGCGGGAGCGGGCATTGGTGGTGGTGGCGCAGTCAACACGGGTGGCGGTTTAATCGTTGCGGCCAATATTGGCGCTCAGATCGACGTGAGTGATTGGTTGGTGCTCGGGGTTGGCGTGGGCGCGATTTCCGCGCTCAACGGCGATTTCTATGCCATTACGCCGACGCTGAAAGCCTCGCTAGTCTTTGGGTCCGGAAACACCGCAACCCCTTCGGCAGTACGCTGGCAGCTTGGCACGGGCGTGACGCAGCTGCTGACGACCTCAGATTTTCGCAAGCCAGGCGTTACGGGTACTGGTTCTCCAGCGCTGATTTACGCTGATCTTGATGTGTTTCTGACCAACGACCTTTACCTGACAGGTCATGCCTACACCGCAGCCACCGGTGACGCTGGGGGGTTCCAGATTGGTCTCGTCGGTCTGGGGTATACTTTGCCGCTCACCGACAAACTGTCCCTTTCAGCTGAATTCCTTCTGGGGTCGGCAGCGGGGGCCGGGATCAATGCGCAAGGGGGACTGGTCGGAGGTGCCAAAATCGAAGCTGACTATCACCTGAATGACTCCGTCAGCCTATCCTTTGGTTTGGGTCAAATACAAACTCTGCAAGGCGGTGGTATGCACCCTGCTGCCGTTAGTCTGGGTCTAAAATTTCCGATTACGACCTGGCACTAGCGAGCCGAAATTACCGCGCTACTCATCGCGAGTTTTGTAGCTGTATTGGTAACTGACCTGACCCGCTTTCTGAGCTGATTTAACATCATAGTCGTTCAAAACAGCCCCAGCGACTTTCAGATCATTGTTCTCCAGAACCTTTTGAGACGCTACAATTTCCTCCTTAGTGGTCTGCCCGTAGCGGGTGACCATCAGGATCATACCTGCATATTTTCCGACAATCGTTGGATCAGTAACCGCTAGGATCGGCGGAGTATCAAGAATTGTAAGATCGAACCTGTTGTCGAGACTTTCCATAAGGGCATTGAACTGCCGGCTCATCAACAATTCAGAGGGGTTTGGCGGATATTTCCCCGTTGGAATAAAGTGCAACCCCGTGTCTTCGTCCCGAATTATCACATCATCTATTTGTGCCTCTCCAGCCAATACATCTGTAATCCCGGGCGAATGTTTCTCCAGCGAAAAGAATCGGCGCAGGTATCCGCGGCGCAAATCCAAATCTATCAAACAGACATTTTGACCCGACTGCGCGATTACTGTTGCCAGATTGACGCTGACAAAACTTTTGCCGTCTTTGGGGCGCGAGCTGGTGATCATAATGAGCGAGGATTTTGCGTCCAACATGCCGAAATGCAAACTGGTGCGAAGGCTACGCAATGCCTCGATCGCCAAATTGGTTGGTGATTTCTTGGCAAGTATCGAGATGTCGCCCTTTCTCGAGCCATTATTTCCAAACTCGCCATTTCCAACTCTGGAAATTGTGGCGTAGACAGGTATCCCTGTATCCTCGATTTCATCCGGCGTTCGAACTCCGCGCTTTATGTAGGAGCTTAACAGAACATACGCCATTGATAGCACAAGCCCGAGAAATCCGGCGAGAATGACAACTAGTTTCTTGTTGGGCTCAACAGGCTTCGGAAGAGCTAGCGCAGTATCAATAATGCGGATGCTCCCAAGTGTTCCTGCTTTGATTACATTTAATTCCTGAGACCGGTTCAATAGTTGCAGATACACCTGTCGGGCAACTTCCAGATCCTCGGACAGGTGCAACATCTCTTGCTGCGTTTCGGGTAAATTAACAATTTTACTTCGGATATCATCCAGTTGGGACGTCAATTCACGGCGGCTATCAAGCAGTGTTTGGTAAAGAGGATGGTTCTGAGTGAACCGTTTTTGCAGTTCTTGTTCTTCCAGAATGAGCGCGTTTAGCTGCCCCTCGATCTCGACGGCCTGTTCCAGCAACGACTGAGTTTCAAAGCTCAAGTCCACCGAATCTTGCGATGATTTGAACGCATTGAGCGCGTCCTCTGCTGCCTGCACTTGCTCTTGGGCTTGGGGCAATTGCTCGCGAATAAATTCCAGACTGTTTTCGGCTTCTGCGGCGCTTCGCAACAAGTTTTGAGATTGATAAACCAGCGTAATCTGGTTCAGGATTTCCGTAACTTGATCACGGTCCGATCCTCGGAATTCCAATTGCAAAATTGATGAATTCTTACCACGTTCGCTGATACTCAGATTTTTACGCAGGTTGTCTGCCGCAATCACCGGGGCAATCTTAGTCAGTTCGAATTCACGCCCAGCGATGCCCACCAACTCGTCGACAAGTAAGGTAAAATCAGATTCGGAATCCCGCAATATTTCCCCAACCTGTCCGTCCAGTAGTTGCCCGTCGACATCAACCTGAAACGCATTATTTCCCATAGAAGTCAGGGTAATAGACTCACCAATCAAATTTTCCGGTACCTCCAGCAACGCCAGAGAAATCACCTCGTCATGCCAAGCGTAACCGGACAAGAAATCCCATTTCGGATCAGGTAGATTGTATCGCGATAAAAAATTCCCGACAATCGGCAGCCGCCTTGGTGTGGCAATCTGATCAAGACGCAGATTTTCAACCACATCCACCAGAATCATTCTTGATCGAATTATCTCTACTTCGGTGACGGATTGAGGTGCCTCCGAAAATAAGCCCGACAGGTCGTCTGAAAGGGCTAACCCACCGCCAGATTTTTCTTCGAGCTGAACCAGCGCATCCGCGCGATATATCGGCGTTTGCAGCAACGCAAAAATAACGCCGATAATTAGCGCTAAAACTGTAACAAATATGATCAGATATTTTCGGCGCCAAAAAATAGCGAACAGTTGCACCAAATCTATTTCGTCGTCATGGTCCATGCCATTTTTTGAAGAGTCAGTCATTCCGATTGCCCTTCAGCTTCGCCACCCAGCCAGCACTTGCATCACGTAATTGGTCAAAAACCATGGCTTGAAACTCACTGCTTCGTTGATAGGGATCCGCGATGTCGCTTTGGTCCATCCACTGTCCGAAAAGCATGGCTTTGCCGCTTGTTTCTGGGGCAAGCTGCTTGATAACTCTCAAATGCCCACGCTCCATCCCCAAAATTAGATCGAAATCCGCTGCCATTTTACCATCGAACTGACGGGCAATATGACTGTCAAGATTGACGCCATTCGCCATGGCGATTTCGGCAAAATCTTTGTCCGCCTCACGGCCAATAAGCGCTGAAATACCTGCGGATTCGACCAAAAGATCAGGGCATCCAGCAGCTAACAATCGTTCCCCAACTGGTGAACGGCAAATGTTACCAACACAAACAACGAGTATGGATGCAATCATTCTAGATCATTTCCGATTTCGACCACACTGCCAACGGCCAGGATTGATGGGATCAAGCTGTTCACCACAGCATTCCATCTGGCCGCCGGGTCAGTCACTACATAAACGACATCCTTCGGATGTAGGGCAAACTCCGTGGCCAGAACAAACGCTAGCGGCGTTGTGGCATCCAGTTGAAAAACATCAAAGCCGGTGTTGGTTGGGTTGCTACGGAACACGAAAACGCCTCGCGAGTCTGCGCTTTCTTCGACCAGACCGCCGCGTTCTGCGATCGCTTCGGTCAATGTCGTGCCATCAGCGCCAAGGTCGACAAGCCCGGGATTTTCGATCTGTCCCAATATGTAAGCGAAATTTTCGCGAAACAGCGGGACGTTTACGATATCCCCACCATGCAGCACAGGATTATTGCCCGCGCGGCCATCGTCCAAAAACGCGCGCAAATTCACATAATATGTCTGCCCGCTCCGCCGGATTGTGACATGCCGTCCATCCACATCTTCGCGCAACCCGCCCGCCGCATTGATCGCTTCGATTAATGTCAGCGGTATGTTGGAAATGCCCAAGGTGGTGGGCGTTGCAACCCCACCGGTCACAACGACTTTCTGCGAATTAAAGGCGGCAACTTTGACCTCGATCTGCGGGTCGGGGATGTATTCGGCCAGTCGCTCGGTAAGTTCATTTTGAATATCCCCAACCGACCGGCCCGCTGCTTTCAGGTTGCCAATATAGGGGTAAAATATTTCTCCGTTAGCATTGACAGAACTGCCGGATTCGATCTGGCTCCGATCGGGACCAGCCGGAAGTGTAAGTTCAGGGTGATCCCAAACCGTTATGCTCAACACGTCACCAATCCCGACGAGATACAGCCAATCATTCGGGGTTACCGGCAATTGGGGATCCGGGTGCCACACACGTTTCTGATCACGATATGACCCGATATTTTGCGGGGTGATCTGAATAATGTTAACACTGGTATTGTGCAGCTCCGCCTGGTCAACATCAGTCACTGGGAAGTCTGTCCTCGACGTCGTTGTACAGCTTGCCAGGAAAGACACCACAGCAGTCAACAACAACCAATTTGCAAATTTTACCGCCATTCAGGTGTTCGTCCTATTTATTCTTGCTTGGGCACAGATTCGCTGCCCAAAATAACACCTATTGGGGCTTACCTGAGTAGTTTTGGTAAATTTACTATGGGTTTGGCACACTAATTTGTTCGGTCTGTTCTGGTAACGCTCCAAATTGTCTCGTCCGGGCACGATAAGAGTCGAGGGTATTGGCAAATACAGTTTTCGTAAATTCAGGCCATGGACGCTTAAGGAACTTAAACTCCGAATAGGCGCACTGCCACATCATGAAATTCGATAACCGAAGTTCACCGGCAGTACGGATAATCAAATCCGGATCCGATTGGCCTGACGTATCCAGATGATCGGATATTGTGTCCTCGTCTATTGTGTCCAGATTGAGCGTGCCGTTTTGTGCTTTTCCCACAATTTTTTGACAAGCGCGCACCAATTCATCACGGCCGCCATAATTTATCGCAACGTTCAGGTTCAACGTGGCGTTGTCTTTGGTAAGTTCCACCACACCATCCATTTGTTGTCGAATGTCGGCGGCCAAAGGTGTCGGATCACCAATAAACCGGACCCGAACCCCGTTTTTGTGTAACTCGGCTTTTTTGTTGTGCAAATACCACCGAAAAATTTTCATCAGCGACTCGACCTCATGGGCGGATCGTTTCCAGTTTTCGGTGGAAAACGCATATAGCGTCAACGTATCTACGCTAAATTCAGGACAGGAGCGGACAATCTCGGAGACGCGGCTGACACCTCGCATATGGCCAACCCGTCGTGGGAGTCCTCGTCTCTCTGCCCAGCGACCGTTTCCGTCCATGATGATTCCGACATGCATATTGTTTCCTATTCAGAGACGACCACGTTTTGATGCGAAAGAACGTTCCGATAGAAGCCCAAATATAGCGCGATGGAGCTCACCAAATATCCCGTCACCGTAAGCTGGTTGAAGTCACTATACGCGACAAAGATTATTGGCAGAACAGAGAACTGCCACATAAACGCGCCCGTCAGCGGATTATTGAGCCAATTTTGACCGAGGTGTTTTGCCATCTGGTTCACCCATGTCAGGTGAAGCAGCGAATGCAGATGCAGGCTGTCGGGTTCTCCCGGGCTGGCGCCTTCTCTTACGGCTCTTCGAATGATCGACACCATCGTTTCTGTTATAGGATACCAAAGAATTAGCAGGCTAATCCAAGGCGAGATTTCCGGATTTCTTGCGGGCAACATCACCGCCAGAACCGCGATGATAAAGCCGCTGAAATACGCGCCTGCGTCCCCAAGAAACAGCTTGCCGAATGGGAAGTTAACTACAAAGAAGCCTGCCATGATGGCAATCATTGCCAAGGCAATGCCCATCAATTCCAAGTCCCCTGTGCGCCAGCTGATAACAGCAAATGCGGACAATATCAGCATCATTGTCCCCGATGCCAATCCGTGGAATCCGTCGATGATATTGATCGAGTTCGCAACCCCTCCGATCGCAAATGCGGTAAATGCCATCGAGAAAATGGAAACAGACAGCAAGCTGTCAATTCCCCACATGCTGACCGACGTTACGGCATAGCCACTCAGAAGAGAGAATATTAACCCTGCGACAATCGTGGCGATCAATCGCCACTTCACACCGACCTTACCGGTGATATCTTCGGCTAGCCCAAATACCAGGGCCGGAATGCCGGCGAGGCCGATATATCCCCAAAGTGTTCGGGTTTCCCCCTCCAGAAAGAACCAAACGGTCACAAATCCAATGATCAGAGAAATCCCACCAACCCTCGGCGTGGGTGCGCTGTGTGTTTTTTGTACGCCAGATACGCTATCAAGCGTCAATGTCCCATGATATTTTTTTGTTGAGACGACGAGAGCGCTAATAATAAGCGTCACGACAAATCCAACAATTAGTGTAGTGAAATACGTTCCCCAAAACATATCTGACCCTTCAATAATTTGACTTAAAAACTAGAAACTGAAAACGGTTAAGAAAGCATAAGCAAAATGTCTGAACAGGCTAAGAAAACTAACTATTAAACTCATAAAATCGTACGCATCCAATGCTACAAAGGTCAGTACGATTCGTCTACCTATGATTGTTTTCGTCGGTGGTAATCAACCGATGCCAGCATTCAGTCGGGACAAGAAACGACTGAGCGAAGTTCACGTTGAGCCGGCAGTCACGTTGTCGCAGCGTACAAATCGTACAGTTTACATTACCCCCCAGAAAAATGATCGTCACTTGCCGTGATGTACGGAGTAAGAGTAACTCGCCTTCGTCTCCGCCACTTTCCGGACATCAGAAACAATTTCCCCACTTGGCAGAATGCCTAGCCAGAGCCAGTGATTTCTGACAGAACGATTTCGGTAGAGACGGAGGATCAGATGGCGCTCGACAAATCAAATCCGGGACAGGAAAAGCAGGCTGCGCTGGATTATCACGAATATCCACGCCCCGGAAAGCTGGAGATCCGTGCAACAAAGCCTCTTGAGACCGGGCGGGATCTTGCACGGGCCTATTCGCCGGGTGTTGCCGATGCCTGCATGGAAATCGCCAACGACCCTATGACGGCCACCCGCTATACAGCCAAGGGGAACCTCGTTGCCGTGATTTCCAACGGATCTGCGGTTCTGGGGCTGGGCAATATCGGGGCGCAGGCGTCCAAGCCGGTCATGGAAGGCAAGGCGGTTCTGTTTAAAAAATTCTCGGGTCTTGATTGTTTCGATATCGAAGTCAACGAGTCGGACCCGGAAGCGTTGGCCGATCTTATCTGCCGGTTGGAACCCTCTTTCGGGGCGATCAATCTGGAGGATATTAAAGCCCCGGAATGCTTCACAGTCGAGCGTCTGTGCCGAGAGCGCATGACCATCCCGGTCTTTCATGATGATCAGCATGGCACCGCCATCGTTGTGGCAGCGGCGACAACCAATGCGCTGCGTCTGACAAATCGCAAGCCCGAAGATATCAAAGTCGTTGCCATGGGGGCCGGAGCGGCAGGGATCGCCTGCCTGACCATGTTACGCAAGCTTGGTGTCAAGGCGGAGAATATACACGTTCTGGACAAGGACGGGATTCTGCACGCCGACCGATCCGATCTGTGTCCCGAACAAATGGCGTTTGCGCATGGCACGCCGGGGCGGGCGCTGTCCGATGTGATCACCGGAGCGGATATGTTCCTTGGGCTTTCGGGACCCGGCCTTCTGCCTGCAGAGATGGTTGCCAAGATGGCGGAGGCCCCAATCATCTTTGCGCTCGCCAATCCGACACCGGAAATCATGCCGGAAGAAGCCCGCAAAGCTGCGCCGAACGCGCTGATTGCAACAGGGCGGTCGGATTACCCCAATCAGGTCAACAATGTTCTGTGTTTTCCGTTCATTTTCCGGGGCGCATTGGATGTTTCCGCAACTGATATCAATGACGAGATGAAGCTGGCCTGTGTCGAGGCTATCGCCGCCCTTGCCCGGGAAACCACATCGCTGGAGGTTGGGCAGGCCTATCGTGGGGAGGTACTGACATTTGGCGCAGACTATCTGATACCGAAACCGTTTGACCCTCGCCTGCTGCCACGCATTGCCCGCGCCGTTGCCAAGGCGGCAATGGAAACAGGGGTGGCACAGAAATCCATTGACCTGGATACCTATTCCGAGGAGCTGGAAGCGCAAGGCACAAAGTCTGCCCTGATCATGCGAAGTGTGTTTGCCGCCGCACGACAGTCAAAACGCCGTATCGTATTTGCCGAAGGAGAGGACGAACGAGTGATACGGGCAGCGCAGGCCATGGTCGAAGAAGGCGTTGATACACCGATCCTGATCGGTCGCCCGGATGTGATCAAGCAACGCCTCGCTCGGGCTGGTCTGAGCATCGTACCGGGGCGCGATTTCGATATCGTCAACCCGCAGCGCGATGACCGCTACCGCGATTATTGGCAGACCTATCATCAAGCCATGCGCCGGCGCGGGGTGACACCTGATCTGGCCCGTGCGGTGATGCGCACCAATAGCACCGCTATTGCGTCGGTCATGGTGGCGAGAGGCGAGGCGGACAGCATGATCTGCGGAACGTTCGGACAGTATCATTGGCATCTGAACTATGTGACGCAGATGTTGCAAACCGATGCGCTGGCCCCAATCGGGGCGGTTTCGCTGATAATTCTGGAGGATGGACCTCTTTTTATTGCGGATACGCATGTGAACACCGAACAAACCGGCAAAACACTTGCAGCAACCGTGATCGCAACCGCCCGGCATGTACGCCGCTTTGGAATTGAACCCAAAGTGGCGCTGTGTTCATCGTCACAATTCGGGAACTGGGATTGTCCGTCGGGACGGGTCATGCGGGATGGTCTGGAAATTCTGGACGGGATGAAAAGCGATTTCGAATATGAAGGCGAGATGCACACCGATGCGGCACTAGATCAGGAATTGCGCGACCGATTGCTGCCCGGAGGTCGCCTGACCGGGCGGGCAAATACGCTGATCTATGCCAATACTGATGCTGCGGGTGGAGCACGCAACCTCTTGAAAACCGTCGCCGGCGGCTTAGAGGTCGGCCCGATCCTGATGGGGATGGGTAACAAAGCACATATCGTAACGCCAGGTGTCACCGCACGTGGATTGTTGAACATCGCGGCACTCGCCGGAGCGGATGTGGCCACCTACGGGTGACTTTCGGTCCTTAAACTTTACGCGGACACGCCACGACCGTGGCGTATCCGCTGGTATTGATGCCCCTATCAGCGTGTGATCGGGACCGCGCAGGTTAAAGTGATCCTTTGCTGCTTCCTGACATACCGCCCGAGACTTCTTCGGTCGATTCCCCTGACAGGTCGTCCGGCAGAACAAGGTTCAAAACGATGGCAATAAACGCGGCTGGCAGGATGCCACTGGTTGCCAACACTTTGATCGTACCGGGCAGATATTGCAGCGCATCCGGTTCGAGTTGAAGACCCAGTCCCAGCGACAGAGAAATCGCGAATATCACCATGTTCCGGCGATTCCAGTTCACGTCTGACAGCATCGAAATACCGGCAGCGACAACCATACCAAACATGACAATGACACCGCCGCCCAGCACTTCGATCGGAACGGACGAAATGATTGCCCCGATTTTCGGCACCAGACCGCAAAGGATCAGGAATACCGCGCCAATGGTGACAACCATCCGGCTCATCACGCCGGTCATGGCGATCAAACCAACATTTTGCGAGAATGAGGTGTTGGGCAACGCACCAAACAGGCCGGAGACTGCTGTCCCGAGCCCATCCGCGAAGGTTGCGCCCTGAATCTCTTTATCCGTCGCCTCGCGTCCGGCACCACCTTTGGTGATCCCCGAAACATCGCCGACGGTTTCAACGGCAGAGACAAATGCCATCAGACAGAACCCGATAATAGCTGCGCCACTGAATTCCAGCCCGAAATGTAGCGGATTAGGCAACGCGAACGCTGCAGCGGTTCCGACATTCCCCAGATTGACCTGTCCTAGGACGAAGGCAAGGACATACCCTGCCAGCAGACCAATCAGAACGGCCGACACAGACAACATGCCGCGCGCAAAGAATTTCAGCGCCAGCGTGACAATAATTACGGTTCCGGCCATCAGCCAATTGACCCCCGAACCATATTCTTCGGTTCCGATCGCGGGCACGCCACCAGCCGCGTATTGAATTCCCACTTGAACGAGCGCGAGACCGATCATCGTAACCACCAGACCCGTTACCAGCGGTGGCAGAGCAAAGCGGATTTTCCCGATGAACAGACCTAGCATCGCATGGAAAAGCCCGCCAACCAGAACGCCGCCCATAACCACGGCAATCGCGTCCACGCCTTTTCCTGCAACCAGCGGGATCATAATCGGAATGAACGCAAAGGATGTCCCCTGCACAATCGGCAGTTTCGCCCCAACCGGACCAAACCCGATTGTTTGGAACAGGGTGGCGATACCCGCAAAGAACATCGACATCTGAATCATGTAGATCATTTGCGGGAAGTCAGGTGAATTTGATCCGTATCCGAAACCCGCCGCACCACAGATGATGATCGCTGGTGTAACATTGGAAACAAACATCGCCAGAACATGCTGTATGCCCAACGGCACAGCCTTTAATATTGGCGGTGTATAGTTGGGATCGCGGAGCTGCTCCGGTGTCCCAAGTGAAGTATCAGTCATTACTGGCCCCTCCTAGTATGATGCCACTCTTTGCCCCGCCAAGGTTATTATATTCCCAACCGGCTACTGCGGGGGATCGTGCCGGTATTGGTATCTCCCGTCTTTCCCCTGAACGATTTTCGCCTGCATCGTCATGTTGCGAATTTCTCTTCCAGTCGCAGTTCTGCGATACGTTCTACCTGACGGCAGGCTTCTGCAAATTCAGCCTCCCGGTCATTTTCCAGACGTCGCTGAAAGGCCTCCAGAATGGTTGCTTTGGTGTTGTCCCGCACGGCGATGATGAAGGGGAACCCGAATTTAGAGGTGTATGCATCGTTGAGATCGGTAAACTGCTTTCGCTCTGCATCCGTCAGAACATCCAGTCCAACCGACGCCTGCTCAGCGCTCGAGTCTGCCGTTAGCCGTTTCGCCGCCGCCAACTTGCCCGCCAGATCCGGATGTGCCGTCAAAACCCCGCGCCGCTGATCCTCGAACGCCGACCGGAACACCCGGGAAAGCGCGGAATGAACGCCCGTCGCAGTATCATGTGTTGGGCCAAGCTCCAGATCATACGCCTGTTCAGCGATCCAAGGGCTGTGTTCGAATACCCCGCCAAACGCCTCAACAAACGCTGCGCGATCCATCTGAGAGGGTTTGATACCCTTGGTGGGCGGATGATGTGCGTGCCAATGTTCTGCAATTTGCAGGCGTGTCGCGAACCAAACCCCATCACGAGACTTCATGTAGTCGATCAAACGTCTAAGCGCGGCTGCACGGCTGGGGCGGCCAATAATACGGCAATGCAGACCAATCGACATCATCTTTGCCGCGCCTGCTGCCCCCTCTGCATAAAGCGTATCAAACGCGTCTTTCACCGCCGCTTCAAACTGATCCCCATTGGTAAAACCCGCTTGAATTGCAAAGCGCATGTCGTTGCAATCCATTGTATAGGGAACGATCAGCTGATCCTTGCCCCCTGCTGACATCCAATACGGCAGATCATCTGAGTAACTGTCCGCGATATAGGCAAAATCACCTTCGGCCGCGGCAAGATCGATCGTGTTCATGGAACAACGCCCTGTGTACCAACCGCGCGGTGCCTCTCCGGTGACTTCGGTGTGTAGCCGGATCGCTTCCGCGATTTGTGCGCGCTCCTCGTCCGGAGACATGTCTTTGTATTCGATCCACTTCAGGCCGTGGCTGGCAATTTCCCACCCTACCGACTTCATCGCCTTCACCTGTTCCGGCGCACGTGCCAGCGCGGTCGCCACACCGTAAACGGTGATCGGCAGATCCTTCAGAATGTCATGCACCCGCCAGAAACCAGCCCGGGAGCCATATTCGTATATCGATTCCATATTCCAGTGGCGTTGACCCGGCCAAGGTTGTGCCCCGGTGATTTCTGATAGAAAGGCTTCGGAAGCAGGATCGCCGTGGAGGATGGAATTCTCGCCGCCTTCTTCGTAATTCAAAACGATCTGAACAGCGATCTTTGCCCCGCCGGGCCAATTGGCGGCCGGTGGGTTGGGGCCATAACCAGTCATGTCACGCGGATATCTGGACACTCGGACTCCTTACGACATTGTTCGTCACAAATTTGGAAAAAATCAAACTATTTATCCATTTGGACTTCCTGTGCCCGCAGATTATCTCGCAAATTGTTGCGAAATCGGGCGGTCTCGATACGCGAGTATCGAGACCTGCCGACTTCCTATTGAAGGGTATCCGGAAATTTTCGGGCTATTCCTGCTGTCGTAGGCTTTCCATCGCCTGCGCCTGGCGTTTTCGGTTCCGGTATTGCGCGAATTGTTGGTCGGCGATCACGCCGATCAGAATCACGCTGCCCATCACCGCAAAGTTCAGCGAAGATGGAATGCCCAGCAAGTTCACAAGGTTCTGCAACATCTGCAGCAACACAACGCCAAGAACCACACCGACAATCGAGCCCTCGCCGCCGCGCAGCGAGAACCCGCCAAGGACCGCCGCTGCGATACCGTAAAGCTCATAGAAGTTCCCGTGCGAGGCAGGATGGATGGAGCGCGTATACATCGCGAAGAAAATCGCGGACAGGCCGGTCAGCACCGCACAAATCACATAAGCCGCAATGATCACACGGGTGGTATTGATGCCGGTAAATTTGGCCGCTTCCTCGTTCTTGCCGACGGCGAACAGGTGGCGGCCGAACACCGTGCGGTGCAAGACGAACCACGAAATCACCGCGATGATCCCGAACGCAACGACGGAATGCGGGACACCTCCCGTGCGGCCCGAAACCAGCCATTCCAGCCATGGGAATTCGTCCCCAAAGGAAAAGCCCGCCGTTCCATCCTTGGTATAAAACCGTGCGATGCCGCGATAGATCAGCAAACCGCACAGCGTCACCACAAACGGTTGCAGTTTCATTTTTGTCACCAGCCAGCCATGGATCAGGCCAAGGATGGCGCCGATGATCAGCACGATCACCGTTGCAATAGGCCAGGGAATGTCCTGAACCACGATCATATCGACGAACAACACACCCAACAGGGCAATGACAGAGCCCACCGACAGCTCAATCCCTGCAGTAACGATCACGAACGCTTCTGCGATCGAGAACAGACCGAACAACCCGATCAGGTTGGCTGTGTTTGCAAGGTTGATGGGCGACAGGAAGCGCGGATTGATCAGCGCGACCACCGCGCCAACCACCAGTACCAGAACCGCTAGGCCAATGTCTTTTTTCTGCATCTTGTTACTCCCGTCACTCCACCGCTAGGCGGAGGATATTTTCTTCGCTCAACTCGTCGGCATTCAGAATGCCGGTGATATTTCCATTATGCATGACCGCCACCCGGTCCGAGATTCCGATGACCTCTTCCATGTCAGACGAAATCATCAGGATGCACACGCCCTCGTCTGCCAACGCCTGCATCAGGCTGTAAACCTCGGCCTTCGCACCCACGTCGATGCCGCGTGTGGGTTCGTCCAGAATGATGACCTTCGGCTTCATTGCCAGCCATTTGGCCAATACCACCTTCTGCTGGTTCCCCCCCGACAATTCAGCGACCGCATTCGCGAGCGTCGCCGTCTTGATCGACAGGCGCTGGCGGGATTGTTCGGCCAGTTCACGCTCTGCCCGCCGATCCACGAAACCGCGCTTTTGCAGCTTTGGCAGGTTCGGTAGCGAAATGTTTTCGTAAATCGGGAAGTCGAGGAACAGTCCGTGTTCCTTTCGGTTCTCTGGCACCAGACACAACCCGTTCGCCAGCGACGAGGCAACCGAAATGTCAGGCAGAGGCGTGCCGTTCAGAATAACCTCGCCACCTTTGACCGGTTCGACACCGAAGATCGCGTTAGCGAGTTCTGTGCGGCCAGCGCCAACCAGACCTGCGAGACCCATAACCTCCCCGGCGCGCAGCGACAGGTTCGCCTTAGCTTCAGGATAGGTTGTTGTGGCGACATTGCGGACTTCGAGCACAACGTCACCCATTTCGTGGCGTTGCTTTTCGTAAAACTGTTCGACATCGCGACCGACCATCATTTTGATCATCTTGTCCTTGTCGATGTCTTCCTTCGGCAATTCACCAGCATTGTTGCCGTCCCGCAGGACAACGACGCGGTCAGCGATATCCTCGATCTCCATCAAACGGTGGGTGATGAACAGGACAGCGACGCCTTGTTCCCGCAACTCCGCCACGACCTCAAGCAGCCGGTGCGTTTCGGACAAAGTCAGGCTGGAGGTCGGTTCATCGAAAATCACCAGACGCGCGTTCATCGAGAGTGCGCGGGCGATTTCGAGCAATTGTTGTTCAGCAAGCGAAAGATCGGCGACCGAATCCCCGGGTTTGAAATGCGCTCCCAGCCGGTCAAGGATCGGTTTCACCTCCGCCGCCATGGCACGACGATCCAGCAGGCGCAGCGGACCGCGACGAATTTCACGCCCCAACAGCACGTTGGCAGCCACATCCAGATTGGTGAAGGGGTTCAGCTCCTGATGCACAAAGGCAATGCCATGTTCGGCCGCCTGCGCCGGCGTGAGTGACTCGACCTTCTCACCATCAATTGTGATTGTCCCGCCATTCGGGCTGATCGCACCGCCTAACACTTTCATCAGTGTGGATTTCCCCGCGCCGTTTTCGCCGATCAGGCCAACAACCTCGCCACCTTTGATAGACAGGGCCACGTCCTTCAGGGCAACAACACCGGGATAAACCTTGGTAATCCCTTCAAGGCGCAGGTCTATGCGGTTCTTAACCTCGGTAGTCATTTGGAAACATGCACCCGATTATACCTCCGACAAAGAGCACGGGAGACAAAGCCCCCCGTGCAGGTAGTCTATCAGATTGGCAGAGAGTTTGCTCTCTTTATCCGCTGATACGCTCTTTCAGTTCTGCTTCGAACGCATCAACATTGTCCTGGCTGATCACCTTGGTAGGAACAATGATCAAACCATCATCAGGAACACCGGACGTATCACCTTCAAGGAAATCCGCCATCAGGTGCATACCCTGATATCCCCACTGGTAGGGATCCTGAACAACCGTACCGGCGAAGGAACCTTCACGAACGGCGCCGAGGGTGATCGGGTCTTCATCAAATGCGATGACCGTGATTTCACCAAGTTTACCTGCAGCCTGAAGGGCTTCGTAAATTTTCGGCGGGTTGTAGGAATAGAAGCCGACCATGCAGTCAACTTCGGGATTGGCAACAAGAACGTCGTCAACGTTGGACCGCGCACGGGCGAAGTCCACGTCATCGCCGCGAACGTCGATCAGCTCGATCCCTGAGCCTTCAACAGCCTGACGGAACCCGGCGATACGCTCAATCGCGTTATCTGCGCCAAGGAATCCGACAAAGCCCATGCAGGTACCGCCATCGGGCAGAGCCTCGATCGCGATCTCACCGGCCTGAATACCGGCTGCGGTGTTAGACGAGCCGAGATAGGCGATGCGGTTGCTGTCAGGTGCGTCAGAGTCTGTCGTGAACAGCGGAACCTGCGCAGCGATACGGTTAAACGCATCGATGGAAGTTTTCGGGTCCACGGACGAGATCATGATCGCATCCGTCCCCGCAGCTACAAGGTCATCCATCAGCGCGTTTTGCAGCGCCGCGGTGCCCTGTGCGGGATAGCGGAATTGAAGGTCGTAATCGGGCAATTCGGCCTGAGCGGCATTCACGCCGGCCTCAGCCAGTTTCCAGAAATCTGACGCCGCGTTCACGACGAAAGCAAGCTGGGGTTTTTCCTGAGCGAACACGCTGCTGGCAGCCAACAATGCCACCGCAGCAATGGATGCTGTGGTCTTGAGTTTCATTTAGTTTTCCTCCCTACGATCGTTAACCGACCGGTAATTTAAAGCGGCCTCCACCGCCGAGTAATAATATTATCTATAAATATTATCATTGGCAATTACTAAAATATCAACGCGCCCAAAAAAACCGGGCCGCAAAAAGCGGCCCGGCAGATTCTGGCTTCAATGGAAGGACTTAGTTATCAGCGCAGAAGCCAGGGTCGTCCTGATTACAGATATCCAGCCCGGTGAAGAGCGGATCGTCCACTGTTTCGCCATTGATCAGCTGGATCATGACGTCAGGTGCACGGTAGCCCATTTCGAACGGACGCTGACCAACCTGTGCATGGCTGCGACCATCGCGGAAGGCCTGAGTCTGTGGCGGCAGCGTATCACCAGCAATGATGATCAGCTCACCTGATTCCAGCTTGTCCATAACCTGATCGGTCACCTGTGCATAAGCCTGCGGAGCAAACTGTGCCCAGCCGCCAACAAGGATAAACGCATCCAGATCCGGGTTCGCGATGAATACGTCGGACATCTGCTGGTTGGCCAGATCAGCCTGGTCATTGGTGAAGACCGGGCAACCTTCGATCTCGGTCCAGCCACCTTCGCCGTTCAGACGATCGATACCATCGGAACCACCTGCCGTGTCACGGAAACCCTGTGCACGGGCATTGATGTTGTCCGCCGCAACGTTACCGAGCTGCAGGCAAACGGAACCGCCATCTGGCTTGAGCGCCATAGCCTGTTCCGCCATGTAAACGCCCATCAGGTAGTTGTCGGTGCCGAGATATGTCGAACGCAGATCACGGTCTTCCTCAAGGAAGTCAGCGTCGATGGTCATGACCGGAACGTCCGGTGCAATAGCGCGAATACGGTTGGCCATACCCGGTGCGTTCGACGGCGAGATTGCGATTGCCGCAACACCACGTGTCAGCAGGTCGTCAACGATCTGGATTTCGCCAGCTTCGTCGGCGGAAGATGCCGGACCGGTGTAGAAGCATTCATATTCGCTATCTGCGTTCTCTTCCATCCACTGCTGGCAGCCGAGGTTAATCTGTTCAAAGAACGGGTTGTCCAGACCTTTGACCACAATGGCCAAAGTCTGTTTGTCTTGTGCAAAGCTCGTGCCGGCGGCGACCGACAAAGCTGTTGCAGCAATGACGAGTTTCGTAAGTTTCACTGTTTCACTCCCATGTTTAAAGGCCCTTCGGGATCATCCCGGGTACCAGATTTTGCGGGGGTCATTTTCGCCCCTCTTGTAGTTCCATGCTCGTTCGATCATGGCCTCAAGGTCGATGGCAGGCGACCAGTTCAGGGTCAGCCGCGCCTTTAGGTTATCCAGCCAATTGCTGAAATGTTGTGTCGCAATCTCGGCTGTTTCATAGCCGTAATGCGTATTCATATAGTCGGCCATGTCGGCGTAATTCACCGGCTCATCCATGGCGATGTTGAACGTCTGTCCGTAAGCATCCGGGTTATTCAGTGCCGCGATGATGGCGCTGACCAAATCATCCACATGCACAAAATTACGGCGCAGCGGATCCCCTTTGTGATCGCGCATCAGCGGGACATATTTGCCGCGATGATATTTTTCGAGGTCAGCCGAACTGAGATAATCTGTCCATGCCGGACCACCAAACTGATCCTCGCCAAAGCTCATGGCGTAGCGGAAATCGTCCTTCTCCATGATCCAAGGCGCGCGAAGAATCGTGCCGTTGAGGCCATACTGGATGCCGTATTGCTCCAGCATCACCTCTTCCAGCACCTTGGTCAGGGCGTAGCAGCCGGGGTAGGCTTTGCGGTCTGACTCCTCGGTGATGGGGGTGGGGTAGTCATGGAAGATATGGCCGACGGAACAATCCCCACCGATCAGGATAAACTGTTCTGCGGTTGGGGACTGGCGAAACTCTTCCAGCATCAGGAACATGCCTTTGATCGCCACGTCGATGACCATGTCAGGCGATTCTTTAACGGCAGCCATATGCAGGACATGCGTCACACCATCCAGCGCCTGCCGAATAATTGCCGGGTCGGACAGCGAGCCTTGAACAACGGAAATCCGGTCAGTTTCAGGGATGACCCTATTGTTGCACAGCGCAACTATGGAACAATTCTTATGCTCCTTTCTGCCGATAAAATCCGCCAGAAAATTCTGACCGACTTTACCGGTTGCGCCGGTAACAAGCAGCTTCATTAAATCCTCCCAATTGCTGCAAATAATATTTACTAATAATTTTAGGTCAAGTATTAGTCGCATCAACCGCACGAGAAATATGGCAGGAGCAGACTTGTTTAGCTTGCAAGCAGGCCGATAATGTTGGTGCGGAAATGGGAGGAGTATATATGTCGCGGCTAAAACTAACCGGGATAACGAAGGAATTTGGCGCGATTCACGCCCTTGAGGACGTTTCGCTGGAGATTCAACCCGGCGAGGTTCTGGGGTTGATGGGGGATAACGGCGCGGGGAAATCCACGCTGGTGAAAATCGTTGCTGGGAACTTTGCGCCTACGAGAGGCGAGATTCGAATCGATGACAAGGTCGTTCACTTTCACAAACCGATCGACGCCCAACGTAAAGGAATCGAGGTCGTGTATCAGGACCTCGCCCTTTGCGACAATCTGACGGCGGCCTCTAACGTGTTTCTGGGGCGGGAGCCGACCAAGAATATCGCCGGGCTGAAATTCATCGACTATACGCATATGCGCGAACGCTCGTCCGAGCTGTTCGCCCAGTTGAAATCTGAAACCCGCCCTCGTGATCTGGTGCGGCGGATGTCCGGCGGCCAGCGTCAGGCGGTGGCGATTGCCCGGACATTGTTGTCCGAACCGAAGATCGTGCTGATGGACGAACCAACAGCAGCGATCTCCGTCCGGCAGGTGGCCGAGGTGCTGGACCTGATCCGCCGATTGAGGGATCAGGGAATCAGTGTGGTGCTAATCAGTCACCGTATGCCAGATGTGTTCGCCGTCTGCGACCGAATCTCGGTTCTGCGACGCGGAAATATGGTGGCGTCAAAACCTGCCAAAGACAGTTCGCCGGAGGAGGTCACAGGCCTCATCACCGGCGCAATCGAGACGGCGTAAGGGGAAACACGTAATGAACACAACTATTGAATCGGTCATCGGTCACAGTGAACACACGTCATTCTGGTCGAAACTTACCAGCCAACAGATTTTTTGGGTGTTTGTCGCTGCCATCGCCGCTTGTCTGGCGCTGTCATTGATGACCGACACCTTCGCCACTCCGCGCAACCTATTCAACGTTGCCCGCAACTTTGCCTTCGTTGGCATCATCGCCATCGGGATGACCGCGGTCATTGCTTCGGGCGGGATCGACCTGTCGGTGGGGTCAATTGTGGTTCTGGCCGCAATGGTAATCAGCGTCTTCATGGCGGACGGTAATTCTTTCTGGCTTTCTGCAATTATTGCCCTTGCAGCGGCCCTGCTGGTCGGGTTTATAAACGGCTTGCTGATCGCGTACGCTGGTATGCCGGCATTTGTTGTAACTCTGGGTAGTTTGTCGATAGCGCGGTCTCTAGCGATGGTCTTGTCTAACAACAAAATGATCTGGGAATTCGGCCCGGACCATGACTTGCTGCTGTGGATCGGCGGTGGGCAGACGTTTGGCATTCCGCATCCGCTCTATTTCCTTGCCGTTCTTGCGATCATCATCAGCATTGCGGCACGCTGGTCGCGCTGGGGGCAGTATGTTTATGCCATCGGCGGGAATGAACAGGCCGCGACGCTTACCGGTATTCCGGTGAAGCGTCTTAAGGTCATGATCTACATGTTCTCGGCCTTCACCGCCGGGATCGCAGGAATCCTGATGGCCGGCTGGCTGGGCAGTGTGACCACCAACCTCGGCCAGGCGATGGAGCTGACCGTGATTGCAGCCGCCGTAATCGGCGGAGCAAACCTTGCCGGTGGCGAGGGCTCGGCTATCGGCGCGGTCGTCGGTGCTCTGTTGATCGAGGTAATCCGGAACTCGCTGATCCTTTTGGGGATATCTGCCTTCTGGCAGGGAACCTTCGTGGGCAGCTTCATCATTATAGCTGTCGGATTCGAACGGATCCGCCGGATGGCCGCCAACCGCTAGCAGACGCCGGATATCCGGAATCGGAAAGACAGAAGAGACATGGTCGACACCACGAACACTCAGCGCAAACGCCGTCCCACCATGATGGATGTGGCGGCTAAGGCCGGAGTGTCGCAGGCGACCGTGTCTCTGGTTCTGAACGGTGCACCCGGGGCCAAGCTCAGCGAAACGACAAAGAAGCGAGTTCAAGAAGCGGCGCGCGATATCGGCTACCAGCTGGCGCGCCGCAGTCAGTTTTCCAACAAAGATAATCAGCCGATCATCCTGTTTATCGCCGATGACGTGGCCACCGATCCATGGATGGCGCTTGGCTATGACGGCGCTATGCAAAAAGCGATCGAGCGGGGTTACAATATCTATCTGATCGTCTCGCGCGGGGATCACGAGACCGAAGAGCTGATCGTCCGCCAGATGGGTAACCAGCCCTTGTTGGGCATCATTTACGGCACGATCCTGACCCGCCAGGTTCAACCCTCGTCCATCATGTACAAGGAAAACACCGTACTGCTGAACTGCTATGACCCGGACCGCGAACTGCTGTCCGTGGTCCCCGGCGACCTTCTGGGTGGCAGGATGGCGGCCGAGCGCCTGATCCAAGCCGGGCGGCGGCGGATCGGGTTTATCAACGGGCAAAAGGGGCTCGACGGGTCACAGGAACGACTGAAAGGTTATCGTCAGGCGCTGTCGAGTGCTGACATCGCGTATGATTCGGAGCTGCTACGCTGGGGCAACTGGGAGCCGAGCTCGGGCTATGATATGACCCACGCGCTGATGAAACTGGATAATCCCCCTGATGCGATTTTCTGCGGTAACGACCTGATGGCGCTTGGCTGTATCGAAGCCTTGCACGAGCTGGGTGTGAAAATTCCGGAACAAGTGGCGGTCATCGGCTTCGATGATCGAGAGATCGCCCAGCACACCCACCCGTCTCTGACGACTCTGGTGTTGCCCCATCATGAAATGGGCTCGATAGCCGCTGAAATGTTGATCGACAGTGCCAGCGGGCTGGAAGCGCGGACCAATCAGATCAAAGTGGAATGCGAATTGATCGAAAGAGATTCGGTCTAACCTCACAACCAAACTAACGCCATTCGCGCGCTTACCTGATCCGCTGGCTTTTCTTTCCATGCACATAGGAGTTCAGGTGTGTTGCATTTCACTGCCGCCTGATCACTCAACCCAAAGGTAATCTGCTCCAGCGGGTTTTTATTGATTTCCGGGGCTTATTATGGTAAACGAATTGTTACTAGTGTTAGTGTTGGAGAGTACCAGTGACCCTTATGCTTTTAGCAGCAGCAGCCTGTTTCACCGTTATTTTTATACTCGTTTACGTGCTTGATCGGCGCGCGATCCTTGACCTTGGGAACCCGAGGAATCAGCCTCAACTCAGGGTGGAACCACAGCTGTCCAGCGGGAAACCGTCGCAGAGTTCTGCTGCATATCACAAAATTCAAAATACTTCGTTCGCAGCTTCTGCTTCCGTGCGCCGACGCCGGATCAACTGAAGCTTTGCAGCTTTATCGACCTGTTGGGGCAGCATGAAATGTCCCGGGAATCCGGTTACCCGGACGTTGTCAGCGTGGCTAAGGACAGACCCCGCCTATAGGGCTGGGCGAGACCTATTTCGCAGCGCCCGTCAGTAGTCAATCTCGTAGAATAGTCCGATTGAGGTCTCGCCGTCAGAACTCACACTTCCTCGTGCCGTCACATCTTCAAGCACATCATAGTTAATGTTCACGCTGGTAGCCCCATCAGTGGACAGTTCCAATTCGGTGTAGAAACCGTCGCCGAATGTTTTCCCAGCGGCGACCGAAGTTTCACCATCGGCATCCGTGCGGATATCCAGATTGCTGATCCCGGATGCGCGACGTAATTGCTCTAACAAGCCGCCAGACCCTTCACCTGTCAGCTCCGCCACGGCGGATGCCAACTGTGCGATCTGGAACAAAGACAAATCCGAAAACGGTCTGGCGAATATCAGCCGGGAGAGGATTTCATCCTCTGGCAGGTCAGGAGATGATGTCAAAGACAGCTGAGGGGCCGACGCCAGACCCGAGAGGTTCACGTTGATTTGCGTGCCGTCCACTTGTGTGGTGGCGTTAAAATTTATCCTCGGATCGAGGGGCCCTGCAAAACCGATAGTCCCGTCAACAAATTCAATGCGTCGATCCAGCAATGACATGCGCCCCCTGAGCAATTGGATCGCACCTGTGGAGATCAGATTGTCCAGCGAACCGCGCAACTGAATCGCGCCGCCAAATTCTGAATCCACGCCACGACCACGGACAAATATCTGGTTGGGGGCGAGAATTTCCAAATCAAGCGTCATTCGACCCTGGGATGTCTGCACGTCCTCTCCGGCAGTTGTCAGGCCTGCCCGGGACAAGGTCCGGCGCGTCGCGTCACCCGGCGAAACATGTCTGATATCCACAAGGTTGGCGATTTGGCCTCCACCGGACGAGATCAGGACTTCGGCCTCCCAGACCCTTAAGCTTCCAGATACCAGCGGGTCGCTGGCAATCGGGCCCGTCAATTGCAGATCACCTGACAGGGTTGCCGACCAGTTGCGATCCTGATTGAGCACAATTCGATCCAGTCCGATTGCCAGATTTGCTATCAACGCCCCGGACAGCCCTACGGTTCCGGAAACATTGATGTCTCCACCTTCACTTAACCGCCCCTTCAGCGACGAGACTGATACAGTCTGCCCTTGAAGCTGCAGGTTGGCAGTAATGTCACGGACAATAATTCCGGCCGCAGGAACCGAGACATCTACCCCGGCAATCTGGACCGACCCGGAATATGTCGGGTTGGACACAGGTCCGGTCAGGGAAATGGCCAAGTTGGCATCACCTTCGGCGAAAACTCCGGCCGGAGTCATGAATGGTTCGGCAATTCCCAGTGGCACCCTGCCACGAAGATTGAGCTCGACATCCGCAAAATCCGGGTCGAGGCGACCGCTCCCTGACAGGTCGATCCCTGCCCCGGAGAGCGACGCATCATTTAGCAACAACCCTCTGGCATCCCACTGCCCGTTTGCGCCAATGGAAACCTGCGCAGGCAGGTAGTCACGCGTATAAGCACTGGTAAAGCCTTCAATGATTGTCCGAAATCCGATTTCGGGGTCCGCAGGCGTACCAGTAATATTCAGCTGTGCGTTTAACAGTCCTGACAAGTCCGATCCGGGTAGCAGGTCGGAAACCGATTGTAGCGGAAACTCCTGAACACTCCCGGACAGAGCCAGCGCATCGCCTGCCTGACCTGTTAGCTTTAAGAATGTGCCACGTTCCGTTTCGAACGAGATGTCCGTTTGAAACCCTGAAAAAGGACCGGACAGATTTGCCGATGCTTTGGCGCCCCCCGCAAGTGGTGGCAACGCATATCCAATTTCACTTGTCTCCAGATCACCCGAAAACCGGATGCTGTCGGAGGTCAGGTTCGCCTCTGTCCGGAACAAGGCATTGCCAGACTCCACCGTTAGTCCCGTGATCTGCAATCCGGCTTCGTCCCGAATAATACGGCCGATCACATCGGCATTGCCGGCCAGATATGGGTCCAATCGCGGCTCAGACAGCGTCAGGTTCTGTGTATTTGCTTGAATTTCCAGATCAGCGATCAGATCAATCAGGTTTAGGGAACCGTTCAGGCTGATCGATGCACCACCAGTTAAATTACGCCCGGCGAGCGCGCTGAATTTTTGCAGGTCGTTCGTCTTTACCTCGGCCTGTCCGTTGAACGTCTGACCGGACAGCGAGCCATCCAGAATAGCCAGTATCGAACCGGCATTCAGAGCAAAGTCCTTGAATTCAAGGGCATGACCAATCGGCCATACGATCTGACCGTTCAGGGTGACAGTCTCTTCAACGAGGGGCTGTATGGCTGAATTGCTTGTTGCGATCCCCGCTGCCGTGGCAAGTAAGTCCCCTTGCAGCACCTGCAGTTCTGGCGATCTGTCATCCAACTGCCCCTGAAACGAACCGGATGACGCAATGACACTGATACTGTCAGAGACTAGGTCACGGATGCTCCATTGCGCCTCCCACTGATCCGGCGCGCTTGTTCCAAGATCGACCGAAATCTCAACCGAATTTACGCGCCCGCCATTTGCGAAAGGCAGCGAAACGTCGACACCAGATTCATCCCCGATCTCGACATCGAGTGAAAGCTGTCGCGGCAATCCCGATTCATCAAGGCTCGCCCGTCCGGTAACCGATAGCTGACGGGCAGAGATATTCAGGGACGGCAAATCAATTGCGCCATCTTCGCCAACCCTACCCCGCAATACGAAGGAGGTTTTTCCACGGAAAAACGGTTCCAGATCTTCGACAACATATTCGCCTATAAACGCATCCAACGTCGCGTCAAAGCTGCGTCCGCTTTCTTTACCTGTCAGTTGAAGCTGACCGTCAACAATGGTCCTGCCATTCGTGTCAACCTTCAGATTGGTCGTCAGTTGGTCCAGCGGCCCGCTTCCGTTAACTTCTGCCCGCAGCGGAGTATCCGCCCCAAGCGACAGCGCGTTCGCGAGGATGCCATTTCCGGGTTCACTGTAGCGAAGTGCAATATCCGCAGTGCTGTCTGTGCGCAGAATGTTTGCGGATAGGTCAAGCGTACCGCCTATCCCGTCGGTCCGATCCATCTCCACATCCAACAACAATCCGGTTTCGTCGATACGCACAGATGCGGTCAACGTCGCGGCGGCTTCTACCCCCAGAAATGCCTGCTCAAAATTTATCTCGTTGGCTGAAACTTCGCCAATATCAACAAGGATGGGCAGGTCCGGTATCGCGAAGGGTTTCGCTTCTGCTGATGGAAGCGAGCCACCCGAATCCGGGTTGGGCAGACGGATTAAGTCGATTGTCTCCGCTGATAATGTTTCGACGCGCAATTCCTTGCGCAACAGGGCCGAACGCGTCCAGACGATGCGCGCGTTGGTAATGCGTAACCAGATTCCGTCAGCATCGGCGATGGATATTTCAGCGATTTTTGCATCGGAACTCAGCAGGCCTTCTACACCTGTAATTCGGACGGTTCGGCTGTCAGATGACAATTGATCCTGTAGCAGACTGACCAGAAACCCGTTTTCATCCTCCTGCCCATAGGCCTGCATTGGCAACCAGAGCAGCAATAGAAATATCCCCAGCCAGCGCATCAGAAAGACTGCCCCAGTCCGACATAGATCGCATAGTCCGGATCGCCATCGCGTCGGTTCAGTCCGCGGGCAATATCCAGCCGCAATGGTCCAAAGCCGGTCTGATAGCGGAGGCCTACGCCGATACCGCTATACCAGTCACCGATCTCAAACGGATTTTGTCCGGCGCCAACTGTTGCAGCATCCGCGAACCCAACCAACCCGATGCTGTCAGTCACGGCAAAGCGGATTTCCCCGCTCAACGCGAGCAAAGATGTACCACCGATAAACTGTCCTCCGTCATCAACGCCGATCGAGTTGTAGTCATACCCTCGAACCGTCGCACTGCCACCCGCGTAAAACAGCATGTCAGCTGGGCTCTCAAGGGCTGGGCTTCCCATCAGCGACCCGATTGTTAACCGTTCCGCCAAAGTGACCGAAGCATCTTCGGTCAGGCGCTGATACCCGCGAAATTCTGCTTTTGCATGAAGGGCAGTATTGTCGAATGCGAATTCGTAATAAGGCGTCAATGCGAGTGTCGTGTAAAATCCTACTGACGGAGAGAGAGGGTTATCCCGGTTGTCCCAGGTCGCCGACAGATTTGCGCCAGTCATGCGGAAATACCGATCACCGAATGTGTCGCTGATCTGCGAATAGGAAACAAACAGGGAAGCTCCAATCTCCAACGGATCAAGCATATGTTCGAACCCTATCGCAGCCTCGACATGTTCAGAGGTTACCGTTTCGAAACTGGCGTGATCTGCGAATGCAGAAAGCACTAAATCCGTGTCAGGAGTAATTGTCCCGGGCCGCCGGAAAGCTGCGCCAAGGTGGTAATCATATTCGGTGATCGTCTCGTTTGGATTGATATGACTGACCGTGAAATCGAACCGCAGGGATTCTGCATGTCCAAACAGGTTGCGATGCAGCCAATACCCTTCCAGCCCGGCCCCCTCCACATTGGAAAAGGTCACGCCGATACCCAGTCTGCGTCGCGGCATTTCTTCGACGGCAAAACCAACGTCAATTCGGTCGCCATCTACAGGTTCAGTCCCCTCGACAATTGCGACCGAGCGGAACACTCCTAACGACAATAAGCGATCGCGGGCGGCTTCTATTGCCTCGGGGTCAAAAACTTCTCCCACCGGCAGATCGGCCATATAGGTAATGAAGGCAGGATCCACCCTGTCCGCACCCGTCACGCTGGTCTGTGCAAAGCGCAATTGCGGGCCGGGATTGATGCGTATGTCGACATCCACCTCCCGGTCACGATGGTTGGCAGTAATGTCCCGGGTGGCGAGTGCCGCCAGCGGATAACCGCGGGACCGCCAACCCTGAACGGAGCTATTGACTGCGTCTATTATCTGGTCTGCATAGGCAACCATGCCCGGCGCCAAACTGTCGGGCAGTCCGATCCCATCGGGAAGAGGTGTTATCCCGACTGTGCCGAAACTGAAATGCGGACCGCCGGCGATATTGATTTCCACATTGCTCTGCGCCGGCAGGTTCGCACCCGGCGACAAAGACGTCGCTTCCTGTCCGTTGATCAGGATCGAGACTTCACCGCTATAATACCCGTCACGATAAAGAGCGGCGAGCAACCGTCGATAGTCTTCCTGTGCACGCGACAGCAAACTGGCGGTGTTGAGGAGAGGAGTATATTCATCCTGCAGCAGTTGCGAGCCGCTGACGATGTCTTCCAGTGCCTTTTCATCAAGGTCGCTCGACCCTGTTTCAACGATGTAATACAGCTCCCCGGGGGCAAGCTCTGGCGGGTTCGGGTCACCAAAAAGCGTAAAGCCAAAAATCTCCAACGCGGACGCAGGCTGGGCGAGCCCAACCACAAGTGCGACAATCGCAAGGATCTGATATTTCACGTTTCCCCCGAACCAGCGGCAACAGATTTGATTCCCGCATCCGCAATATTACTGGTTCGGTTGCCAGATGACAGACACGATTACCTGATCGGCAAGCGATTTCCGAAAGTCTGACAAAACGCGCAGACGTCTCGGTTCCTATTCAACTTCTTCCAAAATGTTATTGGATAAATAGCCGCCATCAAACGGTGTCGCGATCGCCTTTTCCGCCACCCGTTCGACCGCATATGCCGCGGCACCCTGAGCCCACATATGGACGTCCCATTTGTTCAGGATGACATCCGGTGGCGGAGAGCCCATTTTCATAGTGGCGGTATTCAGTTCCCCAACCAGTTCGTCGAACAGCTCCGGGCAATGCTCCAGCCTCTCGCTGGAAATGATGATCAGTTCCGGGGCAAGAATATTGATCATACTTGTCAAACCCATGACCAGCATGCGGTTTGATCGTCGGAAGATCAGTTTGGCTTGTGATTTGCCGTCGTCGATTGCCCTTAGAAAACGGCTCAGGCTGTCCTGCGAAGTATCTCTGCATTGTGTCAGCCCAATTGTGTCGGATTCCCGCAACAGTGCGTAATCCCCGACATAGGCCTCCAGACAGCCATATTGTCCACACCGACAGAGGGCCCCGTCCAGCTGAACCTTCACATGTCCGAGTTCTGCCCCGTGACCACCGGTTCCGCGATAAATCTCTCCGTTGACGATGATTCCCAGGCCGACACCTTGTTCGACAGTGACGACAATGAAATTCTTGCGCTTTCGACCTGCCCCGTAGCGTTGTTCCGCCACGGCCAGCAAGTTGGCGTCATTGTCCACATAGGCGTCAATGCCGATTTTTTCCTCCAGCATTTTCTGGAAGCTAAGATTGCGTTTGTTGAGTCCCGGTGACCAATGAACAATCCCCTTTTCGGCATTGACTATCCCCGGCAACCCAACCGCGACGGCGGACAATCCAGAGATAGGCAGACCATGGATCGACGCAGCCTCCTTCAAGGTGGCATGAAGAAAATTTGTGGCTTCTTCTGCGGAAAACACCGGTTTCGGCGGCGCTGCGATATATTCGCCGATCCGCTCCCCTTCGAAATTCATGAACACTACGGAGACAAGCTTGTCAGACAGTTTCATCCCGGCAACGATGTGCGCGTCTGCACGCAGACTGATATCGCCCTGATTATTTGAAGGATCTTGTTTACCCTTATCCGGACGCTTGTTGATATCGTCGCAGACCAGCCCTTTGGCAACCAGTTCCGTCAGGATGCTATCGACTGTCGCCAATCCCAGACCGGACTGTTTCACAATCGACTGGCGCGTTGCGGGTGCAGAACTATGTATCGCATCCAGAACCAGTTTTGCTCCGACTCGGCGAGCTTCGTTAATCAGTTCAATATTCATTTTCACCACTCATATTTACTGGTGTGAGAGTGGCACAGAACCGTTTATCGATTGTTAACTTTGTGGCTAATTTTTAATCAGTCGAGTGTCTGACGATACCGTTTTACAGCCAGAATACCGATCACGAATAGCAATATGCTGAGTGTTAGATACTGGGACATAACATCCCCGACATCCGCACCTTTCAGCATGATTGCACGAACAAGGCGAAGGAAATGCGTCGCCGGCACAATTTGTCCCAGCGCCTGTGCCCAGCCGGGCATACCCGCGAAGGGAAACATGAAGCCGGATAGCAGGATCGACGGCAGAATTGTAAAAAAGGACAGCTGCATCGCCTGCATCTGATTGCGCGCCGCAGTGGATATCAGGAAGCCCAGCGCCAGATTCACGAGGATGAACAGGTTAACTCCCAGCACGAAAGCCAGTCGCGAGCCGGTAAATGGCACATCGAACAGCACTGAAGCCGCTAGAATGAAGACGAGGGTTTGGACATAACCGACCAGCACATAGGGTAGGATTTTACCCAACATGACCTCAGTCGCTTTCACAGGGGTAGAGATCAAAGTCTCCATCGTGCCGCGTTCGGTTTCCTTCACGATGGCGATTGCGGTGATCATCACCATGGTCATCGACAAAATTATTGCCAGCAATCCCGGCACAATATTGGTGGAAGTCGTTCCCTCGGGATTGTAATGACGGTGAATGGTTATCCCAAAGGCGTTTTCGCTGCCGCGACCCAATTGAAGCTCCCCGAAGCGAAATTCCGAAAGCGCCGTATCCACAATCCCGGACATCGCTGAAACCGCCCCGCTGAGAGCCGTGGGATCAGACGCGTCTGCAGCAATCAGCAGGTTTGGTTGTAGCCCGCGAACAACGTCGCGTTCGAAGCCGTCCGGGATAACCAGAACAAAATTCGCTTCGCCGGTACGCAGGGCTTCCTCGGCGCGCTCCTGACCTTCGACATATCCCTCAAAGGCGAAATAGCCGGAACTTTCCAGCCCGGACACAATTGACCGGGTGATCGGGCCGTTATCGGATGCCTCGATCAATGTCGGGAGTTCGCGCGGGTCGTTATTGATCGCGTACCCGAATAACAGCAGTTGCATTATTGGCAAACCGATCATCATCCCGAACGTCAAATGATCCCGACGCATCTGGATAAATTCCTTGGTCAGAACTGACAGGAACCGGCTGACGGAAAACAGGTTCACGAGGCTACCGCGAAATTGTCTCGCGCCCCGCTCATCAGGTAGATAAACGCCTCTTCCAGTCCGGCGGGCTGTTCTTTCCATTCCCCACCATATTTGGCGCACAGTCCTTCGATTGTGGTTTTCAACACCCCAGCGTCCAATGCGGACACATGCAATCCGGTCCCAAACCGCGCCACCTGAAACTCCGAATGGTTATCTGTGATTTCTGCCTCGATTTGGCGCAGACTATCACCCGTGACACGCACCGTGGTCAGACCAACGGTAGCGGCAATCTGATCGGCGCGACCATCTATTAGCTTTTTACCGTAGGCAATGTAGGTGATGTAATCGCATTGCACAGCTTCATCCATATAATGGGTTGAGACAAGAATGGTGACACCCTCTGCCGCCAGCCGACGGATTTCCGTCCAGAATTCTCGCCGGGCCTTCGGGTCCACCCCGGCGGTGGGTTCATCCAGCATCAGGAGCTTGGGGTCATGAATAAGACAGGCAGCCAGCGCGAGCCGTTGTTTCCATCCGCCTGACAATTCTCCGGCCAATTGGTTGGATCGATCAGCCAGACCCAGATCTTCCAGGGCGGCTTGCACGCGTTTGCGGCGTTTTTTCACCTTGAACATCCGCGCGATGAAATCCAGATTCTCGCGGATCGTCAGATCCTGATACAGCGAGAATTTCTGGGTCATATACCCGACTTCATTTTTAATTTTGCCCGACTGTTTCCGAAGGTCAAACCCAAGGCATTGCCCCTCGCCCTCATCTGGGGTCAGCAGGCCACAAAGCAATCTGATTGTCGTGGTTTTGCCTGATCCGTTCGGGCCAAGAAAGCCGTAAATGGAGCCTTTGGGCACCTTTATGTCGAAATCATTCACAACGACATAGTCACCGAATTTCTTTGTTAAGCCTTTGACATCTATGATAATATCTTTGCTCATGGCAGCGGCTCCAGCGTCACGGGCTGTCCGGGCAGAAGCGAGAGCGGCGTGACAGGCCGGCCCTCTGCCCGATAGACCAGACGTGCGCGCTCTTCGCGGCTATAGATGATCGGTGGTGTGAATTGCGGTTGTGCATCCAGGTAGGTCAGCTCCACCTCCACCCCTGCGGGACATCCGGAACATTCCAGCCGGAACCGATCCCCCAGACGTGCGGCAGCTCGGGCATCTTCGGGAATGTAGAAGCGGATCACGCGCCCGGTCTCCGGCAGTATCGAGATAATCGGCTGGCCAGTTTGCACGACCTCTCCGCTATCATAATAGACTCTTTCAACCATCCCGTTCACGGGCGCAGTAAGCTGATAATGGGTAATTTCAGTCAATTGCCGCGTCAGCTCTGCATTGGCGAGGTTGAGGTTCGCCGTTGCCTGTGCCTGTTCTGCCGGTCTTGCAGGCAGTTCCATCGAGGTAATCTGTGCATTCAGCTGTGCGATCTGCGCCTCGGCCGTGGCGAGCTGAGTTAGGTTTGAATCCAGCACCGTTTGCGAAATCACGCCAGACTCCACCAGCTGGCGGTTACGGTCAGCGTCAAGCTTCGCCTGATCATAGGTCGCCTGTGCCATGGCAAGCTGCGCTCGCACCACGGCGATTTCCTCTTCCCGCGCACCGGAAAGGGTGTTTTCTAGCTGTGCCCGTGCAACCTCTACCCGGGATTTTGCAATCTCCAGCGCGTCTGCAGCAAGTTCGTCATCGATCGAAATCAGCAGCGTTCCAGCCTCGATAATATCCCCTTCTGACACTGTAATTTCTTCCAGACGACCGGACACAACGGAGGCAACATAAACGTAATCGCCTTCGATATATCCCGCGTAGTACGGATCTTCCGGTTCCCCTAAACCGAAGATGGCGAGAATGGCTGCAAATATCTCTGTCGCTTTTTCCATCATCTGGCTTCAAGCCCCTGCATCAGAATTTCGAAATGAGCGGTCAGCATTTTCTGCATGCTCTCTTCATCGCTCTTGCCGACACCAAATACGTTCGCCAGAACGATATGCACCATGACTGGTCCCATAATGCTGCGCAGCGCCTGTTCCGGGTCAATCTGGCGGAACTCCCCGGATTCGACACCTTTCTGGATCAGCGATTGCATGATCGGCAGTGCCTTGTTGAGGACCTGTTCACGGTAAGTATCCGCCAGCTCCGGAAAGGTTACGGATTCGCGCAGGACCAACAGCGGGATAGCGATGGTTTTCGGGTCGGAAATGCGGGTCGCGATTATCTGCATTACCTGTCTCAGAATATCACGGACGGGTCCGGGAAAGCTGGCAATCGCCAGTGCCGCCTGATCGGGGATGGGGGCCAGCTCGCGCCCGACCAACCCTTCGATCAGCGCCTGTTTAGACTCAAAATACAGGTAAACCGCCGCCTTCGATATTCCGGCACGTTCGGCGATATCTTCAACCCGCGTGGCCGCATAACCCAGTTCCATGAAACAGCTCAGCGCCGCGTCCAGAATTTCGTCCGGGCGTTTATCAGCGCGTCTGCGATGTTTGGGTTTGGCCATTCCTGGGCTCCAACTGAGTCGTCCCGTATATTACTGACCAGTCAGTTAGTTGTAAAGCGTATTGAAATTCCTAGTGAAAATCACGGCTTGGGAACAAAACCTTCGCCTGTTCACGCGGATGATGGGCGCGGCGTTCACGCGGGCGGGGCGCGTCATCTGTATCCGGATTGGTTTGACCCAGCCGGTCGGCATCCGGATGGCCCAGCAGCGATAGCCGCGCCGACACATCCTCGACATGCTGGGCGATCAGATGCACCACAATCCCCTCGCGCTGCAGATAGCCGGTGATCTTCAAAAGCCGCCCCGCAATCACCGCCCGGCGAAATTTTTCGTAAACCTTTGGCCAGACGACAACGTTGCAGACGCCGGTTTCATCCTCCAGCGTGATGAAGATCACCCCACTGGCGGTGCCGGGGCGCTGGCGGGTAATGACCAGACCACAAACCGTGGTGGTGCGATTCAGCGGGGCGTCCAGCAACCCCTCATGTGCCAGCAGGTCGGGCATGGCGGGGCGGATCAGTTCCATCGGGTGAGTGCGGAGCGACAGGCGGGTGGAGACATAATCTTCGACCACCTCCTCCCCCAGATGCATGTTTGGCAACGTGACCTCTGGCTCGCGAATGCCTTCGCCGTCAATCGGGTCGTTGAACAGGGGCAAGGGCTGTTGCCCCCGGATCGCCTTCACCTGCCATAGCGCGTCGCGGCGGTTCAGGCCCATGCCGGCAAACGCGTCAGCCTCGGCCAGTTTTTCCAGCACTTTGGGTGCAATCCCGGCGCGTTGCCACAGGCTGATCGGGTCAGGATAGCCATTGCCCCGCGCCGCGACGATCCAGTTGGCGTCCTCCTCCTTAAACCCTTTGATCTGGCGAAAGCCAAGGCGCAGGGCAAAACTGCCATCGGCGCGTTTCTCCAGACTGTTATCCCAGCCACTGTGATTGGTGCAGATCGGACGGACCTCCACATCATGTTCGCGGGCATCGCGCACAATCTGCGCGGGCGCATAAAACCCCATTGGTTGCGAATTCAGCAAACCACAGGCAAACACCGCCGGATGGTGGCATTTCAGCCAGGCGGACACATAGGCGAGCATGGCAAACGCCGCCGCGTGGCTTTCCGGAAACCCATATTCCGCAAACCCTTCGACCTGCGAAAAACAGCGTTCGGCAAAATCCGATTCATACCCACGATCCAGCATACCGTTGATGAACTGATCCCGAAATTTGCTTATCGTCCCCATCCGCCGGAAAGTCGCGATCGAGCGCCGCAACCGGTCCGCATCTTCGGGCGAGAAACCCGCCGCCACGATGGCAATTTGCATGGCTTGTTCCTGAAACAGCGGCACGCCATTGGTTTTGCCCAACACCTCGCGCAGCTCTTCCGACGGAAAGTGGATTTCCTCCAGCCCCTGACGGCGTTTGATGAACGGGTGCACCATGCCGCCCTGAATCGGGCCGGGCCGGACAATCGCGACCTCGATCACCAGATCGTAAAACGTGCGTGGCAGCATCCGGGGCAGGAAATTCAGCTGCGCCCGGCTTTCCACCTGAAACACACCCACCGCATCAGCGCGACACAGCATGTCATAGGTTTCCGTATCCTCCTGCTTGATGGTGGCGAGGGTCAGTGTCTTCCCCTCATGCTGTTCGATCAGGCCGAAACATTTGCGGATGCAGGTCAGCATCCCCAGCCCCAAAATGTCCACCTTCAGAATGCCCAGCGTGTCGATATCGTCCTTGTCCCACTCGATGACGGTCCGATCCTCCATCGCGGCATTTTCGATGGGACACATCTCGTCAAGACGACCCTTGGTGATGATAAACCCGCCGACATGCTGCGACAGATGGCGCGGGAAACCGATGATTTCCTGTATCAGGCGGATGGTCTGGAACAGGCGCTTGTCATCGGGGTTGAGGCCGATTTCGCGGACCCGTTCCGCATCCACCCCCTTGGAGGACCAGCCCCAGATTTGCCCTGACAGCGCGGCGGTGATGTCCTGACTTAACCCCATGACCTTCCCAACCTCGCGAATGGCGGAGCGGGATCGGAAATGTATCACGGTCGCACACAACCCAGCGCGGTGGCGGCCGTATTTTTCGTAAATATGCTGGATCACCTCCTCGCGCCGTTCATGTTCGAAATCGACGTCGATATCAGGCGGTTCCCCGCGTTGTTCAGACACGAACCGCTCGAACACCATGGAAATCTGATCGGGGCTGACATCAGTGATCCCTAACAGGTAACAGAGGATCGAGTTGGCCGCCGATCCCCGCCCCTGACACAGGATTCCCTGCCCCCGGGCAAACTGCACAATGTCATGGACCGTCAGGAAATAGGCCGGGAAATTCAGCTTTTCGACCAGTCGCAGTTCCTTCGCCATCATCGCGTGAATGCGGTCACTTGCACCGTTTGGATAGCGGCGCTGCAACCCTTCCTCCGCCAGACGGGCGAGGCGGGTTTGCGGATCCTCCGCCCCGGCGATTTCGTCGGGATATTCGTAGGACAGTTCCGACAGGTCAAACGTGCAGCGATTGGCGATGTCCAGCGAGCGGCGGATGGCGCCCGGATGTTTGTGAAACAGCCGCGCCATGTCAGGCGCGGATTTCAGGCGGCGTTCAGCATTGGGCAGAGCCCGGGCACCGATATCGTCGATACGGATTCCCTCGCGGATGCAGGTCAGAACATCGGCCAGCTGGCGACGGCTGCCATGATGCATCAGCACATCGCCCACCGCGACCATGGGCACGGCGGCTTTCAGCGCCTGCATGGCGATCACGTCGATCCGTTTGCGATCCCGCCCGTCATAACGTGGCACTGCGCCCAGAAAGACGTTACCGGGGAAGCGGCGCGCCAGCACCTGCACCTCTGGTAGCGGTCCGTTCGCGCCGCGCGGCAACGGGTCTGCCTGTGGCAGCGCGATCAGGATCATACCGGCGCACCCCTCCGCCAGGTCCTTCTGATAAAGCTGGCATTCCCCCTTTTCGACACGCCGTTTGCCCAACGTCAGCAACCGTGACAGGCGCTGATAGGCCGCCCGGTCCGTGGGCAGTGCGACCCAGTCGATATCGCTGTCCGCCAGCACCAGCCGCACCCCTACGATCAGCCGGGGCAACTGCACCGCATCGGGACGGGTCAGCCGGGCATCGCCATCCTGTTTCTGGCGGCTGGACGGGTCAGTCAACACGCGCGAGCGCACGGTCACGGCCTCCGCCGCCTCGCGTTTCAACTCTCTGAGCGCCGCAAAGGCCCGCACCACCCCGGCGAGCGTGTTGCGATCCGTGATTGCCACCGCCGACAGGCCCAGCTCGGCCGCACGGGTCACCAGTTCTTCGGGATGGGACGCTCCGGTCAGGAAGGTGAAGTTCGAGGTCACACACAATTCCGCATAACTCATGCGAACTCCCCCTCCACACACCAGCCGGGATTTTGCGGGGTGAAAAACAGCCAGAGCCGCCGCCCCTCGCGCGTTTGGACCCGCCAGTAATCGCGCACGCCGCTGCGCCAGTCGGGGTTGTCCAGCCACCATTCCGGCGCGATCCGTTCGGGCCCCGTTGCCTCGGCCACGCGAAACGACATGCGCCGCCAGGTAAAAAAGCGCGGTGGGCGGGGCATGTGCCCGGCGATGGGTTCGGGCGGGAAAATCGTTAACGGACGCGGCGCGGGCGAGGCCCAGCCGCTGGCGACGGGGTCGGAATAGGCGGCATAGGCCACGGTGAAACTTTTGTCGGGGATGTTGCTGTCGGCGGGCAGATAGCGCGTGATCGCCTCCAGCCCTACCCGGTTGCCAAGGCGGGTGATCAGATCGGCGATCTTGTCATCCTCGCGCGCGCTGTGATGGGTGACCTGATGGAACGGGAGGGGTTCGACTTCAGTCGCTTCCAGCCGGATCTGGTCGATACCAAAGCCGGCCTCCAACCCCTCCACGCCGCGTTCGAACAGGCGCAGCATACGCGCCGGGTCCCGCATGGGACGGGCGAGGCGCACCTCCACCTGACTTGCACCCTGATCGACGCGTCGCGCCGTGAAACACAGTCGACGCGCGCCCGTCTGGCGATCCGCCAGCGTCGCGCACAGCCGCTCCAGCAACCGACCCAACCCCGCCATCACATCGCCGGTCAGGCCAATCGGCTCTGGCAGGGTCATGCGGGCGGCGTAATGGGGAGGGTCTTCGGCAGGGGAGACCGGTTCCGGTTGATTGCCAAGCGCCTGATCCAGACGCAGCAGAACCTCCGGCCCGAAACGGCGCGTCAGCGTTGCCCGCGGCAACGCCACCAGATCATTGATCGTACGAATACCAAGGCGCTGCAATTGAATCGCCAGCTGATCCCCCAATCGCAACGCCGCGACCGGCAGCGAGCCGATATGAGGAAGCGTTTCGCCCGCCGGGGCCAGCCCGCCCCCATGATGGGCCAGCGCCCAAGCGGCCCCTCGCGTATCTGCCACCCCCGCCTTGTGCGACAGCCCGGCGCGGGCCAACCGAGCGCCCAGATCATCCAGCAGCGCCGCCTCGCCGCCGAACAGATGCGTGGACCCGGTCACATCCAGCAACAGCCCATCCCCATCGAGGCCAACCCATGGACAATATCGCCCGCTCCAGCGCGCCAGCAGTCGCAGGAATTTCTCGTCCGCGTAAGGGTTGGCGTGATCTGTCAGCAGGTCAGGACACAAAGCACGGGCATCCGAAAAGCTCATCCCCCGGCTTAATCCCTGGGCTTCAGCCGCCGGGTTCAGGCAATAAATCCGCTGGGCATTCGCCGACAGATGGGTCAGCGCAAAGGGACCGTCAACCGGGCGCTGGCGCAGAATCCGCTCGCTCGGCAGTCTTGGAAACCACAATGACACGACGCGTCTGTTCATCCCAGCGAATGATCCAATCCCCTAATGTTCCCGTTTTGTTCTTAATAAGCTGCCAATGCTGCCGAGTCGAGTCCACCCCGTCAAAATGTGATGAACAACGCCAGCGGGTTTCGGCCGCGTTAGACCCCGCGCCTTCGGGGATCAGGAACAGGCCACGGCTGCGCCCGACCTCGGCAGCCAGTTGCAACCGCCGCCCCGCCGTCAGGTCCAGCCGATCCGTCAGTTGCGCTACAACCAGCGGCGTCGCGCCGGATCGCAGGGCCTCCTCGGCCATCCACAGCACATCGGTCTGGGTTTTGCCCTTGCCAAACAGGAACCGTGCCGGGTCCGCATATTCCGCCAATGCCGAAGGATGCAACCGTCCCCGTTCATGCCCCTGTTTCAGCCACAGAACCGGGCCATCCAACACACCCGCCAGCATCACGGCGAAGCTGGTGGCGGCGGGGCCACAAACTTCGTGCGCACGGGATTTGCGCGGCGGAAAAGGCAGGTCAAGTTTAGGCATTGGGCGACTCTGTTCACATAATGTTCCAGATTACCCTAACATCCAGGCAAAAGAAAACCCCGCCGATTTTCACCGGCGGGGTCGAAAAGGTTTGGATCAGGTCTTAGCCGCGGATCCAGATTTCCACGCGGCGGTTCACCGCCTGACCGGCCAAAGTCTCGTTACAGCCAGCCGGGGACAGCGGACCGAAGCCCAGCGAGGTGAAGTCGATATGCTCGACCCGCTCGCCACCTGTGTCGCGGATGATGTTCATCACCTCGTTGGCGCGGTTCTCCGACAGGGTCTGGTTAGCGCCGAACGGGCCAACATTGTCGGTGAAACCTACGACAGCAATCTGCGTGTCAGAGGGCAAGGATTCCAGGTAATCCAACAGGCGCTCAAGGTCGCGCAGCGCCTTACCATCCATCCGGTTGGACCCGGAGGCAAAGCGGAAGGTCGTGGACAGACGATCCCAGTCCAACAGCTCCACCAGCAGCTGACGCATCAGCGACAGTTCATACGGGTCTTCGGTGGTACGGATCAGACCACGCATACGACCGGAGGCTGTATCCTGAATGGTACGCTCGACACCCAGATCGATGAAGCCGGACTTGGAAACCAGGCTGTCCGCTTCTTTGGATACGAAATACTCCAGAAGCGTTGCCGCGGTTTCCGACAGATTGTCCGAGCGGTTATAGACATACAGACGACGCTGGAAGGGATATTCCTCCGTCTTGGCCGAGAAGGCGTCAGGGCGCGAACGGATACCGCATTCGGACACCACGTTCAGGCTCTTCGCACCACGCTGGAACGCGTAACCGGCATACCCGATCGCACTTTCATCTTCGACAACAGAACGCGACATGCTGATGTTGTCACTCACGATCTGAGCATCAGCGCGCAGAACATAGTCACGCTGATCCAGCGTTCTGGCTTCGAACGTGATGCGCGTACCAGAATCCGCCTCGGGCGAATAGACCGTAATCGGCATGTCTGGTCCGCCAACCTCGCTCCAGTTCCGGATGTTGCCGGCATATATATCAGAAATCTGATCAATGCTCAGCGTATCAACCGGGTTGGACGGATGCACAATTATCAACAGTGAGTCGACGGCAATCACGCGTTCCTGTTCGACGCTGATCATATTGCCAGCGCCATTGTCACGCAGCGCGCGAGCCTCTGACGGTTGAATACGACGCGAGGCCATGCCGATCTCGGCGGTCTGCTCCATAAGTGCTGCAAAAGCGTCGGAGCTGCCGGTCGAGCTGATCAGAATGGAAGATAAAACATCACCATACCCCTGATCACCCACAATCGAGACAGTTTTCTGGGTCGGGTCATTACCGGTCTGGATATCAGCTTCGGCGTTCAGGCCATCGGAATACCCGGTCAGCAGAAGCGGCATCAATTCGTCGCCGATCGTATTAGACCCCGCGATTGTCAGGTCAGACTGGTCGAGAACGATCACCGGACAGGCGGCACCTTCACAGCTCACACGCGACGCGCTCATCCGCATCTCGCCGAGCAGGGTCCGAATGGTGTAGACGCCATCTTCGAACGAAACGAGGTCACCCTCGATATCTACCGAACCGTCGTTAGCTTTCAGAACAACCGCCTGCGCATTGGCAGAAATTGCCGAAATCGACAATATCGCTGCAGCAGTTACTCCCTGCTTGAAAAGGCTTATTACTTTGGACATGTCGATACCGATTCCCTTGATACTCATTGTTTCATCTCCCGTCTCTATCCGTTGACCTCGGGGGGTGCCCGATAAATTTCATTCCGATTTCAGTGGTTTACATATAACTGCACAGCTTTGTTCATTTCCACAAGAAGATGGTTTGATTCCTCTTCAATGAACACGATCTCCTCCGGCGTCGGAAACTCCTCAGCCATAACCTTAGCATAGATTTCCTTCATGGGGGCCCAAACTTCGGCAACCACGGCGAGCTGGGCGGCAATCTCATCGTTTGGCGGAGGAACAATACCCGCTGCCGGCATTCCGTCAGTAATCGCGGCTAGCGAGGCTTCGAAAAGTCCGACCGTGGATTTTAGCGCCTCACGCTCTTCCACAACTCGGTGACCTGCGGCGACGTAACAGAACTCCTTAGCCATCTTTTGAGTCAGCATCCGCTGACGGCCGGCAATATCCACCGCGACGGCTTCAGCCATCAGGGTTTCATTCGGATTCGCATGTTCTTGCGCAATAGCCTGAGAAGCCGCCGTCGTCAGTTCCAGAAGGACGAGGTTTTCGGCAAGAATAAATTCCTCGTTCTCATCGGAGATCTCGTCTGTCGCGATGACCTCTTCCATCACCGGACGCATTTCTTCCCATTCCGCCCGCACAGCTTCAAGAGCCTCGATTGCGCGACGTGCATCTTCCGGGGGAATATCATGTACACCACCGCCATTGATCAGCTCTTCAAGCGACTCATCAAACAGCTGGAAGCTGTTCACCAATTCCTCATGATGGACTTCGACATTGATACCCAGTTCGATAAAGCAGATCGATTTTGCGATCCGCTGGGTCAGCATCCGCTGCCGCGCCGCCAGATCGATACGATACTTGTTGGTATCAAATCCTTGTTCTTCTTGAGCAGTCAGAAAGGTCGGCTCAGACACCGCAATCGATGCGCCGACAAACACAAACATAAAAGTGTTTTTCCAACTCGCAAGCAGAGCCATGCCGAATCCTTCCTCCCGATTTTTGTACGTAAATCAGTCGTTAATGGTCAGACCTTCGAAAAAGAAAATGGTCAAATCAAGGCAAATGCGTGTCGCCTCAATGCAGGTTCCGTACACAAAATTGCACCTCCAGCATCCGATGCGTCCGTCCATGCCGGAAAATCCATACGATTTTTATCTTTGTTTACAATGCATTAACCTAAGTTCACGGCAGAAATGCTGGTGCCGTCTGAACCGGATATTTATGAATGTCACACCGCGGGACTTTTTTAACAGATGGTTAAAGAAGCCCACGCGAGCCCTCCGCGACCTTCTGTCCAACCAGTGATTCAGCGAATCACAACTCCCTATAGATTCCGGTATGTTACCGGAATTTCTTCATACACTGATTGGTAGAGCGGTGGTGTATTTGATCTCTTCCATCGACAAGAGCGCTGTGACGTTGAATATCTTAACCTCGGCGATCAGCGATTGGTAGAATTCATCGTAAGCCCGGGCATTCGCCACGCGGACTTTGAGAATATAGTCGATATCGCCCGCCAGCCTATGGGCCTCCATCACCTCGGGGCGGCTGCGCAGGGTTGCGAGGAATTTGGCCTGCCAGTGAGCCTCGTGCTCCGCGGTTCGTATCAGCACAAAGAAACACGCTTCCAGCCCCAGTGCATCGGGATCCAGGACGGCAACCTCGTGACGGATCACGCCAGCCTCCCGCAGTTTGCGGATACGGTTCCAGACCGGCGTCTTGGAGGATCCTACCCGTTTCGCGATTTCCTCCAGCGGCAGGGACGTGTCCTGCTGCAACTCCGCAAGGATTTTCCGGTCAATCTGGTCCATCTGGCCTTTCATTTCGCGCTTCCCCTAATTTTCGTGACGATTTTCCGTCGAAGGCGTCTGTGTAGAACGTATTCCTTAAAATATCGAATGTGAAGCCTATTTATCGGGAAATTATTCCATTTCTGCCAATTTGCGTTACATTATCCCTCAGCAAAACACAAAGGGGACGATTCCATGCCGCAGGTTGTGACAGCCAATCACCTACTCGAAGGGGACGTGATCTATCTGACTGCGGCACGGGAATGGACACGCCATTTGACCGAGGCCGCACCGGTTCAGGGGGAAAAAGCCGATGAGCTTCTGGCATTTGCCGAAGCTCAGGCGGACAGTGTGGTAGGGGCATATCTCGCGGAGGTGGCGCTGGTTGATGGCAAACCCGCCCCCACCCATTTCCGCGAGACCTTCCGCACCAAGGGCCCGTCCAACTATTTCCACGGCAAGCAGGCAGAGGGCGCAAATGTATAAATATAATGATTTCGACGAAAAGTTTGTGCGCGCCCGCGTCCGCGAATTTCGCGGCCAGGTCGAACGCCGCATAAGCGGTGCCCTGACAGAAGACGAATTCAAACCGTTGCGCCTGATGAACGGACTTTACCTGCAACTGCACGCTTACATGCTACGTGTGGCGGTGCCTTACGGGACACTGAACTCCGCTCAGTTGCGCCAGTTCGCCTATATTGCGGATAGGTGGGACAAGGGCTATGGCCATTTTACCACGCGCCAAAATATCCAGTTCAACTGGCCGAAGCTGAAGGACGTCCCCGACATCCTCGACGCGCTGGCAGATGTTGAAATGCACGCGATCCAAACGTCGGGCAATTGCATCCGCAACGTCACCGCAGACCATTTCGCCGGGGCCGCTGCGGATGAAGTCGAAGACCCCCGTCCAACCGCCGAACTGTTGCGCCAATGGTCCACGGATCACCCGGAATTTGCTTACCTGCCGCGCAAGTTCAAAATTGCCGTCAGCGGCGCGGCGCATGACCGCGCTGTGGTTCGCGCCCACGATATAGGCCTATACCTTCGCCAGAATGATGCTGGCGAAAAGGGTTATGAGGTTGTCATCGGCGGCGGTCTGGGCCGCACGCCCATGGTCGGCAAAACCGTCCGCGACTTCCTGCCCAAAGCCGATCTGCTTCCCTACCTGGAGGCGATCCTGCAGGTCTATAACCTGTCCGGACGGCGCGACAATAAATACAAAGCCCGTATCAAGATCCTCGTCCATGAAACCGGGCTGGAGGAATTGAAAGACCGTATCGAAGCGGCATTTATTGAAAAGAAAGCCGCATTCAAAGGTGTGCCTCAACAGATCATCGACAATATCACGCAGGCCTTCCGCCCGGCGGATTTCGACAACACAAGGTCTGTGGCTGCCGAGGATATGATCGACGCCGATCCGGTGCTGCGGTCCTGGGTCGATACCAACGTCGCAGAACATAAGAATCCGGCCTATGCTATCGTCAGCATTTCGCTGAAACCTGTCGGCGGTACTCCCGGCGATGCGACGTCCGAGCAAATGCGCGTGATGGCGGACCTTGCCGAACGCTATGGTCACGACGAACTGCGCGTTTCCCATGAACAGAACATCATCCTGCCCCATGTGCGCCGCGCTGATCTGCCTGCGATCCATGCAGAGCTGAAAGCTGTGGGGCTCGCCACCGCGAATATCGGTCTGATCTCCGACATTATTGCTTGCCCCGGCATGGATTACTGCGCGCTAGCCACGGCCCGTTCGATCCCGATCGCTCAGGAAATCGCCCAGCGGTTTGACGAGCTGAAACTGGAGCATGAGATCGGCCCGATGAAGATTAAAATCTCCGGCTGCATCAATGCCTGCGGGCATCATCACGTCGGCCATATCGGGATCCTCGGCCTCGACCGTGGGGGCGTTGAAAACTACCAGATCACGCTTGGCGGAGACGGCACCGAAACCACCACCATCGCTGAACGCGTTGGCCCCGGTTTCTCGGCTGAAGAACTGCTGCCTGCGCTGGAACGCCTGATTGCCGCTTACCTCGACAAACGCATGTGGGAGCAGGAAACGTTCCTGCAATGCTACCGCCGCCTTGGCCCCGACCCTTTCAAAGATGCACTTTACCCAGAGAAAAGGCAAAAACATGCCGCTTGATGCCAATTACCTGAACCTCGACTGGCGCGAAGAAGCCGCGCTGAACGTGTTGACGCAATCGCTGAATGACGAAGATTTCGGGCGCGTGGCGATGGTGTCCTCTTTCGGGGCGGAAAGTGCGGTGCTTCTGCATTTGCTCAGCCGCGTGAACCCCGGCCTACCGGTGATATTCATCGACACGCAGATGCTGTTTCAGGAAACATTGGACTACCAGCTGTCCCTCGCCGAACAGTTCGGCCTGACCAACATCCAACGCATCCGACCGGGCGTCGAGGACATCCGCCGCAACGACCCGTTCGGCAACCTGCATCGCGCCAATACCGACAAATGCTGCGATATCCGTAAGGTCCAGCCGCTGGCCGAGGCGCTGGCCGGTTACGACAGCTGGATCAGCGGCCGCAAACGCCATCAGACCGCCAAACGGGCCGAGATGGACATTTACGAAGACAGCGAGGGTAAGCTGAAGATCAACCCGCTAGCCTTCTGGCGGCCCGAAGATATTCGCGGCTACATGGACCGTTATGACCTACCCCGCCACCCGCTGGTGGAAAAAGGGTTCCTGTCCATCGGTTGCGCCCCCTGCACCTCAGCCATCGCGGAAGGCGAGGATTCCCGCGCCGGTCGCTGGCGCGGCCTCGACAAAGAGGAATGCGGTATTCATTTCGAAAACGGCAAGGTGGTCCGCCGCCCGTCGGTGGAGGCCGCATGAGCGTGATTGTCACCGATAAAGGCTTTGCCGCCGACGATCTGGGCACGTTCACTCGGCTGGAAGATCGCACCGACGAACGTCTGGTCCTGCTACCCAATGATAGCGACGCGACGGAGATCACGCCGATCTTTAACCAGATCGACGCCATCGCCATCCCGTTCCCGAGTTTCAGCGACGGTCGCGGCTTTTCGTTGGCCCACCGCTTGCGTGTCGCTGGCTTCACCGGGCGGCTGAGGGCAACAGGGCACCTGATCTCTGACCAGTATTACCACGCCCGCCGCGCCGGGTTTGACGAGGTGGAGATCTCGGACGACCTCGCCGCCCGTCAACCCGAAGCGGACTGGAAGGCGGAAAGTGACTGGGATCGCGAAACCTATCAGGACCGCCTGTTCGCGAACGCATAACACTATCGCCGCACCCAGGGTCATGCTATCGAACCGCATGACCCTTTTGCGCACCCTCCTCATCGCCCTCCTGCCGCTGCCCGCACTTGCGGATGGGCATCTCCAACCGAGCGAGGATCAGAAAGCCCTGATCGAAACCCTGTCTGCCGAGGTTCTGAAAGCCTATGGCGAACGCGATCATGATGCGGTCTATGCGATGTTCTCGGACGCGCTTTATGCGATGATCAGTTATTCCGACTATGTTGCCAATCATAACGAAACGACGGACCTCATCGGGCCAATGCGCGGTTGGCAATTGCTGGCCGTGACCTGGTATCCCCGCGACCAGCTGTTCGCCGCGGTAGACTATATAGGTCAGGCAGAGGCGCCCGGCATTTTCGAATGCGGCTATCTGGTCTGGCAATTCGAAACCGAAACCACCTTCGGCATCCTGCGCATGGAACGCAACGTCGTTGACCTGTCGCTGCTGGAAGGTCGCCCCCCGATGGAGATCGCACAGGTATTAAAAGAGTTTTCCTGTCACGACACGGCAGTGCAGTTCTTTTTGAATCAGCTGTCGGTTGGCTCAGGCAGTTAGGGCGGCAATCACGCCGCGCAGCTCGGCCAACCCAACCAGCCGACCTATCAGAGGATAGCCGGGATGCGTGCCGCTGCCGATATCGCTTAGCAATTCGTGCCCATGATCCGGGCGGAACGGGATCACAGCGTCCTCGCGTCCATCAGTATTGCGCCGGGCTTCCTCGCCCAACAGCGCGCGGACCAGATCGACCATGTCGGTGTCACCCGCCAGGTGCGCGTCTTCCTCAAACGATCCGTCAGGGTCTTTGCGAACGTTCCGCAAATGCGCGAAATGGATACGGTCGGCGAATTCGCGGGCGATCGCCGGCACATCATTCGCCGGGTTTGCACCGAGTGATCCGCTGCACAGCGTCAGCCCGTTCGCCCGCGTGTCCTGCTGATCATACAACCACGCAATATCGTCGCGACCCGACATGATCCGGGGCAGCCCCAGAATATCGCGCGGTGGATCGTCAGGATGAACACACATCTTGATACCGAGTTCTTCGGCTGTCGGAATGACCTCTGCCAGCCAACGCGCGTAATTCGCCCGCAATCCCTCGCGGTCGATCCCGTCATAGGTTGCCAGCGCCGCTCGCAGCCCCTCGACATCGTAGCGGTCATAAGCGCCTGGCAACCCGGCCATGATTGCTGCCAGTAATGTTTCGCGATCAGCATCGGTTGATTGCTGAAACCAGATCGCGGCTTTCTGAACGACCTCGGGCAAGTAATCGTCTTCAGCGCCTTCACGCTTCAGCATATGAATTTCAAATGCGGCCATCAGAGTCGCTTCGAACCGAAGCGATGTCCCGCCACCCTTCAGCGGCTGATCCAGCCGCGTCCGCGTCCAATCCACCACCGGCATAAAATTATAGCAGATCGTCTTGATCCCGCAGGCTGCGAGGTTCGCCATCGATTGCCGATAGTTCGCAAACAGTCCCGACAAATCACCGGTTCCGCGTTTGATATCCTCGTGGATCGGCAGGCTCTCAGCGACATTCCAGTGCAGCCCCAAATCCGGTTCCGCAATCAGCGCTTTGCGCGCCTCAATCGCCTCCACCGACCAGACTTCCCCATAGGGTATTTCGTGCAGCGAGGTCACAATTCCCGTCACCCGTGTCTGCGCGATCTCGGGCAAAGAGATTTTGTCGAGAGGACCATACCAGCGCCAGGATTCAAGCATGTTGGAACGCCCCCACAGAGGCGCGCGCGCCGTTGGTTTTCAATTGATCAAAGGCGGTTTCCAGCGCCGCTCGGAAATCGGCATTCCCCGCCAACTCCGCCGGGAAAACCTCGCGAACGGCCAGAAAATCATCAACCGACTTCAACGTCGCCAGCCGCTCCGCCAGCGGGTCCTTTACGTCAATCGGCTGACCCTTTTCATCGACCCCACCGACATAACGCATCCAACCGGCCACCGCCAAAATCAGCCCCGGACAGTCACCCCCCGCCGCCAGATTATCCGCAATCGTCCCAAGCAACCGCTGCGGCAGCTTTTGCGAGCCATCCATCGCAATCTGCCACGTCAGATGCCGGATTGACGGGTTTTGGTAGCGC
>JBNLBF010000018.1:0-20821 GCA_050302475.1 Paracoccaceae bacterium
TCCACGTCGAACCCCAGCTTGACGATGGACTGGCCCTGCTTCTGCGCCTTGCCGGCGGGGTGCAGCAGGATCGGGGGACCGGCCGAAGCCGGCCTCAGCTCGACGATCCGGTCGTCGTCCCGCTGGTGCGCGTCGAACCCGAAATGCCGGCAATAGAAATCAGCCATCTCCGCCATCTTGCGGGTGTAGATGATGATCCGGCCGATCGATGTCGCCATCCGCGCCTCGGTCTGCGGGCCGCGCCTATTTCCACTCGCGGATATCGACGAAATGCCCGGCGATCGCCGCCGCCGCCGCCATGGCCGGCGACACCAGGTGGGTGCGGCCCTTGAAGCCCTGGCGGCCCTCGAAATTGCGGTTCGAGGTCGAGGCGCAACGCTCTTCCGGCGCCAGCTTGTCGGCGTTCATGGCCAGGCACATGGAGCAGCCGGGCTCCCGCCATTCGAAGCCCGCCGCCTTGAAGATCGCATCGAGGCCTTCCGCCTCCGCCTGCGCTTTCACCAGGCCGGAGCCGGGAACCACCATGGCGTTGACGTTCTCGTTGACATGACGGCCCCCGATGACTGCGGCGGCCGCGCGCAGGTCCTCGATCCGGCCGTTGGTGCACGAGCCGATGAACACCCGGTCGGGCCGGATGTCGGTGATCTTGGTGCCCGGCGTCAGACCCATATAGGCGAGCGCCCGCTTCTTGGAGGCGCGCTTGGCCTCGTCCTCGATCAGGTCCGGGTCCGGCACAGCGCCCGTCACCGAAACGACGTCCTCCGGTGAGGTGCCCCAGGTCACGATCGGCGGCAGGTTGCCGGCGTCGAGCCTGACTTCGGTAACGAACTCGGCGCCCTCGTCAGAGACGAGCGATTCCCAATAGGCCCGCGCAATGTCCCAGGCCTCGCCCTTCGGCGCACGCGGCCGTTCCATGATGTAGTCGAAGGTCTTTTCGTCCGGCGCGACCATGCCGGCGCGGGCGCCGCCCTCGATAGTCATGTTGCAGACCGTCATGCGACCCTCCATGGAGAGCGCTCGGATCGCCTCGCCGCCATATTCGATGACATGGCCGGTACCGCCGGCGGTGCCGGTGGCCCCGATAACGGACAGGGTGATGTCCTTGGCGGTCACGCCTGGGCGCAGTTTGCCGGTGATCTCCACTTTCATATTCTTGCCCTTACGCTGGATCAGCGTTTGGGTGGCGAGGACATGTTCAACCTCCGACGTGCCGATCCCGTGGGCCAGCGCGCCGAATGCACCATGCGTGGCCGTGTGGCTGTCGCCGCAGACAACCGTCATGCCGGGCAGGGTCCAGCCCTGTTCGGGGCCAACGATATGGACGATGCCCTGACGGACGTCGGACACGGGATAGTAGTTGATCCCGAAATCCTTGGCGTTTTTATCCAGCGCATCGACCTGAATTTTGGATTCGACGTTTTCGATGCCTTTGGCCCGGTCCAGCGTGGTCGGCACGTTATGGTCCGGCACAGCGATGGTTTTTTCGGGGGCACGAACCTTGCGGCCAGCGGTGCGCAGCCCTTCGAACGCCTGCGGGCTGGTCACCTCGTGAACCAGATGGCGGTCGATATAGAGCAGGCTGGTGCCATCCTCGTCTTCAGAGACCAGATGGGCATCCCAGATTTTGTCGTAAAGCGTTTTTGGAGCGGACATGATATTTCCTCGTAGCGGATAGGGTTGAACTGGCGACAGAAAACCCTGCGCTTACGCGCATAATGCGAGGATCACGCTCTCCGCATGAAACCGCCATGGCAGGCGGGTATGGTCGTCCAGATCAAATACGCGAGTCATGTTGGCGGTTATAGACCTGTTGTGAAGGTGGGGCAAGCAAGACAACCAACCGCCCGGAATCAAGGCGCAGCCGCCGGGCAACGGGCAGGCGCTCGCCCTACCCTCACAGGTCGTAAATATCCCCGAACTTCGTCTTCAGATAGGCCAGCAACGGCTCGCCGCTCGGCTTATGCCCAACCGCATCGGAAATGATCTGCTCCGGCGGTACCGAATGGGCGCGTTTGTGAACGTGACGCTCCACCCAGCCCATCGCGGCCGACGTATCGCCCTTGGAAATCCCGTCATCCAGATCAGGAATGTCCTCCCGCATCGCGGCATAAAGCTCACCCGCATAGATATTGCCCAGAGAATAGGTTGGGAAATAGCCGAACAGGCCCACCGACCAGTGCACATCCTGCAACACACCATGCGCCGCGTCCGGGACCTCGACGCCGAAATCACGCAGGAACGTGTCGTTCCATGCCGCCTCCAGATCCTTAACGTCCAGATAGCCGCGCACCATTTCACGTTCCAGCTCGAACCGCAGCAGGACATGCAAATTATAATGCACCTCGTCCGCCTCGGTCCGGATGAAACCCGTCTCCACCCGGTTGGCGGCGTGATACAGCTCCTCCGGCGTTTCAATGCCGAACGGTTCCAGCTCCTGCTCCATCACGTGGAACATCCATTTGGTGAATTCGCGGCTGCGCCCGATCTGGTTTTCCGCCATGCGCGACTGGCTTTCATGGACCCCCATGGAGGCATATTTGCCCGCCGGCGTGCCCGCCAGATCCAGTGGCATATTCTGTTCGTAGCGCGCGTGGCCGATCTCGTGAATCGTGGAATAGAAGCAGTTGAACACGTCTTCCTCAGCCACCCGCGTGGTGATGCGGCTGTCATTATTGTGACCGGAGGAAAACGGATGAACGGAATAATCCAGACGTCCGGCCTCCCAATCATAGGAAAACGCATCCGCCAGACGCCGCGCGACCGCCATTTGCCGTTCCGCCGGATGGCGGCCCAGCACGCGGGGCATGGTCAGGCCTTTCTCGGCAATTGCACCGCGCAATTCCGTCAGGCCGGGGCGGATGGAGGACAGCAGTTCCAGCAGCGGTCCGGATTTCATCCCCGGTTCGAAATCGTCAAGCAGCGCGTCATACGGGTCCCCGTCCGACAGGCATTTCGCCTCTTCCCGTTTCAGCTCCAGCACTTTTTCCAGCGTCGGCGCGAAATCGGCAAATTTGTTGGCGGCCCGCGCATCAGCCCAGACTTGCTGTGCCGCGGAGGTCACGCGGGCAATTTCCGTTGCCAGTTTCGCCGGGATTTTCGTGGCGCGGTCATATGTCTTCTGACTTTCCGCAACATTCATCTTTTCCGCATCATTCAGTGGTCCGGTATCCACCGCCGCGATCAGTTCGGCAAACTCTGACGCGGTGCGCCGTGCATGGATTGTCGCCTCCAGCGCCGCCACCTGTTCGGAACGTTGCGCATTGCCTTTGCGGGGCATCATAACCTCCTGATCCCACATCAGAACGCCGCCGATTTCCTCCAGCGAGGAGGTGTTTTTCACGTAGGCAATCAGGTCGTCATAGGCAGAGTTGCTCATCATCATATCCTTCCCAGTTTGCGCCAACCTTACGGGCCGGGGCAGGAATTTCAATTCGATTCCGCGCGGCTTTGGGGTATGATGTGTGTATGAGCACGAAACCCGAAACAGTTGACGCCTTCATGGACACGCTCGCCCCGGATCACCGGGTGATCATGGATAAGGTGCGCGCCATCGTGAAAACCCGCGTGCCCGGGGCCGAAGAATGCCTGAGCTACGGTGTGCCGTCCTTCCGAAAGGGCGGTAAGCTGTTCTTTCATTATTCCACTTTCAAGGCGCATCTGGGCATCTATCCGCCCCTGCCAGTGGATCATCCGATGCGGCCCAAAATGGCCCCATACGCCAACGAAAAAGGCAATATGAAATTCCTGTTCAAAGATGAGATCCCCTATGATCTGATCGGTGACCTTGCTGAGGTCTTGGCGGCAGAATACGGCAAAGGGGACTAGCACCCCGCGCGCGCATCGCTTATCTGCATTCGGAACCACCCGAAAGGATTTGCCATGTCTGACCTCCAACATCTGACCGCTATGCTGCTGGACGCCGCCGGAAAAGCCGGGGCTGACAGCGCTGATGCGATTGCGGTCAAAGGCGACAGTCAGTCGATCGAGGTTCTGAATGGCAAGCTGGAACATGCCGAACGCGCGGAGGGTGTGGATATCGGTTTGCGCGTTCTGGTCGGACAGCGGCAGGCTTGCGTGTCTTCGTCGGACACACGAGCGGAAACGATGACCGCCATGGCCGAACGCGCCGTGGCGATGGCCAAAGAAGCGCCGGAGGACCCTTATATCGGGCTGGCTGCACCGGATCAGCTGGCCCGCGATTGGCCGACCAATCTGGAGTTGGCGGATGAGGCGGATGCGCCCTCCTCCGCCATGCTGATGGAACAGGCGTTAGAGGCTGAAGCCGCCGCACAGGCGGTGGAGGGTGTCAGCAAGGTCGATAGTGCCGGGGCAGGCTATTCACGAAACGAAATCCATCTGGCCGCGACGAACGGGTTCAGTGGCGGCTATGCGCGGACCTCAACTTCCGTGTCCTGCGTGGCCATTGCGGGCGAGGGTCTGCAGATGGAACGGGATTATAAAGGCGAGGCGCGGATATTTGCCGCCGACATGCCGTCCGCCACCGATATCGGACGCGAGGCCGGCGAACGTGCCGTCGCGCGGTTCGGTGCGACCAAACCCAAAACCGGCGCCTATCCGGTGCTGTTCGACGAACGGATATCCTCCAGCCTGATCGGCCATCTGGTCAGCGCCACCAACGGCGCGATGATCGCGCGTGGCTCAAGCTGGGCAACGGATTTGCTGGGCAAACAGGTGCTTCCAGAGGGCATGGACCTGGTGGAGGATCCGCACCGCAAACGTGTTTCGGGCTCGAAACCCTTTGACGGCGAGGGGCTGCCAACCGCGCGCCGGATGATTGTTGAAAATGGTGTCCTGCAGGGCTGGACGCTGGATCTGGCCACGGCGCGGAAACTGGGGATGGACAGCACCGGGAATGCCGGGCGGGGAACTTCGGCCCCACCCTCACCCAGTGTCGGGAACCTGTCCCTGACGCAAGGCACGCTGACACGGGACGAACTGATCGCGCAGATGGGCACGGGCTTGATCGTAACCTCGATGATCGGCTCGACGATCAACCCGAATACCGGGGACTATTCGCGTGGAGCTTCCGGCTTCTGGGTCGAAAATGGCGAGATTACCGGCCCGGTCAATGAATGCACCATCGCCGGGAACCTGCGTGATTTCCTGCTGCGGATGACGCCTGCGAATGATGCGCAGACTCACCTGTCGCGCGTTGTGCCCTCGCTTCTGGTCGAAGGATTGACACTTGCCGGGAACTGATCTGGACCTTCTGCAGGACGCGGCGCTGGCCGCCGGAGAGATCGCCAAACGCCATTTCCGCGAGGACCCGGAGGTCTGGGACAAGGGCGGCGATCTGGGTCCGGTGACCGAGGCTGATCTGGAAATTGACCGGATGCTGCGCAACGAACTGGTCGGCGCCCGTCCCGGCTATGGCTGGCTGTCAGAGGAAACCGAAGATGACCTCGACCGGTTGAACCGGGACCGCGTGTTTATCGTGGACCCGATCGACGGAACCCGCGCCTTCATGGCCGGACACGAACATTTTGCGCACTCGCTTGCCATTGCCGAGCGGGGCGAAATTATCGCTGCCGTTGTCCATCTTCCGATGATGGACCGAACCTATGTTGCCGCAAAAGGTGCTGGCGCGACGCTGAATGGGGAGCGGATCACCGCGAAAGACAGCGACGACGTCGCCGCAGCGGTATTTTTGGCGAACAAAGCCAACATGAGGCCGGAGATGTGGGCAAATGGCGTGCCACCATGCCGTCGAAGTTTCCGCCCCTCGCTGGCCTATCGCGTCTGCCTGGCGGCTGAGGGACGCTATGACGGGATGCTGACGCTCAGGCCCACATGGGAATGGGACGTTGCCGCCGGTGACCTGATCGCCCGCGAAGCCGGGGCGGTGGTAACCGACCGGGCGCGGTTGGCGACACGGTACAATAATGAACGTCCGCAGCTAAACGGTTTGTTGGTTGCGGGACCTAAGATGCACGCGGCGGTGATGGGTTTCGGACCGCGGTAAGACTGCGCACTGCCCCCTCAACCCGATATTAACCCTTCCGCGCTATACCCCTGCGCTGTCAGGCCGGACTTGAAATGTCCATTGGGGTTATTCGCGCTGGGCATTAAAATACCAAATTTCCACCTGTCCGACTGCGGTCGTCACGTGGCACATGGCAACCGCTTCACCTGAAGTCGGACGCCCGGCGCGAAAACCTTTCGCCAAGATCGATCTTCAAACCCCGAAGATCAGCGCCAGAGGGTTTGGCACCCTCCTCCGAGATATTCGCGAAATTCAGGTGCTGTCGCGGACAGACGCCTCTTTTTTCGTGCCATTTCCAATAGGCACCCCCGTCCGGACTCAAGGCGAAGTCGCCGGGCGACCCCCAACCCCAACAGATACCCCTTGCCCACCATTCCTCGCCCCCTTAGGTTGGCGCGCAAACGCAGCCACAAGAGGGACCCATGACCCAGCGCCTACATCTCGTCTTCGGCGGAGAGCTCGTCGATCCGCAGCAGAACATCTTCCGCGACCCGGCCGAAATTCATACGGTCGGCTATTTCCCCGACTATAAATCCGCCTATGACGCGTGGAAATCCGCCGCGCAGGCAACCGTCGATAATGCCCATATGCGTTATTTCATCGCTCACCTGCATCGCCTGCGTGACGAAGAGCAGGCCGGCAGCCCGACGGAAGAGCTGGGCTGAATCCTGATGGCGCGCTCGCTGGTTCTGAACGGATACCTGTTATTTGCGCGCCATGCGGAGGGACTGGCAAAGCGGACGCTGAAAAAGCGGCTGGCCGCCGGTAAGGAAGACCCCGACCGTTACACCGAAAAGCTGGGCGAGACTGCGCGTCCCCGCCCCGACGGGCGGCTGATCTGGATCCATGCGGCAAGTGTCGGGGAAAGCCTGTCGATTCTGGAACTGACCCGACGGCTTCTGGATGATTTGCCCGACCTCCATATCCTCATCACCACGGGCACCGTGACCTCGGCAGAGGTGCTGAAAAAACGCCTGCCCGATCGGATGTTTCATCAATATGTACCGCTGGATTTCGGCAACGCGATCCGAAAGTTTCTGGATCATTGGCACCCCGACATGGTGATCTGGACCGAAAGCGAGCTCTGGCCGCGTACCCTGTGCGCCATCGAACGGCGGAAGATTCCGCTGGTCATGGCGAATGCCAGAATGTCGGCGAAATCCTACCGTCGCTGGCGCTGGTGGAAGGGAACCGCAGCCTCCATCCTCAGACGGTTTGATTACATCATGGCGCAGGATGCCGAGACCGGGCAAAGTCTGACGGCACTCGGCTTTCCGTCAGAATATCTGGAAGTCACCGGGTCCCTTAAGGAGGGGGCCTCTCCCTTGCCGCATAACGAAATGGAACGCGCGGCGCTGGCGCGGTCAATTGGAGGGCGAACGGTCTGGCTGGCGGCCTCCACCCATCCGGGGGAAGAAGAGTTTGTGATCAACACCCATCGTCAGGTGCAACGGTCATTTCCGGATCTGTTCCTGATATTGGTGCCCCGACACCCTGAACGCGGCGATGATATTGCCGCGATACTGCGCCAAGACGGTTGGGCCGTGGCACAGCGCAGCAAGCAACAGGGGATCGAAGGGCGGACAGATATATATCTTGCCGACACGATTGGCGAAATGGGCCTGTGGTTCCGCCTCGCCCCGGTAACTTTCATGGGGGGCTCGCTGGTGGAAATTGGTGGCCACAACCCGTTTGAGCCGGCAGCTTTGGGCAGCGCAGTCCTGCATGGTCCTCACGTACAGAATTTCACCGAGGCTTACGCGCGGTTAGGCGAAGCCGGAGCCTGTGTCGAGGTCGCGGATGGGGATGCCCTGACGCAGGAGCTGGGTAAAACCCTTGTACCGGAACGCACGGCTGAGCTGGCCACCGCCGCTTGGGATGCGCTGAGCGAAGGGGCGACAGTGACCGATCGGGTACTGGAAGTTCTGAAATCACGATTGGAGGCAGCATGAGAGCCCCTGCCTTCTGGACTCAAAAACCCGGTTTGCGGGCAGCCATACTGGCCCCGCTGGCGGCGCTTTATACCCGGGCGACACGGAAACGGTTGCGGAACGGGCCGTGGAAACAGATGCCAGTGCCGGTGGTGTGCGTTGGCAATATCAATGCCGGCGGGACCGGGAAGACGCCGACGGTCATCGCCCTGCTGCAAATGTTTGCCGAGATGGGTTTCGTGGCACATGTCGTATCGCGCGGGCATGGCGGATCACTGGAAGGTCCGGTTCAGGTTGACGAACGCTCGCACCGCGCGGATCAGGTGGGTGACGAGCCGCTGTTGATCGCCGCCTTTGGTCCCTGCTGGGTCGCGAAAGATCGGGCCGCCGGGGCAAAGGCCGCTGTGGCCGCGGGGGCGGAGGTGATCCTGCTGGATGACGGATTGCAGAACCCGTCGATCAAAAAGGATTTTGAAATCGCGGTCGTGGACGCCGCCGTCGGGTTCGGCAATGGTCGGGTCATCCCGGCTGGACCGCTGCGCGAACCATTGGATGACGGACTGGCGCGGACTGAAATCGTGCTGAGCATCGGGGATAAGGCCGCGCAAGAAAATTTCACCGTCGATCACCCGCGTTGGCAGGCGGAACTGGTGCCGCTCCATACCGGTATGGACTGGTCCGGTCGCTATATCGCCTTCGCCGGGATCGGACGCCCCGGTAAATTCTTCGCCACGCTAAAGTCGCTGGGCGCAGAGATCGTGGCGACACATGAATTCGGGGATCACGAACCCTATACTGACGCCGTCCTGCAACGCTTGAAGACCGAGGCGGTTGCGAAGAACGCGCAGCTGGTCTCCACCGAAAAGGATATCGTCCGGATGCCGCCGGAAATCCGGCGCGAGGTTATCGCCCTGCCGGTCCGGCTGACATTCCGTGACCCGGATCAAGTGCGGGCACGACTGCAGGCGTTAGTTTCCTGAGCCGAAAATATCATTGATGATATTTTCCAAAAGCGTGCGCTCGACTTCCTCCACAAAGGGATCGCGACCGGGCTGAACGCGCGGAGCCTCCAAGGCCGGGTCGGTCAGGGGCAAGGGGCTGATCGGCAGGCCGTCATGTACGCGGGTCATAGTCTCGCGCCAGATTTCCGCAGGCAGTCCGCCACCGGTTACGCCCGACAATGGTGTGTTGTCGTCATACCCCATCCAGACACCGGCAACATAATCCGCGGTGAAACCGATGAACCAGGCGTCACGGGCTTCCTGCGTGGTGCCGGTCTTGCCAGCCGCGGGACGGCCATCGGGTAGAGTTGCGCGTTTACCGGAACCGATCTCGACCACCTTTGACATCATATAGATCAGGTAAGCGTCCGCACTGGTGCTGAGAACACGGTAATTGTCGTCACGCGTGTAGCCCATCAGAATGTCATCCTCGCCCCGCAGGCGCAGGTCGATCCAGCCATAGGGAATGGTGCGGCGACCACCATTCAGAATGCCCGCATAAGCGCCAGTCAGTTCCAGGAGGTTCACCTCCGACACGCCCAGCGCGACCGAGGGGCCATCCGCCAGTGGCGTGGTGATCCCGAAATCCTGCGCCATGGCGCGGACTTTCTCGCGGCCGACATATTCGGACAATTGCAGGGCAACGGTATTCAGCGAATTGGCCATCGCATCGACCATCATCAGATCGCCGTAATATTCGCGCGTATAGTTTTCCGGGCAGTAATCCGGCTGTCGCGGGATTTCCACGCAGAATGGACCGTCATGAACCATGTCAAACGGGTGCAGACCGGATTGCAGGGCAGCGGCATACACAAACGGTTTGAAAGACGATCCCGGCTGACGCAACGCCTGCGTGGCGCGGTTGAACAGTCCGGCCCCGTTGATCGTGCGGCCACCGACCATGGCGCGAACCGCGCCGTCTGGGGACATGACGATGATGGCGGCCTCGGCTTCGGAGCCTTCCTTCACCTTGTTTTCAAACACCCAGAGCAAAGCTTCTTCCGCCGCGCGCTGGATATTGCGGTCCAGCGTGGTGCGGATTTCCACATCCTCGGTCGTGTCGCTGGTCAGGAAGCTGGGCGCATCCTGCATAACCCAGTCGGCAAAATATTCGCCGACACGTTCCTGTGCTACCTGCGACAGCGTCGCCGGACTGGCCAGCGCTGCAGCGGCGTCAATTTCCGAAATATACCCCTGATCCAACATCAGGCTGATCACCGTCGCGGCCCGATCCTGTGCGCGTTGCAAGTTACCCGTCGGCGCGAACCGCGAGGGCGAGGTCAGCAAACCCGCCAGCATCGCGCTTTCCGCAAGGTTCAGCTCCACCGAGCTTTTGGAGAAATAGCGATCCGCCGCGGCCTCAAATCCGTTGGCACCAGCGCCAAGGTAAGCGCGGTTCATATAGATCGACAGGATATCATTCTTGGAATATTTCAATTCCAGCGCAAAGGAATACGGCACTTCCATAATCTTGCGGACCATCGAGGTGCGGCGGCATTCGGCCTCGTATTCGGCCTGAGTCTGGTCTTCCAGTTTCGCCTCACCCAGACACAGAAGCTTTGCCACCTGTTGTGTGATCGTGGACCCACCATGACCTTCGAACGGGCCACGCCCCTCGCGCAGGTTGATACGGATCGCCGAGGCGATGCCGCGCGGGCTGATGCCGAAATGGCGGTAGAACCGTTTGTCCTCGGTCGCGACAACGGCGTCCTTCAGGAAGGGCGAAACCGTTTCGGCGCGCAAAGAGCCATCGAATTGTTCCCCGCGCCACGCAAAGACCTGATGGTCGCGATCCAACAGGATCACCGATCCGCCGGAACGCCCGTCCAGCACTTCTTCCATCGGGGGAAGCTGGACATAATAATAGCCGACCCACGCCGCCAGAATCGCCCCGCCAAGCAGGCCAAGGCGAAAGCCTACCCACCAGATCGCATAGATCAGCTTGCGGAATAGCCAACCTATTCCGCCGCGTTTAACTTTTTTCTTTGTGGTTCGCCGCCGCGTAGGCGGTTTCTGCTTCGATTTTGTTTTGGCCATACGGGCCGCCTGCTCACTTTATGTTTTCATCCTGACTACAGGGTTTCCACGCGACTGTTTAGCCTGATTCTGCAAAAAATCCTCTACTGTGGCTTATTACAACGTGATGAAATTTTAATCACTGCATATGAGTTGTGCATATTTTGGGCACAAATCCGCGCATTCTCCGCTTTTTTCTGGTCAGTTTTCTGTCATCTCGCCTGACGCTCGGGAAATGTGCCGGAGAGCTCCGCCCTCTCGTGGCGGCAAATAATGAGTTCAGTCATCGAGAAGGAGGACACATGAAGCTCATCATCGCAGTCATCAAACCCTTCAAGCTGGAGGAGGTGCGCGAGGCGCTCACCGAAATCGGCGTGCAAGGGCTTATGGTTTCCGAAGTCAAAGGCTACGGTCGCCAGTCGGGTCACACGGAGGTCTATCGCGGCGCAGAATATGTCGTGAACTTCGTGCCGAAAATCAAACTGGAAATGGTTGTTCCGGATGGCGAGGTCGCCAAGATCACCGAAACCCTGAGCGGCACGGCAAAAACCGGCAAGATCGGGGACGGCAAGATCTTTGTTCTCGACGTCGAGCAAGCCACGCGCATCCGCACCGGTGAAACCGGCGAAGAAGCCCTGTGATCCAATCAGACAAGTGAGAAGAGACATGAACAAGTTTTCTAAAATTCTGGGGGTCACGGCAGCTGCTGCGCTTGTCGCTTCGCCCCTTCTTGCGCAAGACGCTGCCGCACCTGTGGAAGCTTCGCGCGATACGATCTTTATCTTCAACTCCCTGCTGTTTCTTGTTGGCGGTTTCCTCGTCTTCTGGATGGCAGCGGGCTTTACCATGCTGGAGGCCGGTCTGGTCCGGTCCAAAAACGTCACCATGCAGCTGACCAAAAACGTCGCGCTGTTTTCGCTGGCGGCAATTTTCTATTACCTGATCGGTTACAACCTGATGTATCCGCTGGGTGCATGGACAATCGGCACCGATGAAACGGGCGGTTATCTTGGCCTGTTCGGTCCGGCCGTTCTGGAAGCGGTTGGTATCGCGGCAGAAGAAGCCGACGATATCGGTTACGCCTCCACAGGCTCCGACTTCTTCTTCCAGCTGATGTTCTGTGCGACCACCGCATCGATCGTTTCGGGCACCTTGGCCGAGCGTATCAAACTGTGGCCGTTCCTGATCTTCATCATCATTCTGACCGGCATCATCTACCCGATCCAGGCATCCTGGAAATGGGGCGGTGGTTTCCTGGACAGTCAGTGGGGCTTCCTGGACTTCGCGGGTTCGACGGTTGTGCACTCGGTTGGTGGCTGGGCCGCTCTGGCTGGCGCGATCATCCTTGGGCCGCGTATCGGCAAATACACCAAAGACGGCAAAACAGTTCCGTTCCTTGGCTCCAACCTGCCGCTGGCGACACTGGGTACGTTCATCCTGTGGCTCGGCTGGTTTGGTTTCAACGGCGGTTCGCAGTTGGCCATGGGCACAATCGGTGATGTTGCTGACGTATCGCGTATCTTCGCGAACACCAACACGGCCGCTGCCGGTGGTGCGATTGCAGCCCTGCTACTGACGCAGATCCTGTACAAGAAGGTTGACCTTACGATGGTTCTGAACGGTACACTCGCCGGTCTGGTGGCCATCACGGCTGAACCGCTGACCCCGACGCTTGGCGCTGCCACGCTGATCGGTGCTGTCGGTGGTGTGATCGTTGTGTTCGGTGTTCCGTTCCTCGACAAGATGAAAATCGACGACGTTGTCGGTGCGATCCCTGTCCACCTGTTCGCAGGTATCTGGGGTACGCTGGCGGTGCTGCTGACTAACGGTGACGCAACATTCGCCGGTCAGATCGTTCCGATCATCATCGTCGCGGTCTTCGTCTTCGTCGTCTCGCTGGTTATCTGGCTGATCCTGAAAGCCACCATGGGTATCCGCGTCAGCGAAGAAGATGAGGTCGCCGGCCTCGATATGGCTGAGCTTGGGATGGAAGCATATCCTGAATTCACCCGCGGGTAATCCCCGCAACGGTATCTCCCTCTGTGGCCTTCGGGCCCCAGAACACCTGACCCGGGCCTCGTGCCCGGGTTTTTTTATCTGCCGCACTGGATTAGGGTGCGCGGATGATTTGGCTGAAACGACTTTTGAACCCGGCTGCGCGCGGCGCAAGTTATGAACTGTTCGGGTTGCCTTTGCCGGATATGGCGCGGCCTGCAAAGGTTGAACCGCGGGAACCGGTGATTGCGGTCCTTACGCCGGTCAAGAATGCATCGGCACATCTGGATCGGTTCTTTGGTCTGATTGACGCGCTGGACTACCCCAAGACAAAGCTACACCTGATCCTGCTGGAGGGGGATTCCACCGACGACACGATGGCGCAGCTGGAGGCTTGGCGGGATAAGATCGGCGGGACGTATCACGGGTTTGATATCCTGAAGGAAGATTTCGGGTATCAGCTGCCGGGACATCGACATGCTGACGAGGTGCAGAAGAAACGCCGCTCGATCCTGGCCGCCTGCCGGAACCAGTTGCTGGCGGCGGGGCTGGAGGTCGGGGCGGAGAAATTTTTATTCGTCGATGTCGATCTGTGCGAGATACCGCCGGATGCCATTTCACAGATGTTACATTTCAATGCGCCGATCCTCGCGGCGAACTGCCTGCAGGAGACATCGGACGCACTGTTTGACCTGAACATCTTTTGCTACGCCCGCCGCCCGTCTGATGCCGAGATGGAGCCCCATATGCATGACGGGCTGTATCAACCGCCCAAGGGGTTTCCGAGGATATATCCCAACCGGATGCGGCACGTGGTGGAGCAGGTCCATTGCGTCGGGGGCACGTTTCTGATGATTGATCCTAAGGTGGTAACGGCGGGTGTTGTGTTTCCCGAGATCCCCTATCGCTGCCATCTGGAGACAGAAGGATTTTCCCTGATGGCGCTGGATAAAGGGTTCGGGGCGTTTGTCCTGCCAAAGCTCATCGTACGCCACGTGAATGAGTCAAAGGACGCCTGACGGCGACAGTTTTTCAGGCGCGCGCCGTGCCGGGTGCGTCCGGAGGGGATATTAGGACAAATTGGAAATCAGTCGGTGAGGATGGTGAGGAAAGCCTCGCCGAAACGGGTGGCTTTTGGCTCGCCAAGAAGCCGGGTCAGAGCCTCAACCGTTTGGGGTTTCTGTTCCGCGACTTTGGCAAGCGTCGAGTTGGTGCAGCTGAGTGGTTTGTCGAGGCCGGAAGGACCGCGTTGAAGGTCGGTCTGGGCAGCTTTCAGCCGGTCGAACAAATCCCCTTCGTCCCGGCCCGCCAGCTTGCGCCGTTGCGGTGACATGGTTTGGCTCTCGCCGGTGATGACGGACAGGAATATCTGACCGTAGCTTTCCAGTTTCTTCTGACCGACGCCGTTCAGACGACGGAAATCATCCAGCGTTTGCGGGCGGTGGGTGGCCATTTCGATCAATGTACGGTCGGGGAAGATGACATATGCAGGCGCACGCGCAGCCTCGGCCAGTTCGCGGCGTTTGGCTTTGAGCGCCGCGAGCAAAGGTTCGTCTTCTTCAGCGATCAGGGCGGTTGGGGTTCTGCGGGTACGGGTTTCGGCGGCTTTGCGGATCGTGTCGAGGCGCAGGTCGATGGACGCTTCACCGCGCAGGATCGGGCGCGCGGCCTCGGTCATGCGGAACGCGCCCATACGCTCTGCATCGGGACGGATCAGGTCATGGCCCATCATCTGGCGAAAGATCGTCTGCCACTGGCGTTTGGTATAGTCCTTGCCGACGCCGAAGGTCGGTAGCTGGTCATGGTTTCGGGTGCGGATTTTGTCGGTCATCGTGCCGGTGACGATGTCGATCAGGTGGCCTGCGCCGAAACTTTCGCCTGTGCGCAGCATCGCCGACAAAGCCATGCGGACGGCGTCGGTACCGTCGAATATTTCCGGCGGCGTGGTGCAGAGGTCGCAGTTGCCGCACGGCTCTTCGCGGGTTTCGCCGAAATAGGTGAGCAGCGTCTGGCGGCGGCATTTCAGCGACTCGGCCAAACCCAGAAGGGCGTTCAGACGGGCATGATCAGCCTCTCGCCGCTCCGGCGGAGCGAGGCCTTCGTCGATCTGTGTGCGGCGCAAGCGGATATCGTCGGCACCATAAAGGGTCAGCGTATCGGCGAGTTGGCCGTCGCGCCCGGCGCGGCCGATTTCCTGATAGTAGCTTTCGATGGATTTCGGCAGGTCGGCATGGACCACGAACCGGATGTCGGGTTTGTCGATGCCCATCCCAAAGGCGATGGTGGCACAGACGATCAGGCCATCCTCCTGCTGGAACTGGAATTCAGCGTGACGGCGGTCGTCCGGATCCATGCCAGCGTGATAATGAATCGCGGCGTGACCAGCGGACCGCAATGCCTGCGCCAACGTTTCGGTTTTGTTGCGGGACGCGCAATAGACGATGCCCGCCTGCCCTTTACGGGTGCTGACAAAATCCAGAAGCTGTTGGCGGGGCTGCGCCTTGGGTTCAAAGGCCAGCGACAGGTTCGGGCGATCAAAACCGTTGATGAAGGTGGTCGGCGGAGCGGCGAAGAGCTTTTCGATGATCTCTTCGCGGGTTTCCTGATCTGCCGTGGCGGTGAAGGCGGCAAGCTGCACATTGCCAAGCTGCTGGCGCAACGCACCGATCTTCAGGTAATCCGGGCGGAAATCATGGCCCCATTGGGAGACACAATGCGCCTCATCCACCGCGATCAGGGATATGTTCAGGCGGCTGAGCAGGTAGCCGGTGCCGCCATTCGCCAACCGTTCGGGCGCCATGTAGAGAATCTTCAGGCGATCCTCGTCGAGCGCCTGGAAAACATCCTCAGTCTCTTCCTCGGTATTGCCGGAGGTGAGCGCACCCGCCTCCACCCCCGCTTCGCGGAGCGCACGGACCTGATCACGCATCAGCGCAATCAACGGCGAGATTACCAGCGTCACCCCATCGCGCGACAGGGCGGGCAGTTGAAAGCAAAGCGATTTGCCACCCCCCGTTGGCATGATGGCAAGCACGTCATCCCCGGAATCTATCGCGGAAACAATCTCTTCTTGTCCTTCACGGAAGGCATCAAAGCCAAAGACGGATTGGAGGATCTGGTTGCGGGTCATTTGGTGGGTTTAATTGAGCTCTGGTCGGGTTTCCAGTCCCCTAGCGGACGGAGATGAAGAAAGGGTTTCCGTGAATGGTTAACAAAGCCACTAAACCGGTTTGATGGCTTTGAAGAGCGCACGAAATATTAACCCGACGCCCGACAGGATCAGTCTTTCACGAAGAGCTTTCGGGGTGTGGAGCACAGCGCTTCCGCCGGACCGCTATCCTGTATCAACAGGGTTTCGGTGATCTCCAGTCCCCATGTCTTTTGCCAGATGCCGGGCATGAAATGGAAGCTCATGCCGGGGACCAGCATCGTGCGATCGGTCGGGCGGATGGAATAGGTGCGCTCGCCCCAATCCGGTGGATAGGACAGTCCGATCGGGTAACCGCAACGTCCGTCCTTGTGGATGCCGGATTTCTCCAGAACCTTGTAAAACGCGCTGGCAACTTCGCCCGCCGTGTTGCCGGGACAGGCAGCGGCGATCCCGGCTTCTATCCCTTCCAGCACAGCCTCTTCCGCGGCCAGAAAATCTTTTGGCGGTTTACCCAGAAAGATCGTGCGGCTTTGTGGACAATGATAGCGGCGGTAAACACCGGCGATTTCGAAAAACGTGCCCTCCCCTTTGACGAAAGGGGCATCGGACCATGTCAGATGCGCGGCGCTGGCGTCTTCGCCTGACGGCATCAGCGGCACGATAGCCGGATAATCGCCACCGAACGCGCCGTCGGCATCCTCCGCACCCCAAAGGCCGGTTTTGAAAATCTCGGCAGCAACTTCGTTTTTGCGTTTGCCCGGCTCGACGATTTCGAGGATACGGGCATGCATTTTTTCAACGATCAGCGCCGCACGACGGAGATAGGCGATTTCCGTTGACGATTTCACCGCGCGTTCCCAGTTCACGGTGCCGGTGCCATCCTTCAGATCACCCAGTTCCTCGGTCAGGACCTGATGGGCGCGGGCGGAGTAATAGTAATTCTCCATCTCCACACCGACATTTTCCAGCCAGTTGCGCTCGCGAAGCACGCCTGCCAGATGCTGCATGGCATGGCGATCTTCGGCCATGACGAAATGATCGGGATAGCCGATGATGTCGTCGGTGCCCATATAACAGGTCCTGAGTGCGCCGTTTGCATCCATCGCCCGGCCCCAGAAAACCGGATCACCTGTCGGGCCGATAATCACCGCCTGATGCACGTAAAAGGACCAGCCGTCATAACCGGTCAGCCACGCCATGTTGGACGGGTCACTGACAATCAGGGTTTCGATGCCGCGGGCCTCCATCCCTTTGCGGGTCTTGGCAAGGCGGGTGGCATATTCGGCGCGGGAAAAGGGTAAATCAACGTCGGGCATTTTGGCCTCCTTTTGGCGGCGCAGGCTGTCACTTTGCACGTGCGGAGGCAATCGAAAAATATCGCCTCGCTAACCAATTGGTAACCGTTGAGCCCTAAGACATTCAAAACATTTCGCAGAATCTGCGAATGGTGCGTGTCCAGTAACTGGTCACGTTTCTGAATTTGCCGCGTCCCGCCCTGGCACCGGACCAGGACGGCGATGCGGCCTTATTCTTTGTAGCTGTCACAAGCTCAGGACGGTCGGGTTCCCCGGCGCAAGTCGGAACAGCCGGGGATGCCGGACAGCTGATCAGCTGTCCTCGCCCAGAATCTCTTCAAACGCTGCAACAAAGTCCTGATAGGGCATGTTGCGCATGACCGTACCGTTGATCACGAAGGTTGGCGTGCCCTGAACATCATCCGCTTCCAGCTTGGCCGTGGAGTCGGCTACCAGTGCCTGCGCATGTTCGTTGTCCTGCATGCAGGCTTCCATCTCTTCATCATTCATGCCGGCCTGCCGCCCGATGGCGTAGAGATTGTTGACGATATCAACAGCCGTCTCGCCTTGTGTCCATTGGCTCTGCCCATCATAGATCAGCTTCGCAATACCGAAATACCGATCTTGTCCGCCACAGCGCGCCATCAGGTCCGCCCACAGGCCCAGACGGTCGAAATAGACCGGGCGATAGATCATCCGGACCTTGCCGGTATCGATATAGTTTTCCTTGATCTGCGGATAGACATTCTGGTGGAACGCCTGACAGTGCGGGCAGGTGAATGAAGCATATTCGATCAGCGTGATCGGCGCGTCTTCGTCACCATATGACATCACCTCCACCGGGATATCGGCAATGGCTTGCGCGAAAGCGGGCAGCGCGGTGCTGGTGGCGGTTCCGGCCATCAGCGCGAGCGCGGCGCGGCGGGTCAGGGAAAACTGGCTCATATAAGGTCCTTTCGGAAGTTATCTTGTGAGTACGTTCTTACCCAGCTGTTCCAACGCATCGCGCAGGCTGGGGTCTTTGATGGCGGACAGCTCTCCGGACAGGGTTTCGGCCTGTTTCGGGGCGAGCGTTCTGGATGTCGGTTTCGGCGAGAATGCGGCGCGATCCTCGGCAAATCCGGTTTCGGCCGTCTGGGTAATTCTGATCCGCGAAATCGCGTTATAGCCATAGCAGGCATTCACCTTTGCCTGAAGCTGGGGCAGCATCATCTGAACTTCGGGGGCGTGAGCGCCGTCAGTCAGGATAGTCAGGGTCGCGCCGAAACCTTCGCGGGCGAAAGAGACTTTGACCGGACGGGCGATTTTGGCGATGGCCTCGCCGGCAATGGCATCCCATTGAGTCAGGAGCTTGGTTTGCGCGAAGCCGCGTTTCTCGGTCACCTTACGGACGCTGTCAGACAAAAGTCCGCCGGTCTGAGCAAAGCCCCTCCCGTGGCGCTTCGGCCTTGGGGTCTTGTCTTTTGCGGTTTTGACGTCAGAGTCTGCGCTCATGAGAATCCTGCCCGTGTTTCCCCTATACATTAGCGTTCCCTTAACGAACGTCCAGAGATGGCAGCAAGTATTGGGGATAAACCTTGCGTGACGAGGGCGTTATATCAGCGCGTTTGCTGGATTGGTATGACGCAAATGCGCGGGTAATGCCGTGGCGGGTGCCGCCCGCCGACAGCAAGGCGGGGGTGCGTCCCGATCCCTATCGTGTGTGGCTGTCCGAGGTCATGCTGCAACAAACCACCGTCGCTGCCGTTCGGGAATATTTCCGTGTCTTTACAGAGTCTTGGCCAGATGTTCACGCATTGGCACAGGCCGATGATGATGCGGTTATGGCTGCCTGGGCAGGGTTGGGATATTACGCGCGGGCGCGCAACCTTTTGAAATGCGCGCGGATCGTGTCGCAGGACATGGGTGGCAATTTTCCGCGAACGGAAAGGGAATTGCTGAAATTACCGGGGATCGGCCCCTATACCGCCGCGGCTATCGCCACAATTGCGTTCGGCGAGCGGGCCGTCGTTGTTGACGGAAATGTCGAACGGGTGATGGCACGACTGTTTGCCGTTGAAACCCCCTTGCCCGACGCCAAACCCGAATTGCGGGCGCTGGCTGACCGGTTGACGCCAACCGAACGACCCGGCGATTACGCGCAGGCGGTGATGGACCTTGGCGCAACCGTCTGTGGGCGAGCGCCGAAATGCGATATCTGTCCGGTATCGGATCACTGCGCAGGTCAAAAGACCGGAATAGCGGCGAGCCTGCCGCGAAAGGCCGCAAAACCCCAGAAACCTGTTCGGCGCGGGATCGCCTATCTGGCTGTTGTCGGAGATCAGGTTGTGCTGGAAAAAAGACCTGCAAAGGGATTGCTGGGCGGGATGATCGGGGTGCCGACGACAGACTGGGTGGAGGGCGAGGTGACGCCCAACCCGCCAATACGCGCGGACTGGCAGGTCACCGATGGGCAGGTCACCCATACCTTCACGCATTTCCATCTGGAGGTGGAAGTACATGTCGCGCCGCTGGCGGAAAAACCTGACACCGGAATGCTGGTACCGATAACCGAGGACCTGCCCGACCGTCTGCCCACCGTATTTCGGAAAATCTTCCGTCACGGCATCGGGGCGCTGGGCTTGCTCTGACCCCGGTATTTGTGGAATATCCGTCGCATCCCCTTGGAGATCGCCATGGCAGAAACCAAACAAATCGGAAGTGCGGCACCGTTCTGGGTGTCGATAATACTAGCACTGCTGGTATTTGTCGCTGCGATCTATGGCGGCTGGACGATCTTTCTGGTGCCGCTTTACGGGCTGATCATTTCATCCATCATCGACGGGATTTTGGGTGATAACGAGGATAATGTAGATCCCAATACCGACTCCAAACTGCTGTTCTGGCATCAACTGGTGACGCTGATCTGGGCGCCGTTACAATTCTGTTTCATCTTTTTCAGCCTCATCGCCGCGACGCGATTTGATCACCTGTCAACGCAGGAAAGCATATGGCTGTTCATCGCGATGGGGGTAGCAACCGGTGGAGTCGGGATCGTCTATGCCCATGAGTTGATCCATCAGAAAGACAGAACCGAGCGCGGGTTGGGTGACTGGCTGCTCGCGATGGTGCTTTACGGGCATTTCCGCACGAAACATATCCTGATCCATCACCGCTATGTTGGCACACCCGCCGATCCGGTGACAGCCCGCTATAACGAGGGATTTCATCGGTTTTTCTGGCGCTTGTTGCCCGAAGGCTTTCTGGCGAGCTGGCGGATGGAGGCCTCGCGTCTGGAAAAGCGAGGGCTGCCGATTACCCACCGCAGCAATCCGTTCTGGCGCTATTTCGGCTGGGCAGCGGCAATGCTGCTGATGGCGTTTCTGATTGGTGGGGCCTTTGGGGTTCTGCTGTTCTTGCTACAGGCTTTCATCGCCGTCGTGTTTCTG
>JBNLBF010000018.1:20831-65304 GCA_050302475.1 Paracoccaceae bacterium
TGGAACTGACCAATTATGTTGAGCATTATGGGCTGGTCCGCAAACATCTGGGTGATGGGAAATATGAACATATCAAGCCGCATCATTCGTGGAATAGCTCGCGCGAGTTCACCAATTATCTGCTGATCAACCTGCAGCGCCACTCGGACCACCACTATAAACCGGACCGCCGGTTCCCGTTGTTGCAAACCTATGATTCCGCTGAGGCCCCGCAAATCCCGTTCGGGTATCCCATCATGGCGGCAATGGCCCTGATCCCGCCCCTGTGGCGCCGGGTGATGAACCCGCGGGTGCGCAAGTGGCGGGCGATGTATTATCCGGAGATCAAGGACTGGTCAGCCTATCGAAACGCCAGCAACCCGATGCCGCGCTAATCCTCGCGGAAGGCACGGGTGAAATAGTCGGTCAACGGCTTGGTCAGATATTGCAGCGGTGTGCGGTCAGCGGTTTTGAGGAATGCGGTGACCGGCATGCCGGGGACAATTTCCAACCCATCCAGCTTCGCCATTTCGTTTTCTTGCGGAATAATTTCTGCGCGATAGAAGCTTTCGCCCGTCACATCATCGACGAAGGCGTCCGCTGACACGTTGGTGACGGTGCCGAATATCACCGGCGTTGTGCGCAGATCGAAGGACTGGAATTGCAGACTTGCCTCCTGCCCCAGATGGACCTGATCGATATGGACGGTCGGTATTCGCGTAGAGATAACGAGCGTGGAATCCTGCGGGACAATATACATGATCGGTTCAGCCGCGGTCACAACCGAACGAATGGCGTGAAACTGATTGCCGAACACAACGCCGCTGACAGGGGCGCGGATATCCATCCGCATCAATGTCTCTTCGAGCGCGTTCTTCTTTTCGCGCAGCTCGATTTCGCGGAACTCAAGGTCGCGCAATTCGGTGATGGCTTCCTCGCGCAGTTTCGTTTGCAGGCGCAGCACTTCGATTTCGATTTCTGCGATCCTGCCGCGACTTTCGGCAATTGTCGCCATCAGATCACCCAGTGATCCTTCCAGCCGCGCGGCTTCGCGTTGCAGCGACCTGACGGTCGAAGCCTGCGACAAGCCCTTGTCGAGCAGCTCCTGTTCGTCACGCAGTTCAGATTCCACCAGCTCCAGTTGTCGGTTAAGTGCTGTCATCTGCGCTTCGGATCCGATGATCTGTTCGCTGATCTGAGCTTTGCGTTCTGTCAGTAGTTCTTTCTCGCTGGCGACGGTGTTCCGTCTGGCAAGAAACAGGTCGCGCTGCCCTTCTATAAGGGTCTCAACTTCAGGATCAGACGTGGCACGGACGGCGAGTTCGCCAAAATCGACCTCTTCGTCTTCGTCACGTTCGGCCTTGAGGCGGGCTTTACGGGCGAAAATCTCGGCCAGTTGGCCGTCGACGACACTCAGCTCGGATCGCCGCAAGGTATCATCGAACCGCATCAGCACCTCACCGGCTTCGACCAGGTCACCGTCATCCACCAGGATTTCACCGATCACGCCGCCATCGGGATGCTGAACGACCTGCCGGTTGACCTCGACCTCGATCAGACCACTGGCGACGATAGCGCCGGCGATGTTGGTTTTCACGGACCAAAGACCGATACCGCCGAACAACAGGGCGAGCGCCAAATAGCCAAGAAGAAGCAATCCGGAATTTCCCCAGGATTTCTGTTTGTCTGCCATCAGCTTTCCCCCGCTTTCACGGTTCGGTTGACGTCAGCATAGTTTTGCAGCTGCGCCTTCAGCACTTCGTCACGCGCGCCGAACGCTTTGACGACACCGCCCTGCATAACCATCAGGGTCTCGCATTCCACAATGCCAGAGGGGCGGTGCGCCATGATAATCACGCCACCGCCTTCAGCTTTGAAATCCCGGATCGCCCGATTGAGGGCATTGGACCCTTCGGAATCGAGATTTGAGTTCGGCTCATCCAAAATCAACAGAACCGGATTCCCATACATGGCACGGGCAAGGCCGATCCGCTGTTTCTGTCCCCCCGACAGCCGCCCGGCAACCGAAGACAGGCGTGTGTCATACCCGTCCGGCAGGGACAGTATGGTGTCATGTGCGCCCGCCTTCATCGCGGCTTTTACAACCGCCTCGGGGTCAGGTTTAACCGCCAGTTTGGCAATATTTTCCGCAACAGTCGCGTCAAACAGGGTCACATCCTGAGGCAGATATCCGATATGCTGCCCCAGATCATCGCCATATTGTTCCAGTTTCGCCCCGCCCAGCCGGATCGCGCCGCTTGCGGGGGGCCATATGCCGGTCAGGGCGCGCGCCAGCGTGGTTTTCCCCGACGCGCTGGGACCAATGACACCCAAAGCCTGACCGGGTGCCAGATGAAAACTGACACCGCGAAGGGTCGCCCCCGTCGCCCCGGCGGGCACAACGGCAAGCTGCGAGACTTCCAGCTTTGCCTGTGGGCGCGGCAGGGGTGTCCGCGGTTCGGATTTGGGGACTTTCTTCAAATACGCACTGAGGTTGCGCCGCCCGGCAATCGCCCGCTGGATAAGCGGCCAGTTCCCGACCGTTTGTTCAATTGGCGCCAATGCCCGGCCCATCAGGATTGAAGATGCAATCATCGCACCGGCCGTCATCTGATCCTGTAAAACCAGATAGGCACCCAGCGCCAGAATGGCTGATTGCAGGAACAGCCGGAAGGTTTTGGACAATGTTGTATAAGACCCGGTCCGGTCGGACGAGGTGATCTGCGCCGACATTGCCTCCCCCCGGGATTTCAACCAGCGATCCTCCGCTGCGCGTTGCATGCCGATGCCACGAATGATGTCGCCCTGCGATTGCAGTTCTGCGGCCATACGGTCGCTATATTGCGTCTGGGCACCGGATTGTTCGACGGGTTTGCGGGTTGTTATCTGATTAACGATGGCGATCAGGATGATTAGCAACCCACCACAAAGCGACAACCAGCCCAGAAGCGGATGGAAGGTAAAAATCGCGAGGATGAAGATTGGGGTCCAGGGAATATCTATCATCGCCAGAAACGCGGGGGATGACAGGAATCGCTGTACCGATTCGATGTCTTTGAGCACCGTGAAATTCGGATGCGCCAGTGTCAGGGCAAAAACCTGCCGATCAAGGCGCGTCTGATAAGTTGCCCCGATCCGCGCCGCGATCCGCCCGCGCGTATAATCCAGAATGCCCATGAAGACATAAAGGGCAATCACCAGAACCAGAAGCGCGACCAGCGTTTCCTCGGACCTGCTGCCAAGCACGCGATCGTAAATTTGCAGCATAAACAAGGGACCGGTGAGCATTAGCAGATTGACGAACACGCTGAAAATCCCGATCGATATCACCGGGAATCCCGCCCCTTTGAACGGAGCTTGCCGCATTTCCGCCGGACTAATTTCGTGTTGTTGTGATTTTGTCAAAATTGTTGCCCAGAATGATTTCGCGACCTCTTTGCCACAGTTGCGGGACAAATGCGAAGAGGAAAGTTTGCATTAACAGTTAGGATGACTACCTTTGGGGAGTCTTGTGTTGGGATAAACTGATGCTCGTGAATATTGTAAGGAGAGTGGGGATTGCTCCTTGATCGAATACTACTGTTGATCTGTGCAGCGCCGTTGGTCCTGTCGGGATGCGCGACCGGTTCGGTTGCGACGGATGAAATCAATGATCCGTTTGAACCGGTGAACCGGCAGATACACGAATTTAATAAACTGGTGGACTCTGCGGTATTGCGGCCTGCTTCCGACGTGTACGGAACCGTAATCCCTGCGGAAATACAGGATATTGTCGACAATAGCGCCAATAACCTGGATGTCCCCACCCATGCCGTTAATCAGGTGTTGCAAGGCGATCTGGAGAGCGCATTTGTGTCCGCGCTGAGATTCACCGTCAATACAACCATCGGGATTGGTGGCCTGTTTGATCCGGCAACGGACCTCGGCCTGTTCGAAAGTCCGACGGATTTCGGGGAAACCATGGGAGTTTGGGGAGTCGCCGAAGGCCCGTATCTGGAGCTTCCGTTCCTTGGCGGCAGCACGGTTCGGGACACGATTGGTATGGGCGTGGATTTCGCCATCGACCCTTTACGCTACGTTATACCCTCACCCGAACGTGAATATTTGTTTGTCCTGAAAGGTGTAGATTTGATCGGAGACCGGTATTCCTACCGCGATCTGGTGGATGTGCTGTTATATGAATCCGCTGACAGCTACGCGGCGCAACGGATAACCTATTTGCAGAATAAACGCCGCAATATTCAGGGGGAAACCTCTTTGGAAGAATTGGAGGATCCATATGCGTTCGAATATTAACCGCAGGGACGTTGTTGTCGGCGCGATGGCGCTGGGCGGACTGGCGATGCTGCCAGGTCGCGCGGCCGCACTGACAGAAGCGCAATCGGTTAGCCTGATTCAACGCGTGACCTCGGATATTCAGGGGATCATCAATTCCGGCCAGTCCGAGAGCCGGATGCTGGTGCAATTTGAAGGGATTTTCCGCAACTACGCTGACGTGCCGCGGATTGCAGGCACCTGTCTGGGTGCGGCATGGCGAGGGGCCTCAAGTGGCGAGAAGTCCAGTTATGTTGCCGCCTTCCAGCATTATATCTCTTACAAATACGGTCGTCAGTTCCGCAGTTTTGAAGGGGCGAAGATCGACATCGTGCGTAGCCGGGATTCCGGCAACAATCGTGGCGTGCTTGTGGAAACCATGGTGGATACCCGCAACTCCGCTCCCTTTGTTGTGGAATGGCATGTGATCGACGCGGGCGGTAGCGGCCCGAAATTCTTCAATCTGATCATCGAAGGAATTTCCCTGCTCGCGTCTGAGCGCGAAGAAATCGGCGCGATGCTGGCCGCAGCGCGTGGGGATATCAGCCAACTGAACGCGCGGTTGCTGGCGACCTAAGGCCGCCAGTCTTCGGGGAAATTATAATAAGTCATCACGCAAGCCAGCGGCTGCGGGACGTTCGGATATTCATCCGCGGCCATATCCCGGCCCAGTTCGCCATTGGTCAATGACAGCGCCAATCCACCCAAAGCGGACCCAGCTGTGGCTCCGTCGGTGTTGAGGCGCAGCGCCTTTTTCTCCAGCGCCTGACAGCTATTCCCGGCCTCCTCGTAAATCTGCGGAAAGAAGTAGGCGGCAACGATGATGGCAATCAGTCCCAGCAGATATTTCATATCCAGCCTTTCAGTTCATTACGGATGATCCCGAGCAATGCCGCGATATGATCGTCACGGTCATTGAGGCAGGGGATGTAGGTAAATGTCTCGCCCCCCGCATGTTCGAAACTTTCGCGGATTTCTTCGTTGATCTCCTCCAGCGTCTCCAGACAGTCGGCGGAAAACGCAGGCGCGATGACGGCAATGTTTTTCTTGCCACGCTGCGCCAGTTCGGCGACGTGATCGACCGTTGCCGGACCAACCCATTCCTCGGGCCCGAATTTGGACTGGAAGGTGGTGATCAGGTGATCCGCGCCCCATCCCAGCCGTTCACTCAGCAACCGCGTGGTTTTCTGGCACTGGCAATGGTAGGGGTCGCCTTCCATCAGATAGCGCAGCGGCACACCATGGTAAGAACAGACGAGGTGATCCGGCTTCTGATCCATGGTGTCATAAGCCTCGCGCACCGAATTGGCGAGCGCGTCGAGATAGGCGTCATCTTCGAAATAATGCGGCACGGTGCGAAAAGCGGGCTGCCAGTTCATTTTCATCAATGTGCGGAAGGCGTGGTCGTTGGCCGTCGCGGTCGTTGGCGCGGCATATTGCGGATAGAGCGGGAAGAACAGGATGCGGTCGCAGCCCTGATCCTGCAACCGGCGGATCGCCGCATCGGTCGAGGGATTGCCGTAGCGCATACAGAAATCCACGACGATCTGATCGCCGAGCTCCGCCAGCCCTGCCTTGATTTTCTCGGTCTGATTGCGGGTGATGGTCAGCAGCGGGCCTTCGTCTAACTCATTGTTCCAGATGGATTTATAGGCGGCGCCGGACTTGTTCGGCCGCACCGTCAGAATGATCCCCTGCAAGATCGGCTGCCATTTCCAGGCCGGATAATCGATGACCCGCCGGTCCGACAGGAATTCATTCAGATAGCGGCGCATGCTCTTGTAATCCGTGCCGTCGGGTGTGCCCAGATTGGCAATCAGAACCCCGATCTTGCGGGGTTTTACGGTTGGGTGGTCTGCTGGCAGATGGCCGGTATCGGTCATATTTCCTCGCTGGCTTAGGCGCTTGCGTCGGGGTTATAGCCTTCGAACGTCACGTTGTCCGCAAGTTTTCGGGCAGTAGCCTCGTCCTCCGCGCTTTTTATCGTCCAGCATAATACGTGGCCACCCTGCGCGCGGATGTTTTTCACCGGATCGCTGTCGAGATCCTGCCAATCATGCGAGATGAAACAGGCATCAGCAACGGCGTAATGCGGGATTTCGGTCAGTTCCTTTTTGCGCGGCGTTGGGATCAAATGGGTTGTCTGGATGAAATTTTCTGTCGTCAGGCCACGGATCGTCTCCGGCGCTAGTCGCCGCATTTCGATCATCGAATGCGGGTTGAAGGACATCAGGGCGACCTCACCATGATAGTCCGCCAGAAGCTCGGCGACACGCCGCTCCAGACGCCCGATATTGGGACCAAGCGCGCCGTCCTGATCCTTCAGTTCCACCAGCAATGGCACCCGCCCGTTAACCAGTGTCAGAATTTCGGCGAAGCTGGGCACCGTTTCATCCGTCCCGCGCAACGTAAGGCGCTGAAGATCGACGGCATCATACATCTGCACTGCCCCCTCCTGCTCCGTCAATCGCGAGAGGCCGTAATCGTGAAAGACCATCGCCTCGCCATCGCGCGACAGTTGCAGGTCCATTTCGATCCCGAAGCCTTGCGCAATCGCGGCATCGAACGCCGCACGGGAATTTTCAATCACCCCCGTGCCCGCATCATGATACCCCCGATGGGCAATCGGACGGCTCAGGAAATCACGCGGAAGGTCAGGCAATTTCGAATATGCCCTCAACCTCGACTGCGACGCCCAGCGGCAGGGATGAACAGCCCACCGCCGCGCGGGCATGTTTGCCCTTGTCTCCAAAAACCGCAACCATCAGATCGGACGCGCCATTCACCACCTTCGGATGATCAGTGAAATCCTGTGTGGAATTCACAAACCCGTTCAGCTTCACCACCCGTTTCAGCTTGTTCAGGTCCCCGCCACAGGCGCTTCGCAATTGGGCGATCAGGTTAACCGCACACATCGCCGCCGCGCCTTGGCCGTCCTCGACCGACATATCATCGCCCAGCTTTCCAAGGATCAAGCCGTCAGGACCGGACGAAATCTGACCGGAGATATAAACGAGGTTCCCCGTCTGCACATACGGCACGTAATTCGCCGCCGGGGCCGGGGCGTCCGGCAAGGTGATACCAAGATCGGCGAGAGTTTGTTCATAGGTCGTGGACATGGAAATTCTCCTGTTGGTTGGGCGCACATGATCATTTTTCACCGGGGTAGGTCAATTTCAATAGTCGAAAATCATTCCAGCCGCTATGCAGGCACGGACCATTACCCATCTGAAAGCGATTTATGGACTATGTACTCATCCTTGCGGCGGCGTTTTGTGCTGGAGTTCTGAATACGATCGCTGGTGGAGGCACGTTTATCACCTTCCCCGCGCTGGTTTTCATCGGATTGCCCCCCGTCATCGCCAACGCGACCAGCGCGGTCGCGGTGTTTCCGGGGTATCTGGCAGGGGCGGCTGGGTTTCGCGATGAACTGACACGGTTTGATCGTAAGCAATTGATCCGGCTGATCATTATCACCCTGATCGGCAGTCTGATCGGCTCGCTATTGTTGCTGGTGTCATCGAATGATGTGTTTTCGGTCATCGTGCCGTTTCTGTTGCTGGCCGCAACACTCGCTTTCCTGTTCGGGGATCGCATTCGGGCTTGGGCGGCGGCCAAAAGCCGTTCGGTCACGCCCTATGGCACGGTTGGGCTGCTGCTCGTCTGCATTTACGGCGGTTATTTCAGCGGCGGACTAGGGATCATCATGCTGGCGCTGTTTGCGCTGTGGGGCATGACGAATATCCACGAAATGAACGGCCTGAAAACCGGTCTGTCGTTTGTCCTGACCGTCATTTCGGTCATCGTCTTCGCGGTCGGCGGTTTGGTCGAGTGGCATTATTCCCTGATCATGATGATCGCCGCGACGCTGGGTGGTTACGCTGGCGCACCCATATCGCGGGCCCTGCCCCGCTCCACCGTTCGCCTGATTATCGCTGGCGTCGGGTTCATCATGAGCGCCATATTCTTCTGGCGTTTGATTATATGATGTGCTGCGCCGGGGTCCATTTCGCGATGAATTGTGCGAGTTCATCCATTAACCCACCCTCAAAATCTTCTCCATCGGCCTTCCCTTCGCCAGCTCATCCACCAGTTTGTCGAGGTAGCGGATTTCGCGCATGGTATCCTCTTCGATCTCCTCGATCCTCACGCCGCAGATCACGCCTTTGATTTCGGCGCGGGTCGGGTTCATGGCCGGGGCATCTGCAAAGAAACTTTCAAAATCGGTCTTGTCCTCTAACACCGCCACCAACCCGTCGGCGTCATAGCCGGTCAGCCACTCAATAATCTGATCCAGCTCGGCCTTCGTCCGCCCCTTTCGTTCGACCTTGTTGATATAGGCCGGGTAAACGGATGCGAAAGGCATGGTATAGATGCGATGCTTGGTCAAAGGTCCCTCCGGCAACAAATGTAGCAGCACCATGTCCCCACGCAAGCGATCAAAAAAAACCCCCGCCACAAGGGACGGGGGGTACGAGGGGTGGGTGGCCTCGCGGACACCCGACGGTAAACAGTCTACCGCTCGTGCATTTCAGCACGAATCTGTTGACGCAGCAGGTCGATCGGGACCCGCTTGCCGTCGCGTTTGAAATTCCAGTAGGTCCAGCCATTGCAGCTGGGGGCGCCTTCGAGCGCCGCACCGACCTGGTGGATCGAGCCGCGCTGATCATGCGCAATCAACGTACCATCGGCGCGGATTTTCGCGCGGTGGCGACCGTTGAAGGAGACCAGCTCCTCGCCCGGGTTTAACATGCCGCGCTCGACCAGTTGGCCGAAGGGGACGCGCGGCTCCGCCCGTTTGGACTGCGTGACCTCGAGCGAGGCGCGGTCGAACCGGCGGGTGTTTTCGATGCGTTTCGTGGCAACTTTGCGATAGGCTTCTTCACGTTCGATGCCGATGAAATGCCGACCCAGTTTTTTGGCCACGGCACCCGTGGTGCCGGTGCCAAAGAATGGATCAAGGATAACGTCACCGGGTTTGGAACTGGCGACCAAAACGCGGTGGAGCAGGCTTTCAGGCTTTTGTGTCGGGTGAGCTTTGTCGCCCTTGTCGTCTTTCAGGCGCTCGTTGCCGGTGCAGAGCGGCAGAACCCAGTCGGAGCGCATTTGCACGCCGTCATTCAGTTCCTTGAGGGCCTCGTAATTAAAGGTGTATTTCGATGCGTCGGACTTTCCGGCCCAGATCATCGTTTCATGGGCGTTGGTGAATCGTTTGCCGCGGAAATTCGGCATCGGGTTGGATTTGCGCCAGACAACATCGTTCAGAACCCAGAACCCGGCGTCTTGCAGCGCAGTGCCGACGCGGAAAATGTTGTGGTAAGACCCGATGACCCAGATGGCGCCATTCGGCTTCAGAATACGGCGGGCGGCTTTCAGCCAGGCGCGGGAAAATTCGTCGTAGGCGGCGAAGCTGGAAAACTGGTCCCAGTCATCATCGACTGCGTCCACTTTGGAATTGTCCGGGCGGTGCAGGTTGTTTTTCAGCTGCAGATTATAGGGGGGATCGGCGAAAATCAGATCAACCGAGCCTTCGGGAAGGTTGTTCATCACCTCTACGCAATCACCAGCTATAATCGTATCGAGCGGCAGCGCGGCATTCGCGCTGGTCGTTTTGTTCGTTACCATATTTTCTGCCTCGGACGTTTTTTATGTCTCTGAGGGCAAGATGAGTCATTTGTGATTCGCCGTCAATTTCTTTTTGAATCAAAGGCTTAATTAATTTTCTTCACACAATATCTTGTGGATCGGTTTGAAGGAGACTCTATGGTGTGGGGTCACCCCAAGGCGTTTCAGGGCGTCGGAATGGGCCTTTACGCCGTAACCGGCGTTCCTCTCCCACCCGTAACCCGGAAACTGTTGCGATAATGCCACCATTATCCGGTCACGTGTGACCTTGGCGATGATCGAGGCGGCGGCGATCGACAGGGATCGGCTGTCGCCTTTGACGATGGCCTCCGCCGGACAGGGCAGATCGGGTGGCAGACGATTACCGTCAATCAGGGCATGGGCCGGAGTGACAGGGAGGTCGGAGATGGCGCGTCGCATCGCGAGGTAGGTCGCCTGCAGGATGTTGATCTGGTCAATCTCCGCCACGTCGGTGATGCCGACACCGACCTGTGCGGTTTCCCGGATCTGATCAAACAGTGCCTCCCGCCGTTTGGCAGTCAGCTTTTTGGAATCATTGAGGCCATGCGGAATGCTATTTGGAGCCAACACCACGGCAGCGGCCACAACCGGTCCGGCCCAGGGACCACGCCCGGCTTCGTCGATACCGCAAACGGGATCGGGTGCGAGGGTTTCAAACTGAAAATCGGGTGATGACATGTGCCCTCCTACCCCTTCGGATATCACGGAGGTGCCGGAGCATCTAGTCTTGCGCGTCGATCCAGTTCTGTAACCGCTCTCGCGTGCCTTCGGCCCAGAGCAGGTCGAGCTGTCTCGAAAACGCGCTGACGAAGGCTGGGCTGTCGGCAAGATCGCCAAATATCCCGGGTATTTCCAGAAATGCCGCGGGTCGGTCACGCGCATCCAGCGCCTTGGCCTTAAGCTCCGTAACCTGTTCATCATTCGGTGGGATGTCGTTCCCGGCCTCGTCGGTGCCGGAGCAATAGCGACACCAGAGCGCGACCTCCAGCGCCAGCCCGTCGAGCGGTTTGCCCGCCGCCAGCGCATCACGCAGGGTTGGCAGAATGAATTTCGGCTGGCGGTTGGACCCATCCTGACAGAGGCGCGGGATCGTATCGCCCACGCGCGGATTGGCAAACCGCACGGCCGCCTGATGCAGGTAGGCGTGATAATCCACACCGGGAATAGGGCTAAGGACTGGGATCACCTGCCGCGTAACAAGTGTGTCGAGCCAACCCGCGATCAGCGGGTCCGCCATCGCGTCATGAACAAAATGATGCCCGAGGAGCGCACTGGGATAGGCAATCGCGGCATGACCGGCATTGAGGATTCGCAACTTCATCGTTTCGTAGGGCGCAACATCTTCGACAAATTCGACCCCAACCTTTTCCAATGCCGGACGTCCGGTTGGGAAGTGATCCTCCATCACCCATTGGCGGAAGGGCTCGCATACGACCGGGGCGGTATCAATGATGCCGAACTGGTCCCGCACGATGTCTCTTTCGCGGTCAGAGGTCGCCGGCGTGATGCAATCCACCATCGAATTCGGAAAGGCAACATTGGCATCAATCCAGTCGGCAAAATCGGGATCCGACAGTCTGGCGAGGCCGGTCACCGTGCGCCGCGTGACATCGCCGTTTTCCGGCAGATTGTCACAGGACAGAATGGTGAAGGGGGGGATCCCCGCGTTTTGCCGGTTTTTCAGGGCCCTCAGGATCATGCCGAAAACCGTTTTCGGGTCAGCGGGGTGCGCAACATCAGCCAGAATATCCGGATGATTGGTGTCAAATCCGCCACGGGCGTCCATGTAATAACCGCCCTCGGTAATTGTCAGGGACAGGATGCGGATATCCGGGGCGCTCATCCTGGCGATGGTCGTTTCGGGATCAATTGGCACATATTCAATCATCCCGCCGGTAATGCTGGCAGAAAGACCTTCCGGGTCCAGCTCCACCACAGTTGTCAGCCAATCCTGCGCCTCCAGCTTTTCACGCATCACCGCATCGCCGGGGCGGACACCCGCGCCGACAATGGCCCAATCCAGGCTCTCGCCCATGGCGAACAGCCTGTTCAGATACACGCCCATATGCGCGCGGTGAAAATTGCCTACGCCGACATGCAGAATGCCTGCACTCAGCGCGGCACGATCATATCCCGGGCCGGCAACCGATTTCGACAAGTTGCCAAGATTTGATTCCGAAAGTTCAATTGGCATTCCGTTATCCGATACGCAGTCCGGCCTCGTCAAAACGATGTATACGTGCCTGATCAGGGGTTAGGAACACATCATCCCCGTGCTTCAGGCTGACATCCCCTTCGGCGCGAATGGTCATAGGTTCGGGATTACCCTCCATATGCACATGGAAAAATGTGTCGGAGCCAAGATGTTCCGCAACACCCACGGTGCCTTTCCATTCGCCGCTGTCCGGGGACACAGCGATATGTTCAGGACGGATACCAATCGTGTGGGCATTGTGTTTCGCAGCTTCGGCCCCTTCGAGGAAGTTCATTTTCGGCGAGCCGATAAATCCGGCAACAAATTTGTTGCGCGGGTTGTGATAGAGTTCCAGCGGCGAGCCTACCTGTTCGATCACCCCGGCATGCAATACCACGATCTTGTCCGCCATGGTCATGGCTTCGACCTGATCGTGAGTCACGTAGATCATCGTGGTTTTCAGGCTGTTATGCAGTTCGGAAATCTCCAGCCGCATATTCACGCGCAGCGCCGCGTCGAGGTTTGACAAGGGTTCGTCAAACAGGAATGCCGCCGGTTCACGGACAATCGCACGGCCAATCGCAACACGCTGACGCTGTCCGCCCGACAACTGTCCGGGGCGACGATCCAGATAATCGGTCAGGTTCAGAACCGAGGCTGCCGAGGCAACACGGCGTTCCTGTTCCGCCGCGTCGAGCTTTGCCATCCTTAACGGAAAGGCGATGTTTTTGCGCACCGTCATATGCGGGTAAAGCGCATAAGACTGGAACACCATTGCCAACCCGCGTTTCGCTGGCGGGGTGGCAGTGGCGTCTTTACCGTCGATGCGGATTTGTCCGCCGGTCACGTCCTCTAGTCCGGCAATCAGACGGAGGAGAGTGGACTTACCGCACCCGGACGGACCGACGAACACGACGAACTCTCCATCCTCGATGGTCAGATCTAGCGGCGGGATAACTTCGACTTCGCCGAAGCTTTTGGTCACTTTGTCTAGTGTAATACGTCCCATGTTCTCGTTCCTTATTTCACTGCGCCGAAGGTCAGGCCGCGGACAAGTTGTTTCTGGCTGAACCAGCCCATGATCAGGATCGGCGCGATTGCCATCGTGGAAGCCGCACTGAGTTTTGCGTAGAATAGCCCTTCGGGGCTGGAATAGCTGGCGATGAAGGCCGTTAACGGCGCTGCGTTGGCGGCGGTCAGGTTAAGGGTCCAGAAGGCCTCGTTCCAGGCGAGGATCACATTCAACAACACGGTTGATGCCATTCCGGGGATCGCCATGGGTGTCAGCACGAACAGGATTTCCTCGCGCAGGCTCGCCCCGTCCATACGGGAGGCCTCCAGAATCTCGCCGGGGATTTCCTTGAAATAAGTATAGAGCATCCAGACGATGATCGGCAGGTTGATCAGCATAAGCACAATCACCAGACCTATACGGCTGTCGAGAAGGCCCATCCGAATGAACAACAGGTAAATCGGATAGAGCACGCCAACCGCCGGCAGCATTTTGGTGGACAGCATCCACATCAGAATGTCCTTGGTGCGTTTGGAGGGAACAAACGCCATCGACCAGGCTGCCGGGATCGCGATGATCAAGCCCAGTATGGTCGATCCGAACGCGATGATGACCGAGTTCATAAAGTGCTTGGAGTAGTTCGACCGCTCCTGCACCACGCCATAATTTTCGAATGTCCATGAAGATGTCAGGACTTCGATGGGCGTTTTGATGGCATCGCCTTCAGCCTTGAAGGACAGGATGATAATCCAGAGGATCGGGAAGAAGATCAGCAGACCGATTGCCCAGGCTATGATGGTGTTGATCGTTTTGCGTTGATTTGTAACGGCACGTGCCATGTCAGTTCCCCCTCACGTGTCCAGATTCTTGCCGACGATGCGCATCAGGAAGATGGCAACGATATTGGCAAGTATGATTGCGTAGACACCCCCGGCAGACCCGAGGCCCACATTCTGGCTTTCGAGCACACGCTGATATATCAGGTAGGTCAGGGTTTTGGTCCCGAACGCACCCCCGGTGGTGACGAAAATCTCGGCAAAGATCGACAGAAGGAAGATCGTCTGGATCAGGATGACAATGGTGATCGCGCGGGCAAGGTGCGGCAGCACAATGTGGAAGAAGCGCGAGAAGACTGAAGCGCCATCCATTTCCGCGGCTTCCAGCTGTTCGCTGTCCAGCGACTGGATGGCCGTTAGCAGGATTAGGGTGGCAAAGGGCAACCACTGCCAACTAACGATCATGACGATAGATTGCAGGGATTGCTGACTGAGCCATTCAACTGGTGTGGCCCCGAACGCCTTCCAGACATGTGCAAGGAATCCGTTGGTCGGGTCCATGAACAGGTTCTTCCAGACCAGCGCGGAAACGGTAGGCATAACGAAGAACGGTGCGATGACGAGGATCCGAACGACCCCCTGTCCCCACATTGGCTGATCCAGCAGGATCGCCAGAAGGATCCCCAGCACAACCGTAATGATCAGAACCCCGCCCACGATGATCAGCGTTGTCATCACGCTGGGCCAGAAAGAACTGGACGTTATGAAGCGGGAATAATTTTCGAAACCGGCCCATCCCAGATCACCGCCACGCAGTGGCAGGTATTTCCGGAAAGAAAAATATAAGGTCATTGTCAGGGGAACGAGCATCCAACCCAAAAGCAGGATCACAGCGGGGGCCATCATGAGCCGGGCTGCGGAGCGGGAATGTTGTGTAGCCATGGGGACGCACCTCCTCTGTGACGATCAGATCGTCGGTCGAACTGTTACTGAAGCAACGCGAACGGATAAGTGCCGGAGGGCGGCGGAGACCGCCCTCCGGTCAGGGAGTGACTTAACGGTAGCCTGCGGCTTCCATCGCGTCATTGGTGAGGTCTTGCGCCTTCGCCAGCGCTTCGTCGATTGTCTGCTGACCAGCATAGACCGCCGAGAATTCCTGGCTCACTTCGGTAGCGATACCTGCAAATTCCGGGATAGCGGCAAACTGAACGCCTACATAAGGCACCGGATCAACCGTTGGGTTGTTCGGATCAGCCGACAGGATCGAATCCAACGTCATCTGTGCGAATGGAACCGCCTGGTAGTTCGGGTTCTCGTAAAGCGAGGTGCGTGCACCCGGCGGAACGTTTGCCCAGCCTTCGTTTTCGGCAACCAGCTCGATATAACTTTTGGATGTGGCCCATTCGATGAACTGCTTGGCTTCATCGACTTTCTGCGAGCCGGCAGGAATTGCCAGCGCCCAAGCCCACAACCAGTTGGAGCGTTTGCCCAGACCGGTATCCGGTGCCAAGGCGAAGCCAACACTGTCAGCAACCGTGGAGTCGGTCGGGTTGGTCACAAAGGATGCCGCAACCGTTGCGTCGATCCACATACCGCATTTACCCTGCTGGAATAGCGACAGGTTTTCGTTGAAACCGTTGGTCGCATAACCAGCCGGACCGGATTCATTCATCATGCCGACGTAGAATTCCAGCGTGTCTTTCCAAGGCTGCGTATCGAACTGGGCGTTCCAGTCTTCATCAAACCAACGTGCGCCGAAGGAGTTGGACATAGCGGTGATAAACGCGCCGCCTTCACCCCAACCGGCTTTGCCGCGCAGGCAAATACCGTTGATTTCGTTGTCGCGATCCGTCATCGCCGCCGCAGCTTCGCGGATAAATTGCCAAGTCGGCGCATCCGGCATTTCAAGACCAGCGGCTTCCATCAGGTCAGTCCGATACATGATCATCGAGCTTTCGCCGTAGAACGGTGCTGCATAAAGCGTGCCGTCATAGGAAAGCCCACCTGCCATCGCTGGCAGAATGTCATCAACGTCATATTCTTCGGACAGGTCATCCAGCGGAACCAGCCAGCCGTTTGCGCCCCAGATCGGGGTTTCATACATGCCGATGGTCATGATGTCGAACGCCCCACCTTTGGTGGAAATATCAGTCGTCACGCGCTGACGCAGAACGTTCTCTTCAAGTGTCACCCACTCGACCATGATGCCGGTTTTCTCGGTGAAATCATCGGTCAGGCCCTGCATACGGATCATGTCGCCGTTGTTCACGGTCGCTATCGTCAGGGTTGTTGCATGAGACTCGGCCAGAGCCGCACCAGCGATGGTGCAAAGGGCCGACGCACCCAAGAGGGTGTGCACAATCTTATTCATATTTTCCTCCCTATCGCCCTTATGGGCAATTGCTATTGTTATGGGCAAATATTCACTCAGCTTTGCGAGTCTGTCAATAGGCAACAAAAAAGGCGCCGAAGCGCCCTGCTTTATTGTTATTTTTCTGATACTTGTGGGATCTCTAACCGTTTAGCAACGCTTCCGCGGTCGCTTCGCTCGTGATTATTCCATTCACCAGACGTCCGGTCAGGGCAGCGTGAATCGCTTTCACTTTGGCTGGTCCGACAGCGACCGCAATCACCTTCCTGTTGGGGTTGGAGTCAAGCGGTGCGCTCGCTACCCTGCGGTTGTATGCGCAATCCAACAGATTCCCTTCGCTGTCATAAATCCAGCTGGTGATTTCCCCGGCAGCCCCTAACGCCAGCAGTTCGGGCAGTTCGTCATCTTCGACGAAACCATCCACGACCAGTGGTGCCGTTGCATCCATGTTACCGATCCCGACCAGTGTCAGGTCCGCCCGCTTGCACAGATCAATCGTATTGCGCACCGCTTCCTGCATATGAAGCGTTGTCAGCTCTTCCTTGTCGCTGGCCAAAACCGGCAACGGATAGGGGAACTGCATCGCCCCCACCCGATCCGCCATCCGGATCGTCGCATTGTAGGGGGTTGCCGACCCATCGGACATCATGTTGCCCAACAGGGACACAATCTTGTGCTGTGGACAGGACATCCGCGAAACCTGTTCCACACAAGCCTTCAGCGCCCGCCCGGTTCCCAGTGCGATAATCTTTTCGGTCGGTTCTTTCAGAACTCTTTCCAGTTCTTCCGCGGCGACAATGGCCACACCTGTCAGCAGGTCAGGATGATCAGGGTCCGATGGCACCACCTCCGCATATGGCAGATCATATCTTTCCCGCAATGCGCGGGCGAGGTCCATACAGCGCCCGATAGGGTGATCTATACGAACCTTGACCAATCTTTCCGACACTGCCAGCGACACGAGACGCTGTACCGACTGACGGCTGACGCCGAGCTTTCGGGCAATTTCATCCTGCGTATTTCCGGCAACATAATATAGCCACCCGGCACGCGCAGCGTCATCCAGGCGGGTCGCTTCGGCAGTAAATCGTCCGTGGTTCACTCAACCGTCCTTTACGTTTGTAGCAGGTGCTCGGGAAAATCCGACCAGGTTCTGATACTCAGGTCACATGATGACTCCTTTGGATCGACACCCTGCAGATGAGCGCCACCAGAATAATATCCAACCACCATCCCTGCTTTGTAACCCGCCTCCAGTCCAGGCGCACTATCCTCGATTACCAATGTTCGTGACGGGCTGAAACCCATCGATGATGCCGCAAACAAAAACAGATCAGGTTCGGGTTTGCCGTTGGCCACTTGCGAAGCTGTAAAGACATCATCTTGGAAATGCCTGTCAAGCTGCGTGATTGCGAGTGAGCGTTTGACACGTTCGGGGCTGGAACTGGTTGCGACACATTTCCGGCAGGTCAAATTGCCCAATACCCGTTCGATCCCCTTGGTCGCTGTCAGCTCCGTTTCAAATCGCTGCAACAGGGCCTGACGGTAGCTGAGCTCAAAATCCTGAGGCAGCTCTTTCTTGAAATCCGCCCTAATGGTGTTGGCCACCGTCGGGAAGCTGCGTCCGAAAAAATTCTCGCGAACATAATCAAGACTGATATCGACACCCGCCGACCGAAGCTGCGAGATCAACACGTCCGCGCTGATCAGCTCGCTATCGATCAGGACACCGTCGCAATCAAAAATGACAAGATCAATTTCAGTCAGCTGGCTCATATCGCCCGTTCGTTAGGGTCGAACCGTTATCCGGGAAACGCAGGATTTGTGCAATCCCTGCCAGATTGGTGACCCCGGGAGGATTCGAACCTCCGACCTACCCCTTAGGAGGGGGTCGCTCTATCCAGCTGAGCTACGGGGCCGTGGCGTCGTTCTAGCGGCGGCGGTTTGACGGGTCAACGTGGCAACCCTCCGCCGGTTGCGATTTGGAAAGGTCGTAATTTCTGTTAGCGTGAATAAATACTGTCACGATGTAACTATAAGAGCCGCACCATGTTGAAACGTATCTCCGTTATTCTCTTTGCCGCTGCCAGTTTCGCCGGACCCGCGTTTGCGGACCCGCGCACAGACCAGCAAAACGCGTTCGGCGCTGAACAGCACCCGCTGGTGTTGGAGAAATTCGGGGGCGAGGTCGCCGATGATGTCGTCACAGGCTATGTTACCGATCTGGGGCAGGAGTTGGCGGCGCTGACCGAACAGGCGAACGATCCCTGGACGTTCACCGTGCTGGACTCGCCCATCGTCAATGCCTTCGCGCTGCCCGGCGGATATGTCTATGTGACGCGCGGTTTGCTGGCGCTTGCCAATGACGAGGCGGAACTGGCTGCAGTCCTGTCTCACGAGATCGCGCATATTGTCGAAGACCATCTTCAGGATCGCAATGACGCCGGTGGCGACGCACTGCGCGAAGGGTTGCTGGGGGCATTGATCGGCGGGTTGCTGTCAGATGGCGACGACCGTCTTGGTGACGCCATCAAGTCGGGGATCGAGGCGACCTTCGGGTACCTTGGCGAATTCACGCAAGGGCAGGAATTCGAAGCCGACAAGATGGGGATCGAGCTGCTGGCCCGTGCCGGGTATGACCCGCAGGCGCAAGCGGATTTTCTGGAAAGCCTTGCCGCCAGTCACGAACTGGAAAGTCTACTGGCGGGGCGCGAGTATAACCCTAACGCTGTTGCGTTTTTCGCGACACATCCCGCGGATACGGAACGGGTTGAGCGTGCGCTGCGGGAGGCTGATCTGGTCGGCACCAATGAAACCCGCCCGCGCAATCAGGAACGCTATTTCGATATTATCGACGGAATGATCTATGGGGACTCTGCGGAGCAGGGATTCGTGCGCCGAAGCGGGTTCTTCCACCCGGTGATGCGGTTCGCCTATCAGGTGCCCGAAGATTTTGTGATCACAAACTCAGCGCAACGGGTTTTTGCCCGTGGCCCGGATGGGGCCAACATGATTCTGACGGGTGGGCGGGCGCCCGCAGGGAGCCTGTCGGAATATATTCTTCGCGGTTGGATCCCAGAGGTTGGCCGCCAAACCCGGATCGACCCGCGCCCGGATGTGGACGAGATAGAGATAAACGGACTGGAAGCCGCAACCGCGCTGACAACGATCCAGACCCGACAGGGTGAAATGCTGCTGCGTTTAACCGTGATCCGCCGCGGCGATTACCTGTTCCGCATCAGTGGCATGAGCCATCCCGACGCGCATGACGTCACACAGGGGATTTTTGATGCGATGCAGACGTTCAAATCGCTCGAAGAATGGGAGGCCGACCTGTTGCAACCGCACCGGATCGAGATCCGCAAAGTTGGCTGGCGGGATGATGTTGAATCCCTCGCCGACGAAATGCCCTTCGCCGAATACCGCGAGGAACGGTTCCGCACACTGAACGGTTTGGAAGACGATGACGAATTGAGCCGTGGCGATTATGTGAAAGTGATCGTGGAGTGATCAGCTCAGTATCAGCGCCACCAAAACCCCGACAATCAATCCGCCAACACCCCATTTCCACCCATTGGAATGAGTTTCGTTGACGGGGTCCTCGGCAGCATTCTTCAGCGCCCGCTCCGCCAGTTCCGGCAGGCGCGGTCCGAACCGGGACAGAACCTGCAGGGTTTTGGAAAGATCCCGCAGCATTGCTTTCGGCCCGATGTTGTCGCGAATGTAACGCTCAATGACCGGGGCGGAGGCGTCCCACATATTCATTTCGGGATTAAAGGTGCGGGTGACCCCTTCGACTACAACCATGGTGCGTTGCAGCAGGATCAGCTCGGTCCGGGTCTGCATGCCGAAGGTTTCGGTGACATCGAATAGCTGACCAAACACCCGGGCCATGGATACGTGGCTTGCGTCCTGTCCGAAGATCGGCTCGCCGACCGACCGTAGCGCCTGCGCAAAGGCTTCGACATCTTGGTCGGCGGGGACGTAGCCTGCCTCGAAATGGACCTCTGCGACGCGGCGATAATCGCGCTGCTGGAACCCCATAAGGATTTCGGCATAGACGCGGCGGGTATAGGTGTCGATACGGCCCATTATGCCGAAATCCATCGCCACCAGATCACCGTTGGCAGCAACCTTCAGGTTGCCCTGATGCATGTCTCCATGGAAGAACCCGTCGCGCAGGGCATGACGCAGGAAGGTTTGCATCAGCCGGGTGGCCAGTTCCTTGGGGTCGTGGCCCGCGGCAATCACAGCATCGACGTCCCCCAGCGGCACTCCGTCAGCCCATTCGGTGGTCATCACACGCCGCGCCGATAGCCCCCAGTTGAGCGCGGGCACGCTAAAACCCGCGTCCTCAGCCGTATTGGCAGCGTATTCGTCGGCCGCAGATGCCTCCATCCGCAAGTCCAGTTCCGCGACTGCGACACTTTCGAAATGTTCGATCACCGCGCGGGGGCGGAGGCGGCGGGAGAAAGGCGCAAGGAATTCGATAATGCTGGCCGCCAGATAGAACGCATCGACATCGCGCATAAAGGCGCGTTCGATGCCGGGGCGCAGGACCTTAACGGCGACTTGTTGGCCGGTCTCCGCCAGTGTCGCCTTGTGCACCTGCGCCAGGGACGCCGCCGCGACCGGTTCGGAGAAACTGGAAAACACGTCATCGACTTTGATGCCCAGCTCCCGCTCTACCGTTTCGATCGCGATATCCGTAGGGAAAGGTGGCAAGGCGTCCTGCAAAACCCGCAGGTCATTCGCCAGTTCCACCCCGACCACGTCGGGACGTGTGGACATCAACTGCCCGAATTTGATGTAGGCCGGACCCAGCGCGGTCAGCGCGCGCAGAACCGGCGGTTGCGAGGGATCGCCCTTTAGTCCCAGAAACTGCAGCGGCCAGCCAACAATCCGGGCAGCCACGCGAACCGGGGCGGGGGCTTCCATAGCCTCCAGCGCCAGTTTCATCGCGCCTGCGCGTTCAAAGGTCGCACCGGTGCGGATCAATCGCCAGATGTTGTGCGGACCCCTCATATTTTCCAGCCGGAATGCAGCGCCGCGATGCCCATCGACAGATTTCGGTATTTGACCCGGTCAAACCCTGCCTCGCGGATCATGTCAGCAAAGATTTCCTGCTTCGGGAAACGGCGGATGGACTCGACCAGATACTGATAGCTGTCGCTATCATTCACGATCAGTTTGCCAAGCGGCGGGATCACATTGAAGCTATAGCGGTCATAGGCCCACTGCATCGCCTTGTTCGGTATCGCCGAAAATTCGAGCACCATCAGACGGCCACCGGGTTTCAACACGCGGTAGGCTTCGGACAGGGCGTCAGCGATCCGCGTCACGTTCCGGATGCCAAAACTGATTGTGTAGACGTCGAACTGGTCATCCTCGAACGGCAGGGCCATCGCATCGCCGCACACCCAGTCAAGGCTGTCCTGCAACTGCGCCGCCTCGGCCCGTTTGCGCCCTTCGTCGAGCATCGGCTGGGTCATGTCGAACACGGTGGCGTGGGCCTCGCCCGCGCGTTTCAGAAAGCGGAAGGCGATGTCACCGGTGCCGCCCGCAACATCCAGCAACCGCTGCCCTTTGCGCGGTGCCAGCCAATCCATCATCGCGTCTTTCCAGATGCGGTGAATGCCGAGGCTCATCGCGTCATTCATCACGTCATATTTCGACGCCACATTGGTGAAGACACCATGGACCATCCCGGCCTTGGCATCCTCATCCACTGTCTGGAACCCGAAATGGGTTTTTCTGTCGCTCATCCGTCCACCTATTGGTCGGGGACAGAGTTATAACCCTTTGAGCAGGTTTACAATTGCTAGGACGTGCCGAACACGGTTGTCTTTCTGTGTTTTGTCAGCGTCATTCACAGAATCGCCATATGCTGCTATCTTCGCGTCAGGGAGGAACATTCGATTGACGTCGGACTCACGACATGTCGAACGCGTTGTGGAGGTCGCTGGTCACCCCAGTGCGGCGGCGCGGTCTCGGTTGGCAGCGTCTTGGCGTCGCTCGCTCGATCATCACGGACTGGACCCCGGTCAACGCGAAGGGGTGCAGCGGATTACAGAACGTGAATTGTCTGAACGTTACGAAAAAGCCGAAGTTATCCGGCGCATTGCGACCCCCAAAATTGACAGTCTGTATCAACTGGTCGGCAGTTCCGGCTGTGGCGTTCTGCTGACGGATGAAGAAGGCGTGGTGCTGGATTTGCGGGCGTCCGAAGGGGATCGGTCGGCGTTTGAAGCCTGGGGCCTGACGCCCGGTTCTGACTGGTCGGAAGGGTCGGAAGGCACAAACGGCATCGGCACCTGCATCGCCGAAACGCGCCGCGTTATCATTCATCGCGATCAGCATTTCCATGCCCGCAACACAGGCATGAGCTGTATCGACGCGCCTGTCTTCGGTCCAGAAGGTGAACTGATCGGCGCGGTTGATGTTTCCTCGGCACGGGCCGACCAGACCGAGGCGATCAATCGGCTGATCGCAGCGCAAGTGGCGCACACTGCGCGTCAGATCGAAGTGGATTATTTCCGCGCGGCATTCCCGACAGCGCGGATCATCGTAGCCGACGATGATGATACCGACTCGGCGATGCTGCTGGCCGTGGACAAGGATGACCTTATCCTCGGTGCAACGCGTGGGGCGCGTATTGCGTTCGGTTTAGGGGCGTCAGGGCCGATCCGATCTGTTCCGGCCTCGGACATTTTCGGGCGCGAAGATGGCCCAACGGGGTTCGAAAAAGCCGAGCGCGCTGCCGTGATTCGGGCTTTGTCACGGGCAGACGGCAACGTATCAGAGGCTGCACGGGCGCTTGGCGTGGGACGTGCAACGCTCTATCGGCGGATGAAACGGCTCGGGATTGGTGAAACCTGACCTGACCTGTCTCAGGATTGAGACAGGTGCCCGCCAGAGATTGTTTACCCCCCGGTGACAGCACCAGATACACCCCGCATCTTTCTTCCATTCCCGGCGGAGGACCGGGGTATTTGGAGGAACTCACATGAACGTACAAACGAATGTTGCGGGCGAAGCCGTCTCGCCGTTTAAATCCCGTTACGACAATTTCATCGGCGGCAAATTCGTCGCGCCAGTGAAAGGCCAGTATTTCGACAACATCACCCCGATCACCGGTGCCAAGGTTTGCGAAGTGGCACGATCGACCGCCGAAGACGTGGAACTGGCGCTTGACGCCGCCCACGCTGCCAAGGGCGCCTGGGGCAAGACTTCTGTTGCGGAACGCTCGAACATCCTGCTCAAGATTGCGGACCGGATCGAGGAAAACCTCGACCTGATCGCAACTGCCGAGACCTGGGACAACGGCAAGCCGATCCGCGAGACAACCGCCACTGATATTCCCCTCAGCGTCGATCACTTCCGGTATTTCGCGGGCGTGCTCCGGGCGCAAGAAGGCAGCATGTCGGAGATCGACAATGATACCGTTGCCTACCATTTCTACGAACCGCTTGGCGTTGTTGGCCAGATCATTCCGTGGAACTTCTCCGTTCTGATGGCTGCTTGGAAACTGGCGCCGGCACTGGCCGCTGGCAATTGTGTCATCCTGAAACCCGCCGAGCAGACTCCGGCGGCGATTATGGTTTTGATGGAGGTGATCGCAGACCTGCTGCCCGATGGTGTGCTGAACATCGTCAACGGTATGGGTCCAGAGGTTGGCGGACCGCTGGCCGAAAGCAACCGGATCGCCAAGATCGCCTTTACCGGTTCAACCGAGACCGGCCGGATCATCATGAAGGCGGCCACCAAGAACCTGATCCCTGTGACGCTGGAGCTGGGCGGCAAGAGCCCCAACATCTTCTTCTCGGATGTCATGGCCGAGGATGACGCCTTCCTCGATAAAGCTATCGAGGGTTTCGTGCTCTTCGCCTTCAATCAGGGTGAGGTTTGCACCTGCCCCAGCCGCGCGCTGATCCAGGAGGACATCTACGAGGAGTTCATCAAACGCTGTATTGCCCGTGTCGAGGCCATCGTGCAGGGCGATCCGCGGGACATGAACACAATGGTCGGCGCGCAGGCCAGTCAGGAACAGCAGGACAAGATCAAATCCTACCTGACCATCGGCGTCGAAGAAGGTGCCGAGGTGCTGACCGGCGGGGCCGAAGCCAAGTTTAACGGCGATCTTGCCAATGGCTTCTATATCCAGCCAACGATCCTGAAGGGGCACAACAAGATGCGTGTCTTCCAAGAGGAAATCTTTGGCCCCGTGGTTTCCGTGACCACGTTTAAGGACGAAGCCGAAGCGCTGGCGATTGCCAATGACACGATGTACGGCCTTGGCGCTGGTGTCTGGACCCGCGACGGCACCCGAGCCTATCGGTTCGGTCGCGATATCGAGGCTGGTCGGGTCTGGGTAAACAACTACCACGCCTATCCGGCCCATGCCGCGTTCGGTGGGTATAAACAGTCTGGCATCGGTCGCGAAACGCACAAGATGATGCTCGACCACTATCAGCAAACCAAGAATATGCTGGTCAGCTATAACCCGAACAAGCTCGGTTTCTTCTGAGGTTAGCCTAACGGAAAATGGGTGTCGGCCGTGGTGAACGGGCGACACCTTTTTGGCTCTTATGGGGTCGGGGTTTTTAGTTGAGTGCGGATGTTTGAGGCGGTGCGGATGGCGTTGTTGGGGGCGGAGGTCCCGAAAGGGACGTTTTCGAGTAATAGTGGGGAGATGGTTTGGTAAGGGGGCACCTATATCAGCCGAACAGGTGTCTGAATTAAGTTCGAACAAAGGAGTTTAATTAACTTCGAGTATATCCTGCCAAACTAAATCCCAGAGCACGATATACTTCAAAGTCACGTGTCCATTTAACACCAACTTCATTGCAAACATCCGGCAAATGCCTGTTCCCTCGCACTTTGCTTGGTTTTGAGACCTCTTTTGTAACAATTACTCTTTGATCATCTGCCCTTGCACTTGCTACGAGAAAGGCATCTCTTCCTATTTTTTCGATATCGGTCTCGGTAAATAGTGGATCGTTTGATTGGTATCCGTGTTCCATCACGTAGTTCACATGTACCGGATCAACTGGCTCGCTCAATAATAACGCAGACCTAACGTGATCTTCTTTTATCCAATCGCATAGTTCATCTGAATAAGAAGTAATTTCATCGAAAATATCCTCAGTGACTTTGATGCTTTCGTTCTCTCCCATATTAACCAACCAATCCCAAAATTGGGGTATATCATCAAGTGGATAGTACTCATTCTTGGCTTGGATCAAAGTGTTTGCATCAAATAAATAGATCAAAATTACCCCTCTGAAGCCGAATGGAATGAATTATTTTTACTTTCAAATTTCTTTAACAAAGGTTCTACAGCACTTGGTTTAGTTCCAAGCACTTTGGCAGCCTTCGTGTAGGTCATATTGTTTTCTCGAACCGTTCTGTGGACAAAATCCAGTAAACCCGAACCAAGCCGAAAACGCTTCATTACTATATTTGGAAGCTGAATATCACCGTTTTGTTCTGCCTTTGCCTTCGCTTTCGCTGCTGTCCAGCGGGAAAGGTATAGCCCGAACAAGGTTTGATAGACTTCCCGTGTTATCTCATTTCTTCGTTGAAGCCTGTAAGCAACCATCGGTTCACTAACAGACCAGTTCTTTGCGATTTGTGCGATGGCATCATCAGCAGATTCTAAATCCGTTGGAGAAAATCTATTCACCCCTTTCCAAAACAAATCATCAGGTAGTAGAAATTCACCTGCAACATCATTGCAGAACTGTTCTACTCTCGCATGATCGTTTCTAGGTCTATCGGTAGATGGATCTCCGCTCACCCCACTTTGTCCCAACCATAAATGTGCTAATTCATGAATTAAGGTGAATGAACGAGCCGAAGTCGCATCATTTGAATTGATTACTACAAAAGGTGCTACTTGATCCGATATAGCGAAACCGCGAAACACTTCAGAGCTAATTGATGAGTGCCACGAACCTAGATCGCCCATAATTAATACAAAGATTCCCGACTGCTCCACTTTAGTACGCAAAGTTCGAAACAAAGAAGCCGCGTCACCATGCCGAAGTATGAGATCGGTATGGTCAAATTCCAATGTATTTGCGATTGAATCCACAACGCTTTGCACGCCATCTGACATTTTTACAGAGTTTATATATCGGTGGATTACCGGTTCATCGTCTTCTTCGAGAATGCTTTTAACCATCTCCTGTCGAGCGCGTACATTTCGACGCAGAACATCCAACAGTGCATTCTCCCTTCTAGAAATATGAGAGGTTGATTGACGAAAATCTTCACCCTTTCGGCCTTCGGCAGGAGGGCTATTCAAATAGAATGTAAGCAGCGGCCTGTTATAGGCATTTGCTATTTTTGCCAGTTGATTCCTTGTAGGTAACTTCTGACCCGTTTCTAATAGCTTCAGTTTTTCAATGCCGGTTTGCTTAACGGTATCTCGCAAACCAAGCTTTTGTGCAGCTTCTTCCTCAGAAAAACCAGCGGCAAGCCTTGCCCAAACCAAAATCTCTGAATTTATATTTTCTCTAGTGTTCTCTGTCATTTTTTCTAATTTAGTAATCTTTTATCAACATAGCCACATTTCGTGTTCAAACAAAAATTTTTTCGCATTCTGTTGAAAACTCGTTACTTGGTTGCAAGTTTTCTCACCCCACCCCCAGCTCCGCCCGCTTCGCCTTCGTCAGCTTCCCCGCAATAATTTCGTGCGCCGCGACGATATGCTTGCGGAACTCCTCGTCGCTCATGGCGTCCGGGGTTTCCAACTGCACCCATTTCGCCCGCGCCAGATAGGGCGCCGGGATGATGCCGGGCATGTCTGTCAGGACCTCGAATCCCATATCTGACACCTTGAACGAGAATTTCGGCCCCTCGCCCTCTCCCCAGCCGGAACAGATCGCAAAGATCTTGCCGCCGACTTTCCAGACCGACGCGTTGCCCCACTGGATCACGTGTGTCGTCGCAGGCAGCGACGCGCAGAATCTATCGAACTCCTCGCGGGTCACACCAGGCCTTCGGCGCGGAACAGGGCCAGCAGGTCGCTGTCGGGGCGCGCACCAACGTGAGAGATAACCTCGCCCGCCGCGACACAGCCCATGCGGCCGCAGGTCAGAAGGTCGCGATCATTCGCCAGACCATAGAGCACCCCGGCGGCGAACAGGTCACCCGCACCGGTCAGGTCCTCCACATGGGCATCGGTGGCGGGGGCGTGAAATTCCTCGCCATTTTGCACGATATAGGCACCGCGTGCGCCGACTGTGCAGGCAACCATTTCGGCGTCGCCGCTGGCGATGGTCAGGGCTTCGGACAGATCGTCAGTCTGATACATCGCTTTCAGCTCGTCTTCATTGGCGAAAACGAGGTCGATATGGTTGCGGATCAGGGACAAGAAAGCCTCGCGATGACGTTCAACGCAGAAAGGGTCGGACAGGGTGATGGAGGTCTTGCCCCCCGCCGCTTTCACCAGCTGCGCGGCCTTGTCGAATGCGTGCTGGCTGGCGGGTTTGTCATAGAGATACCCTTCCATATACAGCCATTCGGTTTCGTGCATCATGGCGGGGTCGATATCGCCGACGGCGAGCGAAGCCGACACACCCAGATAGGTGTTCATCGAGCGTTCCCCGTCCGGCGAGATCAGGATCATCGAGCGCGCGGTTTCCTCCGGATGGTCCTTCATCGCCATCGGGGTTTCAAAGGTTGCCCCGAGCGAGCGCATGTCATGGGCAAAGATCGTGCCCAACTGGTCATCCTTCACTTTGCCGACATAGGCGGTGCGGGCGCCGAGCCCGGCCAGACCAGCCACCGTATTCGCCGCAGAGCCGCCGGACCGTTCGGTCGCCGGCCCCATCTTGGCATAAAGCTCCGCCGAGCGGTCGCGTTCCACAAGGTGCATGATCCCCTTATCGATGCCGTTTTCGGTCAGGAAATCATCTTCGATATGGGCGAAAATATCGACGATGGCATTGCCGATTCCGACAACCTGAAATTTCTTACTCATAGGGTTTTATCCTCGTACTGGCAGAGATCGGCGATGATGCAGACCGCACATTTGGGCTTTCGGGCTTGGCATATATACCGTCCGTGCAGGATCATCCAGTGGTGCGCGTGCTGTTGGTATTCGGCGGGGATATTATCCTCTATCGCCTGTTCGACCGCGTCCACATTTTTACCCACCGCCACGCCGGAACGGTTACCGAAGCGGAAGATATGCGTATCCACCGCCTGCGTCGGCTGGTGGAACCACATGTTGAGGACCACATTCGCCGTCTTGCGCCCAACGCCGGGTAGGGTTTGTAAGGCGGCCCGGGAAGACGGGACCTGACTGTTATACTCGTCAACCAGCCGCTGGCTGAGTTTGATCACGTTCTTCGCCTTGTTCCGGTAAAGGCCGATGGTTTTGATATGTTCGATCAGACCATCCTCGCCCAGCGCCAGCATTTTTTCAGGCGTGTCGGCGATTTTGAACAGCTCACGCGTTGCTTTATTTACACCTTTGTCGGTCGCTTGCGCCGACAAGGCGACGGCGACCAGCAGGGTGAAGGCGTTGGTATGCTCCAGCTCCCCCTTCGGTTCGGGTTCATTTTCCTGAAACCGGCGGAAGATTTCTTTGATGGTGTTATAATTGAGCTGTTTGGCCATACGTCGGGGATGCCATGCCCCTCCGTAACTTGGCAAGCAAAAGCCGCAAGAAACGGGTGGCAATGCGCCGTGGTGGATATAGATTGTGCAGTATGAACGAACAAAGTCCCAAAGACCCCTATCACTACGCCGTCATCGACCGGGCGATCCGGTTTCTGGATGAGCGTGCGGATGATCAGCCCTCGCTGGAGGAAACCGCCGCTGCTGTTGGCCTGTCGCCCGCGCATTTCCAGCGGGTGTTCAGCCAGTGGGTGGGGGTCAGCCCGAAGAAATACCTGCAATATCTGACATTGGATCACGCCCGGGATCTGCTGAAGAACCGGTTTACGCTGCTGGATGCGGCGGCAGAGACCGGACTGTCCGGGTCCAGCCGTCTGCACGACCTGTTCGTGAAGTGGGAGGCGATGACCCCCGGTGAATATGCACTCGGCGGGGCCGGGCTGACGATCTATTACGGCTGGTTCGGCTCGCCCTTTGGTGAAGTGCTGGCGATGGGCACGGATCGCGGTCTGTGTGGCATGGCCTTTGCGGACGAGGTTGGGCGCGAGGAAGCCTGGCGCGACATGACTGCCCGCTGGCCTGCCGCCAATTTTACCGAAAACCCCGCCCGCCTGATGCCGTGGGTCGGCGCGGCGTTTGGGCAGGAAGGGGAAACCGCGCTGCACCTGATCGGCGCCCCGTTTCAGGTGAAAGTGTGGGAGGCATTACTGAACATACCCTCGGGCCACGTCACGACCTATTCCGAAATCGCCAATCGTATCGGCAGTCCCAAAGCCCACCGTGCCGTTGGCACCGCTGTGGGGCGCAACCCGGTCAGCTGGCTGATCCCCTGCCACCGCGCGATCCGGAAATCCGGCGGGCTGGGTGGCTATCACTGGGGTCTGCCGGTGAAACGGGCCATGCTGGCCTACGAAGCCGCCCGGCTGGAGGCAGGTTAGGCAAAGATTCGCCGAAATCCTTTGCTTCACGTCCCCGTTACAGTAATCTTACTTGCAAGCGTAGCGAGTGGTTCGGTTAATGGTGCTTAACGTAAAACCAGATCAAAAAGGATCTCAGGACATGGTAGGTTTCAAGAATTTTGGCGTAGTTGCCTTTTCCGGCGCAGTTTTTCTGGCTGGATGTACGAACCCGGATGGTACCAATAACAACACCGGCACCGGTGTTGGCGTTGGCGCGGCGCTTGGGGCGCTGGTTGGCTCAGCCGTAGCTGATAATGACACCCGCGGCGCGGTTGTTGGCGGCATCGTCGGTGCGGCAATCGGGGGCGCGATCGGGGCTGACCTCGACCGGCAGGAAGCGGAAATGCGCGCCGCCCTAGGCAGCGACGTGCAGATCGTTAACAACGGCAACCAGCTGATTGTATCCCTGCCCGAGTCGATCACTTTCCCGACAAACTCCGCCGTGGTGAAATCCAGCCTGCAGAGCGATCTGCTGGAACTGGCGACCATCATGAACAACTACCCGAACACCACGATCGAAGTGGTCGGCCACACCGACAACACTGGCACAGTGGACTATAATCAGGCGCTGTCCGAACAACGTGCCCGTGCGGTTCGCGGCATTCTGCTGAGCGGTGGCGTTAACGGATCGCGGATCGTGGCATATGGTGCAGGTGAAACCCGCCCGATTGCCTCCAATGCTGATCCGGCAGGGCGTCAGGCCAACCGCCGCGTGGAAATCTACATTACGCCCAACGGCTGATGAAATACGGAGGCGCTTCGGCGCCTCCGCTACCTTTCCCATGAACCTCCTTATTTTCGGCTGCGGCTACAGCGCGACGGCGTTTGCACAATCCGAAGCGGTCAAAGGGGCGCTGATCACGGGCACAACCCGTGATGTCGCCAACTCCGCCGCGTTGCAGGCGCGTGGGATCACGCCTGTGGTCTGGCCCGGCACCGATATGCGGGATCACCTCGCCGCTGCCTCTCACCTGCTGATTTCCATTGCGCCGGATGAGGACGGGGATCGGGTCATAGCCGAATATCGCGAAAGTCTGACCGCCGCGACCAATCTAAAATGGGTCGGCTATCTGTCGACGACGGCTGTTTATGGCGACCATGACGGTGGCTGGGTTGACGAGGTTACCGCCACAAACCCCTCTTCCCCTCGGGGGAAATGGCGGGTCAAAGCGGAACAGCAATGGCTTGATCTGCACAGCGAGGTTGGTCTGCCGGTTCATGTATTTCGACTGGCGGGCATTTATGGACCGGGACGCGGGCCGTTTGCGAAACTGCGCAAGGGAACCGCCCGACGGATAATCAAGGAAAATCAGGTATTCAGCCGCATTCATATCGATGACATTGCGGCAACGCTGGCAGCATCAATCGCGAAACCAAACCCCGGTGCCATTTACAATGTTTGTGACAATGACCCGGCGCCACCCGAAGATGTTATCGCGCTTGCCGCTGATCTTCTGGGAATACCCGCCCCGCCCCCCGTCAGGTTGGAAGATGCGGATCTTTCCGCCATGGCGCGCAGTTTTTATGCTGATTCCAAACGTGTGTCGAACAAACGGATTCGCGACGAACTCGGCGTGAATCTTCGCTATCCTGACTATGACTCGGGGCTGAGGGCGATCCTCAAGGCGGAATCCTGAAAGATTCAGCAAGGTTGACCCGGAATCTCCTCGCATCTCGGCCCGTGGCAAGATAAAAGCGAATCCCATGGGGAACGTCTAATTGTCTGAATGATGGGTCAATGCTGAAACGAGTTTTTACAGGGGTTGGGTTTGCATCGGCGATCGCTGCAACATCCGCCAGTGCACAAACATTTTCACTGCAGGGGAATGCTGGTCTGATTGAAATGCCCAGCGCACAGGTTCTGCCGGATGGCGAGACGGCCTGGACATTTGGCTATTCCGAATTGGGGAGTGTTAACTCCCTGACCTTCCAGATGCTGCCGCGACTGGAAACCACCGTCCATTTCACATCCGTGGATGTCTGGGAAGGCGGCGCGCCGCTTTATGATCAGAGCATCGACCTGAAATACCAGTTGCTGGACGAAAACGGCATGTGGCCTGCCATTGCCATCGGGTTCCGCGATTTCCTGTCAAATGGCGCATACAGCAGCGAATATCTGGTTGCCACCAAAACGCTTGGTTACGGGCTGACCGTTACCGGTGGGTTCGGGTGGGGCCGTTTGGGTAGCTATAATCCCATCGCCAGCTTTGGGACGCGCCCGCCGGCAACCAGTACCGGGCTGGATTATGACCAATTCTTCAAAGGCGACGTTGGTATCTTTGGCGGTGTCCAATGGGACACGCCCATCAATGGCGTTACGTTCAAGGCCGAGTATTCCTCGGACGCCTATCTTCAGGAAAACACTTTCAGCGGCTACACCCCGAGCACGCCGTTTAATTTCGGGATCGAATATGAACCGTTCCGTGGCGTTTCACTGGGGGCTTACTACCTTAATGGCGAACAATATGCGCTTCGGTTGACCTTCTCCGGCAATCCGAACCGCCCGATTGTATCGCCTGATCTGGGTGCCGGACCCGTTCCTGTGAATGCGCGTCCCGCCGGATATGACACCGATACAACTTGGACCCGCAGTCAAACGGCAACAGACTCCATTGCGAAAGCTTTGATCCCAGCGCTCTCGGCCGAAGGGATGAGCCTTGAGCAGGCCCGTATTCAGGGCGACACAATCGAACTTTACGTCCGCAATAACACCAAGCCGCAAGAGCCAAAGGCCATCGGGCGATTGGCACGGATGCTTACGCTGGCCTTACCCCCGTCGATCGAGGTCTTCAGGATTACACCTGTTTCCGGTGGTGTTGCGACAACGACAGTCGAAATCCGCCGTTCCGATCTGGAAGCGCAGGCGGAAACAACCAATGCCGGACCAGAGAGTTTTGCCACCACGCGGTTCTATGATGCCGAGAATAATCTGGGCGAAGGCGCCTGGGTCCGCGATCCTTATCCGGACTTCTCCTGGTCGCTGAACCCGCGTGTCCCAGTCAATTTTGGAGATGCGACATCCAGTGCCAGCTTTGACCTGTTGCTGAATGCCACGGCGCGGTATCAGCTGTCCCGGGCATTCTCGCTCAGCGGATCCGTTAACCAGCTTCTCTACAGCTCTGACAGCGACGAAGAGATTGGCGGACCGACACTGGCACGACTGACAGCCGACTACGTTACAAAACTGTCGCCGACAATTTATGGTCGTCTGTCCGGAGGGTATCTGGATGGAAACTATGTTGGGGTCGACGGCGAAATCCTGTGGAAACCTGCCAACCAGAATTGGGGGTTGGGTCTCGAAATAGCTGCGGTGCAGCGTCGTGACAGCGACAGCTTCTTTGGCCTTGACGATTATCAGACCATAACCGGGCATGGTTCCGTCTATTGGGATACCGGATTCTACGGGTTAGAAGCGCAGGTGGATGTTGGCGTCTACCTCGAAGGTGACCTCGGAACCACCCTGACGCTCGGCAGACGTTTCGATAATGGTTGGGAAGTTTCCGGCTATATGACCGTCACAGATGCGGACACTGACGCGTTTTCGCAGGGCATCAAAGTCAGAATCCCGCTGCGTTGGACGATGCCGAACGAAACCCGTTCCACCTTCGGTGTAAGCCTCGACAGCTCGACTGATAGTGGGAACAGACTCGGTATTTCTAACCGGCTTTACCCAATGATCCGCGACTATGATGTGCTGGATTTCTATGAATCCTGGGGAAGCTACTGGCAATGATCCGGAATATCTCTTCAATTTTTCTGTGCTGCGTTCTGACGGCATGTTCTTCCGGTGGCACGAGCCCTGTATTTTCCGCGATCAAAGGTGCCGTCTTCGGCAGTGGTGAAGAGGAATCCACAACCCCCAGCGGCAGCGCAACCATCACACGCGAAGCGATCGAAAATAGCGGTCTGGCTCTGATCCGCGCGAATATCGACGGCGAAGACATCGTTAACGTTCTGACGGCGACATCGTTGAATTCGGGGTATGTGACATATGTTTCCAGCTTCCGGCAATCGGTCACGCAGTTGGGCGGGCTGGTCACAGGAACCCGCGGTCTTGGCGGCGATCTTCTGTCCGTCGGCCAAGCCGCAAATGACCCGATCGCAAATCTGACGGCTCCGGCGCAATGGCCGACCAGCCTGACGCGCGCTTACCGTTTCCCGGCATTCGGGCCGAGCGGTGATGTGATCACCGTGAACTGCACGCTGTCGCGCCAGCAGGAAATGGAAGTGACCATTGTTGAGATAAAACACGAAGTCGTCGCGTTTACAGAATCTTGCAGCGGCGATGGTGTTTCCTTCACCAACACATATCTGGCGGACCGGAAATCAGGTCAGATTTGGCAGTCGCGGCAGTGGGTTGGCAAAGACGTCGGATATTTGAATATCGAAACGTTGGAACCGTTTACAGAATAAAAAAACGGCGCCATCTGGCGCCGTTCAATTTCTCAGATCAACTGATCTCAGCTCTCGTCGACGGGCTGGTCGTCGTTCTGCGAAATCGCCAAAGCGATCAGGGCAATAGCGAGCAACGGAATGATCCAGAAGCCGGAGCTTCCCATGGATTCCGTAGAGTCAACCATCGGTGCAGCCGGAGCGACATAAGCAACAGAACCGGCATAAAGATTAGTGGCAAACAGCGTCATGGCTGCAGTAATTGTGGTAAATTTCATGAGTACCATCCCAAAGCAACAAGGTTTACAGGCCTCGGATATCTCCGAACCAAGCCCTGCCTACTATGTTTTAACAGTTTGATCAATGCAGTTGAGCGAACCTGCGATCCGACTCAGATAACCAGAACCTGCGCACCGACTTCGACATAGCCAAACAGCTCTTCGATATGCTCGTTATACAAGCCGATACACCCGTTCGAAGACTGGCGACCAATCTTGCGTGTGTCGTTGGTTCCGTGAATCCGATAATACTGCCAGCCCAGATAGAGCGCATGTGTCCCAAGCGGATTTTCCGGACCCGGAGCGATATACGGCGGGTATTCCGGATTTCGCACCAGCATCGACGGTGTCGGGCGCCAGTCCGGGCCTACTTTTTTCTGAACAACAGATGTCCGTCCACGGCGCGTCATCTCTTCGGTCAGCGGAACACTGGTTGGATAAATGCGATGCATTGACCCGTCAGCTGGCCAGAAGTGCAGTGTTGTCGAATTGATATCAACAAGGATGGCACCGTTGCGAAGAGAGCTGAAATATCCCTCCCACGAACGGTTCACGTATGAATTGGTGCGGATGTCTACGGTCCCGACCGGGATTTCTGCCCCGGTTTGCTCGGCACGCAGCAAGGAAGGCGCGGCCAGACCAAAGGCGGTTGCGGAAGCTGCAAACGCACGGCGGGTAAGCTTTGACTTTTCAATCGTCATGGAATCAATCCTATGTCTGAATCAGGCCGGAACTTAGAATATGTTGACTGATTCCGCAATTCACGGGGTTGTTAGCGGATTATTGAATGAAAACTGGTATTTGAAACCATTTGTTATTCACTGTAAGAAAGGCCGGAACGATATATCGGAGTATGAGTATGACTCGCCTCTTTGCTGCTTTTTTTGTGGTTTTACTTACGGTTAGCGGATGTACCGGCCCTGGTGGCGGGATAAATCAGGACCCTGATGCGGACGCTGGACCGATCTCGGCATTCCAGGCGGCAGGCATTCGTTTGCGGCATTTGGACGCGATTAACGCCCTTCGGGCCGAGCGCGGATTGCCGCCTTTGCAACTTTCCGCCGAGTTGATTGCCGCTGCAGAGACCCATGCCCGCGATATGGCCAACCAGGAACGGGCGTGGAATTACGGCTCTGACGGGTCGTCCCCGCAGGCCCGTGCAGACCGCGCCGGTTTTAACGGTGTCGTGGATGGTGAGAATGTTGCCGAGACATTTAAGACCGATATTTTCGTCTTGCGCACCTGGCTGGAAGGTGGCCCATCTCGCCAGATCATTCTCGACCCGAGCGCGACCCATATCGGGTTAGGCTGGTATCAGGAATCCAACAATAAGCTCTGGTGGGTTCAGGTTGTCGGGACTCAGGTTGTCGCAACCCCGATGGTCACGGCACAATTACAATAGGGGTTCCGACCCTTACCAAAGACCAGATTTCTTCGATTTCGCGATTGGTGACGGCGATACAACCCGCTGTCCAGTCGCGCTTGAAATGGTCCCAGAACCGTGTCGGTCCACCGTGGATAAATATATCCCCGCCCGGATCGACGCCCAGCGCGGCAGCCTCCGCAATATCAGTTTCGTTTGGATAAGAGATACCCAGACTTAGGTGATACGCGCTATTGGGGTTCATCCGGTCGATGAAATATGTGCCTTCGGGGGTGCGCCCGTCACCAAAAGCAGTCTTGTCACCTTCGGGCTGGTCACCCAGATCGACCTCATAGCTGCGCAAAACGGTAGCATTGTTATACAGCACCAACTGGCGCTGACTTTTGTAAAGGACGATCAGGTCCGCGACAGGCGCAACTGTTGCCAGCATTGCCTGATCCTCCGCCACACTGGTAGCGGGTGTGTTCAACACGAGAAAAAACGCCACAAGGGCGATGTGTAGACGTTTAACCATCGAAACTCTGCTTTCACCTGCCTGCGGGTTTTGCCCGCTATTGACGGTGTCATGACACAAATTATCGACATTTTCCAGATGCTGCAGCATCGGGCGCGAAGAATTGCTTAGAGCTGTGTCTCCGCTGCAATCTGCGCGCGGGATTTTCGGGCGCGTTCGGTTGCCGATTTCAGCTGCCCGCACGCCGCCATGATATCTTCGCCGCGCGGGCGGCGGATGGGGCTGGCGTAGCCCGCATTGTTGACGATTTTCCCAAACGCCTCGATCCGATCCCAGTCAGAGCGTTCATACGGCGCACCGGGCCATGGGTTGAACGGGATGAGGTTGATCTTCGCCGGAATGCCAGCGATCAGCTTGACCAGACGACGTGCGTCGGCGTCGCTGTCATTCACGCCTTTCAGCATCACATATTCAAACGTGATCCGTTCGGAGTTGGACACATTCGGATAGGTGCGGAGCGCATCCAGCAATGTCGCGATATTCCAGCGTTTGTTGATCGGAACAAGCGTGTTGCGAACCTCGTCCGTGGTGGCGTGGAAGCTGATCGCCAGAAGGCAGCCGATTTCCTCGCCCACCCGGGCAATTTCGGGCACAACGCCAGACGTGGACAGCGTGATCCGGCGACGGGAGATCGATATCCCCTCCCCATCCATCGCGATCTTCATCGCGTCACGTACATTATCAACGTTATAAAGCGGCTCGCCCATGCCCATCAGGACGATGTTGGAAATCTTACGTTTGTCTGTGGGCAGGCCACCCCATTCTTCCAGATCATCACGTGCAACCAGTATCTGCGCCACGATCTCTCCGGCAGTCAGGTTACGCACCAGTTTCTGAGTGCCCGTATGGCAGAAGGAACAGGTCAGCGTGCACCCGATTTGCGAGGAAATGCACAATGTCCCGCGATCCGTTTCGGGGATATAGACCGCCTCCACCTCGTGCCCGCCGGCGATGCGCAGCAAATATTTGCGCGTGCCATCTTCGGAGATTTGGCGCGTGACAATCTCGGGTCGTTCCAGCGTGAAATTCTCCGCCAGCTTCGCGCGATAGGGTTTGGCGAGATTTGTCATCATCTCGAAATCCGTGACGCCATGCCAGTAGATCCAGCTCCAGATCTGCCCAACCCGCATCTTCGCTTGCTTTTCCGGTGTGCCCAGCGCAATCAGCGCCTCGCGCATCTGCTCCCGCGTCAGCCCGACAAGCGACGGCAACCCGCCCGCATCCTTGCGGGGGATCGTCAGAACATCCTGTGTGATCGGGGCGTCAGCCATCGTCATACCTTCAAATGCATCGCGCCCCCCGATATGGGAGGCGCTGATCAGAATTACCAGATTTCGACCGGAAAGACCAGTAGAGTTACTGACACAACTCCTCGGCCTTTTCGACCGCCGCTGTGAAACCGCGCAGTGAGAAGGTGTCGATTGTTGTGGTGCCACGCTTGGATACGCCGGTCACAACCGCATCCGCCCCGCGCTTCATCGCCGCGATCAGGTTCTGATCGTCGGAGGGGTTCGGCCAGGCATATTCAGGATGCACCGATTCATCGGGGAACATCGCGAATGTCTCGTTGCCAATCTCGATCTTTACGGCCCCATCGGGTTTCAGCGGATACCCCGCCAGCCAGCTTGGTTCACCCGCAATGCCCTGTCCCGGAATTACCGAGATATGGAAACGGATTTCGCTGCGGCTCACGGTAACAACCTGACCGTTCCGGCGTGCTTCGCTATTCGTGGGTTTTGAAACGATGAAACAGACCTTCGGATCCTCGTCCACATAGACGCTCCAATCGGTCACGGCCTCGACCATTTCCAGTTCCTGAGCCTGCGCCCCCACAGCGCTGACGACTGCGATTAAAGTTGCGCCGAATAATTTCTGTAAGCTCATGGCTATTCGCCTCCTCAACAATCCACCCGCTGATCTGGTCCGGTTGTTCCGACTATCAGTGATCAGCCTTGTATTCCTATCACCTGCGGTCATAACTTATGCAAATTGCCCCGGCTTTTGCTAGAGCTAATCCTAACAAATCTGCGCCATAGGCGGCCTGATGCCTGAGATTTTATCACTGTTTACCAGAAAAGGACCCTGAAAATGACCAATGCCGTCCCATTTGCCGAAATCTGGCGTGGAGAGTATCTGGAATCCTTACATCACGGGCATGCGGTTGTTATGCGGTCAGATGGCGATATCGTCGCCCATTGGGGGGAAGCTACGGCCCAGATTATGCCGCGCTCTTCATGCAAAATGATTCAGGCACTGCCGCTCGTTGAAAGCGGCGCGGCGAAAGCATTTGGGCTGACGTCTGAACAGTTGGCGCTGGCCTGCGCATCACATCAGGGAGCGCCGGAACATACAGATCGCGTGACCGCCTGGCTGCATCAATTGGGATATGGCGAAGATGACTTGCGCTGTGGCCCGCAACCACCGGGCGATACACCGACACGACACGCACTGATCAGATCCGGGGAATCGCCCTGCCAGATTCACAATAACTGTTCAGGCAAACATTCCGGTTTCCTGACACTCAGCAAACATCTGGGAGCGGGGCCTGAATATGTTGAAGGGGATCATCCCGTTCAACTCGCCGTTCGCGAAGCGTTCGAGGCCATGACAGACGAGCCCACCCCCGGCTACGTCATTGACGGCTGCTCTGCCCCGAATTTCATCACCACCTTATCCGGTCTGGCCCGGGCTGCGGCGAATATGTCGGACCCTAAACGCCTGAAAGGCGTACGCGGGGACGCAGCGGCGCAACTGGTTGATGCCATGTTGAAACATCCCTCGCTTGTCGCCGGGACGACACGAGCCTGCACAGAATTGATGGAGGCAATGGATTATCGTGTCGCCGTGAAGACCGGGGCCGAGGGGGTATTTCTGGCGATTCTGCCGGAACAGAAGATAGGTGTCGCTTTAAAAATCGAAGATGGCGCAACCCGCGCCAGCGAATCCGCCATGGCGGCGATTCTCGTGCGGTTGGGCGTTCTGGACCCGGCGCATCCACTGGCAATCAAACGTCTGCGCCCAAGAATGCTGAACCGGCGGAAAATAGATGTCGGATATACTGAACCGGCGGCAGGTTTATATGCGGATGGGAAAAAGCTGATCTAGCTGATGGCTTTGATCAGCTTGCGTTCCAAGACCGACAAAACCGATTTCAAATCGCGGCCGCGTTTCAGGATACGTCCGTCCATGCCAACGACAGAATATTGCCCCTGCTTATTCGCCAGCTTGGGATTTTTCTCGATTCGATAGATCGGAAACTCCGCCGTATGGCGAAAAATCGAAAATACGGCCTGATCCTTCAGGGCCGAAATTCCATAATCCCGCCATTCCCCGGCAGCGACCATCTTTCCGTATAGTGACAATATAATTGACAGTTCATCCCTGTGATAACTAACCACATCCGCTTGCGGCTGATGAAGATATCCGTTGCCCACGATCACAGTAGTCATGCCTGATGATGAGCCGAAACCCGGGGAAAAAGCAAGCGAATTAGCTGTCCAAATTTGGACATAAATTTCCTTGAAATGGCCTTTTTCGCGCCGAGTCGATGCCAGACTCCGAGTCCATAACTATACCTGTAGCTGCTACTACAGCTTCAATCGGCACCGTGATTATCAGCCCCCACCCCGATACCGCGGTGCCGATTATCTCCTCCCTGAGACTTGATCCTCCGCTTCTCAAGCGGAGGTTTTTTCCGTCTGGCCAATCCTTTTTCTGCCGCCTAACTTACCTGCAAACAGGCAGAGGTACCGATATGCGCGATTTCCATCTTCCCGGCCGGTCCACCGTCATCGCCGAAAATGGTATGGCGGCGACGTCACACCCGTTGGCGTCCAAGGTCGCGATACAAATGCTGGAGGCAGGCGGGAATGCTGTTGATGCGGCGATTGCTGCCGCCATGGTGCTGAACGTCGCGGAGCCGAAGATGACCGGGCTGGGTGGTGACTGTTTCGCCCTGATCAAGCCCGCCGGGTCGGAAGATATCATTGGCCTCAATGCCTCGGGCCGCTCCCCTGCCGGGCTGGACGCCGCAGCGCTGCGGACCGCAGGACATACGGAAATCCCGTTGCGCGGGGTGGAATCGGTATCCGTCCCGGGTGCGGTCGACGGGATGGTGCGGCTGGCAAAGGACCACGGACGACTTGGGTTGAAAACCCTGCTCGCCCCCGCCATCCATTACGCTGAACAGGGTATTCCGGTCGCCCCCCGCGTCGCGTTCGACTGGCTGGAGGGGCCTGACATTTTACAGGGCGCGGCCCGAACATATTTCCTAAACCACGACAAACCGTTCAGCGAAGGGCAGACATTTCGTGCGCCCGGTCAGGCAGAGGTTCTGCGCCGTATTGCCATGGATGGCCGCGAGGGGTTCTACGAAGGGGAAGTCGCCGAGGATATGGTCACCTCGCTTCAGGCATTAGGCGGGACGCATACGCTCGACGATTTCGCAGCGACGGCTTGCGATTACGTGACCCCGATCATCGGCACCTATCATGGGATGGAGTTGGTGGAGCTACCGCCAAACGGCCAGGGCGCGACGGCCATCGTCATGGCCAATATCCTCGAAAATTTTGACCTTGCCAGCCTTGATCCCTATGGGACCCGACGCGCACATCTGGAGGCCGAGGCCGCAAAGCTCGCTTACGATGCTCGCAACCGGTTTGTGGCAGACCCGACGGATCAGGCGCTGCGACTAGAGCATATGCTTTCAAAAAACACAGGCAAAGCGTTGGCCGATCTGATAAATCTGGAGCGTGCGATGCCCAATGCGCACCAAGCTGCCGGCGCGGCACATAAGGACACCGTCTATTTGACTGTGATCGACCGTGACCGCATGGCGGTTTCCCTAATCTATTCAATCTTCAGTGGTTTCGGGTCGGGTATTGCCTCGGACAAATTCGGTATCCTCTTTCAGAACCGCGCCTCCGGTTTCACACTGGAAGAAGGTCATCCGAACGAGGCCGCAGGGAACAAACGCCCGATGCACACAATTATCCCGGCGATGCTGCGCAAAGATGGAAAACTGCTATCGACCTTGGGCGTGATGGGTGGGGCGTACCAGCCGAATGGCCATGTGCGGATTCTGACGAATATGGTGGATTATGGCATGGACCCGCAAACCGCCATCGACGCACCACGGTGTTTCGATGAAGGTGCCCTGATGAAAGTGGAGCGGGGATATGCGGACAAAGTTCGCACTGACCTGGCCGCCATGGGCCACAAGGTTACCGTGCCTGATGTCCCGATCGGCGGCGCGCAAATGGTGATGATAGATCTCGAAAACGGTGTGTTGCGCGGGGCATCTGACCCCCGCAAGGATGGCATTGCGCTCGGCTATTAGTGCAATTGCCCGCCCAGATCGTATTTCCCGTCCTGTAATGGTCCGAACAGCTCGGCCACCTCGGGATGGTCAACCGGGTCGCCGGATTCATCAACCAGCAGGTTTTGTTCAGAAACATAGGCGACGTAAAAACTCACGTCATTTTCTGCCAGCAGGTGGTAAAATGGCTGATCCTTTGCCGGGCGCACCTCTTCGGGGATGGATTCATACCATTCCTCGGTATTGCTGAAGGTCGGGTCGATGTCGAACACGACTCCACGGAACGGATAGTGACGGTGCTTCACTACCTGCCCTAAAGAGAATTTCGCGTCTTTCTTCAACATTTCCTAACCCTTCACAGTTTTCGGACGCGGTTGACTTCGCCATCTTTGCGGCAGAAAACCAGCCAATGCCCGACCCGCTCAAGGTAGTCTTATGAGTCTGATACTTCAAGTTCTCGAAATCATCGCTCCCGTATTTATTATCGCCGGAATTGGCGTGGGATGGGTGGCGCTGGGATGGGAATACAAGGTGCAGTTTGTCACGCGCCTGACCATGACACTGGCCGCGCCCTGCCTGATTTTCACGTCGCTGGTGCGCACGGAAATCGACCCGCAGGCGCTGCGCGATACCGCGCTGGCGGCTGTTATTGCCTACTTGGCCGTTGCCGCCGTCACCTTTGCGTTGGTTCGATTGGCGAAACTGGACGTCCGCACCTTCTTTGCGCCGCTGGTGTTCGGGAATACCGGCAACCTCGGCTTGCCGCTGGCGCTGTTTGCATTCGGAACGGCGGGATTCGATCTGGCGGTTGTGGTGTTCGCAATGACCTCGATCCTGTCCTTCACCTTTGGGGTATGGATCGTATCCGGCAGCGGCAACCCGGTGACCGCGCTGAAGGAACCCATTGTCTGGGGGACGATCCTAGGGGGGTTGTTCCTTGTTATGGGCTGGACGCCGCCGGATTGGACAATGAACACGTTGTCGCTGATCGGGCAGATGCTGATCCCGGTGATGCTGCTCACGCTAGGTGTGGCCGTTGCCCGACTGCGCCCCGACAGTTTTCGCCGCGCAACCTGGCTGGCAGCGCTGAAATATGTGATCTGTATCGCCGTCCCCTGGGGTGTGGCGCTGGCCTTTGATCTGCCACCCGTCGCGCTTGGCGCGTTGGTGATGCAGTTGGCTATGCCGGTGGCCGTGACCTCCTATATGCTGGCCGAGAAATATCATGCGGATTCAGACGAGGTCGCCTCGCTGGTTGTCGTGTCCACTGTCATGGGCATAGTCATTTTACCGCTGCTAATCGGTGTGCTGATCTAGAGTTTACTTGATTTTAACCCCAATATGCGTTTCCTTACCGTCAGAGGGTGAAAACACCCCGAGCAGCAAGGCAGGCAAATGCGTAAACTCGCAATCCTTTTGGCGATTGTTATTCTTGGGTCATGTTCCGGCAATGGCGGACCTGCGCCGTCCAATCAGGATGATGCCTGCGCCATTCTGGATCAGCGGCGCGGCTGGCATCAGGACCTGTTGGCGGCCGAACTGAAATGGGGCATTCCTGTCCATGTGATCATGGCGACGATCTGGAAAGAATCCAGCTATCGGCCGCGTGCCCGCCCGCCCAGAAACTTCTTTCTGGGCTCTATTCCAATGGGTCGCCGATCTTCGGCTTATGGCTATTCCCAGGCGCTCGACGGGACGTGGGACTGGTATCAGGAACAGACCGGCAATCGTCGCGGTGATCGCGATGATTTCGACGACGCCACGGATTTTATTGGCTGGTATCATAACCGTTCGAGCGAGGTGAACGGCATTGCGACCGACGACGCCTACAGCCTTTATCTGGCCTATCATGAAGGGCATTCCGGGTATCAGCGCGGGTCCTACAATTCCAAAGCCTGGTTGATCGGCGTTGCCCGAGAGGTTGAAGCTATGGCGCGGCGTTACGAGGCTCAGCTCCCCTTCTGCCGTTAGGTTTCTTTGATACGGTAATGGTAGGTGCCGCAGTCCTGCATCCCAAGCGTTTCATAAAGCGCCCGCGCGCCTTCGTTATCCGATAAAACCACCAGCCCCAGTGTATCGATGCCATTCGCGACTGCCCACGCCGCCGCGCCTTCCATCATCCGGCGACCCAGACCTTGGCGGCGGTGGTTAGGAGACACTTCCAGCGCGTGAATCAGGGCGATATCGCTGTCCGCCGCCACGAAGGCCGCAGCGTGAACATCGCCCATCAACAGGCAGATTTTTGGACCCGCAACACGACGCATCACATCCAGCCGCCCTTCGCCAATCCCCTGCGCGGCCCAGAATTCCGCCAGCGCGGGCGTCGGGTTTTCAGGTCCTTCCACCACCTCTCCGGCCATCTGTGCCGCCGGAATGGCATAGAGCGTCACCTCGTCAAACTTGCGATAGCCATCTGCCGCCAGCCATGCATCAAGCCCGCGGTCACCGTAAAGCTGGAACAGCTTCGGCTGCCCCATCGCCAGCATCTCCGCCTCAGCTCTTCGCACGTCCGCTTCGGCGAAATCGCCCGACAGGCTCGCCGCCGATACACGTTTCCCGCCCCCCGCCCCGCGCCGCAGGGTGAACGGACCGCAGGGTCGAAATTCTGCCGCTGTCCATGTGGCATCCACCGCCGCCATCATGCGGGCGGTATCAGGGGCGACCCAACTCATACGTCGTCGGGATGCGGGGTGGAGGCGAAATACCC
>JBNLBF010000019.1:0-60428 GCA_050302475.1 Paracoccaceae bacterium
GAAAACGGCAAGGGCGGAATATATAACTTCGTCACCAAACGCGCCGATTGCCGAGGTGATCGGGCGAAAATCATGTGGACGCAGGTTGAAACCGGTTCGGCGGTTACGTGGAAATACCCCTCCTGCATCCTGCGCGGCGATGATTGTCAGGGCGAGTTCTACTCCATCGCCATCGCGAACAACTACCAGCAGGCCGATACGGGGACCAAAATGATCCATCTCGGCAAACGCGGGAAGTCGCGGATTGTGTCGAAAGGGATCAGCGCGGGTAGGGCGCAGAATACCTATCGCGGGCTGGTCTCGATGCACCCGAAAGCGACAGGTGGCCGGAACTATACTCAATGCGACAGTCTGCTGATCGGCGACAAATGCGGGGCGCATACGGTGCCCTATATCGAGGTAAAGAACAATTCGTCGCGCGTGGAACATGAGGCAACGACGTCGAAGGTTGATGATGACCAGCTCTTCTACTGCCGCCAGCGCGGCATGGACGAAGAAGAGGCGGTGGCCCTTGTCGTCAACGGCTTCTGCAAAGAGGTCTTGCAATCCCTGCCCATGGAATTCGCCATGGAAGCCCAGAAACTCGTCGCGATCAGCCTTGAGGGGTCGGTCGGATAATGAAATCAGATACTTACAGGTAAATTATGCTCAAAATCACCAACCTCCACGCCTCGCTTGAAGAAGAAGACAAGCAGATCCTGAAAGGGGTCAATCTGGAAGTACCGACCGGAAAGGTCCATGCGATCATGGGGCCGAACGGGTCGGGGAAATCGACGCTGTCCTACATCCTGTCCGGCAAGGACGGGTACGAGGTCACTGACGGGACTGCGACGCTGGACGGAACCGATCTGCTGGATCTGGAACCCGAAGAACGCGCGGCTGAGGGCCTGTTCCTCGCGTTCCAATACCCGGTGGAAATCCCGGGAGTTGGCAACATGACCTTCCTGCGCACAGCCCTGAACGCCCAGCGTAAAGCCCGCGGGCAAGAGGAGCTGAACGCCGCCGACTTCCTGAAGCTGGTGCGCGAGAAAGCGAAGTCGCTGAAGATTGACGCGGATATGCTGAAACGCCCGGTCAATGTCGGCTTTTCGGGCGGCGAGAAGAAACGTAACGAAATCCTGCAGATGGCGATTCTGGAACCGAAAATGTGCATCCTCGACGAAACCGATTCTGGTCTGGATGTGGACGCGATGAAACTGGTGGCCGAGGGGGTAAACGCGCTCCGCTCGCCCGACCGTGCGTTTTTGGTGATCACGCACTATCAGCGCCTGCTTGACCATATCAAGCCGGACGTTGTGCATATCATGGCCGATGGCCGGATCATCAAATCCGGTGGACCGGAGCTGGCGCTTCAGGTTGAAAACGATGGTTATGCCGAGCTGTTGGAAGGGGCCGCGTAATGGCGCTTCCGGCACAGAAACAAAAAACCACGGACGAGCTGTTGGCTGCGTATGACACGCCGACGTCTGCGTCCCGCTGCGCAAATGACGCACGCGAATCCGCGCTTGGCCGATACCTCACAATGGGTGCGCCGACACGACGGGATGAATATTGGAAATACACCAACCCCGCCGCTTTGACTGCTGTTAATGCTGCAGAGAACCCGGTTGTGCCAACCAATGTCACCGCCTTTGATCAGGTTGATGCGCTGAAAATCGTGTTTGTGGACGGGAAATTTGACGCCGACCGTTCAGATACAATCGAAGGAGTGCAGGTCAATCAGCTGGCTGATGTTTTGGCCGCCGATATCCATGCCTGCAAAGACCTGTTTGGCGAACTGGAAGCCCGCGGTCAGAACCCGGTGCAGCGCCCGTTGGCCGCACTGAACACCGCGATGGCACAGGATGGTGTGGTCATTCACGTGAATGGCACGCTGGATCGCCCTGTGGAAATCCAATATCTGCGCGAAGACCCCTCGGCCGACGTACTGATCCACAATGTGATCAAACTGGACAAAGGCGCCAGCCTGACCTTGTTGGAATCCGGCGCGATAGGCGCACGGTTTAACGTCGTGAGCGAAATCGACGTGGCCGACGGTGCGAGCTTCCACCACATCCGCCTGCAAGGGCAGGAAATGCAGCGGGCAGGCAGCAACCACATCTTTGCCCGTCTGGGCGAGGAATCTCTGTTCAAATCTTTCACACTGGCCGTCAACGGCACGCTGACCCGCAATGAAACGGTGATCGAGCTGACCGGCGACAATGCCAACGCTCATGTTGCCTGCGCTGCTGCCGGAGATGGAGATTTTCATCATGATGACACGGTGTTTGTTACCCATGACGCGGTAAATTGCGAAAGCCGCCAGGTGTTTAAAAAGGTTTTACGAAACGGCGCAACCTCCTGTTTCCAAGGGAAAATACTTGTTCAGCCGGATGCGCAGAAAACCGACGGATACCAGATTTCGCAAGGCTTGCTTCTGGATGATGACAGCAACTTTCTCGCCAAGCCGGAGCTGGAAATCTACGCTGATGATGTCGCCTGTTCTCACGGTTCGACTTGTGGCGGCGCGGATGAAACAGCGCTGTTCTACCTGATGTCACGGGGCATTTCCCGGGAAACTGCGCAGGATATGCTGGTGCTGGCCTTTCTCGATGAGGCGATTCAGGAAATTGCCGACGAAACGCTGGCCAACAATATCCGCGAACAGCTGCAAATCTGGTTGCGTTAACATGCAGCGCAGCTTTGTTGGCGAAATGCTGGCGGCATGGAACGATCTGCGCGGATCGATCCGCCGGCAAATGGACCTGCATCCGCGAGAGGCGACCATCACAGCCTACATCATGTTTGGCTGTTTCGGTATCTTCCTGGGTTTCCTGCCGCGGCTATTTGCGACCGACCTGTCGAATAATCCTGATCAGAGCCTTGCTGCCGGGGTGGTTATATGGCTGTTCGTCGTCATGTTCTTTGCGCCATTGTTTTTTTACGGGCTGTCGGCGCTGACCCATCTCGTTGCTAAACAATTTGGGGGGAAGGGCACCTATTACACGGCGCGGCTTTCCATGGGATGGATGCTGGTCGTTACTGTGCCCCTCATCCTGATCAAAACCCTGTTTGGGTCAATTGTCCTGAATTCAGGGATCGGAGGTTTACAGCTGCTGAATCTGTTGCTGATCAGCGCTATGGTTTACGTCTACGCCGTATTCATTCATGAAACCGAAGGATTCCGCAGCCTTCTCCTGACAAATCTGGCCATTTTCGGGGCAATAGCCGCGCTGATTATTCTGCAGTTAATCTTTCTTCCGCCGGTTGCATGATCGCCGAGATAAACAACGGAAAAGAAAAAATAATTGACCCGAAACGCCGAAGGGATCAAACTGCGCCGCAGTAACGATTATCATCCCAACGCTGGGACAAAACCAAACAAAACAGGGCAGAATTCCATGAGTGACCCGAAGGACGGTAAACCGGTTAACGAAACACCGGAAGAGAAGGAAGAGACGGCAGCCTACGACAAGGAAGCCTCGGATGATCTTCTCGAAGAGATCGGCGCGCTGGTGCCCGACATTGATATGGAAGACGAGCATAAATTCCATATCGGTGGACATGTCTTTCAGGATGAGCGCACCGGTTGGGGCGCACGGATCATCGACGCTTGGAGGGACATGCGCGCCTCCACCCGCCGTATGATCGAGGAAGGGCCGTCAGAAGCCCGCCTGCTGTTTTTCGTCCTGATTTCGGACCTGATCTTTTTCCTTAGCTGGTCGATCAAAATCGTTGTTGCCCCGACAGCCGCCGCAGTTGAGGCATTGCCGCGCGACTCTGCGCTTTTGCTGGTCGGTGCACTGCTGCTTCGCACAGCGACGGTATATGTTTTCGCCATATTAGTGGGCCTGGGACTGAAGGCGCTGGGGGGTAAAGGCACGCTCAAAGATACACGCGTGGGCATATTCTGGGGCGCATTTGTTGCCTCCCCGTTTGGATTGCTCGCTGCAGTTATCACATTCCTTATGGCAAAATCCGAAGGGTTCATGCCTTTCCTCGCCAATGAGACCATTTCGCTGATGCCGCTCTGGATCGGCCTTTTACCCTATGTCTGGTTTGTGTCCGCAGGCGCCGCCGAAGCTCATAAGTTTAGGAAGGTCTTCCCATTGTTTGCAGGGCTTTCGATCATACTTGTTACGGGAATGATGGCCGCGCTGATCCTGCGTGCCCGTGGGGTCCTCTGACAGGAAGTTTTATGCCAACCGGCTGGACAGAATTTATTCGCACCGGGTTTGCCCGACCAAGAGAGGCAACCCGGCGCTTACTCGCTATGGACCTGTCGATGTCGACGGTTCTTCAGGGGGCGTTGCTTCTCGCCATCCTGAATGCTCTTGTGTTCAACTTCCTTTATGACGTGATGGAGGCATTGTCGCTGCCACCTGTCGTCATCCTCGCCCCGCCATTGATGCAGTCAGTTCTGACAAATCTGCTGTTCATATTACTCGCTAGCTATTTCGTGGCGATGCTGTCTGCGGGGTTTGGCAAAAGGGTCAGCTTCACACAATCCGCAAGCATCTTTGTCTGGTTCAATATTCTTCAGCTGGGCGCATCCGTTGCCGCCTTCGCAATTGTTGCCTTGGCTGGTCTGCTTGGCGCGTTTGTAATCTTTCTGCCGATCCTGTGGACTTTGTGGGCGATTGGCCAATATTGGGCGGAGCTGGTCGGATCAGAAAACGCAATCGTGGGTTTTGTTCTGATCCTCGTCGCGGTAATGATTACCTTCCCGATTTTGGGCTTGATCGTTGTGATCCTGGGCCTACCGGGACTTGAGGTGGTTCAGGATGTATGACGTCGATAAAATCCGCAAAGATTTCCCGATCCTTTCCCGCGAGGTGAACGGTAAGCCGTTGGTTTACCTTGATAATGGCGCTTCGGCACAAAAACCGCAGGTGGTGATTGATACCGTCTCGCGGACCTACGCGCAGGAATATGCGAATGTCCATCGCGGCCTGCACTACCTGTCCAATCTGGCGACGGATAATTACGAGGCTGTGCGGGGTAAGCTGCAACGGTTCCTTGGCGCTGCGCACGAGGATGAGATCATCTACACCACCGGTTCGACCATGGGCATGAACCTTGTGTCCTACGGCTGGGGGATCCCGAATTTACGGGCAGGGGATGAGATTATCCTCTCCGTCATGGAGCACCATGCCAATATCGTGCCGTGGCACTTCCTGCGTGAACGTTACGGGGTCGTGTTGAAATGGGTCGATACAGAACTGGACGGTTCGCTGGACCCGGAAAAGGTTATTGATGCGATAGGGCCAAAGACGAAAATGATTGCGATCACCCACATGTCGAACGTGCTGGGGACGGTTGTGGACATCAAAACGATTGCGGCGGCGGCGCGCGACCGTGGTGTTGTAACTTGCGTTGATGGTTCCCAATCCGCCGTGCATATGCCTGTGGATGTGGTGGAGCTCGGCGTCGATTTCTATGCGATTACCGGGCATAAACTTTATGGCCCGTCAGCGTCCGGCGCGATCTATATGCGCCGTGATCGCATGGCCGAAATGCAGCCTTTTATCGGCGGTGGCGATATGATCTCCTCCGTCACGAAGGACGCGGTTAGCTACAATACCCCGCCCCATAAATTCGAGGCCGGAACCCCCGGCATCGCCCAGATGATCGGGCTAGGGGCGGCGCTGGATTATATGACCGGTATTGGTATGGAAAATATCATGGCGCACGAGGCTGCAATCCGGGATTACGCGAATGAACGCCTCCACGGTCTGAACTGGCTGAACATTCAGGGGAACGCGCCGGGCAAGGGCGCGATTTTCTCGATCACGATGGAGGGGTCGGCCCATGCGCACGACATTTCAACCATCGTTGACCAGAAAGGCATCGCTGTGCGCGCCGGCCAACACTGCGCCCAACCTTTGATGGAGCATCTGGGTGTCGCGGCCACCTGTCGGGCATCCTTTGGGATGTATAATACGGCGGAAGAGGTGGATAAGCTGATCGAGGCGCTGGAGGTTTGCCACGAGTTGTTGGGGTAGAAATGATTAGAAAGCTAATATTGAAGGTAATATCGATAATTCTGGTTTTCGATTTAAGTATTCCTGCGTACGCGCAAAATGAAGACTTGGAAGGAGTTGCAAAATCACGATCCCGAGGACTTACGGGAATCCCAGAACAATGGTTTGAAATGGAAAGCCTTTTAGGTTGGGAGAAGATGATGCTTATTTTTGGATATGCAGACAATAGAACCGTTTGCGAAGAGCTTATGAGAATTGCAAAAGAAGGTTCTCCCAACCGAAATTTTAGATGTACAGATTCAAACTAATATCTGCGCTTCTCACTAGACCTGCATCTCCTTAGTTGCCGTCAGCTTTACATCCGGATAATCGCGCTCCACCCGGTCGATATCCCACTGTAGCCGCGTCAAATACACCGGATCGCCGTCATGGTCTGCGGCCATATGCCCCTTGTTGGCATCGACGAATTTTTCCACCGCCGCCTTGTCACCCGACACCCAACGGGCCGAGGTGAACTGCGACTGTTCGAACCGCACCGGCAGGCCGTATTCCAGCTCGATCCGGCTGGCCAGAACCTCGAACTGCAACGCGCCGACAACGCCAACAATCGCCCCTGATCCGATCATCGGTTTGAAAATCTTCGCGGCACCTTCTTCGGCAAACTGCAACAACGCCTTATCCAGATGCTTCGCCTTCATCGGATCACCCGCACGAACCGTTTGCAGCAATTCGGGCGCAAAGGATGGGATGCCGGTGAAACGGATATCCTCGCCTTCGGTCAGGCTGTCGCCAATCCGCAACTGTCCGTGGTTAGGGATGCCGATGATGTCACCGGCCCAGGCGTCCTCGGTCAATTCGCGGTCATTGGCCAGAAACATCACCGGATTGGAAATCGCCATCGGCTTACCCGACCGGACATGTTTCAGTTTCATGCCACGTTTGAAATGGCCCGAGCACAGACGAACAAACGCCACGCGGTCGCGGTGTTTGGGATCCATGTTGGCCTGCACTTTGAAAACGAATCCAGCCACGGCTTTTTCGTCTGGCGAGACCTGACGCGGTTCGCCCGGGCGCACTTGCGGGGCAGGGCCGTAATTGGCGATCCCGTCCATCAGCTCCTGCACACCGAACGAGTTGATCGCCGAGCCGAACCAGATCGGCGTCAGCGTCCCGTCCAGAAACGCTTGCCGATCAAACGGCGGCAGCAATTCGCGCGCCATCTCGACATCTTCGCGCAGTTTTTCCAGCAATTCAGCAGGCACGTGATCCGCGATTTTCGGATCATCCAGCCCGTTGATCTGCACGCTTTCAGATTTCACATTCCGGTCAGCCCGATCCATGATCATCAACCGGTCATTGATCAGATCGTACGACCCAATAAAGTCCCGCCCCATGCCAATCGGCCATGAAGCAGGGGTCACGTCAATCGCCAGATTTTCCTGAATCTCGTCAATGATATCAAAGACATCGCGGCTCTCACGGTCCATCTTGTTACAGAAGGTCACGATGGGCAGGTCGCGCAGGCGGCAGACTTCGAACAGTTTCTGTGTCTGGCTTTCAACCCCTTTCGCGCCGTCGATGACCATCACGGCGGCGTCCACGGCAGTCAGCGTGCGATAGGTATCTTCGGAAAAATCGCTGTGGCCTGGAGTGTCCACCAAGTTGAACCAGAAGTCGCGGAATTCGAACGACATGGCCGAGGCGGACACCGAAATCCCGCGATCCTTTTCCATCTGCATGAAGTCCGAGCGCGAACGGCGAGCCTCGCCCTTCGCGCGTACCTGACCCGCCATTTGGATCGCACCACCATAGAGCAGAAACTTCTCCGTCAGAGTGGTTTTACCCGCATCCGGGTGCGAGATAATGGCAAAAGTCCGCCGCCGCTGAATTTCAGCGGGTAGCTCGGGGCTGTTTGAAGTTCGGTCCAACATGGCGGGCGATATAAGTCAGTGCTGCGGCAAAGGGAATGGCCTAGCCGAAATATTCTTGCATATATCGCGATATCCGCGCTGGAAAGTCATGGCTGGTGACCGTCTGATGCTTTCGCAGCTTTGCGAGCCTGTCTTTGCTGAAGACGAACATATCTTCATACATTGAACGTTGACGGTCGATATCCCCCGAGAGGAAAATCTCGGACATTTCAATCCGTCGCAACACCCGCGGGGAGGGGTTTTCCTCAGCCAGATCCCGTTTCCGGTTTCCTTCACGTTGCGAGAATTTCCATTCGCCCTTGCGCTGAAAATGGTCGAAATCAAATACAAACAAATGCAGCAGGCGCGCATCCATCAACGGAATGTCCTTAGGCGCCATAATAATCTCGTCACGGCGCCAGGCGTTATGGGGCGCCAGCCGCACTCCGTCCAACCCGCAGCGCACAAAGCGTTTGCCATTCACATGCCCGCGTAGACCGCGACGAAACTGGTTTGGATAGGCAAAGATTTTCGACAACCACCGTGGATGCGGCTGATCCGTCATATGTCGGAAGTGATCGGTGAAAGTCTGGTGCTCTTCGCCTTCCAGAAATATTCGTTCAACCGCATTAATCCGGACCATCGGCGCGTCTGGGTCAATCTTGTCAAGAACCTCAGAAATAGGGTGATCGGCATCTGCAAATTCATCCGCATCACAGTGCAGAACCCAATCGGTTGTGCAGTTTTGATAGGCGTCAGTGGATAGGGCAATGTGGCGATCCGCGCGACCTTTAATCCGTGGCTGCCCCTTTTTATCCCAGTATTCTGCGTTGCAGTTGATTGCCTTCACCTGCGGCAGATGTGAAAACATTTCAACCTGTTCCGGATCAACATCATCCAACATCAGATGGATCTCACTCGCGCCCTGACCCAGATACCAGGCAACGAGCGCTTTCAGATGTTCCGGTTGTTCGCGGGCGAATGTGATGACGGACCAGCTTGTCATGCCGACCATCCTCTAAAAAGCTGCTTTTTCATACGAATATCCGATATAACAGGGCTTGAGGACGCCTCATTGGCGCGATAGCCTAAAACAAAATAACCAAGGGAGTTCAATCATGTCTAAATTCTCAGTAAGCGTAAAGTCAGCAGGTGTTCTTTCGGTTGGTCTATTGTTAGCAGCCTGTACTGAACCGTCAGATTATTTTGACGAGGTCAATCCAAGCAACCCGAACGATACATGCGGTGCTGCGTCGATGCAGTCGATGGTCGGTCAGGATGGATCGTTGGCCGAGGCTACCAATGTCCCGAACGGCAAACGTATTCTGCGCCCCGGCGACATTCCGTTGTTGAACGACGATGATCCGTCCCGCGTGACATTTGCAATCGGGTCTGATGGTCTGATTTCCTACGTCCGCTGCGGTTAAGGCGCGATCATGGACCTGGGTATCCGCGGAAAAACCGCAATTGTCTGTGCGGCATCAAAGGGCCTTGGCCGGGGATGTGCCGAAGCCCTGGCCGAAGCTGGCGTTGATCTGGTTATCAACGCCCGCAACAAGCACGAGCTGGAACGCGCAGCAGATGATATCTCGGCCAAATACAGCGTTGGCGTCAATCCGGTCGCGGCGGATATCACGACCGAAGAGGGGCGCGAACTGGTTCTCAGCACGCTCCCTGATCCCGATATTCTGGTCACCAATGCGGGCGGTCCGCCGCCCGGCATGTGGTCGGACTGGGAAAAGGATGATTTTCTGGCTGCCCTCAACGCCAACATGCTGACCCCGATCGCAATGATGAAGGCCGTGTTGCCGAAGATGATCGAAAAGAAATGGGGCAGAGTGGTGAATATCACTTCACAATCCGTCAAAAGCCCGATCCCGGTGCTGGGCCTGTCCAATTCCGCACGTGCAGGGCTGACCGGTTATGTTGCCGGGACGAGCCGTCAGGTGGCGCAATATGGAGTGAATATCAACAACCTGTTGCCCGGCATTCACGGGACTGACAGGGCGGTGGCGCTCGACAAAGGTGTATCGGAAAGCCAAGGCATTTCGGTTCATGAGGCTTATGAACAACGTATCGCCACGATCCCGGCGCGGCGCTATGGCCATCCGTCGGAATTTGGTCAGATGTGTGCGTTCCTCTGTTCGGAGCAAGCCGGTTTTATCGTAGGGCAGAACATCCTTCTGGATGGCGGACAGGTGAACGCGACCCTATGAATGACGGCTCAGCGACAAGAGGGTTCTCGCTAAAGGATCAATTGTTCAACGCAGAAAAAGTCCGCTACCTTGGCGGGCTTTTTGGCTTTGATACGGATTTTGACGATGCGGTCATGGCGCGTCTGCCTGAGCTGGAGCTGAAACAACGTATCAGCTGGATTGCGGAGGTTTTGGAGGATTTCCTGCCCGAGGATTATCCCGAGGCCGTGTGGAAAATCCGCGAAGCCTTGCCGCCGCCTTTGGACCCGAAACTGTCCGACAATGATTTCGGCGATTTCATCTTCGCGCCCTTGTCGGAATATGCCGTCCGCAACGGCATGGAACCCGGACATCTAAACCTGTCACTCAGCCTGTTGCGGCACCTGACCAAGCGGTTCAGCGTTGAATATGCGATCCGGCATTTCCTGAACGCATATCCAGATGAAACCATGGCAACCTTGGCGAAATGGGCGCGGTTCAAGAATTACCACGTCCGCCGTCTGGTGAGCGAGGGCACGCGCCCGAACCTTCCTTGGGGTGTGAAAATCAACCTTGATATTAGCGACCCGATCCTGTTTCTGGATCAGCTTCATGCCGACCGGACACGATTTGTGACGCGATCTGTCGCGAACCATATGAACGATATCGCCAAGAAGGACCCGAGGCTGGCAATCAAAACACTGAAAAAATGGCGTAAAATGGGGCGGCAGGACCCGGCGGAGCTGGATTGGATTATTCGGCATGCCACGCGCAGTCTGATCAAGCAGGGGCATCCAAAGGCGATGAAACTGCTGGGCTACAATACCCAGCCTGCCGTAACTCTGACCAATCTGAGTGTTCCCAAATCTGCCAAAAACGGCGAGGTTATGCCGTTCAGCTTCACCCTGAAGGCGCTGGCGGATGAACCGCTTCTGATCGATTATGTTATTGATTTCGTCAAAGCCAACGGCAGCACCGCACCAAAAGTGTTCAAGCTGAAAACGCTGGAGCTGAAAGAAGGTGAGAGCCTGACGGTCGCGAAGAAACACCGGTTTGTCAAAGGGGCAACCACCTTCACTCACTATCCCGGGGACCATCGTCTGGCGATCCAGATCAACGGGAACGCGGTTGCGCATCGAAGCTTCACCCTAAGCTAACGTCGCATCACGAACCGGCGAGGGATTGAATTTCCGCTTCCCGCGTTACCCGCCTTCGGCTACCAACTTGCGAAACCGGAGGTCCCCATGAGTATATTCGCCAGTCCCGAAGCCCTGATCGTCCTTGTTGCCTTTATCGCCATCGGCTCGATCCTGATCAGCCCGCGGGCCATGACAGTGGAAAGCTTTTTTGCCGGACGGGATGCAACGGGGCAGGCGCCCGGTCTGCTGACGCTGACATTTTCTCTGGTGACGACTTGGATATTCTCGCGTTCACTGCTGACGGCGGCCATTTTGGGTTATTATTACGGGATCGCCGGGGCGCTGGCCTACACGGCTTACTACCTCAGTTTTCTGACCGGGATGGTCATTGTCAGCCATCTCCGCCGTAAAGGGGCGCGGAGTTTGCAGGACTGGCTGCGGGGCGAATATGGCCGGACCGGGACGCTCACGTATAATATCATCGTCGCCCTGCGTCTGATGTCCGAGGTTTTTGCGAACCTCTTGGTCGTCGGTCTGATTTTCACCGCCGCTTACGGGTCCGACCGGGCCGGGGATACGGCAATGGTTGTGCTGGCGCTGGTGGCGCTTGGCTATTCGGCATTCGGCGGGCTTCGCGCATCGCTGCGCACGGATTTTGCCCAGATGGCGCTATTCCTGATTGTGTTTGCCATTGCCTTCATCTCTATGATTTTTAATGGATTTTCGGTATCCGCCGCCTTCACCGCACCGGGTATTTCTGGGGGGTATAACGGCTGGGTGTTGTTCGCTGTCGCGCTCCTGCAAATCCCGTCATACCCGGCGCATGACCCCGTCATGATGGACCGAGGGTTTCTTGCCGACGAAGACACAACCAAACGCGCCTTCCGCCATGCTTTCTGGATCTCCGCCGCGTGTATTCTCGGCTTTGGCCTGTTCGGGGTTCAAGCCAGCCTGATCGGCGCGGAGCTGGTCGGAGGCGAATTGATCGGCACATGGCTGACCATGTTCGGCCCGTTTGTTTATTTTCTGATCGTCGCCTCGCTGATCATTTCAGCGATGAGCACGCTCGACAGTGCGCTGTCCTCCGCCGCACGGCTTGCGATTGACGAAATGCACTTGGGGGCGCGCTCCATCACCAATGGTCGCATCGCCATGATGGTGTTTATGCTGGGCGGCCTCGCCTTCCTGCTGGTCGAAACAAAGGACCTGTTCGCTGCCGTTGCCGTTTCTGGCACCGCGTCGATGTTCCTCGCGCCAGTGTTGATTCTGGGCCTAATCTTCAACATGCGTTTGCCGCTTTGGTCTTACCTGACCGCCTTCGCCGCCGCTGTCGCCGGGGCGACCGCGTATTTCTATCAATCGAGTGAGTTCGTCCAAACCCTGTTCGGCCATGGCCACAAATATGAACGCCTGTTGTTCATCTGTCTCACCGTTCTTGTGATCGGCTTTGCCGCCGGATTAATCGGTGCCGCCATGCGACGGAGGCTTGCTCAAGTCTGACGCGCTTGATATTCCGAGTGAAATCATCGGAATAGGTAACGTGAGCGCATCTCCCCCGAAACTGGAACTCGACAACATTACGCGCCGTTTTGGCGGACAGACAGTTGTCGACGGCCTGTCGCTGCAATTGCAGGCGGGCGAGGTCACGTGCCTGCTTGGCCCCTCGGGATGCGGGAAATCAACAACCTTGCGGATTGCAGCGGGGGTGGACCGTCAGGATAGTGGCCGCGTGTTGCTGGACGGCGGCGTCATTTCTGACGACAGCCACCATATGCCACCGGAGCAACGCTCCGTTGGCCTTATGTTTCAGGATTTCGCACTGTTTCCGCATCTTTCGGTGGAAAAGAACGTTGCCTTCGGGCTGAAAGGCAACAAATCCGACGCCAAGGCGATGCTGGACCGCGTGGGGCTTGGCAAATATGCCGAGAAATACCCGCATCAGCTGTCCGGCGGCGAACAGCAACGCGTGGCGTTGGCGCGGGCATTAGCACCAAAACCTGACGTCATGCTGATGGACGAACCTTTCAGCGGCCTTGATAACCGCCTGCGCGACGGAATCCGCGATGAAACACTCGCCATTCTGAAGGAGGAAGGGACCGCCGTCCTCCTCGTAACCCACGAACCCGAAGAAGCCATGCGGATGGCCGACCAGATCGCCCTGATGCGTAACGGAAAAATTGTGCAGATCGGCGCGCCCTATAACATTTATAACACGCCCAAGGATCGTGAAGCGGCGGCGTTCTTCTCGGATATCAACGTGATCCGGTCCGTCGTGAAAAACGCTCAGACAGAAACACCGTTCGGACATTTCCTTAGCCCCGGCATCGCCGAAGGAACCGAGGTAGAAATCGTCATCCGCCCGCAGCATCTGCGCATCGATTTTGATCGTCCCGCCGTAAATCCAACCACCAGCGATGGTATTCCGGCACGTGGCCACGTGGCGCGTGCGCGGTTCCTTGGCAGCGAAAGTCTGGTGGAACTGACCATGGAATATGACGGCTCGACCCTCATCACTACGGTCCCCGGCGTTTTCCTGCCCAAACCGGGCACGCCGTTGCTGCTATCCATGCGTCGCGACCGGTGTTTTGTGTTTCCCATCGATAAGAAGTGACGCTGAATTTCAATTTGGGGTTTGAAAACCCCTGCGTTAGCCAATATCTATGTTTCGGGATGATAGTCCGGGCGACCGGAAGAATGGGAGTTTACAATGTTAAACAATATCGGATTGCCGGGCCTCTTGCTGATCGCAGTTGTTGTGCTGGTCCTGTTTGGTCGTGGCAAGATTTCTTCGCTGATGGGTGAGGTAGGCAAAGGCATCACCTCCTTCAAGCGCGGGGTCAACGAAGGCAAGGAAGAGCTGGAAAACGCCGCCGCCGAAGAGGCGATGGACGTCACCCCGGCTGAAGAAAAAGACAAAGCCTAACCGATGTTCGACATCGGCTTCATGGAGCTGCTGGTGATCGGCGTTGTGGCGCTGATCGTGGTTGGCCCGAAGGACCTGCCCGGAATGTTCCGGACAGTCGGTCGTTACGTTGGCAAAGCCAAGGCAATGGCCCGTGAATTTCAGCGATCCATGGAAGAAGCCGCGGATGCGAGTGGCCTGAACGAGGCCACTAAAGGTCTGAAAGATATCAATAATCTGCGCAACTATACGCCTGACAAGGCGATCAAGAAAAAGTTCACTGATATTGTGGAGGCACGCGACTCCGGCACACCTTTGAAGGATGACACGGGTGAAGCCGACGACGATGTCGCTGCCGCCACCGAAGGTCTGATGGACGACGCGCCAGAGCCGGAAGCAGAACCCAAAGCCAAAGCAAAACCCAAAGCCAAGGCAAAGCCGAATGCTAAGCCCAAGGCCAAAAAGGCTGAGTCATGAGCGACGAGGATATCGAGGATTCCAGCGCCCCGCTGATCGAACATCTTACCGAACTGCGTTCGCGCATTATCAAATCACTGGTGGCGTTTATCATCGGCATGGTGATTTGTTTCACCGTCTGGAACCCGATTTTCAACTTCCTGCTGGCACCGCTTTGTAACGCAATGACGCTGTCAGGGCAGGAATGCTCGCTGATCTTTATCAAGCTGCAGGAAGGTTTCATGGTGGCGATCCGTATTTCGCTACTCGGCGGATTTGCGCTGTCCTTCCCCTATATCGGTTATCAGCTGTGGCGTTTCGTCGCCCCCGGGCTCTATCGCAACGAAAAGAATGCATTTTTGCCGTTCCTGTTTGCGTCGCCTTTCATGTTTTTCCTCGGTGCGGCATTTGCCTATTACGTCGTTACCCCGCTCGCGTTTGATTTCTTCCTCGGTTTTCAGCAGGGCGCAGTCCCGGTTGAAGGTGAGGTTGCCAGTGAAACTGCCGGGATCAGTTTCCAGGGGTCAGCGGAGGCATACCTTTCCCTGACGATGAAATTCATCATTGCCTTTGGCCTGTGTTTCCAGCTGCCGGTGCTGTTGACCCTGATGGGGAAGGCGGGGCTGGTCTCGTCCGAAGGATTGGGCGCAGTGCGCAAATATGCGGTTGTGGCGATCCTGATCCTCGCGGCCGTTGTGACACCCCCGGATGTTATCACGCAGGTTATCCTGTTCGTCGTGGTCTATGGCCTGTACGAGATCTCCATCTTCCTTGTCCGAGGCGTTGAAAAGAAACGCGAAGAACAATTGCGCGAGGATGGCTATTTCGACGATGAAGAAGCCGGGGACGCTGAGGGCGCGGAATAATGGGCCGCAAGGCCGAAGCGTTGGAACGGATAGCCGACGCGCTTGACCGGATCAGCCCGCCGCCTTTGACGGCCCCGGAGTTTACCGACAGCGCCTATATCTGGCACACCCAACCCGACCGGCTCGAGGCTGTGCCCAGTGTCAATCGCGTCCCTCTTGAGCTGCTGGTCGGAATCGATCGGGCGCGGGATATCCTTCTGGAAAATACGAAACAGTTCGCGGCCGGACTACCTGCCAACAACGTGTTGTTGTGGGGCGCGCGCGGCATGGGAAAATCGTCTGTTGTAAAGGCGGTTCATGCGTCCGTTTCAGCGGATCATCCTCTGAAGCTGGTCGAAATCCAGCGCGAGGATCTTCCAACTATCGGCCGTCTGCTTAACCTTCTGCGAGGACGTGCCGAGCGGTTTCTACTGTTTTGCGACGACCTTAGCTTCGATCACGATGACAGCCATTATAAATCGCTGAAGGCGGTGCTGGATGGCGGGATCGAAGGTCGGCCTGACAATGTGATTTTCTACGCCACGTCAAACCGCCGCCACCTGATGCCACGCGATATGATCGAAAACGAGCGCTCAACCGCGATCAACCCGGCTGAGGCGGTGGAGGAGAAAGTCTCGCTCTCCGACAGGTTCGGACTGTGGCTGGGTTTCCACCCCTGTGATCAGGATGACTACCTCGCCATGATCCGCGGCTATTGCGACGCGTTTGGGATCGAGATCAGTGACGAAGATTTGCGCGCCGAGGCCATCGAATGGCAACAAACCCGCGGCGCACGCTCAGGCCGGGTCGCATGGCAATATGTCACCGATCTTGCCGGACGGCGTGGGGTCAAGATTAGCTGAATTCGAAGGGGATATGTAGGGCGCGTGAAACCAGGCGCCCCACAGGTTGCTTCTTATTGCAGATAGGGTGCCGGATCGACCGGCTCGGTTCCTTTGCGGATTTCGAAATGCATTGACGGGCTGTCACCACCCGCGACCACACCAATCACCTGTCCGCGTGTCACAGCGTCCCCTTTGGCCACGCTTACATTGGTCACCCGGCCATAGACGGAAATCACTCCGTCAGCGTGACGGATCAGGACAATCGTACCCAAAGCTCCGCTGGAATCCGATACAAGCGCAACCGTCCCGGCCTGCGCTGCCCGAACCGAGGTTCCCGCAGGCACCGCGTAGTCGATACCATCGCTTTTGTTACGGCCTGATTGCGGATTGAATCCGCGGATGATTGAGCCATCCACCGGGGCCATGAACCCACCCGCGCCAGCAGTGGTCGCTGGCGGAGTCGTTGCGACCGGGGTCTCCGTCGTTGTCGGAGTCGTTGGCGTCGCCGCAGGTTCTGCCGTTGCCACCATCCGCGCCGTGTCCGGCACTGGAATGATCAGCATTTGCCCTTCGCGCACCGTCAGGTCCGGACCAAGCCCGTTCCAAGACGCAAGTGCCGTTACAGAAACATTGTATATCCGGGCAATGGAATAAGCGGTCTCACCGGCTTGAACGCGATGTTGTATCGGATCATTTGGTGTCCCGACGGAGGGCTGAGATCCACCGATCCCACCCGTTGGCGTTGTCGCCGTGGTGATCGCAGTTGCGGCAATTTCCGGGCTCCAGCCAGTGGGAGAGGTCACAACCGTCCCGCCAACATTTTCCGGCAGCGCCAGCACCTCGCCATCACGCAGCGAATAATCGACCGTCAAGCCATTGAACCGGGCCAATTCATCCGGTGATATTCCCACACGTCCCGCCATTGCAGGGATCGTATCCCCGGGACGCGCAACCATGACCTGATAGGTCTCGTAGGTGATAACGCCGCGCGAATCCGGTGTCGGACGATCAATCGCGGGCGGCGTTTCGCCTGCATCAGATCGAAAGCCAAACGATGGAATATCCATGTTATCGCAACCACTTAGCAAAGCGGTGCTTAGCAACAGAACGGCCAGTTTCCTGCCGCGAGTTGAAATATGTGTCATGTTGCCCCCATTCTTACCTTTTTCTTACCTCAAGCTGCCGGATCCTTGGCCACACCCCCCAGCAGGGGGACGAAACGGACCTCTCCTAGTTCTTTATAGTCAAACCCCGTCTCGGTTTTTATCACTTTTATGAGATTTTGAACAGTGTCGGACTGTCCCACCGGCAGAACCATGATCCCACCGGGTTTTAACTGCGCCAGAAGGTTGGCGGGCGGGTCCTCGGCGGCGGCGGTCATGATGATCCGGTCAAACGGAGCTTGCGCGGGCAATCCCTGACTGCCGTCACCGGTAATGACCGTGATATTGGTGTATCCCAGCTCGGATAGCAGCTTGTCGGCGGCTTTTGCCAGCGCCGGGTGGCGCTCGACAGTATAGACGCGACGACAGAGTGGCGACAGGATCGCGGCCTGATAGCCGGAGCCGGTTCCGATCTCCAACACTTTGCAACGTTTGTCCAGTTCCAGCGCCTCGGTCATTTTGGCCACCAGCGAGGGTTGACTGATCGTTTGCCCGCAGGAAATCGGCAGGGGCCGGTCTTCGTAGGCGCGGTCGCGGAAAATGCCTTCCAGAAATACATCGCGCGGGGTTTTTTCCATAACCTTCATCACTTCGGGATCAGTGATCCCGGCCTGACGAAGGTGATAGACGAATTGCAGCTGTTCTTCGGACAGGTTCATGTGAACATCTCCGATAATCTATCGACCAGATCATGCGCGGTGGCATCGGCGCGGAGCGGAGTGACGGTGGCATAGCCTTCGAAAATTTCGCGGGCATCCGTACCGGGCGCAGCACTTTCATTGCCGGACCCATGTTGCAGCCACAGGAAAAACCGCCCATTCGGGGCGGTTTGAGGTTCAACACCAAAGGTTGCCGCCGGGCGATGGCCCTGCACGGCGGTTTTCACGCCCTTAACTTCAGCAGCGGCGATGGCCGGAAAGTTGATATTGTAGAAAACCGGATAGGGCTGGTCGAACCAGGGCGCGTCGTCCAGCAGACGGCGGATAATGTCAGGCGCGAAGGTTCTCGCGGCTTCAAACAGATCCGGCAATCCCAGATTGCCGCCACCATATGCCTGCGACAGCGAGATCGAACGGATGCCATGGATCGTCGCCTCGCGTGCAGCGCTGAGGGTTCCGGAATAGATCACGTCTTCGGCGACGTTGTGACCGCGATTAACACCGGACAGGATCAGATCGGGTTTGCCGCCTTTCAGCACGTCATGAACCCCGGCCAGAACACAGTCGGCGGGGGAGCCTTCGACAGCGAAGCGGTGCTCGTCCAGTTGCTGGATCAGCATGGGGCGAACGTAGGATATGCAGTGCGAGACTGCCGATTGTTCGAACGCGGGGGCGACGGTCCAGACCTCGCCGTCCGGGCCGGCGATCTCGGCGGCTATCGCCTCCAGTGCCTTTAGACCGGGGGCGGAAATCCCGTCATCATTGGTAATCAGAATTCTCATGACTGCTCATTTCTTTTCCCCCTTCTACGAAGCGAGGAGTCACGCGTCCAGAGCGGGTCAAGCGGATTGATAAATTTCCCTCCGACTGAGTCGGATTTGCATCAGTTTTCCGGCGCGTCGGCAGGTTTGTGCTGAACCACCCAGTCAATAAACGGATCGGCGGCGGATTTCAGGGCTTTTTGATGGGCGGCGTGGCGGGCGATCAGCTCCTCGCCCAGCGGGGTGAGGGCTGTGCCCCCCTGATCCGATCCGCCGCGTTCTGCAATATAAAGCGGTGCGTCGAAACATTTTTGTAACGTGTCCATCAGCAGCCATGCACGACGATAGTTGATCCCCATCTCTTTAGCGGCGGCGCTGAGCGAACCGGTCTCGCCAATCAGGCTCAGCAGGTGCACCTTTCCCGACCCGATCACATTGTCATTAACGGAAATTTTTGACAGCAATCGGGGTGTCCCGTCGGCGGATATGCGATGTTTTCCCATTTTTTCCTTCTGCGTTGCCACAAACCACTTGGCGGAATCAGATGTTGTGGATAGCGTTATGATAAAATGATCATAACGGAGTAATTTTCATGATCCGCAAACTATGTCTCGCGATGGCTCTGCTGGCAAGTTTCACAACATTTGCCGTCGCGCAGGAGCGATCAATTCTGGTGCAATCGACGACCTCCACGCAGAATTCCGGGCTTTATGACTACCTATTGCCGATATTTACCGAAGAAACCGGCATTCGCGTTGATGTGGTGGCAGTTGGCACCGGACAGGCGCTGAAAAATGCGGAGCGCGGGGATGCAGACGTGTTGTTGGTGCATGCAAAAGCGGCTGAGGAGGCGTTTATCGCTGCAGGATTCGGGGTCAAAAGATTTGACCTAATGTATAATGATTTCATCATTTTAGGATCAGAAGATGATCCGCTTGGATTAAGCGAAGCCGACTCTGTTGAGGATATGCTTACCCTGCTCAGCACGGGTGATGCCATTTTTGTCTCGCGTGGGGATGACAGCGGTACAAACAAGAAGGAATTGCAGCTTTGGGCTTCGATTGGTGTCACGCCTGACCCGAATTCCGGCTGGTATCGCGAGACGGGCTCCGGCATGGGGGCAACGATCCGTGTGGCGGTCGAGTTGGGCGCCTACACAATGTCCGACCGCGCGACATGGATCGCCTATGAAAACAAGGGCGACACCAAGATCGTATATGAAGGCGATCCGCCCTTGTTCAACCAGTATGGCATTATCATGGTGAACCCCGAGGTCCATCCGCATGTGAAAGTCGAAGACGCCCAGATTTTCATCGACTGGATGCTGAGTGGCCACGGGCAGGACCTGATCAACAACTATATCGTGAACGGACAGCAATTGTTCTTTGCCAACGCCGACACCATGTAAGGTAGGTCGCGGCGGGTCAGACTGGCCCGCCACGCGACACAAGGCACTGGTAGCAATTGTTTCGTGCCGACCGGACGTGGATATAGTCCACGGTTTCATCGTTAAAAATCAGAGTGCAAGCGGCGATGATCTGGTCTGGCGAGACGACTGCACCAGTGCCGTATTTTATCCGGTGATCGGCAGTGTAGCCTTTGATCAGGTAATCCGGCGAGGTCGAGAGGATTTCCGGCAGAACCGGCCACGGGACCGGGGCGACGCAATGGTCACCACACAGGAAAATCGGGCCAACCTCGGCATAAGGCTGATCCTCGGGGAAGGGGCGATAGGCCGCAATCAGCATCGGACGCCCGGCGGGAATGTGGCGTAAGCAATGGCGACACGGGTTGCCATGGCCGTCAGAAACGGTGCGCTCGGCAGGTTGACCGTAGAAGTCGGGACCACCGGTTTGAAGGGCGCGGGCCTGATCGGTGGGGATAGGGTGAAATTGCATAACAAAGCTCCTGTTGTTGGAGCTTTGGATAGCGACAGGAAGAATGTTCAGGCGACCCGAATGTTGCTGAAATTTGTCTGATGCTGCGGGTGCGCGAATTCACGCACGCTACTTCTTCTTTTTGGGTTTTGGCACCGGAAGCTCCTGCCAACTGGCGGTGATCAGGCCGCTCATCCAGTCATGGTCATCCCATCGATCCTCGGGGATTACAAATGACGGTTTGGCGCCGGGATAGGCAGGACCTTCCTCGGGCGTGCCGATGAAATCCCGACCGGCATCGGTGATCTTTACAAAGAACGTATCATCGCAAATCAGGCCAATGATTTTGCCGTCACAATATACGCCATATTCCCCGAACATCTTGCGTGCCGACACATCACCCGCCGCGCTGATCGCATCGAGGACAACGTCAACCGTACCGGGATCGGTGGCCATCAGAGCAGCACAAGAATGGCGGCGAGGATGGCGGGAACGGCCTGCACAAAAAATACCTGGCGCGAGACCGTCAACGCGCCGACCACGCCAGCGACGATCACACAGATCAGAAAGAACAGCGCGACATTCGCCTGCCATTGGAGGTCGCTGATGAACAGCGACCAGATCAACCCGGCGGCAAGGAAGCCGTTATAAAGCCCCTGATTCTGCATCATGGCTTTGGTCGGGGTGAACAGGTCTTTCGGGACGGTCTTGAAGATCCCCGGACCTTTGCTTTCCCACAGGAATGCCTCTATCAGCAGAAACATCAGATGCAGCGCGGCAACGATGCCAACGAAAACCATGGCAAGGATCGACATCAGATCAGCTCCCCACCGGCACTAACGCGGGTTTTACCGCCCAGATAAGGGTGCAGGACGGAGGGCAGATCAATCGACCCATCCTCTTGCTGGTAATTCTCGATCACCGCGATCAGTGCCCGCCCGACAGCCAGACCCGATCCATTGAGCGTATGCACAAAGTCCAGCGAGCCATCCTTGCGCCGCACCCGCGCATTCATACGCCGCGCCTGAAAATCCCCGGCGACGGAGACCGAGCTGATCTCGCGATACATGTTCTGGCCGGGCAACCAGGCTTCGATATCATGGGTGCGTTTCATCCCGAACCCGAGGTCACCGGTGCACAGAACCACGGTGCGATAGGGGATGCCCAACGCCTCCAGAATGACCTCGGCGCGTTTGGTCATGGCCTGATGTTCGGCCTCACTGTCCTCGGGCGCGGTAATCGACACCATCTCGACTTTTTCGAACTGATGCTGGCGCAGGATGCCCGCCGTATCGCGCCCCGCCGATCCCGCTTCGGAGCGGAAACATTGCGAATGGGCGGTCATGCGCAGGGGCAGGGCGTCCTCATCCACGATTTCCCCGGCAACGATATTGGTCAGCGACACTTCGGAGGTTGGGATCAGCCACCAGCCTTCCTCGGTTTTATAGCTGTCCTCGGCGAATTTCGGCAGCTGTCCGGTGCCGTACATCGCGTCCTCGCGCACCAGCACAGGCGCCCACATTTCGGTCAGGCCGTGCTGGTCAACATGGGTGTCGAGCATGAACTGCGCCAGCGCCCGATGCACCCGGGTCATCGCCCCCTTCAACACCATGAAGCGCGATCCGCTGATCTTGCCGGCTGTTTCGAAATCAAACCCGGCGGCGGCCCCGGCAACCTCGTAATGTTCCTTGGGATCAAAGCTGAAATTACGGATATCGCCATGACGGTGCAGCTCGACATTGTCGTCTTCGTCCGCCCCGTCCGGAATGTCATCACGCGGGATGTTGGGCAGGCCCATCAGGATGTCGGTCAGCTTGGCATCCTCGGCTTTTGCCTCCTCCTCCAGCTTGGCGATTTCATCCTTCTTGGCCGCCACCAGCGCGCGGAGGCGTTCGAATTCCGCCTCGTCCCCACGTCCCTTGGCGGCCCCAACCTCTTTCGAGGCCTTGTTCCGCTCCGCTTGCGCTTCTTCGGCCGCATGAATTTTCGCGCGCCGCGCTGCATCAATCGCGAGGATTTCGGAGGACATCGCAGAGACCCCACGACGGGCAAGGCCCGCGTCAAAGGCTTCCGGGTTCTCTCGGATCACGCGAATATCGTGCATTTTGGTGGTCTTTCAGTTGGTTGATAGTGGCGCAGGTTATGCACCGGAATGAAAGGTCGGTAAAGTCGGGAAATTTTCAGTTCAACGACAGATACAGCGAATATTCCACCGTCACGCCCATGTCCCGATCATCGCCCACCTGATGGATGCGCAGCGTGTAGTCACCCGTTGACGGCAGTATGATGGATTGGGTGGCGGTGGCGGAATCTCCGGCGGCGATCACATTGTCATTGTCCCCCGCTGGCATCAGCAGGAAAAAGACTTCGCCTTCGGCGGTCGACAGGGTGACGGACAGAAGCTGTCCCTGTTCGCCAACCAGAATGTAATCCACATATTCCTGCCCGGTAATCGCCCCGCCAAGGCTGGCACTGGTCGTGCCGGGGGCAAAGCCGAACGGGATCACGCTCTGGGCGCGCAGGCCGAGCGGGGACAGAAATCCCAGGCAGGTGATCAGGATGATCAGATATTTAGGCATGAAAAAATGGCTCCCAACCGTCGCGGACAGGAGCCATTATAGGAATTTTTTACCAACTGGAAATGGGGGCGTCAGCGACTGCGCCGACCTTTGCCGGTTTTGGGTTTTTCGGCCGCTTCGGGTTCCGCCTTCGGGCGACTCATCCCGCCGGATTTTGCAGCGCGTTCCAGCTTCTGATCCATCGCTTTGGCAGAGGCGGGTTTGGGAATGATTTCCTCTTTCTCATCCTTGCGGCGCGTGGTGGTGAAATCCTTGGTTGTCTGGTTCTGACAGCTGGAACAGGTGTAGGTTTCGCTCACCGCAACGGTTTCTTCCGTCCAGGTAGTTTTCTTGGTGGACCCGTCTTCCTGTTCTTCGGTTTCTTCCTTGGCCTCGGTTCCTGTGACCTCTTCCTGCCGGTCGGTGCGGCTGATGGAATAGGATGCTCCGCAACTTTCACATTTCGCGGCATCACTGTTCGCCGAGAACCGCCATTTGAAAATGCAAAAGCTGCGGCCAGGCCGGCAACGGCGGATACACCGTAGCGGACGCCGGCACCTTGTCCGCTCAATATCCAGACCAGCAACAATGCCAGAATAACCCCGAGGATACCTCCCCAGATCATCGCACTTTTGCGCAGGCTATCGCGCATTTCCTGCTGTTCGCTACTCAGATTAGCCATGTCCCTCTCCTCTCTAATCGTGACGACGGGGAAGGTAACCGGAACGCCCGGAAATCCAAAGGAATTTTATGGATTAGCCGCGACTGTTGCCCAGACGACGCACCAGCGTTGCGCGCATATCATGCATGGCCAGAAACAGAGGTTCCGCAGCCTCGCGTATCTGATCATCGTCGGCATCCGCCTGGATCCATTGTGTGACCGCATTCAGTTCATCAATCAACCGATCCACCCGGGCGGCTTCCAGATCCCGCTTCTGGTCTTCGCGATGGTGATGCCAGGCCATGATTTCTGCGGTTTCCGCGTCGGTAATCTCGTGTTTGCCCTGTGCTTTGATCTCACCATCCGGCTTGATCACCCCGATCTGTTGCAAGTCGAGCCGCTTGGTATTTGTATCAACCAGCCGATAGATGGCGGCCCCATTATCTCGGCGGCGGAAATAAAGCGTAGTGGTGTCAAACATCAGTCAAACCTTCAACAAATCGTGCAATGCGGGCACTGGCTTCGGTCAGTGCCTCGTCAGATGTCGCGTAGCTTATGCGGAAGTTCGGCGAGAGTCCAAATGCCGCGCCAAATACCACCGCCACGCCGTCTTCTTCCAGCAAAGCAGTGGCAAAATCCTCATCTGTTTCAATGAGTTTGCCGGATTTACTGGTTTTCCCAATCAGCTCTTTGATGGACGGGTAAACATAGAATGCCCCTTCCGGGGTGGGGCAGGTGATACCGGGAATGGCGTTCAGTTTGCCGACCACCAGATCGCGGCGGCGCAAGAAAGCCTCGCGTGACATGGTGATGTAATCCTGCGGCCCGTTCAACGCCTCCACGGCAGCCCATTGGCTGATGGAAGACGGGTTGGTTGTGCTTTGGCTCTGGATTTTGACCATCGCTTTGACGAGCACTTCCGGCCCCGCCGCATAGCCGATCCGCCAGCCGGTCATCGCATAGGCTTTCGAAACGCCGTTGCAGGTGAGCGTCCTGTCATAAAGCCCGGGCTCGACCTCCGCCGGGGTTGAAAACTCATAGGGCGGAAAGGTGATATGTTCATACATATCATCCGTCATCACCCAGACTTGCGGGTGCCGCATTAACACATCGGTCAGCGCCTTCAGTTCCTCACGCGTGTACCCAGCGCCTGTCGGGTTAGAGGGCGAGTTGAAGATCAGCCATTTGGTTTTGGGTGTGATCGCCGCCTCCAGCTGCGATGGCGTCATTTTGAAACCGGCTTCGATCGGACATTCAACGACCACCGGAGTTCCGCCGCCCAGCAGCACCATATCGGGGTAGCTGACCCAATAGGGTGCCGGAATAATAACTTCGTCACCCGCATTAAGAGTGGCCAGCAAGGCATTGAAAAGAATTTGTTTCCCCCCGGTAGATACGATCACCTGATTGGGGGTGTAGGCCAGCCCGTTCTCGCGCTCGAACTTGGCGCAGATGGCGGCTTTCAGTTCGGGGATGCCGTCCGGTGCGGTATATTTGGTCTCGCCGCGATTGATTGCCTCGATCGCTGCGGCTTTGATATTGTCTGGCGTATCAAAATCCGGCTCTCCGGCACCCAGACCAATCACATCGACACCCGCCGCTTTCAGCTCTTTCGCCTTGGTCGTGACAGCGACAGTTGGCGAAGGGCGGACGCGGGAAAGGGATTCAGCAAGGAATGACATTGGCGGCTCCTGTTCAGTCCTGCCCGTGATAGATCGCTGCCCGGTGTGGTTCAAGCTTGAACATGGGCGCGGGATCGTCTTTATGGCACTTATGGAAGAAACAGCAGAAAATCGGCTGAAACGTCTGCGAATGCGCAGCTGGCGACGCGGTACCAAAGAGATGGACCTGATCCTCGGCGGATTTGCAGACGCCTGTCTGTCGGATCTGAACGAGGCAGAGCTGGACGCCTACGAAAATCTGCTGATCGAGAATGATCAGGATTTGTATCAATGGATGTCGGGACAGGCGGAGATTCCCGCGGAACATGCAAAAATCGCGGAAAAAATCCGGGGAATACATAAAATTCTTGATAAATAACGGCTCAGTTTAACGAGTTGTTTTCAAATTCAGGCCAAGTCTCAATAAAACTGTGTATTTGTGGAGACCGAGTATGAATTTGCAAGCTGTTGTCCAAGATGGGTCTTTGTCTGGTAGCTTATTAACATATCTGGACACGCTGGCACGTTTGGAACGTCTGCATCGTTTGTTGTTGGATGTGATCAAGGATGAATTCGAACGACTCGGTCTGATCGACATCAATTCTGTTCAGGGGTTGCTGCTGTTCAATATCGGAGAGCAGGAAGTCACCGCCGGCGAACTGAAATCCCGCGGATATTATCAGGGCTCCAATGTTTCCTACAATCTGAAGAAGCTTGTCGAAAGCGGGTATATGTATCACGAGAAATGCAAAGTTGACCGCCGGGCTGTCCGAGTCAGCCTGACAGACAAAGGCAAGGAAATCCGTGAAATTCTGGCAAACCTGTTTGAACGGCATTCAAGCGGTATGGTGAATTCGACGTCGCTGGAACAAGAAGATCTGGAAAAGATCAATGGCAACCTCAGGATCATCGAACGCTATTGGACGGAACAAATCCGATTCATTTACTAAAGAATTTCACAGGAAATTCATGGCGTAAGACGTTTGCACATTCCAAAACCGTAATATATCCTCCCTGCGTCGATTTGCGACATACGGGAGACTCAATCTCCGGGTATTTAAGACGCATTAAAAATTAGGCAGCCGGAGACCGCATCCTAATGAATTACGAAACAGGCTTGGATCAGGCGCTGAGTGCTCTTCATGAAGAGGGGCGGTATCGTGTGTTTATGGATATTTGTCGCGAGAAGGGATCGTTCCCACGCGCGACATGGCACCGCCCCGATGGCGAGTCACAGGAAATCACCGTGTGGTGCGGGAATGACTATCTGGGTATGGGGCAGAACCCGGTTGTGCTGCAGGCCATGCAAACCGCATTGATGACTGCGGGGGCGGGGTCCGGCGGAACCCGCAATATTTCAGGCACGACGGTCTATCACAAAGAACTGGAAGCCGAGCTCGCCGATCTTCATCAGAAAGAAGCGGCGCTTGTTTTCACCTCTGCCTACATCGCGAACGAGGCAACGCTGTCCGTATTACCAAAACTGTTCCCTGGCCTGATCATCTTTTCGGATGAGCTGAACCACGCCTCGATGATCGAAGGCGTGCGCCATGGCCGGTGCGAAAAACATATCTGGCGCCATAACGACCTCGCACACCTGCGCGAATTGCTCGAATCGGTGGATCCGAATGCGCCGAAACTGATCGCATTCGAGTCGATTTACTCCATGGATGGCGATTTTGGCCCAGTCAAAGAGATTTGCGATCTGGCAGATGAGTTCAACGCGCTGACCTATATTGACGAGGTTCACGCCGTCGGAATGTACGGCCCGCGCGGTGGCGGTGTCGCGGAACGTGACGATCTGATGGACCGGATCGACATTATCAACGGCACCTTGGCGAAAGCTTATGGGGTCATGGGTGGCTACATCGCGACATCCGAAAAAATGGCTGACGCGGTTCGCTCTTACGCGCCGGGTTTCATCTTTACGACCTCTCTGCCGCCCGCGATTGCGGCGGGTGCTGCAGCCTCCGTTCGCTATCTGAAAGAACATCAGGAGCTGCGCGATCAGCATCAAGATGCCGCTAAATCATTGAAAATTCGCCTAAAATCACTTGGAATGCCGGTGATGGACAATAACAGCCATATTGTTCCGGTCATGGTGGGCGATCCGGTTAAATGCAAAAAGCTGTCCGACTGGCTGTTGGAAGAGTTCAGCATTTACGTGCAGCCGATCAACTTCCCGACCGTGCCGCGTGGGACGGAACGTCTGCGATTTACACCATCGCCGGTGCATGACAGCGGGATGACGGACCATCTGGTGAATTCACTGGATGCACTGTGGAAACAATGCGAACTGGCACGGGTCGCCAAAACCGGCTGACCCGTCACATTTCCTTGATAGGCAAAGAATCGCCGTTGACGTGCACGGAAATTTTACCCCTGCACAAGCCATTGGAATCATGCTAAGAAAAGAGACCGGTTTCGGGGGCAGAGTCTGCGATAATCGGGTATAAATTGGGGCAAAAAAACAGTATAAAAGCAGACTGTATGGATCGTGAACCAGAACAGAACCTCGTCAACGGTTTCGACTCGTTTGAGATGCGTTTAGGCGACGAGTTGCGCGGAGAACGCGCGACGCTCGGCAAGAGTCTTCTGGACGTGCAGCGCGATATCCGTATCAAAGCCTCTTATATTTCCGCGATTGAAAATTGTGACATCTCGGTCTTTCCGAATCCGAGCTTTGTCGCTGGCTATGTGCGTTCTTACGCGCGATACCTGCAACTGGACCCCGAAGAAACCTATGCCCGGTTTTGTAGCGAGGCCGGATATCAAAGCACCAGCGCGGAACTGAATGTACAATCTTCCACGCGTATCAATGATGATCGTCAGGATGAACACCCGGCCGGTAACTGGGCCCCGCGTATGCCGGGTATGGTTGCTGCGAAAAACGGTGTATCCGCCGGGCAAACCCTGATGGCCGCCGGGCCGCTGCTGGCGCTCGTGCTGGTTGTTGCCGGTCTGGGATATGGCGGCTGGAAGCTGATCAACGATATTCAACGCGTAGAATTTGCCCCGATCGAAGAAAGCCCAATGGTGGCTTTTGAACCGACGGGTCTGGGAGCGACGAGCAGCTCCCCTGACGGGTTTACACCTTCCAGCATCGAATTGGCCGCGGATCCTTCGATCCTCTATAACCGGCGCGAACTGGATGTCCCGGTTGTCGAACCTCGTGATGGTCCGATTTTTGCGATCAACCCGGATGCGGGAAGTGATGCGCCGACACCCGAGCTTGACGTAACCGAAGGCAGCACGCTGGAGGTGGCAGAGCTACCGATCGTCAGCGAAACTCCGGAAATTCCTACCATTAGCGTTGTCGCCCAAGAAGACGTCTGGGTCCGTATCTACGAAGAAAACGGTACGATTATCTTCGAAAAAACCCTTGCGGCTGGCGAGCAATACCAGTTGCCCGAAGACGCCCCTGCGGCTTACTTGCGGGCGGGGAATGCCACGGCGCTCTATGTCATGGTCAATGACGAGGCCTTTGGCCCGGTCAGCACCACCGACGCAGTTGTGCGTGACGTGCCCCTGGCCCCGACCGAAGTCGCCAGCGCAATGTCTTCCGTTGACAATCCCTCAGTTGCTTTACAGGTTGCCGCCGAGGCTTGGCGCGAAATTCACACGGCGCAAAACGATTAGCGACGGGTGACATCCCCTTAATTTCCGCATAACAATCCGTGCAACGCAAAGCACGCAGGTCACGCAATGACTCATAACCCGATCCGACCATGGAGAAATATAGAACGGCGTAAAAGCCGTCTGATCCATGTCGGAAACGTCCCTGTCGGCGGAGACTCCCCGATAACGGTCCAGACGATGACGAATACGATCACGTCTGACGCCAAAGCCACGATTGAACAGATACTTCGCTGTGCTGACGCAGGCGCGGATATCGTCCGCGTATCCTGCCCCGACGAAGCCTCCACCAAAGCACTGGCCGAGATTACCCGCGAAAGCCCAGTGCCGATCGTTGCCGATATTCATTTCCACTACCAGCGCGCGATAGAGGCCGCCGAAGCCGGTGCCGCCTGTCTGCGGATCAATCCCGGCAATATCGGATCGTCCGAGCGTGTACGTGAAGTCATCAAAGCTGCGCGGGACCATAATTGTTCGATCCGGATAGGCGTGAACGCAGGGTCGCTGGAAAAACATCTGCTGGACAAATACGGTGAACCCTGTCCCGAAGCGATGATCGAAAGCGGTCTGGATCATATCCGGATCCTCGAAGATAACGACTTTCATGAATATAAAATCAGCGTCAAAGCTTCCGATGTGTTCCTTGCGGCTGCAGCCTATCAGGGGTTGGCAGAGGCAACCGACGCGCCGATCCATCTTGGGATCACGGAGGCAGGGGGCCTGACCTCCGGCACGATCAAATCGGCGATTGGCCTCGGGAACCTCCTGTGGATGGGGATTGGGGATACGCTGCGTGTTTCGCTGTCCGCTGACCCGGTGGAAGAGGTTAAAGTCGGTTTCGAAATTCTGAAGGCACTTGGGCTGCGGCATCGCGGCGTGAATATCATTTCATGCCCCAGTTGCGCGCGACAAGGGTTTGACGTGATCTCCACTGTTGCGGAACTGGAAAAACGCCTCGCCCATATTCACACGCCGATCAGCCTGTCGATCATTGGCTGTGTGGTGAATGGCCCCGGAGAGGCGCTGATGACGGATATCGGCTTTACCGGTGGCGGGGCCGGGCATGGCATGGTTTACCTTGCGGGCAAGCAGGACCATAAGCTAGAAAACACGCAAATGATTGACCATATTGTAAAAATGGTTGAGGATCGCGCCCGAGAGATAGAAAACAAAACAGGGACTGCGGATAACGCAGCGTGACTTATGGCTCGAATGGCAGTTTTTATTGTATTGCTGAATATCGTTGTAGCTGGGTTCCTATTTTATCGAGTGAGTACAGTAGAGCACGACCCAGATGTTTGGCATGTCGATCCGTTGGCGGCCGAACAGCCGCTTAAGCCACACAGTTTCCGTGTGGCTCCGCCGCTGCTGACAACGCAGCCGGTGGATATGCCAGCACCTGTCTATACAGCCAATCCAACCCTGATGGCCAAAGCGTTTGACGATTTTGTCCTGAATCAGCCCAAAACGGAACGCATTGCCGGATCTCCGGAAGAAGGCTGGATGACCTATGTTCAACGCTCGCCGCGTTTGAATTTCCCGGATTACATCTCGGTCAAATTCATTGATCTGAACGGTGGAAATTCCACGGTTGCGGTCTTTTCGCGTTCGCGTTTTGGCTATGGCGACATGGGGGTCAATGAAGAGCGTGTGACGACATGGTTGCGAACCCTGCAATCATTTGAAGAGTAACACCCCAACATCATGATCACCGACGCGCAACTTGAGCAGATCAAGAGCCGCTTTGCGTTTATCGAGGCAAAGCTCGCTGCCGGTGCCAATCCGGATGAACTCGCCGCCCTTGGCCGCGAATATACCGAGCTGAAACCGGTTGTCGAAAAAATCGATCTGTATACGGAAAATCTGGAAGCCAGGGCTGATGTCGAAGCAATGCTTGACGATCCGGAGATGAAGGCGCTGGCCGAAGATGAGCTGAAACGGATCAAATCCGAAACCGAATCCGCCGAACATGCGATCATGCTGGCGTTGATTCCCAAAGATGCTGCCGATGACCGTCCGGCGATTGTCGAAATCCGGGCCGGGACGGGCGGGGACGAGGCGGGATTGTTTGCCGCGGATCTTTTGCGCATGTATCAGCGGTTTTCTGAACGCAAAGGCTGGACGTTTGAACTGGTGGAGGCATCCGAAACCGGTATCGGCGGCGTCAAGGAAGCGATTGCGCATATTCGGGGTGACGGTGTTTTCGCTGAGATGAAGTTCGAATCCGGCGTTCATCGCGTGCAACGTGTTCCGACTACGGAATCGGGGGGCAGGATTCACACCTCGGCCGCGACGGTTGCCGTGCTGCCTGAGGCAGAGGATGTGGATATCGACATTCCCGACGGCGACATCCGGATCGATACGATGCGGGCCAGTGGCGCTGGCGGGCAGCATGTGAACACAACTGATTCCGCGGTCCGGATTACGCATTTGCCGACCGGGATCGTTGTGACCTCGTCAGAGAAATCCCAACATACCAATCGCGCCAAGGCCATGCAGGTCCTGCGCACCCGGCTCTATGATCTGAAACGTCAGGAGGCGGACGCCGAACGCGCGGCGGCGCGCAAAGGGCAGGTCGGGTCTGGGGACCGGTCGGAACGGATCCGGACATACAATTTCCCGCAAGGCCGCGTCACCGATCACCGGATTAATCTGACACTATACAAGCTGGATCAGGTTCTGGATGGCGATTTGCAGGAGCTGACAGACTCCCTGATCGCGGCAGATCAGGCGGAGAAACTCGCCGAGCTGAATCCGTGATCATTCGCGACCTGTTGGCAGAGGCAACGTTAACGTTGGCATCCGCGAATGTGCCCGATGCCAAGCGGGACGCGCAGATTTTACTGGCCGATTGTTTGGCGATCTCTGCTGGAGAGATCATTCTCCGCCAACAGGAAACAGTCAGCGCAGAGGTAGCTGAGAGATTTCGGGCACATGTTTTACGACGCGCAAAGCGGGAACCGGTCTCTCAAATCATTGGCTACAGAGAATTCTGGGGCAGGCGGTTTTCGGTGACATCAGACGTTCTGGACCCACGGCCCGAGACAGAAACCCTGATAGAAGCCGCGTTGAAGCTCCACCCCCAACGGATACTCGATTTGGGTACAGGAAGCGGTATTCTGGCAATCACGCTGGAGCTGGAGATACCCGGGGCTGAAGTTGTTGCCGTTGACATAAGTCCCGATGCGCTACGGGTTGCTGATATAAACGCCCGGGCCCTTGGGTCCGAAGTCGAATTTCTCCGGTCTGACTGGTTTGCAGCAGTTGAGGGGCAGTTTGATCTGATCGTCAGCAATCCGCCGTATATCTCGGCGTCCGAAAGACCTTCGCTGTCGCCTGAACTGCTGGACCATGAACCCGCAATTGCCTTGTTTGCTGATGAGGACGGCTTGTTGGCGTATAAAACCATCGCGCAATCCGCTGACAATTACCTGACGCCTGACGGGCGCATCCTCGTTGAGATTGGGCATAGCCAGACGAAACAGGTCACAGAGATATTTGCGCAGAACCAGTATCGGCTTGATAATCTCCATCAGGACATGTCCGGACATGACAGAATTCTTGAGTTTTCGCGAAATTTTGCCAAATAGCGACATATTTAAGGGCTTTTGACCATTTTACGCTTGAGAATATGCGCTGAGACTGTATGTTTAACTCAACCGCGCGAGATTGAGCGTTGTGCTCTCCCGAAGGAAAGTGGTTCAGCTAACAATAGATCGGATGGCATATAGTTTTCGCCAGCCTGTTAAGACAAACTCCGAAATAACAAAAGCAAGAGTATGAGAACTTCCAACAAGTCACGTTCGCGTAACAAAAGCAATAATCGCCGAGGCAACAATAATTATGCCAATATGGTAAACCGAGTGTTCGACAGTGCCGGACCGGAAGGTCGCGTTCGTGGGACGCCACAGCAGATCATTGATAAATATCTTACGCTGGCGCGTGATGCCGGTCTGACAGATGATCGTGTTGGTGCCGAGAATTTTCAGCAACATGCCGAACATTATCGGCGTATCCTGAACGAAGCGCAGCGACAGATCGCTAAGCGCCAGGAAGAAAATCAGGCGCGCAACGAAGATAAACCGGTTCAGAAAAACCAGAACGGGTATGAATCCCCTGAAAACAGCGACGACGACAATATCGTTGATACGCCGGAAAATCAGGATTCACCGAAACGTAAAACTCGCGCCCCTAAACAGGCGAAAGCCGAAGTGGCGTCTGAGCCTGAACAGACCGCAGACAATATTCAATAATTTGCAAGCACCCTTGAAAGGGTGCAAAACTGTTCTACAGACAGGTTTTCTGCACGCGCAGTGGGATCAATGTCGGCCTGCCTTATCAAGTCTTCAACGTTCTTCCCAAACGGTTTTAACGCGGCGCGCAACATTTTGCGCCGTTGATTGAAGGCCGTTGCGACGGTGCGTTCCAGCTGTTTCAGATCTGCATCGAAAAGCGGGGCTTCCCGACGTTCAAGATGCACCACAGCGGACTCCACTTTAGGGGGCGGGGTGAAAGCGCTCGCGGGAAGCAACATCCTGATTTTTGCCTCCGTCCGCCATTGCGCCAGAACCGACAGGCGGCCATAGGCCTTACGGCCCGGGGCGGCGGTGATCCGTTCGGCGACCTCCTTTTGGAACATCAGCGTCAGGCTCTGCCATTGCGGCGGCCAGTCCGGCGTGGTCAGCCAGCGGACCAGCAGTTCCGTCCCGATATTATACGGAAGGTTGGCGACGATCTTGACGGGTTGATCGGTCAGGTCGCGCGGGTTCATTTCCAGTGCGTCGCCTTCGATAATTTCCAACCGCCCGTCAGCCTCGGCCGCAATCTCCTGTAAGGCTGGCAGGCAGCGCGGATCGCGTTCGATCACAAACAATTTCCGCGCCCCTTCGAGCAGCAGCGCCCGCGTCAGACCGCCCGGTCCGGGACCAATTTCGATGATGTCATGGGTGCTTAGATCACCAGCCATACGGGCGATCTTCGCGGTAAGGTTCAGATCTAAAAGGAAATTTTGACCAAGGGCCTTTCGGGCCTGAAGGCCGTGCGTTGAAATGACCTCACGAAGCGGCGGTAGGTCATGGAGGCTCATCTGAGCCCCCGGTTTCCGGAAATTTCCCACGCCAGCCTGATGGCGGATATCAACGAGTCAGCCCGCGCGACGCCAGTTCCGGCGATATCATAGGCGGTACCGTGATCTGGTGAGGTTCTGACTATCGGCAGGCCAAGTGTGACATTCACACCGGCATCAAACGCCAGCGTTTTGATCGGGATCAGGGCCTGATCGTGATACATACATATTGCCACGTCATAGTCCGCGCGCGCCGAGGGTGTGAACATCGTATCCGCCGACGAAGGGCCGGTCAGCCGATACCCCTTTTCGCGGAGCGAAGTCATGACAGGCTGGATGATCTCAATCTCCTCCCGTCCCATCCGACCATTTTCCCCGGCATGAGGGTTGAGGCCTGCGACGGCGATCCGGGGATCAGCGATACCAAAATCCGTCTGAAGGGCGCTATGTACCGACTGAATAGTACGCGACAGATGATCGGCAGTGATCAGGGCAGGGACCTCGCGCAGGGCGACATGAATGGTCAGCGGCACCACGCGTAGCTCTGGCGCGGCCAGTAGCATAATGGGGTCTTCCACCCCGGTCAGATGTGCCAGATATTCCGTGTGCCCCGGAAAGGGGAAACTGGTGCCGCTTTGCAAGGCGTCTTTGTTGATCGGATTGGTCACGAGGCCTGCGGCCTGACCGGATTGGCACAGGTGAACCGCTTCTGCGATATTGTCAGCGATACGCTGAGCATTCCGGGGATCCGGGGCACCTGGGCGCACAGGGGCGGGAAACGGTCGGTGCAGGATATTCAGTTGGCCTGCGCTTAGGTCCGACAGGTCCGGGATAATGTGAATGCCTTCGCCTCCCACTTCGCTGGCGAAAACGCCCGCATCGCCGATCAGCACAAGCGGCATTTCATTACCCAAAGACCGGAGGGCCTTAACCGCAATTTCCGTGCCGATCCCGGCAGGATCGCCCTGTGTGATCACCAGAGGGTTTGCTGTCATCTCTCTTCGATGATCGCGGCGCGGCGTAGTTCCAGCAGATAGCCGTTGGCCAGTGCATCCAGCTTTTGACCCAGCACGCTGCCGCGGACCTGATTAAGAATGGGCTGTTCCAGTTCGGTCGTCCGTTCGCACAGCTGTATCAGACGAACACGGTCACCCATCGCGGCGATCTCGCTGCCACCGACATTCAGGCGCGCCAAGGCCAGCGCGATATCTGTGGGCACGCTGTCTTTGGGAACAGGACCGAACAGACCGGATTCCCCGCCATATTCTGCCAGCGTGTTCCGGTTTTCGGCACATTGGTCCATACCCGGCTGCATCGCCTGCGCGGCGGCAATCGCATTGGGTGTGCCACTAAAATCAACAACCGCGTATTTTACGGATTGCTGTGCACGAAGTGGGCTCGTAATCACGCGACTGGACACGATTTTGATCAGCAGAACTCCTGCCGACACACGAATGGGCGCTGACACCTGACCAACACGCAACCCGGCAATGGCACTGGCAAAATTGGCTGGCATGGCATCGGGCTGGACCCAACCAATGGCCCCCCCGTTTGCCGCCGTTGGAGAGCGTGAGAAATTCTGTACTGCTGTGGCAAAATCTGCGCCGGCATTCAGATCGCGGGACAGGCGTTCGGCAAACGCGATCGTTGCCTGCTCGCCACGTTCTGCAAACGGTAGCGCAATTTCTGCCAGCAGAACGGTATATTGAGTCTGTGCCGCAGCGGCATCAATGGCGTAATCGACATCCCGTCCAACCGGGGCGGCGATTTCCCGGAACCGGGCCTGAACGATTTGTCGCCAGAGCAACTGAATCGCGTAATATTCTTCGAAAGCATCACGGGAAACACCAGCGGCGCGGGCCTGTGCCCACAAACGGTCACCCGTTGTTCCGCCGTTTTCGGCCGCTGTTTCGATGGCGCGTTCAACTGATCCATCGCGCAGCTGAGCGCCAGTCAGTCGTGCGGCTTCGATCTTGAGGCGGTCTTCTATCAACTGATTGACAGCAAATTCGCGAATATCACCACCGCGAAATCCAAGGACTCGCAACAGCCGGATACGCTGATCGATATCGTAGTGGCTGATAATCGAGTCATTTACCGCGTAAGCTGCAGAGTATGGATTTTGGGCCTGTGCCGCTGTTCCAAGTGACAGGAATCCCGCCAGAACCAACGTCGCAACCCAAATGATTAGCCTACCCATAAAACACTACCCCAAGTTTTTCCTCAGTATGAACAGCGTGCAGCTGGCCACTTATTTTCGGAATACCCTCCGAATCCTGCAAGTTGTATTACCAGATCGATATCCGTTGTGGCAGGGACAATATTAGACTGTGTGAAGCGACGTGTCACGGTCAATCCAACCTCGATACATTCATTGCCATAAGTGAGTCCCGCGCCTGCTTCGATATTCTGGTTGGAGATCATGTCGCGTGTCCAATCGAAGTCCAGCTGCCAGTTGTCAGCAAAACGGTAGGACCCCCCAAGACGCGCTTCACCACGATAAACCGGAGACCCCGCAAGTGGATCAGGTGCCAGATACACAAATGTTCCGTTCAGGTCCCAGCTGTCTCTGTACCAGTTAAATTCAATGTCGGTCCGCTTCGACACCAGGTTTTCGTCAAACAGGAACCGCCCGATGAGAGAGAAATCGTCCGGCAGATCCAGATATACCGCCCCGAGGATATCTTGCGAAAACTGTGTCGTGGGATTGCTGCGCAACACGACGCCACCGGCGACACCAACGGACCAATTGTCAAAATCATGAATCGTATACGATGCCCCGAGATTTGCCCGCCATTCCAGTTCCGTCGCGTCGCGTCCGGGATACCGGTTGAAGTAGAACAGGTTGGTTTCGTCAAACTCGACCAGCAGGCTGTCTTCGTTCGGGACCGCGTCATTAAATCCGGGACTGCCGGTATAGATAAGCTGAACAACGGGTTCAAAAACATGACGGGCATCCGAGGTGGTCATGGCGAGCGGCCATCGCAAATCTGCCCCGACGGTGGGATGCAAATTGAAGAGGACGCGATCCGGGAACATGGGATTGTTCCAAACGCGATAGGCATCGACATCCACGCGGGCGAATGTGTTGGCGCGGATACCGTAAGGCAGCGCGAAGGGAACATCCCAATCCAGCGTCCCGCCTAGTCTGACCATATCTTGCCCGACCTCGCGGCTGAGTCCTAACAGATTGAATTCATATCCGAATTTTCCGCCAAGCAAAGGTTCGTTGCGATAGCCGCGATACGTCAGTTCGGGGAATACCAGCGGGATGGTGCTGTCTGGTTCGTCGTCCCTGAGAGAGGTAAGAACCGCTGCGGTCAGCGATGCATAGCTGCGATTTCGGTAGCGGCTTATGGTAAGCTCGCTGACCAGACGGTCCGTATCATCATACCCGTATTGACGTAGAAAACCGTCATCCGTGACACCGGTCGCGTTGAAATCCAGCCGGTACTCGTTTGGCAATTCAAAACTGCCGGCAACGGATACAAATCCGCGTTCCAATGCGCCAGCGTCTTCGCGAACGGATACGCCTGCAAAGACATCAACCCAGCCATGGCGGAAACGATGGCGGTATTCCCCGTCCAGCAATTGTGCGCCGTCAATGGTAAGGGTTGGTGTTATCGTCGCATCAGCATGTGGACCTAAAACGATATAGTAGGGCAGCTTCAAACCGTTCCCAAAATCGTTTGAGGACAGGAATGTCGGAATAAGAAAGCCCGACGCGCGGCGAACATCCGGAGAGGGGATGCGCAGATACGGGAAATAAAACACCGGAAAACCCATGAGTTCCAGCGTGGCATTCTGGAAATATATCCGCTGTTTCACTTCATCATGAAGAACCTGTCGGGCACGGAGTTGCCAAACCGGGGTCGGGCGTTCGGCGCACACCTGACAGGAGCTGGCAACAACATTGTTCAGCGAATTGAACCGTCCCGCTGTGCGTCGCGCCTCAGCCGAGGACAATTGCAGTTGGTCAGCCAACAATAGACGGGCACCACGGATCAGGCCGTCCTTCATATCATCCGATATCGTTGCAAATTCAGCCGAGAATTTGACCCCGGCAGGATCAGTGATGATGATCGGCCCCTCGGCCTCGATCTGTCCGGAACTGGAATTGTACGTGATCCTGGATGCCTGCAGCACAGTGCCATTGAAAAACACCTGAACATTCCCGGAAGCCGTCAGCAATCCGGTCGATTGATTGAGCCAGATGGAATCGGCAATCAAACTGACCGGCGGGTTCGATTGTGCCAAGGCTGGTGTCCCGGACATCACCGACAGTACGAACAGGATGAGCAGACGGAATCCAGTCAGCTTTTGCCAAAGACTAGCCATCTATCCATCCTCCATATGAAGGATCAATCCAATGGTCAGCAACATCGCGGCAATTGACGGTGTCCACACCGCCAAGGGAATGGAGACCTCTTGCGCCTGACCAAGCGATTCCGCGATATTCTTGATGGTGAACAGCAGGAAACCCGACAATACCGCAAGCAGCGACATGACTCCCGTATGGCTGAAGCGCGCAGGCTGTAGCGCGAAGACTGCGCCGACAAGGGCCATCGCAACAAGGAATAGTGGGCTGGCAATCCGGGATTGTAGGTGGAGGCGATGACGGATCGCCGTGAATCCGGACCGTTCCAGCTGTTGGATAAAATCTGAAATGCGCCAGACCGAGATTTCCTGCGGGGAAATGAAACTGTTCAGGATTTCGTCGCTGGTCAATTCCGTCGGAATGAAGAGAACCGGGAACACGGAAACGTCGCTAACCTGATCGAGGTTCTTTTCCAATTTGCGCCATTGAACCGCGTTCGTCAGCCGCCATTCGCCATTCAGCAGTTCAGCATGATCCGCCATTATGCGCCGGGTGAGGATGCCATCCCAGGTGAATTCATGAAAATGGACGTCCGACAAAATACGACCATCCCCGGTTGAAGACCGGGCGTGAATCACAAATTGCAGATTCTCATTTGCCTGACGCAGCCACAAACCATCGTCAGATACGGACAGCTGTTGCGAACTGCGACCGGAAAAACTGCCGCGAATGTCTTCATACCGTCTTTTGGTTGCGGCAAGGATCGGATCCAGAAGGGTCACAATAAATATGCCCAGAACCAATGTTGTCACGAGGGGCGCAATGATGACCTTCAGTGCGGGAACGCCTGTAGCCCGAATGACCACCATTTCACTGGACCGCGATAGTCCCAAGAAGGTGAACAGGCTCGCCAGAAGACAGACCAGCGGAAAAGTTGTCCACATGACTTCGGGGATCGAGGTGAGGATCAACCAGATCGACTCTTTGATTGTCGCGTCTTTGTTGGACAGGAACCGCAATTGCTCCGTGGCGTTCAACAGAAAGATCAGAATGGTTATGCCAATCTGGACCCGGACCAGTGACATGAGATAGCGGCGGATGATGTAGATGGCGAGCTTCATAGGGCATCGGCCTCAACACGGGTAATTCTTCCGCCCCGATAGGTTCTGTAGGTTAAAAGGATCGCCGAGAGAATGAAGACGAGGATCGCCGGGACATAGGATAATAAGTAGGTTGATGGTTTTTCTGCGATCCAGCTTTTGGACATCAGGGAAACGGTGACGACCACAGCGCCCAACAGAACGATAAAGGTGATGCGATACCCAAAGCCCGTTCTGCGATAGCGAGCGGATAAAATGATGGAGACCGCCAGCAAAGGAAGCGCGAGTCCAAGGAATGGCAGCGAAATCTTGTTGTGCCCTTCGGCAAAATACACGCCGAAACTTCTATCCCCGCCATTTGCGATGATGTCATCCGGATGCAACAACTCGCCAACCCGATACTCAAGCGGAGTCCGGTTTCTGCTAAGCGGCCGATTTACAAATTCTGTCAGGTCAAACACGAGCTGTTCAAAATCGATGATCGCCAGCGTGTTATCCTCGACCGAGAAACGCTGCATAACCCCATTGGACATAACAAGACGAAGTTCCTGATCGTCCTGCAGCATGAGCGCCTGATCAGCTGAGTAGGTCACCGGGTTTAGCGGATCCCTGTCATCATTCAGAAACAAGCCCAGCATTTCGCCAACCCGACTCGATTCCCGCACAAATATTGTGATGCCCTTGGAAGGATGAATAAATTGCCGATCCTTAATCAACGTGGCCGCGGCATCCTGACGAAGTTGCGCAATCTGATTGCCAAGCCGGGTTATCGACAAGGGTTGCAGATAGATGATCACGATGAACATTGCCGCCAGAACCAGTGTTCCGAATATCGCAATTGGGCGCGCAATCTGGAGCGGGGATAATCCAGCGGACATCACCACGACCATCTCGGATTCCGAAAACATTCTATTGATGGTGAAAATGGTTGCGGCAAAGGCTGCAATTGGCAGAACGATAACCAGCACATTCGGCAAAATAAGCAACGAAAACTCGACGAATATGAACCCTGAGCGGCCGTTGTCGATGATAATCTCGATCAAAGGCAAAGTCTGGGCAAGCCACAGAATCCCGGCGAGCGCCAGGGCAAAAAAGCCAAATGGCCCCAGCAATTGCATCAGAAGGTATCTGTCCAGTTGATTCACGTATCGATTCTACTTTGTGCCCGCGTTGGTTTTATCCGTTTTTGCGAGGGGGCGTCACCCTAAACTGGTCAAATGCCGGTGTGCGGGATACCAATATCGGAAATGAATCGCCTAACCGGAGAGCCGACCATGACCACACCCATAAAAATTACCGCCACTGACACGGATCTCGACAGAATCGAGACGATGGAGGGGCGGGTGTGTTTCTTTGTCACGCCCGAAGGGAAACTGGATCAGCTTGCCCGGCGCGTGAACAAAAAAACACGTGGGGCCGTCGCACGGTTTGTCGATAGTCCGGCCTTTGCGGATATGAAAAACGGGTCCAGCAAAGTGTTCGCCTTTCCGGCCGATATGAAGGCGGATGAAGCCGTTCTGGTAAAACTGCCCAAACGGCCAGATGATTCCGACGCACGCAAAGCAGGCGCGGCCTGTAGCGGCGCCAAAGGAGAGGTTCATATTCTGGCAGGTAATGTGAAAGGTGCGGAAGAGATTGCGCTTGGGTTTGCGCTGAAAAGCTATCAGTTCGCGGCGCATAAATCTGACAGCAAAACCGAGGATGTTACCGCGACTCTCATGGTCAATGACGTTAGTGAAATTGCGGACAAGCTCGCGGCGGCGGTTGCCGTTGCTGAAGGTGTGTTCTTCACCCGGGATCTGGTCAACGAACCCTCCAACATCCTGACGACCACTGAATTTGCCAAACGCCTTAAAGATATGGAAAGCCTCGGCATTGAGGTGGAGGTGCTGGAGGAAAAAGAGCTCGAAAAACTGGGAATGCGCACGCTGTTGGCCGTCGGGCAGGGGTCAACCAGCCCATCCAAGGTGGTTGTGATGAAATGGAATGGCGGCGGGAAAGAAGCCCCGTTCGCACTGGTTGGAAAAGGGGTCGTGTTCGATTCCGGCGGGATTTCCATCAAACCTTCTGCCGGGATGGAAGACATGACCATGGATATGGGCGGCGCAGGCGTCGTGTCCGGCGTGATGCGCGCCATCGCGTTGCGCAAAGCCAAAGCGAACGTTATTGGAGTTGTCGGGTTGGTTGAAAACATGCCCGACGGCAATTCGATGCGTCCGGGGGACGTGGTCAAATCCATGCGCGGTGTCACGATCGAGATCAACAATACCGATGCCGAAGGGCGGTTGGTCCTTGCGGATATCCTTTGGTACACGCAGGAGACTTTTAAACCCACGGGCATGATCAACCTCGCCACGTTGACCGGGGCGATGATTATCGCGTTGGGGCACGAGATGGCTGGAACCTTTTCCAATGATGATCAGCTGTGTAACGCCTTCCTGAAAGCCGCTGGTGCCGAAGGGGAGGGTGCGTGGCGGATGCCCATGTCGGCGGATTATGACGCACTGTTGAAATCGCGCACTGCGGATATCCGGAACTCACCGGGGCGCCCTGCCGGGTCGATCACGGCAGCGCAGTTCCTGCAAAGGTTCGTGACCGATGAAACGCCCTGGATTCACCTCGACATTGCGGGGGTGGCCTTTATGGCCAAGGACACCACCTTATCGCCCCGTGGCGCCACAGGTTGGGGTGTCAGGGCGATCAATCGTCTGATTGCGAATAATTACGAATCCTGATGCCCGAAGTCCTGTTCTACCACCTGACACAAACGCCGCTGGAAAAAACCCTGCCGGATCTGTTGGAGAAATCGCTCCAACGGGGGTGGCGGGTGGCGGTGCAGTCGGGCTCCAAAGAGCGGTTGGAATTTCTGGATAATGTGCTGTGGTCCTATCGCGACGATGCGTTTTTGCCCCATGGCGTTGCGGGGGCGGAGGATGCCGCATTGCAACCGATTTACCTGACCTGCGAAGCAGAAGCACCGAACGCTGCGGAGGTTCTGATGCTGGTGGATGGCGCGGGGCTTGATGTAGACCGGGTTGCGGATTTCGACCGTGTGTGCCTGCTGTTTGACGGCAATGACAACACGGCGACCGAGGCCGCCCGAGTTGATTGGAAAGCCGTTACGACCGCCAGCCTGACGGCCAAATACTGGGCGCAGGAAGGCGGTCGCTGGGTTCAGAAAGCCGAATCCGGTTAATGTGACAGCAGCACCGGCACCGGTGTTTTGCTGACAATGGTGTTGGTCACACCGCCAAACAGGTCCTCGGCCATTTTGGCGTGTTCATAGGCACCCATCACCAGGATCCCGGCCTTTTCCTCCTCAATGACGTCAAGGATGATTTGCGGGATCGAGTCCCGCCCCTTGGCTTTCAGCACGGGATGGGCCGGAATTTCGTGACGGTCCAGATGATCCATGATCGGTTTCAGCTTGCGCTCGAAATCATCCGCGTGGCCGATGGTCAGGACGGCAACTTCGGTTTTGCTTTCCAGAATCATCATCGCATCCGACATCGCCCGCGCCGCGGCGCGGCGACCGTCCCAGGCGAGGACCGCGCGTTCGTTGAGCGCCTCGGTCCGATAGCCTGCCGGGACGACCAGAACCGGACGACCGGAATTGCGGGCGACGACGTCGGGATGAACCTCCATATGCTGGTAGTCGCTGTCTTTTTCCGGATTTCCCATGACAACGAGGTCATAGGTCCGTGCGACCTCCATCAGCTTGGCATCCGCTTCGCCGAACACATCCATGTAATGGACATTGTCAGCCGGCAGATCGACTGTCGCGGTTTCAAAGTTCTTGCGAACTTCACCACGATGCTCGCGGTCTGCATCTTCCAGTTGCTGCATGGCAACCTGCGGGAAATGGCCGCCATATGAATATAGGATATTGGGCAGACCATGGGTCAGGACGCCGGTCAGATGGGCGTCGTATTTCTTTGCCATCAGAATGGCGACATTCAGCGCGCATTCCGCTGACGGGGTGCCGTTATAGGCAACAAGAATGTTTTTAATCGACATGATACCCTCCGTTGATCGTTGGGAAAATGTTAGTCCGGGGAAGAGACCCGCGCTTTGATCTGGATCAGTCGCGGAAAAGACGCAGCCGGTCGTCTTCGATTTCAATCCGATCAAACAGGCGAAGGTAGTCCATCCCCAAAAGCGAGATATCGAGGTCACCGCCATTTACGGAGGCCTTAAGGTTGGTATCCGTGAAATCGCCCAATTGCATGCTGTCGAGTGTAACCGGCGCGGTTTTAACCGGACCATTTGCCGTCATTGCGGTGCCGAAGTAACGTAGCGTCCCGGTGTCAAACCCTACACGCTCGGCATCCTGCTGTGTCAGAACGATGGAGGTTGCGCCGGTATCGACGAAGAATTCCACCCATTCACCATTGACCCTCACGTCGGCGTAATAATGTCCGTCCCGTGCCGCAGGCAAGGTGATTGCGGTGGCGGAAACATCAATCCCCTGTCGGGGGAATATCTGTTCGGTTAGCGTGTCCTTGAAACCATAAGCAACAACAACACCGAGGAAAATTAACACCCAGATCGCAGCGTGCTGCAGGCCCTGGCTCATTCTGTCGCGATACTGGACCAGCACGTATGATCCGATCGCGACGGCAAATATGCCGTAATATATGAAACTCGCCGTGTCAGGTCCGTCCATTAACCGGCCCCCAGAAATCCAAAATCTTTTAGACCGTCGAGAACAAATTGCACCGAGAGCGCCGCCAGAAACATGCCCAGCAATCGCGTGGAAATGTTGGTGCCGGTTTGCCCTAGTGCCTTTTCGATCAGCCCGCCCATAAGAAAGAAGATAAGCGTGATCACAACAACTGCAAGCATCACCCCGTAAACCATCAGCTGATTAGCGATCTGGCCCGAATGCTGGCTCATCAACAGGATCATCGAGGTCATCGCACCCGGCCCAGCAATCAATGGCGTGGCGAGAGGAAAGACGGAGGGATCGGGATGCTCTTCGGCCCCTGCGGATTCGCCGCGACGTTTGGTGCGTTTTTCAAACAACATTTCCAAGGCCGTAATGAACAACAGAATGCCGCCGGAAATCCGAAATGCCGGCATGCCGATGCCAACTTTATCCAGCACAAACTCACCGCCGATGCCGAAAGCGGCAAGGATACCGGCTCCGATCAGGCAGGCGCGGATTGCGACCGCACGGCGTTGTGCGTTGCTTTGCCCGCGTGTCAGAGCGACAAACATCGGGGCCAGCCCAATGGGGTCGATAATGACGAACAGCGTCACAAATGCAGTTGTGGCGAGGTCAAGCTCCACCAGCGGCCTCCAGTTTTTCGATGGCCTGTTCCCACAGGGTTTCGGCGCGTTTCAACCCTTCTAGCACTTCTGCGTGCTTGATGTTCCATTTTTCCAGCTCGTCCTTGCTGGCGGCGTGGTAAAATTTGGGGTCGGCGAATTTGGTTTCCAGCTTTTGGCGCATATCTTCCAACTTGGCGACCCGATCTTCGGCTTTGCTCACATCAGCTTTCAGCGCTTGTGTGTTTACCTTTGTCTTGGGCTTTGCCGCTCCTTTGCGCTTCGGCGTCGCCATCCCTCGTTGGGACAAGAGCATATCGCGATAAGCTTCCAGATCCTCCTGATAAGGTGTCACGCGACCATCCTTCACCAGCCAGAGTCGATCGGCCACCATTTCGATAAGGTGAGGGTCATGGCTGACGAGGATCACCGCGCCGTCATATTCATTCAGCGCCTGCACCAATGCCTCGCGGCTTTGGATGTCGAGGTGGTTGGTCGGTTCGTCGAGGATAATAATCTGCGGCTTTTCAATCGTCGCGATCAGCAAGGAGAGCCGCGCCTTTTGCCCACCTGACAGGCGGGCAACCTCGGTATCGGCGATATCGGCAGTGATGCCACCACTTGCCAATCGGGCGCGGATTTTTCCGGGCAACTCATCCGGGCGGAGGCGGCGGATATGTTCGATCGGGGTCTCGTCCAGATGCAGTTCGTCAACCTGATGCTGGGCGAAATAGCCGATGCGCAGCTTGTTGGCGGTGTGAACCGTGCCCTCCAGCGCATCGAGACGATTGGATAGCAGCTTCGATAGGGTCGATTTTCCCTGACCGTTTGCGCCGAGCAGCGCGATCCGGTCGTCCGGGTCGATGCGCAGGTCAAGATTACGCAGGACCGGTGTGCCATTATACCCAACCGATACGCCATCGAGGCGGATGATTGGCGGCGACAATTCCCCTTCGCTTTCGAAACTGAAACCGGTCACGTGATCTTCGAGGATCGGTCCCAGCTGTTCCATCCGTTCGAGCGCTTTGATCCGGCTTTGTGCCTGTCGTGCCTTCGAAGCTTTGTAGCGGAACCGGTCGATATATTTCTGCATATGCTCGCGGGCGGCGTCCTGCTTTTTCTTGGCCGCGACCAGCTGTTCCTGTTTGGCTGCACGCTCGCGTTCAAACGTGTCGTAATTGCCGCCATATAGCGTCAGTTTTTTCTGATCTAGATGCAGGATGGCGTTGACGGCCCGGTTCAGAAGACCCCGGTCGTGGCTGATGATCAGGACCGTGTGCGGGTATTTCTGCAAGTAACTTTCCAGCCAGATCGACCCTTCGAGGTCGAGATAGTTGGTAGGCTCGTCCAGCAGCAGAAAATCAGGGGCCGAAAATAGAACCGCCGCCAAAGCCACACGCATCCGCCAGCCACCCGAGAAATCCGCACAGGGGCGGGCCTGTGCCTCCGCATCGAACCCCAGACCGTGAAGGATCGACGCCGCGCGGGCCTCTGCCGTGTGGGCGTCGATGTCTGCAAGGCGCGTATGAATGTCGGCGATGCGCATCGGGTCGGTGGCGGTATCTGCCTCCGCCAAAAGATCAGCGCGTTCGATGTCGGCTGCCAAAACCGTATCCAGCAGGCTTTCCGGTCCCGCCGGGACCTCTTGGGCTACGCCGCCGATCCGGGCGCCTTTCGGGATTTCGATTTCCCCGTCATCCAGAACCCACTCGCCTCGGATAAGACGAAACAAGGTGGTTTTCCCGGCGCCATTGCGTCCGACAATCCCCACCTTGTGGCCGGTGGGAATGATCGCACTGGCCCCGTCAATCAGGGGCTTGCCTTCGAGGCGGAAGGATATGTTGCGGATATTTAACATGGCCGAGGTGTGGCCGGATTTGAGAGAGCTGTCAATGGGGCGGGAATTGCCCCTTTTCCCCTGTCTCAAGGCGTGTTACATGCGCGCCAAATCAACTTAGGGAAATCAAACAATGGCCATACAGCGCACATTTTCTATCATCAAACCTGACGCAACCAAGCGTAACCTGACCGGTAAGATCGTCGCGAAATTCGAAGAGGCTGGCCTGCGTGTCGTGGCATCGAAGCGCATTCAGCTGACGCTGGCACAGGCGCAGCAGTTTTACGGCGTCCACAAGGATCGCCCGTTTTTCGACGAACTGTGCGAATTCATGATTTCTGAACCCATCGTTGTGCAGGTTCTGGAAGGCGAAGACGCGATTGCGAAAAACCGCGAAGTGATGGGCGCCACCAACCCGGCCGAAGCTGCCGAGGGCACGATCCGTAAGGAATATGCGCTGTCGATTGGCGAAAACTCCGTTCACGGGTCGGATGCACCGGAAACCGCCGCCGAAGAGATCGCTTTCTTCTTCTCGGGTCTGGAACTGGTCGGCTAACCGCCTGTCATACGAATTTTTTTTAAGCCGCCTCTCGGGGCGGCTTTTATTTTGCCCGCTGAACAGCATCCGCAAAAGACTGCGCCGCTGCCTGCCATTCCTCGCCATCCGGATAACATTGCAGCGATGGCAGAAGCTGCGCGGCGAAATCTTCGGAGCTTTCGCGGGGCAGGAGGGAAGGGAGGTTGTCGATCGCGGTCAGTTCCAGATTCCCAAGGGTCAGGAACGGTGCCTTCCAACTGGTCGGGTGGTCATAGATTGGTAGCGGGTTGAAATCGCTGAACGGGTCGCAAGACACGTCCGAAATCATGGTGATCCGGTTGGCGGGGTTCTTGAGGTCGTCGTCTGACAGCAGGCGCAAACCCGGACCGGTCATTAAAACACAATTGACCAGCAGGTCGTGATCCATCAGTGCGGCGCGATCAAGATTGCGGGTTTCCGCGATATCCCACTCGGTTACGGTAAACCCGGCCAGCTTCAACGCCTCCGTCGCGCCGGTGCCGGAGCGGCCTTTGGCGCCGATGACGATGGCGCGGGCGGCGGGGCCTTTCAGGGAGGTCAAAATCTCTTCGACATCATGCCGCGAGGTGAAACTTTGCACGCCCGCTTCGGGACCGGCGATCCGTTTGGCACGTGCCAGATAGCGCCATGCCGCCAGCGCTGCGCCCATCCAACCCGCCCAGTATCCAAACGCTGCGGTCCGGCGACCGTTCCGGGTCAGATATTCCAGATCGTAAAGCTTGCCGCCGCCACGGATGAACCGCGCAATTTCGTCCTGCCAGCCAGCCTGTTCCTTGTAGAGATGGGCAAAATGAATGAACGCATGGCGAAGCGCCGGCGGGGTTTCGGGCAGTTCCTTCAATCCGAGGATTGTCGTGTCCTCAGGCGCGTCTGTCCAACTGCCCGGTTCCGCCATATTACAACCGACTACTGCAAAATCTGCGTCGGAGAAAACGCGTTTTTCGCTGCGTTCGACCGTTATGTCATGCCCGGCTGCCATCAATGTTGCTGCGCCATCCGGCGTTAGGGGAGAGCGTCTCTCCGTCTCGCGGGCTTCATCGCGGAGGTGAAATTTCATGATGTGCTCCGGAACAGGCTGGTCGGGGTTGTATCGCCTGCGGCGAATTTCTGCAAAACGATCGGGTAAAGCTGATGTTCCATTTCCAGGACACGCGCGGCGAGGCTGTCGGCGTCATCGCCTGCCAGAACCGGCACAACCGCCTGACCGAGGATATTCCCGCCATCAAGCTCTGCGCTGACCTCATGCACCGAACACCCATGGACACTCACACCGTCATCCAGCGCGCGCTGATGCGTGTGCAACCCCTTGTAGAGCGGCAGAAGAGAAGGATGAATATTCAGCATTTTGCCTTGCCAGCGGCGGATAAAGCCTTCGGTCAGGACCCGCATGAATCCAGCGAGACAGATGATGTCAGGGCGAGCCGCTTCCAGACATGTGTTCAAGGCTGTTTCGAACGCCTCACGATCTCCTTTGAAGGGGCGGCTTTCAACAAGGGCCGTATCAATGCCCAGCGTTTTGGCTTTCGCCAATCCTCCCGCGTCTGCACGGTTGGACAGGACCAGAACCGGGTCGGCATAACCTTTGGCCTGCATATCCTTGACCAGCGTCACCATGTTTGACCCCCCACCGGAGATCAGGATGGCAACACGTTTGGTCATGCCAGCGTGCCGTGATAGCGGATACCTTCGCCATTGGTTACGGTGCCGATTTTGGTAACGGTCTCGCCATTGTCAGCAAAAACACCTTCCAGCGTGTTGGCGTGATCGGCGTCAACAATCGCGATCATACCGATGCCACTGTTGAAGGTCTTCAACAGTTCTTTCTGATCCATCCCGGACTGATCGAGCAGCCAACCGAAAACCGGGGGCAGGGACCAGGCGGCGAGGTCTATGTCTGCGCCAAGTCCATCAGGTAGCGCGCGGGGCAGGTTTTCGGTCAGACCACCGCCAGTGATATGCGCCAATGCGTGCAGACCGCCCTGCCGGATTGCGGCCATGGCAGCGGGCACATAGATCCGGGTTGGGGCAAGCAATGCCTCGCCCAGAGTGCCTCGATCAAACGGACATGGGGCATCCCATGCGAGACCCGACAGTTCGACAACCTTGCGAACCAGCGAATAGCCATTGGAGTGAACGCCGTTGGAGGCAAGCCCAAGCAGAATATCGCCTTCTTTGACACCAGAGGGCAAATTTGCTCCGCGTTCCATTGCGCCTACGCTGAACCCGGCAAGATCAAAATCTCCGGCCGCATACATGCCCGGCATTTCTGCCGTTTCGCCACCAACGAGCGCTGAATTTGCCTGCCGACAGCCGTCGGCAATACCTTCGACGATCCGGGTTGCCTGATCGATGTTGAGTTTACCTGTCGCGAAATAATCGAGGAAAAACAGGGGTTCAGCACCCTGACAGACAAGGTCATTGACGCACATCGCAACCAGATCAATGCCAACAGTGTCAACATATCCGGTTTCAATCGCGATTTTCAGCTTGGTGCCGACGCCATCAGTTGCAGCAACCAGAACAGGATCCGTATATCCGGCAGCTTTGAGATCGAACATGGCCCCGAATCCGCCGAGCCCGTCCATGACACCCGGCCGTTTGGTGCTGGCGGCAGCGGGTTTGATACGGTCAACCAGATCGTTTCCGGCGTCGATATCGACGCCAGCATCAGCGTAGGTCAGCCCGTTTCTTCGCTCACTCATCGACGATTCCCCTGTCGTTCCTGTTGCGCCTGCTTTAGCGAACGGACATGCAAAAGGGAAGTCACTTGACCAGCTTCGGGCGAGTGACTATGCACGCGCCCAGGTCGGGCCTGTAGCTCAATTGGTTAGAGCAGAGCGCTCATAACGCTTTGGTTGGGGGTTCGAGTCCCTCCGGGCCTACCAGTTACCGTCTGGACAGCAGATTCCACAGCACGGAATAGGCGACCAGGATGATGAAACCCACCAGCATCACAGATGACGGTGAGGGATCGGAACGGAACAATTCAGAATTTGAGATACTGTTGCTCAGGCTCGGGGCGTGAGCGTAACCAATTTCGAGATCTACAAGACGGTTTGCCATGGGGCACTCCTCATATCCCATCGGTGATACCCACAGGATCACCGAGTTGGGCAATGGTTAAAGCAAAACTGACGATCAGTTTGCCGGTACTGTTTACAATTGCTGACTTGGATAAGTCGTGGGATTGTGCCGCACCTGGTGGCTCCTCAGCCTGCGACGTTGTGGGGTTTTCGATGGCGTCAGATTTGCCCCGGTATGCTTAACAATTTATTGAAATGTACCTATTTTGTTCTCTTTATGTAATCAATTTTAGACAAATTAGACAGGTATCGAAAATTGTGCTTTCAGGCCGCCAAGGGCTTCGCTTTCTGACAGGTCCAGACTTCCTCCGTGCGAGCGGGCCGTATCAGCGGCAATCGCCAGCCCAAGCCCGACGCCAGCCGTTTTCAGATTGCGCGACGGATCGAGACGCACAAAAGGTTGCAGAACATTTTGCCTTTGGTCCTCGGGTATACCCGGTCCGTTATCTTCGACCATGACGGTAAAATGTCGTCCTGACAGGCTGGCGGATACTTGGGTTTCTGACCCATATTTCAGGGCATTTGAGATGAGATTCTGTAACGCGCGTTTCAGCGATGTCGGACGCACAACAATTTCTGACACCATGTTAGGATCAGCGGAATAGCTGAATCTGACGTCTTGTCCCTCGCGTTCGGCATCCGCGATCAGATCCTCCATGAAGGGTTTGGGGTCGATACGTGTTGTTTCTTCGATACTGTCCTGCCGGGCAAAATCGAGGAACAGTTCCAGCATCGCCTCCATATCCGAGACATCTTTGCGCAATTGCTCGGTGTCTTCGTTATCTTCCATCATCGCCAGTGCCAGCTTCATACGTGTCAGAGGCGTGCGAAGGTCGTGACTGACACCAGACAGCATCTGCGTGCGCTGTTCAATCTGCTTTTCCAGCCGAGCCCGCATTGTCAGAAAGGCGTAGCCGGCGCGACGCACCTCGATCGCTCCGGACGGGCGGTAACTTTCTGTTCGTCCCATACCGAATGCTTCTGATACGCGGGCCAGTTCGCGAATGGGGCGGACCTGATTGCGCAGGAATAAAACCGAGATCACGGTCAGGATGATCGACGCAAAGATCATGAGCACCAGAAGCTGATGCGGATTGGATGCACTAACACGCCCTCGTGAAAATCGGGTATGAAGAACGCCTTTCGACGTTTCGATATCCACGAACACATTGCGGAAATCATCGACCAGATTTACCGAAATGGAGGCGGTCATATCATTTTCCAGCCCTTCGATCATGGCTTTGCCCGACAAGTCGTAGAAATACCGGCGTAATGAGGGGACAAAAGGTGCCTCGGTATCCAGATCGAACGACATACCGAAGGGGCGCTCGAAAGAGTCCAGCAAAGCCTTTGCCACAAGGACCGATGGGGAATCTTCGACCAGATCAACAATATAGTTCAGCTCGTTCGCCACGGGTGTCGTCATCTGCGTCGTCACCCGTTCGAAATGGCGCTGGATAAAGACCATTCCGACGATGAGTTGTAACAAGACAACCGGGAACAGCAGGATCAGGAGGGACCTGCCAAACAGGCTGCGTGGCAACAGGGATTTAAGCCAGCTGAACGTCATACCGTGAAGCTACGCGGCTGTGTGTGTACCGACAAGATGAATTACGACAGTGTGTCGACGATCTGCCGGGCAAGGCCGGTTTGGACAAGCGGATCGAAAACCTGATCCCAGTCGATATCTTCAGCCAGATCAGCCGTCAGCATATCGCGGAGATGGCCGCCCTCTGAACTGACTTTGGCGCAGGCGGCGGAGACAATTTCCTGAGCTTGCTGACGGGGCATATGATTGGAAAGCGCAAAGGCCGCGGCCTCGGCGAAGATCAGGCCATTGGTCGCATCCATATTCTCCTGCATTCGATGGTCGTTTATACGCAACATGCTGAGGAGTTTGCGCGCCTGTTTCACAGAAACCATCGCCGCAATACATATCTGGGGCAGGGACATCCACTCACCGAGCCAGGCGGCGCCGTCGCGTTCCTGTCCGTGGATCTGCGCCTGAAAGACTGACGTCAAACTGTTTGCGCTGTGCCGGGCGAGCGCAACCAGAAGCTCGGCCAGAACCGGATTGGATTTGTGCGGCATAGTTGAGGATCCGCCGCCGCTGCTGAGGCTAACCTCACCGACCTCTGACTGTGCCATCTGAAGGATATCGCTGCCGATTTTCCCACAGGCGGCGCTGATGTTTGTCAGCGTCGCGGCAAATTCACTGAGGGAATCGCGTGTGCTGTGCCAGGGGGATTCGACCACGCCAAGTTTCAGATGCTGGGCAAGAGCGGTTTCGATTTGCCGTCCTTTTTCCCCAAGGGCCGCGTAATTGCCCGAAGCACCGGCAAGGGAAACACACAGCGCCCGGTCTTTGGCGGTGCCCAGACGGACAGCATTGCGTTGAAGGGGGGTAACCCAGCTGACCGCGCGCGCCCCAAATGTTGTCGGCGTTGCAATCTGTCCCCGTGTTCGTGCTGCCATCACCGTCTGGCGATGGGATTTAGCCAGTATGATCAGATCATCGTTCAAGCTGCGCAGGCTATCATCGAGCAGACCCGTAAACTGGCGCAGACGCAGCGCTAGCGCGGTGTCGACAATATCCTGCGAAGTCGCGCCATAATGAATATATTGCGCGTGCTCCGGAGCCTCCATTGCCTGACGGAAGCTTTTGACGAGGGCCGGGACCGGAACGCCTGAACGCCCGACATCTTCGGCGAGGCCTGCTGGGTCAATCTGCACCTCCATCGCGCTACGCTCGATGAAAAAGGCGGAGTCTTTTGGGATGACTCCCAATTCTCCCTGAACTTTGGCCAACGCCCCTTCGACCAATAGCATTGCGCGGATTTCGGCACTGTCGCTGAACAGCTTTGCGGTTTCGTCATCCCCCAGAAGGTGGCGAAACATCGGGCTGTCAAAGGGGGAGTAGGCCATATAAGGTCTCCTGCTTAGCCCTTAAGTTTTTAGAGGGATATCAAGTATTTGTCGAGCTTCCTGCCAGCTGGCGACCGGGCGTTCGTATTTCTCGCACAAATCGGTGACACGTTTGACAAGGGCCGCGTTCGAGGTTGCGAGCGTTTCACGGTCAATGCGGACGTTATCCTCCATCCCCGTGCGGCAATGGCCACCATTTTTCACGCACCATTCATTGACGGTGATCTGACCGGGGCCGATCCCCGCAGCGCACCATTCAGATCCCGGGAGCAGGCGATTGACGGTGTGGATGTAGTATTTGAATACATCCTCATCGACAGGCATGGCATTTTTGACGCCCATCACGAACTGGATGTAAGGCTGGGCGGGGATGCGACCATCTTTGTGCATCGCTGCGCCTTGAAAAATATGAGAAAGATCAAAGGCTTCAATCTCTGGCTTAACGTTGTATTTGATCATTTCCGATGCCAGCCAGTCGACCAGATCAGGCGGATTTTCATAAACGCGTGTCGGGAAATTGTTCGAACCCACGCTAAGTGATGCCATGTCGGGGCTAAGGGGCAACATACCGCCCCGTGCCTGACCGGCGCCAGAGCGCCCACCGGTCGACAACTGTATGATCATGCCGGGACAATGTTTGCGCACGCCCTCCTGCAACCGGGCGAATTTTTCAGGGTCTGATGAGGGAGTCTCGTCATCATTGCGAACATGCGCATGAACGATGGTGGCACCGGCCTCGAAGGCTTCATGCGTGCTCTCTACTTGTTCTTCGATCGAGATTGGAACCGCCGGGTTATTCGCCTTTTTCGGCAGCGATCCGGTGATCGCGACGCAGATGACGCAGAGTTTGCTCATGAGATGATGTCCTCTACCAGATCAACAAGTTTGTCGGGGCATGTAAAAAAGGACGAATGCCCACAGTCAAGGCGATAGACATCCTCGCGTGGCCAGTCGGCGGTGATATTTTCCTGCTCTTCCGGGGGGATGGTATGATCGTCCGTGCAGATGATGAAGCTTTTTTTCACGCTGTCGTAATTTGCCCCCAGGTTGACCGGCTCCGCCTGCGGGGCAATCGCTTGGGGTGACAGGCGGGGCAAGGCGTAGGCAATCGCTTCGTCGGGGCAATCGTGGTAGAAAATGCCGGGGGCTTTTTCCAGATCAAACGTATAGCTTTTCCGATCTTCGGAGGCGATGACCGCATGCATTACCAGTTGCCGCTTGGCGCGTTTGCGCATGCTGGCTAGCGAATCCCCGTTTTTGGGCGCGTAGGAGGCCAGATAGATCAGCTGATCGATCCGATCCGGTATACGTTCCGCAACGGATGCGATGGTCACGCCTGCCGCCGAGTGGCCCAGAAGAACCGGCTTGTCATCAGCTTTTTCAACCTCGGCAATGACGCGGTCGACGTAGCTTTGTAAGGTAACCTCGTTCACCGGTGTCTGATCTTCCCCGTGCGAGGGAAGGTCAATCGCGACTGCCTTATGCCCGTTCGCATTCAGCAGGGGCACGGTATCGCGCCAACACCATGCCCCATGATTGGAACCGTGAACGAGGATTATTCGTGTCATTAGATGTCTAAAAACACTGTCTCTTCATCGCCTTGCAGGATGACATTAAACTGGTATTCGCCGTCACCCAGCTTTTTGGCAATCATTGTGTGACGCCGATCTTCGGGGACGTTCTGCAGTAGCGGATCTTCGGCATTTGTTGGTTCATCCTCGAAATATATCCGCGTTTGCAGGGCCAGATTGATCCCGCGGGCTGCGATCCACATCGTGATATGCGGTGCCTGCTGGAGCGTGCCATCATACTTGGTGCGTCCGGGTTTAATGGTTTCGAAACTGAAAACGCCGGTATCCAGATTTGTCGGGCAGCGTCCGAAACCAGTGAAATTCGGATCACACTCGCCATCATCTTCGGGGCTGGCGTAAACACCATTTGCGTCAGCCTGCCAGATTTCCACCAGAGCATCTTTGACTATGGCACCGTCGCCGTCGGTGATCGTGCCGGTGATGGTGATCCTGTCCCCTAACGTGGCTTTGTTGACCATCGTGCTGGCAAAATCTTCGCCGCCATACATCTCGATTCCGACAAAATTCGGGGCGCAGCCGATATGGACATAGGGTCCCGCCGTTTGCGAAGGGCTTTCATGCAGGTAATTATGCTTGGCCATCAGTTCCCCTCCATCTTGTTTTCGAACATGGTCGAATGGCGACCACGCAGGATGATGTCGAATTTATAGGCGATCAGATCCATCGGAATGGTGTTGTCCATGTCGAGTCGCGCGATCAGCTGTTCGATCCCGTCCTTGTTGGGAATGACCCCGACAATCGGACAGAGCCAGATCAGCGGATCCCCTTCGAAATACATTTGCGAAATCAGGCGCTGCGTGAACCCACTGCCAAACAGTGAGAAATGGATATGCGCCGGGCGCCAGTCATTGCCACCATTGGGCCACGGGTATGGTCCCGGGCGAATGGTGCGGAAGCTGTAATTCCCGTCATTGTCGGTGATCGTACGCCCGCAACCACCGAAATTCGGATCGAGCGGCGCCAGGTAGCCATCATTCTTGTGCCGATAGCGTCCACCAGCATTGGCCTGCCAGAATTCCACTAGAACCCCGGGCACGGGCCGTGCGTTCTGATCCAGAATGCGGCCATGCACCATAATGCGTTCACCGATTGGTTCTTCGCCCGGTTTGGAATAGTTCCGGATCAGGTCATTATCCAGCTCCCCAATCATGTCATGCCCGAAAGTCGGTCCGGTAATTTCCGAGATTGTCGGGCTGAAATGCAGCGGCTTGTGGTTCGGCGAACGGAAAGTGGTGGAGCGGTAAGCCGGGGTCAGGGCAGGGGGCTGCCAGTTCCGGTCACGCGCGATGAAAGCACCGTCACTCATGTTTATCCCTCCATGTCCGCAAATGTTTCTTTGATCACCTTGATCGCGTGATTGGCGCGGGGAACACCGGCGTAAACTGCGACATGCAGCATGGCCTCCAAAATGTCCTCCCGGCTCGCGCCCGTGTTTGCGGTAGCACGGGTGTGGAGTGCGAGCTCCTCGAAGTTCCCTAATGCGGCGAGTAATGACAAGGTGACAATTGACCGCTCCCTGTCAGTGAACTGATCGCGCGACCATAACTTGCCCCAAGCGGTTTCGGTGATGAAGCTTTGGAAATCCGTATCAAAGGCGGTTTTATTGGCTTCGGCGCGGTCGACATGGGCGTCACCCAGCACCTGACGGCGTTTTTGCATTCCCTTTTCGTGATCAGACAAGGGCGATTCCCTTCATAAAGTCGGTGATATGTTGGCCGAGGATTGCGGGTTGTTCGACGCAAGGCAGGTGACCTGCCTTGGGAATCACTGCAAACTGGCTGCCGGGGATCAGGTCTGCGGTTTCCCGCACCAGATCGGGCGGGGTGGAGCCGTCCTCTGCCCCCGCGACCGCCAGCGTTGGCAGGGTTAGACGGGCTGTGCTTTCCAAAAGATCAGTATCGGCAATGGCGCGGCAACAGCCGGTATAGCCTTCGACCGTGGTGCGGCAAAGCATATTACCCCACCCTGCCAGCTCGGCCGGTTCATTCTGTCGGAACGATTTGCAGAACCAGCGCTCTAGGATGGAATCGGCAAGTGATGCGATCCCTCCGGCGCGAACGGCTGCAATCCGTTCCGCCCACATCTGTTCAGTGCCGATTTTGGCACCCGTATCAGATAATACCATTGCGCGAACGAGATCAGGACGCTCTGCCGCCAATCCCTGCGCAATCATGCCGCCTATGGACAAGCCGATAAACAGCGCCTCTTTCATCCCGACATGATCCATCAGGGCTGCCGCATCGGCCACCAGATCGCCCATAAAGTAGGGGGCGTCGGGAGCGTCGCTCAGGCCATGGCCGCGCTTGTCATATCGCAATATGCGCAATCCCGCGGGCAGGTGGGGCAGCAGTTTGTCCCAAACCCGAAAATCTGTTCCCAGCGAGTTCGCAAACACAACCGGAACGCCGTCTTCGGGTCCATCGAGCCTGTAATGCAGGTGATTTCCGTTGAGTTTTACTAGCTGCATCAGCGTCCTCCCATCGGCAAGATACACGGGACGCTGGGGAAGTAAAATTGAAATTCCGCCATGCTTCCGGCGGTGACGAATTTTCCGTCATTATCCCTCTGGACGGGGTGGATTCGCTTTGCTATACGGCGCGGGTCTGAACGACATATTCCGGCGTAGCTCAGTGGTAGAGCAGTTGACTGTTAATCAATTGGTCGTAGGTTCGAACCCTACCGCCGGAGCCAATCCCCCCTCAAGCCACAATAATCGGTGAGCCGACTTCGACGCGGTTATAGAGGTCAATGACGTCCTGATGGACCATGCGCACACAGCCACTGGAGACTGCGCGACCGATCGAAAAAACCTCGGGTGAGGAATGCACGCGATACAACGTGTCGCGCCCGTCCTGATAGATATAGAGCCCACGCGCACCCAGCGGATTGCCGGCCCCCGGCGGGTGGCCACCGTTTTCAAAGCTCCAGCGCGCCAGACTTGGGTCGCGGGCGATCATTTCGGCAGGCGGATACCAACGTGGCCATGTACGTTTTGCACCGATATACCCCTCGCCAGCCCAGCCAAATCCGGCTTTGCCCAGACCAACGCCATAGCGCATCGCGCGTCCTTCGGGCATAGCGTAATAGAGGTAAAATGTTGATGTATCGACATAAATCGTGCCGGGCGCGATGTCGAAGGGATTCGCGATCTCGCGACGGTAAAAGCCCGGGTGGATTTCTTCGGGCGTGATGGCGCGGACGGTATAGGGTTCCTCGGGCATCGCGCGATACAGAACTGTCGGATCCGGCGCACTGGTGCTTTGATAGGCCATGTCCTGACACCCGGCGAGGGCAAGTGCCGACAGGCTGGCACCACCTTTCAGAAATTTGCGGCGGTCCAAAGTCGTTACATCAAACATTTCATTTCCCAATTGGTAAAATTCACGAGCTCAGCGGAATTTAGCCAATGATTCGATCAGGTCAAAGATTTTTTGAGTGATTGTATAGGTTTACACGCCGATGTTACGCTTTTGCCGCATGTTTTCGGCTTTGATGTTGATGAAGTTCCCCAGAAAGATCACCCCAGCGCCCAGCAGAACGGTCCAAAGCACCGGTTCCTGGTAAAACATGAACCCGAGCAGCGTTACGACGGGAAGCCGCATGAAATCCATCGGCGCAACTACGGTTGCGGGCGCGAGGCTTAGGGCGGAGGTCAGACACAGATGGGCGGTCAGGCCACACACCGCAACGATCGTGATCCAGAAACCACCGATTTGACTGGGGATCGGGATGCCGCCGGGCAGGGACAAAATCAGGCCAAAGCAAAATTGCATTAGCGTCATCCAGAACATCACGCTGTAGACCGTTTCGTGACGGGAAATCTGTTTGGTGTAAAGCGTGTTGAAAGCGAAGAAAATTGCCGCGCCCAGTCCGGCAGCATGTCCGATTTGCAAGGGCTCGATACCGGGGCGGGCGACGATCAGCACGCCGGTAAACCCGATCAACGCGGCGATGATCTTGATGCGCGTCATTTGTTCGCTCAGAAAAATCGGGGCCAGAAGGGCGACCCAAATCGGATTGGTGAATTCCAACGCCACCAACTGGCTGAGGGGCAGGACGAAAACGCCGTAAAACCACAGGTTTTGTCCAGCAAAATGAAAGATATTGCGCTGAAAATGCAGGGACAGCCGTTCGGCTTTGACCTGCTCGTACCCACGCCGTGAGATTAGGATCAGCCCCTGCAGCAGGATGAAACCGATCAAAGATCGGTACATCATCAGCTCGACCGTGTTCAGTTCGACAGAAACTTCCCGCCCAGCGACAGCCATTAGCGAAAATGACATCACTGCGCCGACCATCCATATAGCGGCTTTTAAAGGGTGAGATTCCTCCGTCATGGCGCGGAGATTGACCGCGCCAAACGACCTTGGCAAGCGCTATTCTTCGATGGTGAAATGCCGTTCAAGATGCGCTGAAACCTGCCCCCATTCGGACGCCCGCGCACGAGTGGTATGAAGATCGAAAGCCTCACGATCCACGAACGCTTCGTCCAACAGAAATTTATTAGGGTCGGTCGGGTCCTGCCAGAAGTCAAATTTCAAACAGCCGGGTTCGGCGCGTGACAGGCGAATATGCTCAGGCGCATATTTTTGAACAAGGGCAACGTCCGTGTCCGGAACAGCCAGATACCCCCTTAGCTTCACTATTCCCATTCAATCGTTCCCGGCGGTTTTGAGGTGATATCGTAGGTGACGCGGTTGATTCCCTTAACCTCGTTAATGATCCGGGTGGCGGTTTCACTGAGAAATTCATGGCTGAAGGGATAGTAATCCGCCGTCATGCCATCGACCGATGTCACAGCACGGAGCGCACAGGCGAAATCATAGGTGCGGCCATCGCCCATAACGCCAACGGTGCGGACCGGCAGGATGGCGGCAAAGGCCTGCCAGATTTCGTCATACAGTCCATGCTTGCGGATCTGGTCGAGGTAAACCGCATCAGCTTCGCGCAGTATGGCCAGTTTTTCGCGGGTGATTTCACCGGGGCAGCGAATGGCCAGACCAGGGCCGGGGAAGGGGTGCCGGCCGACAAAGTTTTCCGGGAGACCAAGTTCGCGGCCGAGGGCCCGGACCTCGTCTTTGAACAGCTCGCGAAGTGGTTCGACCAGTTTCATGCCCATCTTTTCGGGCAAGCCACCGACATTATGATGGCTCTTGATCGTGACCGACGGACCGCCGGAAAAGCTGACGCTTTCGATGACGTCGGGATACAATGTGCCTTGGGCCAGAAATGTTGCGCCACCCACAGATTTTGCATGCTTTTCAAACACATCTATGAATAGTTTGCCGATGATTTTGCGTTTGGTTTCCGGGTCAGACTGGCCGTCCAGCTCTCCAAGAAACAAATCGGACTCATCTGCATGAATCAGCGGAATGTTGTAATTGTCGCGGAACATGGTGACGACCTCTTCCGCCTCGCCTTTGCGCAGCAGGCCGTGGTCAACGAATACG
>JBNLBF010000020.1:0-40463 GCA_050302475.1 Paracoccaceae bacterium
GCCAGCCGTCGAAGCCACCGCGCTTCCCCCGGTTGCAGCACAGCCTGCCGCCGCCACCCCGACGGAGGTACAGGAAGCCGCACCGGTTCCGGTTGCCGCCCCGGTTGATCCAAATTCCAGCTATATCCAGGTCGCCACCTTCCAGAGCGAAAAACGCGCCGAAGATCTGATCCGGCGTCTGGAAATCGCGGGCCTTAGTTCCGAGATACGCGAGACCACCGGCGGAAGCCGAACCCATTACCGTGTGATCGCCGGACCGGCAACATCACCGGAAATGCTGGAAATCATGCTGTCTGTTGTGAAAGAATTGGGCTATACCGACGCGATTCCGCTAAGATAGGAGCCCTCACATGATCCTGCGGCTATGCCTGATCCTGCTGCTGGCCGGGTTACCCGCCAGCTTTGCCCAAGCCTTTGAAACGAGCGCGCGATCTGCGCTGGTTCTGGACTATGATACCGGCACGATCCTGCTCAGTAAAAACGCGGACGAGGCCTTACCACCCGCCTCCATGTCCAAGCTGATGACGCTGAACATGGTGTTCGAGGCGCTGGAAGACGGGCGTATTTCGCTGGATGACACATTCCTTGTGTCTGAAAAGGCCGCCACCAAGGGCGGATCGAAGATGTTTGTCCGCGAAGGCTCGCGCGTCCGCGTCGAGGATCTGATCCGCGGTGTTATCATCCAATCCGGCAATGACGCCTGCATTGTTCTGGCCGAAGGGCTGGCGGGCACCGAAGAAGAATTCGCCCGTCGCATGACCGAACGTGCGCATGAACTGGGGATGATAAATTCTCAGTTCGCGAACTCCACCGGCTGGCCCGACGATAATCACCTGATGAGTGCCGAGGACCTCGTTTTCCTCGCTGTTCGTATCATCGAACGGTTCCCGCAATATTACGGCTATTTTTCGGAAACCAGTTTCACGTGGGACGACATCACACAGGACAACCGCAATCCGTTGCTGTCGTTGGATATCGGCGCTGACGGGTTGAAAACCGGTCATACGGAGGATGCGGGCTATGGTCTTGTCGGCTCGGCGGTGCAGGACGGACGGCGGATCGTGTTTATGTTCGGCGGTCTGACCTCGGCATCGGCACGGGCGAACGAGGCGGAACGCATCACCCGGTGGGCCTTCCGGGATTTTGCCATGAAAACTCTGTTTGAGCGCGGCAAGATCATCGACACAGCCGATGTCTGGCTGGGCGCGGAGGACGAGGTCGCACTCTCCTTGCGCGATGATGTGGAGCTGTTGATCCCGATTGAAATCGCCAGCGACATTCGCGCCGAATACAGTTTTACCAACCCGATCCAAGCCCCGATCCGCGCGGGTGAAGAGGTTGGCACCCTGACCGTCACCATCCCCAATCAGGACCCGCTGACCTATCCGCTGATCGCGGCCAGCAGCGTGGAATCCGGTGGGTTCATGGACCGGCTGTCCGCAGCCACCGATATCGTTTTGCGCCGTATCCGTTCATACACGTCCGGCGGCTGAATGCCGGGCATCTTCATCACACTCGAAGGGATCGACGGATCCGGGAAATCAACCCAGGCAAGGTTGCTGGCGGACGCTTTGCTGGCCGATGGGCGTGATGTGGTATTCACGCGCGAACCGGGTGGTTCCCCGGGGGCCGAGGAAATCCGCCGTCTGCTGGTCGAGGGCGACCCGGGGCGCTGGTCTGCGGAAACAGAAATCCTGCTGTTCTTCGCCGCCCGGCGGGATCATGTGGAACGCACAATCCTACCCGCGCTGGGCCGCGGTGCGATTGTGATCTGCGACCGTTTCACCGATTCCACCCGCATCTATCAGGGCACCGCGCGCGCGGATCTGCGCGAAACCGTGGACGCGCTGCACAATCTGATGATCCCGATTGATCCTGATCACACGCTGATTATCGACATGGATGCCGACGCGGCGTTAGCCCGTGGCCTTGCGCGCAAATCCGGCGAGGATCGGTTCGAAGACCTCGGCGCTGATTTCGCCCGCCGCACCCGCGAGGGCTATCTGCAACTGGCTAAGGATTACCCCGACCGCTGTCACCTGATCGACGGCAATCGCGGGATCGAGGCTGTCAGTGCCGACATCCTGTCCCTGACCAACCGGCTGTTGGCATGAGCGACGACGCCCTTCCAGAACCGGACCGCGTCGAAGGCGCGCCGCATCCGCGCGAGGTCGTGGACCTGTTCGGCCAAACCCGCGCCGAAGCTGATTTTCTCGATGCGTTTAACGGCGGCCGCCTGCACCATGCCTGGCTGATCACCGGACCGAAGGGTATCGGCAAAGCCACCCTCGCCTGGCGCATCGCGCGGTTCCTGTTGTCGGGACATGAGGGGGGCATGTTCGCACCCGACACGCTCGCCACGCCAACCGACAGCCCGGTTTACCGCCGCACGGTTGCGCTGTCGGACTCGGGGCTGGTGCTGGTCCGCCGCCCCTATGACGACAAAGCCAAACGCCTGAAAACCGCGATCACGGTGGATGAGGTCCGGGGGCTGAAATCATTCTTCACCATGTCGAACACCGAAGGCGGCTGGCGCGTCGCCATCATCGACGCGGCGGACGAGATGAACCGTGCCGCGGAAAATGCGCTTCTGAAACTGCTGGAGGAACCGCCTGCAAAAACCGTGATCCTGCTGGTCGCGCATCAGCCGTCCAAATTGTTACCTACCATCCGCTCCCGCTGTCGCGAATTGAAATGTCAGCCCCTGTCCCCGGACGCGCTGGCACAGGCCATCGCACAGGCGGGGTTTGCGACGGACGACCCGGAAACGCTGGCGACACTGGCGAACGGATCAGCTGGGGAGGCGATTGATCTCCTCGCCCATGACGGGCTGAAGCTTTATGCCGACATCACCAGCCTGATCGCCACGGCGCCGCGCATGAACCGCCCGCGGATCATCGCACTGGGGGACAGTTGCACGGGGGCGGCGAATGCGGATCGATACGACATGGTCGTCCGCCTGACCCTGCTGGCCCTGTCCCGCATGGCGCTGGCGGGTGCGCTCGGATCGGAACCGATTGGCGCTGAATCCGACCTGACCCGTTTCGCGGCCAACCCTTATCAGGCGCAGCTTTGGGCGGAACTGGTTGCGGAGTTGACGGCCCGCATCGCACATGCCCGCGCGGTGAACCTTGACCCCGGGCAGGTGATCCTTGATACCTTCCTTGCGATTGACGCAACGGCGGGGAAGGCCTCGCTGGTCACCAGTTAGAGGCTCCATGTTGACACCCGAGATTACCGACAGCCACTGCCATCTGGACTTCCCGGATTTCGAAGGGGAGCTTGACGCCATCATCACCCGCGCGGCTGAAGCAGGCGTCACCCGCATGGTGACAATCTGTACAAAACTGCGCGCCGAACCTTCGGTGCGGGCCATCGCCGAGGCTTACGATAATGTTTATTATGCCTGTGGGACGCATCCGATGAGCGCCGCATCCGAACCGATGGCAACTGTGGACGAGCTGGTGAAAATCGCCGAGCACCCGAAAATGGTCGGGATTGGCGAGACGGGTCTGGATTATCACTACACCGCCGACAGCGCCGCCGTGCAACAGGAAAGCCTGCGTATCCACATTGAAGCCGCGCGTCATACGGCCCTCCCGCTGATCATTCACGCGCGCGCGGCGGATGACGACATGGCGCGGATATTAAGCGAGGAATATGCAAACGGTGCGTATACTTGCGTGATGCATTGCTTCTCATCAAGCGCCGAACTGGCCAAAGCGGCCCTTGATCTGGGGTTCTATCTGTCCATGTCAGGCATTTCAGCTTTCCCGAAATCGCAAGAGCTGCGCGATATATTCGCGAACGCCCCGGTTGAACGCATTCTGGTCGAAACCGACGCGCCTTACCTTGCCCCGCCACCGCATCGCGGCAAACGGAATGAACCGGCTTACACCGCCCACACGGCACGTGTCGGGGCCGAAGTCTTCGGCATGGATTACGCTGCCTTTGCGGACCAAACACAACGGAATTTCGCCGCGCTATTTTCCAAGGTGCCCGCATGATGCGCTTCACCATCATGGGCTGCGGTTCCTCAGGTGGCGTGCCGCGCATCGGCGGCGACTGGGGCGCGTGTGACCCATCAAACCCGAAAAACCGCCGCACGCGCTGTTCGCTGTTGGTGGAGCGGTTCGAGGGTGACACAGTCACCCGCGTCCTGATCGACACTTCACCCGACATGCGTGAACAGCTTTTGCGTGAGGATATCGCCACGCTCGACGGCGTCATCTACACGCATGATCACGCGGACCATATGAACGGGCTCGACGACCTGCGCGTCGTCACCTTTAACCGCCGGTCGCGCCTGCCGGTCTGGGCCGATGGGCAGACGACCGACAGCCTGCTGAGCCGTTTCGGCTATGCCTTTATCCAACCTGCGGGCAGCGATTATCCCCCGATCCTTGATCTGCATGCGATTGATGGCGCAGTCGATATTGACGGCCCGGCGGGTCCCATCCGGTTCGACCCGTTTGAGGTTAAACATGGCCGGATCGACGTGCTGGGTTTCCGGATCGGCGACGCCGCTTACCTGCCGGATGTCGAAGATATCTACGAGCCGGCTTGGCCGAAGCTGACGGGGCTGAAACTCTGGATCGTCGATGCCCTGCGCTACACGCCGCACGGGTCGCATGCCCATCTGGCGCGGACACTGGAATGGATCGCGCGGGTGCAGCCCGAACAGGCTGTCATCACCAACATGCATATCGACCTCGATTACGAAACGCTGAAGGCCGAGACGCCGGAAAATGTCACCCCCGCCTATGACGGCTTGCGAGTCGAGCTGCCATGATCCTTAGCCTCATCGAAGTTGTTCTGCCGGTTTTCCTTGTCATCGGGGCTGGCTATCTGGCCGTGATCGGCAAGCTGTTCACAGCAGAACAAGCCGACGGGCTGATGGGATTTGCTCAAAAATTCGCGGTGCCCAGCCTTCTGTTCATCAACATCTCGCGTCTCGACCTCGGCGCCTATTTCGATTGGCGGTTGATGGTCAGTTTTTATACCGGCGCAATCATCGCCTTTTTCATCGCCATCGCTCTTGCCCGCACCGTGTTTCAGCGCCGCCCGGGCGACGCGGTGGCTGTCGGATTTGGAGCGATGTTCTCAAACTCGCTCCTCCTCGGCATCCCGATCACCGAACGCGCTTACGGCGCAGGGGCGCTTGCGCCAAATTTCGCGATTATCTCTATCCACGCGCCGTTGCTATTCACCATCGGCATCGTCGCGATGGAGGCTGCACGCTCCGACGGGCGCGGGCTGAAATCGACAGCAACAGCCGTAATGCGCTCGATCTTTCAGAACTCGCTGATGATCGGCATTGCGCTGGGGTTCATCGTCAACCTGTCGGGAATACCACTGCCGGGCACAGTTAGTTCCGCCGTCGACATGATTGCCCGCACCGCCCTGCCCGCCGCGCTGTTCGCGCTTGGTGGGACGTTAACGCGATATCAGATGCGGGCGTCACTGGGCGAGGCCGGGATGATCACGGTCCTGTCGCTGTTCTTCCACCCGACGCTGACATGGCTTCTGACCACGCAGATATTTGATCTGCCGCAGGGGTTCGTGCGCTCGGCCGTGCTGACCTCAGCCATGGCACCGGGGGTGAACGCCTACGTGTTCGCCAGCATGTATAACCGCGCGAAAGGGGCATCAGCCAGCGCCGTGCTGATGGCAACGGCGCTGTCGATTATCACGATAACATTCTGGTTGTGGTTCCTGGGTTAGGTTTAACCCGGGCTCATCCCGCGCAACCGCTCCGACCGCCGTCGCAACAATTCAACGGTTGTCAACAAGGCGATGGATATTGCCACCAGGATCGTGGCAACCGCCAGAATTGTTGGACTGATCTGTTCGCGCAGGCCGGTAAACATCTGCCATGGCAGCGTTTTCTGCGCGGCAGATCCGACAAATAGCACCACCACCACCTCGTCAAACGAGGTGATAAAGGCGAACAGTCCTCCGGAAATTACGCCGGGCAGGATCAAGGGCATCTGGACCTTGAAGAATGTGCGCACCGGCCCCGCCCCCATATTCGCCGCCGCCCGCGTCAGACTGCTGTCAAACCCAACCAGCGTTGCGGTTACGGTGATGATCACAAACGGGATGCCAAGCGCCGCATGCGCCAGCACAACGCCCCAGTAGGACCCCTGCAGGCCAATCCGGCTGTAAAAGAAATACATGCCTGCCGCCGAAATAATCAGCGGAACAATCATCGGCGAGATAAGGATCGCCATGATCGCCCCCCGGAACGGCACATGTCGTTGGGACAGTCCAATCGCCGCCAAGGTGCCAAACCCAACCGACAGGATCGTTGCAATCGGCGCTATGCGTAACGAGTTGTACATCGCGATCTGCCAATCCGAATTGGTGAAGAAATCCTCGTAATGTTTCAACGAGTAGCCTTCGGGTTTCAGTGCCAGCATTTCCGGCGTGAAAGTGAAGAAATCCTGCGCGTTGAACGAGAGTGGAATGATCACCAGAATCGGGAAGATCAGGAAGAAAAAGATCAGCCCGCATATCACGCGAAATCCGTAATACCAAATCCGCTGGCCCGTGGTGGTGTATGGAGGAAGTGCGCTCATGACCTATCCCAGTTTCACGTTATCAATGCCGACGATCTTGTCGTAAAGCGCATACAGCGCCAGAACCAGTGCCAGCAGCAAAGCGCCTAGCGCCGCCGCAAGTCCCCAGTTCAACGAGGACGAGATGTGGTAGGCAATCCGGTTGGAAATAAAGACACCCGACGTACCGCCAACCAATTCCGGCGTGATGTAGTAGCCAATCGACAGAATGAACACGAGGATAGACCCCGCGCCAATCCCCGGCACCGATTGCGGGAAATAGACCCGCCAGAAGGCTGTCCAGTTGGTCGCGCCCAGTGATTTTGCCGCCCGCAAATATGACGGTGGTACCGTTTTCATCACGGAATAGAGTGGCAGGATCATGAATGGCAGCAGGATATGCGTCATCGCAATGATCGTGCCGGTCTGATTGTTGATCAGCTCCAGCCTTGCGTCATCGGCAACAAACCCCAGCCAGACCAGAAAATCATTCAAAACGCCCTGCTGTTGCAGGATCACCTTCCATGCCGAGGTTCGCACCAGAAGCGAGGTCCAGAACGGCAGCAGCACCAAAATCATCAGCACATTCGCATGCCGCACCTTCAGGTTCGCCAGCAGCCAAGCGATCGGATAGCCGAGCAGAATACAGCTGAAGGTAATCAGGAGGGACATGAAAATCGTGCGCCCGAACAACATGATATAGACACGTTCCTTTTCCGGAACTTTCTGGATCCCTGTCGGAGTATTTTCCAGGTCCATCGCCGCCAGATAATAGCCAGCCGTATAAGGCGATGAATAGGCTTTGATCGTTTGCCAAACCTCTATGTCGCCCCAGTCATCATCTACGTCCAGAAACTGCTCGCGAAATGGCAGGGCGGGGTCAAAATCATCGACCTGGCGGCCGGTTTTACGAAACAGCGAGGAAATCCCCGATAGTTCGTAATTCAGACGCGAACCAAGGCGCGTGTGCGTTTTCGCCTCAACCGCGATCAGCAGATCATCGGAAAGCGCGGCAAAGACGGCCTCGTCCGGCATCTCGCCAGTGGTGGAATCCCACTCTTCCAGCGCGATCACCGTTTTGGGAAGGGTATTGGACACAATGTCATTTTCGACCGACCGGAATAGCATATCCGCAATCGGCGCAATGAAGGTGACCATAATAAATATCAGCAAAGGAGCAATCAGCGCCAGCGCCCGCAGTTTTTGACGTCGTAGCGCACGTTGCAGTGACCGTTTCAGCGGTGTGCCATCAGCGGCAAGGACGGGTCCTGTATCGGCGGTGTCGCTCATTGTTCCCTCGTTCAAAAAGGGCGGGGCCGTTATAGCCCCGCCAAATTATCTTACTGTGCCAGCCACGCCTGGAATTTTGCATCCAGATCATCGCGGTAATCAGCCCACCAGTTGTAGTTGTTCACAAAGGTGTTTTCAGCGTTGTTCGGATCGGTCGGCATATGAGGTGCCATTTCGATGCCAAGCTCAGCATGGGTCGATACCAGCGGTGCCGAAGAGGCACGTGCAGGACCGTAGGAAATATATTTCGCCTGATCAGCCAGACGCTGTGTGTCTGTCGCGAAATAGACGTAATCCATCACCGCTTCCAAACGATCTTCAGGCAGACCAGCCGGGATCACCCAACCGTCCAGATCAAACATCTGCCAGTCCCAGGCCATACCGATAGGCTGGTTCTGCTCCACGATTGCTGAGAACAGACGGCCGTTATAGGCGGATGCCATGAAGACTTCGCCGTCAGCCAGCCATTGGATAGGCTCGGCCGATGCGGACCACCAAAGTGTCTCGTCTTTGATTGTGTCCAGTTTCGCAAATGCCCGCTCCTGACCTTCGTCAGTTTCCAGCATGTCGTAAACGTCCTCATACGCAACGCCATCACATAGCAGCGCCCATTCCATGTTCGCGATCGGGTTTTTGTTCAAACCGCGTTTGCCGGGATATGTTTCCAGATCGAACACGTCACATGCGCCTGTTGGTGGCTCTACGCCATCTGCCAGCTGGTCGGTGCGATAGCCGAATGTTGTCGAGAAAACGATCTGCGGGATGAAACAATCCGAGATCAGCATGTCGCCGAAATCTTCGGATGCCGACGTGCCATCAGGTGCCGGCGCCAACTGGGCGTCAGCGTCGATTTCCATTGCCAAGCCTTCGTCACACAGACGGATCGCATCGGCGGCTTCAACGTCAACCAGATCCCAGGTGATGTTGCCGGCTTCGTTCATCGCACGCAGTTTGGCCACAGCCTCGGGCGAGCTTTCGTCATTGATGATGTTCACGTCGGGATTAGCCGCCATGTACGGGTCATGATAGGCGTTCTGCTGGCTCGCAGAATATGCGCCGCCCCAAGACACGATAGTCATGTCCTGTGCGGAAACAGCCCCGGCTGTCATCGCCAAGGCGCTTGTTACGCCGATTAATGTCGTGAGCTTCATTGAGCTTCTCCTCATTTTGCCCTTCAATTCTGGTCCGTGCTCAGGGCAGTTTAAGCGCGGACAAACCTGCCGCCGTACAGGCGGCACGAAACTTATGCGTCCAGCGCGCGGCAGTCTTCGGCCTGCCAGCTGACATTTGTTTTTTCGCCGACAACCAAATGTTTGTGGCCCGCCGAGTTCGGCACTTTGACAATAAAATCGTCATGACCGGATACGGTCATCCGGCAGCGAATATGATCGCCCAGATAAATCAGCTCCTTGACCAGCGCCTCGGTCGTATTCGGCCCGTCCGCCGTCAGCGATACCCGCTCGGGACGGATCGACAGCATGGTCTTTTGGCCCACACCGGCACAGTTTACCGCCAACGCTTTGGAGGTCATGCCACCCTCGACATCAACCGTCACGAAATCGCCTTCCTGAGCGGTCACGGTACCCAGCAATTTGTTATTTTCGCCAATAAACTGCGCCACAAATGCGTTTTCCGGACGCTCATACAGATCATCCGGCGGCGCCAGCTGCTGGATCACCCCATCGTCGAACACCGCAACACGGTCCGACATGGTCAGGGCTTCGGACTGATCGTGGGTCACGTAAACAACGGTGATGCCCAGATTGTCGTGAATATGTTTGATCTCGTACTGCATATGCTCACGCAGCTGTTTGTCGAGCGCGCCGAGCGGTTCGTCCATCAGCACCAGTTCCGCGTCAAACACCAGCGCACGTGCCAGTGCGATACGCTGCTGCTGACCACCGGACAGTTGCGCGGGACGGCGACCGGCGAAATCGCCCATCTGCACCATATCCAGCGCGCGCTGCACCTTGGCTTCGCGTTCCGACTTGCCCATGCCCCGCACTTCCAGTGGAAAGGCAAGATTCTCGCCAACCGTCATATGCGGGAACAGCGCGTAATTCTGGAACACCATGCCGATGCCACGCTTGTGCGGCGGAATGTTGTTGATCGATCGCCCGCCCAACCGGATATCGCCGTGGGTCGCCACTTCGAATCCGGCCAGCATCATCAGGCATGTCGTCTTGCCGGACCCTGATGGCCCGAGCATCGTGACGAACTCGCCTTTGGCAATTTGTAGGTTGAGGTCTTTTACGACGAGGACTTCCCCATCGTAGGATTTCTGCACATGGTCAAAGACGACAAAGTCGCCTTCCGAGCTATCTAGTGACATCGTCACTCCCTGAACTTGGTGCTTGCGCACTGATACGGTCTAACGCCGATATTGCGGTAAGCCTAACAAGGGATTTACCTCACTTGCAAGCGTATGCGGCCAGTTTCTGTCAAAAAACGACCAGTTTATCGCGCAGTTTGCCGGTTATCAGTTCGTAATTACCGGAACGTTATACGACTCAACGGCCACAACCGGCGGATCACCATTCAGGCTTTCCATCTCGATATGGGCTGGTGGATGTCCGTATTGCGACGCCATGTCTCCCGCCGGAGATCCATTGATCAGGCTCAGCCTTACGCCGCCACCCATATTGTCAACGCTCACCCCGTTTGAGGGATTGTAATGCCCGTCAGCTCGGACATATCCGCCAATCGGCCCCATGCTGGCGCCGGCCTCGACCCGCACATCTACGCTGCCGTCACCCTGTACGAGCACATGCGCCGAGAAGCCGGGAACTGCGACCGAAAATCCGGAATTCAGTCCCGGGATCAGAATGCCGTATTCAGGCAGATCCTCGTTACAATTGTACGTTGGCGCGTATGGTTCCCCTTCCGAGCAAGCCATCTGCGCGGACATATTCTCCATCTCGCAGGTCACTGACATCAGCCCGCCAATGATGCTTTTCGGACAGATCTCCTGGCAGCGATAATTGACTTCACATTGTGGCCCACTTTGCTGCCACGCCCCACCGTAACCGGGATTTTGCCGCATGTAATTTAGCGAGGCGAGATACGCCATCCCCGTCGGGTTCAGCGCCTGCAACTGCGCCATCACCTCTGCCGCTTCTTCCAGCAGGCCCGCCGCTTCCAGTGCGCGTGCCAGATTCGACAAATAGAGCTCCTCTTGAGCAATCGCGACCGCGGACCGTGCGGCCTCGACGGCTTCGTCCGTCAGGCCGGCATCCAAGGCAACCCGTGACAGATTGTTCAGGAATGCTGCATCGTCGGGGTAAAGCGCAACCGCAGCCCGTGCCGCCATAACACCGGAGGTCAGAAAATCCTGTCCGAATATATCGGGGTTGTCCGCGTGAAGTTCCGCCGCCATCGCGGCATAACTTGCCAACGCAGCGGCATTATCGGGATTGCCATTTGCCGCGATCCCAAAGGCCCAGCCCGCCGCGTCGAAATGTCGGCGGGCAAACATGATATGTCCCAAACCCACTGCCGATTCTCCGGCACCTTCGGCGATGATGTCCCGCATACCGTCGGCAATTCCCGGTTCCAGCACGGATTCAATCGCGGTCAATCCCGCGGCAATCGCATCCGTCGTTTCATCTGCCTGCGCCATTGGTGAGAGGGCGAGCGTCGGCAGTAAAATCAGTAGATTGATTGAGAATTTCGGTTTCATACTTGTACTCCCAAAAAAAGTCCCGGGATGAAGAATATCATGATTCCCCGAAATTTCAGAATCCCCTCTAGGCAGAGGACATTTCTGCGCATAGAACCACCGCATGAGCAACCCGATCATGACCCTCCAGATATCGCCTTTCCGCCGTAAGTTCGGGGCCCTGGTCCTATTGGCCCTCAGCGCCACATTGTTGTTTGCGGCGGCGCAATCTTCGGGCGGAAATCCCTTTGCAATCCTTCTGCTGGTGCTGCTTTCGGGTCTGGCCCTGTTCGCCTGTCTGCGGTTTTACCGGGCGACGTCGGGACGCCTGTTCCTGTTCGAAAACCGTCTGGAAACTGACACGGGCATTCTGGTCGCCAACCTGGAAGATATCACCACCATCGACCGGGCTGCCTTCGCGGTTTTTAAACCGTCAATGGGTTTCTATCTGAAGCTTGCGGAACCCATGCCACGCGGCTGGTCCCCCGGCCTCTGGTGGCGACTGGGGCGGCGGGTTGGTATCGGCGGTGCCACCAATCCCGGCGAAGGCAAAGCCATGGCTGAAATGCTGCAAATCCTGACCGGACCGGAGCGCGAAGCGTTCCTGAATGCCCGCTCAGATCAGAAATAACCGTTTTCAACGATAAACGTGCCGCTATCCCCGACCGACTGCTCCGGCGCGATAAAGTCGATCCCGAGCACCTCTCGGGCAGCGGTATTATCGACTTTCAGCTCACGTCCCAAATCGGCGACGATCTGCTTAACGGTCTTATCAAAAAGCCCGATGATCCGGATCAGGAAATCCGGCGCCTGACGCGTCACGATCTTACGATCCGGCAAGCGGTCATGCAGCGCCTGTGCAATGCCGGTGAACCATAATGTATCCGACGACCCGATGAACCGACGTCCAATCGCTTCGTCACGTTCCATCGCGCGGATATGCATCAGGGCAATATCGCGCACATCAACAATCGGGAAACTGATCCGCGGCATCGCCGGGTCCTTGCGCCGCACAAGTCGCTGGATAATCTCCAACGAGGAGCCGAAATTCCCATCGACGCCCGGCCCCAGCACGAATACCGGATTGATTGTGGTCAGCTGCATCTCGGGATGTTTTTCAACAAAATCCCACGCCGCCTGTTCGGCCATGGTTTTCGATTTAACATAGCTGCTGGTGTGCGGGCGATTCATGTCCGTCCAATCGGACTCATCATAGGCCACGCGCCCCTCCAAATCCTTACCCATCACCGCCGCACTGGACGAGGTCAGGACAACCCGATGTATCCCCGCATCCCGCGCCGCGTTCAATGCCCGCAACGTGCCATCCACCGCCGGGCGGATCAGATCATCGGGGTGGTTCGGCTCGCGGATCGGAAAAGGCGACGCCGTGTGCATCAACACATCCGCGCCTTGCAACGCCTCAGCCCAGCCATCATCGGATGTCAGGTCCAGCTTAACCAGCTCCAACCGGTCCAGCGCACCGGCGTCCAGTTTTTCCGCCAACGCCGCCTTCATCTCTTCAGCTTTGCGGTCAGATCGAACCGAGCCTTTGACTGCGTACCCGCATTCCAACAGCTGCTTCACGATATGTTTGGCGATATATCCTGTCGCCCCTGTGACAAAGACGGTTTTCAGTTCAGACATGCGGACCTCCGGTTGGTTTCAAATCAACATAGGAAGCCCGCATTGTATTACAACTTAGATCAGCGCCATCAGTTGAATGATGTTGCCGATCACGCCCACTGTCCAAGCGGCCGAGCGCAGCCCGGGGATCGAAATCAGATACATCGGGATATATACAATCCGGGCAATCACCCAAATTTGTGCCCCCAGCACCGCCTGCCCCATATCCGCACCGTCAACCACCAGCGCCAGAATCGCCAGTGTTACGAAAACCGGCAGGTTTTCCTGCATATTTGCCAGCGCCTTGCGCGCCCGTTCAGTTTGGACGTTCGGTTCCGGCAAATTATCCCGCCCACCCAAATGCGCCATCAGCCCCTCGCGCGGCAGAAACAGCATTGCAGGCAGGAACACGTTAACCGCATAAACGGCCAGACCGGCCAATATCCAGAACAGCATAAATTTCTCCATTTTCATTTCACCCGAACTAGGTATCCTGCGGCAGGTATGAAAACAATTCCTTCGGAGGGAATAAAATGTCTTTCGGCGTCACCCTGAAAACCCTGCGGAGTGATCTTGGCATGTCACAGGAATCGCTCGCCGCTGCATTGGGCTCCACCCAGCGCCATGTCTCCTTTCTGGAGACAGGTCGCTCCACCCCCAGTCAGGCGATGATCGGACGGCTGGCGACCGAGCTGAACCTGTCCGCCGGTCAACGCGCCGCCTTGTTTGAAAGCTCCGGCCATCCGAACCCCTATCGGCGCCGCGATTTCACCTCGACCGAGGTGATCGCAACCCTCGATATGCTGGAACAACGCGTCCTCGCCCACTGGCCGTTTCCGGGTTACGTCATGGACGCCGACTGGAACGTGCTGCGCATGAACGCCCCGGCGGCGGCGATGTTCGGCGCCATTGGCAATTTTACCAATATGCTGGAATTATTCCTCGCCCCCGAATTCACCGAGCGGATTGAAAACTGGGAGGAGGTATCCTCCGCCTTCTATTTCCGTATGCAATCCGCAGCCGCCCGCAATGATACCGTGCGTTATGCGTTCGAAGATGCGCGCAAACGCGGCCTGTTCGACCACATCCCGCATCAACTGACCCAACCCGACAACATCCCGATTTTCATCCCCGCCATCGTTCGGATGCCGGACGGGTCGCGGGTCAAACTGACCTCCCTCCTCGGATCATTGGTCAGCGTCCACGACGCCTTGGTCGAAGGGTTCGACATCGAATTGATGCTGCCGGTGGATGAGGAGTCGGAACGTATAATGCTGGGCAAATAACCTCCGGACGGCCAGATACTTCCCCGGCAATTCATCCCGGTTCTGCCGCGACATCCGCGCTGATCATCGTCAACATGGATCGGCTGAATATCCAGACGATAAATACCGCCGTTAGGGCCGCTGATTCGATAAACAACCCCTCGACATCCCATCGGCACACAACGCCCGAGACAGCCTGCGAGACTGGCACCAATCCAATGCCGGCAAAGCTGAACAGCCCCATGACCCGTCCCAAAACATCTTTGGGCACGCGCTTTTGAATGTTGGAGATCAGGACAATCGTGATGAAACCGTTCAACAGCCCAAAGCCGCTCAGAACCCCCAGAATGACCCAAGTATTCGCAACCGTTCCCAGCACCAGCAGCACCGCCACAACCACCGCCAATGTGGCCATCAGGATCCGGCGCATCGCCACAGGTCTTGGCGCTGGCAGGACCCCCGCCAGTACAAACCCCACCAGATTGCCAATCGCAAACCCTGACATCAGGATACCGAATGCCAACGCCCCTTCGGCCAATTTCTGTGCCGCGAGCACCGGAATTCCGACCATGATAGGCCCGACGAACAGCAGGTTAAGCGCCGCGATGATCAGAAATATCACCCTGAGCGCACCGGTGTGCCACACATAAGCCAGACCGGCGAGTACCTCCGCCCAAAGGGCTTCCCCTGCCCCCTCATTCCGATCCAACGACAATTCCCCGCCCCCCGTCATCCTCCACAGCATCAGCCCGGACACACCAAAGGTCAGCGCGTCCAGCGCAAAGGCCAGTCCGACCCCCGTCAGCCCGTCGGTGAAGTGACCGATCAGAATCCCCGCGGCGAACGGCCCGACAAAGGCCATCAACTGCCCGCCGCCCATCACCAGCGCATTCCCGGTTTGCAGATCCTCCTCGCCAACAAGCGTTGGCAAGATACTGTTCCCCGCCGGCATCGCGAACCCGGCAACCAGACCGAAGCCCAGCGCAAAGACATAAACCATCCACATCTCGACAGTGCCGCTCAGAATGGCAATGGCGATCAGGGTGGTCAGGATCAGGCGAATAATGTCCGACAGGAACATCACCATTCTGGGCGAGAACCGGTCCGTGACCGCGCCGCCCACCAGCATGAAACCGGCGCGCGGGATCCCCTCCAGCGCCAGCACAATGCCCAGCGCCAGCGGATCACCGGTCAGTTGCATCACCAGCCAAGGCGTCGCGATCAGCGCAAACTGATCCCCCAGTTGCGAGGTTGTGACCCCCGCAAACAGGCGACGAAAATCGGGAAGCCGGAAAATCGAAAGCGGATGTGACATGGTCCTGCCCTTTCAGAATTCATCCCTTACGGGAATGAATGTACGGATGGTTTCAAGAGGGTTTGCGGAGGCATCAGCGATACCTCCGCGATGGATCACCCCCGGGCGGGGATAATCTCGGTCACAGCGCCCTTGCGGGTGAACATCGTGTCGCGCTTGAACCAGACAATAACGGCGGTCAGCACCACAAACATTGACGTATCCCACGGCTGCGCGTCGGGCCAGAATGGCACGATCAACTGCCAGTGAAAGATCATCGGCACCAGCAGGCTACCGCGCGACGCATTAAAGATCGGCGTCACCAGAACCGCCAGCGTGATGCAGCCAATCAGGAAGGTCGGAAAGTCCCAGTCGGCATAGACGACGCCCGACAGGAAGAAGGCCGGCATGTGCCAAAAGCCCCAGATCGTCCCGATCAGCGCACCAGCCCAGATCGGCGCCATGTGACGTTGCAGGATCGGTTGCAGCACCCCGCGCCAGCCGAATTCCTCCATCGGGCCAAGGAACAGCATGATGAACATCAGTACAAACACCATGCCGACCCCCTCGGGCGGCATCTCGACAAGCAACCCGCCGCCGTTGATCAGCGATCCAATCATAAAGACCAGCGGGAACCCCACCAGGATCAGCGCCCACCACGCGGCTCCGCAGCGCCACATCAGCACGCGGGACAGGAAGGACCGCAGCCCTTTCAGCCCGCCATAAATCAGAACAACAATGATCCCGGCAATCCCCGGCCCCCATGTCATCAGGAAATACAGCGGATGCACGCCTTCCAGCTCTCCGAATGTCGCGTTCATGAAGTCCGGCAGGAATATGTAACATCCTCCCGGCCCCCAAGAGATCAACAAGGTCAGCAGGAAAAAGACGATCAGGGCCGAGGACGGCACAGACCTTGGCGTTACATCGCCCCGGTCATTGATATCAAAACTCGCATCAGTCATAGCAGTCATCCTTTCAGGATTTTGGGTTCATGAAATTGAAGCTGCCCGGCTTCGCCCCAAGGGATTTTTCGATGATGTCTTGTACGGCCACGCGGCGCGCTCGGGTCTCGTTGTCGGAAAAGTCAAACAAACCGCCATCCAGCAAAAACTGCGCACCGGTCAGCAGAACCTGGATCGTTTCCAAGGGCTGCTTTACGGCGAACACGCCCTCGCGGTTGCCCTGTTCCACGATGTCGGCCAGAACGGGCGACAGTCGAAGGACGGTTTGAATGTTGGTTATTTCATGCAGCTCCCGGTTTTCCGGCAGATGCAGCATGTCGGTGATCTCGCTCAGGTCGTCATCCCCGACATGCGTGTCGGACAAAAGCATTCGCATCTTGCCCAACGCATCAAGGGATTGGTCCGCCGCCACCTGTTCGGCCATCTCGATCAGCTTATCGAGCGTCCGGTCCGCAATCGCGTGCAGAATCTCGTCTTTGGATTTGAAATAGTAATAGAACGTGCCCTTCGCGACGCCCATCTCGCGGATGATCATCTCGACCGAGCATTTGGCATAGCCGACATCCCTGAACAGCCGCTCGGCGGTCTCAATAATCTCCAGCTTCCGCTCTTCTGGTTTTTTCACAATACGTGCCAAGGCGATTCTCCATTCTTTCGCCCTTATTACTGACTGACGGTCAGTCAGTCAAGTGGGCACATGAATTTACAACACGCTCCAAATCGCGTTAGATCAATGTGTCAGGTCTGTTGCGGCATAAAAAAAGCCGCCCGAGGGCGGCTTTCACAGCGATCAACAAATGATCAGAAATTTTTGGTCAACGTGATACGTGCAGTCGTCGCGGTCCATTCTGTGTCGAACGTAGCGACACCGCCATAAATGAGATAGTCATATATGAACTCGCCGCGAATTTTCAGACCATTCCCAATATCATATCGAACACCAATCCCTGCAGTGTAGCCGTAGTTGTTCCCGGTTGCCGTATTAAAATCATAAGTCCCCGTCACATAACCAACACCCGCATTGGCGAACAGATCGAACGATCCCATATCATAGCCAAAGATACCAACGACGCGGGCGGCGTAATCCAATTCGCAAGCATACGGACCGGTGCCTCCCGGTCCACAACTCCCGTTGTCGTAAGTCCAATCCTGCGAGAAATTGTAAGTAAATGACGCCTCACCACCATAGAAATACGGACCGGAAAGTGGTGCTTCCATACCGAATAGAAGCGTCACACCGCCAACCGTCCCTTCAGAAGGGGTAAATACGGTATCAGATGTTCCCATCGAATACTCGATACCACCACCGTAATAATAGGTTATTCCCTGTGCATATGCTGCGCTGGTTGCGGCAAGTCCGGCAATCAGAGCGCTCGTCGACATAAGATATTTCATGGTCATCCACTTTCTGTTCTCACCGAGCTTTTAGCACTGCTATTACGCAGCGGCAACTTGGCTGAACTCAGTTGCGTGGTTTTAAGCAAAACTGGTGTTTTCTTACAACGCTTACTTAGTTCTTCACCCCACGCAATGTCGGATCGATCAGCTTTTCGTGCTCCTGCAACGCATAGCGATCCGTCATCCCGGCGATATAATCCGCAATCAGGCGGGCGCGTCCGATCTCCGTCGCGTCCTCTCCGGCGTTCCATTCCGGAGGTAGCAGATAGGGATCATCCATAAACAGATCGAAAATCTCTTTCACGATCCGCCCGGCCTTGCGCCGCATCCGGCGCACCCGCCAATGCCGGTACATATTGTCAAACAGGAATTGGCGGATTGTGTTCACCTCCGCCTGCATCTTGTCGGAAAACTGGATCACGCTGGCATCCAGATCGCGGATGTCCTGCGCACTTTCTGCCCCGCTTTCGGCAAGGCGCGCGCGACTAACGACCAACACATCCTCGACCATCCAACCGAAGACCCGCCGCAACGCCTCGTGACGGCGACGCGATACATCCAGTTTGGAATATTTTGCGTCCACCTCATCGAACCCGCGTGCGATGATCGGCAGTTCCATCATCTGATCGACCGAAAACACCCCGGCCCGCAACCCGTCATCCAGATCGTGGTTGTTATAGGCAATGTCGTCAGCAATCGCAGCCACCTGCGCCTCGGCACTGGGGAATGTCTCCAGCTCCAGATCGTAGCGTTTGTTAAATTCGGCGATGGCGTAGGGCAGTTCGCCGCGTAACGGACCGTTATGTTTAACGATCCCTTCCAACGTTTCCCATGTCAGGTTCAGCCCGTCGAAATCGGCGTAATGGCGTTCCAGCGAGGTCACGATCTTCAACGCCTGCGCATTGTGATCGAACCCGCCATAGGGCGCCATGCAATCGTCAAGCGCATCCTCGCCGGTATGCCCGAACGGGGTGTGGCCCAGATCATGCGCCAGCGCCACCGCTTCGGTCAGGGCAAAATCCAGACCCAGCGCACCGGAAATGGTGCGCGCCACCTGGCCAACCTCGATCGAATGGGTCAGGCGGGTGCGGAAATAATCGCCCTCATGTTCCACAAAGACCTGTGTCTTGTGTTTCAGGCGGCGAAAGGCGCTGGAATGAATGATACGGTCGCGGTCGCGCTGAAACGGCGAGCGATGCGCCGAGCCGGTTTCGGGAAATAGCCGTCCCCGCGACCTGTCCGGGTCGCAGGCAAATAACGCACGTGTCATAGGGTCCACCCTTGTCACACCCTCTGTCGGGGCTTACATTCGCCCTGTAACACGAACCAGGCAGGTCCGAAAGATGGAGCTTCAGCTTCCCCCCAAAGTCACCGACCGGGCTTTCGCCCAGATTGATGCGATCAATTCGTCCTCGGGCGAGGCGAAATCCCTGCGCGTCGCGGTCGAAGGCGGTGGCTGTTCGGGGTTCCAGTATGATATCAAACTGGACGACCCCGCAGACGAGGATCTGGTGATCGAAAAAGACGGGATCAAGGTCCTGATCGACCCTGTCTCGCTACCGTTTCTGCAGAATGCCACCATAGATTACAGCCGCGAACTGATCGGCGCCCGCTTCGTTATCGAAAACCCAAACGCAACTGCCAGCTGCGGGTGCGGGACGAGTTTTTCAATCTAACTCACTCGAATTGGACCGGTAGGTATATCGCATCCGCCTGTATTCCCGTGGCGGTCTTTTCGGAAAATCTGCCGGATCCAGCATTTCATATCCATGCGAGTTGGCAATCGACCAATCCACCCAGTGATTGATGCGCTCTACGAGTGGTCGGCTTAGTTTTTCTTTCCAAGCCTCGGAATTGTAATAGGCCTTGATGTCATTATGTGAACGATCCGCCTCTTTCGTAGATTCCTCAACGGCATTCAGATTATACCCCGTCAAATCCAAGGAGACGAACGCCGCTTCCAGCGTGGGAACCGGATCATGGACAAAATCCTCAAATCTGACGGTGGTGGTGGCCACGCCAGCGGGATTCGCCTGCCGGGCAAACGCGTCATAGGCTCGTAGCTTCCGGTTCCACAGGTCCATCGGGGACGGAATAACCGGATCGATATTATCGCGACCGATGGTCAACCAGGGACGATCAATAAAATCCATCACCGCGATCTCCTGTGGCAATTTACGCTCCCGCCAGTGTCGTACAAATGGCAACGAGTCGATCCGACTGTCTTTGACCTTCGGCATGCGAAAAATACCGCGCTTGTGATACGGCCGATTCACCAGTGACAAAAACCAGGAATAGGGATTACGGACGGCGAACAAAACCTTGGCATTTTCTTCGGCAAAAGCAGGATGCCATTCGGGTGCGGCATGTTTCCACTGGATCGTCGGGCTCGATTGCTGGACCAGCATATCCTGAATGGCGTCTTCATAAATTACACGCCAGGGGCGGGGTCGCAGATTTTCAATCTGTTCACGAAGCGCCTCGATCTCGGCCAATTGCGCGTCGGTTGGACCGTCACCTGCACGCACGCGAATTCCGTCGCAGCGGTTCAACATGCGAATAATTGCACGGGTTGCGCTGTTCCGTTCCCCGAAAACTTTAACAAATTGAGTGGATGACACCTGTCGCTCCCGACTTCGCGAGTCTTTCAAATTCTTTGGTCACCCTCTATCAAGGCACTGTGAGGCTTACAAGATTGGGAAAATAACGTGAAAATTTGTTCCTTTAATATTAATGGCATCAAAGCCCGTCTGGAAAATGTCACGAAATGGCTGGAGGAATCCTCCCCTGATGTTGTTCTGCTACAGGAAATCAAGTCCATCGACGAAAACTTCCCGCGCGGCCCGATCGAGGATCTGGGCTACAATATCGAAACCCATGGTCAGAAAAGCTTCAATGGCGTGGCGATCCTGTCGAAATATCCGATTGAAGATGTGGAACGCGGCCTGCCTGGCGATGACGACGATGAACAGGCCCGCTGGATCGAGGCAACGATCAACACGGTTCGGGTCTGTGGGCTGTACCTGCCCAACGGGAACCCGGTCCCGGGACCGAAGTTTGACTATAAACTGGCCTGGATGGAACGGCTCTACACCCGCGCACAGGCCCTGATCGCCAGCGAAGAGGTCGCCCTCATGGCCGGGGATTACAATATCATCCCGCAGCCCGAGGACGCCCATGATCCGGATGCCTGGTGGGGGGATGCGCTTTATCGACCGGAAAGCCTCGCCGCCTATCGCAAAGTGCTAAATCTGGGATTTACGGATGCGTTGCGGGCGCGGCACGCAGCGCCGATGACATATACGTTCTGGGATTTTCAGGGCGGCGCGTGGAACAAGAATAATGGTATTCGGATCGACCACTTCCTGCTGACCCCGCAAGCCGCCGACCGGTTGACGGACTGTCAGATCGACCGCCACATGCGCGGGCGCGAGAAGCCGTCAGACCATGTGCCGATCTGGGTGGAGCTGGATGTCTAGCTAGGGCTCCCGCCCGCTATCTGGCGATTACAGCCACGCCGCCCCACGCACGCCCGACGCGTCACCATGGATATTTGGCAGCAGTTTGGTTTCGAACTTGTCGCCAAAAACATGCGGCTTAATATGCTCCGGCATTGTCTCGTAAAACCGGTTCACGTTAGACAGGCCGCCACCAAAGACAATCACGTCGGGATCAAGGAAATTGATGATCATCGCCAGCGAGCGGCCCAACCGGTCCTCGAACCGATGTAAGGTCTCGACGGCGTTTGCATCCCCTGATTCCGACAGGGCAATCACCTCAGGCGCTTTTGGCCCCTCCTCAACCGGTATACCCGCGCGACGGGCATAGTCAGCCGCCAGCGACGGACCTGACAGCCAGCTTTCGACATGACCCGGCACACCGCAGGAACAGACCGGGCCGGGGCGTTCGTCATCCGCCGGGGTCGGTAATGGCATGTGGCCCCACTCCCCGCCGATAGAATTTGCGCCGGGGATGGGTTTGCCATCAACAACAATCCCGCCACCAACACCCGTGCCGAGGATAGCCCCGAAAACAACTTCGTAGCCTTTGCCTGCGCCATCAACGGCCTCGGACAAGGCAAAACAATTGGCGTCATTGGCGATTTTCACCGGGCGGTTCATGGCGTTTTCCAGATCCAGCCGCAGGTCCCGGCCCCAAAGCCAGACTGAGTTCCCCCCCGAAATCATCCCGGTCCGCTTATCCACCGCCCCCGGCACACCGATTCCAACCGAAATGGCGCGACGTCCAGTTGTTTTCTCCAGACGATCACACAAGGCAGTGATCGCCTGCACACCGCCGTCATAATCATGACGCGGGGTTGGTACCCGTTCGCGCGCCAGTTCCTGGCCGCTTTCATCCAAGGCGACTCCGGCGATTTTAGTGCCACCGTAATCCAGTCCGATTCTCATATCCCGCCACCATGTTTGTTGTTTTCCTGCCTATTAAAAGCATTGCCGGGGAAGGTAAAGCAATGCCGCCGTGCCGCCTGTGCATCACAGTCTCGCCTTATTTATGACCGAATCTTCGGATTATTACAGCCTCACTAGATTGACGTTTAACATCTCAGTGGGGGTTGGGAGTGTAAATGAAACGTAAGGTTTCCATATATTTGACAACAGCTTTGATCGCTGTTTCGTCTACAGCTTATGCGCAGAATGAGTGCGACTATTACGTCGTGGAAAATGGCGATACGCTGCGCAATATTTCTTTTACTGCATACGGGGATGAATCATTCTCCGGTGGGATATATACAGCTAATAAGGATACCCTTGGGACGGGGCCCGATGCGTTTAGTATTGGGGTAGAGCTGTATATCCCTTGTTATGATGAACTGGAATCCATTCCGGCTGACATAGCTTCTGCGAACGCCACAGGCGTCGCAACCGAACTTCAGGTAATCCCTGTGGGCCAACCGGAAGTTCAGGGCCCGCAAATGGCAACAGCCGAAACACCTCAGCCGCTTCTGACACCTGTGGCACCGACGGAGATTGTGCCGGATCGCGGAGATGGCATTCGCATCGTTGCGGCGTCGAATTTTGCACCTTTCACCGACGAAGCATTGGCGGATGGTGGTCTTTATACCGAGCTGGTCTCTACCGCGCTTACCCGTGTCGACGAGAGCCAGCCATTTGCCGTCGAATTTGTCAGTGACTGGTCGCGCCAGCTGGACGAGCTCTTGCCGTCGGGCGAATATGACCTCAGCTTTCCGTGGTATCGTCCGGATTGTGAACATCCGGCCGCTTTGACCCCGGACCTTCAGGCCCAGTGCGATAATTTCAATTGGTCGGAACCCTATTTCGATGCTGTCATCGGCATGTATGCCCGTGCCAACAGCCCGCTGATGGGTGCAGGCTTCCCGCAGGACCTGTTCGGCACCCGCATCTGCCGGCCGGAGAAGACATTCACCTTTGACTTGCGCCAGATGGAACTGGTTGAACCCAACATCACGTTGGTGCGCGGGGCAACACCGCTCGATTGTCTGCAGCTTTTGCGCGACGGGAAAGTTGACATTGCCTCGATGAACGTCATTCTTGCTGAAGATGAAATTCAACGAATGGGGGCTGAAGGCCTTATCGCGGAAATCGAGCCACTCGCCACGATCCAGACGCTCCATGTCGTCGCGGCAAAATCCAACCCCGAAGGTCAGCGCTACCTGGCGATCCTGAACGAAGGTATTCGCGAGATCAGCGCATCGGGTGAATGGGTCTCGATCGTTAGCCGCCATCTGGGCGAATAAGCATAACAATATGATCTCAGAAAAACTGGTTGGAAACCTCGACGGCAAAGATGTCGTCGAGGTTAAACTGTCCTCGGATACCGCCGAGGTGAAAATCCTGAATTTCGGCTGTGTGATCCGCGACTGGCGGGTAAAAAACGCCGCGGGCCAGATGGTCCCGGTGCTGGTCAGCCTCGATGATTACCTCGCGGATCAGGACCTCGTGCCGTTTGGCGGCGCTATTGTGGGCCGGGTCGGCAACCGGATTGCCGACGGGAAATTCACCCTGAACGGCACCGAATACCAGCTGGATCGCAATGACGGGAACAATCAGCTGCATGGCGGACCCAAAGGGTTTGGCAAGCGGGTCTGGGATCACACGCTCGGCGATGACAGCGTGACCTTCACCCTGCATTCCCCCGACGGCGATCAGGGCTATCCCGGCAATGTCGATGTGACCGTGGTGATCCGACTGGACGGCACGACGCTGCATTTCGACATGTCCGCCACGACGGACGCGCCAACGCCGATTAATCTGGCGCAGCATAATTACTATAACCTCAATGGCGACGGTGACGTGTTCAGTCACGTGATCGAGATTGACGCCGAAAACTACACACCGACAGACGAGAACCTGATCCCCACCGGAGATATCGTTCCCGTTGCGGGCACGCTCTATGAATTCACCGCGCCAACGACCTTTGCCATAACCGACCCCAACCGGGTTGGGGTTGACGGCAATCTGGTACTGGACGCGGATCGGGACCCAGAGGCCCCGGCGGCGATCGTGACCTCGGAATCCTCCGGCCTGAAAATCCAGCTTTGGACTGATCAGCCGGGATTGCAGATTTTCAATTCCAGCTGGATGGATGTGAAAGGCAAGGGTCTGGACGGTCGCGATTACGTTGCCTTTGGCGGGCTGTGTCTGGAACCCCAGCACTATCCCGACAGTGTTAACAACCCTGACTGGCCCAGCACGATTGTAACGCCGGACAAGCCCTATAAGCAGGTGTTGAAGGTCGATATCGCACCGATCTAATTGGCCGCCAGCCAGTCTTTCAGCGCCGCGACCTGTTCGGCGCTGAAGCGCAAGCCCAGCTTGGTACGCCGCCACAGGATATCCTCAGCCGAGCGAGCGAATTCGCGATCCCGCAACCAGCGGACCTCGCGTTCCGTCAGGGTGTGGCCGAAATAGATGCCGAGGTCATCCTGAACCTCCGCCCCGTCCAGCAGAAACCGCACGTCGGTCCCGTAGGTCCGGATCAGACGATCCGCCCATGGGGTGCCGATAAACGGGTATTTCGACTGGATCACGGCGCGCAGCCCCTCGTTTCCACCCACCGCGAAATTGCCACCGGGCAGAGGCGCGACCTCCGTCCAGGCTTTTCCCATCGGCAAATGGCCCGACAGCTTTTCCAACGCGGCTTCGGCCAGACGGCGGTAGGTGGTGATCTTGCCGCCGAAGATGTTCAGCAACGGCGGTCCATTTTCGTCAAGCGACAGGACATAATCCCGCGTCGCCTCCGTCGCACTGCTCGCCCCGTCATCATAAAGCGCCCGCACCCCGGAATAGGTCCAGACCATATCGTCCCGACTGATAGGTTGGCGCAGATAGCCGTTTACGAAATCAATCAGATAATCCTTTTCCGCGTCGGTGCAGATGGCATCGCCCGGATCGCCCTCATGATCAACATCAGTGGTGCCGATCAGGGTGTAGTCGCCCTCGTATGGGATGGCGAAACCGATCCGTCCGTCGGCATTCTGAAAGAAATAGGGTTGGTTATGGTCAAACAGCCGCCGCGTCACGATGTGGCTGCCCCGTACCAGCCGCACGCCTTCGGTAGAGGGCACGTCGGTCGCGTCAATCACCCCTCGGACCCATGGCCCGGCGGCGTTGACCAACACTTTCGCCGTAACCTCCGTTTCACCCAGCGTCACCCGCCAGACATCCCCATCGCGCCGCGCCTTGGTAACCTTGGTGCCGACCCTTATGTCCGCGCCCTGCTCTGCCGCGTCGCGCGCATTCAGCGCCACCAGCCTTGCGTCATCAACCCAGCAGTCGGAATATTCGTAGGCTTTCTCCAACCCGTCCCGCAGAGGTTTCCCCGCCGGATGCAGCGGCAGTTTCAGCGTATAGGTCGGCGGCAACAGCTTGCGCCCGCCCAGACTGTCATAAAGAAACAGACCAAGCCGGATCATCCATTGCGGACGCCGCCCTTTGACCACAGGCAAAACGAACCGCATCGGCCAGGCAATATGGGGCATATTGCGCAACAGAATCTCGCGTTCTTTCAGCGATTCCCGCACCAGCCGGAATTCGTAATATTCGAGGTAGCGCAGCCCGCCATGGATCAGCTTGGTGGAATTGGACGAAGTACCCTGCCCCAAATCCCCCATCTCCGCCAGCAGAACCCGCAGCCCTCGCCCTGTCGCATCCCGGGCAAGACCGGTGCCGTTCACCCCGCCCCCGATGATCAGCAGGTCATAGGGTGTGTTTTCGTCTGGCGACATAAAGGGGATTACTCCGGTAAGCGAACCGGTACTATGCGATGGCGCGGGGTCAGAGGTCAAACGCCTCTTCAATCGACATTTCGGGGCGGCCCATCTCTTTCAAGCGGGCATTCAGGTCCGGCAGATATTTGATGAACCGCGTCCCTTCCAGATTGTCGGGGGTCGGGATTGCGTTCACCTTGCCTGCCTTTACCTCCGGCACCGGCTCCCCCAGCAAAGGGCAGATTTTTTCGTAAAGGTCATCCTCACCCATCACGATCTTTGTGTACCGAAGGTTGGCATGCTCCGCAAAGCTGAGGAATCGCGTATTATGGCGGTTATAAATTCTCAGATATGTCTCCGGATCGATATGCGGATAGGGTGATCCGTAAATCCGGGTCCGCAACTTCATCCCGCCGTTGCGCAGGCTGTGTCGCTTCATCGACCGCAGCCAAACCTCGGGGGACTTCCGCACGCTCAGCACGAAGCAGGCGGAGTCGCCATAGCGTTCATGCATCTGATTATAGATGAAGGGAAACGGCAGGTCCTGAAACCCGTCATGATGTTCCAGCTTATTTTCAAGAAGCTCGAAACGGCCTCTCAGCACCTGTCTGGTCAGGGCAGGTTCAAACCCTACTGTGCGGATTTTCAGCGATTTGAACACCGCACCGATGGTCGTCGTCCCGGTTTTGTTCAGACCGACACAAAAAACTTTGTAGGGTTTGCGTTCGCGTTTCGCCAAAACTTACCAACCTTTTACTGGCTACGTGCTGCAGCACTATTTCTTGTGGATGACCGCCACCTGGTCTTTGCGGTTTTTCTGGTATTGCGCCTGGAAGACGAAACAGCCCGAAAAATCACCGCGCAGGGTGTTCATTTCATCGGCGAAATGCTGGACCCCGTTGGAAAAATACCCGTCCTGCAGATAGCTCTGGAACGTGTCCGCGGTTTTGGTGATGCCGGGGTGCTGGTCCTCATACACCTGAGGCTGCCAGCGCAGATCCTCAATAATATAGAGGCCGCCGGGCTTTAACAGCGGGAACAGCGTGACAAAAGCATCCTGCTGATGGCTGGAGGCATGAGAGGCATCGTCGATGATAATATCAACCTTGCCGATCTTCTCTGCCGCCGCTTCGATATTGGCACGGTCATCCATATCACACCGGATGAATTGGAAACGGTCCGCCTCGAACCACGAAAAATCCGAGACATCGAGCCCGATAATCTCGGCAGAGGAGAAATATTCCAGCCACATGCGGATGGACGGCAGGTCGGTGGTTTCCCGGTCCTCGCTTTTACCATGTTCAGGACCGCCGATCTGTAATCCCATCTCCAGAAACCGGATTTTCCGCTTCTGATAGGGCTGGAACAGCATGTTATACAGTTCCGTATAGCGGTGCTTGGACGATCCTTTGTCCGACCCGTATTTATCCGCCAGATCGGTTAGATTGACGAAAGGCGATGTATAGCTGGGCGTTGCGGGTGGAATAGCTGCGGCCTCTGGTGCAGGGGTCGGGGCTGGGGCTGGCATGGGGGATTCTCCCTCTCCCAATTGGGTCTGGACGTCGCGTTTGGGCGGTATCGGGGCCGCTGTCGGGTCAATGCCGTGCTGATTCAACAGCTTGCCGATCAGGCTCCAACGCTTGGGGATGCCCCCCTCTTTCTCCTCGATCCGACGACGCATACGGCGCCCATAAAAATGGATCGAGTAGGTGTCATCGGTGATATGTTCCGACGTATCGAACCCACGCCGCAACATCAGGTTCCGGTCCTTAAAGCTGAACGGATAGAGGCCGGTCGTCGGAAACGCGTATTTATCTTCGCCGGTTTCATGCAGGAAATGCGTGACTGCGTGGGGACCCCAGACCCCCCAGGACATCTCGCCGGCATGAACAGGTGTGCCAGCGTCTTTCAGCGCCTGCAGTCGATCCTGTTCTTCCTGCGCATACCATGGCGGGATGGCAAATTCGTCGCGGGTAAATTCCAGCAACTGGCCCAGCGCCTCGCTTTCAGGTGGCAGGCCGAGGACGCCGCCATTGATATGTTTGGGGGATTCCCAACCGAAGAAATGGCCAGTTTTGGTTTCAAACGGTTTCACACAATAGGCATCCGTATCGGCCCAGATGATCTTGTCACCCTTTTCCAGCATGCGATAGCGGAACAGGTCCGAGTGGAGCGCAGGTGATCCGGTGCGCTCATGCACAAGGAAACCGGTTTCCGGCAAAACCTCATTCGCATCACGCGTTTCGATCCCGTCGGGAATGCCGGTAACTTCGTCATACGTATAGAGAACTACGTGATGCCCGGCGTCACGGAACGAGACGAGGCAAAGCTGCTCTAGGAAGCTAAGCGGCCCGCGCATCCAAAGCGCACCGATCTGATAGTCTGGTTTCATGGCCACCTGCCTAGTCTGGTTACGTGCGGACTATAATGGAGCCGATTGTCGGGGCAAGACCGGATTTCAGTTTTGCGGGTAGATGGCGCGATGTCGCTGTGCTAATTCTGCCATCCGCAGGATAGTAGACCGAATAAGGCGAACGTGTGGTTAACCCGCTGACATCAGAAGAACTGGCCGAGATTAAGCCGAAATCACGCAAGCGCGGCAATTCGGTGCGGTTTCGTGACCTGAAACGCATCCGCCAGGAAATCGCCCATACGGACAAGGCGGATATCGACAATTTCCTGCGCAAGGTGGAAATCGGCGCCCATTATTATTTCGAACGCAGCGATCACAGCGGCTTTGATCGATTTTTCGAGATTTGCAAACAACATGATGTCGGGAAAAGCTTCGCCGACATTCAGTTCCGCTACCTGATCATGATGCGCCGCTTTGAAGAGGCATACGCGCTCGCCCAAGGCAATCGTGACGACACGCTTCCGAGCGATCCTTTTCTGAAAAACTGGCTAGTCGCGGGTATTCTTGTCGGTAAGGGACGCGAAATGGCCGACTGGCTGGAAGCGAACATCGACACCCAATGGTCCCGGCTGGATCGACAGGGGCGCAAGCTGGCAGTGACGGAGCTGTTACAGGCTGGTAAAGTCTCCAGTCTCAACGAAGACATGGTGCGGTCAGTGCGGTTGGGGCACCGGTACAAAATCGCGAAAAAACTCGGCAAGCTGCACAAGCCGGTTGATGTGCCGATCGTGGCGATCTCGCTGGATCGGGATTACCATCGGTTAGAAAGCACACAGGATTTCATGCCTAAAAAAAGCCGCTTCATCCATCAGCGCGCTTTGCCCGGTGTTGCCCTGTCCCGCAACCTGCTGGATCACGCGGGTATTCCGCATGACCGCCGTACCCCGGCGGAAATCGGGTGTTCGCTGTCCCATTACCGCGCATGGGAGACGGTCGCCCAGATGTGCGAACCCGACGAATATGCGCTGGTGATCGAGGATGATACTCGGTTCCTGTACGGTCCCGGCGTCGGTCTGTCGCTGATCCTGCCGAAAGCCAAGGCCGCCAAGGCCGGTATCGTCTATATCAACACCCGCGCGGCAGATCAGCTGTTCCCACCCGACGACCCGAGCGATTTTGACCTGATAACTCTCGATCAGATTCACCGGGACATCACGCCGGAACGCCCGCATAAAAACCCCGGCTGGGGGGCGGATGCGTATCTGCTGAACGGGCGGACAGCGAAGTATTTAACTGATATCTGGTTTCGGATTGGCCTGAACGGCGCGCTCGACTGGCAGCTTTACCTGGTCGGCAATTCGCATCTGGACGAGATTAAAATGACTCCCCGCCTGCGCGGCGCGATGGAGGGGCTCGTGGCTGCGCGCGAACGCGGTGATGATCCCTATTTCGTCGAAAGCTACGTCTCGCCGCTTAGCCTGACGGACGCCGTAGACTACGGCTACAGCGCCATCAGCTCGGGTAATATCTAAGGGTTAGTGCCCACCGCCCAGCTGTCCCGCCTGCACATCGTAATCGACAGCCACGCGGTAATCCGGGTCGTCATCCATATCGACCATCAACTGCCCCGCTTTGGTCAGCAACCGGTGACAGTCGCGCGTCAGGTGGCGCAGCATCAGGCGTTTGTCGGCGGCTTCATATTTGGCGGCAACTTCCTCGATCGCCTGAAGCGCCGAATGGTCCACCACCCGTGAATTCATGAAGTCGAGGATCACGGTATCCGGGTCGCCCTTGGGGTCAAAAAGTTCAACAAATTTTGTGGCGGAGCCGAAGAAGAGCGGCCCCTCGATTTCATAGACCAATGCGCCTTCCTCGGTTCTGGAGGGTCGCGCTTTGGCCTGAATCCGCGCCGCCGCGTTCCACGCATAGGCCAGTGCCGACACGATCACGCCGACGACCACGGCCACGGCCAAATCCTCGGCCACGGTGACTGCGGTCACCAGTAGGATCACAAACGCATCAATGGGTGGCACTTTGCGCAGGACAGAGATCGAGTTCCACGCGAATGTCCCAATCACCACCATGAACATGACGCCGACGAGGGCGGCGAGTGGGATCAGCTCGATCACGCCGCTCGCGAACAGGATGAAAGCCAGCAGGAACAGTGCCGCCGACAGACCGGACAGCCGCGTCCGCCCGCCCGATTTCACGTTGATCATCGACTGCCCGATCATTGCACAGCCGCCCATACCGCCAAAGAATCCGGTCACAACATTGGATGCCCCCTGCGCGATACATTCCTGCGAGGCTCCGCCCCGTTTTTCTGTAATCGCGTTCACGAGGTTCAGCGTCAGCAGGCTCTCGATCAGCCCAATCGCGGCGAGGATCACTGCATATGGCAGGATGATCTCCAGCGTTTCCAGCGTGAACGGCACCATCGGGATGGCGAAGGTCGGCAAAGACCCTTGTAGCGAGGCCAGATCACCCACCCGCGGCACCGGCAGATCGAACAGGATCACCAGCACCGAAACCGCACCAATCGCGGCCAGCGGGGCCGGAATGATCCGCGTCAATTTCGGAGTGACGTAAATCAGCGCCATGGTCCCCGCGACCAGCGCCAGCGTCAGCCACAGCGTCGGGCCGGACATCCAGACCTCGTGCCCGCTGCCATCCCGCACTTTGAACTGTTCCAGCTGGGCAAGGAAAATCACGATCGCGAGGCCGTTTACAAACCCCAGCATCACCGGATGCGGGACCATGCGGATGAATTTCCCCAACCGAAACACCCCGGCGAGCAGCTGCAAAATCCCCATCAGCACCACGGTCGCAAACAGATATTGCACGCCATGTTCCGCCACCAGCGCCACCATCACAACCGCCAGCGCCCCCGTCGCGCCCGAAATCATCCCCGGCCGCCCGCCGATCAGCGCCGTGATCAGCCCGACGATAAAGGCTGCATACAGCCCCACCATCGGTTCAACTCCGGCGACAAAGGCAAACGCGACTGCCTCCGGCACCAGCGCGAGGGCAACGGTCAGCCCGGCCAGCACCTCGATCCGCACCCGGGCGGTGGACATTTGCATGATGTTGGAGGGGGTATCGACAAAAAGCTGACGGGCGTAATCGGAAATCGTGGTCGGTCGGGTCAAAGGTCGGTCCTGTATTAACGGTGAACCGCGGCCCTTACAGGACATGCCTGGGAATGAAAAGGCGACAATCCCCGATGTCGCAAATTTTTCATGGATGACAAGAAATACCCTGACGCAATGGCGTCGGAAGACTGGTCAGATGAAGAAAAATGGCGGACCGAGGAGGATTCGAACCCCCGACCCCCTGATTCGTAGTCAGGTACTCTATCCAGCTGAGCTATCGGTCCGTGAGGGCGGGGTTTAGCCCCGCTCGTTCGGTTTTGCAAGTGGCAATCTTGGCGGAAATTTCAAGAGCCGGGAAAATCTGCTCAGGCCAGTGCCTGCCCGGACAATAGGGCCGGATTACCGCCTGATGCTGTCGTGTCCACACAGAGATGACGCTCGTGCAGCACATGCGCCGCATCGGGTTTGCCGGTGACCAGCGGCAGGATAGGTCCCTCGCGCGCGGCGAGCACCTCGCCATACGCGGCAGCCTCGCCCCAATGGAGGACACCTGCGAACCCGGTCAGGGTTCGCAATGCCTCGGGGTCAAGCAACCCATCGGGGACAACCGCCTGTCCACCCAGCGCCTGAACCAATGCTGCCTGTTCCTCGGCCGCCTCCTGTCCCGGGCCGAGGCACAGGAACGGCGCACGCGCGGTCAGTCGCAGCGTGTTAGCCTCTCCCGTCGGACCCGGGAGTTCGGTGGCGTCTTGGTAACGGGGGGTCGCTGCATCCAATGCCTTTTGGACAGCGGCGGCCTCGGCCTTGTGGCTCCATTCGGCCGAGGTTAGCGGCACCATATGCCGACGGAATCGCGGCAGGTAATGTGGCCCGCCGGCCTTGGGTCCGGTGCCCGACAGCCCCTCACCCCCGAAGGGTTGCGAGCCAACCACCGCGCCGATCTGGTTTCGGTTCACATAGATATTGCCGACATGCACCCGGTCCGCGACCGCCTGCACCCGGCTGTCGATGCGGGTGTGAAGGCCGAAGGTCAGGCCGTAGCCGGTGGCATTAATATCGTCGATCACCTGATCCAATTCGTCAGCAGCAAAACTTGCGACATGCAGGACTGGTCCAAAGATTTCGCGCTCCAGATCGCCGATCCCGTCTACTGACAGCAGCGTAGGCGCGATGAAAGTGCCGGTTGTCGGGGCTTCCAACTGGTGCAATACGCGGCCATCTGTCCGGGCCTGTGCGATATAGGCAGCGATACCGTCACGCGCCTCCGCGTCGATCACCGGGCCAACATCCGTCGACAAATGCCATGGGTCGCCGAGCGTCAGTTCATCCATCGCTCCCTTGATCATCGCGATCAGGTGCGGCGCAATATCCGCCTGCACATAAAGGCACCGCAGGGCCGAGCAGCGTTGCCCGGCGGACTGGAACGCCGAGGCCACAATATCCCGCACCGCCTGCTCCGGCAGCGCCGTGCTGTCCACGATCATCGCGTTCAGCCCGCCGGTCTCCGCAATCAGCGGCGCTCCCGGGGCGAGGTTTGCGGCCATCGCGCGACGGATCAACAGCGCGGTCTCGGTGGAACCGGTGAACACCACCCCGTTCACGCGCGGATCGGATGTCAGCGCCGCCCCAACGGTTGCGCCGTCGCCCGGCAGTAATTGCAGCGCGGTTTCCGGCACCCCGGCCTTATGCAGCAAGCGCACGGCAATGGCAGCGATCAGCGGCGTTTGCTCAGCAGGTTTCGCCAGCACCGCGTTACCGGTCGCCAGTGCGGCGGCGACCTGGCCAGTGAAAATCGCCAGCGGGAAATTCCAAGGCGAAATGGCGGTGACGATCCCCAGCGGCGGGGCATCGTCGCGCGCCGCCTGATCGGCATAATAGCGCAGGAAATCCACCGCCTCGCGCAGTTCGCCCACAGCATCCGGCAGGTTCTTCCCGGCCTCCTGCGCCAGCGTGGCGAAGATCAGGCCGAAATTGTCTTCATAAAGGTCCGCCGCGCGGCGCAGAATGTCGGCACGTTCACCAACCGGCGCATCCCACGGAGATGCCACCGCCAGCGCTGCGGCGATGCAATCCGAATTCGCCTCCTGCACCTGTGCGACTCTTTCCCCGGAGGCCGGATTGATCACATCTCGGACCGGGCCGGACGGTGCGGTGCTGGGCGCGGCGTCAGGGATCGGCACATTCCGCGCCGCAGCGATCCGGTCAAGCGTCGCACGGTCCGTCAGATCAAAGCCCTGAGAATTTCGTCGCCCCGCCCCGAAAATCGCCGCGGGTTGCACCAGACCGGCAGGAGGCGCCGCCCTGTCCAGCTCCGCAAACGGATCACGGGCAATATCCTCGGGCGAGACTTCCTCGTCTACGATCTGGTTAACGAAAGAGGAGTTTGCGCCATTCTCCAGCAATCGTCGCACCAGATAGGCCAGCAGGTCCCGATGCGCGCCGACCGGCGCATAGATCCGGCAGCGGCCCTTGGTCTGGCGCAGGACGATGTCGTGCAGCCGCTCGCCCATCCCATGCAGACGCTGAAATTCAAACGCCTGCCCGTCGGCCATATCCAGAATGGCAGCAACAGTATGCGCATTATGGGTGGCGAATTGTGGATAAAGGCGATCCGCATAACCCAACAGCTTTTTGGCGTTGGCAATATAGCTGACATCAGTGGCAACCTTGCTGGTGAACAGCGGGAAATCGGGATGCCCCTCCACCTGCGCGTGCTTCATCTCGGTGTCCCAATAGGCGCCTTTCACCAGCCGCACCATCAGCTTGCGGTCCAAAGTCACCGCCAGAGCATGCAACCAGTCGATCACCGCCGCCGCGCGTTTGCCATAGGCTTGTACGACCACCCCGAACCCGTCCCATCCGGCCAGCTCCGGGTCTTCCAGCACTGCGCGAATGACCTTCAACGACAAGGACAGGCGGTCCTGTTCCTCCGCATCTATATTGAATCCCATACCAGCTGCCCGCGCCTGACGGGCCAGATCACGGACGGCGGGCACAAGCTCGGCCATCACGCGATCCTCTTGCGCAACTTCGTAGCGGGGATGCAGAGCGGAGAGTTTGACCGATATTCCCGGATTATCGCGAACTGACCCCTTGTCGCACGCCCCCGCAATCGCCGTTATCGCATCGCTATAAGCTTTGGCGTAGCGCGCGGCGTCGGTGGCGGTCATCGCCGCTTCGCCCAGCATGTCGTAGGAATAGGTGTAGCCTTTCGCCTCCTCCTCCCGCGCACGATGCAGCGCCTTGTCGATGGTCTCACCCAACACGAACTGGCGGCCCATTTCTTTCATCGCGCGGCTGACGGCAGTGCGGATGACCGGTTCGCCGAGCCGTTTCACCGCGCCCCGCAGCGTTCCCGCCAGCCCCGGCTTCGGGTTTTCCAACACGCGCCCAGTGAACATCAGCGCCCAGGTAGAGGCATTGACCAGCGACGAAGACGCCTCCCCCAGATGTTTGCCCCAGTCTGACGGCGCGATCTTGTCTTCGATCAAATCGTCCATCGTGTCGCGGTCCGGCACGCGCAACATCGCCTCGGCCAGACACATCAGCGCGATACCTTCGCGCGTGGACAGGCCATATTCCGACAGGAAATGTTCCATAAGGGAGGGATGCGCCTCCGTCCGGATCCGCCGGACCAGATCGGCAGCACTGGTTTCAATCCGGGCGCGTTGCGCGGGCGCAAGATCCGCCATGCGGACCAGATCGGCGAGGACATCCTCCTCGGCACGGAATTTATCGTCGGTCAGGGTCGTGGGAAGTGGCAGGGACATGGGAACCTCCTATTCACACTATCATATCATGATTTGTCTGGTGTATTTCTGCATTTTTGGCTATTTCATACGCCAATCGCACCGTATTATTAAAAAATAGCAGGCAAAATGACCAAAACCCTCGACGATATCGACCGGAAGATCCTGACCGCTCTGACCACGGACGCCCGAATCTCCATGACCCGGCTGGCCGATCTTGTCGGCCTGTCCAAAACCCCCGTCGCCGCCCGCGTAAAACGGTTGGAGGAGGACGGCATCATCGCCGCCTACCGTGCCATCCTGTCCTCGGGCAAACTGGGTCTGACCCACATCGCCTTTGTCGAGGTCAAACTGACCGACACGCGCGAACAGGCCCTGCGGGAGTTCAATGCCGCGGTCAAACGCGTGCCCGAGGTCGCGGAATGCTACATGATCGCCGGGGGCTTCGATTACCTGCTGAAGGTGCGCACCAATTCGATTGACGGCTACCGCGAGGCCATGGGCCAGCGCATCTCCACCCTGCCCCATGTGCAATCGACATCCACTTTCGTCGCCATGGAAACCGTGATCGAAGAAACCAATCCGCCGCTGCCGGAATAATTACTTCTTCGCCTTGGGCAGGAAAATCCGGAAGATTGTACCCTCCGCCGTTGTTTCCACCAGATCCAGCGCCCCGCCGTGGCCTTTGACCAGTTCGGTGGAGATCGTCAGACCCAGACCGGTGCCGCCTTTGCGCGCACTGCCCTGAAACGGTTTGAACAGGAATTCGAGTGCCGATGGCGGAATGCCGGGACCGGTGTCGTGGATGATAATCTCGGTCCCAGTGTCGGTTTCCTTCGCGGACAGCGTGATCGTTGCCGGCTCCCCGCTATCCTCGATCGCCTGTCTTGCGTTGCGGATCAGGTTGGTGAGGATGCGGAACAATTGTTCGCTGTCGGCATAGATCATCGTGCCATCGGCGATCTCGTCGACATATTTCACCATCTCTTCGGACACGCGCAGCTGGTCGTTTTCGATCACCGTATCGACCAGCGGTTTCAGCTCGATATTGGCGGGTTTGGGTTCACGTTCCTCGGCCTTGCCATAGGTCAGGGTCCGTTCACACAGGTTAATGCCGCGTTCCAGCGTGCGGATCAGGCGGGGGGCCATGCGCTGGACCTTGGGGTCGTCTGAGCCTTCGAACGTATCGGCCAGAATCTGTGTGGTCGTCAGGATGTTACGCAAATCGTGCGAGACCTTGGATACCGCGCCCCCCAGCTGTGCCAACCGCTCCTTCTGGCGCAACGAGGAAACTAACTGGTGCTGCATATCCGCCAGCGCCGTCTCGGCCTCGTGCAGTTCCACGATCCTGGCACCGGGCGTGATGATGTTGCTGACATTTTCCGGCTCGTTCCGGAAGGCAATCATGGAGGTAATGACATTCTTGATCGGCCGCGCGATCAGCAATTGCAGCGAGGCAAACAACATCACCCCAACCACAGCTGAAATCGCCAGTGACAGTAACAGAATGTTGCGCGCGTAATCGACCATCGAAACTTTGACGAGCTGCTCCTCCATAACCACCTCGATCCCCAGACCGGCATCTTTGACGGGGCGGCCGATGACGCGGATGACTTCATTTTGTTCATGAAACACGCACGCAATCGCATCTTTGATCGACGTAAAAAAGCTGGTGTCACGCAGATCGAACGTTTGGCTGATGGGCTTGGGGATCGGCTTGGACAGGATCAGTTCGCGGATCTCGTCACGTTGCAGCACGATGTTCAGAACCTCGGCATTGTCCAGAAGCTCGTCCTCCAGCTCCGGCGAGACCATATCGTCCGGCGTCGCCAGCAGTGCCAGCGAAGCCAGCTGCGCCTGTTCCAGCCGCTCCTGCAGGTAGGACAGGCGGTAGCGCGCAACCGACGGCACAAAGATGACGATTTCGGCCACCATCACGAAGATGAATGAAAGAAGCAAAAACCGCCCGGACAAGGTTCTGAAGAACATGAAATGCCTACATTTTCCAATCGACGCCAAGTCTAGGCATTCCGTTCCCCTCCCACAAGCGATAGCGGCGTCGCAGTGGCAATTGACCGCTCGCTATAGGTATCTCTGGATAAAACGGACCGCCGTTTTGACCCGCGGATTTTCGAATAGGCGCGGTGTGTAATACTGCCCGGCGGCGCGTTTGTTGATTTCCCCCAGCGTCGGGTATGGCGCGACCATGTTCGCAACGGCGCTGATTTTCAGACCGTTGGCGATAACCAGTGCCCAAATCTGGATCAGCTCCCCCGCCTGTGCACCAACGATGGAGGCTCCCACCGGTTTGCCCTTGACGATCATGACTTTGATCAGGCCTGAGCTTGCGCGCTCAGCCCGCGCGCGGTCGTTTTCCGCGTACGGAAACCGCATCACCTCGACGCTATCGCCGTGTTTCTCTTTGGCCTGCGCTTCGGTCAGGCCAACCTGCGCCATTTCCGGATCGATATAGGTCGCCCATGGGATATGGGCGGTTTTTGCCTTGGCAGGCAGTTTGAACAGCATGGAGCGGATGATGACCCCAGCATGATAGCCCGCAACATGGGTGAATTGCAGACCACCTGCGACATCGCCGATGGCATAGATTTTCCGGTTGGTGGTTCGCAGGCCGTCATCAACCTTGATCCCCGGTCGGTGCGTTTCCACGCCAGCATTGCCCAGATCCAGCCGCTCGATATTCGGTTTGCGTCCCACAGCCATCAGCAGGTGCGATCCGGTGTATGATGCGCCGTCCTTGGTTTTCACCGTCACGCCATTTTCTGGTGTAATCTCGGCGGCGAGCGCCCCTTCGACAATCTCCACCCCCTCGGCACGGATATTTTCCAGCGCAATCGCCGCCAGTTCCGGATCGTCTTTGCCGAGCGCTTTCAGCCCTTCCAAAACCGTCACCTTGCTGCCCAGACGCCGATGCGCCTGCGCCATTTCCATGCCGATGGGGCCACCGCCGATGATCAGCAGATGCTCAGGACGTTCACGCAGATCAAAGATGGTTTCGTTCGTCAGATACGGCACGCTGTCGATTCCGGAGATCGGCGGCACGAGCGGCGAGGACCCCGTGGCAATCACGAACCGCCGGGCCTTGATGCGATAGTCTCCGGCTTCCAGTTCTGTTGGCGACACAAACCGCCCGTAATCGGTGATAACCTTGACGCCCAGCCCCTCGAACCGTTCAACGGAATCGTGGGGTGCAATCCCCGCGATAACGTCCGACACATGGCCCATCGCCGCAGCATAATCGACTGTCGGCGTGACTGGCGTCACGCCAAACGGCGCGCCCGTCTGCATTGCATGTGCATGTTTCCCTGCCGCGATCAGCGCCTTGGATGGCACGCAGCCATAGTTCAGGCAATCGCCGCCCATCTTGCCACCCTCGACCAGAACGACCTTCGCACCCATCTGCACAGCCCCCGCCGCGACGGATAAACCGCCGGACCCGCCACCGATCACACAGACATCGGTTTTGATCGTCTCCATCACGCCAGCTCCTTCTTGCCGAAAGCTTTCAGCACAATCGGCAAGGCCGCCAGCGCACATAGCGCGAGGATCGGACCGAGGATCTGCCATTCAAAGATGATGCCGAGGTTCGGGGTCTCGCCGCGTGCGAACACCTCGCCTAATCCGGCGCCGACCCATGTGTAAACCAGCGCGCCGGGAATGATCCCGACGAAGGTTGTCCAGGCAAACCGTGTCATCGCGGTGCCGACCAACGCCGGGACGAGGTTGGCGACAAAAAACGGAAAGGCCGGGACAAGGCGCATCAGCAACAGGAAGGACACCTCGTTTTCATCCAGCCCTTTGTTTATCTTGCCAACAACCCCGCTGGCATTATCAAGCTTGCGCCCCAGATAATCACCCAGCCCATAGCGGGCCGCGGCAAATATCAACACCGCCCCTATCGTGGCCGAAGTCACATTGAGAAACGTGCCGGGAAACACCGCAAACAGGAACCCACCGGTCAGCGACGCAACCGCCGCACCCGGCAGTGAAAAGGCCACGATCACGATATAAATCACCATAAACGCCACCACGGCGAACAGGTAATTATCGTCGCGCCATGCCAGCAATGCCTCGCGATTATCCGCCAATGCCTGAAATGACAGGTAGTCACGCAAGGTGAAAAACCCGATCAGCGCAACGATTGCGATCACAATCAGCGGGATCATTTTCCGGGTGGAAATGCCGGTTTGGGGCTCGGTGGACATAGAATTCTCCGTCTGTTGCAGCTTATGTGCCTGCGAACAGGGCGTCGCGCAAAGGGGGCTCACGGTTGGTTGATGGGATGTCAGCGAATGTTTCAGTCCGCTTGCACCATCCACGGGAAATGTTTCAGATTTCCGCGCCAGATGCGTTGACAAGCGGGCAAACCCCTCCTAAACAGCGCGTTCAGATTTTCGGGTTGGCGAATCTTGTCGATCCAGCAGGAGCAAACAGATGAAACGCACATATCAGCCGAGCAATCTCGTTCGCAAACGCCGCCACGGGTTCCGTGCGCGCATGGCAACGAAAAACGGCCGTAAAATCCTGAACCGCCGCCGCGCGCAGGGCCGCAAGCGCCTGTCTGCATAAGGCAGCCTTCAAAGGTTTTTAACATGACGCCGCCGGAGGCAAACCGCGAGCCCGCCACAGGGACCGCCGGTGAGACCCCTCCGGCGGCGTCCGTTTGTGCGCTGGAAACTCTGCGCAAACGCGCCGATTTTCTGGCCGCCGCCCGCGCCCGCCGCCAATCGTCTGACAGCTTCCTTCTGCAAGCCCGCCGCCGCGCCCCGGACGAGGCTGATCCCACCATCATCCGTGTCGGCTATACCTGCTCCAAGAAAGTCGGCAACGCAGTGGCGCGAAACCGCGCCAAACGCCGTTTGCGCGAGGTGGCGCGAATGGTCCTGCCGACCGAGGGGCACGCTGGCTGGGATTACGTCCTGATCGGCCGTGCGGTTGAAACGGCGGCACGCCCGTTCCATCTGTTAAAGGGTGATCTGTCCAAAGCCC
>JBNLBF010000021.1:0-39415 GCA_050302475.1 Paracoccaceae bacterium
CGCCTTGAACCCATCGAAGGAGCGGTTGACGCCGGACAGATAAAGCTGGCTGCTCATGCGGTTGCCTCCTGCGGTTTGGATTTGGGCTTGCGGATGAAGACGCTTTCAAATTTGCCCAGAACGCCAGTCGGCAGATAGATCGTGACCAGAATGAACATTGCGCCCAGCGCGAACAGCCAGAATTCCGGCAACCATCCGGTCAGCAGGGTTTTGGCCAGTGCGACGATGATCGCGCCGATGGCCGCACCAACCAACGTGCCGCGCCCGCCGAGGGCTACCCAGATGACGATTTCGATGGAATTGGCGGGACTGAACTCGCCAGGGTTAATGATGCCGACGATGGGTGTGTAGATCGCGCCTGCGACCCCTGCCATCATGGCCGAAACAACAAACACAAACAGCTTGTACCCTTCGACGCGATAGCCGGTGAAGCGCGTGCGGCTTTCGGCATCTCGAATGGCGATCAGGACTTTACCGAGTTTCGACGTGGTGATGTATTTCGAGATCAACAATCCCGCCGTTAGCGCGAGGGCGGCAATGATAAACAAGCCGGAACGTGTGGCGTCGGATTGCAGATCGAAGCCCAGCACATCCTTGAAATCGGTCAGGCCGTTATTGCCGCCGAACCCCATCTCATTGCGAAAGAATGCCAGCATCAGCGCATAGGTCATCGCCTGCGTGATGATCGACAGGTAGACGCCGGTGACGCGGCTGCGGAAGGCGAACCAGCCGAACACAAACGCCAGCAGGCCCGGCACCAGCAGGACCATTAGGCTGGCAAATATGAAACTGTCAAAGCCATACCAGAACCATGGTAGGCTGTCCCAGTTCAGGAACACCATGAAGTCGGGCAGATCAGGGTTGGCATAAACGCCACGATCGCCAATTTCACGCATCAGATGCATGCCCATCGCATAGCCACCCAGCGCAAAGAACGCGCCGTGGCCCAGCGACAGAATCCCGCAATAGCCCCAGACAAGGTCCAGCGCGACGGCCAGTAGCGCGTAGCACAGGTACTTTGCCAAGAGCGCCACGACGTAGGACGGTACCGGCTGGCCCGAAATCACCAGATTGCCCAGCGGAATAATCACAATGGCGAGGAACAAAGCCGCGAGGAAGAACCCCATCCGGCGGTCGATTAGACGGTTCAACATTTACGCCTCCACCGCGCGACCCTTAAGGGCGAACAGACCCCTTGGACGCTTTTGGATGAACAGTATGATAAACACGAGGACGAGGATTTTGGCCAACACCGCCCCTGCCCACGGTTCAAGGAATTTGTTGGCAACGCCCAGACTGAACGCCCCAGCCAGCGCGCCCCACAGGTTTCCGGCCCCGCCAAACACGACAACCATAAAGCTGTCGACGATGTAGCTTTGGCCAAGGTTCGGCGACACGTTGTCGATCTGGCTAAGCGCAACGCCCGCCAGTCCAGCGATCCCCGCACCCAAACCAAAGGTCAGCGCGTCAACGCGACCCGTCCGGATACCCATATTCGCGGCCATCGCGCGGTTTTGCGTCACGGCCCGCATCTGCAAGCCCATCGCGGTTTTCTTGAGCAGCAGCATCAACCCAGCGAAAACCACCAGCGAGAAGATCAGGATCCACATGCGGCCATAAGTGATCGTCAGACCACCCAGTTCGAACGCACCGGACATCCATTCCGGATTACCAACCTCGCGATTGTTCGGCCCGAAAATCGAGCGCACAGTCTGCTGCAAAATCAGGCTAACGCCCCATGTCGCCAACAAGGTTTCCAGCGGGCGGCCGTATAGGTGGCGGACAATTCCGCGCTCGATCCCGATACCTACCGATCCGGCGATCAAAAAGGCAATCGGCGCGGCGATCAGCAGCGAATAGTCGAACAGCCACGCGGCATTATTTCGGATCAGTTCCTGAACCATAAAGGTCGAATAGGCGCCGAGCATCACCAGCTCCCCATGCGCCATATTGATCACGCCCATCACGCCAAAGGTGATCGCCAGCCCAATCGCGGCCAGCAGCAGGACAGAACCCAGCGACAGACCGTACCAGACATTCTGCCCAACACCCCAAAGCTGTTGGTTACGTTCAATCCGCGACAGCGCGGCGGCAATTGGTTCAGCCAGATCAGGATCGTCGGCGAATTGTGACAGTACACCTTGGGCATCCTGCCCTCCGCGCGAGGCGATCACGTCTACCGCTTCAAGTTTTTCCTCGATCCCGGCGCCGGAATTCAACATGGACACGGCGCGCGCCTCGGTCAGCAGATCGATAATGTCGGCTTCGGTTTCAGTCTCCAGCGCGGCGTCAAGCACGGGGATTTGCGACGCATCGGCGCTTTTATAAATGGCTTCGGCAGCCTCTCGGCGTTTGGTCGGGTCGGGATGCTGAAGGGACATCGCACCGATCAAAGTGCGCAGATCACGGCGAAGTCCGTTATTCACTTTGATTTTTGATGTGTCGCCCCGGCCGATCTCGCCAATCTCCGTACCATCCAGTGCAGAGAAGGCGATATCGTCGCCGTTGACGTCACGGATCACAACGACGGACCCGTCAGCCTTGAAAATGTGGAGATTACCTTCGGCCAGCACTTCGAGGATTTCGATGGCACGGTCGTCACCCGTCGCCGCTATTGCCGCTGCCACCTCGGCGCGGTCGGAATAGCTGCCCTCGGGCAGTTGGAGTAGCAGTTCCTCGAATGTCTGGGCGCGCAGTGGCAAGGCAGACAGCAGGAACAGAAATGTCAGGAAGATAAGGCGCATAAACTGGCTCGATCATAAGGCGCGAGGGACGACGGGAGGAGGTGCCGTCCCTCGCGTTAGGTTACTCGGCGCTACCGCCGCATTCACCTGTTTCTACGTTAAAGTTGCCGCACGACATCGGCGCGCGCCAATCGGAGATCAGCTTGGCCGATTCCGGCAGGTAGTCGGACCATTCGTCGCCCAGAACAAGACCGGTGGTTTCCCACACAACGTCGAACTGACCGTCATCCTGAATCTCGCCAACCAGCACAGGTTTGGTGATGTGGTGGTTCGGACCCATGGACGAATAACCGCCAGTCAGGTTCGGCACAGAAACTCCGATCAGCGCGTCGATGACCGCATCTGCGTCGGTGGTGCCAGCAGCTTCAACAGCTTTCACCCACATGTTGAAGCCAATGTAATGCGCTTCCATCGGGTCGTTGGTCACGCGGTCTTCGTCGCCGATGAACGCCTGCCATGCTTCGATGAATTCATCATTTTCGGGGCTATCCACAGACATGAAGTAGTTCCATGCTGCGAGGTGACCCACGAGCGGCTCCGTATCCAGACCGGCGAGCTCTTCTTCACCGACCGAGAATGCCACAACCGGAATGTCGGCTGCGTCGATGCCCTGGTTCGCCAGTTCTTTGTAGAACGGCACGTTTGCGTCACCATTGATGGTCGACACAACCGCGGTTTTCATACCTTCGGACCCGAATGCCTTGATGTCGGAAACGATGGTCTGCCAATCGGAGTGCCCGAATGGCGTATAGTTGATCATGATGTCGTCAGCGGATACGCCCTTGGACATCAGATAGGCTTCGAGGATTTTGTTCGTCGTTCGCGGATAAACATAGTCCGTTCCGGCCAGAACCCAACGCTCAACACCTTCTTCGTTCATCAGGTAGTCAACGGCAGGGATAGCCTGCTGGTTTGGTGCGGCGCCTGTATAGAATACGTTCCGCTGGGATTCCTCACCCTCGTATTGCACGGGGTAGAACAGGATGGAATTCAGCTCTTCAAACACCGGCAGAACCGATTTCCGCGACACGGATGTCCAGCAGCCGAAAACAACATCGACGCCTTCGCCTTCGATCAGCTCACGCGCTTTTTCAGCGAACAGCGGCCAGTCAGAGGCCGGATCAACAACGACCGGTTCCAGCATCATACCGTTGATGCCGCCAGCCTTGTTCTGCTCGTCAATGAGCATGAGCATGACGTCTTTTAGCGTCGTTTCCGAAATTGCCATGGTTCCCGAAAGGGAATGCAGGATCCCAACTTTGATTGTTTCCTGCGACAAAGCCGATGTGGCCATTAAAGACGCAGTCAGTCCTAAACCCAAAGCAAGCTTTTTGGGGTTCATCATATTCTCTCTCCTGTTATGCGCCGTCAGGATTTTTGACCATTTGGATTGAAAATTTCCCCCCATACGATACCATCCCCCGGCAGCTAAACGTTGCACACGTGCGGCGGCGAGATAGTTAACGCCCCTCGTCGTCGCACACTCATCAGAACAAATCCGACGCCGACACTCATCCATGTGACGCAGGGGCAAGACAACAATGCTGCCCAATATTTCGGCGATATGACGAAGGCTGTCCGATAAATGGACAATAAATAGGTCTGATGACTAAAATTTGATCACTTATAAGTGATGTTTGATGGATCCACCTGAATTAAAGCGGGAACACAACCAGAATCATCGGAACAGAAACGGCGATCACCAGGATTTCCAGTGGTAACCCCATTCTCCAGTAATCTCCGAAGCTGTAACCTCCCGGTCCCATGATCAGGGTGTTGTTCTTGTGCCCAATTGGCGTCAGGAACGCGCAGGAAGCCGCAATCGCCACCGCCATCAGGAACGGATCAGGATTGACTCCCAGCCTTTCTGCGACGCTGATCGCTATCGGTCCGCCAACCACGGCTGTGGCTGTATTATTCAGTACATCCGACATGGTCATGATCACCGTCATCAGAACCGCCAGCGCGACCCAGGGGGCATAGCCCTCTGTCGCCGATACCAGCAACGAGGCCAGCAGATCTGTTCCACCGGAATTTTCCAGGGCAACACCCAGCGGAATCATACTGCCAAGGAGCACAATAACCGGCCATTCGATATGGTCGTAAAGACTGCGCAAGGGCACGATGTCCAGAAACGCATAAAGCGCGACGACAATTGCCAGCGCGGTCGCCAGATACAGCAATCCAAACGACGAAACTGCAATCGCCGCCGCAAATATCCCGACTGCCAGCCACGCCTTGCTATGCTGGGTCACCTGCAAGCCACGTTCCGCCAGCGGCAATGTGCCCAACCAGTCAGAGACTTCTTCAAGTCGGTTATGTGTGCCCAGCAACAACAGGATATCTCCGGCCCGGATCGGCTCATGCCTGACACGTTTTTTCATCAACCGTCCTTGCCGCGAGATACCAACCAGCGTCACCCGTTTACGAGACCGCAGACGCAGGGAAATCGCGGACCGTCCCTCGATCCTTGCGTCTTTGGGGACGACGACCTCCATTATGGACAGATCTTTGACAGCCTCGCGTCCTTTGCCTTCCTCGCCGAACAGTTTCAGATCCAGCTTCCCGCGAAATTCGTCGATATCCGTCAGATCACCGACGGTGATCAGAATGTCGCCGACGCGCAATTCCATCTGTTGTAATTTACCTTCCACCGGGCGGCCATTGCGGGTCAGGCCGATGATGCGCAGCCCCGCCGCTTTCAGTTGATCGCTGATCGCGCTAATGGTTCCCCCCGCCAGTTTGGATTTCTCACCAACCACGAGTTCCACCGCATAATCGTCAATGATCGCGGCTTTAGCCTTGCTGTTTTCCCCTTTGACTCCCGGAATCAGTCGCCAACCGATCGTGGCGACATAAAGGATCCCGATTACAGTGACCGTGATACCCACAGGGGCAAAATCGAACATGGCAAACGGTTCCCCAATCGCTTTTTCGCGGAAGGAGGCAATGATAATATTCGGCGGCGTGCCGATCAGCGTGACCATCCCGCCCAGTATCGTCGCGAATGACAAAGGCATCAGCGACCGCCGTGCCAGCCGACCGGCTTTGGCGGCGACTTGAATGTCTATCGGCATTAGCAGTGCCAGCGCCGCCACATTATTCATGAATCCCGACAGTGCCGCGCCGACGATCGCCATTTGCGTGATATGTCGTCCAACGGGGGTCCCGGCACCGGCCAGCCGCTGCATCAGCAGCGCAATCGCCCCGCTATTGACAAGCCCCCGCGAGACGACCAGCACAAGTGCGACGATTATTGTTGCGGGATGGCCAAATCCGGAAAACGCTTGCTCGGTCGGGACCAGCCCCAGCACCAGTGCGATCAGCAGACCGGAAAATGCAATCAGGTCATACCGCCAGCGCCCCCAAAGCAGCATCGCGAAAATCAGCCCGAACAGGCTGAACAGCAGGATTTGGTCGTTGGTCATGGTGCCCTCCGTTCCTGTCATCAAAACATATGGCCGCTCCGGGTTGAACCGCAAACTTGTATCGGCGACACAGGCCAGTTTATGTTGGTCTTGAATTTGCCTGATAAACTACTTTGCATCTCGAATTTCTGGAGCGAACTTGTGGATCAGACTACCGAGAAAAGGAATATCATGCCTCAATTTGGACCGCCGTCTGGGCTCTCAGTTTCCATGATGGTTTTCACAGGAGTATTATGCCGACTGGAAAAACTAGTTAAGATCTTGATTTTATCACTAGTGTGCGCTCTGGCCGCCTACGGAACCGCCGCGAATGCTGATCAACCGATAAATGGAGAACTCATTGTAGCTTATGGAAAGGTAACTAGTCTGGATGACAACGGTTATTTTGAAATAGAGGGATCAGAATACATTTTTCGGCTTAATCATATACGTTTGTCCCAAAATTTCCCGAAAGAGGAGTTCATCGGTCAACGAGTATCTTGCATCAGTGTTTTCTCATTGGAAGATTATGAACGATATGAATCCCTATCTGACGATGTGATTGTAGCAAACTGCGCGTTTAGAGGTCTGTTCCTAAGGGGATCTGTAAACGGGTATTTTCTGGATTCGGGAATGGCGTGGAACTACTGCGACCCACAAGGGCACTACCCACTTGGCTGTCCCTACGAAGACTGATTGAAAAGTTTCTTCGGCAATTACTTGAATCTCACGGACAAACCTTAACGATTACACCGCTTTGACATCATAGTTAGTGATCCATCATGATTTAGTATAAGCTTTTAAGGAAACGGAAGACATCATGACACGCAAATCCATCACCAGCGTCAATGGCGCAGCCGCAACGGACTATTCCTTCGGGACCATGCAATTTGGCAGCAACGCCGACGAGGCCGAAAGCCGCGCCATGTATGACGCCTGCCGTACCGCAGGTATCAATTTCTTTGATACGGCATATGTCTATTCTGAAGGCCGCTCGGAACAGATCCTTGGGGATTTGGTGAAATCCGAACGCGATGACATCATCATCGCCAGCAAATGCGCGATGTTCGGCGGGGCAGGGGCAGCGAATATCCGGGCGCAGGTTGATGAGAGCCTGAAGCGCCTCGACATGGATATGGTCGATATTATGTATCTGCACAAATTCAACGATGATCCGTTGGAGGAGACTTTTGACACGCTGGCGGAGCTGCAAAAGGCAGGTAAATTTCGCTATGTCGGGATTTCCAACTTCTCCGCATGGCAGACGATGAAAGCCCAGCGCGTGGCGGAGCGGGCCGGGACCGACATCACAATTCTGCAGCCTATGTATAACCTCGTGAAACGTCAGGCAGAGGTGGAAATCATCCCGATGGCGCTGTCCGAAGGGTTCAACGTTGCGCCATATTCCCCATTGGGCGGTGGTCTGTTGACCGGGAAATATGCGAGTGGTGGTTCCGGGCGACTAAACGAGATGGCGATGTACACCAAGCGCTACGATGTCGACTGGATGCGCCAGAGCGCGGTTGATCTGGCGGCACTGGGGTCGGAACTTGGTATTCATCCCGCTACACTTGCCGTGGCATGGGTTGCGCATAACCCGGGGATTTCACAGCCGATCATATCCGCGCGCTCGGTCGAACAGCTACAGCCGTCGCTGGATGCGATGACGTTGGAAATGTCGGATGACCTTTACGCGCGGATCAGCGCCCTGTCCCCAACTCCTCCGCCTGCAACGGATCGGTTGGAGGAGGCCTAAAGAACCGATTTGATCCGCCGGATGGCTTCCTGAATGTATTCGGTGCTGTTAGCGTAGGAGAAGCGCAAATACCCCTCGCCCCATGCGCCAAAGCTGGTGCCAGCGATGGTGGCGACGCCGGCCTCTTCCAAGAATTTATCTTGTGCTTCGCGCGAGGTCAGCCCGGTACTTTCGATATTCGGGAAGGCATAGAACGCACCCGCGGCGTCGGCGCAGCGGAAGCCGGGGATTTGGTTGAGCTCTGACACGATGATCTTGCGGCGTTCGTCAAACGCGGCGACCATCTCATAGACGGCATCTTGCGGGCCGGTCAGGGCGGCCAGTCCGGCATATTGCGTTGCCGCATTCACGCAGGAATGGTCGTTGATGCACAGGCGGGTGGCGTGGCCGACCAGCTCGTCCGGCCAGACGGCATAGCCGATCCGCCAGCCGGTCATGGCATAGGTTTTGGACCAGCCGTCCAACATGATCAGTCTGTCACGGATTTCGGGATATTGCAGCAGGGACACGTGCTCGCGCCCGCCATAGAGCATATTCGAATAAATCTCGTCCGACAGCAGCGTCACCTGCGGATGATTTGCCAGACCGGCGACCAGCCTGTCGATTTCCGCTTTCGGTGTAACGCCACCCGTCGGGTTGGCGGGGGAGTTGATTATGATCAGGCGCGTATTGGGGGTGATCTTGGACAGCACGTCGTCGGCTGAAAAGGCGAAGTCATTCGACTCCTCCAGTGCGTAGGGCACGGGCGTTGCGCCGCTATACTTGATGACGCTTTCATAGATCGGGAAGCCGGGATTGGGATACATGATCTCGGCCCTCGGTTCGCCGAACATCAACACGGCAAAGAACATGGTGGGCTTGCCGCCAGGGACAACGACGACATTGTCGGGATTGACCTCGACCCCGTGACGACGGTTCAGGTCGGCTGCGACAGCCTCGCGCAGCACCGGAATGCCGTTGGCGGGGGTGTAGCCGTGATGGCCATCGCGCAGCGCCTTGATCCCGGCCTCGACAATATGATCGGGCGTGCGGAAATCCGGCTGGCCGATTCCAAGGTTGATAATGTCTTTGCCACTCGCAGCCAGCGCGTTGGCCTTGGCTAACACGTCAAAAGCGGATTCGGTGCCGAGACGGCTCATGGATTGGGCGAGTGGTAGCATGGCAGTTCCCTCAGAGAGTTATTTTTGGCGCAATATGGCAGAAAAACAGGGCACGGCAACTGGCATTTTCGATTTGGTATACAATATACAATTGACTTGCCTCGAGGTTAGACCTAACACTTTTCCCGTTCGACGGCGTTTCCGTCGACCGAAAGATACTCGGGTCGGCTGACGACCTGATTCAGGGAGGAGATAACATGAAGAAATTTACTGCACTGGTGGCAGCCGGTATCGTTGCAACCGCAACAGCTGCTTATGCCGGACCCGAGGTCGTGGACGGCCCCGGCGTCGACCCGACATGCTTCGCACCATGGAACGATGAAACGCAATTTTTCCAGTGGGAAGGCCGTGAAGGTCCGTTTAAAATCGCCGTCGTCAACGGTTTCGTTGGCAACACATGGCGTATTCAGATGGTGAAAACCGCGAAAGCCTATGCCGAAGATCCGGCAGTTGCTGACAAGATCAGCGAATTCCGTGTTGTGTCCACGGGCACAGACGCCCCGGCACAGCTGGGCGCGATCGAAGATTTCATCAACCAAGGCTTTGACGCCATCGTGACCATCGCTGTTTCACCCGAAGGGTTTGACCGCGTAATCCGTCTGGCTGACCGCAATGATGTTGTGATCGTGCCGTTTGATAACGTGCTCGACACTGACGCTGTTATGCAGGTCAACGAAGACCAGCTGACCATGGGTCGTATGTGGGCGCAGTTTGCCCTGGACGAGCTGGCAGCCAAAGGTGTGACCTCGGGGAAAATCCTCGAAGTTCGCGGCCTGCCGGGCAACTCGGTTGACCGTGACCGTTCCATTGGCATCAACGAGGTTCTGGAAGCCAGCGATGGTGACTGGGAAATCGTTTCGGTTGTTGGCAACTGGGACGACGGCACCACACAGAAAGTCGTTGCTGACGCGATTTCGGTTCACGGTGAGTTCGTGGCCATCGTCGGTCAGGGTGGCTCCAACGGTGTGATCCAGGCCATGATGGATGCGGGTCATCCGTGGGTGCCTGTTGCTGGTGAATCCGAAAATGGCTTCCGCAAAGCGATTGCTGAATATTCGGACGAAGGTCTGAAAGGTATCTCTATCGGTCAGTCCCCGGGTCTGGTGGCGATTGCCATGAAAGCGGCGATTTCGGCGCTGGAAGGCAATGTGATGCCGCAGCTGATCTCGGTTCCGCTGCCGGTGGCAACCTATGAAGAGCTTGAAGATGGTGTGAACTACTGGTCCGATCTTCCGGACAACTTCTTCACCGTGAACGAATTCCCGCCCTGTGGCGTGAATATCTCGGGTCCTGCGATTATGTCGCAATCCGAGGACGATAGCTAAGTCCTTTAACGGTGTCGGGTTCGTCCCGGCACCGCTTTTCACTTGCTTGCTTAACGAATTACCGAGGTCCCGATGGCCAACGGCTCCCCTATTGTCTCGCTCAAGGGCATTTCTAAGCATTTTGGTGCCACCAAGGCATTGCAGAATGTGGATTTCGCCTGTCACAGCGGCTCAACCCACGCAATCCTTGGGGAGAACGGGGCAGGGAAATCGACTCTGATCAAAATCATGTCTGGCGTGCTCGACCCTACAGAAGGCACGATGGAGGTGAATGGCGAACCGGTAAGTTTCGCGCGACCGTCCGATGCTGTGGACAAGGGCATTGTCTGCATCTTTCAGGAACTTTCGCTGGTCCCGGACTTATCGGTCGCTGCAAATATTTCACTGGCCAATCCGCCCAAACGCTTTGGACTGATTGACCACAAAGCCCAAAACCGGATTGCCGAGGATTTGCTGGCGCGCATCAACTGCGCTGACGTCAATCCCAATGCGCTGATCCGCGACCTGTCGCTGTCCCGGCGCCAGATGGTGGAGATCGCCAAGGCGCTAGGTAAAAACCCGAAAGTCCTGATTTTGGACGAGGCCACTTCCGCCCTAACCAGCAAAGACGTCGAAACTGTTTATGACCTGCTCGGGAAACTCAGGGATGATGGCGTTGCCAGCCTGTTTATCTCTCACCGTATGCATGAAGTGGAAGCTTTGTGTGATACGCTTTCCGTGTTTCGTAACGGGATGCATGTTGAAACCTTTGCCAAAGGGTCGAAGTCGGATGCCGAAATTGTCCGCCTGATGATCGGGCGTGAAGTTGAGTCCCACTTCCCGGATAAACCATCGCGGGACAGACCCGCACCGCATTTGAAAATCGAGCAGTTGACTTGGGAAAGAGCGCTGAAAGGCGTCAACCTCGAGGTCGGGAAAGGCGAGATCGTTGGTCTCGGCGGCCTCGACGGACAGGGTCAAAAGGAATTGCTTTTGGCCCTGTTCGGGGTCATGCGCGGATTGCAGGGTGATATCACGGTTGGTGGCAAACTGATCGCCCCGAATTCGCCTGCCAAAGCCAAAGCAGACGGCGCGAACATCGCGCTCGTCCCCGAAGACCGCAAGACAGAGGGGCTTATGTTGCCCATGTCAATTGCGGACAATTTGATCGCGGCGTCTTTCAACAAGGTCTCCAATGGTCCGTTTATCGACGGCAAAAAGGAAGATGCCGCGGTCAAGTCAGCGGTTGAAAAACTGCAGATCAAGGTCGGCGATATTGACCATGCGGTCTCTACCCTCTCAGGGGGCAACCAGCAGAAAGTCGTAATCGCCAAGTGGCTGATGACAGATCCGGATATTATCCTGCTAAATGACCCAACGCGCGGAATCGATGTTGGCACCAAGCAGGAAATTTATCGCCTGATGCGCGAACTTGCTGACGAGGGTAAAGCCATTCTGTTCTACACGACCGATTATGCCGAACTGATCGGTTGCTGTGACCGCGTGTCGGTCATGTATGACGGCAAGATCGTATCAGAACTGGAAGGCGACGCTATTACCGAGGAAGCTATCGTTGCGGCCTCCCTCAACATCGGAACTGACGGAGAAGCAGCATGATCGAACGACTAAAATATTCCTTCCGCCAGAACCGCGGATTTTATGGCGCAGTCGTTGGATTCGCCGTTCTGTTCCTGCTGTATAACGCCATGCACCCGCGCGGTTTTTCAACAGCGGTTCTGATCCAGAACGCTAACGAGGCTGTCGTGCTGGCGTTCATCGCGGTGGCACAGACACTGCCTGTGCTGATAGGCGGGCTGGATCTGTCGGTTGGAGCGGTGATGACGCTATCGTCCTGCATCGCCTCGGTTCTGGTTACCGGGGGACCGCTGGAGATGATGATGGGGGTTATTCTGTCAGTACTGGCGGGAACCATGTTTGGATTGATGAATGGGCTGGTTGTGGTCTATGGCCGTATCCAGCCGATCATCGCGACGCTGGCGACGGGGGCGATTGCCATTGGTCTGGCGTTGTTCGTGCGTCCGCAACCGGGCGGAGACATTGATGGCGATCTCAACTGGGCGATTACCAACGCCGTGTTCGATTTTGCGGAAACTTACGGATTTGCCGATGACGGCAACGCAGCCTGGTTGCAGCCGATTGCGTGGATTCCCGTGCCGCTGATTATCCTGACCGCGATCATGCTGTTGGTCTGGGTGCCCTATCGGCGCTCCGTTACGGGGCGGACGGCCTATGCCGTTGGCTCGGCTGAAGGTGCGGCCTACATGTCTGGCCTGCCGATTGCGCGGGCGAAAATAATGGCGTTTACGCTGGCAGGCTTCTTTGCGGGGTGCGGTGGGTTGTATCTGGCGATCCAGACCTCATCAGGCAACGCTGATGTGGTGCAGGCAGGGGAATATACGCTGAAATCCATCGCTTCGGTGGTGATCGGCGGCACGTCCTTGTTGGGCGGCGTCGGTTCCGCCGTCGGATCCATTTTCGGTGCGTTTATCATCCGGACCATCGAATTCTTCTTCCGTATCGGGTCCATCAGTGTCGACCCACTGTTGCAGACCCTGTTCCAGGGTATCGTGCTGCTGGTTGCGGTCAGCCTCGGCTCGCTGCGGTTAACACGGATCAAGAACCGTATGGATGTTTTCAGGTGAGGGGCGCAGCATGAATTTTTACAAAAACCTCGACACCGATACCAAGCCGATCGTCATCGCGTTGGGCTTCGTGATCGTGATCCTGATCATCGGCACGGCCTATACACTGTCAACGCAAGGTACCGCACCGCTTCTGCGTCCGGGGTACGTGTTGCAACAGCTACAAGTGGGGTCGTTCCTCGGAATCGTTGCGGCGGGGATGATGATGGTGATCCTGCTGGGTCATATCGATCTGTCCGTTCCGTGGACACTGACCGCAGCCGCTATGATGGCGACAACCGTTGGTGGTCCAATGGCGATCCCAACGGGTATCGCGGTGGGGCTGGCCGTTGGCCTGTTTAACGGGATTGGCGTTGCTTATCTGCGCGTGCCCTCGATGATTTTCACGCTGGGTGTGGATCAGGTGATGCGGGGGCTGATGGTAGCCCACACAGGCGGCTACGCGCCTGACACGGATGCCACGCCACTGATGCGGTTTCTGGCTGCTGACAAAGTCGCAGGCGTGCCGGTCGCGATCTTTGTCTGGATTGCCGTGTCGCTGGTGATTGCACTGATCCTGCAACGCACGGGTTTTGGCCGCTCCATCTATGCCACCGGTAACCGGGAGGCCGCCGCTTATCTGTCCGGTATCCGCACCAAACGGGTCATTATCGGTGCCTTCATGCTATCGGGTGCCTGCGCCGGAACGGCGGGTGTTCTGCTGGCGGGATACTCCTCGCAAGCCTATCAGGGTATGGGGAATCCCTACCTGCTGCCCGCAATTGCGGCGGTGGTGCTGGGGGGCACACGGATCCTTGGCGGGCGCGGGCGGTATCTGGGGACGGTTGTCGGCGTGATCCTGATCGTGCTGCTGAACTCAGTCCTGTCGATCATGCAAATGCCCGAAGCTGGACGACAAATCATATATGGTTCTGTTATCATCGGGATGCTGCTGGTCTATGGGCGCAATCAGGCGGTGACGTCTTAGGGGTTGCGCCTCGCGCGCCCCCGGCATAGATACATTCAAAATCATGAATGGATAAATCTATGCTCGCTTTCCTTGACCAGATCCCGCTGAACCTGCTGATCCTTGCCGCGCTGACGCTTGGCCTAGCCCCGTTTTTTCCAGAGCCGCATATCTGGGAGAAGCTGAAAATGCTGGCGGGTGGCAATCTGTCCAAACCCATCGACATCTTTGACCTGGTGATGCACGGTACGCCGTTCATCTTGCTGGCGCTTAAGCTGATCAGGATGGCGCTTGTGCGGGGGTGATCTTCCGTCTTAGACTCCGCGTAGAAACGGATCGGAGGGAATAATGATCACAGGCTCCTGCCATTGCGGCAAAGTCACCTGGACGTATAAGGGCGATCCCGGTGCAGCCACCGCCTGTAACTGCACGATCTGCCGCCGGTATGGAACGCTCTGGATTTACGGCTGGGTCGGGGAGGAGATCACCACCTCGGGTGATACCGGGAAATATGTCTGGGGAGATCGGGATATCGGCTTCCATCATTGTCCGACCTGTAGCTGTATCACCTGGTGGCGAGGGGAAAAGCCGCATAAGGATGGACGCACGCGCATCGCAGTCAACACACGTATGGCGAACGATCCGGCCATGGTTGCTGACCTGCCGATCCGCCATTTCGACGGGTTCGACAGCTGGGAGGACCAACCCGACGACGGCAAACATGTACGGGATATGTGGTTCTAAGAAAAACTGGTCGGAGTGAGAGGATTCGAACCTCCGACCCCCTGCTCCCGAAGCAGGTGCGCTACCAGGCTGCGCTACACTCCGACTCGAACGGGTTCTTATAAGGTTTTTTCAAGGGCCGCAATTCTCAATGTCTATGCTCGCGGTGAATAGTGATGACATCGCGCGAGGATTCCAGCGACTTGATAAATTCAGGCAGGAACTCTGTATCCTCGCCACGCTCAGTTTTCTGTTCCAGCTCGTCCCAATATCGTGCCAACTGGCGGTCGATATAATCATAGGCGGTTTCGCCTTCGGCATTGGTGCGCATCGGGTCTGCCCCGAAATCCAGCAGCAGCCGGACCTTGCGCGGATCTGACGCTGCCACCATCACTACCGTCAGGCCGCGGGTGAATTTGGGCATGGCGTCGGGTGGGAAGGTCACATCGGCTTTGCCCCCCGCCAAAAGCAACGCTTCCAGCTCGGCCTCGGTTCCCTCGATGACGGCGCGCATGACCGGGGTCCAGCCGTAATGATTAGCAGCCTCCAATGGCACGCCAGCCGCAACCAGACGCTGGGTGATCTTCGCCAGTTCCTCGACCTTTGTATCGCCATAGTAAGTGTCGCAAATATGGTGGAGCAGGGTGTAGCCTTCGCCACTCACCAGCCCCACATCAGCCCCGGTCCCCATCAGCATCGCCAACATCGCGTCGGTCCGTGTGCCGTATTTCAGCGCCCAGATGATCGGACGATCATGGTCCGACAGATCGGGATGGTTCAGGTCAAGGCCCTGTGCGGCGGTGCGGGCGGTTTCCAGATCACCCGCTTCAATCGCGGTTTCCAGCGCGTCGAACCCGTCGGGCCGGCGGCGCATGCTGGCCGAGGCCCCGGCCAGCACTTCCTGATGGGTTTCCGACAGGTGTTGGAGCGTATCAAAATCGCCCTCCGCCAACGCGGTTTCGATCTGTTTAAGGATCGCTGCAAGTTCGTCCGGCGACGGGTCCGCCATCGTTTAGAGGCTCGACTCCAGCGCCGCAACAATCGCGTCGCCCATGTCCGACGTGGAAATCGGCGTACCACCTTCGGGACCCAACAGGTCCGCAGTGCGCGCCCCATCTGCCAGCACCGTTTCGATCGCGGCTTCGAGGCGCTCGGCCTCGGCCCCTTGATCGAAGCTGTAGCGCAGCGCCATTGCGAAGGACAGGATACAAGCAATCGGGTTCGCCTTGCCCTGTCCAGCGATGTCAGGGGCAGAGCCGTGAACCGGTTCATAAAGCGCCTTTGGACGACCATTTTCCATCGGCGCACCGAGGCTGGCGGAGGGCAGCATTCCCAGCGACCCGGTCAGCATCGCCGCCGCATCCGACAGTAGGTCACCAAACAGGTTATCGGTCACGATCACATCAAACTGTTTTGGCCAGCGGCACAGCTGCATCGCGCCCGCGTCAGCATACATGTGCGACAGTTCAACCTCGGGATAGTCTTTTCCGACTTCAGTCACCACCTCGCGCCAAAGGATACCGCTTTCCATAACGTTGGCTTTTTCCATTGAGCACAGCTTCTTACCCCGCTTCATCGCCAGTTCAAAAGCTGCGCGCGCAACCCGGTCAATTTCGCTTTCGGTATAACGCTGCGTGTTGATCCCAACGCGCTCGTTGCCTTCTTCGAATATCCCACGCGGCTCGCCGAAATAGATGCCCGAGGTCAGTTCGCGCACGATCATGATATCAAGGCCCGCAACCACGTCTTTCTTCAGCGAAGAAAAATCCGCCAGCGCGTCAAAGCATTGTGCCGGACGCAAGTTAGCGAACAGGTCCATTTCCTTGCGTAGGCGTAGCAATCCGCGTTCGGGTTTTACGCTAAAATCTAGCTCGTCATATTGCGGTCCGCCCACGGCACCCAGCAGCACAGCGTCGACCTCCTGCGCCTTTGCCATCGTGTCGTCATGCAGTGGCGTGCCATGTTTGTCATAGGCACAGCCGCCGACCAGATCCTCGCTGACGTCGAAATTCAGATCGCGCTTGTCGCCATACCAAGTGATGATCTTCTTTACCTCTTCCATGACTTCGGGGCCGATACCGTCACCGGCAAGGATCAAGAGCGAGGGGTTGGACATAGCAAAAACTCCTTGAAAACGTTGGCGCTTGGGTAAATCGCGGGCACGCTGAGGTCAAGCGCGAACCGGCATTGTCACCGGCACAATGTTTCGCTGGACAGGGTCAGCGCACGCACCATAGTTTTTGCGCTATGGCACGCGATTTCCGATCCTTTCTGATGGCCTACTACGGCTATGCCTTCCTGTTCGATTTCATCCTGTCCTATGCAGTATATACCGCCTGGTTCGAACTGAATGGGTTGAGCTTTTTCCAGATCGGGCTGTTGCTGGCATTCTGGTCCGGCTCAGCATTGTTATTCGAGATTTTCACCGGCGCCCTGTCCGACTGGCTGGACCGGCGCTGGCTGCTGGTGGTGGCACCATTGCTGAAGGCGCTGACATTTATCTGCTGGGCGCTGGCGGATGGGAATGTCTGGATATACGGGCTGGGGTTTGGCCTGTGGTCGCTGGCTGGCGCACTATTTTCCGGCACCGGGGAGGCATTGCTGTATGAACACACCGAAGCCGCAGGGGAGGCTGAGGATTTCGACAAGGTTTACGGTCGCGCCAATGCGGCGAAGGCGCTGGGTGTCGGGGCAGGATTGCTGCTGGGGGGTCTTGTCGCGGCGGCGGGGGGCATGGAGCTGACGCTCTGGCTTTCCTTGCCGCCTTTGATCCTTGGGGCCGTTCTTGCCCTGCGCCTGACAGATATTCGTGTCACGACAGAAGACGACCCCGGCTATTGGGAAAATATCTGGCTGGCCTTTGCAGAATTCCGCACCTTGCCGGAACTGCGTTTCGTCACGCTCTACATCGCCGTCGGCCTGATCATGTTTGACGAACTGGAAGAGTTCGATCAGCTTTATTACACCGCCGTCGCCCTACCGCTCTGGCTGTTTGGTGTCGCAGGGGCGGCGGGGCTGCTGGTACATGCGGGTGCCAGTATCAGTGCCCATCGTCTGGCCGGTCGTAAGGACCTGGCGTGGCTGTTGCCTGCGATGGGCGGTTTGCTGTTTATCATTGCTGCCTTCGCCGACAGTGCTTGGTTCGTTGTGGTGTTGGAGCTAGTCTACCTGCTGGCCATTCCGCCGATGATCCTTGCAGAGGCGCGGTTTCAGCGGCTGATCGAAAGCTCGGCGCGGGCGACGACAACCTCTATCCTGGAATTCCTGCAGAATATCCCCGGGCTAACTCTGGCGATCCTGTTTGGCTGGCTGGCCAGTTGGGTCGGTATCCTGCCTGCCTATGGCTGGGCAGGGGTGGTTCTGCTGCCGATTTCAGCTTGGGTTTGGTGGCGCCAGCGCAGCGGGCTCAGCGCAATCTGACGATGCGATAAATCTGGCGTTAAAACCTGCAAGGCGCTAAACTGTCTTGCGGGAGGACTGTCAGAATGACGACGCGCATCAGCTTTATACTGATGGCGATTGCTGCAATTGCGATTGCTTTTGCGGCATGGCGATTGACCCGTCCGATCTCTGTCGAATTGACGCTGCCGCCACCACCGGAAACCTATGACGAAGGATTTGACCGGCGCGAGGAGATCGTGGCCGAGATGTTGTCCGATCCACGCAGCTGGGAAGAACATCTGGATATTGCCGTGGCGTTGCTGCTGGATGAACAACGGCTGTTTCTTCGCCATCGATACTGGGTATTAACCAGTGTGAGTCATGACGATCGACAGCTGAAATTCACATTTGCCGCCCGGCAGCCGGGTAATCTGACCACTTTGCCTGAATGGCGTGGCGAAGGAGGAGAGTCTGTTGGCGAGATGTTCACCATCGGGGCCTATCGCTGGATTTGTGCGCGCCCGGAAACGGCAGCGATATGGGATGTGCACGAGACATTGTTCACCCGCGATGGCACCAGTGTTATGCAGATCGTGATAACGGACCGCCTCGGCGAAACGGTCTTGCGGGAACTGCCCGTCGAGCTGATCCCCTGCGCGGATCGGGAGGCCGTGTCGGACGGCTAGACCGGCGGGCGAAAGAGGCTTTGGAGTTGTTCAGTCTCCTGATAGCCGAGCGATTTGTAGATGGTTTCCGCCACCTCACCGTGATCTGCGTGGATCATCAGCGTCACACCGGGACGTTGTGCAAATCCCCAATTTGAGACCCAATTCACCATCGCCCGGGCGATTCCCTGTCGCCGGTGGTCGGCGTGGGTTTCCACCGATTGAAACCGCCCGATTCCGTCGCCGAAATAAAGCCCCAGATTGGCCACCAGTTCTGAGCCTTTGAACGCCCCGAACCAACCGCCCAGCCCCGCGTCTGCCATGTCGGCATAATTGGCGAATTGCGCTTCTTTGAAGATCCGGTAAGCCTCCGGTGGAATGGTCGGAAACCCCGAGGCGATCTGCATTTCGACTACCGCATTCCAGTCCGCATCCGAGTCAATCTTTCGGAAGGTCACACCAGCGGGCGCCGGGCGATCCGTCTGCGTCGCCTGTGCGGTCAGTACCGATATGTGATCATAGGTAAAGCCTTGATCAGTGAAGGCCTTGATCGCTTCGGGTGTGATCTTGTTGTCAGGAAGCCACTGGAAGGTATGATGCTTCACGTCCTTATCGTGGGAAAACTCGCTCTCAAACAGGTCGATCCATTCTTGCACATCATCGGATGTCGGGGGCGCAGGTAAGATTAGCATATTCCCGTAATAATAAGACGGGTTGGATGACGTATAGATTTTGGTGAAATCACCGCGATCAATAATCTCTCCCGCGAAGCGGTGAAATATCAGGTCCGAGAGTATGCCGGGTGAGGTAACGTCCATTGTAATCCTTTCCGCAACAAGGCTAGTCTGACGGCGGAAAATAGGGAAGGGTCACGATTTTGGAAAATCTCGTCACAACCGACTGGCTGGCAGACAATCTGGACCGTGTGAAGGTCGTTGATGCCAGCTGGTATATGCCCGCGGAAAATCGCGATTGTCAGGCGGAATATCTGGCTGGGCACATCCCCGGCGCCGTATTCTTTGACATTGACGAGGTCGCGGACACATCTGTGGATTTGCCGCACATGCTGCCGTCGGCCGACAAATTCGCCAGCCGTGTCCGCGCGATGGGCATCGGCGACAGCGATCCGGTAGTGGTTTATGACACGGCGGGTGTGTTTTCTGCGCCCCGCGTCTGGTGGACTTTCAAAACCTTCGGCAAGGATGAGGTCGCGGTGCTGGACGGCGGGATGCCGAAATGGCTCGCCGAGGGGCGAGAGGTCGAAACCGGAGAGGTCATCCCCAACCGCTCCCACTTCCACGCCAGGCTGAACCCGGCGCGGGTGATTGATCTGGACGGCGTGAATACGGCGCGCGGCAAGACGCAGATCATCGACGCGCGGTCCGCTGAACGGTTTAGAGGCGAGGTTGCCGAACCACGACCGGAACTGCGGCGCGGTCGTGTTCCGGGGTCATTTAACGTTTTCTTCGGGGATCTCAGCGAAAACGGGCAGATGAAATCGCCCGACGATATCCGTACAATATTCGAAGCCTCGGGCGTTGACCTGACCCAACCCGCCATTACCACTTGCGGATCAGGGGTAACTGCGGCGACGCTCAGCTTTGCCATGGCACTCGCCGGGGCTGACCAGACCGCGGTCTATGACGGTTCTTGGACCGAATGGGGCGGGCGCGAGGATACGGAGGTTGCAACCGGATGAAGACGCTCAAAGCCGGAGAAGAAGTGGAATATGTCGTCACCTACCTGGAAATGCATGAGCGCCCCAGTTACCCCCGCCCCCCGGTTCCCGGCAGTAAACCAACGGCGCTGATCCATGCGGAAACCCCTCCGGTGTGGTATTTCCTGAACCTCTATGATGCGGTTGGTGCGGCACACGAGTGGACCGATATGCATCAACTTGCGCCGGAAGAATTGCGTGACTTTGTGCAGAACGAGCGGATGGCGTTGTTCACGCTGTTATATAATGGCTGGCCCGCCGGGTTCTTCATGCTGGATCGGCGCGAGATGGGTCGCTGTGACCTCGCCTTTTTCGGATTGGTGCCAGAGGCGATCGGGTTGGGACTTGGCAAATACTTGCTGCAAACCGCGATCCATATGGGGTGGGATTATGAAGATATTGAACGCATGACGGTGCAGACCTGCACGCTGGATCATCCCCGCGCGCTCCAGCTTTATCAAAAATCGGGATTTACGCCTTACAAGCAGGAGACTAAAACCCGCGTATTGACGCGTGACCGCGACGTTCCTGAAATCTGAAGGATAGGAAACATGTTCGACACCCTGAAACCGCAACCCGAAGACAAAATCATCAAGCTGCTGGGTATGTATCGTGCCGATCCGCGGGACGAGAAGCTGGACCTCGGCGTTGGGGTATACAAGGACGCGTCAGGCAATACGCCGGTGATGCGGGCAGTAAAAAAGGCCGAGGCGCAGTTGTTGGCGGCGCAGGAAAGCAAGTCCTATGTCGGACTGTTGGGAAACCTCGATTTCGTCGATGCGATGCGGGAACTGGTGCTGGCGGATACGGTCAGCTCAGACCGGATTGCCGGGGCGCAGACGCCGGGCGGAACCGGCGCGATCCGGCAGTTATTTGAGCTGATCCAGATGGCCTCGCCGGACGCCACCGTCTGGATTTCGAATCCAAGCTGGCCGAACCACGAAGCGATCCTGAAGCATTTGGGCATGAAGATCGGCAAATATCGCTATTTCGATGATGCCACCTGTCAGGTGGATTTCGACGGTATGAAGGCTGATCTGGAGGGGTTGGCGGAAGGTGATGTACTGCTGCTACATGGCTGTTGTCACAACCCGACCGGTGCGAATCTGACGCTGGATCAATGGGCTGAGGTGACCGATTTGGTGCAAACCAAAAGCGTGACGCCATTCATCGATTTCGCCTATCAGGGCTTTGGTGACGGTCTGGATGCTGACGCCGAGGGCGTGCGGTTGATGGCAGGCAAGGTGCCTGAAATGATGATCGCGGCCTCCTGTTCTAAGAATTTCGGATTGTATCGTGATCGCGTCGGCGTGGCGCTCGTAATGAGCGCCGCAGGGGCTGTGGCGTTGACCAAAGGGGCGCTGGCCTCGCTGAACCGCGTCAACTTTTCCTTCCCACCGGATCATGGTGCGACTGTGACAGCAATGATCCTGTCTGACCCGGTGCTGAAAGCGGATTGGATGGCTGAGCTGGAAGAGATGCGATTGAACATGCTGGAGCTGCGCAAAGGTCTGGCCGAAGCGCTACGTCGCGAAACCAACTCCGACCGGTTCGATTTCGTGGCTGACCATCGTGGCATGTTCTCCCGCCTTGGACTGACTACTGAACAGGTCGATCAGCTGCGCGAGGAATTTGGCGTCTACATGGTCGGCGACAGCCGGTTCAATGTGGCGGGGCTGCCCAAAGACGGACTGGACAAACTGGCAAAGGCCATCGCGTCGGTCCTGTGAGTGACCTTCGGATCATCCGCGCCGAGGATGTCGAGGCTAAACTCGACTGGACGCGAATGGTCAATGCGTTGGCGGCGGGGCATCGGTTACCCCGCGCGCAGGTGTCTGATCAGTTCCTGCCGATAGGAAACGGCACTCTGATGGGCCGCATGGCGGTCATCGAAGGATTGGGGGCAGGCCTGAAAACCTTCACCGTGATGCCGGACCGCGACCCGAGTGTGCAGGGGGTGATGCTGGTCTATGACGCTGACGGGGTCCCCCAAGCTCTGGTCGATTTTGACCTTGTGACGAAATGGAAAACCGTCGCGGACTCGTTGTTGGGCGTTCGCCTGCTGGCGCGCCCCGACGCGCAACGCGTGCTTATCGTCGGGACGGGGAAAGTGGCAAGGCAACTGGCCGAGGCCTATCCTCAGTTTCTGCCTGATTGCGAAGTCCGTATATGGGGCCGTGACACGGCGAAAGCCGCTGCGATCGGCGAACCGGTGGGATTGGAAGAGGGGGTGGCGTGGGCCGATATCATCTCCACCGCGACACTATCCGAAACATCGTTGATCCGCGGTGAATGGCTGCGTGAAGGTCAGCACCTCGACCTGATCGGATCATTTCGCGCAGGAATGCGTGAAGCTGACGACGAATCGCTGCAACGATGCCGAATCTATGTCGACAGCCGCGAAAGCGCCGCACATGTCGGGGAAATTGCCGACCCGCTGGCGCGTGGTGTGATTACGGCGGAGGATATTCGGGGGGATATTTATGACATGTTGGAAGGCGGAATGGGCGGTCATAAAGATAATCATCCGTCCCTCTTTAAAAATGCTGGCGGCGCGCATCTGGACCTGATGGTGGCGGCGGAGATTTTGGCAACTTTTGAAGGTAATGTGTGAGGTAACGGCTTAGGTCTCTGGGCGTAAACACCGCCCAAAATCAAGGCGAAGCCGTCGGGCGAGTACCCGCCTTTACCTCCCACCATAAATTTTCAAGAACAGCGCGGGAAAGGGGTGCCGAGGCGCAGCCGAGGCAACGCCCAACCGGGCAGATGGATTTTCAATCCCCCCAGTAATGGGGCAGGAAGGCAGCGTTATGCTGCCTGGAAAGTCAGTGCCAGCCCGTTAATACAATGCCGTTTGCCGGTTGGGGCAGGGCCGTCATCGAACACATGCCCCAGATGTCCGCCACAGCGGCGGCAATGCTCTTCGGTACGGGAAAAGAACAGTTTACGGTCAGTTTTGAACCGAACATTTCCTTCGATCTCCGCCCAGAAACTTGGCCAGCCCGTACCGCTGTCAAACTTGGTTTCTGACGAAAATACCGGCAGGTCACACCCGGCGCAGTTATAGGTTCCGACACGGCTTTCCTTCAACAACGGGCTGCTTTCCCCCAGAAGTGAGTTCGAGAAGGGCTGCTCCGTTTCCTCCTCACGCAGGATCGCAAATTGCGCAGGAGTGAGCCGGGCTTGCCATTCCTCTTCAGTTAGCGTGATCTCAAAAGTCTCTGCGCCACCACCGGTTCCATAGACCGCAAGTGCCAACGCCGACCCACCAACCAAAAATTTCCGCCTGTTCATTTCAGAATCCTTACTGAATTACGTTCACTGCACCTTAGACCTGAACAGGACAGAATGCCCGTCACGTTCTCTCAATCCGACGTGATCCATTGAAAGATCTTTGTCCCATCTAATCACATTCAGTTTCCTTGCTTTGTCTGGAGATATGTTGCTATCATTCCGCCACATTTCGTGATTAACCTATGAACAGGCATTCCGCTTTCGAGGTAAGGTAAGGACTGAAAAGAATGAAAAAACTTGCTGTATTCGTATTTTGCATGTTGCCGACGTCTGTCTTTGCGCAGGATTGCAGCACTTGGCTGACTTACGCGTTCTGGAGCTCCGCGGATGCCAATGCCGTCCAACGCTGTGTTTCGCCGCAGATCGTTAACGCACGAGCGGAATATGAAGAGACGCCGCTGCATTTTGCCGCTTCGCAGGCAGATGATGTGGAAATTCTGAAGATCCTCGTGGATGCCGGCGCGAATATTGCCGGGTCTGACGTTAATGGTGCGCAGCCGCTGCGCTATGCGGCGACCAACAGCAATCCGGCAATAGTAGAGTTCCTGCTGGCCGCCGGTGCCGATGTAACCGCACGCGACAATTCAGGGGCAACGGCGCTCCATTATGCAGCATTGACCAACAGCAATTCGGCGGTTGTTATCGCGCTAATTAACGCGGGTGCCGATATTTTTGCAGAGGATGCGGACGGCAAGACGCCGATTGATTACGCCAAGCGGAACCAATCGGAGGATGGGCTGGCCATCTATTTGATGCTCAAGCAAGGTATGCTGAATTGATCTGACGGAATGTCAGAGGTTCGAAAGGCGGGCGTCAAGTCCGCCTTTTTTTATTTCCACTTGATTGAACAGCCCATGGAAGGGATCTGCTCTGCCGGGCCGTTCCCTGTCTCAGCTACCATTTTCATGGCGTTGTAAAGGTCACGCGGCAGGTCTTTGGGCGCTGGTTGAGCGCGTGATTCATCAAGGCGGCCGCGGTATTGCAGGCCATCATCAGCGTTGAAGCCGAAGAAATCTGGCGTGCAGACGGCGTCATAGGCGCGAGCGACCTCTTGCGTTTCGTCATGCAGGTAAGGGAAAGGGAAGCCGTGTTCGGCGGCGGCCTTCTGCATGTTTTCGAATGAATCGTCGGGGTAAGTGACCGAGTCATTTGCGTTGATCGCTACAACGCCAATCCCCAGTTCCGCCAAATCATTGGCGTCGCGGATCATCTTGGGGATGATCGCTTTGACATAAGGGCAGTGGTTGCAGATGAACATGACCAGCGTTCCGTTCGGTCCGCGCACATCTGACAAGGACACCATCTTGCCGCTGACATCTTTCAAGGTGAAATCGGGCGCTTTCCAGCCGAAGTCACAGACGGGGGGAATGGCTGCCATAGGTCAGGCTCCTTCTGCTGCTTTGCGGATGGCGGCGATGTTTTTGCCGTAAATCTCGGCGGTTTCGACCGAGCCGCCGCTGAACACTGCTGACCCGGCGACCAACACGTCAGCCCCAGCGGCTGCTACCAGCGGGGCGGTTTTAGGGGTGATACCGCCGTCGATTTCAATCAGGATATCGCGGTCGCCGATCATCTGTTTCACCTCGGCCACTTTGTCGACCATTGATCCGATAAAGCTCTGCCCGCCGAAACCGGGGTTTACAGTCATCACCAGAACCAGATCAACCAGATCCATCACATGTTGAATGGCTGACGCCGGGGTCGAGGGATTAAGCGCCACGCCAGCTTTACATCCCAGATCGCGGATCGCGGCTAGCGAGCGGTGCAAGTGAGGCCCTGCCTCGGCATGAATCGTCAAATAATCGGCACCGGCTTTGGCAAAAGCCTCCAGATACGGATCGACCGGTGCGATCATCAGATGCACGTCCATCACCGTCTTGATATGCGGACGCATGGCGGCGGCAATGGGTGGGCCAAAGGTCAGGTTCGGGACAAAATGCCCGTCCATCACATCGACATGCACCCAATCAGCACCTTGAGCTTCGATGGCGGTGATTTCCTCGCCAATCCGCGCGAAATCGGCGGACAGGATGGAGGGGGAAATTTTGATATCGCGAGTCATGTGGCCACCTTAGCCTAGCGCGGCAATCCCCGGAAGGGTTTTGCCCTCCAGCCATTCCAGAAACGCGCCACCCGCAGTGGAAACATAGGTGAAATCATCGGCCACACCTGCGGTGTTCAGCGCCGCAACCGTATCACCACCTCCGGCGATGGAGGTTAGTTTTCCAGCCTTCGTCAATTCTGCTGCCTTTCGGGCCAGCGCTATGGTCGCCTTATCGAACGGTTCCATTTCGAACGCGCCGAACGGGCCGTTCCACAGGATCGTCGCGGCATCCTCGAAAACCTTGGAAAACAGATCAATGGATTTCGGCCCGGCGTCGAGGATCATCGCATCCTCCGGACAGCCATCGACATCGGTAATCTCGTGCCGTGCATTCGGAGCAAAATCAAAAGCGCAGACCAGATCGTTCGGCAGGACAATTTCGCAACCCGACTTTGCGGCGAGGTCTCGGATTTCGTGCACAATCGGCACCTGATCCGGTTCCGCCAGCGATTTTCCGATGGGTTTTCCGTCAGCCAGCAGGAATGTATTGGCCATACCGCCGCCGATGGCAATTGCGTCCAGCTTTTGCACCAGGTTTTTCAACACAGCGATTTTGGATGATACTTTGGCACCGCCAACCACGGCCACAGCTGGCCGCGTTGGATTTTCCAATGCCACGGTCAGGGCGTTAATTTCTTCGGCCATCAAGGGACCCGCATAGGCGGGCAACAATCCGGCCAACGCAGCGGTCGAGGCATGCGCGCGGTGCGCCGTTGAAAAGGCATCATTGACGTAAATGTCGCCAAGCTTTGCCAGTTCCGCCGCGAAGTTGGAATCATTGGCTTCCTCGCCCGCGTGATAGCGCAGGTTTTCGCACAGCATCACCTCGCCATTTTGCAAGGCGTTTGCTGCAGAAACAGCATCGGCACCAATACAGTCGTCAACAAATTTTACCGGAATGCCCAGCGCGTCGGACAACGGTTCGACAATCGGGGCCAGCGTGAATTCCGGTTTGCGTTCACCCTTCGGGCGGCCGAAATGCGACAGCACAACAATCCGCGCCCCGCCGGCGATCAGCGGTTTCACCCCTTCGGCAAACCGTTCGATCCGGGTTGCGTCACTGACCTTTCCGTCCTGAACAGGCGCGTTCAGGTCAGCGCGAATAACCAGCCGCTTTCCGGCGACTGGTTCATTGGTTATGTCCTTCAAAGGAATTTGCCCATCGCAACAGCGGTGTCCGCCATGCGGTTAGAGAAGCCCCACTCATTGTCGTACCATGTCAGGATGCGGACCGAACGGCCATCCATGACTTTGGTCTGATCAGCATGGAATACCGACGAATGCGGATCGTGGTTGAAGTCGGACGATACGAGCTTCAGCTCGGTATAGCCGAGAATACCTTTCAACTCGCCTTCGGCAGCGGCTTTGATCGCGGCGTTGATTTCCTCAACTGATGTGTCGCGCGACGCATCAAATTTCAGGTCAACGACCGACACGTTCGGTGTCGGAACGCGGATCGCAACCCCATCGAGCTTACCGTTCAGTTCCGGAAGAACCAGACCCACGGCCTTGGCCGCCCCGGTGGAGGTCGGGATCATGCTCAGCGCCGCCGCACGGGCGCGGTAAAGGTCCTTGTGCATCGTGTCCAGCGTCGGCTGATCGCCGGTGTAGGAATGGATCGTGGTCATGAAGCCACGCTCGATCCCGATGGCGTTGTTGAGAACATAGGCCACCGGCGAGAGGCAGTTCGTCGTGCAGGATGCGTTCGACACCACAACGTCATCCGCTGTCAGGCTGTCATCATTCACACCGTAAACGATGGTTTTGTCAGCGCCTGCACCGGGCGCCGAAATCAGCACGCGCTTCGAGCCGTTTTCCAGATGCATCGCCGCCTTTTCACGAGCGGTAAAGATACCAGTACATTCCAGCGCAATGTCGATATCGTCCCAAGGCAGTTTCGTCGGGTCACGCTCGGCCGTCACCTCGATTGGGCCATAGCCCACGTCAATCGTTTTGCCGTCAGTTTTCACTTCGACCGGGAAACGGCCATGGACACTGTCGAATTGCAGCAGATGCGCGTTGGTTTCCACCGGGCCCAGATCGTTGATCGATACAACCTCGATATCCTTGCGTCCAGATTCCACAATTGCCCGCAATACATTGCGCCCGATACGTCCGAAGCCGTTAATCCCCACACGAATAGCCATGATGATGGTTCCTTTGGTTTAGATGTCGTTAGGTCAGGTAATGCCGGAAATTGGGGGTGAGTGTCCAGAGGCGAGCGTGGCTAAATCGCCGCATTAACGCAAGTTTCATGTTGGATAGGCATGCTGTGGGTCAGTGTTTCAGGAAAATCTGGATATCAGCGACATTGGTTCCGGTCCCGCCAGTTATCAGCAGGTCGTTGGCGAGTTGCAGGGCCTGATAGCTGTCATTGTTGGCGAGCAGGACCTCGGGGTCAGCATGTTTACGGATACGGGTCAGGGTCTGGTCATCGGTGATACCCCCTGCCGCATCGGTTGGGCCATCGCGGCCATCGGTGCCGCCGCTCAGGAAAGTCCAGTTGGTCAGGTTCAGATGCTCTGCCTCCATCGCGACGCGTAAGGCCAGTTCCTGATTGCGCCCGCCTTTGCCGGTGCCGGTGATCTGGACGGTGGTCTCGCCACCAAAGATCAGGATGGTTTCAGGGCGGGTGCGGGCGGCGCCGACGATCGCGCGGGCAGCAGCGGCGACGTCTCCGATCAGGTGGTCGTTGACGATAACCGAGCCGGGGGCGCTGGCTTGCGCTGCGCGCAGCGATTGGCGGTTGGACCCAATCAACATATTTTGCGCGTGGGGGATCGGGTCTGCGCGGTCGGGTTGCGACAGGGTTTCGCGAATGCTTTCGGGAATCCCATCCCAGATATGATGGCGTTGCAGCAGCGCGCGCGCCTCGGATCGTGTGCCGATGGGGGCAACCGTAGGACCGCTGGCAATAACGCGCAGGTCGTCGCCGATGACGTCGGACAGGATGAAGGCGCGAACCTTGGCGGGGGCGGCAAGGCGCAGGAAACCACCGCCTTTAAGGCGCGATAACTGCTGGCGGATCAGGTTGGTGCCAGTGATGTCGATCCCGGCGGCGAGGAGCTGTCGACTGACCTCCGCCTTATCCGCAAGCGTGATCCCGTCGAGTGGCGCGGACAAAAGCGCAGACCCTCCGCCGCTGATCAGGGCGAGGATGGTGTCGCCCGAGCTGGCATTTTCCAACAATTCGATGACGGCCTGACCCGCACGAAGGCCGCCTTCGTCCGGAACGGGGTGTCCAGCGATGTAGGTGTTGAACCCGGATATATCACGGGCATTTTCTGCGTTGGTAACGATGATGCCGGTGGCGTCTGGTAGCTGACGGCGCGCTTCTTCGGCCATCGGCACGGCCGCCTTACCGACGGCCACGACATGGGTCGCTGTGACCCCCGCCAGATGCGGCCGCAACGCCAGCGCCGGGTCCGCCGCCTGCACGGCGGCGTCAAACATGCGCCGCGCGAGGTCTCGCATCAGAAAAACGCCTGCAAACCGGTTTGCGCGCGCCCAAGGATTAGCGCGTGAACGTCATGCGCCCCCTCATACGTGTTCACCGTTTCTAGATTGACCATATGGCGCATGATCTGGAATTCCTCGGATATCCCGTTGCCGCCGTGCATATCCCGCGCCATCCGCGCGATATCCAGCGCCTTACCGCAATTGTTGCGCTTGGCGAGAGAGATCATCTCGGGCGCGGCCTTCGCCTCGTCCATCAAACGCCCGATCCGCAAACTAGCCTGTAGTCCTAGCGTGATTTCCGTCTGCATATCGGCTAGCTTTTTCTGGTACAGCTGCGTACCCGCCAGCGGTTTGTCGAACTGCTTGCGATCCAGCCCGTATTGGCGCGCAGCATGCCAACAGAATTCCGCAGCCCCCAGTACACCCCAGCTGATCCCATAGCGCGCACGGTTGAGGCAACCGAACGGCCCTTTCAGCCCCTCGACATCCAGCAGCGATTCCTCCGACACCTCCACGTTCTGCATCACAACTTCGCCGGTGACCGAGGTGCGCAGCGACAATTTCCCCTCAATCTTCGGCGCGGACAGGCCATTGGCCCCCTTATCCAACACAAATCCGCGGATTTTGCCGCCATGCGCTTCGGACTTCGCCCAAATGACAAACACATCCGCAATCGGCGCGTTGGAAATCCAGGTTTTCGTGCCGTTCAGAACATATCCACCATCAGTTTTTTTGGCCGTCGTTTTCATACCCCCGGGATCTGACCCCGCATCCGGCTCCGTCAGACCAAAACAGCCAATAAATTCACCGCTCGCCAGTTTCGGTAGGTATTTCTGTCGCACAGCGTCGGAGCCATAGGCATAGATCGGATACATCACCAAGGACGACTGGACCGACATCATGGACCGGTAACCACTATCCACCCGCTCCACCTCCCGCGCAATCAAGCCGTAGGACACGTAGCCCGCGCCCAGTCCGCCGAAATCCTCGGGGATGGTCACGCCCAACAAACCCATCTCTCCCATCTCGGCGAAAATCGCGGGGTCGGTTTTTTCCTCGCGATAGGATGCAATCACCCGCGGCTGCAGCTTTTCCTGCGCATAAGCCCGCGCGCTATCGCGGATCATGCGTTCCTCGTCAGTCAGTTGATCCTCCAGCAACAACGGGTCATCCCAGGTAAAACTGGACAGCGAGGGGGCGTCTTTGGGGGAAAGGCGGGTCATGGTATCTCCGGTATTTTTTTCGTCATATTGGCGGGATTGTCGGGCAAGGTCCATGGGGGTCCCGAAAATTGTTTCCTATCGGAAACTTCTTTGCTAAGACCATTGAAACGACTCATGCTCCGGGGGCCATATGACGGATAGCCGCAAAACGCCACTTTACGATCTGCACGAAGCGCTGGGCGCCAAGATGGTCGATTTCGCGGGCTGGTTGATGCCTGTCAATTATCCCGCAGGCCTGTTGGCCGAACATGCGCAATGCCGCGAGCGCGCGGCGCTGTTTGACGTATCCCACATGGGGCAAGTGGAATTGCGCGGGTCGGACGTAGCTGCAAAATTCGAAACACTGGTGCCAGCGGCGATCACCACGCTGGGTGAGGGCAAAGCGCGCTATACGTTTTTTACCAATGACGACGGCGGAATTCTGGACGACCTGATCGTCACGAACGCCGGGGATCATCTGTTTGTCGTGGTGAACGCGTCCATGCGGGATCAGGATCTGGCGATCATGCGCAGTCTGGATATCGAGGTGAAAGAACTGGACCGAGCCCTGATTGCCATGCAGGGACCAGCAGCGGCGGAGGTTCTGGCGCAACATGTGCCGATTGTTACGAACCTCAGCTTCATGCAGTCGATGGAAGCGGAACTGATGGATGCCGACGTGCGGATATCCCGCCTCGGCTATACCGGCGAGGACGGTTTTGAAATCTCGCTACCTGTGAATCGCGCGGCAGAAATTACCGAAGCGCTTTTAAAGCATGACGATCTGGAACCGGCAGGGCTCGGCGCGCGCGACAGCCTGCGGCTAGAGGCCGGACTGTGCCTTTATGGCAACGATATTGACCCGACAACCTCGCCGATCGAGGCCAATTTGGGCTGGGCGATCCAGAAACGGCGGCGGGAGGAGGGCGGTTTCCCGGGTGCGGACCGTATCCAGCGCGACCTGGCTGATAGTCCGGCGCGCAAATTGGTGGGTATCCGCCCCGATGGTCGCGCGCCCGCGCGGCGTGACGTTGAAATTGCCAAGGATGGCGAAATCGTCGGCACCATCACCTCGGGCGGGTTTGGCCCGACGGTCGAAGGCCCTATTTCGATGGGCTATGTCCGTGCTGACCTCGCAACCCCCGGCACCCAGCTTGACCTGATGATCCGCGGCAAGGCGCAACCCGCGACCGTCATCGCGCTACCTTTCGTTCCCCATAATTACAAACGCTGACAGGAGGCCATGATGGCAACAACCTATTACACCGAAGAACATGAATGGCTGGAAGTTGACGGGGATACCGCAACACTTGGAATCACCAAACACGCCGCAGAACAGCTGGGCGAGGTGGTTTTCGTCGAACTGAAAGATGTCGGCGAAACCTTCGACAAGGACGACGAAATCGGTGTCGTCGAAAGCGTCAAGGCGGCGTCGGAATTGTATGCGCCTGTGTCCGGCGAAATTCTGGAGGCAAACGAAGCGCTGGTCGACAGCCCTGATCAGGTGAACGAGGACCCGGAAGGAAATAGCTGGTTCTACAAGATCAGCATCGCGGATGCGTCCGAGCTGGATGGTCTGATGTCCGAAGCCGAATATAAAGCCCTGATCGAGTAAGCCCCCATGCCCTTTTCCGCCACGTCTTATGAGCCCTATGATTTCGCCAACCGCCGTCATATAGGGCCCTCGCCCGATGAAATGGCGGAAATGCTGAAGGTGATTGGCGTCGGTTCACTCGATGAACTGATAGACCAGACGGTCCCAAAAGCGATCCGGCAAGAGGCGCCGCTTGGGATCGCCGAGGCGATGTCAGAGGCAGAGACGTTGCGCTATATCAAGGATGTGATGGGGCGGAACGACCTGAAAACCTCGCTGATCGGGCAAGGGTTTTATGGCACGATCACCCCGCCGGTTATCCAGCGGAATATTCTGGAAAATCCGGCATGGTACACGGCCTATACCCCCTATCAGCCAGAGATTTCGCAAGGGCGGCTGGAAGCGTTGCTGAACTTCCAGACGATGGTGTCGGACCTGACAGGGTTGGAGATCGCCAACGCGTCCCTGCTGGACGAGGCGACGGCGGCAGCCGAGGCGATGACCATGGCGAAACGCGCGGCGAAATCCAAAGCGAATGCGTTCTTTGTCGATGAAAACTGCCATCCGCAGAATATCGCCGTGATCCAGACGCGAGCGGAACCGCTGGGGATAGAGGTGATCGTAGGGGATCCGTCCGATATGGATGCCAGCGCCGTCTTTGGCGCGATTTTCCAGTATCCGGGAACCAATGGGCATATCCGCGATTTCTCGGACCAGATTGCAGCGCTGCATGAGCATAAGGCGCTGGCGATTATGGCGGCCGATATTCTGGCGTTGTGCCTGCTGAAAAGTCCCGGCGAGATGGGTGCGGATATCGCGATTGGCAACACGCAGCGTTTCGGCGTGCCGATGGGGTTCGGCGGTCCGCACGCGGCCTATATGGCGACTAAGGATGCCTATAAACGCGCGATGCCGGGGCGGATTATTGGCGTGTCGGTCGATGCGCGTGGGAACAAAGCCTATCGGTTAGCGCTGCAAACACGCGAGCAGCATATCCGGCGAGAAAAGGCGAACTCCAACGTCTGCACGGCACAGGCTTTGCTGGCGGTTATGGCCTCGATGTATGCGGTGTTCCACGGGCCGGACGGGCTGAAGGCGATTGCGCAGAAAGTGCATTTGCGATCCGTGCAACTGGCCGAAGGGCTGGAAGCGTTGGGCTTCGATGTCGAACCGAAGGCGTTTTTCGATACAATCACGGTAGTCGTAGGCGACCGTCAGGCAGAATTAATGGCAGCTGCGGTTCAGCGCGGTGTGAACCTGCGGGCGGTTGGGGATGACCGGATCGGGATTTCGATTGATGAACTGACTTACGAAGGCATCATTGCTGACGTGTTGGAAGCTTTTGGCGGTAGCGATGTGCCGCAAGACCCGCAATATCGCCTGCCGGACGACATGTTCCGCCAGACCGACTACCTGACGCACCCGATTTTCCATATGAATAGGGCCGAGGCCGAGATGACGCGTTATATGCGCCGTCTGGCGGATCGTGATCTGGCGCTGGATCGCGCGATGATCCCGCTGGGGTCTTGTACGATGAAATTGAATGCCACGGCGGAAATGATCCCGCTGACCTGGCCGGAAATCGCTTCGCTGCATCCCTTCGTGCCCGAGGATCAAGCCGAGGGCTATACCGAACTGACCCGGCAACTCAGCGATCAGCTGTGCGAGATTACGGGCTATGACGCTATGTCCCTACAGCCGAATTCCGGCGCACAAGGGGAGTATGCCGGGCTGTTAACCATCCGGAACTATCATCTGGCGAATGGGGATGATCAACGCAATGTCTGCCTGATCCCGATGTCGGCGCACGGGACCAATCCGGCCTCGGCCCAAATGGTGGGGTGGAAGGTTGTGGTGGTGAAATCCGCAGCGAATGGCGACATCGATCTGGACGATTTCCGCGCCAAGGCGGCGGAGGCTGGCGACGCGTTGGCGGGCTGCATGATTACCTACCCCTCTACGCATGGCGTGTTCGAAGAAACGGTGCGCGAGGTCTGTCAGATCACCCATGACCATGGTGGGCAGGTCTATATTGACGGGGCAAACATGAACGCGATGGTCGGGTTGGTGAAACCCGGCGAGATTGGCGGCGATGTCAGCCATTTGAACCTGCATAAAACCTTCGCGATCCCACATGGCGGCGGGGGTCCGGGCATGGGGCCGATCGGCGTCGGGGCGCATCTGGAACCCTATCTGCCGGGGCATCCGCTGGGTGATACGGTTAGGCCGGTGTCGGCTGCACCAGTGGGCAGCGGCTCGATCCTGACGATTTCTTGGGCGTATATTCTGCTGATGGGCGGCGCAGGCCTGACGCAGGCGACGAAGGTGGCGATCCTGAACGCCAACTATATCGCCAAGCGGTTGGAGGGCGCGTATGACGTGCTGTTCCACTCGCCCAAAGGTCGCGTCGCGCATGAATGTATTCTGGATACGCGGGCGCTGGATGATCTGGCAGGTGTGACGGTCGAAGACGTGGCGAAGCGCTTGATCGACTGCGGCTTTCACGCCCCAACGATGAGCTGGCCAGTTGCCGGCACCCTGATGGTGGAACCGACGGAGAGCGAGCCCAAAGCCGAACTGGACCGGTTTATCGACGCGATGCTCGCGATCCGGGCCGAAGCGCAGGATATCGCAGACGGCAAAATTGCCGCGGATGAAAGCCCGTTGAAACATGCGCCCCACACGGTCGAGGACCTGATCGGCGACTGGAACCGCCCCTATACGCGCGAGCAGGCCTGTTATCCGCCGGGCGCGTTTCGGGTTGATAAATACTGGGCCCCGGTGAACCGGGTGGATAACGCCTATGGTGACCGGAATCTGGTTTGCATCTGTCCGCCGCTGGAAGATTATGTGACGTGAGTAAACGCGCAACTCTGCGGTTCGTCGGCATTTTCTTCGCAATGTCGATCCTGATGGCAGTCCTTCACACGGTTGGAATGCTGGTGATCAAAGATCAGACCTCACCCTATGATCTGAGCCGGTCAGAGGCGTTGTCTTTGGCAAGACACTATATTGTCCATGGTCTGCTGTTTTACAGCCTTATGCTGTTGGTCGTTGGGGGTCCCATCATGGTGCTAGCACGTATGATAAGGCGGCAAACAATCTGGACAGGCCTGCTGATCGGACTTGCGACGTGCTATGCTGCGGTAATCTTCATTTCGATCGTTGTTTTTCAAGAGGACATCACGGTTTTGATCTCTCCGATTATAATACTGGTTTTTGCAGTTGTAGGTCTCATTTCGGGTGTCTTCTTCTGGTGGTTCGCGTATCGCCCACTTCGTCATGTCGATTAAAATACTGTTATTATTGTCGTAAAATTGTGTAAGACTGGTTGCGGTAACTTAACCAGGAGAAGAGTATGAAACTTATCACATCCCTTATCATCGCATGTTTGTTTGCTACCTCGTCTTTTGCGGGTGGTGTTTCTGTGTCATCGCAGTCCCCCACAGGGGCGGAAGCTGCGCCAATGGCGTCAGCCGGGACACAGTGGATTATCCCGCTATTGGCGCTGGGTATGATCGCGTTGGCAATAAGCGGACAAGAGGACAATCCGTGCGAGAAAGCGCCGGCTCAAAACGGAGAGGCGATTCCTGCAAAGCCGGTATGCTGACCTAATCTTCAAGCAATTTCTGAATTTCCGACAGTCGCGCGGCAACCAGATCCGGTTGACCGCGCGATTCTATGTTGAGGCGCACCAACGGCTCTGTCCCGGAGGGGCGCAAGTTTAACCGCCAGTCACCTAAATCCATCGACAGGCCGTCAGCATATTCAATGTTCAGTGCATCGGTGCGGAAATGGACTTCGATGTTTTTAAGCGCGGCTTGCGGGTCGGCAATGGTGAAATTCACCTCGCCCGAGCCGGGGAAACGCGCCATACGGTCGCGGACCAGATCGGCAAGCGACTTACCGGTGACGGATACCAGCTCGGCGACCATCAGCCACGGGATCATGCCGCTATCGCAGAACATGAAATCGCGGAAATAGTGATGGGCAGACATCTCGCCCCCGTAAACCGCGCCATGCTCTCGCATCGCGGCCTTCATAAAGGAATGGCCAGTACGGGTCTGGATCGGCGTGCCGCCCATGTCGGTGACGATCTCTCGTGTGTTCCAGGTCATGCGGGCATCATGTATGATGGTCGCTCCCGGGTTGGCCATCAGCGCCTGCTGTGCGAGCAGGCCGACGATGTAATAGCCGTCGATGAAATTGCCGTCGTGATCAAAGAAGAAACAGCGGTCGAAATCGCCGTCCCAGGCGACCCCGAAATCTGCGCCTGCGTCGCGGACGGCTGCTGCCGTCCGGGGCTGGTTTTCGGGCAGAAGCGGGTTCGGGATACCGTTCGGAAAGCTACCGTCCGGGTCGTGATCCATACGCACGAAAGTCAGCGGCGATCCGGCGGCATCGAGTTGCGCGGCAATTTCGTCAAAGGCCGGACCCGCCGCCCCATTGCCTGCATTCACTAGGATCTTCAGCGGTTTCATTTTTGCGGGATCGACGAAGGAACAGACTTTGGCTGCATAGGCAAGGCGAATGTCCATCGGTCGAATCGTGCCGGGGGTTTCGACTTTGGGAAAATCTGCTGCCTCAGCCGCCGTTTTCAGCGCCGCCATTTCCCGTTCGGGATGCAAAGGTCGCGCGCCAGACATGACCATTTTCATGCCATTATAATTTATCGGGTTGTGAGAAGCCGTGACCTCGATCCCGCCATCAACACCCAGATGGTCGGTGGCGAAGTAAATCTCCTCCGTCCCGCACATGCCGATATCGACTACATCGCAGCCCATATCGGTCAGCCCACGGGCCAACGCTGCTTTCAGGCTGGCGCTGCTTTCGCGGCAATCGCCGCCGACAACGACAGTCTGAGCGGCCATTACCTGCGCGAAGGCCGCGCCGATGTCATAGGCAATGTCTTCGGTAAGGGTGAGGTCCAGCTCCCCGCGGATATCATAGGATTTGAAGCAACCGAGTGTGCGCATGTCGGTCTGTTATCACCTGTGGTTGAGTGTGGAAAGTGTTGACGTAGCAGGGTGCAATATGTGGAATGTCCCCAAGGGGAGAAGTATGCGGATATTACTTGTTATTTGGTTAACCCTTTGGGCAGGCCTTGCATTAGCCCAAGGCGGATTTGTCACGATCGGCACCGGGTCTATTACCGGGGTCTATTTTCCGACAGGCGGGGCAATCTGTCGGTTGCTGAACAAAAATCGCGACACGCATGGATACCGTTGTGTTGTCGATCCGACCGGAGGGTCCATAGATAATCTGGATGCGTTGCGGGACGGCTGGATCGATATAGGCGTGGTTCAGGCAGACGTGCAATATGATGCGGTGATGGGGGTCAAGGCGTTTCAGTCGGAACCGATGCCCGATCTGCGCACCATGTTTTCCGTCCATGCGGAGGCGTTCACGCTGTTGGTGCGCGATGGAAGCGGCATCGAGAGCTTCAGCGACCTTGTCGGAAAACGGGTCAATATTGGCAATCCCGGCTCGGGTAATCGTGCAACCATGGAATTGGTGATGGACAGTTTCGGGATCGCCAACACGGATTTTGCTGACGCGACCGAATTTCCCGGAGACGTGATGCTGGAGGCAATGTGCAATGGAGAGTTGGACGCGGCGGTCTATACGATTGGTCACCCCTCGGCCCTGATCAAAGAGCTAACGGGATTTTGTGATACTTCGATCCTGCCAGTGGCAAGTGACGAGATGATCCTTATGGAGATGGAACACCCGTTCTATCGCGGCGTCACCATTCCCGGCGGCATGTATGCCAGCAATCCGGATGATATTGCCACGATCGGAGTCGGCGCAACCGTGGTCACGATGGCGGATGCCGACGAGGACCTGATCTATGCGGTCACCCGCGCTGTATTCGACAATATTGTCGAGCTGCGCAGTCTGCATCCGGCTTTCGCCAATCTTATGGCGGAAGAAATGGTCGGCGAGGACCTTACCGCACCACTTCATCCGGGCGCTGAAAAGGCTTTGCGTGAATTGCGGCTTTTCGACACGTCGGATTGATACATGTCAAAGAAGTATTAAGGTCTGGCGGATAATGCCAACCCGAATTGCAATCGAGGTGCAACATGAAGACTTTGTTTCCCGCAGCCATTTTGCTGGCCACTGTCGCCGCAACAGGAACATTCGCGGATTCTCACGCGTCGCCGGATCAGGCAGCGATCGTTGAGCAGGCTCTTGCCGGTGGTGATCCGGCGGCTGGAGAGGCTATTTTCCGCAAATGCAAATCCTGCCACGAGATTGGTCCGGACGCCGAGGCAAAGGTTGGACCTCCCCTGACGGGTATTGTCGGCAGTTTTCTGGGACAGGTCGACGATTTCCGCTATACCGACACAATGGTTTCGATGGGTGAAGAAGGCACCGTCTGGACGGTAGAAAATCTGGACACATATCTGACCAAGCCGCGTGATTTCGTGAACCGGACCCGGATGAGCTTTGCCGGGCTGCGCAGCGAAGAGGAACGTGCAAACGTGATTGCCTACCTTGCGAGTTTCTCTGAATAGGACTACATGTATCGGTACGTTTTAATGTGATGCCTTTTATTAAGGCGTCACATTTTTATTTATAATTCTGGAAACCTCTACCCGGTACAACGGAAACCTATGAACCTGTCCAAACTGCTCTATCTGCACGCCCTTCAGATTGCGGCCTACCCGATATTTTACCGGGGCGGCAATCCGCCGAAATATGGCGAGCTGGAGCTCTCGCGGGCGGACCAGCCCTTGGCCGGGGACAGGTTGCAGCTGACCACCTGGAATATCGGGTATGGCGCGTTGGGCGCGCGGGCGAATTTTGCTGCAGATGGCGGGAATGATCTGCGCGCCCTGTCGCGGGCTGAGATTGAAGCCGCCGTGAAGGCAATTGCAGACGAGGTAAAGAAATTCGGCTCTGACATACTTTTGTTGCAGGAACTCGCAAACCCCAATTGGTTGACCCGTCAGGTCCCGGTGCTGGGCCAGATTGACGAGGCCCTGAAAACCTATGCCAGCGCGTTCTGGGAAGGCCTGCGTCTGCCTTATGTGCCGAAATGGGTGAATCTCTCGCACGGCATGGGCGTGTTTTCGCGGCGTTTGATCACGGATTTACAGGCCTATCGGTTGCAAACCGAAAGCGGCAGCATATTCGCCGGGATTAAAAAACATTATGCCAAGCTGGTCAGCCGCCTTCCCATCGACGGATCGGACCGGGAATGGGTGGTGATCAACGTACATCTGGCGGCGTTTGATGACGGGGCCAAGGTGCGGCAGGAACAGATTAGCGAGGTGTTCGACCTAGCCC
>JBNLBF010000022.1:0-34242 GCA_050302475.1 Paracoccaceae bacterium
GCTTGCGCGGGCGATTGCGCTGGAACCGGAATTTATCCTGCTGGACGAACCGACCTCGGCGCTCGACCTGTCTGTTCAGGCCCAGATTATCGAACTTTTGCGCCGCCTTCAGCGCGAGAAAGGGTTGAGCTACCTGTTTATCAGCCACGACCTGAAAGTTGTCCGCGCGCTGTGTCACCGCGTTATGGTGATGCAGCACGGACAGATTGTAGAGCAAGGCCTCGTCAGTGACGTCCTTGTAAATCCGAAAAACGACTATACGCGGCGATTGGTCCGCGCAGCATTCGAGATAGCAACATGACAACAGTTACATTCATCGGTGCGGGCAGCACCGTTTTCACGAAAAACCTGGCCGGCGATATCCTGTCGCGCGACGCGATGAAAGACGTCAATATCCGGCTGATGGATATCAACCCGCAACGTCTTGAGGAATCCGAGATCGTTGTCGGCAAGATGGCCAAAACGCTGGGTGGGCACGCCTCGGTCGAAACCTTCACAGATCAGCGTCGGGCCTTGGACGGCGCGGATTTTGTTGTCGTCTGTTTCCAGATCGGCGGCTATGACCCCTGCACGGTCACGGATTTCGAAGTGCCGAAGAAATTCGGCCTGCGCCAAACCATCGCCGACACGTTAGGCATTGGTGGCATCATGCGCGGCATTCGCACCGTCCCCCACCTGTGGTCAGTCTGCGAAGACATGATTGAGGTCTGCCCGGACGCGATCATGCTGCAATATGTGAACCCGATGGCGATCAACACATGGGCGATTGGGGCGAAATATCCGAAAATCAAGCAGGTTGGTCTGTGCCATTCGGTTCAGGGCACGGCGGGTGAGTTGGCGCGGGATCTGGAAATTCCGGTTGAGGAGATTCGCTACGCCGCCGGTGGCATCAACCATATGGCGTTCTATACCAGGTTTGAGCATCGCCAACCGGACGGGACCTATACCGACCTTTATCCGGCCTTGCGGCAGGGCTATCTGGACGGGCGTTTCCCCAAACCTTCCAGCTGGAACCCGCGTTGCCCGAACAAGGTACGCTACGAAATGATGATGAAGCTGGGCTATTTCGTCACCGAAAGCTCCGAACATTTCGCGGAATATGTTCCTTATTTCATCAAGCGTGACCGCCCCGACCTGATCGACCGTTTCGGCATTCCACTGGACGAATATCCCAAACGCTGTGTGGAACAGATCGCACGGTGGGAAAAAGAGGCCGAGGAATATCGAAAGGCCAACGAGGTCACCGTCAAACCAACGCATGAATACGCGTCGGACATCGTGAATTCAGTTGTGACGGGCGAACCTTCGGTCATTTACGGCAATATCCGCAATCAGGGCTATATCCCGCAGCTACCGGATGGTTGCGCGGTGGAGGTGCCGGTCATGGTTGACGCCAACGGCCTGCACCCGACCGTCGTTCGGGACATCCCGCCGCAACTGATCGGCCTGATGCGCACGAATATCAACGTTCAGGATCTGACGGTGCAGGCCCTGCTGACCGAAAATCCGGAGCACATTTACCACGCCGCGATGCTGGACCCACATACGGCGGCGGAACTGGACCTCGATCAGATATGGGATCTGACGACGGACCTGTTGCAGGCGCATGGCGACTGGTTGCCGGAATGGGCACAGATCAAGGCGCAGAAATCCGCATGAAGGCACCCTCCCACATCGTGATTGTTGGCGGCGGCACGGCTGGCTGGCTGGCTGCGCTGATCCTTGGGGATGCGAAGTCGCGCCCCAAAGGTGCTGCTGCGCCGACAATCACGGTCGTGGAATCCAGCAAAATCCCGACGATTGGTGTGGGCGAAGGTACAACCGCTTTGTTCCGACAAATGCTCAAGCATTTTGATATTGATGAGGGCAAATTCCTGTCCGCAACCGGCGCGACCATCAAATACGGCATCCGCCACCGCGACTGGCGGCGGCTTGGTCATCAGTATGACGGGCCGATTGATGATGTGGAGACTGTGGTGGGCAAGGGCCTTGACCTATATGCCGTTGCCTCAGGCAAACCCGTGGCCGAGGCGCATCTGTATCAACATCTGATGAACCGCTGCCGCGCGCCGGTGGCGGAGGTTAAGGGTCGGGAAATTCCGGCTGGACCCTACCACCACGCCTATCATTTCGATCAGGCGCTGGCGGGTAAGTTTCTGCGAACGCAGGCCAAGGATGTCACGCTGATCGACGGGCTGGTGGACTCGCTGCAACGCGATCCGGAAAGCGGCGATATTACTGCCTTGCAACTGGAAGGTGGACAGATAATCGAAGGTGACCTGTTTCTGGATTGCACCGGATTCCGCCGCGCCCTGATTTCGGACATGGGCGGGCGATGGGTCGATTACGCTGACACGCTTCCCGTCAATCGGGCGATGCCCTTCTGGATCGACCTCGAACCAGACGAGGAAATCGACCCGTTTACCCTCGCCTGGGCGCAGAAATCTGGCTGGATGTGGCGTATCCCGACACAGGGACGCTATGGCTGCGGATATGTTTATTCGGACAGCCACGTGACACCAGATCAGGCGAAAGCCGAAATTGAGACCGCCCTTGGCCGCGAAATAGACCCCCGCAATGATATTAAAATCGTCGCCGGTCGGCTGGACCGCGCGTGGATCGGCAATTGCGTTGCGGTTGGGCTGTCGTCGTCATTTCTGGAACCGCTGGAGGCGACTTCCATCCATGGAACCATCGTGCAGCTTTTGTGGTTGGCGCGGTGGTTGGAGGACGCAAATGGCCGGGACAAATATAACAAAGCCGTCGCCGCACAGGTCGACGATTTCCGCGACTTCATCCGCCTGCATTATGTCAGTGAACGCCGCGACAGCCCGTTCTGGCAGGATGTGGCCGACAGCCATCCGCAAATCGTCAAGGATCGGCTGGCGACGTGGTCGCAACAACTCCCCGAACGCCGCGACTTCGCGCCCTTCCCGGGGGATCTGCCGCATGTTCAGGAACAGCTTTATACGCCTGTCCTCGACGGGCTTGGCCTGCTGAACCAGCGGGCCGCAAAGGAACAGCTTGGCCAAGACCCGAAACGACGGTCGGCACTGCGGAAAATTCACGATCAAACCACCCGCGATTACAAACGTGCGGCGGGGCAATGTTTGCCTCATCGGGCGTGGTTGCAATCGCTCTCACAGGACCAAACAGCATGAGCACATTCAAAATCTGCATCATCGGCGCCGGCAGCGTCGGTTTCACCAAGAAACTTTGCTCGGACATTCTGAAAGTACCGGAATTCGAAGAGATCGAAATCGCGCTGACAGATATCAACGCGCATAATCTGGACATGATCCGCCAGATCATCGAACGGATCGTCTCGGTCAACAACCTGAAAACCAAAGTCACCGCAACCATAGATCGGCGCGAGGCTTTGAGCGGCGCGCGTTACATTATGAACTGCGTGCGGATCGGCGGGCTAGAGGCATTCGAGACCGATATCTCGATCCCACTGAAATACGGCGTCGACCAATGTGTCGGCGACACCATTTGTGCGGGCGGCATCATGTATGGCCAGCGCGGCATTCCGGCGATGCTCGATTTTTGCAAAGATATCAACGAGGTGGCCGAACCCGCCGCACTGCTGCTGAACTATGCTAATCCGATGGTGATGATGACCTGGGCCGCGATTGACCATGGTAAGGTCAACACCGTGGGCCTGTGCCACGGCGTACAAAACGGCCATCACCAGATCGCCCGCGCGCTGAAAGAACCATTCGAGGATGTGGATATCATCTGTTCGGGCATCAACCACCAAACTTGGTATCTGGATATCCGCGTTCGCGGCGAGCAGGTCAGCCGCGAAACTCTGATCGCTGCGATGGAGGCGCATCCGGTGTTTTCCGAACAGGAAAAAGTCCGCATCGATGTGCTGAAACGGTTCGGCTATTATTCGACGGAATCCAACGGGCACCTCAGTGAATATCTACCCTGGTATCGTAAGCGGCCTGACCAGATTAACGACTGGATCAGCCTGAATGACTGGATTCACGGCGAGACCGGCGGCTACCTGCGCTACTGCACCGAGAACCGCAATTGGTTCGAGGAGGATTTCCCAAAATTCCTAGAAGATGCTGGCGGGTCATTGGCGGATTATGAACGCACCGATGAACATGCGAGCCATATACTCGAGGCGCTGGAAACCGGCCGAACTTATCGCGGCCATTTCAACGTTAAAAACAATGGCGTCATTAAAAACCTGCCCGACGACTGCATCATCGAAAGCCCCGGTTTCGTGGATCGCTTCGGTATCAACATGGTCGAAGGGATCGAGCTGCCACTGGCCTGTCAGGCGACCTGCTCAGCCAGCGTAAACGTGCAGCGTATGGCCGTTCAAGCCGCGATGACCGGCGATGTTGAATTGCTGAAACAGGCGGTTCTGCACGATCCGCTCGTCGGCGCGATCTGCACGCCGGAGGAGGTCTGGCAGATGGTGGATGAAATGCTGGTCGCACAGGCCAAATGGCTACCACAATATGCCGACGCCATTCCTGCGGCGGTCGAACGCCTGAAGACCCCGAAAGTCCAAACCCGTGATTGGCAAGGCGCCGCGCGTCAGATCGTCAGAAGCGTTGACGAAATGCGCGATGCGCAGGCGGCTAAGGTTAAGGCAGCGGAAGGTCACGGGTTGGGGACCAAAGTAATGGGGTAACGCATTTCGCTTTAGCAACTCTCAAAGACATCAGAACGATACCCGCGGCAAAAACGCTTCGATCCTGTCGATATTGTACTCGCAATACCGCAGTAGCGGACGAACTTGCCCCGCGGATGTCTTCGCCAAAAGGAAACTTGCGCAGACTGTCAGTCAGCCTATTGGGGTTTGTAACATACGATCTGAACTGGATGGGTTCTTCGCTCTTTGATGTTCCTTGCGGCATTTCGCACAATCTGAGACGCTAGCTTGCCCAGCAGAATGTGGGTGCCAAATACCGGCGCTTCACCTTTTTCGGCAAGTTCAATGGCACGGGTATAGCCCTGCAGGTATTTTTCGCCTGTGTCGGTGACATTGATGTCGGTGAACCCTGCACTTTGCAGTACGGCAACCGTATCGTCTGGACGCATGAGGTAGGCGCCGCTTCCGTCATCGGACCAGGGGACTGGATGATGGGGATCGCCCACCTCCCCCAGCCCATGCTCGGTTAGCGCGAAAAACGCACCGGGCTTCAGCACCCGGAAGGCTTCGCCGAAAAATACGCCTCGGTCAGGCACATTCATTGTGACATGTTGCGTATAGCCGCCATCGAAGCTTTCATCATCATAAGGGAGTTTCTGTCCATCACCATGTCGGCAAACAACAGAACCATCCATACCCAAAAGTGCGCTTAGCTTATTACCAGCGTCTACAAACGGAGCCGTGATATCGATGCCGTCAACATGGCAGTTGAAGCGCTTCGCCAAATATCTGGCAGGCCCACCAAGCCCACTGCCAATATCCACAAGCTTGTCACCTGTTTTGATCGGTAGAACATCAGCGAGTTCGACGGTCGCCGGAAAGCCTCTCGCATGGAAATGATCTACGGGCGCAAGTTGTTCCACGGTGACAGTTCCTGGATCGATACCGGCCATTTCCATCGTTTCCAAAATTCGGGAATACACGTCTCCCTTGCCCCAGTGATCTGAAATAGCCTGTGCGTTTGTCATCTCAACTCCTTTTCGTCGGCACCAAAATAGCACGATTTTGATGACGTCGATACGCGCATTCTTCTTTAGTCAGGTTCCTGATAGCGCTGGCAATTCGCGATAGTCCTCTTAAGGGATTTGTTCAGTTCGAAATCGCGATGGCTTCGGACGTCATTGAACGGCAATTTTGTGTTCGGTGCGGTCAACCCAGAGATTCCGGACATACTGTTCAACACAACATTTCTGTTCACCAACACACCAAAAACTGAGCGATGATCATATTTCTACAATTGTTGGAAAATATGGTGCCCGGGGGCGGATTTGAACCACCGACACGAGGATTTTCAATCCACTGCTCTACCCCTGAGCTACCCGGGCACGGGTTAGGCAAAATGCCTTGGGTCCGCGCGTTTTAGGGGAGATATCTGGCACTGTCCAGAGGGTTTTGCCTGTTAATCGGTTGATTTTTCAACCCGCTCCGATCAGCAGCAGAAATTATGCCGCGTAGTCTGATAATCCGGCGGAATACCGTTCCATAGCGCCTCTAAGATCGTCAGGAGCGGTAGCCGTCGCACACGACGCTCATATCCGTCAACTTGGATACTGGAGCGCCGCGGATGTTGCGTATTTGGCTTCAGATGGTCTGGGCTTCCCTGAGCTTCTGTTCAATCTCGATCAGTTTCTGCTTTCGCCACAGCCCGCCACCATATCCGGTCAGGGTGCCATCCGCGCCGATCACGCGATGACAGGGGATCAGGATGGCGATCTGGTTGGCACCGTTAGCACGCGCAACGGCGCGGGTGGCGGTGGGGCGGCCAATGGCACGGGCGAGGTCGCCGTAGCTTCGGGTTTCGCCCGCCGGGATCTGGCGAAGATGGTGCCAGACTTCGCGGGAAAAGGGGCTGCCATGCGCCGCCAGAGGGATAGTGAAATCGCGACGTTTACCGTTGAAATATTCTGATAATTGAGCGGTCAGCATGTCAACAACCGGCGTTCTGCCAATGCCGATCTCTCCCTTCACGGCGGCGTGCAGCTTTTTCAGTTCGCCCGGCAACGCTTTGCGATCCGAAAATTCCAGCAGATGAAGCGCCGTCTGGTCCGCCACAGCGATCATCGCGCCCAAAGGCGTGTCGATCCAGTCCGCCCGAAGCAGCGCATCCTTTTGAAAAGCCGAAGGTGCGACCCCCATCAATTTCGCAAATGCTGTTCGAAAGGCAGAGGGCGAGTCATATCCCGCATCCAGTTGTGCTTCGATGACTTTGTTATTTGACAGGGTCTGGAACCCGTTCCGCAATCGCGTCTGCCGAGCCATTTCCAGAAATGTCATGCCAAAATGCCGCCGGAAACTGCGCCGTATGGTCGAGGAGTCATATCCCAGCGCCACGATATCCGCTTCGCGCCAGCGGTATGCCGGGTCGGCCTCCAGCTTTGCCAGCAGGTCTTTGACCGCTGGGTCATGCTCGGCAGCGGTCCCCATCGGGTGGCAGCGTTTGCAAGGGCGGTAGCCGGCCTCGATACATTCGCCGATAGTTTCGACGAAACTACAATTCTCGGGCTTTGGATTGCGTGCCGGACAGGACAGGCGGCAGAAAATGCCGGTGGTATGAACACAGACAAACGCCCTGCCCTCCCACGCCGGATCGCGATCACAAAGCGCCTGATAGAGTATTTTGTCTTCGGGTAAATCAAACATCATGGCACGGATATATCCTGATTCCCGTCGCAGGTCCGTCCAAAATCGGGCAGCTATTTAGTGGCGCGTATCGTCAGAGCCGATATCATGCAGCTCTTCCTCGTCTAGCTTATCTTCCTCCGTCGCCGGGATGGCGTAGGCGCCGGTCATCCATTTGCCTAGATCAATATCCGCACAGCGTTTTGAACAGAATGGGCGGAATTTCGGGTTGGTTTCTTTCTGGCAGATCGGACAGGTCATCGGCGGCCTAACGGGTATCTTTCTCGTTTACGTTGCAATTCCATGTTACCAAGTGGCGTCCAGCCTGCAAGAATGGTATCAACACCGTCGCGTTTCAGCGCAGATTTCATGGCATTTTCAATTTGTACCCGGTCGCGCTTGCTGGAGGGGGCAAAATCAATAGTGATCTGACCACCCAACCCGCGCAGCTTCAACTGACGCGAGATTTCCCGGCAGGCTGACAGATTGGTTTTCAATGCTGCCGCGGGACTGGAATCACCTCCGGTATTCACATCAATGGCAATCAGCGCCGCCGTCGGTTCGATCATCAGATTGCCATTTGGCAACGGGACATGGGGGTTGGCCAGCGTATCAATCTGGTCTTGAACACCGTTGGTTACAAAACTGCCGGGGTCTTCGATCAACTGATCGACCTCTTCCCATTCGCGCCAGGCCCGGTCGGGGGCGGCGGGGGCATCAAGCAGCAATTCAGGTCCCTGCCCTTCGTCAGCCAGAACCGCCCGGGCCGAGGCGACGATCTGGCGGATATCTGCGATTAAATCCTCTGCCGCGATACCCCGCGCAGATGACCGGATGATTAATCCTTCGTCGCCATCCATCGCCTCATGGGCTATTTCCAGCAGCCTGTCGCGTTCCTCCTCATCCCGGATGGAGCGGGCAATATTGATCCCCGGCGCATCCGGCGTCACAATCGAATACCGGTTTTTTAACAGGATTTTTCGGCTGACAGGAGCGGCTTTATGCCCCTCGGCAAACGTGGCGACCTGAACGATCAGTGCTGTACCGGGGCTTAGGCCTTTTGCGTCTTTCAGGAAGCCGCTCTGCCCGTCGGGTAGTTTCACAATCGCCCCCCCAAGTCCCTTTAGCGGGCGGTCCAATACCGCACGATAGATCGCCTCGGGGCGTGGGGTCAGATCTTCATCTGGCGGGTCAATCATCAGATCCATTAGCCGCCCGTCGATCATCAGCGCAGCGCGCTCAGTGTCGATAATCGCCAGTTTCCCCTTCATCGCGCACCCCGATAGCCTATTCCGGCCAACATGTTTGCCACTTCCGTAAGGGGCAGGCCGACGACATTGGTATAAGACCCGTTGATACGCGGAATGAAGGCGGCGGCGAGGCCCTGGATCGCATATCCGCCCGCTTTCCCTTCCCATTCGCCTGACGCCAAATAGGTGGCGACGTCTTCGTCCGACAGACGCTTCATCGTGACCACGGTTTCCACTTCGCGCGAACGCAGTATTTCGCCATGTCTGACCGCAACCCCGGTGATCACCCGGTGCCGACGACCTGACAACAGGCGCAAGAATGACTCAGCTTCAGTTGGGTCCGCGGGTTTGCCCATAATGCGCCGTCCGGCGGCGACCACCGTGTCGGCACTAAGCACCAGCTCATCCGCGCCCGCCCTGACGGCCAACGCCTTTTCCTGCGCCAGACGCGCGGCATAGGGGCGCGGCAATTCGCCCTTCAAAGGGGTTTCGTCAATATCAGCGGGCCGGATGTCATCCGGCACGATCCCGATCTGCGCCAACAGCTCACGCCGACGCGGACTGGCGGAGCCCAGGATCAGCTTCACTTAGCGGAAGCGATAGTTGATGCGGCCCTTGGTCAGGTCGTAAGGGGTCATTTCGACCTGCACCTTGTCACCTGCCAGCACCCGGATGCGGTTTTTACGCAATTTTCCGGCAGTGTGGGCGATGATCGTATGGCCGTTCTCAAGCTCCACCCGAAATGTCGCATTCGGCAGCAGCTCGGTCACGACACCTGGGAATTCTAGAAGCTCTTCCTTAGCCATGTTCTCTCCGATCTCGTTTCGATAACGGGCGGCGATTGCCGACGCGCGTCGCATAAATGGGGGCAAATCCTGTGAAAGACAAGCCTAAACATAGGAAAATCAGGGGTTTTCCGTCGGCGGACCGAACCTTTCGATGATTTTAGCGGCAATCTGATCCCGCACCGTTCGGTAAGCTGCGAGTTTGGCGTCACGCCCCTCGCCAACGCCGGAGGGATCCACGGTCGGCCAATATTCTACGCTGATGTCATAGCCTTTCGTCTCCGCCTCGGCGATATCGCGCGAAACAGCCGACATGGCGATGATCAGGTCATAGCTGTCAATCGGATCACCCCAGTCGCGCATGTCTTCAAATGACCGGGTTTTGTGTTTTTCCAACTCGACACCGATTTCCTCGCAAACCGCGATGGCGAACCCGTCAATATCCTGATCGCGGATCGCCCCGGCGGACTGGACGTAAATCTCTGTGCCGTAAAATTTCTTCATGATCCCCTCGGCCATTGGCGAGCGGACCGCATTATGGTCGCACGTAAACAGAACGGAGGATATCTTACCCATGCTATCCTTTGAAATGGAGCGCTGCGATCAGTGTAAACAACCGCCGCGCCGTGTCCATATCCGTGTCCACCTTGCCTCGAAGCCGATCCAGCAGGATGCGCGCGCCCTCGTTATGGATGCCGCGCCGCCCCATATCTATGGCCTCAATCTGGGCGGGAGGCAGGGATTTGACGGCTGAATAATAGCTGTCGCAGATCTGGAAATAATCCTTAATCACCTGCCGGAACGTGCTGAGTGACAGGTGAAACGCGTGTACCGGATCACCTTTTTCATTGCGGATGTCAAAAACCAGCCGCCCTTCGGTGATCGACAGGTTCAGCTTGTAAGGACCATGAGCTTCGGCGATGCCAATCATACCGAAGCTGTTATCCTCCAGCAGGTCAAAAATCGCCACCGCGCGTTCCTGCGCAATGATGTCGGCGGGTTTGGGCAGGCCGCTATCGTCCAGATTAACCTCGATGAGGCGGTCAGTCTTCATTGATCTGATCCAGACGTGCACGCACCGACAGGCCATGTGCCTGAAGGCTTTCCGACGTCGCTAACGTTTCTGCCGCCAGACCGATTGCCTTTAGCGCGGCGGGCGTCATTTTCGCCAATGTCGTGCGTTTCATGAAATCGAGCACCGACAGTCCACTGGAAAACCGGGCCGAGCGCGCGGTTGGCAGTACATGGTTTGGCCCACCGACATAATCGCCAATCGCTTCGGGCGTCCAGGCTCCCAGGAAAATAGCCCCGGCATGGCGAATATTAGCGCTTATGGCCTCAGGGTCGGCAGTGCAGATTTCCAAATGCTCGGGCGCAATGCGATTGGTTAGATCGGCGGCTTCTTCCATGTCGCGAACCGTGATGATCGCCCCGAAATCCCGCCAGCTTTTGGCGGCAATTTCGCGCCGTTCCAGCGTCGCGAGACGGGTTTCCACAGCGGCAGCAACCTCACGTCCAAAATCACCGTCATCCGTGATCAGGATGGCCTGAGCGCTCTCGTCATGTTCAGCTTGGCTGAGCATATCAATCGCCAACCAGTCAGGATTGTTGTCTTTATCCGCAATCACCAGAATTTCTGACGGGCCAGCGATCATATCGATGCCGACTTGCCCGAACACTCTGCGTTTCGCTGCAGCCACATAGGCGTTACCGGGGCCGGTGATTTTATCAACCTTTTGAATGGTTTCAGTGCCATACGCCAGCGCCGCGATCGCCTGCGCCCCACCGATCCGATAGATCGTACTGACCCCGGACAGATGTGCCGCCAGCAGCACCAGCGGGTTAACCTTGCCATCCGGCGTCGGCACTGTGATCACCAGATCGCACACCCCTGCAACCGCCGCCGGAATCGCGTTCATCAGCACCGAGGAAGGATAGGTTGCAAGCCCCCCTGGCACATAAAGCCCTGCCGCATCCACTGGCGACCAGCGCCAGCCGAGCGTCGCGCCGCTGTCATCCTGCCAAAGCTCATCTTTGGGGAGCTGACGTTCGTGGTAGGCGCGAATACGGGCAGCGGCGATTTCCAGCGCCGTGCGTTCCTCAGCCGGAACATTGGCGATAATCGTTTCGATCTCGTCCGCTGAAAAAGCCAGCGTATCAGAGGTAAGCGTCAGGCGATCGAATCTGGTGGTAAGTTCAATCACCGCTGCATCGCCACGGGTTTGCACGTCTGCGATAATCGCAGCAACAGCCGCATCCACGTCAACATCCGCCTCGCGCTTTGTCCCGAGGAAGTCGCTGAATTTCTTTTCGAAATCCGCGTCTGTTATGTCCAGAAATATCGGCATGTTCACTCTTCCGGGTGATGCGGCAAGGATTTGGCCCGAGCAAGATAAGGGCGGGAGACGTCGGTCAGGCTTACATCGAGACATTCCACATCCAGCGCAATCACCCCGTCACCGGCCAGCGTCAGCAAGATCTGCCCCGCACCATCATTGCCCGGCACAAAAGAAAGTGAGAGCAATTCAAAAACCAGCTCTTTATCTTTGGGATCAATACCTTGCGAGGTAACCTTAAGGCAACTTTCCACCGTCAGTAATGATTGCACACGCTCGTAAGGGCGGTGTGCCTTCCCCGCGGCGTCGGCATCCTCCCAACGGAAACGGTTCAGCAGCGCCGCAAAACGGTGATGTTTTACCATCCAAGAAATTTCGGCGTTCTGCCCAACCGCATCCTGCACAAAAGCAGACATCACCTGAAGGTCTTCAGGTGATTGCGCCAGCAGGCGGAGCGGTTGTTCCGCGCCATCTTCGAATTTTGCGTCCGTCATGCGTTTTCCGGTACCCGTTCAATCTTTGCCCCTACGCCGGAAAGCTTGCGCACCACATGCTCATACCCCCGGTCGAGGTGATAAACGCGGCTTACCACGGTTTCCCCTTCAGCCGCCAGCCCCGCAAGGATAAGGCTGATTGACGCACGCAAGTCGGTCGCCATCACCGGCGCCCCCTTCAGCTTCTCGACACCATGAACGGTAGCGTGGCCGCCATGGACTTCGATATCCGCGCCCATCCGTTGCAGTTCGGGGGCGTGCATGAAGCGGTTTTCGAAGATTTTTTCTTCCAACACGGATGTTCCGTCCGCCAGCGTCAGCAGCGCCATCATCTGCGCTTGCAGGTCAGTCGGGAAACCGGGATGGACTTCGGTCACTACATCAACGGGCTGGATGCGGTCAGATATCCGGCGCACTTTCAGGCCGGACTTGGTTTCAGTGATCTCGGCCCCTGCAGCTTCCAGCTTTTGGCTGAAAGCCTCAACGAGGCTGCGACGGCCGCCCAGCAACTCCACCTCACCATTGGTGATCATCGGGGCGATCATGTAGGTGCCAAGTTCGATCCGGTCCGTCACAACCTGATGCGTCGCCCCACCAAGACGATCCACGCCTTCGATGGTCAGGGTATCCGTCCCCTCGCCTTCGATCTGGGCTCCCATCGCCCGCAGGCAGTCGGCGAGGTCTACGATCTCGGGTTCTCGTGCGGCGTTTTTCAGAATCGTCGTGCCTTTGGCCAGCGTCGCCGCCATCAGCAGGTTTTCCGTTGCCCCCACAGAGGCAAAGGGCATTTCGTAGGTCGCGCCCTTCAGGCCGCCGGAAGCCTTGGCATGGACATAACCGTCGCGCAGGTCCAGTTCCGCGCCCAGTGCCTCCAACCCCGTCAGGTGGATATCGACGGGACGCGCCCCAATTGCACAACCGCCGGGCAGACTGACGACCGCATGACCGTCACGTGCCAGCATCGGCCCAAGAACGAGGATCGAGGCCCGCATTTTCCGGACAATATCGTAATCCGCCTTGTGATTGCTGATCTGTTCTGTGCCAATCGCAAGGACCCGCCCTCCCTGAAGCGAAGCTACCTCGCAGCCCAGCGATTCCAAGAGTTCTGTCATTGTGCGTATGTCGGAAAGGCTGGGGGCGTTGGTCAGCGTCAGCGGTTCTTCGGACAGGAGGGCAGCAGGCATGAGCGTCAGACAGGCGTTTTTTGCCCCGGAAATCGGTATTTGGCCGTTCAGTGCCGTTCCACCCTGTACGATGATTTTATCCATGACTGCTGCCTCTCGTTGCTTTTCAGCCTTTTACGCAGCCCGTGCCCGCCGGTCTAGTCTGGTTTTGAGGAGTTTTTCGGCATTTCCACCGGGGTTTTCCGCGCCTTAGCCTGCGATTTACGTCGCCGCAGATTCGCACGCAGGTTTTCGCGAAGCCGTGCCTCGCGCTCTTCTTTTACTTTCTGACGCTGCAGCTTCGGATCGACAGGTTCGCTCATACGACCTGCTATAATATTAGACGTGGTTAACGTCCAGATACCGCTTGCAATCGGTGAATTTTCCGATATCAAGCGCGCTGTCGCTGCCGTAGCTCAGGGGTAGAGCACTCCCTTGGTAAGGGAGAGGTCGGTGGTTCAAATCCACTCGGCAGCACCATCACTTGGATCAGCGACGCTTGAGGCAGGTTTTTCACGGAATATAGGTGAAGACGTTTTCACGAAGTCCGGAAGTTTACGTAGACGAGATCGGAACTTCACGCCAATCATATCCGGCCCCACCCATTTTACGCACCCCACGTATCTACCACCCGGGAAATGGATGCAAATTCGATCCCCACGACGAACCGGAGCCTCTACCTCCACGCCAGCGCCGCTTAGGCTGATATTGTGCAAATGCGCCGCGAAAACTCCGAATTTCCCTGAAATTCTTACACGCTGATCACAAGGATACCTGACGGCACTGCGTTTGCTGTATATTTCGAGATAAATCAGCAAAGACAATACTGTACCGAATATGATTGCGGCTATTGTGAAAATTAAACGTTTGAATTCCGACGGTACTTGCCCCTGTTCATCACGAGGCAACCATGACGTGAGACTCGCGATCCTGTTCGGAGCCTCCGTTTCCTGCGACTGACTTGAGGTCTTGTTGATCGCAAGAGAGTCGCAATTCACTTTCTGCGAGAGCGTTTCTGAAACTTCGGCATAATGTAAAAACTTTTGACTGCTCACGATGGATCGCGCCGCTACAACACCTTCATATTGGAGAGTTCCCAGAAACTGGATCATGACCGCCTGATAGTTTTCCAAAAAGTCCTTTTCGACCTGCAAACCCACACCAGCGGCACTGGTCAGAACCGCACCCTCCGATGAATCAATCATCCGCTGGATCTGGCGCTGCATATTTCGCAGTCTTTCATCGGAAGGTGGAGAATCCGGACTCACAATCGCATTCGCAAGCATATCGAATTGCGTCAGCTGTTGCAGAAAATCACAGCTATTCACGGTTTGAGCAGAAATGCCAACCGGTGTGGCCAGCAGTGACGCCAACAGAAGTAGCCGAGGGAACCATTTACTTAAATAACACATATCAACTCACCATTTGTTGGTGACGATAGGGTTATTAGGTTAAGTATTATTTACATTTTTAGATCGAACTTTAGGGATTGTATTTTTTTTACGCTGCTACCGGATCGATCAGTTCTCGATAGTCATTTCGGACATTGCCAACCTCTTTGGCGACCCGATGATACCGAATGCGCGCTGGATTGACGCGCTCTGCGTCCTTAAGGGCAACATTTTCCTGCACCCATGCATCATAAGATGATTCATCCAGAATAACCGGTGTGCGATGATGGAGGCTGTCGAGCGGTGCTTGGGCCGCCTCGGTCAGAACTGTAAACGTGTAACCCTCGAAATCGGGAAGTTTCACATGCGAATATAATCCTGCCAGACAGAAGGCGGGCATATTGGTCTCCACATATATCCGATAGGGTAGCTTGTTCGACCATTCGTAATATCCCTGTACCGGGACCAGGCAATGGCGCGATTTCAAGGCATCACGAAAGACCGGTTTTTCATGGGCTTCTTCAGCACGGGCGTTAAATGTATTTGCTTTCCAATCTGCCAGAGACTTCCGATACCAATGCGGGATCAATCCCCATCGTGCTACCACTCCGGTTTTGCCCTGTCCTTCGTCAATGATGATCGGATGCAGACTTGTTGGCGCAACATTATAGCTCGACCGGATCGGAGGCTCCTGCCCGCTCAATCCATCCAGAAACGTGCGTTGCGCGGCATACAGTTCCTCCCAGGTCATATCCCCCGCGATTGCACGCCCACACATCGCTTAGACGTTTTCCCACGGGGCCGTGAACCCGCCGAGAACGCCGCCGATACTATCATCGGAAATATCGTCTTTGTCTTTCTTAACCTGGGCCACCAGTCCACGTTTCTTATCTTCGTAGACGGAAACAACTTGCGCGGCGATATCTGCTTCCTTCAGGGCTTCGTTATAAACCCGTTCAATAGCGCTTTTCCTCAGCTCGTTTTTCAGGATTTTACCAACAGCCGTTTTCGGCAACATATCGACCACTTCAATATATTTGGGAATCGCGCTGCGCTCGCCAATATTTTTGGTGGCGTATTCCATCAATTCCTCTGATGTCGCCTCTGCACCGCCCACCAGTTCCACATAGGCGCACGGAATTTCGCCGGCGTGACTGTCAGGCTGTCCGATTGCCCCAACCACGGCAACGGCAGGATGTCCTGAGAGCGCCTCTTCGATGATTTCAGGATCGATATTGTGCCCGCCACGAATAATCAGATCTTTGGCGCGTCCCGTGATCCACAAATACCCGTCCGCATCGATACGACCCAGATCACCTGTCCGAAGGTATTTCTGATCCGCAAACAGACCAACATTCTTGTCTGGTTCGGTATAGGTCCCCCCCGAGATCACCCCGGGGTTCTGGACACAGATCTCGCCAATTTCGTCGGTAGCGCAATCCTTCGTGACATTCCCGTCTGCGTCGCATTGTAGAATTTTGACGTCTGTGTAGGGAAAGGGAATGCCGACCGAGCCGACTTTGCGTTCGCCCGCCGGGGGGTTAATCGCCACGAGGCACGTTGCCTCCGTCATGCCATACCCTTCGAGGATCTTTACCCCCGTTGCATCTTCAAATTTCTTGAACAGCTCCAGCGGCAACGGCGCCGAGCCGCAAACGGCATACCGCAAGGTCGAGACATCAGCATCCACGGGTCGTTGCATCAGCGCAGCAGCCGCGGTCGGAACGGTGATCAGAAAGGTCACGCGATAGCGTTCGATAAGTTTCCAGAAATTGTCGAAAACGCCTTCGCCGCGATATCCCTGCGGGGTGACGAGCACCATATGCGCACCGGATGCCAGACAGGAAGAAAAGACCGGATAAGCCGCAAAGACATGGAACAGCGGCAATGGGCAGATCAGCACATCGTTTTGGGTGAACATATAGGAATAGCCGCACCAGCCATTATAGAGGATGCCTGAATGCCGGTGTTGCACGACTTTTGGCATCCCTGTTGTACCACCGGTATGGAAATAAGCGCAGATACGATCATTAAGATTTTCGTCGAAATCCAAATAGTCCGCATTTTCAGCGCCCAATGCCGCGTTAAAATCCATAACTTTGGCATTGCCGCCTTCGACCCGTTTCGGGCGCACGAGCGGAATGATCCAGCTGAGTGGTGGCGACATGTAGGTCTTCAGGTCGACCTCCAGAACCGTTTCCACGTTTGGCACCTTGGCAATTGCCTTGGTGACTTTTTCGTTCACGTCGGATTTGGGAAAAGGTGCGAGGGTCACAACAACCTTTGCACCTGTTTCTCGCAAAATTGCCGCGATCTGATCTTCATCCAGCAACGGATTGACCGGATTCACAATGCCGGCAGTCGCCCCACCCATTAGCGTAATCGCGGTTTCCAGCGCGTTGGGTAAAACGTAGGCGACAACATCCGTTTCTCCGACGCCGAGCTTGCGAAACAGGTTGGTTGCCTGCGTGACCCGACGCTTGAAGTCGTGCCAACTCAATGACACAGATTTGTCACTCAGACCCGATTTTATCTGGAAAGAAACCGCAGGTCGTTGACCATGTTCGGCGGCTGTTTCTTCTAACTGCTGATACAGCGTTTTGGCCGTGAACCGTTCGGCAAACGGCATTTCGTTTTCGATAGCGATTTTGTCGGCCATCGTTGCCACGGCCTTGAACTTCGGATTGTTCACAGAAAGACACCTCCCACAGCGTATTTTCGCTTATTTTGTGGGTATGTTGCGGTAAAAAGGCTTATTTAGCAAGAATTTCCGTCGCGTCCGCCCGCTTGGATTTCTTGGCCTTTCCGTCCGTGAACTGGAGTTTCGCAAGCCGGGCATAGAGACCACCTTGCGCGACCAGAGTGTCATGGGTTCCTTCGGCCACGATCCGTCCTTCGTCAAGCACCACAATCCGATCAGCCTTTTTCACCGTTGCAAGACGGTGGGCGATGATAATTGTGGTCCTGTTCGCCGCAAGACGTTCTACCGCTTGCTGCACCAGCAATTCGCTCTCTGCATCGAGCGAGGAGGTCGCTTCGTCCAGCAGCAGGATCGGACTATCACGCAGGATCGCGCGGGCAATCGCCACACGCTGTTTTTGCCCGCCGGACAGCATAATGCCCCGTTCCCCAACATAGGATTGATAGCCCTGCGGCAAAGCGCTGATAAATTCGTCCGCAGCGGCGGCTTTCGCAGCCGCATAAACTTCCTCGTCAGAAGCGTCAGCGCGGCCGAAACGGATATTCTCCATCGCTGTGGTGGCAAAAATCACCGGGTCTTGCGGCACCAAAGCAAAGGCACGTCGGAAATCATCGCGTTTCATGGTTTCGATGCCGATATTGTCGATCTGAATTTGTCCGCTGTCAGGATCAAAGAACCGCATCATCATTTGGAATATCGTAGACTTCCCTGCCCCGCTCGGGCCAACCAGCGCCACGGTTTCCCCGGGTCGGATGTGCAGGTTGAGGGAATCGAGCGCAGTTACCTCCGGTCTCGCCGGATAGGTGAAGGTCACATCGACAAATTTCACATCGCCTGTCGCGCGTTCGGGTGCCGGCACGGGATTTTCAGGATCCTTGATAACATCCTCGGCTTCAATGAGTTCAATAAGACGTTCAGTTGCCCCGGCAGCCCGTTGCAATTCGCCCCAGATTTCCGCAAGGGCGGCCACCGCCCCCGACAACATGACGGAATAAATCAGAAACTGGACAAGTGCGCCCGGTGTCATGATGCCATTGATCACGTCACGTGCTCCCATCCACATAATGCCAACAACACCAGTGAAAACCAGGAAAATAACGGAAACCGTCAGGATCGCCCGTGTCACGATCCGACGGCGGGCAACTTCATAGGCATCCTCAGTCAGCTGATTGAAGCTGCCACGACTTTGTGCCTCATGTGTATAAGCCTGAACAGTTTGTGCCGCCAACAACGCTTCGGAGGCTTCACCGGAACTGGCGGCGATCTTGTCCTGACTTTCCCTGCTTAGCGCACGCAGTTTCCGCCCCAGCAACAGGATCGGCAGAACCACCAGCGGGATCATGACAACCACCAACCCCGTCATCCGGATCGAGGTCAGCGCCATAAAAATGATGCCGCCAAACAACAAAAGCGCGTTCCGCAGGGCAACCGAAATTGACGACGAAATTACGGTAAGAATTAGCGTTGTGTCAGTTGTCAGGCGCGACAGCACCTCACCGGTCAGGATCTTTTCGTAGAAGGCCGGACTAAGGCCGATAACCTTGTTATAAACCGCCATCCTGACATCGGCGATGACACGTTCACCCAGTTTGGTAACAAAATAGAACCGCAAGCCCGTCCCGAACGCCAGTGCGCCGGTAACAAGGATCGTCAGCCCGAAATACAAATCCATTTCCGCCAGTCGCGCCAACGAAAATCCATCAACAACTTCGCGCACCGCAATCGGCAGAATAAGCGACACCACAGCCGTGAAAACCAATGTTACAACGGCAGCGATTAACAGACGACGGTAGGGTTTGATGAATGGATACAGGCCCAACAGCGGGCTAATGGTATCTGATTTCAGACGTTCTTCCTCTTCGGAAAGCTCTTTGCGGGCCATGAAATGTCCTTAATAGTGGGGCATTGACACAGTTAGGTTCATTTGAAACGTCACACAAGTCCCTATTGCCGCTGGCGTTACCTCTTTGTAAACGGAGACAAACGTAGGAGAGGCAGATGATACTTGTCGGTGGAGAGAACCTGATCGATTTTATCCAGACAGGGGTAGACGGCGAAATACCAACCTACAAAGCCATGCCAGGGGGATCGCCATTCAATATCGCCATGGCGATTGGACGGCAGGACGTTCCTGTTGGATATCTGACACCGATATCCTCTGACCCATTGGGCGATTTGCTGGCGGCGCGGCTTGAAGGCTCTGGGGTCGAGCTCTTGTCTGATCGTCGGGCAGAACCCTCATCATTGGCTGTTGTGGCACTGCGCGACGGGATCGCGGCCTATCAGTTCTATCGTGAACGCACTGCGGAGCGGATGGTCACGACAGACCAACTTGCAAATGCAACGCTTGCATCAGTCAGTGCGATTTGCCTAGGCTCACTCGCCCTAACAGGTGGCGAGGACGCGGATATCTGGGCGGACTATTATTGTCACATGCATGAAAAAGGCGTGTTTACCGCGTTGGACCCAAACATTCGCGCTGCCTTCATCCATGACCGCCCTGCATATGAGGCTCGCTTACAGAGAGTACTGGATCATACTGACCTGTTGAAATTCAGCGATGAAGATCTTGAATGGTTGATGCCCGGAAAAGCGCCAAAGCTTGCGATGCAGGAACTCGCCGGACGTTCATCCGCGACTCTGACGGTTATGACCCGTGGCGGTGAAGGGGCAATTGCGGTGTCTGGTTCTAATCGTGTCGAGGTTCCCTCCCATCCAGTCGCGAACCTCGTCGATACGGTCGGCGCCGGAGACACGTTTATGGCAACGCTCGTTGCGACGCTGGCTCATCGCGATGCCCTGAAACGTGATATCCTGTCGTCACTGCCTGAAGGCGAAATCGAGTCGCTGATCCGCCGCGCTGCACAGGCTGCAGCGATCAATTGCGGTCGTAGCGGGTGTAACCCCCCGCGTCTATCAGAACTAACTTAAATCTATAACTCATTGTTATAATAATATTTTTCTATGTTATGACTGAACATTATTTTTAGTCATTGCGTTCATTGCCTATTTGCCGTAGCGATTAGAAAACGGGGCGGAGACCGCAATGCCACGGCATTTCACAGATGAAGAACGGACAAAAATCGTCGATATGCTGATGAATACCGGCTTCGATCATTTTACGCGTTACGGGATACGCGGAACACGAATTGATGATATTTGCCGGGAAGTCGGTATCGCCAAGGGCAGTTTTTATCAGTTCTTCCCCTCAAAAGAAGAGCTGTTCATGGTCATCGCTGAACAGCATGACGAGCGGCATCGACGGGATATTTCGAAACTTGCGGAAACACATCAGGGGACCTCGGAAGCTTTCGTGTCCAACCTCTATGATCACATGATATCAGCGCTGGAGACTGATCCCCTCATGGCAACAATCTCGCAACCGGGCGCTTTCGAACATTTGATCCGAAAGCTCCCGCCTGAACGCATCATGGAACATCGGGACCGCGATGCCGCGTATTTTGTGGATAAAAGCCCGGATTGGCTGAAAAAAGGGCTGATAAAAGACGTGCCCGGCACCTTGCTCAACGAACTGCTGATCCCGGTAATCTGTGTCATCATGCGGCGGGATGCGCTGCCTGAACAGGAGTACCGAAACTCAATTGATCACCTGAAAACCCTTTTCATTCATCAGCTTGCAAAGGTCTGAAGCGATGATCCAAGTTGAAAATCTTCATTTCACCTATCCGAAATCTGACGCCCGGATCCTGAACGGTTTAAGCTTCGAAATCTCTGACGGAGAGATTTTTGGTCTGCTTGGCCCCTCCGGCGCAGGGAAAAGCACCACGCAGAAACTCCTTATGGGGTTACTGCGCGGATATTCTGGCACTGCAAATGTTTTTGGAAAGCCAGTCGGCGAGATGGGTCGCTCATTTTACGAAAAAATCGGCGTGTGTTTCGAGTTGCCTACATTATATCTGCGTTTGACCGCAGCAGAAAATCTCCGTCTATTTGCGTCGCTCTATGATCGTCCGACCCGGGATATTCTTGAAACCCTGGCGCTTGTTGATCTGGAAGCGGATGCTGACAAAAAGGTGGAGGCATTTTCCAAGGGGATGAAAATGCGCCTAAATCTGTGTCGCGCATTACTGCATGATCCTGATCTTCTGTTTCTTGATGAACCCACAACCGGGCAAGACCCTACCCGCGCCCGTATGACGCGCAAACTGATTAAAAAGCTGAAATCCGAAGGGAAAACGATATTTCTAACCACCCACAACATGGCTGAAGCCGACGAGATTTGTGATCGCGTCGCATTCCTTGCAGGTGGCACAATTCCCGTCAGCGGCAAACCTGCCGATCTGAAACGGGAGTATGGTCAAAAGCAGCTTTCAGTTGAAAGCCCCGAAGGAATACATGTGTTTCCAATGGAAAATCTGTATTCAAATGCCGAATTCCAGTCCCTGCTAAAAGCCGATCAGGTCATTTCCCTGCACTCGCAAGAAGCGTCGCTCGATGATGTCTTTATCAAGGCGACGGAAAATGTCTGAGCGATTGATAATGCTGATCCGTCATGATCTGCGGCTGGAAAAATCCTATGGCATATTTGCAGCCTACGGTTTCGTAATACTGACCTATCTGACGATTCTTTACGCCGGACGGGATGTTATTCCGCGATGGGTCGTCGCTTTGATCATCTACACCGACCCAACGGTGCTGGGGTTCTTCTTCCTGGGTGGCCTGATGATGCTGGAGAAATCCGAAAGTGTCCGGGAGGCATTGGCGATGACAGCAACCTCGGCGACCGAATATATTCTTTCAAAATACCTGACCCTTACCGGGATTGCCCTACTCGCGGTTTTCCTGTTGGCATTTGTGGCGGGAAACGCGCACTACGGATTACTGCTTATGACGGTTATTCCAGCCTCTTTGTTTTTTGTAAGCTTAGGGGTGTTGATAGCGCGGCGAAAGCAGACCGTTAGCGGATATTTGTTAGGATCGCTTCCTGTTGTGTTACCGGTCGTTCTGCCAATGTTTTTGGTCCTGTTGGACCCCTTCCCGATCTGGCTTACCCTAATTCCCTCAACCGCTCAATTCTGGCTGATCCTCCTTGCCTTCGGCGAGGTATCTGGAAACTGGGCAGCGATACTGTTTGCCATGACTATCACCTGGCTTTCGGCAGCGATCCTGTTTCGTGTGGCCGTCCGTGATCTAGAAACGGAGTTTGGCCGGAAATGACTATTGCCTTATACCTGACCCCGGCACGATTCATGCGCTTGTTGCACGCGGATAGTTTGAATGTCAGCCGTGACCCGATCATGGTTTTGATGATCGTGCTAGGTTTTGTCACCCCTGCCCTTTTATGGCGTTTCAGCCCCACGCTGGACGACTGGTCGCTCGGGACGTTGGGTATTGCGGACATATCTGTGATCGTCGGCGTCTTGGCGATTACAATGCCAGCTTACCTGATTGGATGGGTCACCGGCTTCCTCTTGTTGGAGGATCGTGATGACGGACCCTTGATGGCAATGGAGACGACCCCTCTCGGGAAGATGGGATTCATCAGTTACCGCCTGTTTGTCGGCGCAATCGCGGGATTTGTCGCTACCTTTCTGGCAGCGCATTTATTATTGACCTGTCCGCTGACGATAAAGCTTCTATTTGCACTGCTGGTCGCAGTTGAAACAATGATCGTTGCGCTGACCTTGGTGTCGCTTGCCTCCAACAAGGTGGAGGGGCTAGCCCTGTCGAAGTTGATCAATATCGGCATGCTGGTGCCTTTACTCGCCCTGATCCCCTCACCGTTGCGGTTCATGGCAGGCGTCATTCCAAGCTATTGGATTGGAGAGGTTTTTTATCGCAACGGAGGCGAAATTTCCATTTCCCTGCTGATTATAAGCCATGCACTTTGGCTGATTTTCCTGTTCCGCCTCGGACAACGCCGAACCGGCTAAGCACCGCTATTGATCACCAGCAACCCGGCCACGATCAGACCGGTGCTGACATAGTTGCGCCAACTTAACGCCTCCCCCAGAAGGAAAGTCGAGAATATCGGCACGAGGATAAAGGTGATGGCCATGAAGGAATAGGCAATCGACAGGGGGACAGAGCGTAAAATAAATACCCACAGGATCGTGGCACTGCCATACAACAGCATTGCCAGGATAAATAACGGATCCAGAAGAAGTGAAAATATGGCCCCTAAGCCACCTCCAGTAAGCTTACCAGCAGACATTTTAAATAACACCTGCCCGATCGCGATGGCCACAGGGGTCCCCAGCAGTCCAACCCAGATTAGCAATGGAAATGATGCAGGCATTTAGTCCTCCGCAACCGGTAGATCGACGGTAAATACACGGACTATCGCCGTATCGTCCACAGGAATCTCGGTCAGGTAGTCAGGCACCTGCCCCATGGCCAGCATATGCCACATACCCGTTTCATTGCCGCGGGAGATACGTAGCGGAAGCGTATCGAAACGGCAGGTCACAACGTAGGTGACGCCATATTGCGTCAGAATATCTGGCACCTTGTCGGCGTCAGACATAGAAACCTCAAGAAATGCGTGGATGCCGTCATCCGCCCGATGGAAATTGGCGGCAAGTATGCGATGGCGCGTTTCTTTCAACAATCCGGCCCCCATATCGGTGCTTGCCAACACGACTCCTGAAGAGAGGGCATTCAACGGGGCGAGCGCATCCGGATGAAAACACCGGTTCAACAGGGCGACGGATTCAAACTGCCGATACAAAGGTTGCGACGCTGGGGTAACGGCGGTCTCAGGTGCATCTTTCGCCCCCAGTGAGCTGACGCTTTTGTAGCCGATCGACCACAGATCCGGAACCGAAAGGCCCATTATCAGAAACATGACAACTGCGGCTCCGCTGTCGCCTTCACTCTTGTAGCGTTGATAAAATTGCCCAAGCATTGCCGCGATTGGAATGACACACAGCAGCAGAATGAAAAACAATCCGCGAATTTGATAAAGCAGCACCAGATAACAGACTGCCAATGCCAGTCCGAAATACAGCGCCAGGAGCCATTTCCCGTTCTGTCTTGCGAGGTAGAGCGTATATCCGACCGCCAGTACCGGAACGACAACCATTCCGAAATTGTTCCCGCCGTCCGTTCGCAACGAGGTAAACAGCGATTGCGCCTCGGTTATCCGGGCGAGCCATTGTTGCTGCACCAGCGGATCAATGCGGCTAAGCGGATTGGTAAGGCACGCATCGGCGAAGAAAAACGTGATCAAGGCAACGAAGACAGCAACAGCTACAAGCGCTGCCAGCCGGACAGTAAATTTTGGGCTGCGGACAAAAGATGCCGCGAACAACAGCCCTACTCCGCCGGATACGCCTATGATCAGCAAATTCAGGTCAAACGCGTCGCATGCAAAATCAGAGAGATTGCGATCTGGCCTAAGAAGCAGAAACAGTCCGCCAAGAGCCAGCGCAAATCCAGCGCCAAAACCCGTGACGAAGTCACGAAGACGACCGCCGAACAGACCCCAGCCCAGCGCGGTGGCACCGCAAATGGCGACAACGAAAGGAAGTGTCTCGAACCCAATGGCGATACTCAGGCTCGCCGTCATCGCCATGAGCACACCGTTGCGTAAATTTTTTGGGGCCGTCGCTAGGTACAACATCACCGCAACCAGAACCATTTGCAGGTTGTGATGATCCAACGCACCAACGGTAAATTTGCGGCTTAGCACGATAGCGATCATCGTAAAAATCAGGGCGAAAACACCGCTCTGTGTGCCGCCAAATCTGATTGTCGCCTGTTGGATTGCCAGCAAAACTGGCCCGATCAGCATCATAGGCCAGATAAACATTGCCAGTGTTTCGGCCGTTGGTTGGCTAACAAACAAGGAAAACATCAGGATCAGCGCAGCAATTGGGGCATCAACAATGCGGGACCAGTGCATAACGCTGCCGCCCTCCAACCCCAACCGGTATTGTGTCAGATCGAACCAGGATTGCCCCGCCAGCAGATCCCGTACCTGTACCAGGCGCATGGCATCGTCATTGCCTATGTCACGCATGGGCAACGACAACTCTGGCCCGCGCAGGATCACCAACAGGATCGTGAGCCCCCAGAACAAAAAGAACAGACCCAGTTGCCGATCTGCGCTTTTTCCCGTCAAAGCGGATTTTTCTGCGTTTTCCATCATTTACATCACTGTTCGAACTTGCCCAGTTTTGGCTTTATAGCCATACTCCGCTGCAAACACACAGGGAAAACATCGCAATGGGGAAACCCGAAAACCCAAAAATCGCAGTTCTGCTGCCCTGTTACAATGAAGCCCTGTCAATTGCAGAGGTTGTATCCTCCTTTCGCGAGGCCCTGCCTACGGCAGAGATTTATGTCTATGACAATAATTCCTCTGACGACACCATGGCGGTTGCAGCGGCAGCCGGTGCGATTGTCCGCCAAGAAACCATGCAGGGCAAAGGGCATGTTGTCCGGCGGATGTTTTCGGACATCGAAGCGGATATCTATGTGTTGGCGGACGGGGATGGCACCTATTTCGCCAAGGACGCCCCGATACTGATTGATCGATTGCGTGATGATACGCTCGATATGGTGGTTGGGCGGCGCAAGGATATCCAAAATACTGCCGGGCGTTCAGGACATGGCGTTGGGAACCTCGCCTTTAATTTTCTGTTTCGGAAAATGTTTCGCGAGGGATTCTCGGATATATTTTCTGGCTACCGGGTGTTTTCACGCCGTTTCGTCAAAAGTTTCCCCGCCCTGTCGTCTGGATTCGAGATAGAGACAGAACTATCCGTCCACGCCATGACCCTGCATTTGCCGTTCGCTGAAATCGAAGTCGATTATGGACAGCGCGTAGAAGGCTCTGTCAGCAAGCTGTCGACCTTCGGCGACGGGTTACGCATTCTGAACGCGTTTTTTCTGTTGATGAAAGAGGTCCGACCGCTGGCCTTTTTCAACACGCTCGCCTTCCTGGCGCTTGTCGGCAGCGCTGTTTTCGGCATCCCGGTATTGGTGGAATATTTCCAGACCGGGCTGGTCACGCTTGTCCCCCGCTGGATCCTTGCTGTCGGATTGCTGATGGTTGCGCTGATGATGTTTGTCTGCGGTCTGATCCTCGATTCCGTCGCGCGCGGACGGGTGGAACAGAAACGGATGGCCTACCTTGCGATTGACAAGGCCGATTACCCCATATCCTCGCGATAATAAATGTCGCGACCGATATCAATGCATTCATAGTTTTCCGGCACAGGAATCATCGCCCGCAGGAAAGAATGGGTGTAAGGGAAAAAGTTGAAATGCGGGTTGAACGTGTAAATGAATTCGCGTTCGCGCGGGACCACGATAATCAGACGTTTTCGCGTAATCCGACGTAGCTCCTTAATGGCAGCGCGATAGTCGAGAATATGTTCGATCACATGCGTGCAGATCACCGTGTCAAATGCGTTGTCTTCGAACGGCATTTTTTCAACCATCGCATCAACATATTCCACACCGGCAATTTCGGCGGCGTCCTCGACCACAAAATCTACGCCCGTCATTTTGGCAATTTCAGGCCGTTTCTCGCGAATTCGAACCAGAAGGGCCCCGGTCCCGCAACCGACATCACAGACCGAGTCCCCAACGCAATCCGTAGCGATCTTTTGCACACAAGCCTCGGAGTTGTCCGTCCCTTCATGTACACGTGGATGGTCGCGATACATTATTTCATATTCTTCTGGCGTCAGAAACGGCGCACGTTTTCGGAAATCTGCGAGGTTAACGATGTGTTTGCCCCAGACCCTTGTCGCAAAGAACCGAAACAGACGTGAATCCCGAATGAACGCGGGTAAAAGCTCTTCAAGAACATAGCGGATGCGATTGGTGGTTTCCCGATTCATTAGCGGCTCCTTAAACACTGGCGCAATGTGGCGCGGAACTGTTAGTGGATCAACAGGATTATTGATTGCGTCTGAAGGCTTCACCTCTCAAAATACGCAAATTATTCCGGCGCTTAGGAGAGTGGAATGACATCGTTAACCCGGATCTGTATGGCAACATCCGGCATAGTTGCACTCGGGTTATGTCTGTATTTCCTGACACTTTCCAACGGTTTCGATTTTGCCGGGTTCAAAGTCGGTCGGGATTTCGTAAACATGTATCACGGCGGACAGCTGATTGCTGCCGGGGATCAGGACATCTTATTCGATGCCTCCGCATATCATCAGTCGCTCACTAATTGGATCGGGACGGACTACTCAATTCACTACTGGTCTTACCCTCCGACCATGTTCTGGGTCGCTGAAGTTCTGTCGCGTCTACCTTATGCATTGGCTTATTTTCTATGGCACGCAGGCGGTGTTGCGTTGTTGCTACTGGCGGTTCGCGCGACCGGATTAAACTGGATCTGGGGCCTGCTGATTTGTTTCAGCCCAGCGGGGGCATGGAATATATTCGCGGGGCAAAATGGATTTTACCTTTGCGCCTTCCTCGCTCTGGCAATTTTTTCTATGCAGGCAAAGACCCCTTTTCGTGCAGGGCTGGCCTGGGCAGCGGCGACCGTCAAACCACATCTGGGGGCTCTTGCCCTGCCGATGCTCATCGCTTCGCGGCAATATCGGACGCTCCTCTTTGGTGGGGGTATTTTTCTGCTTATCCTCGCAGCGACCGTCTACAGATATGGCACCGCCCCCTGGATCAGTTTTTTCAAGGTCACTGCCCCACAGCAACGTGCTGTCGCTGAAACGTGGGACGGCATCCTGCTCTACATGATGCCGACAGGTTTTATTCAGGGACGGTTATGGGGGCTTTCGACCTTTCCCGCCTATTCCCTCCACGCGATATACATGGCTATCACCATTGTCCTTTTGGTTCGCGCCTGGTCACCTTGTCGGAACAGTGCGCGTGGTCTGTTCAGCTGGTTTGTGCTCGGAACCGGGCTTATCCTGCCATACCTGTTTCTTTATGATCTGATTATGTTCCAGTTAATGTTGGCATTATGGCATCGTGAACCTGAACGGTTATTTGGCTTCACTAATCCGGATCTAGCAAGGACCCTTTGGCTGCTGGCCTGGCTATCACCGTTTCTGGGATTTGCGATTGTGATTATCGTTAATACGCATATACTGCCATTCATGTTCATGTGGATACTCTGGCGTTTGGGGCGCCAAACATGAAAAAGGGAGGACATCATGAAATTCGGGGCTTCAATCTGGCCATTCCAATGGGATCCGCCATATGACCCAGCGATCAAACGGATTGCAGCAAATGGGTTCAAAGCGTTCGAGCTGATCGCGTGGAACGTTGATACGCTGAACAGTTATTACACCAAGGACACTGTTAAAAACCTTCGCAGTTTGATTGACGGTGAGGGGTTAGCCCTGTCGCAGTTCGTGTCGACACCACAAGCGTTGTCGCATCCTGATGCAGCGCAAAGACAGGCATCTGTGGATCACTGGAAGCGCGCGACCGAGGTGGGGGTGGAGCTCGGAGCACCGATCATCAACATGGTCTCTTCGCACGGGTTTGGATTCAAGGATGGGGCAGAATTTCCCCGGATCGTGTCCAAGCCGCTAGTGCAGCGCTACGGAGCGGATATTCCCGGTGGGTTGGATTGGGATCAGAACTATCGCGACTATGTCGATGCGGTACGGGAATGCGCGGTCATTTGCGGTGATGCTGGTGTGGATATGACCATTGAACCACATCCGGCCCGCTATGTCGCCAACACCGACGGTGCATTGCGGTTGCTGGAACAGGTCGATCACCCGGCGCTTGGCGTGAATTTCGACCCCAGTCACACTTTCCCGGTTGGCGATTTCCCGAACCATTCGATTTATCGACTTGGGAGCCGGATCAAACATTGCCATGCCTCGGACAATGACGCGGTGACCAATGTTCACTGGCGTCCCGGCATGGGTAAAATCGACTGGCGGGCGATGTTGCAGGCGCTGAAGGATGTCGGCTTTGATGGCGTGATTTCCATTGAATTGGAGGACGTGCCGGGTGTCGCGCGTGGTCGCAACACGACTGTTGGACAGCCGAACCCAACAGCCTCTGACGAATTTGTTGCAGAAACCGTCGCGGGGATGGAGTATCTGAAAGGACTATGTGCCGAAATCGGCATCTCGGTCGATTAGGGAGGGAACATGATACCAACAACCATCGCCGGCAGCCTGCCAAAACCGGATTGGCTCGCCGAACCGGAAAAACTCTGGGCTGCGTGGAAACATGAAGGCGCCGCGCTGGTCGAGGCTCAGCAGAAATCGGCGCGTGACTGGATCGAATATCAGGAAAGCGTTGGCATCGATATTGTGTCGGACGGCGAACAATTCCGTAAACATTTCGTCCACGGCTTTCTGGAGGATATCGAAGGCATCGACTGGAATCTGATAACCACGATGGGCATCCGCAACGATCGCTATGACGCGCAGGTGCCAACCGTGACGTCTAAGGTCCGGCGCAAAGGTTCGGTCCATGGCGATGCCGCGCGGTTCTGTCGGTCCGTGGCCACAGGGCAACTGAAATTCACCCTGCCCGGCCCGATGACAATCTGCGACACGATTGCCAATGCGCATTATGACACCCGCCCCGATATGGCGATGGCCTTTGCCGAGATTCTGAATGACGAGGCGAAAGAACTGGAAGCGATTGGCGTTGATGTCATCCAGTTTGACGAACCAGCGTTCAATGCCTTCACCAAGGAAGCGGCGACATGGGGTGTTGACTGCCTAAACCGCGCCATCGAAGGGCTGAAATGCAAAACCGCCGTCCATATCTGTTACGGCTACGGCATACAGGAAAATATCGACTGGAAGGAAACGCTGGGGTCCGAGTGGCGGCAGTACGAAGAGTTTTTCCCCGCACTTAATAGGTCGAACATCCAGCAGGTCTCGTTGGAATGTGCGAATTCCAAGGTGCCGATCTCGCTAATTGGCTTGCTAAAGGACAAGGAAGTTCTGGTTGGATCCATCGACGTGGCCAGTCGCGAGGTCGAAACACCCGAACAGGTGGCCGCTGTCCTGCGCGAAGCGATGAAATATCTGCCCGTCGAACAGATCGTTGCCTGCACCAATTGTGGCCTCGCACCCCTGCCGATGGAGGTTGCGAAGGGCAAACTTGCCGCCCTTGGTGCCGGAGCACGGTTGCTGCGGGCGGAACTAGCCTGAGAGATTAACAAACATCGACAGAAAGGTCGCTCCAAATACCGTCAGCGTCGCCAATATCAGGAGGTTCCTACGTTTCTTGTCCGCGTCTGCCTTAGCAAAATGCCAGAACTCCTTGAGAGAGGAATACGGCCCCGGAAAAGTCTTACCCGTCTTTGCCTCGGCCCGTTTGCGCAGCATGAAAAGGGTTGAGAACATAAGATACGCCCAGAAAATGAAGGCCAAACCTAGAATAATAAACGCGGCAATAGTGTAAATGGTCATGCGACACCTCTCCGTTAAGAGTCTAGGGTGGTTCGCGATCCCGCGCAAGAAACGGTCACGGAGCCAATTGAATAAAAAGGGAAGTTCATGAAAATCACCGCGCTTGAAACCCTGCATGCCGATGGCGGATGGCGGCCGCTGTCCTTCGTCAAGGTTTCGACCGACGAAGGTATTACGGGCTGGTCGGAATATACCGAGGCGGTCGGCAATATGGGCACAAGTGCCGCAATAGATCGGCTGGGCACCTTATTGATCGGACAGGACCCGACGCGGGTTGAATGGTGTATGGCGATCTGTGATCGAAAAACCATCCCTGTGCCCTCGGGGATCGCAGCACACGCGAGGGGTGCAGTAGCGAATGCCCTATTGGATGTAGCCGCGAAAGCCGCCGGGGTTTCCGTGTCGGCCTTGTTTGGCGGCAAGGTCCGCGACACAGTCCCTGTCTATTGGACCCATTTCTGCGGCCCGCGCATCAACCACCCCGACGCCGTCGCCCTGCCCCCGGTGCGAAGCTTTGCCGACATTTCCGAACTGGCCGCCCGCGCCAAGGACGAAGGCTTCCCCGCCGTCAAAATGAATATCTTCCGCCAAACGCCGGATGGGTTCACCGGCTGGTCCCCAGGCCATGGCGTTGGTCCCGGCTATCCGGCGCTAAACCCCAACAAGGACATGTTCAACGCTCTTGAGCGCCAGGTCGAGGCCATCAAGGCCGGTGCAGACATCGACGTCATGGTAGACCTGAATTTCAATTTCAAACTGGAAGGCTTCACCCAAATCCTGCGCACGCTGGAGAAATGGGACCTGTATTGGGCGGAACTCGACATGTACGACACCCACGCTATGGCGCGGCTGAAAGAACGGACCACCACCCCGGTCGTGGGCGGCGAGAGCCTGTATCACCGCCGCGAATATCGCCCCTTCTTTGAAAACTACGCAATGGATGTGGCCGTGGTGGATGTGGTCTGGAATGGTTTTCTGGAAAGCTACAAAATCGCCCTGATGGCAGAAACCTATGAACTCAACGTCGCGCCCCACAATTTCTATGGCTATCTTGGCGACCATATCAGCGGCCATTTTGCCGCCGCTGTCCCCAACCTGAAAATCATGGAATTCGAGGTCGAAGACATCCCCTGGCGCGGTGATTTCTTTACCCACGCGCCCGAAGTCAAAAACGGCCAAATGACGATCCCTGACCGCCCCGGCTGGGGGTGTGATGTTATTGAGGAGGCTGTGCGGGCGCTACCGTGGCGCGGCTAAACCCCGATATTATAATATCCCAGCGCGTCACCAATCTGGTCTTCCTCATAGCCGAAATGCGATAGCAACACCCGTTCCAACGTGTCGTATACCTCAACCACGGCATCGAAGCTTTCTTTGGATGTGTCATCAAACAACGCTACGATCCGTTCAATCAGCTTTTCCAGCAGGGCGTGCACGATCTTGTGCTCGGCTATCAGCCGCTCCGCAACCGCCTTCAACCCGTTCGGTTTGTCCAGCAGGTTTGGAAAAATCGCCTGGTCTTCGATCATGTGGTGCATCTCGATGGCGCGGCAATGCTGCCCGCACAGGTTCCCGAACCGGCGATAGTTTTCCAGAATCGGAAGACCCTCGGCCATATCCTTTAACGCGGAAACTGACCCCTCACCCGCACGCACCTGATCTAGGTAATCGCGCAACTGATCCATGTTGCCTTTATAATGGCTGTGGATCATGCGCAGGTGTCGCCCAGCCACTTTCTGATGTGGCTGGACATCCAGTTTTTCCGCTATAGGACGCGTTTCATCGTCCAGAAACTCGATACCCTCGATCATATGCCCTCCGTTTTCCCTTACATAGGACAGGTGGTTGGCAAGGGAAACAGGGCACTTTCAGGTAACTGCTAGTGCAGGTTGTTGGTCAGGAACATCTGTGCGACCTGCGTGTTAACGCCGTCAATCTCCATCACTGGACCCGCCGGCTCAGCATCCAGCCCCAAGCGTCCAATCCAGCGTGACCAGACGGCGGGCACCAGACCCAATACCTGCGTCGCCCCGAAGGTGCGCGAGGCATTGATCATTTCCTGCATCAAATCGGCCTGCACGCGCATCCGCATGTTCGATGGCACGTTTTTCGACACAAACACGCGCGAGGATTCCCAGATATGCGGGGCAACGGGGGCTTCGAAATCCAACAAATCGCTTGGAATCGAGTCCAACAACCCCCGTTGCGCATCGCGGATCATATAGGAATATATCCCGCATCGCGCCGTCGTCGGGGTCAGACGGATACCCGCCAGAACCTCGCCGAATTCATGTACCGCGATCCAACGGCTGGCAGGCGTGTCGTATTGATCATACTCCATCCCGTCTGCCTCTGGCAGGTCCCATTTATTCTGTACGATGAAAGTTTCCCGTCTCGCGCGAAGTAGGTTGGCAAAAAGATCGCCATGCGTGTGAAGGTTGGTGAAAGATAATGTTGTCGTTACCGGCATAGTGTGCACTCCAGCTTGGTTGGTTGAAATAAGAATTTCACCCTGCCGGAGATTTAAACCGTTAAATCAGCTTATAGTCCTTTGCACGTTGAATAGCTTCAGCTGTAGTTCGCGCCATCAGTCGTGTTCTGGCGGAATTCAGTCGGGCTTTCAGCGCGCTTTCAGATATTCCCAGCTTAGCAGCAGCAGCTGCATAACGGTCACCATCAGCAATCAACCGGAGGGCTTCCTTCTGCGCTTGCGTCAAATCCTCAGGCGGCTCCGAGGCTTGATGCAAATCCAATACGATCTTGCTGATCGCAGACATTTCGTCATTCTCATATTCCCGATCATCCCGGGCGCAAGCTGCAATGGTCCGTGAATTCAGTGGCCCACAGGAAACAGCCACGCCATATTTCAGTCCGTGGTCCCTCGCTTCTCCCATTATGTTGAACGTATCTGGTAAAGTGATCTCACTCCAACGGATGGCTCCGTCTTCACTAAACCCCCAAGCAACCATCGGATCCCGAAGCGCGTATCCATTCTCCGTGTATTTATCCGTCCATTCCTGAGCGTAGGTTTGGAACATGATTAACGGAGACGCGAAACGAATATGCAGACCGACGAAATAACCTTTGGGTGAAAATGCGTCCAGTTTAGAGAGAATTCTATCTAAACCTATTACTTTAGACATATCCTATTAGACAGTTTGTTATTGGTTCCTTCAACCCTAAAGTGTGGCTTGGGCGAATACAATGATAGATTTGAATATGACTGTATTTCGCCGATCCGACTCGCAGATATCGAGCGGTTCAAACGGGCCCAGGTCCGAGGCGCTGGAATCGCTTCAGTTTATGTGCGCAGTCGGGATCCTGATTTGGGAAAGAATTGCCTTTAGACAAAAGGTCTTTGGTGCAGCTGACAGGAACAAACTAGAACCACCACCAATCACGGAATTGCTGGAAGAACTGGAAACCTGGTCGCAGATTATCGCGTCAGAACCGGACATTCAGAAAGCGCTGGATGCTTCGTA
>JBNLBF010000023.1:0-34203 GCA_050302475.1 Paracoccaceae bacterium
GGTATCAGCCGACATGCTCAGCCTACGCGATGGAAGCGTTGGAGAAACATGGCGGCGTGAAAGGGACCTATCTGGCAGCGAAGCGTGTGCTGAGTTGCCACCCTTGGGGTGGGCATGGGTATGATCCGGTGCCGGAGAACGAAGATACACAAAAATAGAATTCTTTGTCTTCTATCTTTGTTAATATTTCTTCCAAAGTACACATTTGTGGACTTTGGCCGATACATTTGAATACGCTTATCAGAGGTCACATTTTTGAATTTGAGGATATGATGAAATCAAGAAAATTATTTCGATACATTTGGAACTTTAATGCAATTGTGATTGCAATAGGCGCTGTTCTAGCGATTGGGATAATGTTGCTAGTCAGCTACGAAATATTCTCCGAAATCACTCGCACACGGAACGCGCGAAACGTTGTAAATATTGCCCAAGACGAAAGCGGTGACGTTGTCGTTAAATATCGACTTGGATCTGGGTCTTATTCTGCAGAAAATCAAACCATCCGTTACCCACTTACGATGCTGCAAGAATTCGATTTAAATTTCAGCTCCGGCAAGTCTACAGAAAATACTGTCAATTACCTTTTATTCGATATCGAAACCGGTGAAAGCCGTTGGGTGTTCGACGGGCATGACCAATTGATACTCTCTCGTACAAATCTTTACGAAAATATTCCGGTAGAAAATGAACCCGTTTTCGCGCATCTATACACATTAGTGACGCGCGATACGAACAATGACGACCGATTGTCTGAAAGCGATGCAAAATCACTAGCAATATCGCGATTGGATGGTAGCCAGCTCACGGAACTGCTCACAGGTGTTGCCAACACGACAATGATTATCAGCAAGGGAGAGTCCCTTGTCCTGTTATCTTATCGGGATACTGATGGTTTACTATATGTGGCCGAAATTGATCTCGATGGTTTCCAAGTCAAAAGTAACACCCCTGTAGACGCTATATTGCCGAATTAGGGTTAAGTTGCTTACATTTGTAGGTTGGGTGCTCCACTAGTATTGGGAATCTTTCCCACCAATTAAGCCATCATATGTCTCTTTCCGGCAATCGTATGTTCGGTCGCTTGTGACAATCGGCGCGTGCTCCAAATTTTCCATTGAGCACCCCAAGATTGCCTGACCATTTCCCCAAAGAAGCTCCCGGTAGGATATGATCTGGTCCTCTATCGGCTCACTACCTGGTGGGCCGGAGCGCTTATATGCTATGTAGCAATCTGCAACCCGATATTCTTGTGTTTCATACAAAACTAGACACGAGACCTCCCAGGTACTCCCGGCGATAGATGGTTGCGTAGGGCCGAGAAACCAGAGCTTCCAAAGTCGGATCGGAATATTCGATACGGAGCCGTGTCGCGATGCAGTTAGAACAATTAGTCCAGAAGCAGTCACCTCACGGACTTGCCCCGCTATTTTGTATGGCTGAAACTCTTCTGGGTTCTCTGCCTTCGCCGACGAAATACCGACGAGTGCGAACACGATAGTCAGCGAAGACCCAATTAGGAAACGTCCGGCTGCAAAAATGAAATTCTTCAAATTGGGTTCCTTATTATAGCACGCGCTTAGTCGCGCGGTCGCGCGCCGTTCTTACAGATGCCCAAAATGATACACGTATCGGCGGGACACTCAAAGAAAGATAGGCTCTGATGGTTCCTAATCCCACCCTCCCAAAGCGAGGCGAGGTTGCCAGAACATCATCGCTCGGATCTTTCCCAATTTGAATCTCCGCCCGAACCCATTATATCTCCCCGGAACCCGCGCCGACTCGATAAGGCTTGTATGCTAGACGAAACCGAAATCCATCCGCTGTTCGAGGGCGCGCCCTCCTCCACCAGTTTCAAGAAACTGCGCAAGCGGATCATTCGCCAGACGCGCGAGGCGATCGAGGCGTACGGCATGATCGAACGCGGGGCGAAGTGGTTGGTCTGTCTGTCCGGCGGGAAGGACAGCTACACGCTGCTTGCCGCGCTTACTGAACTGCAATGGCGCGGACTGCTGCCGGTGGACATCCTCGCCTGCAATCTGGATCAGGGGCAGCCGGGCTTTCCCCAGACCGTCTTGCCGGAATTTCTGGAAAAGATGAAAGTCCCGCACCGGATCGAATATCGCGACACCTATTCCATCGTCATGGACAAAATCCCCGAGAACCGTACCTTCTGCGCCCTGTGCTCTCGTCTGCGCCGCGGGCATCTGTACCGGATCGCGCGGGAGGAAGGTTGCTCGGCCGTTGTGCTCGGCCATCACCGCGATGATATGCTGGAAACCTTCTTCATGTCGCTGTTCCATGGCGGGAAGCTCGCGACCATGCCGCCCAAGCTGGTGAATGACGAGGGGGACCTCTATGTTTACCGCCCGCTGGCATATGTCGCGGAAGAGGATTGCGAGAAATTCGCCAAAGCCATGAACTACCCGATTATCCCCTGTGACCTGTGCGGATCACAGGACGGATTGCAGCGCCAGCAGGTCAAGCAGCTCCTCAACCAATGGGAGGCAAACTCCCCCGGCCGCCGTCAGGTGATGTTCAAGGCGTTGACGAATATTAACCCCAGCCACCTGCTGGACCCGAATATTTTCGACTTTCAAGGGCTGACGCGAGATTTGGACGCGCCGGATTCACCTTGACCTTTGCGCCTGACATCTGTTGAAGGCTCTCTGACAATTTTCCGACCGGAGTGAGTAATGGACGATCAGAATAAGAACATGGTTCTCGCCATCGTGCTAAGCCTTATGGTGCTAGTTGGATGGTCTTTTCTGTTTCCCCCTGCCCAGCCCGAGGAACCGCTGACCCCGCCCACCACGGCGGAAGTGGATCCCAACGGCGTCGCCCCGGTTCCCGCCGCTGGCGAAACACAGGTCGCCACCGCCCCGGCGATTGCGCTGTCGCCCGAGGAACAGCGCGAGGCAGCCCTGTCCGAAACCGTTCGCGTACCGATCCTGACGTCTCATCTGCAGGGTTCGATTTCGCTTCTGGGGGGGCGGATCGATGATCTGCATCTGACGGAATATAATGTTCGCCTGAATGACCCGTCCGAAAAATTCACGCTGCTGTCGCCTGCCTCGTCGGGTGATCCTTACTACGCTGTTTATGGCTGGGGGGCTGCCGGCGGACTGGACCCGGCATTGCTGCCCGGTGCGCTGACGGAATGGCAGCTGGAATCAGGTGACACACTGACCGCTGACAGCCCGATCACGCTGGTCTGGGACAATGGTGAAGGCCTGATCTTCCGCCGCACGATTTCGGTTGATGAAGACTACATGTTCACGATCACTCAGTCCGTCGAAAACGCGACAGAGGCTGACGTCAGCATGTTCCCCTATGGCATCATCGCCCGCAAGGGCGAGCCCGATACGTTGGGCTTCTACCTGTTGCACGAGGGTGTGATCCGCTTTCACGATGGGGAGCTGGAAGAGATCGCCTATAAAGACATGCCCGATCAGGACGCCGTTGCGGCCGAGGGCGGCAATGTCGACCGCGTGGATGTGCAGAACTCCGGCTGGATCGGGATGACCGACAAATACTGGATGACGACGCTGATCCCGGAGACAGGACAGGCATTCGCCTCCATCTCGAAATATGTCCCCGGGACCGACACCTATCAGACGGATATGCGCCTGCCGGTTGTCAATGTGGCCGCAGGGCAAACCGCCACCACCACAACGCAGCTGTTCGCGGGCGCGAAGGAACTGAACGTCATTCGTGACTATCAGGACAATGGCGGCGTGGATCATTTCATCGACTCGATCGATTGGGGCTGGTTCTTCTTGATAACCAAACCGATTGCCAGCCTGCTGAACTTCCTCAATGGCATTATCGGCAATATGGGCTGGTCAATCATCGCGCTGACGCTGCTGGTCAAGGCGGTGCTGTTCCCACTGGCCTACAAATCCTTCGTTTCCATGTCGAAGATGAAGAAGCTTCAGCCCGAACTGGAAAAGCTGAAAGAGCGCGCCGGTGACGACCGCCAGAAGCTGCAACAGGAGATGATGGAGCTTTACCGCAAGGAAAAGGTCAATCCGATGTCAGGCTGTCTGCCGATCCTGTTGCAGATCCCGATCTTCTTCTCGCTCTATAAAGTGCTGTTCGTGACCATCGAAATGCGTCACGCCCCGTTCATCGGCTGGATCAAAGATCTGTCAGCACCTGACCCGACGAGCTGGCTGAACCTGTTCGGCCTTCTGCCTTACGATGTCAGCTGGGCACCGGCGATCATTTCCATCGGCGTGTTCCCGATCCTGATGGGGATCACCATGTGGCTGCAGCAGAAACTGAACCCGGCCCCCGCAGACAAGACTCAGGCAATGATCTTTGCATGGTTGCCATGGGTGTTCATGTTCATGCTGGGCCGGTTTGCAGTCGGGCTGGTGATCTACTGGGTGGCCAACAACACGATTACCTTCATCCAGCAATATTCAATCATGCGCTTGAACGGGGTGAAACCGGACATTCTGGGCAACATCCTGAAACGCCCCGCGGCTGATTGATGGGGGTGTTGACCGCCCTTTACCGGCATCCGATCAAAGCGATCGGGGTTGAGCCGCTGGATCACGTATCCCTGACCGCCGGGCAAACCATGCCCGGCGATCGTCTTTGGGCGGTGATGCACGAAGCATCGAATTACGACCCTGCTGACGGCTGGGGCAAATGTATGAATTTCGTGCGCGGCGCCAGTTCCGCACGTCTGATGGCGGTCAAAGCCAAACTGAAATCCGCCCGGCTGGAACTGTGGCATCCGGACATTGAACCGCTGTTCGTGTCCCCCGATGCCCCGGAAGACGCCGCGCGCGTTGTCGCTTGGGTCGCGCAGCTATGTGATCCGAAACGCGCCAAACCTGTGCGGCTGATCAAGGCGACCAAGCAGGGCATGACTGATCGCGGCATGCCGTGGGTGTCGATCCTGTCGGACAGCTCGCTGGCTGAGCTGTCGGGGCACATCGGCAAACCGTTGGCACGCGAGCGGTTCCGCGGCAATATCTGGATCGACGGATTTACGCCCTGGGCCGAATTCGACTGGATCGGACAGGAAATCTCCATCGGCGGGGCGCGGTTGCGCGTGGCCGAACCGATCACCCGCTGCGTGGCGACGACCGTGAACCCCGACACAGGGATCAGCGATATGGATACGCTCGGCACGCTGGAACGCGAATATGACCATCAGGATTTTGGCGTCGTGGCCGAGGTCATCGAAAGTGGCCCGATCCGTATCGGCGATAAGGTAAGCGCATGACCCAACCCTTCCCCATCGCCGAAACCCCCGACGATTTCGCCCGCGAGTCGGGGCGCAAACTGTTCGCCGGAGCCTCCGATTTCCTGAAAGGCGTCGTCGCCATGGACGGCCTGCCAGATGCGGATAGGCTGGAGGTCTGCTTTGCCGGGCGATCCAACGTCGGCAAATCGACTTTGATCAACGCCCTGACAGGCCGCAAGGCTCTGGCGCGGGCGTCGAATACGCCGGGGCGCACGCAGGAAATCAACTATTTTACGCTGGGCGACATCTATCTGGTGGACCTCCCCGGCTACGGCTTTGCCAACGCGCCGGTCGCGGTCGTGCAAAAATGGCAGGCGCTGCTGAAAGCCTACCTGCAAGGCCGCGTAACCCTGCGCCGCGTTTTCCTGCTGGTTGATAGCCGCCATGGTGCAAAAGCGGTGGACGAAGAAATCATGTCCCTGCTCGACAGCGCCGCCGTGACCTTTCAGGTGGTGATGACGAAGGCTGACAAACCGAAAAAGGGTGATCTGGACAAAGCGCTGGAGGCCACCCGCAAAGTCCTCGCCAAACACCCAGCGGCCTACCCCGAGATCATCCTGACCTCGTCGGAAAAGGGTGAGGGGCTGGATACGCTGCGGGCAGTGATTGCGACGATGGAGTAATCCCAAGGCCGCAATACCTCTCTCACCTAGTCGATAATCGTGGCAGTCCCCGCCGCAATAGATCGCGCCAGACCAGCTTTCATTTGCGCGATCTGTTCCTCTGAATGACCTCGCCATTTTGTCACTTCCCCGACAATCCTCAACGGATCACGCGACCGATAGGATTGCGTTGGATTGCCGGGAAACTTCATGTCTGTCAGGTTCGGGTCATCCTCGAACGCCCCGGTCGGTTCCACGACATATATTCGCCCCGTTCCTTCACCAAGCGACAATTCGGCCCCCCATACCGCCGCGTCCAGCGTGCCCGTGAAATAGACCCACGCAAGTGGCTTCTCCGGCCTGAAGTTCGAACGATGTCCCACAACGATCTCATCACCGAGGTCAAGATCAGCCCGGGTGCCGTGGAAATACTGTCGTGCGAATTGCGATGGAACGGTTGTCATAGATTGTTGCTCCTCTCATGACACGAATCATGGGGACGTTATGGCCCGAGGTTGGTGACTTGCCGCAATCCCCGGGGTCGGGTATAGAATCTGTATGGCAGGGATCGGTTCCTGTCTTCGGGTTTGAAAAAGGGTCTATACTTGCGGATTCCTCAGCCCAAAATATACGCTATCAAACCAATCCTCCCCAATCTGCAACGTCCGCGCCTCCCGCCTCGTTTCCACGAACCCCAGCTTCGTCAGTAGCCCAATCGAGGCCGCATTGTTCGGGTCCACGTCCGCGACAACCTCCTGTAAACCACGCTCGCGAAATCCATGGTCTAACACGGCACTGACGGCCTCACTCGCCAGCCCCTGTCCCCAATATTCGCGCGCAAAGATGAACCCGATCTCCGGCCAGCGCCAGAAGCCCGCCTTGCCGATGACCTCGCCGTCCTTTTCGACGATGAACTCCGCGCCATCCTCGGGTTTCAGCCGGATCATCCCCTCGACGAAATGTCGGGTCTGGGCCAAGTCGGTATGGGGCAGTGTGCTCCAATACCGCATCGCCTCAGGGTCCGAGAAAGCGCGGTGCAGGCCGACCTCGTCACCGTCCTCTGCGGGGCGCAGCAGCAATCTCTCTGTCCTTAGAATGGTCATCGGACAAGTCTAGCCATGCCTCCCAAGATCGCGCAAGTGCCGCGCCCTATTGGGTTTTTCCGAAATCCCGTCTAAAAGGGCGAAAATCCACCAAAGGTGCCGCCATGGAGATCAGAGATATGAACCGCGACTGGATCGCCACTGCCAGAACCCTGTCCGAGGCGCTGCCCTATCTGCAACGCTATGACGGCGCGACGGTGGTGATCAAATTTGGCGGCCACGCCATGGGGGACGACACCGCGATGGATGAATTCGCGCGGGACATCGTTCTGATGAAGCAGGTCAATATCAACCCAGTCGTCGTCCATGGCGGCGGGCCAATGATCAATGAAATGCTCGACCAGTTGCAGGTGAAATCGGAATTCGTGAACGGCAAGCGGATCACGGACGAAGCCACGATGAAAGTCGTCGAGATGGTCCTGTCCGGCCATGTCAACAAACGCATCGTGGCGGCGATCAACAAGCAGGGCGGCAAGGCCGTGGGCCTGTCCGGCAAGGACGCCAATCTCATGATCTGTAAAAAAGCCGAGCCTGATCTGGGCTTTGTCGGCGAACCGGTAAAGGTCAATCCCGGCGTCCTCAACACATTTATGGACAGCGACCTGATCCCCGTCATTGCCCCCATCGGTGTTGGCGAGGGTGGCGAGAGTTATAACGTCAATGGCGACGATGCGGCGGGCGCTATCGCAGCCGGTCTGAAGGCGGATCGCCTGTTGCTGCTGACCGATGTGTCGGGCGTAAAAGATGCGGACGGGAATGTGGTGACAGAACTCAACGCGGAGAATGTCCGCAAGATGACCGACGACGGCGTGATTGCCGGCGGCATGATCCCGAAAACCCAAACCGCACTGAACGCGATTGCCGGCGGGGTTCGTGCGGTGGTGATCCTCGACGGTCGTGCGCCGAATGCCTGCCTGCTGGAGCTGTTTACCGAACATGGTGCGGGATCGATCATCCGCGCCTGACGTCCGCGTGATCCGTTGACGCACCCCCTTTGCGCCGGGCGCATCCGGCGCTAGGTATGGGGTATGGAAAACGAAACCCTCATCCGCTTCGGCGTGTTTCTTGGTCTGTTCGCCCTTTTCGCGAGTGTCGAAGCCCTGCTGCCCCGCCGCGTCCGCGTGGAAACCCGTAAACGGCGCTGGTTCGCGAATTGGGGGATATCGATCCTCGATACGGTGACCCTGAACCTCATGGCTTTCGTCCTGCCCGCGCTGGCCGTTGGCGCGGCGCTGGATGCTGGGGCGCAGGGCTGGGGCCTGTTCAACCGCCTCGGCTGGCCGTCTTGGGTCGAGATTGTGCTCGCCATCCTGATCTTTGATTTCGCTATCTGGCTGCAACATCTGATCACCCACAAAATCCCGATCCTCTGGCGGCTGCACCGCGTGCATCACGCCGACCGCGATATGGACGTCACAACCGCCATCCGCTTCCACCCCGTCGAAATTGCGCTGTCGATGCTGCTGAAAATCGGCCTCGTCTACCTGCTCGGCCCCGCCACGCTGGCGGTGATATTGTTCGAGATCATTTTGAACGGCACCGCCATGTTCAACCATGCGAATATCAAACTCTCGCCGCGCACCGACGCGATCCTGCGGCTGTTCATCATCACCCCGGACATGCACCGGGTGCATCATTCCGTGCATCGTAGCGAGCATGACAGCAACTACGGTTTCTCCCTATCGATCTGGGACCGCCTGTTCCGCACCTATATCCCGCAACCCAAGGACGGGCATGACGGCATGACTGTCGGCCTGCAATGGCAGGACGACAAACCGGCGAACCTGCTCTGGTCCCTCAAACTGCCGTTCGCCAAGAAATGACGCTGGACGAGCAGCTGGCAAACCACGGCCTGATGATCCTTGGCGGTCTGCATGACGATGGCACGCTACTGCTGATCGGGCCGGACGAACCCACTTTCTGGGACATCTTCACGCAATCGCCGGAATACAGGGACGGGCAGCCCAACCCGATTGACCGCTGGTCCACCCGCGTGATCACCCAAATCGCCGAAACCGAGGGCGCAGAGCCAATCTTCCCCTTTGGCGGCCCGCCCTATCACCCATTCATCCAATGGGCGCTAGACAGCGGGTCATTCCACATGGCCCCCGTCCCGTTGCTGGTCCACGAAACTCGCGGCCTGTTCGCCTCCTTCCGCGGGGCGATCCGCTATCCCGACATGCGCAAGCTGCCGCCACCCGGCCCGAACCCGTGTGATACCTGCGTCGAAAAACCTTGCCTTTCCGCCTGCCCTGTCGCAGCGTTGACAGACGCAGCCTATGATGTGCCCGCCTGTCACGAATACTTGGACAGCGCGGCAGGTCAGGACTGCATCCAAACAGGATGCGCGGTGCGGCGATCCTGCCCGGTGGGACAGGGCAGACGTCAGGCGGCGCAATCGGCGCTGCATATGCGCGCCTTCCACAGGGGGTGAGATGAAACAACTGATTTTGATGCGGCACGCCAAATCGTCCTGGGACGATGCCGAGGCCCGAGATATCGACCGTAAACTGTCCGAACGCGGCATCGACGCCGCTGCATGGATGGGCAAATGGATGGCGGATGAGGGATTGATCCCCGATCACGCCATCGTCTCCAACGCCGCCCGCTGTGCCGAGACATGGGAGATCGTCGCGAAATGTTTCCCGGCCCCGCCACCGGTCCATTTCGAGCCTCGCCTCTATTCCGCAGCGCCCGAGGATATGCTGGCCGTGATCCGCGAGACGGCCATCGGCGATCGCGTTCTGATCCTCGGCCACCAGCCCACCATCGGCGCGATGGCCAGCGCCATGCGCGTCGACCCGCCCCCCGCGCATGAAACGTTCAAGAAATACCCCACCGCCGCTACAACGGTTCTGGACCTTCCGGTTGATGAATGGTCGAACGCCAGCTTCGGCTCTGCCGAGCTGAACCGCTACATGACGCCGAACCGGATCGCCTAATCCTGCGCCCGCAGCCCTCGGACCAGCAGATCGACCATCCTTGCGGCATGATCCGTACCATCAGGCCCACCAGCCATCGTCAGATTGCCCACGGCCCGCAACAGATCAAACGCGTCGATATCCGCCCGCATATCCCCCGCTGCGGCGGCTTCGTGCAACATATCCGCCAGAACCGGTTCGAACCGTGACCTGAAATAGCCCGGAAGATCGGCATAGGCCGGATCCCCCGAATGCAGCGCGGCTGACAGCCCCTTTTTGGTCACCATAAAGGACGAATAAGCTTTCAGCCAAAGCTCCACCGCATCGGCAGGCTGATGTTCCTCTGCCAACTGCTTCGCTGTATCGACGCAGGCTTCGATTTCGTTGCGAAACACGGCGGCAATCAAATCTGACCGTTTGGGAAACCGCCGGTAAAGCGTGGCGACGCCAACCCCCGCCTTATCGGCAATATCACGCACAGGTACGTCAACGCCCTGCGTTAAGAAAATGTCTTTGGCGGCGTTTAACACGGCATCTTCATTCTGCTTTGCATCAGCTCTCAGCATCCGGTCCTTCGCCGATTTTCCCGTTTTCTTATCAGTCACCGCCACGATTTCACCTTTCCTGATCCCACACCATTGACAAACGGAACACCGTTCCACATATAAACGGAACGACGTTCCAATTACTTACCGATTGGCGCGCCCATCCACAAGAATTTTCGGAGACAAAATGAATAACCTTATCGACAAGGCCAAACATCTACCGGCCAATGACCCCGTTCAAACCATATCAATCAACCCTGTTTCCCTCACCGTTCCGTTCAAGGATCATGCGCTAGAGCTTCGCATCACGGCACCCATAAAGGGGCAAAAGCTTCCCATTGTTCTGCTGTCGCATGGCGATGGCCCCTCGCTCTATTTGCCATCAAAAGACGGCTACGCCCCGCTCGCCAATTTTCTTGCCGCGCAGGGTTTCGTGGTTATTCAACCCACCCATGCCAATTCCAAAGTCGCCGGAGTTCCCCACGACCAGCCGGGTGCGCCGCTGTTTTGGCGCCTGCGCGTGCAGGAAATGACACATATCATTGACGCGCTTGCGCAAATCGAACGCGACATTCCCTTGCTGTCAGGGCGGCTTGATCACGACCGTATTGCAGCGGTTGGGCATTCCATGGGCGGTCAGACGGTGGGGATGTTGCTGGGCGCACGGCTAAGCGACCCCAAGGTTGCCGCAGATCAGGATGTGAACATGCTAGAGCCACGGATAAAAGCCGGCGTTCTGTTAACCCCTCCCGGGCGCGGCGGGGATAACCTCAGCGACTTTGTACGAGAGAATTTTTCGGAACTTAACCCGGATTACACGCACCTCAGCACACCATCACTGGTGGTAGTCGGGGATGCAGACGTCAATCCGTTTATGACGGTCAAAGGTCCGGAATGGTATCGCGCTGCGTTCGAGGATGGACCCGGCGCAACCCATCTTTTGACGATGCTTGGCGCACAGCACGGGCTGGGTGGAATCGCAGGGTATGACGCAAAAGAAACGGGTGACGAGGACCCCGACCGGCTGGAAACCGTCCTGCGGATGATCGCGGCATATCTGCGATCGTCACTGAACCCCGCTGATGGAATATGGAAACAGGCGATTAAAGCGCTGGCAGATCACGCGCCTGACGTGGCGAAAATCGAAACAAAATAAACGTGCAAGTCGGCCTATACGTGCGGCACAGTCAAATGCCGCACGTGCAACCTCTATCACTTAATGCTGTGACTTGATAAACGTCCCGTTCCGCAAATCCGCCATCGCCTGACGCAACTCGGCCTGAGTGTTCATCACAATCGGCCCGTGCCACGCCACCGGCTCTTCCAGCGGTTTGCCGGAGACTAGCAGGAAGCGGATGCCCTCGGGGCCAGAGGTCACCGTGACCTCATCCCCCGTGTCAAACTGCACCAGCGTGCGGTTGCCCGACATGTCGCGGATGTTGATCTCCTCACCCGCAACCTCTTTTTCGACGCGCACGCCATAGGGTTTCGACGCATCGCGGAATGTCCCCGCGCCTGCAAAGATATAGGCAAACACATGGCGATACATATCGACCTTGAAGGATTTCGTCGTGTTGGGTGGCACGGAAATATCCAGATATTGCGGGTCCGCCGCAATCCCGTCGACCGGGCCTTTCTTGCCCCAGAAATCCCCAATGATGACCCGCACCCGCGTGCCGTCATCATCGATCACCTCAGGAATGTCATCGCCCGAAATATCCTGATAGCGTGGCGCCGTCATCTTCAGGCTGGAGGGCAGGTTCGCCCAGAGCTGAAACCCATGCATCTGTCCATTCTTGTTTCCCTTCGGCATCTCCTGATGCATGATCCCGGACCCTGCCGTCATCCACTGAACCGACCCCGGCCCCAGCGTGCCCTTGTTGCCCAAGCTGTCGCCATGCTCCACCGTGCCTTCCAGCACATAGGTGATTGTCTCGATTCCGCGATGCGGGTGCCACGGAAAACCGTCGCGGTAGAAATCCGGATCATCATTACGGAAATCATCGAACAGCAGGAACGGGTCCAGCGCCTTGGGATCATGGAAGCCAAATGCGCGGTGTAGAAAAACCCCGGCCCCCTCCATCGTCGGTTGGGCGAGTTTTTCAGATTTTACCGGGCGGAAGGTCATGGCAATGGCTCCTTAGTTACGCTGCTAATCTAATCATTGGATACGGAAATGCCAGCGGCTCAGATCACCTCTCAGTGAACGAAATCGCACATATACCCGTCATGCGCCCAGCCTTCGACATGGAGGTCTTTGAACAGGATATCGTTCCCCTCCGTATCCGTGTTCCGCTGCGCCGTGACCACCTTCACCCAATGCCCCTGACGCTGGCGTGTATCCACCGTCAGGATGGCGAGGCGTTTCAGGTTCCGACGAATTTCATATTCCGTCCCCGGCCCCGCGCGCACCGACAGATATTCGTCCGGCCCGTTCACATTGCAGACCATGGCGAACTGTTCGCCGGGCGGATTGAGCGGCCAACTGTCCCGCGCCAGCCCGGTCAGCCAGACCGACCCGTACTCCGCCTCCTCCGCCATGGCGGGGAAGGCTAAGAGCAGAGGTAGGAGCCAGCGCATTACAGACCTTTGGAGGTGTAGCTTTGCGAAATCCGGTCGATCGACACCAGATAGGCCGCCACCCGCAAATCATCGACATCCTCGCGGCCATGCCAGACCTCGCGCATGGACTGATAAGCCTCCCGCATAGTGTCATCCAGACCCGAGCGCACCAATTCCAGCTCCCCGGCACCACGCAGATATTGTTGTTTGAAACTTGGGCTCATCGACCAGGCGTCCCCCAGATGCCGGTCGAGCCGTTCCAACTCGTCGATCAGCAGCTGATGTCGTGACTCCTCCTGCCGCCGTTGCATCCGGCCGAACCGGATATGCGAGAGGTTCTTCACCCATTCGAAATAGGACACGGTAACCCCGCCTGCATTGGCATACATATCGGGAATGATCACCACGCCCTTCTCGCGCAAAATCTCGTCCGCGCCGGCGGTGATCGGCCCGTTCGCCGCCTCGATAATCAGGGCGGCTTTCACGTCGCGCGCGTTGGTCAGGTTAATCACCCCTTCCATCGCAGCCGGGATCAGGATGTCGCAATCCATTTCCAGAATGGTCGTGCCATCCGCCACATATTGCCCCCCCTTAAAGCCTTTCACCCCACCGGTTTCGATGATGTGTTCTTTCAGGATGTCGATATTGATCCCGTCGGGGTTCACAATCGCCCCGTCGCGTTCGATTACACCGGTGACCAGCGCGCCATCGTCTTCGGAGACAAATTTCGCCGCGTGATAGCCCACGTTGCCGAGGCCCTGAACAATCACTTCTTTCCCATCAAGCGTGCCGGTCAGCCCGGCCTTGGCCGCATCTTCCGGATGGCGGAAAAACTCGCGGAGCGCATATTGCACGCCGCGCCCGGTGGCCTCGACGCGCCCCTGAATCCCGCCCGCATTCAGCGGTTTACCGGTCACACAGGCGGCGGCGTTGATGTCTGTCGTGTTCATGCGACGGTATTCGTCAACAATCCACGCCATCTCGCGCTCCCCCGTGCCCATGTCGGGGGCCGGAACGTTCTGCGCCGGATCGATCAGGTCACGTTTCGCCAATTCATAGGCGAAGCGCCGCGTGATGCGTTCCATCTCGTGCGGCTCCCAGGCACGGGGATCAACGCACAGGCCCCCCTTGGAGCCCCCAAACGGCGTCTGCACCAGCGCACATTTATAGGTCATCAGCGCGGCGAGCGCCTCCACCTCGTCCTGATGGACGTCGAGGCTGAAACGCAAGCCCCCCTTCACCGGTTCGAAATGTTCCGAATGGACGGAGCGATAGCCGGTAAAGGTCACGATCTCGCCGCGCAGGCGCACGCCGAACCGGACGGTATAAGTTGAATTACAAACGCGGATTTTTTCGCGAAGGCCGGGCGACAAATCCATCTTGTCGGCGGCACGGTTGAACATAAGGTCAACGGACTCGCGGAAACTCGGTTCGGCAGTCATGGGCTCTCCCTTCCCTGTTTGCTCTTGTTCGAGTCGTTTTAGTCAAACATGGAATTGGGGTTGGGGCAAACTTTATGTTCAGGTGAATCCGTTTAGCGTTCAGAACAACCGCTCCAAGCGCCCTTTGCGCTTGACGATATTCTTATAGTCCCACCGGATGTCCCGGGATTCCACCAACCATTTCTGAAAGAGATCACGGTCAATTTGATCGGCAGAGGTGAACCGGACTCCTGCAGCTTTGAACTTACCTTCTGGCGACAGCCCCGGTGTCGAAAAGGACTGTCCGCTCCAGAACAGAACGCGCACGCAATCCTTGAGCTTACCGTAGCCAACAATGGGGTTGTCTTCCAGAAACCAGACCGGATGCCCATGCCAGATTTTGCTTTCGGCGTCGGGGAAGCCCCTGTCAATTTCAGTGCGAAGTTCGACAAAAACTTGCCTGTCTTCGGGCGAGCTCTCGTTGTTATAGGCGTCGATAGTTGGGTATTTCATAGTGCCTCAACATATTGGTTCAACATCACCCCACCTTCCCATGATCCATCCGCAGAACCCGGTCCATCCGCTCCGCCAGCGCGTGGTTATGGGTCGCTATCAGCGCCGCCATCCCGGTATCCCGCACCAGCTCCAGCAGCACATCAAACACCACCTCAGACGTGTCGGGGTCGAGGTTCCCCGTCGGCTCATCCGCCAGCAGCACCCGCGGTGCATTCGCCAGTGCCCGGCAGAACGCGACGCGCTGTTGCTCGCCGCCTGACAGTTCGGTGGGTTTGTGGGTCACGCGATCCTTCAGCCCCACCTTTTCCAACAGCATCACCGCCCGCTCCCGCGCCGCGGATTTCGCCACCCCCGCCGCCAGTTGCGGCAGGACAACATTTTCCAGCGCGGTGAATTCCGGCAGCAGATGGTGGAACTGATAGACGAAGCCCACATTGTTCCGCCGCAGCCCCGTGCGCACCCGATCCGGCTTCCCGGCGAGGTTCTCGCCGTTGATCCGCACTTCACCACTGTCGGCCGTATCCAGCAGACCCGCGACATGCAGCAGCGTCGATTTTCCGGCACCCGAGGGCGCGACCAGCGCTACAACCTCGCCTGCCGCCAGAGTCAGGTTGACGCCTTCCAGCACCCGCACCTCGTTCGGTTTCCCGGGATTGAAGGTTTTCACCACATCGACCAGTTCCAGCGCGTTACTCATTGCGTAACGCCTCCACCGGGTTCATCCGCGCGGCGCGCCAGGCTGGGATGATCGTCACGACAAAGGACAGGCCCAGCGACAGGGTGACGGCTTTCATCACGTCCTCCAGTCGCAATGTCGCCGGCAATCGCGAGAGGTAGCGGACATTCGGATCCCAAACGCCGCCGCCCATCAGCCCGTCCACAAAGGCGAAAATCTGGTCGATATAGATGGCGAACAGGCAACCAAAGATCACGCCAAAGATCGTGCCAACGACCCCGATCAGCGATCCGGACAGGAAAAACACCCGCATGATCGCCCCGCGCGACAGGCCCATTGTGCGCAGGATTCCGATGTCGCGGGTTTTGTTCTTCACCAGCATGATCAGGCCGGAAATAATATTCATCGTCGCAATCAGGACAAGGATCGACAGAAGGACAAACATCACGTTTTCCTCGACTTCCAGCGCACGCAGGAAACCGCCGGAACTGTCCTTCCACGTCCAGACCAACGTGCGTTCCCCCGCGGCCTGCATCAATGCGAAGTTCATCGCTTCGACCTGATCCGGGTTCTCGACAAACACCTCCAGCTCATCCGCCAGCCCCTCGCGGTTGAAATAGCTTTGCGCTTCGGCGAAGGGCATATAGATGCGGGTGCGGTCGATATCGGATCGCCCGACTTGGAAGATATAAACAACCTCGTAATCATTGATCCGGGGCGCCGTGCCAAACGGGGTTTTGACTCCATCGGGGGAGGTCAACGTGATGAAATCACCCACCCGCAGCCCTAGTTCCCGCGCTATTCCGGACCCGATGGCAACGCCGTTTTCATACGCCTCCAGCGTGCCGGAAAAATTCTCCGGCTCGGCCACCAGCGGCACAGTCAGCATGTCTTCATAGGTTTCGCCAAACACTTCAACGCCGGTGTTTTTTCGGTTGGCCGACGCCATAACCTGCGCCCGGATGATCGGGGCGACACGGGTGACGCCGTCAACTTCCGCCACGCGGTCGGCGGTCTCGGTATAATCCTCGAACCCACCGGTTCCGCCCAACGCCGGACTCGCGGACGTGTAGATGCTGACATGGGCATTCGCGCCTAAGATGGTATCGGTGAAATCCTCGCGAAAGCCGGTGCGCACCGCCATCGTCGCGATCAGCGCCCAGACGGCCAGCGCGATGCCGATCAGCGAAATCCATGTCATCACCGACACGCCACCCTCGGCGCGTTTGGCGCGCAGGTATCGCCACGCTATCGACCATTCATAGGCGGAGAATGCCCCCGCGCCGGACTTGCTCACGCAGATTTCCTCCGCCGACGTCCAAACAGGCTGGCGAGGCCACCGACCCCGGCAAACCCGGCCACGCCCCCCATGACGGCAAACGCCGCCCCTTCGGAGGTCACGGGCACCGCGGGTTCAAAATTCTCCCAGGCGCGCATGGCGATCTGGCTGTCCATCATGGCGGGAAGGTTGGCGATCTTTTCGGCGGCGGACGAATTCTGCAACAGCGCAAGATCCTCTTCCAGCTTCTCCAGCCTGTCGAACGTGCCGCGCATATCCTCGCCACGCAGCGCCAGGAATTCGGTGCCGGAATAATCCTGCAGGGCTTCGTCCCGCGTCAGTCCGGCGCGCGCGGCGCTACTGTCGAATTGCGTGGTGATGATGCGCAGCTCATCAACCGCGCCTCCTAACCGTTGTTCATATTGTTGGGAAAATTCGGGGAACTGGGATGATCCCACCCCCAGTGCAATCGCCCCGACCGTTGCTGCAATCCGTGCCATCTCCGCCCTCCCGACGCGCCAGCGTCCCGGGTGTGAGGGGGTTCAATACCCCCAATCACCCGGGCTACAGCCCGGCGTAAATCTCTGTGACCTTGGCCAGTGCCGCCTCTGGCGACATTTCCTCGGTCTCGCCTGTGCGTCTAGAGGTAAGCTCAACCACACCGTTTTGCAAACCCCGAGGACCAACAGTGATGCGCCACGGCACGCCGATCAGGTCCATCGTGGCGAATTTGCCACCGGCGCGTTCGTCGCGATCATCATAAAGCGGGTCCAATCCAGCGGCAGTCAGTTGACCATAGAGGTTCTCACACGCCGTATCGGTTGCCCCGTCTCCCTGACGCAGATTCACGATACCGACTTTGAACGGCGCTACACTTTCCGGCCAGATAATCCCGTTCTCGTCATGGTTCGCCTCGATCAACGCGCCCACAAGCCGCGACACCCCGATCCCGTGCGATCCCATATGCACCGGTACTTTGCTACCATCAGGCGAGGACACAGCCGCATTCATCGCATCGGAATATTTGGTGCCGAAGTAGAAGATCTGCCCAACTTCGATTCCGCGCGCCGTCCGGCGACGTTCCGTGGGCACTTTTTCAAACAGCGCTTCGTCATGCGTTTCATCCGTGCGGGCATAGCGAGAGGTAAATTCCTCCAACACCGCCTGACACTGTTCCACACTGTCAAAATCAATCTCGCGGTCGCCGAAGGTCAGGTCCGTGACTTCGCTGTCATAGAAAACCTCGCTCTCGCCCGTGTCGGCCAGCACCAGAAATTCATGCGTATAATCCCCGCCAATCGGTCCGCCATCGGCCCGCATCGGGATCGCCTTCAAGCCCATGCGTTCATAGGTACGCAGATAGCTGACCAGATGGCGGTTATAGGCATGCAGCGCGTCCTCTTTGGTCAGGTCGAAATTATAGCCGTCTTTCATCAGGAATTCGCGTCCGCGCATCACCCCGAACCGAGGCCGAACCTCGTCGCGGAATTTCCACTGGATGTGATACAGCGTCAGCGGCAACTCTTTATATGACGCCACCGAGTTGCGGAAAATGTCGGTGATCAGCTCCTCGTTTGTCGGACCATACAGCATGTCGCGATCATGGCGGTCGGTGATGCGAAGCATCTCCTGCCCGTAATCATCATAGCGCCCACTTTCACGCCACAGATCCGCCGACTGAACCGTTGGCATCAGCATCGGGATATGTCCGGCTTTCTGCTGTTCCTCGTGAACGATCTGCTCCAGACGGCGCAGCACTTTGAAGCCCAGCGGCAACCACGAATATATCCCCGCCGATGCCTGCCGGATCATTCCGGCACGCAGCATCAGGCGATGGCTGGCGATTGTTGCCTCCGCAGGTGTTTCTTTCAGAACAGGCAGAAAATATCGGCTCAGACGCATAGTAAACTCCGGTTAAACTCGCGTCTGAATAAGCGATGGTTGAGGCCCGTGCAATGGCCTAGCGGCGCACCACATCAGCAAGCGAGCGGAAATAGGACTGCACCTCCCGCCCGATACCCGAGCGTTCCAGTGCAATCAGCGTGTCCAGATCATAATCCTCGGGCAGTTGCAGGCGGGCATAGAGCGCCTCCAGCGCCTCTTCCTGGTCCGCGTTCAGTGGTAGATCGACGGCGGCTTCCATCAGTTCCAGCCACTGGTGGATCAGGCGCATGATCCGGAACGCTTCGAACAGGTCGTTGGCTGTGTCCTGATCGTCCCGCCAGCTGCGGCCTTTGAACATTTCCTGCACCACCCGCTGCCCGGCGCCGAGGCAGTCATATTGCAGGCAGCCTTTGAACCCCTCGTCCTCCAGCACCGGATAAATGCCACACCGTTTGCCCTTCAGATGTTTGCAGGGCGATCCGGCAGGCTTGTCAAAGCCGAACATCTCGCCTTCATCAAACGCCATCGCGACGCAACACAGCGCGTCGCAGCGGGAACAATCTGCCGTTAGGTCAACCATCGGTTATCCGCCCTCCCTACCCCTAGACGTTTGACGATTGCGGACCACAAGATCAAGTCGATATTAATTCAGTCAAAAAATGAAATACGGCAAACGAAAAAGATAATTGAAACGAGTCACGAATCCTGTTTTACTCTGCTCAGTCGAAATCAGATGGCTGCTTGAAAACGACGGACACGGTATCGACAAGGGCTAAGAGTTTATGGCTCAAGTCTAAGGGAGTAGATGGGCGGCTCGCGTAATGCGGGCCGTTTCCAGTTTTAAACCTCTCTTGCAAATCCTCTGAAAATCGCCAGATGTTCGGTATGCGTCTTTTGACCGCCCTGCTGATCCTGTGCACCACCGCTGCCACCGCCGGACCGTTTCGCAACGATGTAACAATCCTTGAAGATTTTGGACGCAGGCTTCTTGTCGAGGTCGGCGATGACCGCGGTTTCCTCTACCGCGATTTCCACCATGATTTCACCAACCCGGATTTCCGCCAATGGTTTGGTGAGGGGTTGTGGACCAGCATGAATATCCAGTCCCCATCGGCGCAAACGGTCGATGACTACCACCGCCTGCGGGTCGCCATTTTAGACGGGGCCGATTTCATTGATAACCGGATTGAGGCCGTAGATGGCGTCGCTCGCTTCACCGCCGTTGCCCCAGGCGAGGGTATGGTGACCTCCAAATCCATGATCCAGAATGACAGCCTGTGGTTCGTCAAAGGTGATGACTTGTGGTTCAGCGCGGACTATCTGCTCGCCGAGGGCACACCCTTCACGCTGGTTGATTTTCAGGAGCGCGGGCGCAACCAGAGCCCCGGTCCGAGGGTATTCCTAAGTGATGGCGAATTCCTGCAACTGGAACTGAAGCATTTTCTGAAACCGAAACTCCGCCAACGCGATGTCGCTGTACCGCGCGGCGAGTGGTTTACCCTGAAGGTTCATCTGTTGCTGGATGATGATAACGGATACGCCGAAATCTGGCAGGACGGGGTGAAGGTGGTCGAAGGTCCAATCCAGACCCTACCGGCTGCCAACTCGATCCTCAACGCGCTGGAAGTTGGGATCACCGCCACCGGCGAGGCGGCGGTGCTGCTGGTCGACAATGTGCGGATTTCGCACGATCCGTTTTGAACCAGCTTGCCGTAACGCAATTCCGGCGCTATTTTCAGAGCCTTAACGGGGACTGATATGCAGAAATACCTGCAAAATAAATATATCTACCGCCTCTTCCGGCTGCGTCGGACGATTGTGCTTGGCGTCCTCCTGCTGGTTGCGGGACTGGAGCTTTGGTATTGGATTGCGCGTCCTTCTGCCGATCTTGGTATCGCGGGGCAGATCATTATCGTTCTGTTCAGCGCCGCAGTGGTCGGCGGTCTCAACATCCTGTTCCCGCGCAGTTGGCTCCGGCTGCTGGGCGCGGCGGCGGCGTCATCCGTGGCACTGCTGATCCTTGCCGTCGTCTCACGCCTGATGGGGCGCGATCCGGCCAGCATCTGGAACGCGATGAGCTTTACATCCATCGTCATTTTCGTCGTGCTGGCCTTTGTCATCCTGATCGGACTGGCGGCGCTGAGGAAACGCCGGATCGATGCTCCAGCGGCGAGACCGTTCAAGACCCGGAAACGGGTCTGGATCGATGCCCAGCCCGAGGATGCGTTCGAGGCCATCCATATCGAGAATACCGAGGATCCGCTCGACCGTTCGCTTCGACGGATTGATTTCGATGACCTGACCCCGAACCGCTATTTCGTCGTGATGAAAAACCCTTACAGCAAGGATGACACGCCGGATGACGGGTATGGCTATACGGTCGACATCACCGACAGCGTCCCGGGCCAGTCCGAAACGCGCACCATTTTCACCACCGACGCGGACGAGCCGGTTGAGGTGAACAGCATTACTTTCAAAGCCAAAAAAGGTGGTACCCAGATGCGGGTGCAGACCGTAATGCACAATGTCTCGCGCCTGCAACGGTGGGAGATGTGGTTAAGCGACTCCGTGGCGGATACGTATCACTATATGAAAGAATATGCCGAAGGCGTGAAGGACCCAGTGTCCATCAAGGCTATCCCGTTTCACTAACGGCAGGCACGGACGCGGTGGTTGCGTCCCGCCTCAAAGCAGGCGCAGCTCCGGCTCCAGCCCCATCTGTCCGGCCAGCGATTGCACCCGTTTTTCGACAACTTCACCACTCAACTCCCGCGCCGGGCCACGCATTTCCAGCACCAGATTTCCCCCTTCGATATTGATCGAGGTGTAGTCCATCAGCTCTGCCTGATCCCCGGATATCATCGCCCCCAGCCGCATCGCCTTGCCCAGCCGCACCGCATCGGTGATCGCGTCAGGGTCCAGCAATGCCATGATCGCATCGCTCAGCCCCGCATAGCCGGCGTTTTTGTATCGGCTGAGGATCGCAAGCCCCAGAAACAGGCGCTGTTCATGGGTGATCCCGCCCAGATTTGCGCGGGTGATCGATTCAAAACACATCTCTGCGCGATAGTCGGGATGCGCCTGCCAGCTGGTATCATGCAATAAACATGCCGCCAGGATCAGGCGTTTGTCATTTTCGCTGCGCTCGCGGTAAAGCGGGCGAAGCCATTCGAACAGCACACGGCCAAAGCCGGGGAAACGGGCGTTGGCGGCCTCCATATGCCGACAGGCTTCGATCAGCGGGTCCAGCCTGCGCATGGATTCCGGCATCTGGTCATAGAGCATCCCCTCACGCAGACCGTATGACGAAATCACGATTTCACCTGGCGTCAGACTGTCGGCCAGATGCGAGAGCACCCGCGCCGCCATTGGCACAAGACGTATCCGTTCCGGCGAGGTGTCCGTGAGGGTCAGCAGCTCCTCCATCGGTTTTTGACCGATCCATTTGAGGGTTTTCTGCAGGTCTTCCGGGGTCAGCCTGTATTCGTGCAGCACATGAAACGGATAGTCCCGGCGCACCATGTCCAGCCGCGCCAGCGCCCGCCACGACCCGCCAACCAGGAACAGCCGTTCCGCGCCCGGCCCAACGGCGGACAGGAGTGTGTCGACCTCTGCCTGAATATGGTTCCCAAGCGCCGTAACATCGCCGTGAAAATCCGCCAGCTTCAGCGGTCCGAGCGGAGAAGTCTCCGACGCCCCGATCTGCCCGTGATCCAGCCGCGCCAGCTCCATCGACGCGCCGCCGATGTCACAGACCAGCCCTGTCGTTTGCGGCCAGCCGAGCAGGACGCCTTTGGCGGATAAATGCGCCTCTTCGTTGCCGGTGGCGATTTGCAGATCCAGGCCGGTTTCCGCCAGTACCTGATCGACAAATTTCGACCCGTCCGACGCCTCGCGCACGGCGGCTGTGGCAACGCCTGTCAGGTGCGGAATGCCCATCCCTTCGGCCAGTTTGGTGAACCGATGCAGCGCGGCGAGCGCCCGCACGCGTCCCTCGGGGTTGAGCTTGCCGGTATCGGCCAGCCCGGCGCCCAGACCGCAGAGCACCTTTTCGTTGTAGAAATAGGCAGGCGAGCGTGACATCCCATCGAAAACCACCAGCCGGACGGAGTTTGATCCGACATCCACAATTCCGACACGCGACAGGTCTGTCATGGGTTACCCGCTTGTTCCATTGCTGAACAGGTTTGCAGGAAAAGCCGGATTTGCCAACAGGGAGTTTTGGGCGTGACGGGGGGAGGCGTTCTTCCTGATCGAGTGGGCGACGCCGTGAACGGTAAGTGTTCAAAATTGAAAATGCTCAGGCCGGGTGTTGATATCCGTTCACAGGTGGGGATATCCAGCCTTCCAAGGCACCCTTTGCGGGCGCAAACACCTCCACCGTCAGGGGATAGCAGGCTGCAACATCGCTGGAATGTTCTGCGCTGCAATCCCCGCCGGGACAGGCGGATAGCGCGCCCAGCAGATCAATCTCGGCAAAGAATTCGATGTAATCGCCAACCCGCGCGGGGGAGGCTTTCATGAAATATTGCCCGGTGTCACGGGTGAAGCCGGTACACATAAAAACGTTGAGGACATCATGGACATGGGGTTCCGCCTCGGCAAACCCGACACCCAGTTCCGCCGCCAGTGCGTTGGTCAGGTTCGAATGACAGCAATGGTGGTAGTGATCGCCTGTCAGCAAATGATGCGTATAGGGATCGCAGCGTGTGCCGATCACGTCATGCACCGATCCGCCAAAGGCGTCGATTCCATACCAATCCAGCGTATCCGTCGTGATCGTCGCCATGGGCCGGAGATGCGGGTGGCTGGACCACATGCGGTCACCCGTTGTCAGATGCGTCCCATGCAGCGCGCGGGTTTTGCCGGAGTAGAAACGCTCGGACAGGTCGCTAGCATTCCACAGGTTCAGATCCCCAACCTGCGAACCGTGCTGGCAGGAGATGCGAAAGAAATGGCCAGCAGGGACGCGGAAACACGCGGCCTCTCGCGGTTGAACGATCACGGTGTCGATCAGGTGCGCTGATTGCCGTGCGGCTTGGTAGAGCGCCAGATCGGGCTGCGGCAATGTGTCGGTTGGATAGCAGATGACCGGGGCAACGGCGCGGCGCTGGTCTGCGTCGTCGGGACTCATGCGGCTTTAGCCATGGGGAACAAGCTGTCAAAGGCGGCCTCGCCCTTCGATGTGAAGCTGACGATGCGTGATCCGTCATCACGCAGTGCCCAGCCTGTGTCGATGAAACGGTCTAACAACGCCTCCCCCAGCGCGCCTGCCAAATGTGACCGTCGCGCCGACCAGTCGAGGCAGCTTTTGCATAACGGACGACGGGGCGAGGTCAGGCGATCAAGGTCGATGCCAAGGTCAGTCATGAAGCCCTCTCCGGCCAGTGTCAGGATCAGATCCTCGCCCTCCACCAGATACCCGGCGGCCATCAGGCTGTCGAACATCTGCACGCCCATTTCACCCGCCAAATGGTTGTAACAGACCCGCGCCTTGCGCAGCGCCGGATCCTTGGGGCCGGTGCGGGTGCGGATATGGCCGCGCTTGGCGGCAAGGCCCATCATTGCCTCCAGCAGCGCGCCGACATCATCGTCGGCCAGCGTAAAATACCGGTGCCGCCCTTGTTTGCGCATAGCAATCAGCCCCGCCCCGTCCAGTTTCGACAGGTGAGAGCTGGCGGTTTGCGTGGTCACACCGGCCTCTGACGCCAACTCGGTGGCGGTCAGGGCTTTGCCGCTCATCAGTGCGGTCAGCATGTTGGCGCGGGCAGGATCACCGATCAGGGCGCCGAGCAAAGCGATATCTGGGCCTTCTTTCATAGTTCGACCTTAGTCGAACCATCCCTGCCCTGCAATATGGCACTGTGCGAAAAAAAGGAGACCATATGCTAACCTGTTTCATCCGCTATCACATCGACCCGACCAAGAAATCCCAGTTCGAACAATATGCCCGCAACTGGGGCGAGGCGATCCCGCGCTGTGGGGGTGACCTGATCGGTTATTACGCCCCGCACGAAGGGTCCACGACCTTGGCTTACGGCGTTTACAACATCGAAAATCTGGCGGCCTACGAGGCCTATCGCGCCCGTCTGGCCGCCGATCCGCTGGGGCGGGAGAATTATGAATTCGCGATGCGCGAGAAGTTTATCTTGCGCGAGGATCGGACATTCCTGAAGCTGGCCTCAACCAAGGAGGCCACATGATCGCCGTCATATTCGAAGTGTTCCCGCATCCGGATCACAAAGGTGAGTATCTGAACATCGCCGCATCCCTGCGCGAGGAGCTGCATAAGGTGGACGGGTTCATTTCGGTGGAACGTTTTCAGTCGCTGACGGATCCGGACAAGCTGCTGTCGCTGTCATTCTTTCGTGATGAACAGGCGGTGGAGGATTGGCGGAACCTGACCAAGCATCGTAACGCTCAGTCGGCGGGGCGCGGTGGGGTGTTTGCGGACTATCGGCTGCGGGTGGCGAGTGTAGTGCGGGATTACGGGATGGAGGATCGCGCGCAAGCGCCGGAGGATAGTCAGGCAAAACATGGGTAAGGGCGAGCGCCTGCCCGTGGGATGGCGCTGATAGGTTGAATTGGGGCACTTTATGGTGCCGTTACATCTTCCCAATGAGCGTGGCATTTCGCTGCCAAAGCGCCAGCCCCTCGGGACGGGCAGGCGCTCGCCCGGCGCCTGCGGCTTGATTCGGGGCGCGGATTAAGAGCTACAGGTCTTTCAGAACCTCACCCGCCAGCCTTGGCGTGATCGCGCGTTTCTTGGACAGCCCTGCACGGTCCAACAGTTCGACCATTTGCCGCGCCGCCTCGAACGACCGGTCAATGCGGGGCAGCAGGTATTGGATCAGGTCGGGTGACACGGTGATCTGCCGGTCGGCAAACATCTTAACCAACACAACCGACAGCAACGTATCGTCAGGCGCTTCCAGCGTCGCGACCTCGGCAGCGTTGAGGCGCGAGGCGAGGTCCGGAAGGGCTATCGGCCAGCGTGAGGGTGCATCAATGCCGGTGACAAGTAAGGTGCCACCGGTCGCCTGCAAAGTGTTGTGGAGGTGAAAGAGGGTTTCTTCAGTCGCCGCTTGATTGGGTAGATCGGCGGTGCCGTCCACCCCCTCCACCGCGATGGCACCAGCGGCCGTCAGCGCCTCGATATCAGTGCTCGCCAGATCAGCAATCGGGATGATTTGGCCGCCTGATTGTGCCGCCCAGACTTCGACCAGATGCGATTTACCGGAGGCACGCGGCCCAACCAGCGCCAGCTTGCCGGTCGCCCAATCGGGCCATTTGTCCAGCATTGCCACCGCCAGCGCGTTGGAAGGTGCCACGAAAAAATCCTCGCGCCCCTGCGCCGGACGGGTCGGCAGGTCAAAGACCAGTTGCTCGGGTATGCTCATTCCTCGGACGTGCCCTCTGGCCCCAGATAAAGCTTGCTTTCCTTATAATTCTGGATCGCAAACCGCCCCAGCACGCCAATACAAGCTGCGGCAGGAACCGCGATCAGCAACCCCGTGAACCCAAACAGCGAGCCAAACGCATATAAGGCAAACATCAGCCAGACAGGGTGTAACCCAACGGAGCCGCCAACCAGTTTGGGGGTCAGGAAATTGCCCTCGACCACCTGACCGATCACGAACACCACGGCGGTCGCAATGATCCAGACCCAGTCACCCCAGAACGCATAAAGCGCCAGACCGATGGAGGTGATCCCCCCCAACGTGGAGCCCACATACGGGATAAAGGTCAGCAGCCCTGCCATCAGGCCAACGACGATCCCAAACGGCACGCCGATAATCGCCAGCGACACGGCATAGAAAATACCAAGTATAAGGCCAACGGTCATCTGTCCGCGAATGAACCCGGACAGAACCGTCCCGATCTCGCCGCCCAGACGACGGATGACGGGGGCATGTTCGCGCGGCAGCCAGCTGTCGATGACCGCAATCATCCGGTCCCAGTCAAGCAGCAGATAGAACCCGACCACCGGCGCAACCACGAGCAGCAGTACAAAATCCACAACCTTCAGGGACGAGGACAGAACCGCATTCACCAGCGCCGCGCCTTTTTCGCGCAGCGTATCCTGAAACGCGGCCAGACCCTGACGAATGGTTGAATCGGCCTCGAACAATGTCGGGAATTTTTCTTCCAGAAAACCGGTCAGACTCGCCACCAGCGAAGGAAGCGTCGTAATCAATTGCTGCGCCTGATCCAGTAGCAAGGGCACAATGGCGATGAACAAAATGAACGCGACAAACACAAAAACGACCGAGATGATCACCGTCGACATGACCCGCGACAGCCCCCAGCTTTCCAACCGATCCGCCAACGGATCCAGCAGATAAGCCATGGCCGCGCCCAGTGCAAACGGTGCCAGTGCATCGCTGACCAGCCACAGGCTGAACAGCAGTATGACCAGTCCTATACCCCACCAACGGGCCTGTTGTGCAAGTGGTAAGCTCATCCGTCCCTCCTGTTATACAAACTGTTCACGGATAAGCCGTTCTTCAAGTCCATGACCCGGATCGAACAGTAAAGTATGGGTAATTTTCGGTTCGCAGCGGATATCGACATGCAGGACGTTGCGGACCTCGTTGGAATCCGCAACAGCCGACACCGGGCGTTTCTCGTGCTCCAGCACGCTGAAACGGATATTCGCATCCATCGGCAGCAACGCGCCCCGCCAGCGCCGGGGGCGAAAGGCAGCCACGGCTGTGACCGCCAGAATGTCCGCATCAATCGGCAGGATCGGCCCGTGGGCGGAATAGTTATAGGCAGTGGATCCGGCAGGCGTGCAGACCAGCGCCCCGTCTGCGACGAGTTCCTCCATCCGTACGCGCCCGTCGATCGAGATCTGCAGTTTTGCGGCCTGCGGGCCGGAACGCAGCAACGAGACCTCGTTAATCGCAAGACCATCATGGTGGCTGCCATCGACGCAGGTGGCGCGCATTTCCAGCGGGTGGATATTGGCGGGCTCGGCGGCCTCCAATCGGGCCAGAAGATCATCTTCGTGATATTCGTTCATCAGAAAACCAACGGTGCCCCGGTTCATACCGTAGACGGGCGCGGGCAAGTCCTGCGTTTCGTGGAGCGTCGACAACATGAAACCGTCACCGCCGAGCGCGACAATCACGTCAGCCTCTGCCGGTTCAATTTGCCCGTATTTCGCCCGCAATGAAGCGACCGCGCTTTGGGCATCCTCCCCACGGGCGGCCAGAAAGCTGATTTTCTTATATTTCATGGCGCGGAGTTTGCTTTTTTCGCCCTGCCAACACAAGTCCGGATTCGCGCCGGATTTTTCCGACAGGAAACCGGGGTCGCGATTTGGGGCCGGAATGCCGCTGTAAAACACGCATTTTGCCGGAATTAGGGCTTTTCTGAATCGCCACACCCCGATATTCCGCTGCCAGAGCAGCAATCAGGAGAGCCAGATGCTTAATGTTCGAGACAACGGATTTTTTACCGAAAGCCTTGCAACCCGCGATCCCGACATCGCCAAAGCGATCGATCAGGAGCTGGGTCGCCAGCGTGACGAGATCGAACTGATCGCGTCGGAAAATATCGTTTCCGCCGCTGTGATGGAGGCGCAGGGCTCGGTCCTGACCAACAAATATGCCGAGGGCTATCCCGGCAAACGTTATTACGGCGGCTGTCAGTTTGTGGACATTGCCGAGAATTTGGCTATTGAGCGCGCGAAGGAACTGTTCAACTGCGAATATGCCAATGTGCAGCCCAATTCCGGCAGTCAGATGAACCAGGCGGTGTTTCTGGCGCTGTTGCAGCCGGGCGATACGTTCATGGGGCTGGATCTGAATTCCGGTGGGCACCTGACGCATGGCTCCCCCGTCAATATGTCGGGGAAATGGTTTAACGTCGTCGGCTACGGTGTGCGCGAGCAGGACCAGCATCTGGATATGGACGAGGTAGCGCGTCTGGCGCAGGAACATAAGCCAAAGCTGATCGTCGCGGGCGGTACGGCCTATAGCCGCATCTGGGACTGGGCGAAATTCCGCGAGATTGCGGATTCGATCGGCGCTTACCTGATGGTTGATATGGCTCATATCGCGGGGTTGGTGGCGGGTGGCATGCACCCCTCGCCCCTGCCGCATGCGCATGTGGTGACAACGACGACGCATAAATCCCTGCGCGGTCCGCGCGGCGGGATGATCCTGACCAATCACGAGGATATCGCGAAGAAAGTGAACTCGGCCGTGTTCCCGGGCTTGCAGGGCGGTCCGTTGATGCATGTGATCGCAGCGAAGGCTGTGGCGTTCGGTGAAGCGCTGCGTCCGGAATTCAAAGCCTATGCGTCACAGATAGTGCGCAACGCACAGGCGCTGGCGGATCAGTTGCAAAAGGGTGGGTTGGATATCGTGACCAACGGCACCGACAACCACCTGTTGCTGGTCGACTTGCGCCCGAAAGGCGTGAAGGGGAATGCGACCGAGAAAGCGCTGGGTCGTGCCCATATCACCACGAACAAAAACGGCATCCCGTTTGATCCGGAAAAACCGTTCGTGACCTCCGGCATCCGTTTGGGAACGCCAGCCGGCACCACACGCGGCTTTAACGAAGACGACTTCCGCCACATCGCTGATCTGATCGTCGAGGTTGTCGACGGACTGGCCGCCAATGGCGAGGACGGCAATGCCGACGTTGAGGAATCTGTGCGCGCCAAGGTGAAGGCGCTGTGCGATAAATATCCGCTCTATGCGGACAAGTAAGGCGACGGATTACCAAGGTTAGCTCCCGATCCTGGGTGGGTGCGAATGCGCCCTCCCGGGGGGAGGATCGGGCGCGGGCCATGCCTTGCGGCTTGTCCCAATGGGTGATTGTCGCTGCCTCAGCATTTCGATAGACCGTCCCCATGACCAAAATCATCCTGTTCAACAAACCCTTCGATGTCCTGTCGCAATTCACTGACAAAGGGACCGAGGGGTCGGCGCGTCGCACCCTGTCCGAATTCATCAAAGTCCCCGGTGTCTATCCCGCCGGACGGCTTGACCGCGATAGCGAGGGGCTGTTGGTGCTGACCGACGACGGGCGGCTGCAATCGCGGATTGCCGAGCCGAAACACAAGATGCCGAAAACATACTGGGTGCAGGTGGAGGGGGATCCCTCGAACTCCGACTTGCAAATCTTGCGCGATGGGATTGATCTGAAGGATGGCAAAACCGCCCCTGCCGATGTGCAATTCATGAACACCCCCGACATCTGGGACCGCACCCCGCCCGTGCGGTTTCGTAAATCCGTTCCCGACCGCTGGCTGGAAATCACCATCCGCGAGGGCCGCAACCGCCAGGTCCGCCGCATGACCGCCGCCGCCGGATTCCCGACGCTACGACTGGTGCGCTATCGCGTAGGCGACTGGACGATTGATGGGATTGAGACTGGGGCGTGGCGGGAGGTGCCAAAATGACAGGATCCGACCTTACCACCAAAGGCATGCTCTGTGATCCGGGCGATCATTTCACCGGTCGTTTTGAGGTGGAGCGGAAATATAAGGTGCCTGATCTGGCCGTGATACGGGCGAGGCTGGACGCGGCTAGCGCCAAGCCGTTTATGCGCGACAATGTGGAAACAGACTTTTTCTACGACACGCCGGACGGCGCGCTGAGCGCAGCGGGGAAACAGCTTGTCCTGCGCGCCATGGAACCCTCTGGCCGCGTTTTGTGGTTCGTCAAAGGCCCCTCAGCAGATGAATGCGTCTCCACTGACCTTCCGGATTTGGCGGCAGCGCAACAGCTGCTGGCCTCGCTCGGCTATGGTGAAACAGATCGGCTGAGCAAAGCGCGGGACATGTATTTTTTGGAGGATTTTCACGTGACCCTCGACCTGGTGAGCCCTTTCGGGGCGTTCGTCGAGGTCGCGGTGATGACTGATGACGCAGACACACTGAAAAACTGGGCGATCAAGGTCGAGGCGATGGCAGAGACGCTGGACCTAACGGCGGATATGCTGGTGACCCAATCCTATCGCGAAATGATGGCGACGCGTTAGGCCAGTTTGACCGCCGTCCCAAACGCCAAAATCTCTGCCCCGCCCTGTGCGATTTGCGAGGTCGTGAACCGCATCCCGATCACCGCGTCCGCACCCATGCCGCGGGCCTCGTCAATCATCCGATCCAAGGCCTGTTCGCGGGCGGCGGAGATTAGCTGGGTGTATTCGTTGACCTCTCCACCAACCAGATTGCGCAGGCCGGCGACGATGTCCGACCCGACATGTTTGGCGCGGACCACGTTGCCGCGCACAAGGCCTAATGTCTGGGCAATCTCCTGCCCCGGAATAGTATCGGTGGTGACGACCAGCATAAGTTACCTTTCGATTGTGTCGTAATAATCATCTTCACGGTTGTTCAGCCGTTGGCTGACGACCACGCCGATGACATAGGCGATGGGGGTGATCACGATGAGTCCGAGCCATCCGACAGGGCCAGAGGCCACCAATCCGATCAGCATAACCACTCCCCAGATCACCACGGCGATGATCGTCAGGATCAGGGCGAATTTATCTATTGGCATGCGTGCCTCCGTCAGGTTTCTGCACTGAATTTGGGGGTTTCAGCCTGAAAATTCAATGCGCCAGCCGTCTTGTGCAGTTTTTCGCGAGCCGACGGGGATTTTTCGCCTGACGGGATTCATCGTCTTGCGCTGTCGCCTGTGCAAGGTTAGCAAAGGCGCAATCAGAATCCGGACAGGTGCCATGCGGACAGGGTCGACAGGTTGGAACGGGGTCACTGCGCTGCTTTTTGCAGTCGCGCTGGTCGCCTGTGCGCCACAGGAAGATATCGACCGCTACGGGTTGCGCATGTCCCCGGAGGCCGAGGCGCGCGGATATCTGCCGCTGGTGCCGGTTTCCTATTTCGATCTGGATGATTTCACACCGGTTGACGGGACCAATCTGGCCGGTCGTGTTGCGCGGCTGCGCGCGAAAATCCGGGCGCTGGCGGGGCCCGTGATCCCCGCACGGGATCGAGCGAGATTGGAGGCGGCGATCGCGCGGCGCTAACCCTCTATCTTTTTTTACCGCGCGACCCTATAACGCCTTTCAAATAAACTCAGGTAACCGAAAATGTCTGAAGAATTTTACCGTATTAAACGTCTGCCACCCTATGTCTTTGCCGAGGTGAACCGCCTGAAGGCGAAGTTCCGCGCCGAGGGGATGGACATCATCGATTTCGGCATGGGCAATCCGGATATGGATACGCCCAAACATATCGTCGATAAGCTGATCGAAACTGTGCAAAAACCGCGCACGCATCGCTATTCGTCATCGAAGGGTATTCCCGGTTTGCGCAAAGCGCAGGCGGGATATTACGCACGGCGTTTCGGCGTCGATCTGGACCCCGAGACCGAAGTTATTGCGACGCTGGGGTCCAAGGAAGGTCTGGCAAACTTGGCGATGGCGATTACGGCGCCGGGCGACGTGATGCTGGTGCCAAACCCCTCCTACCCGATCCACCCTTACGGGTTCATGATCGCAGGTGGCACATTGCGCCATATCCAGACGCTTTATGACGGGGTATTCGATCCCGAAGAATATATGCGTCATCTGGAACGCGCGATTGTGCATTCGGTGCCCAAACCTGTCGCCGTGGTCGTGTCATTCCCGTCGAACCCCACCGCGCAATTGTGTGATCTGGATTTCTATGAAGAGCTGATCAAATTCGCCAAGAAACATGGCGTTTGGGTTCTGTCGGATCTGGCCTATTCAGAGATTTATTTTGACGGCAATCCGCCACCCTCGATCCTTCAGGTGAAGGGGGCGAAAGATGTGGCGGTGGAGTTCACCTCGCTGTCCAAAACCTATGCTATGCCCGGATGGCGCATGGGATTTGCGGTTGGGAATAAGAGGCTGATTGATGCGTTGACGCGGATCAAATCTTATCTGGATTACGGGGCGTTTACGCCTATTCAGGTGGCGGCTGCGGCGGCGCTGAATGGGCCGACGGATTGCATTGACGAAATTCGTGCGACCTACAAATCGCGTCGCGATGTACTGGTCGAAAGTTTTGGGCGTGCGGGTTGGGATATCCCATCCCCGCCTGCCACGATGTTCGCGTGGGCACCCGTGCCGGAAAAATTTGCTGATATCGGGTCGATGGCATTTTCAAAAATCCTGCTGCAGGAGGCCGCGGTGGCCGTCTCCCCCGGCGTTGGGTTTGGCGAATATGGCGAAGGGTATATCCGCCTTGGTCTGGTTGAAAACGAACACCGCACCCGTCAGGCGGCGCGAGGCGTGCGCAAGGTCATGGACAATGCGGATGATCTGATCGCGAAATACAAGGACGCGCCGGATGTCTGATCTGGAGGACAGTTGGGACTGGGAATTGCACCAGTCCCAAACCGCCGCGACGGTGCATCAGCTGCTGACCGAAGATGCGGTGGAGGAAGGTGCGGTGATCACGCTGGACCTGACCTTCCTGCCCGAGGAGGGCGCAGACCTGCCTGCGTTCGAAAAAGTGCTGACGACGTTCGGCTATGCGCTTGGCGATGGCGAGGATGGGGAAATCCTCGCCTCCGTCTCCGAAGTGCCCTTTACATTCGAGTCCATCTGGACCCATGAAGAGCGCACAACGAAAATGGCCCTCGCGCGCGGTTTCGTGCCCGATGGCTGGGGATTTTGGGAGCCGTAAATATGACTGAACCGTTACGCCTAGGCATTGCCGGACTTGGCACTGTTGGAACCGGAATTGTGAAAATCGTGCAGACGCATGGCGACATGCTGACCGCACGGACCGGTCGCGGCGTGACGATCACGGCGGTGTCGGCGCGGTCTCGCAGCAAGGATCGCGGCGTCGATCTGTCGGGCTATGCGTGGGAAGATGATCCCGTCGCGCTGGCGCGGCGCGATGACGTTGATCTGGTGATCGAGGTCATGGGCGGCGAGGATGGTCCGGCAAAAGCCGTGACCGAAGCGGCGCTCGGCGCCGGAAAACATGTCGTAACCGCCAACAAGGCGATGCTGGCGATCCATGGACAGGCGCTGGCGGAACTGGCCGAGGCCAACGGCGTGGCGCTGCGTTATGAGGCCGCCGTTGCTGGCGGCATCCCGATTGTGAAGGCGCTGAGCGAAGGGCTGGCGGCGAACGGGATTGAACGCGTGATGGGCGTCATGAACGGCACCTGTAACTATATCCTGACCGTTATGGAGGGCACCGGCGCCGATTACGCCGACGTGCTGAAAGACGCGCAGGCGCTGGGTTATGCCGAGGCGGACCCGACGGTGGACGTTGGTGGGATTGATGCTGCGCATAAGCTGGCGCTGCTGGCCTCTGCCGCCTTTGGCACGCAGGTGGATTTCGGCAACGTGAAGATCGAAGGGATCGAACGGATCGAGAGTTCGAATGCTGGTCGAGCCTCGGATCACCGCCTGTTCGTTGAAGGTGTTGATCAGCTCGGCCTGGGCGAAGAGGCTGATCCTGGAGATGG
>JBNLBF010000024.1:0-31074 GCA_050302475.1 Paracoccaceae bacterium
GGAGCAGCCCGGTAGCTCGTCAGGCTCATAACCTGAAGGTCGTAGGTTCAAATCCTACCCCCGCAACCAAATAGTTAAAATGATAATGGTTCTGGTAAAACAGCGATCTGGTCAGAGTTGTAGGCTCGCCGGAAGCGACTGTTCCAGCACTAGCTCCGCGTTCGGCAGATCGTTGGTTTCGGCACGGGCGACGGCATCCTCGCGCGACAACCCGTGGTCAATCCAGCGTTGGATCAGACGGGTGCGCAGAGTGTCCGGATCGGGGGAAAGCATCAGTGAAAAATCCCAAATCTCATTCAATTCGCGCCAGACGGGTTGATCCAGAAGCAGATAGTTCCCCTCAACAAGCACCGTATCGCATGAGGACGGGATATATCCCGCGCCCGCAATGCTAATGTCCCGGGATCGGTCAAACAGGGGATAGTAAAGCTCGGGCGTATCTGCGAGGCGACGTACCAGCGCCAGGAACCCATTGCTGTCAAATGTCTCAGGTGCCCCTTTTCGCGCCCGCAGACCGCGCTGATCCAAAATACGGTTATCCAAGTGGAACCCATCCATAGGGACGATATGGGTCTCGCACCCGGAAGCGGTCAATTCCTCTGCGATCCTGTCGGCAAGCGTGGATTTTCCGCTGGCCGGCGGGCCAACCAAGGCCACCAGGCGACGGCGAGATTGCCGGGGCGCTACCCGGATCGCGTCGCAAGCGTGATTGGCTGTCGTGTCGAGGTCGGTCAATTCGGAACCCATGGTGGTTTATGGCGATCAGCATAGCTATCAAACCAAATTTCATACAGCAGAATTTGGCGGAAACGGATATTCAGGACCTTACTTGCGTTTTCGCATGGGAAACAGAAGGGCCAAGATTTTCGCGCGATAGGTGAGATGAAAATAAACCCAAGGTTGACCAGCGCGATCAATTCCACAAAGCTGTTATCAACCAGAAGTCTGAAAAAGGGGGACATATGTTCAGATTTCCGTCTGTCGTATCTTTGGTCAAAAGTATTTCCATCACCGGGGTCGCTATGTGCGCCCTTGCCGGACAAAGTCTGGCAGAAAACCAGATCGCTGATGGTCAGTTCGAGGACACAATCGGTGCCTGGTGGGGAACCGAGAATTTGGAGTTGGAGCTCGATAACGGTCAGCTTTGCGCCAATGTTCCGGCCGGGACTATTAACCCGTGGGATGCGATTATCGGTATGGACGGCATAAATCTGGTCGACGGGGAGGAGTATGAATTTTCCTTCACCGCATCGGGGGATCCTGAAGGGCCGGTCCGCGCGTTGGTGCAAATGCCAGTGGATCCTTGGACATCCTACACTGGCATTACTGAACGGGTTCCGATGGCGGCAACGGACTATACATCCGGGTTCAAATCCCCGGTTACGATGGATAATGCGCAGATCGTGTTTCAGGTTGGCGGATCGCTGACCAAGCCCTGGCGGCTATGTCTGGATAATATTGCGCTCAACAGCGATGTCGCGGTGGCGGCATATGCACCTGATACCGGGCCATCGGTCCGGGTCAATCAGGTAGGGTATCTGCCCGACGGGCCGAAAATCGCGACGGTTGTGTCGGACGCAGAAACGCCGCTCGACTGGCAGGTTACGGATGCGTCAGGCGCCGTTCTGGCAAGCGGGCAATCGCAACCCATGGGGGACGATCCCTCGGCCGGTGAATCCGTTCATGTCATTGATTTTACAGACCTATCTTCATCTGGAATCAATCTGATACTGAGTGTCGGCACGGATCAAAGCCATCCGTTCACGATTTCCGCTGACATTTACGCCGACCTTTTGTCCGATGCGCTCGGGTATTTTTATCCTGTCAGGTCCGGGATCGAAATCCGCGGCGATCTGGCGGGGGAGGCTTATGCCCGTCCGGCCGGTCATCTGTCCACGCATGATGGTGGAGATCTGAACAAAGGCGATCTGGATGTCGGCTGCACCTCGGCGGAAGATAGCGAAACGATCTATGGGGAGCCTTGGACCTGCGACTACCGGCTTGATGTCACGGGCGGGTGGTATGATGCCGGGGATCACGGCAAATATGTTGTGAATGGCGGGATATCGGTGGCGCAGCTTTTGTCCGCTTACGAACGGGCGATACGTCTGCCGAGCGCTGCGCTGCCCGCCATGGAAGATGGCGCGATGGCCATTCCCGAAGCCGGCAACAATATCCCCGATATTCTGGACGAGGTCCGGTGGGAGCTGGAATGGATGATAAAAATGATCGTCCCCGAAGGCCAGCCGATGGCGGGTCTGGTGCATCATAAAATCCATGATGTGCGCTGGACCGGACTGCCTCTTTTTCCGCATCTGGATGAACAGGAACGTGTTCTGCGCCGACCATCGACTGCGGCGACGCTGAACCTCGTGGCGACAGCAGCGCAGGCATCGCGTCTGATTGCTGATCATGACGAGACGTACTCGGATAAGTTGCTGAGCGTTGCGGAGGCGGCGTGGGTTGCAGCGAACGCCATGCCGGATGTCTTTGCCCCCGCGATCGACAGCGGTATGGGCGGTGGTCCATATGATGATACCGATCTGTCGGATGAATTCTACTGGGCCGCAGCGGAGCTATACCTGACCACCGGAGAGGCGGCGTATCTGGACCGACTGAAGCAATCCCAGCATTGGGATGGTCCCGTGTTTGGTGATGTCGCGTTTGACTGGGGTCACGTCGCCGGGCTCGCACGGTTGCAATTGGCAACGGTCGGAACGATTTTGGACGAAGCTGATTTGTCCGCTATCCGCCGGTCCGTCATCACGGCAGCAGATGCCTATCTGGAACTTCAGGACAGCCAACCTTTCGGCCACCCCTATGCCCCGGCAGAAGGGCGTTATGGCTGGGGATCTAATCATATGATCGTGCAGAATCTGATCGTGATTGCGACAGCTTATGATCTGACGGGCGAGGATCGCTACCGTCAGGCGATGCTCGAAGGATTTGACTATCTGTTGGGTCGGAATGCGCTGAATATATCCTACATCACGGGATACGGCACATATTTCGCCGAAAATCAGCATTCCCGCTGGTTTGCCAACCAGGTGAATCCGGATTTACCCCACCCGCCCAAAGGGTCACTCTCAGGAGGACCGAATTCCGACATTCAGGATCCGGTCGCGCAAAGCCTGTTTGCTGAACAAGGGTGCGCGGCACAGAAATGCTATATTGATGATATTGAAAGTTGGGCGACCAACGAAATCACCATCAACTGGAACGCTGCGTTGGTGCATTTCGCCTCGTTCCTGATGGATCAGTAAACGGCAAGGCCGGATTCCCGGCCATGCCACTTCCGCATATCGAAAATGCGGAAAACAGGCTGGAAAATGCTTTGGGAGGACTTAAGTACCGGGAAATTCAGGAAAGGGAAATGTCATGTCCGGCGACACTGTCGCACAGGAGAAGCACGAAATCATGCATGAGCTGTCGGAGCTGTTGCAGGGGTGTTCGTTGCGCCGGCTCATGACAATAAAAACCTTCAGCGAGAGCGTCATAGATCAACAGAATGAAAACCTCGTCGCGTCATTTCTGGATAGAAAGGATGATCAGGTGCTGGATACGATCCTGTTGCTGATGTCCTCCATGGATTGTGAACAGCAGGCGCGCATTCTGGAACAGGCAAAAGCGGCTATCGACGCGTCGAGGGATTAGGCGCCCTCGTTCACGACACAACTCCCTGCTCCCATCCGGTCAGATAACTGGTCGGTGCATCCGTTGGCTGATCCACGATCAGATCCGCGACGACCTCGCCACATTTATGAGCAATCCCGAACCCGATCTTGAACCCGCCGGTTGCCACAAACAGGTCGGGCTGTCCGGGGATGCTTCCCAATATCGGATCCGGTTTGCGACCACGCGGTCTGATCCCTGCCCAGCGTTGCAGGACCGTTGCGCTTCGTAGCGATGGACAGATGGTGGAAGCCTTCTCCAGCACGCGATCAAGTTTCAGGTCCGTCTCCGACGGGTGATCCCAGTACGGTTCACTGGTGGACCCGACAGCCACCGAGCCATCTGCATGTGGGATGATATAAACCCCGTCAGCAAAGATTTGAGGAGCGCTTGCCGGCAGGCCACCGGACAGCAGGGCCGACTGGCCCTTGACCCCGGTCCCGATACTGTCCCCGACAATTTGTTTATAAAAATCAAAGCTTTCGACACCGGCGGCAATCACGGTCCGGTCGGTCCGAAGCGTGCCCCTCGGGCCAGTGACCTGCCCGGATGCGACCTCTTCAACCGGCCAGTTTTCGTGGATAACGACACCACTCTGTCGCAGCGCCGCCGCCAGAGACCGACAGGCCCGCGCGGGCTGTATCCGTGCCGACAGCGTTTCTGTGACCACACCCTCGGCGCAGATTTCAGGGGACAGATGCGCTGTGATTTCACCGGGGTCGGAGACCCGCCATTCGGCCTCCGTTTTCCAGACGGTCGCGTGATAGTCCTGCCGTTCCAGCGCCAGCTCGCGACTGCGGACATCGGGAAGCGGGATCAGCCTTCCGTTTCGCGCATACCCTACCGGGATGCCCGAGATCGCCTCAACCTCGGACCAGAAGGTCCGGGCGCTTAACAGTGCGTCCAACTGAAATTGTTTCTTCTCGTTCCAGCGCTCCGGAACGTGGGGCGACATTGCCCCCATCAGCCCTCCACTGGCACCCGACCCGATCTCTGTGCGCTCAAGCAGGGTCACGGACAATCCGTGTTTCGCGCAAAACCACGCGGTGGTCAGGCCGAAGATTCCGCCGCCGATCACAATCACTGATTGTTTTTCGTTTGCCATATCCCGGGTCTTTGCACATTGTCGGCCAATCTGACAGGGATAAATCATGAATTCGCAGGGATCGCAAAAGGCAGAGCTGGACTGGCGGGACGGGGTGCCGACATCTCTCCGGTTTGACGATCCGTATTTTTCCCTGAATGACGGGCTCGCGGAAACGCGACATGTGTTTCTTAACGGGAACGACCTGCCTGCACGTTATCAGGATGGATTCCATATTGCCGAGCTGGGGTTTGGATCCGGTTTGAACTTACTCGCAGCGTGGGCCGCATGGGAAGGGCCGGGATGCCTGCATTTCACCAGTTTCGAAGCCTATCCCATGTCCGCGACCCAGATGGAAACCGCGCTACAAAACTGGCCGGAGCTGGCCGGATTGGCGCAGCCTTTGCTGGATGCCGGTGGGCGGAGCTTCCAGGCGCCGAGCCTCAATTTCAATCTGATCATCGGGGATGCCCGCGAAACTCTGCCAAGCTGGACGGGCAAGGCTGACGCGTGGTTCCTTGACGGGTTCAGCCCGGCGAAGAACCCGGAACTGTGGGAGGAACAGCTACTGCAAGAGGTTGCAGATCATACCGCTCCCGGAGGGAGCTTCGCGACCTACAGCGCCGCGGGACATGTCCGGCGCAAGCTGGAGGCCGCGGGATTCACCGTCGAACGTTTACCCGGATTTGGGCACAAACGGCATATGTGCCGGGGCTGGCGAGCATGAACCTGAATAATAACCGGCTCGGCATTATCCTGATGGTCACATCTACCGTGATCTTTTCGGTGCAGGATGGGCTGTCGCGCTATCTGGGTGGCGAATATAACGTGATGATGGTGGTGATGATCCGCTATTGGTTCTTTGCCCTTTTTGTCATCGCCATTTCATCGCGGCGTAAAGGCGGGTTGCGGCAGGTCGCAAAAACCACGCGCCCGGTTTTGCAGATTTTGCGGGGATTGCTGCTGGTTGGTGATGTCTGCGTGATGGTTCTGGCCTTTGTTCTGCTGGGACTGGCGGAGACACATGCGATTTTTGCCTCCTATCCGCTGATGGTTGCGGCCCTGTCCTTTGCCATCCTTGGCGAACGGGTCGGCTGGCGACGCTGGCTGGCGATCCTGCTTGGGTTTACGGGTGTGCTGATAATTCTGCGTCCCGGGGCGGGCGTGTTCTCGGCGACCTCAACATTGCCGCTTCTGGCGGCCGCTATGTTCGCCTTTTACACGCTGCTGACCCGGTTGGTCGCGCGCGAGGATTCAGCAGAAACCAGCTTTTTCTGGACCGGGGTCGCCGGGGCGGTTGCGATCAGTTTTATCGGGCCGTTTTTCTGGCAGAATTTGCAGGGCACCGACTGGCTGCTGATGCTGTTGCTGTGCCTGACGGGGGCAATTGGACATTACATCCTGATTAAGGCTTACGAGGCAGCGGCACCAACCGTCATCCAGCCCTTTTCGTTCCTGCAATTGGTGTTCGTATCCATAATCGGATTCACGATATTCGACGAAGCGTTCGAGATCTGGATCGCCGTCGGGGCTGCACTGGTAATCCTGTCCAGCCTCTTCACCCTATGGCGTGAACGGGAAACGGCTAGGAGCCGCCCCCCAGTTTCAGATCCCGCGACAGGGTCAACGGCTGCACCTGACCACTGATACGCGTCCGGTAGACATAGACAGATTCCGCGATCCGCATGACATAATTGCGTGTCTCGTTGAACGGAATGGTTTCGATCCAATCGACCGCATCCACATTCGGACTGCGCGGATCACCATAATCGCGGATCCAGCGGTCCGCCCGGTGAGGTCCGGCATTATAGGCAGCTGCGGCAAGGATGATTGACCCGCTATAGCGGCGCAGCATCTCGTCCAGATAAGCGGTGCCGAGCGTCGCGTTATATTCCCAGTCATTTGCCAGCCGGTCCTGCGAATAGCTGATCCCCAACCCTTTGGCGACGTTCCTTGCGGTCGCGGGCATCACCTGCATCAGACCCAACGCACCGACGGGGCTGGCCGCATCATGCTGGAATTCACTTTCCTGCCGGGCGATCGCCATCTGATATTCCGGTGCAACCGGGCTGTCAAAACGGGACAGATCGGTGAGGGGATAATAAGCCTCGGGAATGACGATGCCGCTAAAGGCCGCCTCTTTTGCGATTTTAAGGGCCGTGTTCGGCAAATCCATATCGAACGCCAGCTGCGCCACCGCCGCGCGTTCAGGCACCGTCATGGTTTCCGACGCATGGACGAGGAACCAGCGCGTCAGGTCATCACGACCGGCATTATGGAACAGCAAAGCAGCACGGACGGAATCGCTCGCCAGAAACTGTTGGCGGGTCCAGTCGGCGGGGACGCTGGGGCCGATCAGGCTGGCATCTGACGGCAATCCTCCACGTTCGGCGGCTAGCTGACCGTAGAAACTGGTCTGATAGGTCGCTGCAAGGCTGTAGAAGGTCAGTGCGTTTGCCTGATCCCCCAGGGCCTCGTAGGTACGACCCAGCCAGTAGCCGGCGCGCCCGACGCTGATCGGACTGTCCACGGCAGCGCGGAATTTCTGGAAATGTATCAAGGCGCGTTGCGGGTCGTTCAATTTGCGCAGCGCAATGAATCCTGCGAGCCATTCAAGATCTTTATAGTCGTCACTCCCCGGCAGCAGGAAATGCTGACTAGCCAGTAGATACGCGGTCTGGTGATCCCCAAGCCGCATGGCACGACGGGCATAGGTACGACGTTGATCTGACCAGTATTCGGGACGGCCCAATGCTTCCAGCGACGAGGAGCGTTCCACCATCATTTCCTGTGCACTGTCCCAATAGCCTTTCTCGCGTCGCCAGCGGAAACGATCAAACGCCAGACCAGCGTCATTGCGCAAAGTTGCGGGCAGCGCAGAGATCATCGCGTCGACGCCGTTTTGCTGACGTTGGAGCGCAATGCGAACCTCCGCCAGTTTGACGGCTTCGGCAGAGACCAGCGAAAACATCCGCTGCGCTTCATTCAACCGTTGCCGCCATATCAGCATATCGAGCCGTTCTTCGTGGAACGGACGAAGCGTGGCAGAAAATTCGGCCAGAATGGCAGACTGTTCCTCCGGTGACAGCGCATAGCGGGTCCAAACGCGGATAATCTCGGCGTTTGCCGCATCCGCCTGGCCCGTTGCCCGCAAGGCTTTGGCAAGCATCAGGCCGCCATAGCCGGATTGCGGCTCAGACCCGTTGAAAAAGGCGATCACACGTTGCGGGGAGACATTTGTCGGGATCTGTGTTTCCCCGACATAGCGCAGACGATCCAGCCCGGGCCAGTCGCCATTTGCTGCCAGAAATGCCTCGTAATCGGCAAAATTCGCGTCTGTCTCGCGCAGGCGATACCATTCCACGATTTCTTTGGCGATCGGATCCTGATTGCGCGCCGCCAGCCGCGCCGCCGCCACAAAATCACCGTCAGAGATTTCCGCAAGGGTCGCCACTAACCCCGCACCATTTTGCGTGGGGGTTTGCGAATAGGCGGGAATTGCCGCCATTAACACGAAAAAAAACGCCGCCGGAAGTCCGGTGGACACTGAAAACCTTCGCATGTTGCCTCAACAAATGTTCTATTTTTGCGGGAGTCATAACGTATTATGATCAAAAAGTCATGTATTGCTTGCTTGAAGCCAAATCAAATCAGCGTTAGTGCAAACAGGACACAGTCAAGGGAGGCGAAAATGTTTCACGGATCACTGCCAGCGCTCATCACCCCGTTCAAAAACGGTAAGGTGGATGAGGACGCGCTGAAAGCGCTGGTCGAGTGGCATATCGCCGAAGGCTCGAACGGATTGGTGCCCGCCGGGACCACGGGTGAATCTCCGACCTTGAGCCACGACGAGCATGAGCGGGTTGTCGAGCTGGTTGTGACGACAGCAGCTGGCCGTGTCCCAGTTATTGCCGGGGCCGGGTCGAACAACACGGACGAAGCGATCAGCCTTGCGCAGCACGCACAATCCGTTGGTGCCAGCGCGGCGCTGGTGGTCACGCCCTATTATAACAAGCCGACCCAGCGCGGCTTGATCGCCCATTTTACGGCGATCCATGAGGCAACGGATATTCCGATCATCATCTATAACATCCCGCCACGTTCGGTCGTTGACATGAGCCCGGCGACGATGGGTGAGTTGGCAAAACTGCCCCGGATCGTCGGTGTGAAAGACTCAACTGCCGACATCACCCGTGTTTCGCAAACCCGCATTTCTTGTGGGACGGATTTTGTGCAGCTGTCGGGCGAGGATGCCTCGGCGCTGGCATTTAACGCGAATGGTGGGGTCGGGTGTATTTCCGTGACCGCCAATGTCGCCCCGCGTCTGTGTGCAGAAATGCAGGCGGCGACGCGAACCGGTGACTATGCCAAAGCGCTGGAGATTCAGGATCGCCTCATGCCGTTGCACGAGGCGATTTTTGTTGAGCCGGGGGTTGTTGGAGCAAAAACCGCCCTGTCGATCCTGGGTAAAGCGTCGGACGAAGTCCGCTCGCCATTGACAGGACCGCTGCCCGAGACCACATCGCAGATCAAAGATGCAATGCGATTTGCGGGGCTGATCAACTAGGCCATGGCTGCCAAAAAGAAGACCGATAATAACAAGACCGTCGCCGAGAACCGGAAGGCGCGCTACAACTATGCCGTCGAAGATACGTTGGAATGCGGGATTGTTCTGGAAGGATCCGAGGTCAAATCGCTGCGTGAAGGCAAGGCGAATATCGCGGAGAGCTATGCCTCTGTCGAAGAGGGCGAGCTGTGGCTGATCAACAGCTATTTGCCCGCCTATGAACAGGCGAAAACTTTCGGGCATGATGAACGCCGTAAACGCAAGCTGCTGGTCAGCAGGCGTGAATTGGCGAAATTATGGAACGCATCCGCCCGGGAGGGCATGACGCTGGTTCCGCTGAAGATGTATTTTAATGACAAGGGCCGTGCGAAACTGCTGATCGGGGTTGCCAAAGGCAAGAAACAGCAGGACAAGCGCGAGACCGAAAAGAAGCGCGATTGGCAAAAACAAAAGGCCAGATTGCTGCGCGACCGCGGCTGATCCCAGCGTTTCCTGAACTAATCGTGATATTATCTGCGGATTCTCAGTTTGATCCGTTTGGCGCTGATGCTAAATTGATTTAGTTTACGTGTATCTGAAACCAGTACCCACGAAATAATCTGAGCTGGGTCCGGTCTGGAAACGGAGAAAGACATTGAGACTTAACCGCCTGACTGAATTGGTGATGAGCCGACACCTGAAATTCGCCCTGATCGTTGCGCTGGCAACATTTGGATCAGGTGCCGTGAATGCCGAGTCGCATTTGTCCGCCGGCGCATATGAGGTGACGGTCCGTCCCGGAAAAAGTCTGAATGTTCGGACAGGACCGGGAACCGGTTATGCGGATATCGGAAGCCTCGCGGACAACACGCCGTTGACAGTCGTCGGCTTCAATAACAGCGGAAGCTGGGCCGAGATCGTTTATGACGATGGAACTGCCTGGGTGTCGTCCCGTTTCATTACTCCGGCCTCTGACGCGGGCTCGGTCGAGATGTCGACAAACGCTGACATGTTGTTCTGTGTTGGAACGGAACCATTCTGGTCCGCGGAAATCGACAAGACAGGGGACTTTATCTACAGCGAAGCAGAAGGGGCAACGTTCGAGGTGCCGTTGGAATTTTTCGCAATGTCCGAGACTCGAGACGATATCGAAGGCTTTACCGCAGGCCCATTTTCCGGTGTGATTATGCTGGAATCCTGTAACGACGGCATGTCGGACAGGGATTATGAGCGCAGCATCAATTTGCTGATCCCCGGGGCTTCCAGACTGAAAGTTGTGTCAGGCTGCTGTAGCAGTCAGAACTGATCAGGTTAGACCCAATAGGTCGGGTAACACCCCCATATCCTGAAATGTCAGGGTAGCCAGTTCGGCAATCGCCTGTGGCGCTCCGTCGGGAGTATAGGCGGCAACTTTCATGTCCGCCGCATTAGCCGCGCGAATGCCCGTCAGGCTATCCTCGACCACCAAAACCCGGTCCGGATCAACCCCGAGAACCTCTGCCGCATGCAGGAAAAGCCCCGGTTCCGGTTTCGCAATCCCCACCGAGTACGCCGAGAACATCCGCCCTTCGAACCGGTCCCACAATCCGGTTCTGCTGAGCGTAATCCGCATTTTCTCGTCCCGTCCGTTGGAGGCGACGCAATAGCGAATTGCGTTGCTGTCCAAGCAATCCAACACACCGGCAACTCCCGGGATAGCTTCGACGGATTTATCCAGCGCCTGATACAGGCTTGCGTAGAAATCCTCGATCCAGCCTTCCGGCAAGGGGACGCCTTCGTTGCGAACCAAGTCATAAATGGATGCCATGGTCACCCCTGTGAAACGGGAAGTCACATCCATGGCATCAATGTCATAGCCGTAAGAGGAAAGGTTCTGTGCAAGCATTTGATGGGTCAGAGGTTCGGAATCGACCAGAACGCCGTCGCAATCAAAAATCACCAGATCCGGACGGGAAATCGCGGTCATGATATCATCCAGACGTCGTAGCGCGTGGTTTTCCCGACGATCTGATGTGAAGGTGGGCGGACGGTTGCGATCGGGTCCGCCTTTCGCGGCTGTTTCAGCACCACCCGCTTGGCAGTACAATCCAGCGCAACGGCCAACAATTCTGTGCTGTCTGCGTCATCTCCGACCAGCGCACGGATCTGGCGCATTTCCTTTTTGACAAGAGCAGAAGATTTTCGCGGTGGGTGCATCGGGTCAATATAAACCGTGTGCGGGTGGAGGTCCGGCAGCAGGTTTCGCGCATCACCATGCAGCAGGTTGATACGCTTCGCGATGTCAGCCACCTCCGGGTCAGCGCCAAGGGCTTTGGTCAGCGCGGCATCCAGCTTTTCGGCCATTATTTCCGATCGCTCGATCATCGTCACCGTCGCTCCCAGCGCAGCCATGACGAAGGCGTCGCGACCCATGCCGGCGGTGGCATCGACGATCTGCGCGTTCTGTCCGGATTTCAGCCCAACGGCACGCGCCAGTGCTTGCCGATACCCGCCCCCTTGTTTCAGACGATGACGCCACGCGTTGGAGGTGAAGTCTATTTCCGGCGGAGTGTCTGGGTCAGGGGATGTCGTCACCCTTCGACCATCTCTTCGGCTTGACGCAGGTCGACTGACACCAGCTGTGAAACCCCTTGTTCTGCCATCGTCACCCCGTAAAGCCGATCCATCCTCGACATCGTCACCGCATGGTGGGTAATGATCAGGAAGCGCGTGTCCGTGCGTTTGGTCATCTCGTCCAGCAGATCACAGAACCGGGTCACGTTGGCATCATCGAGAGGTGCATCAACCTCGTCCAGTACACAAATGGGGGACGGGTTTGCGAGGAAAACCGCGAATATCAGGCTGAGCGCCGTCAGCGTCTGTTCGCCCCCTGATAGCAGCGAGAGCGTCGACAGTTTTTTACCTGGTGGCTGGCACATGATTTCCAGTCCGGCCTCCAGCGGATCGTCGCTTTCCACCAGCACCAGATTTGCGTCCCCGCCGCCGAACAGATGTTTGAACAGGTTGGTGAAGTTTTTGTTCACCTCCTCAAACGCCGCCAACAGGCGCTGGCGCCCCTCGGTGTTCAGATTGGCGATGCCCAGACGTAGTTTTTTAACCGCTTCTTCAAGGTCCTGCTTCTCGCCATTTAGTGCGTCATATTCTTCGCGGACCTCGCGGGTGTCTTCTTCGGCACGCAGGTTAACCGACCCCAGCGCCTCGCGTTGGCGCTTCAGGCGGTTGACATCATGTTCGATCGTGTCGGCGGACCGAGGATTGTCGATGTCGAGCTGCAAAGCCTCGGGGAGGGCTTTGGGCTCCATTTCCATTTCTTCGCGAATACGCAGTGCAGCATCTTCAACACGTTCCTGCGCGGCTTCCTGACGGGCCTCGGCACGGGCGCGCAATTCGCGGGCTTCTGACGCGTTACGCTCGGCTGCACGCTCGGCCTCTTCGCAGGCACGCAGCAATTGCTCGCCTTCGGCCAGTTTGTCAGACGCGGCATTCCGGCGTTTTTCGGCCGTTTCAATTGATCCGGCAAGTTCCGCACGCTTTTCGGCGATGGTCTCGGGCACGGCTTTGGCGAGCTCCAGCTCTTCCCCGGCCTGTGTCTTGCGGCTTTCCAGCTCTGCCAGTCGTTTGGTGGCATTGTCTAAACGCAGTTGCCAGCCGCTGATTTCCTGCGTGATTTCCTGTTTGCGCTTGATCCGGGCATCCCCTTCACGGCGCAGATCATCCGACAGCGACCGCTTGGTCAGCATTGTCATCCGCGCAGCTTCCACGGCGATTTTCTGCGCTTCAAGCTGATTGCGGATATCTTCGAGGTCGCCAAGATCCGTCAGCGCAGTCTCTGCTTCCTGCATGGCAGATTTGGCGGACAACATATCTTCTTCGCGCCGTTTCACCGCTGATTTCAGCGTTTCCAGTCGTCCGTTGAGCAGTTCCTGTTCTGATTCAGATCGGGACAGTAAGCGAGCGGCTTCGGTCGCCTGTTCATCAGCCTGACGCCTTGCCTGGCGGGCGGCTTGTTCGGCGGCTTGCGCAGTTTCCAATCCCCCGCGCGCGGCCTGATAGGCGTCGCGGGCCTCCTGTGCTTTGGCGTCGGAATCAGTCAAACCCTCTGACAGTTCTTTCAACCGGTTCGCCTGTTGCAGACGCAACGCCGCGGAAGAGGGGGCGTCCTCTGCTGCGCATCGATATCCGTCCCAACGCCACAGATCGCCTTCGCGGGAAACAAGTCGTTGCCCCGGTTTCAACTGGTCCTGCAAAACGGGGCCATCAGCCTGCGCGACAACCCCGATTGCCGACAGACGGCGGGACAGCTCTTTGGGACCGGCGACGTGATCTGCCAATGGCTGTGCGCCACCCGGCAAGGGATCAGTGGTCCCGTAGTCCGACAAACGCACCCAACCTGTCTTGGCATCACCAGCGATAGAAGGCGCTTTCAGATCGTCGGCGAGGGCTGCCCCCAACGCCGCTTCGAACCCGGCGTCGGCGCGAATGGAATCGAGCAGTTGTTCACTATCGCCCCGCTCGCGCTCAATAAGACGGCTTAGCGCATTCACCTCGGCGCTGAGCGCGTTCAGTTCGCCTTCGGCTTCGGACAGGGCAGCACGGGTTTCGCTTTCCTTGGCTTGTGCTGCAGCCCGGGCATTTTCAGCGGCGATGAGGGCGTCTTCAGCTTGCTTGGCACCACTGACGGCACTGTCCCGGTCAGTTGCCGCACCGCCAACACGTTTGGCACAATCTTCCAGATCGGTATCGACCTGTTTCATCGCCGTTTGCGCCTGTTCGGCTTCTGCCGAAAGTTTTGCGAGCAATTCTTTGGCCTCTTCCAGACGCCGTTCTGCGGATTGATGTCGTGCGGACAGGCGGGCGGAATCTTCGGTCAGGCGATCCAGTTCGGATTCCTGTTCCTGAAGGGCGGAATTGGCATCGCGGGCGGCTTCCTGTGCTTTCTCCAGCTTGGCATCATGCCCGTCATGCGCTTTGTCGAGCGCCTCTTTTTCCCATTTCAGCCGGTCCATCGTTTCCCCGGCATCACTGTTCAGCGATTTCTCCCGCTCCATATCGTTGCCGAGTTGCTCAATGCGGCGGGTCAGATCGGTGATCGTTTGGCGGGCGCGGTCTTCCTGTTCCGACAGCGAGTCGCGTTCCACCAGAAGACGCTGGAGGACAGCACCGGCAATGGCTTCTTCTTCGCGCAGGGGCGGGACCTTGGTTTCCGCGTCTTCACGCGCCTTGGTCTTTTTAGTCGCTTCGGTCTGCGCGGCGCCGGTTGTCTTTGTGGCCTCGGTCAGTATCTCATCTGATTTCTGGCGTTCGGCGTCCGCTTCGCGCCAGCGCAGATACAAAAGCAAACCCTCGGTCTGGCGCAGTTCATTTGCGATCTCGCGATAGCGGGCGGCTTGTTTGGCTTGACGCTCCAGCGATTTCAGCTGGGTCTCCAGCTGCTCCAGAACATCTTCGACCCGGGTCAGGTTGGTTTCCGTGCCGCGCAGCTTCAGTTCCGCTTCGTGGCGACGCTGATAGAGGCCGGATATCCCTGCCGCCTCTTCCAGCACGCGACGTCGCGTTTTGGGTTTGGCGTTGATCAGTTCGGAAATCTGACCCTGCCGGACGAGCGCCGGTGAATGCGCCCCGGTGGAGGCATCCGCGAATAGCATCTGTACGTCGCGGGCCCGCGTTTCCTTGCCGTTGGCCTTGTAGGCCGATCCGGCATCGCGGGTGATGCGACGGACGATTTCCAGCGAGTCCTTTTCATTGAACGAGGCCGGGGCCAGCCGTTCCGTATTGTCGAGCGTCAGTGTGACCTCGGCATAGTTCCGTGCCGGACGACTGGAGGCACCGGCAAAAATGACATCCTCCATCCCGCCGCCACGCATGGCGCTGGCGCGGTTTTCGCCCATCACCCAGCGCATTGCTTCCAACAAATTGGATTTGCCGCAGCCATTGGGACCCACAACGCCCGTCAACCCCGGAGAGATTGCCATCTCTGTCGGGTCAACGAAGCTTTTGAATCCAAGAAGCCGAAGCTTGGTAAACTGCACGATGGGCCTGTTTTATGATTCCTTTGATCAATCAGGATCACGTCTGCAAGGCAGTGAGTCAATATTCTTCCCACCACAGGTGGCGGTTCCCGCCGACTTATCCACAAGATATTGCCCTATCAGGCTCAATCGTCGATACGGCGTGCCTCGTCAATCAGCATAACGGGAATGCCGTTCCTGATCGGAAAGGCCAGACCGGCGGCCTTGGAAATCAGTTCCTGCTTCTCTTTGTCATATTCCAGCGTGGACCGCGTCAGCGGACAGACGAGCGCCTCTAACAGCTTGGGATCTGTGTCATGGTTGCTCATTGGATCGGCCTGTCAGATTGATCGCGCAAGGCAAATTCAAGGATCATCACAAGCGTCTCGCGCCGGTTCATCAGATCGGGCGCTTCCAGCAGCGCTTGTTTTTCCTCAACCGAAAAGGGGCAAAGCATGGAGAGGGAATTGATCAGCAATTCTTCGTCAGCCTCCTTCAGTGTTTCCATATCGGTCGTCAGGGATTCCTGACTGAAAAACCGCGAGACCAGATTGATGAAACGCGGCCGATCAAACCCATGATCCGGGGCGGGGTGCTGCAGGTCCTTGGAAAAACTGTTCCAGTTCACATCTGCTTTCAGATAGGGCGCAAAACTGTCGTGCGTTTCGGTCATCCGGAACCGGCTGACACCCTGCAGGACGATTTCGTTCCTGTTATCGTTGGTCTCCGTGAAAGAGATTATCCGCCCCGCGCATCCGATTTGATGCAGATGTGCACCTTTCCCCGCCGGGGTTTCCAGTGGCTGCACCATCCCGATCAACCGATCATCGGTTTTCAGCGCATCCGACACCATCGCCAGATAGCGTGGTTCGAAAATATTCAACGGCAACCGGGCGTTGGGCAGTAATAAGGCCCCGGGAAGGGGAAAGATCGGAATCGTGTCGGGTAAATCTGTTGCGGAAAACGATTTGACCAAAATGCCCTCGCTACACGAAAATCATCGAAGAAAGACGACGTCGCCCCTTCTGAGCCAGCGGATCTTTGGGACCGAGGGAGTCAAACAGTTTGACCAGCTGTGCTTTCGCAGCACCATCATTCCATTCGCGATCCCGGCGGAACAATTCCAACAATTCTTCGATCGCCGCTTCATTGTCCTGTGCCCCAGCCAACGCCGTGGCCAGATCGAAACGTGCCTGATGATCATCCGGGTTGGCGTCCAGTTTGGCGCGCAATTCGCCTGTCTCACCAACCGATCCGGCGGCTTCAGCAAGGTCCAGCTGCGCCAATGCACCGGCCAGCGCAGGATCATCTTTCTTATCCTCGGGGATCATTGCCAGGAAGCCTTTGGCCTGTTCAACCTCACCCAGCGCCAGATGAGCGCGGATCAGGCCGGACAAGGCGCGAAGCTCAGATTCATCCTGCTGCAGGATGGCCGCGAACGTCTGCGCTGCATCCACGATTTCACCATCGGTCAGCATTTGTTCGGCCATCTCGAGGGCCTCATCAAGGCCACCATCCTCACCCCCCATAGAGGTGAGCTTGCCAACAAATTCTTTCAATTGCGCAGGTCCTTGTGCGCCCATAAACCCGTCAACCGGCTTCCCATCGAAAAACGCATAGACTGTCGGGATCGATTGAATCCGCAATTCCGCCGCGATCTGCTGGTTTTCGTCAACATTGACTTTCACCATCTTGACCTTGCCACCGGCGGCAGTGACTTCGGCTTCCAGTGCCGGGCCCAGCGTTTTGCACGGGCCACACCATGGCGCCCAGAAATCGACAATGACTGGTTGGGTTTTAGATTCTTCGATGACATCCGTCATGAAATTCTGTTCATTGCTGTCCTTGATCAGGTCAGCGGCTGTGTTTCCGAGGTCCATTTTTCACTCCAAATTCTAACTTGTCTCTAATGTGGGCGTGTCGCCCTTACAGATCAAGATGAGAGTTCCGCCAACAATGTCGCATGTCGGGACAGGAAATCTGCTTTGACATCCATGGGTGCGCGAAGGGACAGTTTCAGTTTTTGCAACGCCTCTTCCTTCGGTTTTAGGAACAGTTTGTCAGCCTCTGCGCGTGAAAAACCGGCGATTTGTTGTGCCTCCAACCAGGCGGATATCCGATCCGCTCGCTTGATCTGGGTTTTGATATTTTTAGGCAATTCAGCCACCAGTCCAAACCGCAGATGAACTGCGGCCTGCAATCGGGCATCCATAGCCTTGTAATCCGGACCAACGGCGGCCTTCACCGGAGAGATCATATCCCCGATGACAAATTCCGGGGCGTCATGAAGCAAAGCCGCCAGCCGCCATTTTACCGGCGCGGTGGGCTGCAAACGTCCATATATCTGTTCAACCAGCAACGAATGTTCCGCAACGCTATAGGGAAACTCGCCATATGTCTGGCCATTCCAACGGGCGACGAACGCCAGACCGTGCGCGATATCCTCGATTTCGATATCCAACGGTGACGGGTCCAGCAGATCGAGTCTGCGACCGGAAAGCATTCTTTGCCACGCACGTTCAGGCAAGCTGGTGTCCAATCAATGATATCGGCCCGACGGGACGGTGTTATGCAACGGCATTCTTCTCTACCTGCTTCAAGGTATTCTCGGACAGGCGATCACGTAAATACCCTTTGATTTTACGACGCCATCCATATTTCCGCGAAGGCAATGAACGGTTCTTTTCGGCGTATTCTGGAAATTCTTTGCTCAGGAACTGATCATAGTGGTCCCAGACCCTCCGGAAAACAGGATTGTTATTCGGAAACCAAGCCTTGTTTGGGCCGGTGAAATGCAAATTCTTTACATTGAACTGATTTAGCAATCTTTGGCCTGACGCACGGGTTTGCCAGTTCCATTTCACCGAAAGCTGAAGCCAGTCACCTTTGATCACCCCGTTAAGTGCAGACTGATCAGCAAAGGTCAGGAAACTGGAATTTTCCAGCGCGAATTCAATTACTTTGTCCAGCAATCCGGACGCACAATATTTCTCAACATCAAACAGGATTAGGCCGGAATTCATATAGCGGCGATCCGTAATACCAATATTTTTGAGATATTCGCGATGCCGGCGTCGCAGCCTTTTGGTTAACATCAAAGCGTCCGGTGCGGCGGCGATGAACTTGCCTTCCATGTCGATGTTGAAGAGCTCTTGAATGCCCGGGGCTAACATGAACGTGTCGCCATCCAGATAGATAAACCGGTCATACTCACCGCGCAAACTGAAGGGTATTAGAAGTCTTAAATAACTTGCAATCGGAAGGCTGTCGGTCACGGGGACATTCCCAAGTAAACTTGGGTCGATGGAGCGAAACTCGATGTTTTTTTCTGCGAACGGATAGCTGTCAGGATTTATGGAATCCGAGAATAAGATAATATCAAAATTCGGATTCGTTTCCATTTGTTGGATCCGAAATATCTGCATCAACGTATAAGGAAGGAACTTTTCATCACACGCAAATACGATGGCATATTTATTTCGCTTACGATCTTTTGGCAGTGTCACAATCGCTACCCCTATTGCCGACAGTCAGACACAGTGTTATCCCGCCTTCGAAACTGCGCGCGACCATATAGGAGCCCTTGCGAATGTCTACTGAATACATTGTTAAAGATATCTCATTAGCCGATTTTGGGCGCAAAGAACTGGATATCGCCGAAACGGAAATGCCGGGATTGATGGCGCTGCGTGAAGAATATGGCGATGCCAAACCGTTGGCGGGGGCACGGATTGCCGGGTCACTGCACATGACCATCCAGACGGCTGTTCTGATTGAAACGCTTGTCCATCTGGGGGCCGAGGTGCGTTGGGCATCGTGCAATATATTCTCCACCCAGGACCACGCGGCAGCGGCGATTGCGGCACGGGGCATTCCGGTGTTTGCTGTCAAAGGGCAGTCGCTTGAGGAACATTGGGACTATCAGGATCGGATTTTCATGTTCGAGGATGGTATGTGCAATATGATCCTCGACGATGGCGGGGATGCGACGCTTTATATCCTTTTGGGTGCGCGCGTCGAAGCTGGCGAAACCGATCTGATTTCCGTACCGAAATCCGAAGAAGAAGAAGCGATTTTCGCGCAGATCAAGAAACGTTTGGCAGCGAGCCCCGGCTGGTTCACCAAACAGCGTGAAGCAATCAAAGGCGTTTCCGAAGAAACCACAACCGGTGTCCACCGTCTGTATCAGCTGATGGAAGCTGGCCAACTGCCATTCCCGGCGATCAACGTGAATGACTCCGTTACCAAATCGAAATTCGACAACAAATACGGCTGTAAGGAATCTCTGGTCGACGGTATCCGCCGCGCGACCGACACGATGATGGCCGGTAAGGTCGCTGTTGTTTGCGGTTATGGCGACGTTGGCAAAGGCTCTGCAGCCTCACTGCGTGGTGCTGGTGCCCGCGTCAAAGTCACTGAAATCGACCCGATTTGCGCGCTTCAGGCGGCGATGGACGGGTTTGAAGTTGTGACGCTGGAAGATGCGGTCGATGATGCGGATATTTTTGTCACGACAACCGGCAACAAAGATGTCATTCGCCTGGAACATATGCGTCGCATGAAGGACATGGCGATTGTCGGTAATATCGGTCATTTCGACAATGAAATTCAGGTCGCGGCGCTGAAAAACCACAAATGGACGAACATCAAGGATCAGGTCGATATGATCGAAATGCCTAACGGCAACCGCCTGATCCTACTGTCCGAGGGGCGTTTGCTGAACCTTGGCAATGCGACCGGTCATCCGTCCTTTGTGATGTCCGCCAGCTTTACCAATCAGGTGCTGGCCCAGATCGAGCTTTGGACCAAAGGCGATAAGTACGAAAACAAAGTCTACATCCTGCCGAAACATCTGGATGAAAAAGTTGCAATGCTGCATCTGGCGAAAGTCGGTGCCAAACTGTCCAGCCTTTCGGGTGAACAGGCTGAGTATATCGGGGTGAAGCCGGAAGGTCCGTTCAAACCGGAACATTATCGCTATTGATATGATCCGGCCTATCGCCATTGCATTATCCCTGATCTGGGTAGGGCTGGCAGAGGCAAAGCCAAGCGTCTCGACCAAGACCTACTATTATGATGTCAGCGGCGGTTCAGCTGCTGACATCCGGCAGGACCTGCGGGAAAACGGACCTAATGGTTATTGGGCCTACACGAACTGGTACGTAAGCTGGACCGGCAGTTGTCAAATCACCGTAGAAATCGACATAACGCTTCCCCGACTGGTTGACCGGGAGCGTTTGCCCAAGTCCTACTTGGTCGCCTGGGACAACATGATCCGGGTTTTGACGGAACACGAAAATCAGCATGCGCAACATGGCATTAACGCGGCAAACGAGATCGAAGACAGCGATTGTCGCAGAGCGTACGCGATTATCGATCATTGGGCAGAACAGGACCGTATCTTAGACCGCGAAACCCAAAATGGAAATCTGCAAGGCGTAGAGCTGCCATAAGGCGAAAGCGGGGAAGGGATGTGACTTTTCGGCCTCTTTTCTTAAGAATTCACACAATCTGTTGCGATGAAGATACAACCTAATACTTATCCTTTTGGTCTACTTGTTATTTGGCATGGTTAACAGCAGGTTAACGCCGCAACGAGTAAACAAGGGGACACGATGAATCATTTTATCAAATCAGTTGCTCTCTCAGTCTGCTTTGCAGGCAGTGCATTCGCACAAACTGCGGGAGATCAGGGTGGGGCGGTTGGACTCAGCTATACCGGCATCAGCAATGACAACTTGCCGGACGAGACCAGCGTATTGTCGATCTGGAGCATTGGCGCCTATAACTTCACGCCGTCGATCGGCGTTCAGTATGGCGTACAGTTTGACCGCTACAGCTTCGCCGAAGGTGGATCGGGTATCGATATCGACGTCGTCGATTTTGACCTCCACGCCTACTACAACATCAATGCGAACACCAAGGTCGGCGTGTTTGTGTCGGACGTGATCTTTGATCAGCTGACACTGTATTCCGGCGGATCGAGCATGGGGATCAATCCCGACATCTTCAGCCTGATTTACGGTGGCGAGATCATGACCAGCTTCTCCGGTTTCGAAATCGAAGCCTATGCCGGTGTTGGGTCGATGATGGGTGACGACATTGGCGGCACCGACGTCACGATGATGGCGTATGGTGGCGACGTCAGCTATCAGATTTCGTCCGCATTCGAAGTTTATGGCGACGTGAGCTACCTGAACTTCGATATCGAGAGCGGTTCAGCTTCGCTTACTTTCCTCACCTATGCCGGTGGAGTGGAATATGCGTTCAATCCCGATCTTCGGATTATCGGCGAGGTGCGCGGCGGATATATCGATCTGGATGGAAGCCGCATTGACATGTTCGGTTATGGCGCACGGGTTGAATATGACTTCCCGCTCAATATCGGACCGGGTAGCGAGCTGATGCTGTATGCGTCCGTCGGAAATGACACGTTGTCGCCGGAATTCTCTTCCGACAGCGAAAGCTTCATCGACTACACAATCGGTGTGGAATGGTCATTCGGCGGGTACTCCGACGATACTTTCTTCAGCGGGCCGAGCCTGTACTGATAAGATCAAATCCAAGGGAAAGGGCGCGGCAGATCGCGCCCTTTTTTACTTCCGGGTTTCCGGGTGCAGCGACTTTCCAAGAATATGTTCGTCATGTCCGATAACATGCCGGGCGTTTCCGACAATAAGCGGATCAGGCCCTGTGACGACAGATTTGTCTTTGCCGGGATAGGGGAGATTGCTCAGGAAATGCATCATCGTGGCCAGTCGGGCGCGTTTCTTGTCATTTGACTTCACAATCGTCCAAGGCGCGTCAGCCGTGTCAGTATAAAAGAACATTGCTTCCTTGGCTTCGGTGTAATCTTCCCACTTGTCCAGACTCGCACGGTCAATCGGTGAAAGTTTCCACTGTTTCAGCGGGTCCGTTTCCCGCGATTCAAACCGGCGCCGTTGTTCTTCCTGCGTGACGGAGAACCAGTATTTGAACAGACGGATTCCCGAACGGGTAAACATGCGTTCCAGCTCAGGTGTCTGGCGCATGAATTCCAGATATTCCGCGGGCGAGCAGAATCCCATCACCCGTTCCACTCCGGCGCGGTTGTACCAGGACCGGTCGAAAAACACGATCTCTCCGGCGGAAGGTAGATGTTGAATATAGCGCTGAAAGAACCATTGGCTGCGTTCACGGTCTGACGGTTTGTTAAGTGCGACAACACGGGCATCACGAGGGTTCAGATGTTCGGTGAACCGTTTGATGGTTCCCCCTTTACCCGCTGCGTCCCGCCCTTCGAACAGAATGACGAGCTTCTCGCCGCTCTCTTGAACCCACTGTTGAACTTTTAACAGCTCTACCTGCAGCTCCGCCTTTTTGCGTTCATACTCAGACGATTTGATCTTTTCCTTGTAGGGGTAAACCGATTGTTCAAACTCCGCATGCGGAGATTGCGGCGGTGCTGTTACTTCGGAAATATCAGAGCGGGTTCTCTTTCGAGTGGTGGGCATTTCGACACTTTCTTTTTGGACATTTTTATCTATCGCGACAGCCCCATCAAGACATTGATATGTGTCAAATTAACGAACATCCGGCGCCACAATCGATGGTATCGCAAAAGTTAGCGAATCCCAAAGAATTTGGAACGTATTTTAAGCACTATAAACTTGAGAATTCTTCGGACTGTTATAGACAAATATTAGCGGATTGTTCTGGCAGGAGGCTGAACCGATCAGAAAATAGAAGCCGTATATCAAGAAATACTCAGCTGTTTTTTGTGCAAGTGTGCGCACAAGGAGCAAGCGCAAAGGGACACCTTTGTGCGGGGTGCGGGAGAGCCTCTGTGGGGGAGGCTCTCCCGACTAGTTTTCTAAACTAAGTCTGTCGGAGACGCAGAGTTTCCAGCGTCTCGCAAGGTCAGAAATCAGAGCCCGAACAACCCTAAAACCAGACCCATAATCGTACAGCCGACTGTTGCGTAAATTCCATCAATCAGGGCCAGGTTTTTCGGTCGTCCTGCAAATGCGTAGTTGGTGACAACCCAAGGGGTCGCCAGAAACAACCCGATTCCCAGACCGGCAATCAGACCTTTATCGATACCGAAAATCCCTGCCTGCGCAAAAATATGCCGCATCATCCCGGCCACCAGGATCACGGAAATTCCGGAAATGATGAATGGCATCGGGTCGCGTTTCTTGACATCTTCCTCTGTCAGCCCTGCGGCTGCCATCCAGGGTTTGGCCATAACCATGTACCAAATTGCACCAAACGCGTACGCAGCGGCGGCTGCCGCTAACACTGCAATATACTGCATTCTGCTCTCCTCATTTTTATCATTATTGGCGCCACTATTACGGCGGATTTCCGCCGATAGCAAGAAATAACGTGGTTGTGGCCAGTGAGGATACAGCCGGTCAATGATCAGCGGATGTGTGTGTTTCTGCCATTCAGCGCCCCTCAGATGCTGAAGATCCGGCGGCAAATCATTCTACATTTCCGGGCAGTGTTTCGGTAACAGAATTGTCGCCAGAAGCCCCAGCGCAACTGTTGGCAATCCGGGTCCGATCAAGCTGACAAGCTGCGCCGCATACAGACGGCGAAAACCGGATGACGGAGCGGTGCGAACATTCAGCCAGTGAATCTTCCCATCTTGCAGATGTGATCCCATTCCGCTTTCGTCACAGGCTGGACGGACAGGCGCGTATTGTTCACCAGAACCATATCTTTCAATTTGGGCTCGTTCTTACAATCCTCCAATGTCACGGGGGTTTCGAAGGGGCCAACCGCTTTAATATCGACACATTCCCAGCGCGGATCATCCGTGGTGCTGTCCGGGTGAATCTCCCGCATTACCTCGACAACCCCGACGATCCGTTTTTCGTTCACCGAATGATAGAAAAACCCGCGATCCCCGACTTTCATCAGCCGCATATTGTTGCGGGCCTGATAGTTGCGCACCCCGTCCCATTCCTCGCCAGCGTCACCTTTCGCAACCTGATCGTCCCAGCCCCAAGTGTTGGGTTCGGATTTGAAAAGCCAGTAATTCATCTTTCACTCCTGTTTCAGCGGTCGGGATAGAAGGGTGGCCATGGCTTGCTCGATCGAGGTCTGACCGGACAGGACATCCGAAACGGCGCGGGTGATGGGCATATCGATCCCATATTCCGACGCAAGCTTACAGGCTGCCGTTGCCGTGGCGATACCTTCGACGGTGACACCTTCGGATCGGCCGCCGCCACGCCCCAGTTGCAGCCCTTGCGCAAAATTACGCGATTGCTCGGAGGAGGCAGTCAGCACCAGATCCCCAAGCCCGGATAACCCGGCAAATGTTTCATCCATCCCGCCCATTGCCGTGCCCAGACGCCGCATTTCGGCAAATCCGCGTGTCAGCAACGCAGCACGCGCGCTTTCGCCCAAACGTGCACCTGTGACAATGCCCGCGGCAATCGCGATGACATTTTTCAGCGCACCACCAAGCTGTGCGCCGACAATATCAGTTGTCAGATAGAGGCGCACCTTTTCGGTGGACAAGCTCGACTGCAATGCCTCGCCGGCCTGAACATCTGTACATGCCAGCGTCAGCGCCGTCGGTTTCCCATGCGCGATTTCTGCGGCGAAACCCGGTCCGGTCAGTATGGCGATCTGATGGTTAGGAAGGTGGTCAGACGCAATTTCCGACTGCGTGTGAAAACTGTTCAGATCAATCCCTTTTGCACAGAGCAAAACCGGAACGTCGGGGATATGGCTGGCATGTTTGTCCAACAAGACACCGGTTTGTTGCGCCGGGACCGACAGCAGCACAATGTCTGCGTTGGCAATGTCGTCAATATCGCTTGTTGGGGTGATCCGGTCATCAATCTTTACACCCGGCAACAACGGATTCTCGCGCGTTCGGGCCAGAAGCTTGGTTTGGTGCGCGGAGCGCGACCAAAGCCAGACATCCTGCCCATTGGCTGCAAAGACACTTGCCAGTGCCGTGCCGAAGGCGCCGGAGCCAAGGATTGCGAGACTCATGCTTTTGCTCCCTTTTTGCCGGAGCCTAACATTGGTGAGGCCCTGCGATCCAGCGGCCAGCGCGGCCGGGGCGCAAAGTCGGTCAATTCGCCCAGAGGCCGCACCGCAAGCTGTTCGATCCCCGCCCAGGCAATCATGGCGGCATTGTCCGTACACAGGGAAAGCGGCGGCGCGATGAAATCAAACTTCCGATCCACAGCGACCTGTTCCAGTACCTGCCGGATCGCTTGATTGGCGGCGACGCCACCGGCCACGGCGAGCTGACGGGTGGGTGGGTCGAAGGTTTCGACAAACTGGTCGAGGGCGCGTTTCGTTTTTTCGCCAAGCACATCGCTGATTGCCGCCTGAAACCCCGCGCAAAGATCAGCCCGATCTGCGCGGGTGATGCCACCCTTGGCCTCGATCAGTTTGTCGCGTTCGCGGCGAAGCGCAGTTTTCAGGCCGGAGAATGACATGTCACATCCCGGACGATCCAACAGCGGTCGGGGCAGGTCAAACCGATCAGGATTACCGGTAGCGGCTTCGATTTCGACAGCCGGACCGCCGGGATAGCCCAGCCCCAATAACCGCGCCGTTTTGTCGAATGCCTCCCCTGGGGCGTCATCAATGGTGCCACCCAGACGCTGGAACTCATCAGGACCCAACGCCGCGATGAACTGACAATGCCCGCCGGAGACCAGCAAAATCAGATAAGGAAACACCGTTTCGCTGATCAGGCGAGGTGTCAAAGCGTGACCCACCAAATGGTTCACGCCGATAACCGGCAGTCCAGTCGTCGCGCCCAGCCCTTTGGCACTGAGCACACCGGAAATGACGCCACCGATCAGCCCCGGTCCCGCTGTCACCGCGATATGGTCAATATCGGCGAAAGTCAGCGAAGATGCTGCCAGCGCCTCTTCTACACAGAGGTCAAGCACCTCGGCATGGGCGCGTGCGGCAATCTCGGGAACGACGCCACCGAAGGCGCCATGCAGATCCGCCTGACCGGAAACATTTGCAGATAGGATTTCGCCAACCGGTTGCCCTGGAACACCGCGAACAATTGCTGCAGCAGTATCGTCGCAACTGCTTTCGATTCCCAGAATGGTCAGGGGAGCGTTCATCGCCTCAACAACTTATTGCGTGCCATATCGGCACGGGGTAACACCATGTGTATGAGCAGGCAATACACCACCACCTCCCCACTGCGGATTGGCACCCGCGGCTCCCCTCTCGCGCTGGCACAGGCGGAGGAGGTTCGGGATCGTCTTATGACTGCACATGGGTTGCCGGATGAGGCGTTCGAAATCGTGGTCATTACGACTTCCGGCGATGCCATTCAGGATCGCCCCTTGTCCGAAGTGGGGGGCAAAGGCCTGTTTACCAAGGAAATCGAAGCCGCGCTTTTCGACAGCAGGATCGATGTGGCGGTGCATTCGACCAAAGATGTCGCCACAACCCTGCCCGAGGGATTGGAGATCGCCACCTATCTGCCCCGCGAAGATGTTCGCGACGCGTTTGTCAGCTTGAAATATCATTCTATCGACGAACTGCCCGAAGGCGCGATCGTCGGGACCTCCAGTATCAGACGACGGGCGCAGTTGCTGGCGCGCCGTCCTGATCTGAAAACGGTGGAATTCCGTGGCAATGTGCAAACCCGGTTGCGAAAACTGAACGACGGCGTGGCCGAAGCGACCTTCCTCGCCAGTGCGGGCCTAAATCGGTTGGGGATGGCGGACAAAGGTATTCCCATTCCGTCAGAAACTATGTTGTCCGCACCGGCGCAGGGCGCAATCGGCATTGAAACCCGCATATCCGATTCCGGGATGAGCGAATTTCTCGCCCCTCTCCATGATCCCGAAACGGCGTTGGCCGTCGAAGCAGAAAGACAGTTTCTGCGCGAACTTGACGGCGATTGCCGATCCCCGATTGCGGCGCTTGCCCGCATAGAAAACGGCACTGACCTTCACCTCTCTGGCGAAATCCTGCGGCTTGATGGCTCCGAAGTACATCACGGAGAGTGGACGGGTCCGGTGAATGATTACGCCAATATTGCCATTCAGGCGGCGCGGGAACTGAAATCCAAAGCGTCAGAGGGGTTTTTTGGTGGGTAAGACGCTTTTACTTACTAGGCCCGAGGAGCAGGCAAAATCATTTGCCGGCTTGCTTCACTCCAATGTCTCCCGGGACATCAGTTGCCTCATTTCCCCGCTTCTGAAAATTGAACCAACGGACGCGGCGCCACGACTGAAAAATCATCAGGCGGTTTTGTTTTCCTCCGCCAACGGTGTGCGGGTTATGATCAATCATTTTGGCATTTTCCCGCGTATTCCGTGTTTCTGCGTCGGCGACAAGACCAGTGCTGTGGCGCGCGAGTTCGGCTGCAATGCCTATTCGGCGAAAGGCAATGCCGACGATCTGATAAAGTTGATCGACACTGTCCTGACACCTGCCGACGGTCGCCTGCTTTATGTCCGCGGGCAGAAAACCATTGGTGATATCGGTCCGCGTTTGCAGGCATTGGGCTATGATGTCGAAGAAATCGTGGCCTATGATCAAATCCGGGAAACCATGACAACTGAAGCTGCGTCCGCAATGGAAGGGGGGAGAATTGATCTGATCCCGCTCTTCTCGCCAATGACGGCCGAGTATCTGATGGACGAGGTTTCTCGGAATTCGCAATGGGCTACCGATCATGTCGACGTCATTTGCCTCAGCCCAAAGATTGCCAGAAACATTGAACAGTCGAGATTTCGGTCAGTCTCCAGCGTCGAAACCCCGACCAGTGCGGCGATGCTGTCGGGTATCAGTCGCTTAATTCGTCCGAACTGACCTTGAGACTCTGCACCACGATGCCTAGACTATCTATGTCGACACAGCCGTTAACGGCACAAGGATCAGAGGATGTCTGAAAGCGATACGGATCAGCAAGAAACCGACAGCGAAGAATTGCTGAACGAGATTGATCCTGAACAAGAAGACCATGACGATATTCACGAGGAAGATGGCGGCTTTGCGCGCCGGCTTCTGGCTGCATTGGGATTCATGGTAGCAGGCGCTGCCCTGATCCTTTGGTTGGGCCCTCGGGTCGCGCCGCACCTTCCGGCGGGGATGGCACCGGTTGCTGAATGGCTCGCCCCAGGTGGTATCCAAAGTCAGGAACAGATTGACGCCTTGCGCGAAGAAATCATGTCCACGTTGGAAAACCAGCCGGTGAATCTGACTACAACGCAAATTGAAAATATCGTGGCCGGGCGGATCGCCAATGTCGAAGGCCGTCTGGTCGCGCGGCTGAACGAACTGAACACGCAGTTTGTTGCCCATGACACCACGGATTTGGAAGCCCGCCTGACATCGCTGGAAACGAAAGTGGAGGGGCTGCGCGCCGAACTTCAGTCTCTGACAGAACAATTATCCGTAATGACGGCAACGGGTGGCGAGATCTCGGCGGACACCGCCGAACAGGTTGCAATTTATGCCGCCGCGCTCGAAGGGCTGAAGGCCGAGGTCGAATCCCTTGCCGCTCAAAACGGGGCGCTTTCCAAGCGATTGGAAGACGTCACGATTGTTGCACAGCAAGAGGTTGAACAGGCGCAGGCCGAATTGTCCGAAGTTGCAGCCGAAGCGGAACGGCAACGGATCGCCACATTGGTGGAGGCGTCGTTTGACACAATCGCGGCGTCGCTGGAAAGCGGGTTGCCCTTTACATCATCGCTGGACCAGTTGGCCGCAAATGATGTCATGGTTCCCGACGCTTTGCGCGCGGCTGAAGGTGGTGTCCAGACGCTGGCGCAATTGCGAAATGCGTTCCCGGACGCGGCCCATGCGGCGCTTCGTGCGTCGATCCTGTCAGGACAGGACGAAGGCGTTCTGGGATCGGTTTCGACATTTCTTCAGGCTCAGGTTGCCTCCCGCTCGCTAACCCCGCAAGAGGGGGACAGCGCGGATGCGATCCTGTCTCGGGCTGAAGCTGCCCTGAAAAACGATGACCTCGTGGGTGCCGTTGCCGAGATTGACACGCTGCCCGCAATTTCCATGCCGTCCGAGGCGCGTGGCGCGATGGGGGATTGGCTGGCTGCCGCCAAAATCCGACTGTCCGCAACCGAAGCCTTCGAAACGCTCGTTTCCACGTACGAGGCACGCGAATGATCTGGTCAGTCATCAAGGCAGGGATATTTATTCTTCTGGCAATTGGACTGGCCTTTGGGCTGACCCATATCTTGGAAACACCCGGATCCGTGCGGATCGCGTTCGGGGATCGCGAGTTCTTTTTCGAACCAATCGGATTTGTCGTGGCCATTCTGTTGCTGCTGCTGTCCTTCTGGCTGTTGCTGAAACTTGTCGGGTTCCTTGTGGCGCTCCTGCATTTTATCGTCGGCGACGAGACAGCCATCAGCCGCTATTTCAACCGCAACCGCGAACGCCGGGGATATGACGCGCTGGCCGAAGGGATGATCGCCCTTGCTTCCGGCGAAGGGGCGACCGCGATTGCCAAGGCAACCAAAGCCGAGCGTCTGTTGAAACGCCCCGAACTGACGCGGCTTCTGAATGCACAGGCGGCGGAAATGTCAGGCAACCGCGAACAGGCGCTGAAATATTACAAGCAGTTGTTGCAGGATAACCGAACTCGATTTGTCGGCATTCGGGGCATCCTGAAGCAAAAGCTAGAAGAAGGCGACACGGACACGGCGCTGAAACTGGCCGAGAAAGCCTTTGCGTTGCGCCCGAAACATCACGGCAATCTCGACACGCTGTTTGCATTACAATCCGAGAAATCGGATTGGTCAGGTGCGCGTCAGACGCTGGGGGCTAAACAACGTGCCCATGCCCTGCCCAAAGACGTGGTGCGCCGTCGTGACGCGATCCTGTCACTTGCCGAGGCACAAATGGCTATGAAAGCCGGCGATATCGAAGCCGCGCGTAACGCGGTGCTGCAGGCGAACGCCTTGGTTCCGACATTGATCCCGGCTGCGGCGCTTGCGGCGCAGGTTCAGGCTGAGGACGGGAACAAACGCGCGGCGACGAAAATCATCAAAACCGCTTGGCAGGACATGCCCCACCCGGACCTTGTGGCCGCTTTCGGGGCAATAGAACCGGATGAATCCCTGATCAACAGGCACAAAAGGTTCCAGCAGCTGATCAAGATTCATCCCGATCATATTGAAACCAAATTGCTGGAGGCGGAGCTGGCTCTGGCGGACGAAGACTTCCCCACGGCACGCCGTGTCATCGGAACTCTGGCCGAAGATCACCCGACTACGCGGACCCTCGCCATCATGGCGGCAATCGAACAGGGGTCCGGTGCAGATGAAACGGTGGTCCGGGCATTTCTGGCCCGCGCGCTGACCGCCAGCCGGGGGGACCAATGGGTCTGTTCAAACTGCGGCCATGCCCACAGTGAATGGGTCCCGACCTGCACAAATTGCGGCGCCTTCGATACGCTGGAATGGAAAGAGCCGCCCGTCACCGACACCGACGCCCCGATGGAGGCCGTGATGCCTCTGATCGTTGGAAAGCCCCCGGCACCGGATGAACCGCCTGAGGTTCAGGAAGAAGCCACCAATCCAGTTGAAATCATAGATGCCGATCCGATCGAGGGTGACCAAACATAGCGCTTGCACAGTGCCACGGCTTCTCATACATAGCACCCGGCGCCGCTGTAGCTCAGCTGGTAGAGCACGTCATTCGTAATGATGGGGTCGTAGGTTCAAGTCCTATCAGCGGCACCAGCCACTTTCATTCTCACGTCTTTGTTATCCGACGGGTTTTTCCTGATCTGTCCGGGATAT
>JBNLBF010000025.1:0-30691 GCA_050302475.1 Paracoccaceae bacterium
AGCTTGGCGATGGCCGCGCAGTTCTGTTGGGGGAGGTTGAAACCTCCGACGGACGGTTTGACATCCAGCTAAAGGGCGCGGGGCGCACGCCGTTTTCGCGCGGTGGTGACGGGCGGGCAGCGGTCGGTCCGGTGATCCGCGAATATATCCTGAGCGAGGCGATGCACGCGCTGGGTATGCCGACGACGCGCTCGCTAGCCGCGGTGACAACCGGGGAGTCGGTTTATCGCGAGATAGAACTGCCAGGTGCCGTTCTGACGCGGGTGGCACAGAGCCATATTCGCGTGGGGACGTTCCAGTATTTCTACGCGCGACAGGACCACGACGCCTTGCAGGCGCTGGCCGATCATGTGATCGCGCGGCATTACCCGGACGCAAAAAATGTCGTTGAGCTGCTTGAGGGGGTCATGGACCGGCAAGCGAAACTGATCGCGAGCTGGATGGCCGTCGGATTCATCCACGGGGTGATGAACACGGATAATATGGCGATTTCGGGCGAGACCATCGACTATGGTCCCTGTGCTTTTATGGAAGGGTATCATCCCGACACGGTGTTCAGCTCCATTGACCGGCACGGGCGATATAGCTGGATCAACCAACCCAAAATCGCGCATTGGAACCTGTCTCAATTTGCGACCTGTTTGGTCCCGCTGGCGGGTGACGAGACCGACAGTTTACAGGCGGCGCTGAATCACTTCCCGGACCTGTTCGACGCGGCCTTTGTTGCAGCGTTTTCGCGCAAGCTCGGGCTAACCGAAACGCAGGAAGATGATCCGGAGATGATTAGCGCCCTCCTGAATATCCTCGCCGAATCGCGGGTTGATTTCACTCTGTTCTTCCACCATCTGACGGCGTTCCTTAGTGGATCGGACCATGTGCAGACGCTGGTGGATACACCGGCCTTCACCGACTGGATGGACCGTTGGGTTGAACGGACCAACGGGGATACAGACACGCGTTTGGCCACGATGCGGGCGGCAAACCCGATCTTCATTCCCCGCAATCACCGTGTGGAAGAGGCGATCGTTGCCGCCAACAGCGGCGACTATGCTCCGTTTGAAAAATTGAACGCGGTGCTGGCCCGTCCCTTTGACGAGCAGCCGGAAAATGCCTCTTACGAAACCCCCGCGACGAAGGACCAGGAAGTTCACGTCACCTTCTGCGGCACCTGACTGCACAAAAACTGCTCGATTCAATCTGACGATTTGCTGAGGCACATAGCCTTATCTGCAGTGTCGCTTGTCATTCTGTCCTCAATCGCAAAACGGAGGACAGTATGAGTGCCATTACGATCAACGGATTACCCAAGACGCTGCGGCTTGATGCCTGGTGGATGTCGGGTGATCTGGATGTGGAATTTCCGGAACCGCCGAAAGCCTCGTTCGGTGGGATCGCAAAGGACCGCCGATCACATGGGTTGCTCATCGCGCTTTCCCTCGTCGCGCTGGCGGATTGGCTGTTCTGGGGGTGGGATGTTGGAATCTCCCTCGCTCTCTTTGCTGCCATCCTCGCTGCCCTCGCGTTTGCGGTTCAAACAGGCAAGAGGTCGGCGCGCGATGGGTTCACCGCCATCGCTTTCACCACGCTGGCCATCTTACCGATAATCGAGCAGGTGCAGGTCCTCTCCGTCCTGATGCTGATCGTGGGGCTGGCGGCTTATGCCGTTTGGCTCGCCAGTGATCAGGTCCAAGCGTGGGGTCAGCAGGTGAAAGCCATGCTGAAATTCACCCTCGCCGGGCCGTTTCTGGCATTTTACGAAGCATGGGACGGGGCGGAATCTGTGCGCACGGACGGGCGGCTGAAAGCCCGGGTTGGAAAGGAGCTGTTGTCCTGGCTGCTGCCCTTGTCCGTGGGTGCGATGTTCCTGGTTCTTCTGTCCGCCGCCAATCCGTTTCTGGATGCGTGGATCGGCAAGCTGTTTCAATTGGATGCGCCCAACCTTATCGAGGTCCGGCGTGTTGTCTTCTGGGTGGCTATACTCTGCCTCGTCTGGCCATTCTTGAACCTGCTCCCCTTCGCGGCCCGCTCACCTCGGGTCGCGAAGGCGGACAGGGTTCCCCGGACCACGGTGTTTCTGAATGCCGGATCGGTGCAGAAATCCCTGATCCTGTTCAATGCGTTGTTTGCTTTTCAGATCATTTCCGATGGTCTGTTCCTGTGGGGCGGGGCGAGCCTGCCTGACGGGATGAGCTACGCCGAATATGCCCATCGTGGGGCCTATCCGCTGATATTTACGGCGCTGTTGGCTGCCGGATTTGCGATCCTGACGCAGTCATTCCAGCGTGAACGCACGGTGCGTTGGCTGGTCTTTGCATGGATCGGACAGAATCTGATGCTGACCTATGCGGCTATCTTCCGGTTGCAGTTATATGTCGAGGCTTACGCGCTGACATATCTGCGGGTTGCGGCGTTTATTTGGATGGGTCTGGTGTTCCTCGGTCTGGCGCTGATTTTGGTGCAGATGGCGCGGGGGTTGTCAGTTGGTTGGCTATTCAAATGGAACGGTGCGGCGCTGCTGTCGGTGCTTTACGTCAGCTGTTTCGTGAATTTCACCGCGCTGATCGCGGGATATAACATTTCGCATTGGGCGGAGTCGGCGGATCACAGCGTGGATACTTGGTATATCTGCAAAATGGGGCCGCACGCCTTGCCCGCGATCCTCGATTTTGAGGCGCAGTCCGGCGAGATGTTCTGTGATGGTTGGAAAATGCCAACCTATCAGGTGTCTGAAAACTGGCGCGATTGGGGGTTTCGTGACTGGCGCTTAGCAGGCTATCTTGCCGCGAAACCGATTACGGACTGAGACATGGCCAAAACTCTGCTGATCGTCGATGACGATGCCCATATCCGCGAAGTGATCGCGGTTGCGATGGACAATGCCGGATATATGGTGGAAACCGCTGCGGATGGCGCTGAAGGGCTGGCGGCGGTGGCGGCCAAAGCCCCCGACCTTGTGATCCTTGACGTAGGTATGCCCGAGATGGACGGGCTGGAAGTCTGTCGCGAAATCCGCAAAACGTCCGATCTGCCCGTCCTGTTCCTGACCGCCCGAGACGACGAGATTGACCGCGTCATCGGGTTCGAAGTGGGCGGCGACGACTATGTCACCAAACCCTTTTCCCCGCGTGAATTGGTCGCACGCGTCAAAGCGATCCTGAAACGTGTCGCACCGGTTGCGGCTGGTGACGACAAGCCGGTGACATGGGGCGATTTGTATCTGGATGCCTCGCGCCATCTTTGCAAATTTGACGGAACGGAGGTGAAGTTGACCTCGTCCGAATTCACGCTGCTGTCTTACCTGATGGCCCGGCCTGAAAGTGTACGCCCGCGTGTGCAGTTGGTTGATGCGGTTTACGGGCACATTGTTGTGTCCGACAGGACGATTGACAGCCATATCCGCAACCTGCGCAAGAAACTGTCTGACGCCGGGTGCCGGGACGGGATCACCACTATCCACGGCGTCGGCGTGCGGATGGGTAAATGCCGCGCGTAAAACGGCGCTGGACGCCGCACCTCGCCAGCGTTCTGGCACTGGTGCTGGTGCTGGTTATGGTATTGCCTTTCGCCGGGCTGTTTCTATTCAAATTTTTCGCAAGCCAGTTGGTCCAACAAACAGAAGAGAGCCTGCAAGGGCAGGCGGTGGTTCTGGCGGCAGAATTTGCCTCGCTGTATTCCGACGGGCATGTACCGCAGGATTTCGAACCGTTGTTTCCGTCGATCTCTATCGCGGATGATCCCATCTTGCCCCCGCGTGAGGATGGCGTCCCGGCAACGCTGCCCAGGGGCGTCTATACCGATGTTGGCGACATCCTGACCAAAGTTTCCGAAGCGGCGCAGGCACAAACGTTGGTTGGGTATCGTATCCTTGATGCCGACGGGGTTGTTATCGGCGGGTCTGCCGAGATCGGCCTGTCACTGGCACATGTGCCGGAGGTGGCGGCGGCGCTGAACGGCGAACCAACATCGGTTGCCCGTCTACGTGTCCGAGAGAACCCGGAGCCGTTCATCTATGCGCTGAGCCGAGGCACGCGGGTACGGATATTTGTGGCACATCCGGTCATTGTGAATGATCAGGTTGTTGGCGCGATCTACCTGTCGCGGACCCCCAACCATGTGTTCCGGTTCTTCTATGCCGAACTGCCAAGTGTGATCCGCGCAGCCCTGTTCGTTCTGCTGGGCACGCTGCTGGTCGGGTTCCTGTTCTGGCGGTTCGTGACCCGTCCCATCAACCGGCTAGTCGCGCGCACAAACGAGATCGGGCAAGGGCAGCGCGTTTCGAACGAGTGGACCCATTACGGGACGCGGGAACTGGAAACGCTGGCGCAGAGTTTCCAGTCCATGGCCTCGCGCCTACAGAAACGTCAGGACACGATTGAGACCTTCACCGCCCATGTAACACATGAATTGAAATCGCCATTATCATCCGTTCAGGGCGCGGCGGAGCTGTTGCTGGATCCCGACATGACACTGGATGAAGGTCAACAGCGGCGGTTTCTGGAAAATATCCAGGGCGATACGAAACGCATGGCGGATTTGCTGGAATCTGTCCGCGAACTGGCGCGCGCCAAGCAACCGAAATTCGAAGGGAAGACAACGCTGGATGAGGTTTTGCCCGATCTGCGGACAGACTTCCCAAGGCTGAAAATCACAGCCGACGCAGCCTCTGTGCCGATCAGTAGGGACGGACTGACGCTGGCCTTGCGCCAGCTGCTGGAAAATTCGGTCAAACATGGCGCCACGAAGGTCACCCTGACCTTCACCAACAACGCACTTGATGTGGCGGACAATGGGGACGGGATCGCGCCGGGAAATCTCGGCAAAGTGACAGAACCGTTTTTTACCACACGGCGGAGCGACGGCGGCACCGGAATGGGATTGTCGATTGTGACCTCGATGATGGAAACCATCGGCGGGTCGGTCGAGGTTCTGACCCGGCAAAAAGGCGCGACGATCCGGTTGAATTTCCCGGCTTGACGCCCCGCGTCTCAGCCCTTAAATACCGCTCACCTTTGGCGGAGTAGCTCAGGTGGTTAGAGCAGCGGAATCATAATCCGCGTGTCGGGAGTTCAAGTCTCTCCTCCGCTACCACACCCCCACATTCTTGAACGTTATCTGGAAAGGTCAGGTCACCGGTGCCGATTCTATTGGGAGGTGGAACGGATAAGAGTCTCTCTGGCCGACGTCAAATGTGCGCGGCAGGCAAGCTCAATCAGTGACGCATTCCGGCTTTGCAAAGCATCGATATATGTCAGATGTTCCCGTATCGCGACTTCGTTGCGCTGACGTTCGTCCTGTTTATTCCATTGATAATGATAGTGAAAAATCAGGTTAATAATGTCGTAAAAATCATCGACGAACCGGTTCGGCGCCGCGGAATTGATGAACCGATGAAACCGGTTGTCGAGATCCGAAAAATCGTGAAACCGTTTGTCGATGTCTTTGAGCAACGCCTCATGCTCCTGACGTAGCGTCGCAAGTTTCTTCCATTCCGGGTCGGAGTCGGGAAGCTCTCCTAGCGCGAGGGCGGAGCGCAGCTCAAACATCTCGCGTATTTCGAACAGCTCAAGGGCAAAGTCCGACGTGAACCCTTTGAACAGCCAGCCCGCATTCGGGCGTTTTTCGATCAGACCGTAATGCTGGAACCCGTTGAGGAATTCACGAATCGCGCCGGTTGCAACGCCGAAATTGCGCGCCAGCTCCCGTTCACCGATCAAAGTCCCCGGCTGGGCGTCGTCGCGCAGCATCCATTCCATAAATTGGGTTTCGATCTGCTCTGACTGAGGAATCGTCTCCGGTTCGGGGTAGGGTGGTACCTTTTTCCCGGTGGCGGCGAATGTACGCTCGCTTTCGCGCGAAGTAACCACCTTCTGCTGGGCAAGTTCAGTTAGCACCTTGCGGATCGTTGTCCGGCTCACCCCCAGTTTTGTCGCCAACGCATTTTCTGACGGCAGCGCGTCATCAGGATCGAGGCTTGCAACCAGCGTCAGCATCTCATTGAAGGCGCGTTTGAAGACGGTATCGGCTTTCATAATTTGATCAGACCTGTATTTGCACGATAAAGAGCAGATTGACTGTTTAACATATATTGTGTTTTACATATAAAAGACAACAAAAGGGTTGGTATTGTAATTATGAGTGCTCGCACCACGGATAGGGCAAATATCAAGGCGGGAACCGCCGCATCGGAGTCACCGATGCTGCGGATTGGCCTTCGGTTACTCAGCATAGGCCCCGTGCTTATTCTGGTCTCTCTGATTATCGTCATCAGCCTGCTGACTCCTAACTTCTTAAAGCCGATCAATATCAGTAACATACTCGCGCAAACAGCGGTAATCGCCATTGTGGCGGTTGGGCAGCATCTGGTTATCCTGACGCGTGGCATTGATCTTTCCGTTGGTGCGAACCTTGCGCTGGCGACCGTAATCGGCGGTTTAGTGTTCAGGGTTGCCGATTCCGCGACGCTGGTGATTCTTGCGATGGTGCTGACAGGGGCCGCGGTGGGTGCGGTCAACGGTCTAGTCTTTGTATTTGGTCGCCTGCCGCATGCCTTTATCATCACACTGGCAACGCTCAGCATTTGCCGCGGTCTCGCGCTTGAACTCTCCGTTGGGCATACGACCATGCGCGGCATGCCGGACTTTATTACGACACTCGGCGGCAGTTCGACCTTCGGCATCCCCAATTCATTCTTTGTGGTTTTCGGCGTGGTCGCCCTTGTCGTTATCATGGCCAAATATCTGGTCTGGGGGCGCTGGCTGTACGCGGTTGGTGGCAAACCGGAGGCATCGGTCCAGATGGGTATCCCAACAAACTGGGTATTGGTCTCCGCCTATATAATCTCGGGTGCCTGTGCGGGTATTGGTGCAGTGGTTTTGTCCGGACGTACTGCGGCGAGCTCGCCGCTATACGGCAATCTCCTTGAACTCGACACCATTGCCGCTGTGATCATTGGCGGTGCGAGTTTTCTGGGGGGGCGTGGTCATGTCGGGCATGCGCTCGTTGGTGCGTTGATGATCGGGGTGATCCGAAACGCGCTCAATCTCAATAACGTTAATGTTTATTTCCAGATGATTGCGATCGGGGGGATTATTGTCCTCGCGGTGGAGGCGGACGTGCTTCGAAATTATCTCGAAGGACGGGTGCGGACTCAACAGGCGGCGAGGGCGCAATGACCGCAAGATCCAAAGTACCGACACTGGCCGTCGCCGGCGCCCATAAACGGTTCGGGGCCGTCAATGCATTGCAGGATGTAAGCCTTGAGGCCTATAGCGGAGAGGTGCTGGCGCTGCTGGGGGACAATGGCGCAGGCAAATCGACATTGGTGAAATGTATCAGCGGCATTCACACGCTCGATGAGGGCGAGATCCGTATCGATGGACAGCATGTCACCCTGCATTCCGCCGCCGCTGCGCGTCAGGCGGGTATCGAGACCGTCTATCAGGATCTGGCACTATTCGACAATCTGACACCGGCGGAGAATTTCTATTGCGGTCGGGAAATCGCGTTTCCGTCATGGTTGCCACGCGGCATGCGGATCGTGAATTCACGCGCGATGAAGCGTGAGGCCGAGGAGGTTATCGAACGCCTGCGGGTCCGCATTCCACACAAGAATGCACCGGTGGCGCTGATGTCGGGCGGTCAGCGACAGGCAATCGCTGTGGCGCGTGCGACCGTATTTGCCCACAAAGTTGTCATTCTGGACGAGCCGACGGCGGCGCTTGGTCTGAGAGAGTCGCGAAAGGTTCTCGATCTCATCCAGCAGCTGAAATCCGAAGGCAACGCGGTGATTTTGATCACCCACAATATGGAACATGTCATCGAACTTGCCGACCGTGCCGTTGTGCTTCGGCAGGGACGCAAGGTCGGTGAACTCAAGCCCAACCGCGACAATCAGCACCACATGGTGGCGATGATTGTTGGCGCGGAAGGCTGAAGGGGATCGCCCGGTTCAAAGGAGCGGGTGAAAGGAAGTCGTCTCGAAAGTGAGGCGGCAAAATGGGAGGTTGCTATGAAACTAAAACTGCTTCTGGCAGGTCTGGCGCTCGCCGCCACGACATCGCTGCCGGCTTTGGCACAGGATTCGGTGAAGATAGGTTTTATCACCAAATTCCCCGTGCCTTTCTTTGCCACCATGGAGGATGGCGCACAAGCTGCTGCTGATGAAGACGGCAATATTGAGCTTGTTTTCGGCGTTGGCGAGTCCGCCACCGACATTGAGGGTCAGATCCGTCTGATCGAGTCGATGGTTGTTCAGGGTGTCGATGGTATCGCCATCACCCCGGTTGATCCGACCGTTGCTTCGACGCTCGACCGCGCAATCGAAGCGGGCGTGAAGGTTGTGCTTATGGACAACAACATTCCCGATTGGGATGGCCGGACCGCGCTTGCCACGACTGACAATTATGCTGCAGGCGTCATCGCCGGTGAATATCTGGCGAGCGTGCTCAATGCAGGCGATACGTTGGGTATTCTGGAAGGCGTTCCCGGTGTTCCGGCACTCGACGACCGTGTGAACGGTATGCTCGAGGGCCTTGGTGATGCTGGCGTCGAAATCGTCGGTCGCGGTGCGACCAACTGTACCGAAGAACTCGGTATCAACGTTGCAGAAGATTTGCTGACGGCCAATCCTGACCTGAAAGCGATCTACGCGGCGTGTGGTCCTCCAGCCGCAGGTGCAGCTAAAGCGATTGAGAATGCCGGTATTTCCGGTGACGATATCGTTCTGGTTGGTTTTGACTTCTGCTGTGGGGAAGCTGAAGCGCTGACCGCTGGTCTGGAAGATGCTACGGTTGCTCAGTTCCCGTTCAATATGGCTAAGTATGGCGTCGAGGCACTTGCAACAGCCATTCGCGGTGGTGACGTGGAGTCCCTGATCGATTCAGGTGCTGCTCTTGTCACGCCGGAGAATATGGGCGATTTCTAAACCCTGTCCGGAGCCGGGATTCTCCCGGCTCCGACTTCAATACGAATTTCTGGAGAGACTACAGTGGCAACTGATGGTCCAATCGATGCGCTTGTCTGCGTCAATCCTGGCGAACTCAAAGTAGAAACCCGACCGGCTCCGCAACGTAAGGACCACGAGGTGCTTGTCCGTCCGCGCCGCGTCGGTATTTGTGGCACGGATTTTCACATCTACGAAGGCAAGCACCCCTTTCTCGAATATCCCCGCGTGATGGGGCATGAACTCGCCGTCGAAATTGTCGAAGCTCCCGAAGGGTCGAGCGCGCGTGTCGGCGAAGTTTATGTCGTCAATCCTTATCTGTCCTGCGGCACATGTATTGCCTGCCGGTCGGGAAAGCCGAATTGTTGCGCATCGATATCCGTGTTTGGCGTGCATCAGGATGGCGGTATGGCCACGCTGTTCACGATGCCGGAACAAAACTTGGTTCCTGCCGAGGGCTTGAGTCCAGAAGAATGCGCAACCGTTGAGTTCCTGGCCATCGGGGCACATGCGGTGCGCCGCGGCGCTGTCTCGGACGCAGAGCGGGTGCTTGTTATTGGCGCTGGTCCTATCGGTCTTGGCGCAGCGTTGTTCGCCAGTTTGTCGGGTGGCGATGTTACCATGATGGATCTGGATGAAGATCGGCTCGCGACCGCGCGGTCCATTCTTGGCGTGAAGACCGTCATAGGTGGTGAAGGCGCGATGGACCGCGTTCAGGACCTTACACAAGCCGATGGCTATACCGTCGTGTTCGACGCAACGGGTAATGCGAAGTCGATTGAGGCCGGTTTCGACTTTGTAGCGCCGGGTGGCCGCTACATTCTGATTAGCGTCGTCAAGGAGACCATTACCTTCAATGATCCTTTGTTCCACAGTCGGGAAATGACATTAATCGGCAGCCGTAACGCGACTTCCGAAGATTTTGAGAGGGTGATTGATGCGATCCGCAATGGCAAGGTTCCGGTCGAAAAGCTGATTACGCACCGAACCACCCTGACCGGCGCGACGACCGATATTCCTGCCTGGGCAACGCACAAAGACGGCCTGATCAAGGCGATGATCGTCATAGAATAAGCCCCGGCTCGCCGGGTTCTTGTCGATATTGATGGTAGCGGACTACGATCCCCGCTACCACTTCCCTAAGCGTGTTTCACTTCCATTTGCGGTCCGCGAAGTTTTTGCATAGGCTTGCAAAATATCCGTAACGCGTATACCGGGACCCCAGATATCGACATGAAAAAAGATCCCACGCGCAAGAGTCCTACTGAGAGTGACGTCGCAAAACTGGCAGGAGTTTCCCAGTCAGCAGTGTCGCGTGCCTTTACGCCCGGGGCCAGCATCTCGCCGAAAACCCGTGACAAGGTTCTGAAAGCGGCCGAGGAAGTCGGGTATCACCCGAACCTTCTGGCACGCTCGTTGGTGACCAACCGGTCCAACATCATTGCCTTGGCGATCAGCTATCTGGAAAATCCGTTTTATGCCGAAGTGGTGCGCGAACTGTCGCAAAAACTGCGCGAGACGGATCGGCATATCCTGCTGTTTTCGGCCCCTGACGGTAATCAACCTGACCCGGATCTTGAAAAAGTTCTGCGCTATCAGGTTGATGCGGTGATCCTGACAGGCACCAAAGCCTCGCCCGAGTTGAAAGACCAGTGCCGCAAGGCCGGTGTGCCGATCGTACAGATCAACCGCAAATCTGATCTGACAGGCATATCCACGGTTTGTGGCGAGGATTTCGAGGCCGGACAGATCATTGCCCAGCACCTGTTAGATGGCGGGCACAAACATTTTGCCTATATCGGCGGAACCGAAGGATCGAACACCAGTCTCGTCCGCGAGGAAGGATTCCGTGATCAGCTGAAGAAAGCCGGCGTGAAGGATATTCAGGTCAGATATGGCGCCAACAAATTCGAAGCAGCGGCGGTTGCCGTGCGCGAATTGCTGGGTGGTAATACTCCGCCCGATGCGATTTTCTGCGCCTCGGACTATATGGCCTTTGCTGCGATGGATGTGGCCCGCAACGAGTTCGGCCTGAAAGTGCCAGAGGATGTCTCGGTCGTCGGTTTCAACGATGTGCCGGACGCCAGTCACGCAGCCTATAACCTGACAACTTATTCTCAACCCGCCAACGCGCTGGTGGACGAAGCCGTCAAACTGATCGACGATCTTATCGACAATCCGACCAAGCGCGCACAGCGTCGAGAGGTTCCCGGAGAACTGATTATTCGTACATCCTCCCGGCAAAAACCCGCCTGAATCTGACGCGACGTCACTTTTCAAACCAGAAATTTGAAGTTTTTGTTGCATACGCATTCACGCGTTGTTAGTGAATACGTATGCAAAATAGGTCAGTATGATTCGCCTTTTCTGCAGCCTCGAAACCAAATCTGTTAAAGGAAATGACAGTGACAGACCAAACGACAACCCCCGATATCGCTGGCATCATCGCAAAAGATGCCAAGATTGTTCACACGAACACCACTCGGGAGTCGCTGCGTGATTATGCGCGCGATCAGTCAGAGGTCTATTTTACCAAAGGCGGCACGTTGGCGGTCACAACGGGGAAATTCACCGGGCGTTCCGCGAATGACAAATTCATCGTGAAGGACGCGCTGACCGAAGACACCGTCTGGTGGGACAATGCCAACGACATGACGACTTCCGCGTTTGATCTGTTGCTGACGGATATGTTGGCGAGTGTCGGTGGCAAAGAAATGTTCCAGCAGCAATTACAGGCAGGTGCTGATATGGCGTCAGCCTACAGTGTCAACGTCTTCTCGCCCTCTGCCTGGCATTCGTTGTTCATCCAGAATTTGCTGATCGTGCCTGATACCCCTGCCGATAGCGCAGATGTCACCATTCTGCATCTACCAGAATTCAAGGCAGATCCTGCGATCCATGGCACCAAGTCCGAAACCTGTATTGCGCTCGATTTCACCCGCAACATCGTGTTGATCTGCGGTACCCAATATGCGGGCGAGATAAAGAAATCCGTGTTCTCGCTGTTCAATTTCCACGCCCCGGACAACGACATCTTCCCGATGCATTGCTCGGCAAATGTCGGCAAAGACGGCGATACGACGCTGTTCTTTGGTCTGTCGGGCACCGGCAAAACCACGCTGTCGGCCGATCCGGATCGCGCGCTGGTTGGCGACGACGAACATGGGTGGAGCAAGGACGGCGTCTTCAACCTCGAAGGTGGCTGCTACGCCAAGGCGATCAACCTGACCGAAGAAGCCGAGCCCGAAATTTTCAACGCCGCGAAACATCCCGGCGCGATTCTGGAAAATGTCGTCATCGACAAAGAAACGGGCGAACCGGATTACTTCGACAAAAGCCTGACCGAAAATACGCGTATCGCGTACCCGCTGGATGCGATCCCGAACCGGGTCGACAGTGGCACAGCGCCCACACCCAAGAATATCGTCCTGCTTACGGCGGATGCATATGGTGTCCTCCCACCCATTGCACGCCTCAGCCGCGAGCAGGCGATCTATTACTTCCTGTCCGGCTACACCGCCAAGGTTGCCGGGACGGAACGTGGTGTGACTGAACCACAGGCGACCTTCTCGGCCTGTTTCGGGGCGCCCTTCATGGCCCGCTTCCCGGCGGATTATGGCGACATGCTGGAAACCCGTCTGAAAGACAGCGGCGCGACCTGCTGGTTGCTGAACACCGGCTGGACCGGCGGCGCCTATGGCACAGGTGAGCGTATTTCGCTGAAAACCACACGGCGTATTCTGAATGCAGCCTTGTCGGGTGAATTGGACAACAAGGATTTCCGCATTGATCCAATTTTCAAACTGATGGTCCCGACAGACATTCGCGGGGTGGATGCAACCATCCTGAACCCCATCGAAACCTGGGCTGATCGCGAGGCTTTCACCACGCAGGCAAGGGGGTTGGCGGATCAGTTCGCCGACAACTTTCGCAAAATTGCGCCCGAACCGGTAACACCCGCAGACAGGATCCTCCTGAAAATGTCTGCATGATCCGAAGGGCGGCCGCACACCAGCGACCGCCCTTCTTTTTATTCATCGAACGGAGATTCTCATGGCTTTAATAACACTTCGTCAACTTCTCGATCATGCAGGCGAGCACGGGTACGGTATGCCTGCTTTCAACATCACCAATCTGGAAACCCTGCAGGCGGTGATGGCCGCCGCCGACCGCGTGAACAGTCCTGTTCTGGTGCAGGCCAGTCGCTCGGCGACGAAATATGTCGACCCGATTTTCCTGAAACATCTGTTTGCAGCGGCGATTGAGCGCTATCCGCATCTGCCGGTCTGTGTACATCTGGATCACGGGAACGAGCTGTCGACTTGTCTGGATGCGATGAACCTCGGTTTTTCCTCGGTGATGATGGATGGGTCGCTGATGGCAGATGCCAAGACACCGTCGACCTATGAATATAACGCGGTCGAAACCGCCAAAGTGGTCCGCTATGCCCATGATCGCGGCGTATCGGTCGAAGGGGAAATCGGCGTTCTCGGCTCTTTGGAAACCGGCGAGGGCGAGAAGGAAGACGGCCATGGTTTCGAAGGCAAACTTGGCCACGACCAACTGCTGACCGATCCGGAGGAGGCGGTGCGTTTCGTCAAGGACACGGACGTCGATGCGCTCGCGGTAGCCGTCGGCACGTCCCACGGCGCCTATAAATTCACCCGTCGTCCGGATGGCGACATTCTGGCGATGAACGTGATTGAAGAAATCCACCGCCGCCTGCCGGACACGCATCTGGTGATGCACGGCGCTTCGACCATTCCGCAGGATTTGCAGGATCTGATTAACGCCTATCATGGTGATATCCCGCAAACCTTCGGCGTGCCGTTGGAAGAGGTCGAGCGCGGCATCAAGCACGGTGTCCGCAAGGTGAATATCGACACCGATATCCGTATGGCCATGACCGGCTCAATGCGGAAATATCTGGAGGAAAACAAGTCCTCCTTCGATATTCGCGCCATCCTGAAGCCGGGTCGTGATCGCACGATCGAGCTGTGTGTTGAACGGTTTGAGCGGTTCGGGTCTGCCGGTATGGCGTCCAAGATCGAGCCGATCAGCCTAAACGATATGGCTGACCGCTACCGTTTTAAGGTCGTCGGGAGGCACGTCGCCTGATATGGATGGGGGCATGACTTCGGGAACTTTGGAACAATGGCTGGCATCGCAAGATGCCAGCGCCGACATCACCGAAACCCTGCACGCCATCGCGGCCGCGGGGATGGAGATCGCCGAGGCCGTGCATCACGCGCCCTTACGCGGGCATTTGGGAGAATCCGCTGAAACGAACGTGCAGGGCGAGGTCCAAAAAGACCTCGACATTATCTGCAACGATATCATGATCGGACATCTGTCCAAGATCCCACATCTGTCGGCCTTCGTATCCGAAGAAGTTGATCATCCGATCCCGAACCCCACCGCAAGCGGTAACCTGGTCTGCTGTTTCGATCCGCTCGATGGGTCATCAAATGTGGATACGAACGGCACCATCGGCACGATCTTTTCGATCCTCGACACCGATGGGTCCGGAACCGCCGACAGCATCTGCGCCGCTGCGCATAATATGGTGGCGGGTGGGTATATCCTTTATGGTCCGGCTACGATCATGGTGCTGACCACCGGCAAATCCGTCGCGAAATTCGCAGGGGAAAACGGCCGGTTCATGCTGGTCAAGTCCGACCTGTGCATCCCAGCCCACACCCACGAATTCGCCATAAACATGTCATACCGCGAGCGCTGGGACGACCAGACGCGCACCTATATTGAAAATTGTGTGCTGGGCGAGGCTGGCCCCCGTGGCAAACCTTTCAACATGCGCTGGATGGGGGCGATGGTGGCAGACATCCACCGGATTTTCATGCGCGGCGGGATTTTCCTGTACCCTGCGCTGGCGACACCGGACGGACCAAAGGGAAAACTCCGACTGCTCTACGAAATCCTACCGCTCGGCTGGATGATGGAGGTCGCAGGTGGTCGTGCGATTTGTTCCGAAGGCGATCTACACGCGATCACCGTCACTGACATCCACCAACGCGCTCCCTTCATTGCTGGGTCGGTTGAAGAGGCCGAGACGTTCTTGCAATAGAGCGTTCCAATTCTCTCAGACAAGCAGGATTCGATTTTCCTGATTTCACACGCCTAGTTTGCACCTTTGAAGCGGTAAAGCGCGGTGTTGACCGGCGTTGGAGGCTAGCAATTCACTGGTGAACGAAACCTCCACGCCATCAAACCGACATCAGAAGATATGCAATACTACTAATGACATTTGTCGTTGTTTCGGCCGTTAGGTCCCGGTTCATGGTCCTTTTGCGATCCGCGTCCGCAATTGTCTTTGTCGTCATCCTCATCGTCATCTTCGTCGCTACCGCCATTACCGCCGCCGCCGTCATCTTCGGACGACGCGAAGACAAGACCAGCGCCTCCTAATTCTTCTGCGATTTTATGTGCGGATGTGCCGATGCCGCCTGCGATAATCGTCAAAGCTGCAATCGAAATGCCAACCACGCCTGCTGTCAGCAGGACCCATTCGATCGTGACCTCACCAGATTCATCGCTGAAATATTTCCGGATATTGGAAATCATTTTTGCACCTACTCTTTACGCCCAAAATGGGACCACTCAAAACACGCGCCAACACGACGCGCTTTCTGTGTAGGTATTGGAGAACATTTAGGAAACAAAAATCTAACCGGATGGTAAATTCCGGTTAACCAATTTTCCGGTTCAGAATAAGCGAAGTGATCAACAGCGGAATGAAAATCCCAAAGCTGCCTCGCACCCCAAAACTTTCGGCGACGAACCCCATGATCCCGGGGGCCATCAGCATAATCAGGCTGATCCCCAGCGTCAGTGCCGCGACATTTTCTGATGCCGGACGATCACCAAGCTGCGCCGCTGCCGACATGGTCATCGGGAAAATCACCGCGATTCCGATCCCCAGCAGCGCAAACCCGACCAGCGCCATCCCAAGCGACAGCGAAAAGATCACGCACAGCGCACCGGCCAGCGCAGTGCCCAGTAGAAGATAGGCCCCGTTCCGCCGGCCAAGTCGCGTCAAGATCCCGTCACCAAGCATTCGTGTCAGGAACATCGCCGCGATAAAGGCGGGCAGGGCCATCGTGTCCACCCAGTCCGGGGCGCTGAACGTATCGCGCATGAAAATCACGGCCCAGGCGCGGGTGCCGTTTTCGATCAGTGCCGCTGAGAGACCGAACCCGACCAGCAACATCGTGGCCGCTGTTGGCAAGGTAATCTTGCGCGATTTCAAACCTGAATGCGCGCGTTCGGGGGCGGAGGCCATTGGAATAACCACCAGCACCACCGCCAATACGATGAGCGGCCAGAGAAGGGCGAAATGGGATTGCACGCTCCAATCCCAGCCGCGCGCACCGGCCCCGATCAGAGAGGTCATCAGAAATCCGGCACTCCACAGCCCATGACACCGGTTCATGATTTTGCGCCCGGTGGCAGCCTCGATCCGGTCGGCTTCCACATTCATCGCAACATTGGCCAGCGCAAATGTCGCGCCAAACAGCACGAACAGCACCGTCGCGATTACTTGCGAAGGCGCGATCCCCATCGCCACGTTCCAGGTCGCTAGCAACACCAGCCCGACAGTCAGGATCAGCCGTGGACCGACAGCCTCGACAATTTTGCTGGCAAACAGAAACACCAACAGCGCCCCAACCGGCTGCCCCATCAAGGTCAAGCCCAGTTGCGCTTCACTCAGATCCAGCGAGCGCTGGATATCGGGAATACGCGTGTACAGTCCCCCGCTGGCGAACGCCTGAAAGAAGAACGTCACCATAATGGCCACATGTTGGGGAATCAGAGGGGTTTTCGTCACGGGCTGCCTCGTATTGATCGCGCGGAGCCTACGGCGCATCTCCGGGGGTCACAAGCGGATATTGAGGGTTCTGACCCTACCCGCTATACTTGCCCTCAGCATCAAAGGGAGCATTCCAATGGACATCACTGTGAAACCCATCCTGTCCACGCATTTTGCAAAGGTTTCACATGTCGACTGTCACGTTCTCTCATCTTTCTTACACACATCCTGACGGCACTGAAGTTTTCACCGATCTGACTGCCAGTTTTGGCCCGGGCGCAACCGCACTGCTTGGCCGGAATGGCGTGGGGAAAACGACCTTGCTGGATCTGATCAGCGGGCAACTGACCCCGTCATCAGGTAGCGTTGTCTGCAGCGGTTCCGTTGGCAAACTGGACCAGCTGTCCGGAACTGGCGATGCGCAGACTGTGGCGGACACGCTGGGCGTTGCTGAGGGGTTGGCGGTCCTCACCCGACTGGCGCAAGGTGCGGGAACGGTCGATGATGCCGCCACCGCCGACTGGACGCTGGAGGACCGGATCGCCGAGGCGCTGATAGCCGTGGACATGGCGGGCACCGCACTGGATCGCCCCACGCACACGCTGTCGGGCGGTCAGCGCACGCGCTTGCGGGTGGCGAAAATCCTGATTGCAGCACCCGATATCCTGCTGCTGGACGAACCCACCAACGATCTGGATGCGGACGGACGGCGGCTGATCCGTGACCTTGTCACGACGCGCCGTGGTTGCACAATCCTCGTCAGCCATGACCGAGAATTACTAGAACAGGTCGACCGCTGCGCGGAGCTGTCCTCGCTGGGGTTGCGGGTCTATGGCGGCGGATTCAGCTTCTATCAGGCACAGCGGGCCGAGGAACGCACCCGCGCCGAAAACACCTTGCAAAGCGCCGAAAACATTGCCCGTGCCGCCCAGCGCCGCGCGGCCGCCGAGGCCGAAAAACAGGCGCGGCGGGATGCGCAGGGGCGCAAAGCGCGCGGGACGGGGTCGCAACCCAAGATGCTGCTGGACGCGATGAAAGCCACGGCCGAGAAAACAGCAGCGAAGGGGCGAGAACGATCACAAGGCATCGTTCAGGATGCAGATGACGCCCTGTCCACGGCGCGAGAGGAGGTCGAAGTGCTGATTCCCGTCGCCATCGACATCCCGTCCTCGGGTCTGCCAGCGACGAAACAGGTGCTGTCACTTGACCATATTGGATTTGAAACTGCTGACGGCGTACCGATCCTGTCGGACGTCACCATGACGATCGTCGGTCCGAAGCGCATTGCGATTACCGGCCCGAACGGCTCGGGGAAAACAACTTTGCTGAAAATTCTGACAGGGGCATTGATCCCAACTGTGGGGCATCGGGAAGCCCTAGACCTGACGGCGGTTTACCTTGATCAGTCCCTCAGACTGATCGACCCGACACTCAGCCTTGTTGACAATATGTCCCGGCGACACCCGACGCTGACCAACCACTCCATCCGCCAAACCCTCGCCCGTTTTGGCTTTCGTGCCGGGCGGGGTGACCAGATTGCCGGGTTCCTCAGCGGCGGGGAACGGCTACGGGCAGCGCTGGCCGTTGCATTGGGGGCCGAGATCCCGCAACTGCTGGTGCTGGATGAACCGACAAACCACCTCGACCTCGACATGATCGAACTGCTGGAAGGGGCGCTCAACGCCTATGACGGGGCGCTCGTGGTGGTCAGCCACGACGAAACCTTCCTGCAAAATATCGGCATCACCCGCCGTATCCCCCTAACCGGTTAGCTGATGACAGGTGCCGCGGAGGCGGGCATACTGTACCGCAAAAGGGGGACAGGATGGATTGGATCAAGAAACGTGCCGCGAGTGGCGAGGTTCTGAAGGGAGTCGGTGCGATGCTCGGTAACCCGATGACGGTGGAACTGATCGGGCGGGCGGGTTTCGACTGGGTCTGGATCGACAATGAACATGGGGTCAGCGGACCGCAGGACCTGCTGGGCCAGTTGCAGGCCGCCGCGATCCACAAAATGCCCGCGATTGTCCGCCTGCCGTCCAACACGCTGGAACATTTCAAGAAGGTGCTGGATTACGGCGCCGCCGGGGTCATGGTCCCCTATGTCAACACGGCGGCCGAGGCCGAACACGCCGCCCGCGCCTGCCGGTTTGCGCCCGACGGGGATCGCGGGCTTGCGACCTCCACCCGTGCCGCGCAATTCGGTCTGGATTTCGCCAGCTACAAAGCCGAGGCGGACGACAACGTCTTCTGCGTCGTGCAGATCGAAACGCCCGAGGCCGTGGAAAATGTCGACGCCATCGCAGCGGTTGACGGCGTCGACGCGCTGTTCGTCGGCCCGCTGGACCTGTCGACCTCCATGGGTATTCCACAGCAATTCGACCATGCAGATTTCACCGCCGCCTTGGACAAAACGCTGGCCGCTTGCCGCAAGCATGGCAAAGTTCCGGGCATCCTGACGCCGACCGCCGACCTTGCAACCAAATGGACCACGATGGGGTTTACCTTCATCGTTGTGGGCGTCGATGGCGGATTGCTGGCGAAATCACTAACGGGCTTGCACGACTCGCTGAAATCTCTGTAATGTGTCAGCATGCTTGACCAAATGGCCAATCCTGACCTGCAACGCGCTGTCGGCAGCGCCGAGGTTGGCTTTACCTCAGGCGGTTTGTCCCACCTTTACCAATCCGGATGCGCAAAACTGCTGCTGCCCAAAAGCTACACCGACCGGGCAGAGGCGGTGTTTGTTAACACAGCGGGCGGCGCAACAAGCGGCGACCGGCTGTCCCTGTCCGTTATGCTCGACGATAACGCCGCGCTGACCACAACCACCCAAGCGGCCGAGCGCATCTATCGCTCCACCGGCGGGCACGCGGAAATCATCAACGCCGCAACGCTAGGCGCGAACGCTGCGCTCGATTGGCTGCCACAGGAAACGATCCTGTTTGACGGCTCCGCGCTTGATCGCCGCCTGACCGTAGACATGCACGACACGGCAACATTCCTTGCCACCGAAACCTTCGTCCTTGGCCGCCGCGCGATGGGGGAAACCCTGACCCGCGCCGCGCTGTCTGACCGCTGGCGGATCACGCGGGGCGGGCGGATCGCCTATGCCGACACGCTGCGGTTCAATGATCCCGCCGACCTCGCCCACCGTGCGACCCTCAACGGCAACCGCGCGTTGACCACGCTGGTCTATATCGCCCCCGATGCTGAGGATCGCCTGACACAAGCCCGCCGCTTGCTGCCCACCGACATCGAGACCGCCGCCTCTGCCTGGAACGGCATGCTCGTCGCCCGTTTTCTGGCGCCGGATGCCCAACCGCTCCGCGCCGCCCTCATCACATTTCTTTCCAATTTCCGGGGCCGCGCGATGCCCCGGGTCTGGCATATGTAAGGACCGATTATGAACCTGACACCGCGTGAAAAAGATAAACTCCTGATCAGCCTCGCCGCCATGGTGGCGCGCGGACGGCTGGAGAGGGGCGTGAAACTCAACCACCCCGAAGCCATTGCCCTCATCACCGATTTCGTGGTTGAGGGCGCCCGCGACGGCCGATCAGTCGCTGACCTGATGTCCGCAGGGGCGAAAGTGATCACCAAGGACCAATGCATGGACGGCATCGCCGAAATGATCCACGACGTGCAGGTCGAAGCCACATTCCCCGACGGCACCAAACTGGTCACCGTCCACCAGCCGATCCGATAGGAGCAAACCATGATCCCCGGAGAAATCATCCCCGCCGCTGGCGACATCACCCTGAATGAAGGGGCTGAGGCCGTAACCCTGACCGTGTCCAACACCGGCGACCGCCCCGTGCAGGTCGGCAGCCACTACCATTTCGCCGAAACCAACCCGGCGCTCGATTTCGACCGCGACGCCGCCCACGGCAAACGGCTGGACATCGCCGCGGGGACAGCCGTGCGGTTTGAACCCGGCCAAACCCGAGACGTTCAACTGATCCTCTATAGCGGGGACCGGAAGGTTTACGGGTTTAACCAGAAGGTGATGGGGGCGCTTTGAAAACTCGGGCCGTCATAGCCGTTTTAGCTGTGTTGTTGATCGCCGGATGCGCCCAGCAGCCGCCCGGCGATCCCGGCACGCGGGGGTTCCTTTATGGCCTGCTCGATGGTGCCATCGCCCCAATCGCTTTCATCGTTTCATGGTTCTCTGACAATATCCGCATCTACGCCTACCCCAATTCCGGCGGCTGGTATGATTTCGGCTTCCTGATCGGCCTCACCTGCTGGGCAGGCGGTGGCCATGCAGCCTCGAGGAGGAAAAGATGACAGTTCAACATTATCATGGGTCTTGTCAGTGCGGCGCAGTGGATTTTGATGTTGATCTGGACATTTCAGGTGCCGTCACCTGCAACTGTTCGCGTTGTCAAAGGGTAGGCTCGGTTCTGGCTTTTGCGCCGATTTCCGCGTTCACCCTTAACAAAGGTGACGGAGCGACGACCGAATACCGGTTCAACAAAAAGCAAATCGCCCACCAGTTCTGCAAAATCTGCGGCATCCAGACATTTTCGTATGGCCAGATGCCGGACGGGTCAAAAACCGTTGCGATAAACCTGAATTGTCTGGATGGAATTGATCCTCGTGCCGTTCCCGCAAACCATTATGACGGAGCAGCTATGTAATGGGTGGGAAATGACGATCAAACTCTATCACGCCTCCTGCAAATGCGGATCGGTCCGGTATCTGGCCCGGGTGGATCAGGATATGGCGATGCGCTGTATCTGTGGTCATTGCCGCAGCCGCGGGGTTGAGGGGTTGCGGATTGCCTATATCCCGCGCGACGCGTTCAGCCTGCTATCGGGTGCGGATAAACTGACCGAAAACATGATGGACGCTCGCACCCCACACCATTTCTTTTGCCGCACCTGCGGTGAGCCGTCTTTTGGCCTCAGCCGGTCCCCCGAAGGGGTCGAGACCGTGACGGTCAATATTGCCTGTCTGGAGCGGGGCGACATCGCCGCCGTATCCCCGACCTACACATCCGAATTTCAACCGATTGAAACCCCGAGGTAACTCATGCCCACCAAAATCCCCCGCGCCGCTTATGCCGATATGTATGGACCAACCGTTGGCGACAAAGTTCGCCTCGCCGACACCGACCTGATCATCGAGGTCGAGCGCGACCTGATCGCCGAACGCACCAATGGCGGTAATGGAATGACCTATGGCGAGGAGGTCAAATTCGGCGGCGGCAAGGTCATACGCGACGGGATGGGCCAGTCGCAAGCCACACGAGCCGAGGGCGCCGTAGACACCGTCATCACCAACGCGCTGATCGTGGATCATTCGGGGATTTATAAGGCTGACGTCGGCCTGAAAGACGGACGGATTGCCAAGATCGGCAAGGCGGGCAACCCCGACACCCAACCCGGTGTCGACATCATCGTCGGCCCGGGCACCGAAGCCATCGCGGGCGAGGGGCGTATCCTCACCGCTGGCGGTTTTGACAGCCATATCCATTTCATTTGCCCCCAGCAGATCGAAGATGCGCTGCATTCCGGCTTGACCACCATGCTCGGCGGCGGCACCGGCCCGGCGCATGGGACGCTGGCGACAACCTGCACCCCCGGTCCGTGGCATATCGGGCGGATGCTGCAATCTGCCGATGCCTTCCCGATGAACCTCGCCTTCGCGGGCAAGGGCAACGCGTCCTTGCCGGCTGCGCTGGAAGAACAGGTCAAAGCCGGCGCCTGCGCCCTGAAACTGCACGAGGATTGGGGCACCACCCCTGCTGCCATCGACACTTGCCTGTCGGTTGCCGAGGCTATGGATGTGCAGGTGATGATACACACGGATACGCTCAATGAATCCGGCTTTGTCGAACACACGCTGAAGGCCATGAAGGGTCGCACGATCCACGCCTTCCACACCGAAGGGGCAGGCGGTGGCCATGCACCGGATATCATCAAAATCTGTGGCGAGGATCACGTCCTGCCAGCCTCCACCAATCCAACGCGGCCCTATACGGTGAACACGCTAGAAGAGCATTTGGATATGCTGATGGTCTGCCATCATCTGGATAAAAACATCCCCGAGGATGTCGCCTTTGCCGAAAGCCGCATCCGCCGCGAAACGATTGCGGCCGAAGATATTCTGCACGACATGGGCGCGTTTTCGATCATTGCGTCCGACAGTCAGGCCATGGGCCGTGTCGGCGAGGTGATCACCCGCACCTGGCAAACCGCCGACAAGATGCGCAAACAGCGTGGGCGACTGGCCGAGGAAACCGGCGACAACGACAATTTCCGTGTCCGCCGCTACGTGGCGAAATACACGATCAATCCGGCGATTGCGCACGGGATCGGCCAACATATCGGCTCGATCGAGGAAGGCAAACGCGCCGACCTCGTCCTGTGGGATCCGGCATTCTTTGGTGTGAAACCAGAAATGGTTCTGCTGGGTGGCATGATTGCATTGGCGCAAATGGGGGACCCGAACGCATCGATCCCGACGCCGCAACCTGTTTACAGCCGTCCAATGTTCGGTGCCTTTGGTCGCGCCGTCGAAAACTCCGCCGTGACCTTTGTCAGCCATGCGGCCAATGCAGCCTGCATCAAGCAGACGCTGGGGTTGGCGAAAGAAACCGTGCCGGTGGAACATACGCGCGACATCGGTAAAAAGGACATGGTTCTCAACGACGCCACGCCGAAGGTAGAAGTGAATCCTGAGACCTATGAGGTGCGTGCAGACGGGGAACTGCTAACCTGCGAACCGGCGAAGGAATTGCCAATGGCGCAGCGGTATTTCATGTACTGATAAAAAAACCCGCCGAAAGGCGGGTTTCTTAAGAATGTGTTGGTCTTTAGGAACCGGCGCTACTCGACCCGACGCCGATCTCAGTTCCGTCTCCTTCGATGTATTTAATTTCACCAAAGAACCGAGGGCTGATCGCGACACGGGTTTCAAATGTCTTGGCGCTGATCCCAACCCAATCCGCAATGGGGACATAAGGGACATAGGAGTCTACCAGGATAACCGTTTCAGAGTCATACATCAGTGGCAGTTTTTCGAGCGGAATATCATCATCTTCGAGAACCGTTTCGATCGCCCCGCTTGTTTTGGACCAAACCACCGAATATGAGTCTTCGTCGGCATCATAGACAATAGACGTAAACCGCATCCAGCGGTCATCGGATGTCTTAGGAAGCAAAGCCGCCTGAAGAACCAGCAACTCGTTCAGGGCGTCTACGTCAATTTTTTCCTTACGAGAGACGATATCAGCAATGGTGTAGGCTGCCGAATCCGCCAGCGCGCGGGACTTGTATGCGTCGAAGAACACAATTGTCCCGATAAAGAGGAACAGCAACAATGGCAGAACAACCACGAATTCAATCGTGATGGTTCCACGCTCGTCAGATCGGAAGTTCTTAAACATGGCGATGTTCATCCTTTTGCTCCCCCAGCTCATGACGATGGTTCGTTTGCAAATGCGGAAAAGGCGACCATCATGTAACCACCCGTTGCATCTGTTGTGAGCTGAGCGCCGAGCCCCATTCCGGGCAACAGCGGATCAACAATTACGCAAGCACGAACGAACATGATGTCCTGATCACCCTGGCCTGGCATGAAGTTGACAGTCGGCGCTGCAGCGTCTTCTGAACGATCAACACAGGACGGGGAGGTGTTTGGAACACCTTCGGCAAGATCAATAGCCTGAAGTTCGAGATGAATTGAATCAGAACAATCGCGAAGAATTCGCGCGCGGGCGCAAACCCGGGCTTTGATCTGATCATGCATTTCCTGCTGTGTTCCAAAGGTGATTTTCCCAAGGCGCAGGTCGCGAATAGCCATATTCAGGCCGCGATGTAGCATCGTCTGCTGTGTCATCAGCCATCCGGCTTCAAACACCGAGAAGACGAGCCAGAATAAGGCGGGCGCAATAATAACGAACTCCACCGTGGCATTCCCGGATGAATCATCCGCGAACGCCTTTAGCTTGTGTGTGAAGGCTGACATGAAAAGTTGCATCAGTTGATCAACCTCAGTTTCTCGACCGACGTGGCAATCAGACGGAACGCATCTTCCAGCGCATCACCATCAATGGCGTGGAAGAAGGTGCTGTGTTCGTCTGAAGCACAAAGGCGCATCATTTCATACGGATTGGAATCCAGCGCCACTTCAAATCCGATCGTGTAAAGAACCAGATTTTCATGAGACTTCGCGGCTTCACACATTGCCTGCAACCGAATATCACCGGTCGATCCACCGAAGTTCGTCTTCCGAGTAGGCGTTGGAAGTGAGCAGCCGTTCCAGCCACTACATGTTTCTGTATTCCAATAGTCGGCGTTTTCCTGAGACTTCCACGGATCAGTATTTTCGTGGTTATAATTCCATGACTCAACCGTAAAGTTTTCGGTGTTGGCACCATCCGACATCAGAATCAGGATTTTCAATGTGGTGTCAGAACCCCAATCCGCCGGGCGATCATGGTAGGTTGAATTCACAGTCGAGAGATTCGCGACAACTGGTTGTGCCGCAGGATCCAACAACGCTGCGCCCCACTTCAACCCGGCCCATGTGGCAGTGTAATGCTCGGCGCTCATGCCGTTGATCGCAGAATGCAGTGTCGCTGCATCGTCTTCAAATGGGACAATCTGGTTGTTCGGCGATAGGCACCAACGATTGTCGGGCCAGAAGTCGAATGCCCAAACCAGTTCCTGATCAAACTGCTGAGAGGTCGACAATGCGGTGCTCGAAAAATCTGCATCCTGGAAGACGAAGCAGTGAGACAGATCGTGCCAGGTGCTAAGATTGTAATGGGAAGCAAGTTCAGCACTGGGTGCAACTGTACCGGAAAACGGAATTAGCGAAATTGTTGTCCGTGCATCGTCTGAGATCATCAGATCAACAAATGTGTTTGCGGCGTCCTTCAGATCCTGAAGTTTCGACCCTTCCATTGAGCGCGATACGTCAACAACCAGCGAAATTTCGATTTCGTCAAACCCTGTTGCAGCAGTAGACCGTGCCGCGATGTCCAGCGTTTCAATACCGATAATCCGCAGGAAGAAAGTCCCGACGTCATAACGAGCATACGCATCAACCGAGCGGGAGTTGGTACCGATGCCAGCATCAATCGTGAGATTGAGGGCGTTCAGGTCATATCCGTTCGCCGTAAGGTAAGATCGTACAACGTCTTCCGGATCGTTCAGCTGCTCGAAAGAGGCAGCGGCCAATACACCGCGGTCAAGCGTATCCTGGAAGATTACGCGTTCGGATTCATGGCGCATGAAGTCAACCGCCATACCACCGCCAACGAGCATGATGAGGAACATGATGAGGAGGAAAGCTGTAATAGAGCCGCTCTCGTCATCGAGAAATCTTTTGAATGCAGACACGTTCATCGCACAATTCCTTTTAGATCTTAGGCTAGCCACAGGTCCCATTGCCCATGACGATCTTCAGAACTCTCTACCCAAGTTAAAAAAACTACTCCAACATTTACACTCACTACTCGTGGAATTTGTGCCCATATGGACAGCAGAAACCACTCGCTTGGCCCCCACCGCGCGTTTGGCAGAACACTGCCATAATTCTCCAACAACATTTTCTATAGCACTTCTAAGAGGTTGAGGCAACAAATGTGGCGAACTGCACACATTTTCGACATATTTTAACTTTCCGTTCGCGCCCTGATTTCAGGCGACGTGCTCCGGACATGGATTGTGCGGCCAGCGACCATCAGTGAGGTGCCGTCTTAAACCGCTTAAAAACTTGGGTTGATTCACATTCGACAGGCGAGTCGTTGCGTGACATGCCCGCACCCGATGGATTGCACGCCAATGCATACACTCAATCAACCTGAGGTTGCTAAGGCTGACGGCATTTTTAAGCGCGTGCTGCAAATTTAGCAGAATCACTGCAACAATTTATGGGGCGACCGTCACAATGATTCGGGATGTTTTCACAGAGTTCCAGATTCTTGACTGGGGCTATGGCACCTTTATCGGCAATCCGTTAATAGCAAAAAAAACTCTGGGTGTTTGACGAATGGATCATCTGCCGATTTACCTTGATGTTCAGGACCGCAAAATCGTCATCGAAGGCGGGGGCACCTTGGCAGCGCGACGCGCCGAGCGCGCGCTGGATGCAGGCGCCGAGGTGCATGTCTTTACGCAGGATTTGTCCGAAGAATTTGACGAGCTGATTCAGCATCCGAAATGTCATCACCACAATCGGGAACCTCTGCAACGCGATCTGATTGGTGCGGCAGTGGCTTACGGCACAACGGAAATACCCGAGCGTGACGAGGCTCTCTATAATATGGCGAACGATCTGCATGTTCTGGTGAATATTGCGGATAACAAACCCTATTGCGATTTTATAACGCCGTCGATCATTGACAGGTCCCCACTGGTGATTGCCATTTCATCTGGCGGGAGCGCACCGGTCCTCGCGCGGATTTTGCGGGCACGGATCGAGGCCATGTTACCCGCGCGCTACGGTCAGCTTGCCGAATGGGCAGGCGGGTTGCGTGACACGGTGATGGCCAAAATCTCCGACGGTGTTGCGCGGCGCCGTTTCTGGGAACGCGTGATCGACGGACCCGTGGCTGATCGGTTTCTGGCCGGCAATCCCGATCTGGCCCTGACAAAGTTTCATGACGCGCTTGATCACGCTGTGTCAGACGGGGAGAAGGCCAAGCTCGGCGAAGTCTATCTGGTTGGGGCAGGGCCCGGTGATCCGGACCTGATGACGTTTCGCGCTCTGAATTTGATGCAGCGGGCTGACGTTGTTCTCTATGATCGGTTGATCGGCGACGGCATCATGGACCTGGTTCGGCGCGACGCCGAGCGTATCTATGTTGGCAAGAAAGCCAAAAACCACACCATGGCACAGCAGGACATCAGCGCGCTGATGGTGACGCTGGCCCGCGAAGGCAAAAAGGTGCTGCGTCTGAAAGGTGGCGACCCGATGATTTTTGGTCGCGGCGGCGAAGAGCTGGAAACTCTGGCAACAGCAGGCATTCCGTTTCAGATCATTCCCGGCATAACGGCGGCGTCGGGCTGTGCGTCCTATGCCGGAATTCCGTTAACCCATCGCGATCACGCCCAAAGCTGCGTGCTTGTCACCGCGCACGGCAAGGACGGTGTACGTTCCCTTGACTGGGAAACGCTGACACGACCTTCGCAAACCGTTGTGATCTACATGGGACTCGGCAGTCTGGCACATTTGACGGAGGGCTTTTTAAGCCATGGCGTCAGCGCCGACACCAAAGTTGCCGTTATCGACAATGGCACGCGTCAGGATCAGAAGACAATCATCGGCACCATCGCAACGATCGAGGAAAATGTAGCCTCGGCAGAATTGCAGGGACCATCTCTGGTGATTATCGGATCGGTCGTTGGATTGGCGGATCAACTCGCCTGGTTTAACAAGGACCAGCAGTCCAAACATGAACTGTCACTGACGGCGAAGCCCGGACTCTGACGCCTACCTTCCTTAGCCACAGGGCTGACGTATGATCGTGCGCCATTTGTTCGGCGCTGCCCGTCTGACATCAGTCAGGTAAATCTCGTGATGTTTGCCACGGAGCGATTTTCCGGCCGCATCAATTTCAGAATGCAACCGTTCGATCGTTGATCCTTCTTCCGAGAAGGGCCCGATATGCAAAATCTGGCAAACAGGCCCTTCGGTGAAACTCTCAATTCGCATCCCCTCGACATTCGGCGGGTCCTTTTTCTTCGCCACCGCGTCCAGCGCAGCGTCAATATCCGATTGAGAAATGAAATCCGGCTGACGGATCATCATCGTCCATTTCCATTTGTCCTTATCATAGGCGGTGGTGAAGTTGCTCATATCATCAGCCCACCACAGCCCCTCAAGCGGCATAACTGTATAATCCTGTCCACCGGACTTCTTAATCTGGAACTTTAGCGTATAAGACACCGCGAATAATGCCTGCACGGCACGCTGATACGCTGCACTTTCGGGAGCCCCCTCACCGTCAATCATCAGATAGGACATTGGCCCGAGGTCGAGCCAACTCACCTGTTTCGCCGAGGGTGCATAAATATCTTTGTGCAGCTTCTTCAGATCCAGCTTTTCCATAGTCATCCTTTCAGCGGGATACAGATATCGGTTCGCAGATCTTCGACCGCTGTCCGGTCCGGCGTGTTCAGATAAATATCTACCGAGGGATGGTCATCGGCTTCTTCACCGGATTGCGGCAACCAGCTGCCAAATATCCAGTCATAGACCTTGCCGGCATTTTCATAGGGGCCTTTATAATGAAAGACCGCATACCGTCCGGCCCGCGTGTTAAAAATTTCCAGCGGTGCTTCGGGCTCGAATGCGGCATCGACTTTTATCCCCGCAATAGACCTCAGGTCACTTTCGGCGACAACAGCCGGATCATCATAATAGAGACCGATCATCTGGGGGCTCTCCATCCGGATGTTCTGTTTCACGGCCTGCTTGAATAGCTTGTTGAACGTGGTCGCCCCATTATAGGGGCCTTTATGGTGAAGGACGGCCAAACGGTGGCTGTCCATGGTTTTGATTTCGTAATCCAGATTTTCTGTTTGAATGCTCATCGCAAAACTCTCCAGTGTCAAAGTTGAGATACGCGAATGCATGTCAGGGGAGGCACGAAAAGCCGCGGGCGTATGGCCCATCTGTGCTTTGAATGCCCGGGCGAAACTTTCGACATGGGCATAACCGGCCTGCTTGGCAATCTCGGTCAGACTGGTGTTGCTGTGTTTTAGCGCGTGGCTTGCCCGATTCAACTTCAGGCGCTTGACCGTGCTGTGAATCGTCTCTCCGGTGATCCCGCGATACACACGGTGCCAGTGGAATCGCGATAACGCCGCGACTTCGGCCAGATCATCGAGGTTCAGCTCCTCATCAAGATGAGCGTTGATGTGATTAATCACCCGCGCCATCCGCTGACGGTAGTCATCAAGGCTTGTCGTCATATTCCCTCACATATTCGCCCTTTGCTGAAAGCACAGGTTTTTATGACAAATCTTGCTGTATTTGCGGGCGAGTATCCATTGCCTGCCGGGGGTGGATTAAGAAAATGAAAAAAATGTCAGATTTATGAAAAAAGCCCTTGCGCGACTCTGACGAAAGTCCTAGATAGCACTCCACCAGACGGGCAGCAGCCCAGACGGTAACAATAACAGAGAGATCGAGCGGCAGTTGCGCTACAGTTACAGCGCTTCAATCGTTTGTTGTCTCTGCGCTCTTTGACATTGTTATTTATGATGAAGAGATATGCGGGTGGTTTGGTTTCGACGGAACGCCTGTACATATCGGCTCTTTAGGATTTCGGTCCGATGATAAGAGTGTCAGCTTCACTGTTTGGTGGTTCTTGGTTTTTACTGAGGATGATTAAACAGAGATGCACGAACGTTTCTTTTCGGGTCTTCGGGCCTGAAGGAATTGTTTGTGATGTGCATAGGTTTTTTCTGTCAAGGACGTCTTCGGACGTTTCAACTTGAGAGTTTGATCCTGGCTCAGAACGAACGCTGGCGGCAGGCCTAACACATGCAAGTCGAGCGATCCTTTCGGGGATAGCGGCGGACGGGTTAGTAACGCGTGGGAATATACCCAGATCTACGGAATAGCCATTGGAAACGATGATTAATACCGTATACGCCCTTCGGGGGAAAGATTTATCGGATTTGGATTAGCCCGCGTTAGATTAGGTAGTTGGTGGGGTAATGGCCTACCAAGCCTACGATCTATAGCTGGTTTGAGAGGATGATCAGCAACACTGGGACTGAGACACGGCCCAGACTCCTACGGGAGGCAGCAGTGGGGAATCTTGGACAATGGGGGCAACCCTGATCCAGCCATGCCGCGTGAGTGACGAAGGCCTTAGGGTCGTAAAGCTCTTTCGCCTGTGAAGATAATGACGGTAGCAGGTAAAGAAACCCCGGCTAACTCCGTGCCAGCAG
>JBNLBF010000026.1:0-23224 GCA_050302475.1 Paracoccaceae bacterium
AAGCTGACGCCCTGATGCGATGCCGCAAATGCAGAGCCTGCAAAAGCAACCAGAGCCGTCGTTGTAAGAAGAACGTTTTTCATCGTTTTCCCTCGTTTAGTTAAAAGCTCACCTTTTACCGGATGCCCAGCAAGGCGTGTAATGGGTTTCGCGTAGGCAGACATTTTGGTCAAGAAGGCGCCACAAAATCCAAGCGATGTTTTGCCAACTGGTGCACAGATGTCACACAAATGGCATGGCCCAGCTAGTGAAAAGCTCTTGAGCGTCTGTTCCGGAAACGTTACGAAACGACCCAGTCAAGCTGAAATCCCTTATTTCATTGAGGTTTAGGGCGATTCCGGCTAACGCAATGGCAGACGAACACTATCAAAAGCCTGTTTGGAAATAGGGAAACGCTACGTGTCACGATATAACGCCCGAGTCGCCGAACCGAAATGGCAAAAAGCCTGGGACGAATCGCAGGTTTTCAAAGCTGAACGCGATGAGTCGAAAGACAAGTTTTACGTCTTGGAAATGTTCCCCTATCCCTCGGGCCGAATCCATATCGGCCACGTACGCAACTATACGATGGGTGACGTTGTGGCCCGTTATAAGTCGTCCGCCGGGTTTAATGTCTTGCACCCGATGGGCTGGGACGCGTTCGGGATGCCTGCCGAAAACGCCGCGATGGACAATAACACCCACCCCGGCACATGGACCTATCAAAATATCGCGCAGATGAAGGCGCAGATGAAGCCGCTGGGGTTCAGCCTCGACTGGACCCGCGAATTCGCCACCTGCGATCCCGACTATTACGGTCAGCAACAGGCGCTGTTCCTCGATTTCCTAGAAGCTGGGCTGATCTATCGCAAAAATGCTGTCGTCAACTGGGACCCGGTCGATATGACCGTGCTCGCGAACGAGCAGGTCGAAAACGGCCGCGGCTGGCGTTCCGGCGCGTTGGTTGAGCGTAAAGAACTGACGCAATGGTTCTTCAAGATCAGCGATTATTCCGAAGAGCTGCTCGACGCGATTGATGGTTTGAAAGATTGGCCGGAAAAAGTCCGCCTGATGCAGAAAAACTGGATCGGCAAGTCTCAGGGCTTGGAATTCGCCTTCAAAACCAACGGCGCGCCGGACGGTTTTGAAACGCTCGACGTCTATACAACCCGCCCCGACACGCTGATGGGCGCCAGTTTCGCCGCGATCTCGCCAGATCATCCGCTGGCGAAGGCGTTAGAGGGTGACAATCCGGAACTGGCCGCCTTCATCAAAGAATGCCGCCAGATGGACACCACCGAAGAAGCCCTGCAAACCGCCGAGAAAAAGGGCATGGACACTGGCATCACCGTGACCCATCCGCTCGACCCCGACTGGCAGCTGCCCGTCTATGTCGCGAACTTCATCCTGATGGATTACGGCACCGGTGCGATTTTCGGCTGTCCGGCGCACGACCAGCGTGATCTGGATTTCGCGCGGAAGTATGGGCTGCCGGTCACCGACACCTATACCGCCATGGATTCCGACGCCCGTGTCGAAAACGACGCGTTCGTGCCGACCAAGTCGGAAAAGGTCCAATATGTTCACACCCATATCGGCAATGACGTGATGACCGGCGACGAAGCCGTCGCTCGCGCCATCAAACATGCCGAAGACAACGGCTACGGCAAAGGCGTCACCAAATACCGCCTGCGCGATTGGGGCCTGTCCCGTCAGCGCTACTGGGGCTGCCCGATTCCCGTCGTTCACTGCGAAACCTGCGGTGTGGTGCCCGAGAAAAAGGAAAACCTCCCCGTCAAACTGCCCGAGGATGTCACGTTCGACAAACCCGGTAACCCGCTGGACCGCCACCCGACATGGCGCGACACGCTCTGCCCGAAATGCGGTGCGGCTGCGAAACGCGAGACCGACACGATGGACACGTTTGTGGACTCCTCATGGTACTTCGCCCGCTTCACCTCGCCCCATGCCGACACGCCGACCAATATGGCCGACGCGAATTATTGGATGAATGTTGATCAGTATATCGGCGGGATCGAACACGCGATTCTCCACCTCCTCTATTCCCGCTTCTTTGCCCGTGCGATGGAAAAAACCGGGCACCTGCCGAAAAAGGCTATTGAACCGTTCAACGCCCTTTTTACGCAAGGCATGGTGACGCACGAAACCTATTCGACACCGCATCCAAAAGGCGGCGACCGCGTCGTCTGGCGCTCCCCCGACGAGGTCATCCGCACCTCGACTGGCGCAACGCTCCGCGAAACCGGCGAGCCGATCACCATCGGCCCGATCATCAAAATGTCGAAATCCAAGAAAAACGTCGTCGATCCCGAAGACATCATCGACCAATACGGCGCCGACACCGCCCGCTGGTTCGTCATGTCCGACAGCCCGCCGGACCGCGATGTTGAATGGACCGCCGCCGGCGCCGAGGCCGCGTGGAAACATCTCCAGCGCGTCTGGCGACTGGCGGACGAAGTCAGCCAAAGCCCCGACGAAACGCCCAAGGGCGCTGACGAGGGGCTTGCCCTGCGCAAAGCCACCGCGCACGCTATTTATGACGTGACCGAAGGCATCGAAGGCTTTGCGTTCAATAAATCCGTTGCCGCGCTTTATCAGCTGACAAACGCGATCCAGAAATCGGATGCCACCCGCGCAGACAAAATCACCGCGATGCAAACGTTGGCGCAGCTGATGATGCCCTTCACCCCGCATGTGGCCGAAGAGGTCTGGGAGCATTTGGGCGGAGATGGCATGGTCACCACCGCATCATGGCCGGAACTGGACGAATCCCTGCTGGTTGATGACACCGTCACGATGCCGATCCAGATCAATGGCAAACGCAAGTCGGAGATCGTGGTCTCCAAGGACGCCCCGAAAGACGAGGTTGAAAAAATCGCTCTGGCAGATCAAGCTGTGATCAAGGCGCTGGATGGCCAGCCGCCGAAAAAGCTCATCGTGGTGCCGGGGCGTATCGTCAATGTCGTTATCTAACCGCCGCAAATTCCTGACCCTGCTAGCCACTCCGCTTGCCCTGTCCGCCTGCGGGTTCCGTCCCATCTATGGCGAAGGATCAGCGGCACAGGCGATGCATGGTCAGATCGCCCTGGGGCAATTCAGCGGCCTCAGCGGTTTCCAGATGCGTGAACAGTTGGAAACCCGTCTCGGTCCGGCAGAGAATGCTAATTTTCAACTTGATGTTGATGTTACAACCGACCGTCGCGGACTCGCGATCACACCGGACGGGGCAATCACCCGATACAATCTGCATGGCGAGGCATCCTATACGGTAACTCAGCTTGGCGGCGGCGTTGTCTATCGCGACATCGTCACGGCATTCACCGCCTATAATGCCACTGGGTCAGCCTATGCGACCCGGGTTGCGGAACAGGATGCACTGCGCCGACTGTCGGTTACTCTGGCCGATAAAATCGTGACACAAATGGCAATCAGTGCCGAGGACTGGCTCACGTGAAACTGAACAGTCGCGACGCTGCTGCTTTCCTTCGAAAACCGGATGCCGGCAAAGCAGGTGTGTTGCTGTATGGCGCGGACGCGATGCGGGTCGCGTTGAAACGTCAGGATCTGGTCAAAACCCTCGTCGGTCCCGCGGGCGAAGAGGAAATGCGCCTTACGCGGATGTCTGGTGCTGACCTGCGTAAAGAGCCCGCGGCCCTGCTTGATGCCTTAAAAGCAACGGGGTTTTTCCCCGGCCAGCGCGTCGTTCTGGTCGAGGATGCGACCGATGGTCTGGCAAAAACTTTCGCCACCGCATTGGAGGATTGGCAACTCGGTGATGCGATGATGGTGGTGACAGCCGGAACGTTGAATGCCAGATCTGCCTTGCGTAAGGTTTTCGAAGGCAGTGGGTCAACGGCTGCAATTGGCATCTATGATGACCCGCCTTCGCGCGATGAAATCGAAGCGGAACTGGCCAAATCCGGTCTCACCAACATATCGTCGACCGCCATGACCGACCTGACCAATCTCTCCCGTGCGCTTGATCCCGGCGATTTCCGCCAAACGCTGGAAAAACTGGCGCTATACAAACTGAACGACGATACGCCGCTGGACCCGGCTGACATTATCGCGTGCACACCGGCGACGATCGAAGCTGATGTTGATGATGCGATAAATGCGGCCGCCGAAGGCGATGCAGGTGCGGTGGTGCCGCAAATGCACAGGCTGGCTGGTCAGGGCGTAAACCCGACGACCTTATGTATTTCAGGCACACGACATTTTCGCCTGCTTCATGCGGCGGCAACATCGGACAAAGGCCCCGAAGTGGCTCTGTCTTCTGCGCGGCCCCCTGTGTTTGGACCACGAAGGGAGCGAATGCTTAGACAGGTACGCGGATGGGGCGGGCCGCGTCTGGAAGCGGCAATAAAAGTATTGTCGGACACAGATCTGCAACTTCGAAGCAGTTCCGATGCCCCGTCTTTTGCCGTCATCGAACGCGCCTTCATCCGCATCGCAATGATGCGCCCCTCATGATCAGAGTACAAAAGCGCCCTCAGAATTTCATCTCAAACTGTAGCAAGAAAATCGCATCTGCTTTCGCGCCTCCCTGGGCGACGTAGAAAACGACCGTCTGCACGAGTGCTTGTGGCGAGAATAACAAAACCCGACAGGATCTTTACAATATTTCATGACATCCACGCCAACTCGTCACGGATGCCATTTTTGGAAAATTTTGCGAAAAACGCCGCATGATTTGCTAAGGTATGAATAACAGTAACGAATTATTGGTTAGTAAATACAATTGGTTAACGATCCTCAAACCGTAGCGGACCCGCGTCAGACCTTGGGATTGCGCGCCAACGCCTTCATGCCGTTTGCGACTGACACGACCGGTTGGTAATCCAACTCTCGCCGTGCCAGATCGTCGCGAATAGTGCAGTCGCGGCTCATGATGGCAGCGGTGAATCGTGTGATCGGAGGTTGGGATTTAATGCCGAGAAGTTTCCAGACTTTTTCCAGTATCATCGCCATGAACCGGACCACACCTCCCGGCATGGATTTATCTGGCAGTGCCACGTCCTCGGTTGCAAGATAGTCGATCAGAAAGTCCCTGAACCGCACGGGTGGTCCATCCGTGACGAAATACACAGCGCCCTGCACACCATTGGTCAGGGCCAGTTCAATCGCATGAACCAAATTGTCGATATGAGTGGAGGAGGTCATGGCCTCCCCTTTGTTGATCCACAGAAACTTTTTCTGCGCGACCATATCTTTTACCGCCCGCAGGATCGTTTCATCTCCTGGCCCCCAAATCATGCGGGGGCGAAGCGTGATGGTTTGTGTCAGTCCCTGAAAACTGCGCACAATTTTTTCCGCCTGCGCTTTGGTGCGCGAATAGGGAAATGGAGAGTTGAGCGCCAAAGGGTAATTTTCGTCGATATCGTGCATGTGCTGGCCGTGGAACAGTACGGCCTCGGTGGAGATATGGATAAACCGCTTCACTGCGGCGCGGTTTGCGGTTTCCAGCAACTGTTTGGTGCCATCAACATTAAGGGAGTCGAACATCGAGTCCGGACCCCATTCCTCGACATAGGCGGCGGCATGGATCACCGCATCACAACCCGCAAGATGGTCGGTTGTGACATTGTTCAGCGAGGACCGGATCGGGGTCGCGCCCGTCTCGCGGATTTTGGTGTCGCTTTCTTCAGATCGGGACATGGCGAAGACCTGATGATCTCTGGCCAGATGTCGCGCAGCAGCGCCACCAACAAAACCTGATGCCCCGGTGATGAAAATCTTCATGTCTGGTCCCGTTTTGCGCAAAGCGTGGCGGGAAATGGCAGGGGATGCAATCGGATTTCTGGGGTCGCGCGGGTTTCAGCGCATCAGAGCGCAGCCCAGTCCCAACCCTGATCGCTGGGATAGACATGAACCGGATGGGCGTTGGGCAGGTTGCCGTTGACCTCCAGTCCCAGCGTGTTCTGGATCGGCCAGAACACACCACCGTGCGCGACGATCAATGGCGTACCCTCGGGGTGCAGCAACTCGGCGAGGGTCGCCAGCACGCGGTTAGTGAAGATTGTGAAGCTTTCTGCTCCGTCAGGCGTGTAGTCCTCGGTGCGCCAGCGGTTGGTATAGTCACCAAGGCTCTGATGCGATCCCTCCATCACGCCAAAGCCAACCTCCATCAGACCTGCATGGTCGGTGATGGGCAGATTCAGGACGGAGTTCACAATCTCCGCTGTTTCCCGGGCACGAGAAAGGGGGCTAGCGACGATGTGCGTGATAGGCAAATCAACAATGCGGGTTTTCGCATCCTCCGCCTGCTTGCGACCAGTGTCATTAAGCGGAATATCCGTCTGACCTTGCCAGCGCTGGTCAAGGTTCCAGTCAGTCTGACCGTGGCGGAGGTAGTAAAAGGATTTCAGCGGTATCATGGTGACGGAGATAGCGTGCGCGTCTTAAATGGCAAGCGTGAAATCCAGAGGCTCAGTCGACGACCTCGCCAAACCCAACTACGTAGTTATCGCCATATTCCTTCGCGCATTTCGGGCATGTCGTATAGAAGAAATACTGTCGCCCCTGCCTGTGGCCGGACACCTCGACCTTATCGGCAAGCTGATCACTCCAATCGGGCATGTCGCGAAACGAACCTTCGAATACGCGAGTTAAAAAATCGCCAGAAAGACGGACAGTATCGTACCCGGAAACGGGTTTAGTAACGGCAAACAGATGTTCCGCTTTCCAGCTAGAAAGCTCGCGATTTAAGGTAATAGGGGACTCTGGATCAGCGGCGTTGTTTGCCTCGATGTCTGCCAGCACTTTAGCGAACACCTTGCCCATATTGACCGGCACGTGCATGACGGATCGGGTTTCGGCGCGCAGGAACAATTTGTCCTTCAGGTGGATGTCCTGCCCGTCCCAGCCCTCGGGTTTAAAACGGGGGCAGCAATTGGTGGGGTTATCGGTCATGTCCCAGACTGGAAGTTCATTGGTTTGCATGGTGAGTCCTCCTCTTCCATTTAGTATATTTCGAGCGCATGACAGTTCCTTGACTCCGGTCAAGTGATGTTGAATTTAGAATGCTTCCAATTAACTTGACTTTTTCACTCAGGAGGCACATTTTGAGCACATATCGAAAGGGCTGATCATGTTTATCCAGACGGAATCCACTCCGAATCCCGCAACATTGAAATTTCTGCCAGGTCACGCGGTGCTAAGCGCCGGGACGGCGGATTTTCCTTCGGCAGAAGCTGCCGAAAAATCGCCGTTGGCACAGCGCGTGTTTGCGGTCGATGGCGTGGCAGGTGTGTTCTTTGGCCCCGACTTCGTGACAGTGACCAAAGATGACTCGATCGACTGGTCGCATATCAAACCCGCGATTCTTGGCGCGATAATGGAGCATTTCCAGTCCGGCCAACCCGTAATGGGGGATGAGGCCGGAACCGTTGGCCATGCTGCACATGATGGCCCGGACGAAGGAATTGTGAACCAGATCAAAGATCTGCTGGATACCCGCGTCCGCCCGGCCGTGGCGCAGGATGGTGGCGACATCACCTTCCATGGCTTTGAGCGCGGTGTTGTCTACCTGCATATGCAGGGCGCTTGTGCGGGTTGCCCGTCTTCGACCATGACGCTGAAAATGGGGATCGAAAACCTGCTGCGGCATTATATTCCTGAGGTGACCGAGGTCCGTCCCGTTGCCGCCTGATCAGCCAACGGTTCTGGCATTCGATACATCGACCGCGCATTGCGCGGTCGCTTTGCTTTCGGGTGGAAAAATCGTCTCTCATATGGTCGAGGAGATGGGCAAAGGTCAGGCGGAGCGGCTGATGCCTATGATCGAAGACGTGCTGGCAGAGGCGAGCAATGACTGGGGCGATCTGGATGCGATCGGTGTTGGCGTCGGCCCGGGAAATTTCACCGGTGTGCGGATATCCGTTGCAGCTGCGCGCGGCATGGCGCTGGGACTTGGAAAGCCCGCGATTGGTGTCACCACGTTTGAAGCGCTAGCCCATGGACAATCGGGCGCGATCCGGGTGACGCTGGACGGGCGACGAAACCAGATATTCTGGCAGGATTTTGTGGATGGAAATGCGGTCGGCGACCCGGCGATGACAGATATTTATGAAGCCTCCACAGACGCCGACATGATCGGGTTTCTGGGTGACGGTGTTGTAATCCCCGACCCTGCCGTCATCGCGAAGATTGCCGCAGCGCGCGTCGGGTCAGTTCAATCACGTCCGAAACCGCTGTATCTGCGCTCGGCTGATGCCGCCCTGCCCTCGGAACCGCCGGTGGTGATCCTGCCATGACACCGGATGAACTCGCCGATATTCACAGGCAGAGCTTCGTTACACCCCGCCCCTGGTCAGCTGCTGAAATTTCCGATCTGCTGGAAAGCCCAAACGTCTACCTCTTCTCCGAACCCGGTGGTTTTGCGATGATCCGATGCGCGGGACCTGAGGCAGAGCTGCTGACGATCGCGGTTCACCCCCTGCAGCGTCGCCAGCGAATCGCGGCGCGGTTGATGGATGCGTTGCTGGAAACCGCAAAAGTCCATGGAGTGAAAGAGATGTTTCTGGAGGTGGCGGACGGAAATGATCCTGCCATTGCGCTCTACAATGCCAGCGGGTTCAGCGTGCGTGCGACACGAAAATCGTATTATACCGGACCGGATGGTCAAAAAATTAACGCTATCATTATGGCCAGGACCATCTGACCCGGCGGAAACCCTTTCAATACGCTAAAATAACCGTTGACCGCCCGCCCTCCGACGCCTTTACTACATACAGTAATTCCGCTTTGAGGGGGCAGGGTTATATCACTGCCTTTCCCCTGAAAACAGAATACATTGATCCAGAAGGGGAGAACCTATGAAACTGATCAAAACGCTTCTCGGTGCTGCTGCTATTGTTGGCGCCGCATCGACAGCATTTGCCGAATCCCACGGCGCAAATCCCGCCATCATCTTTGACCTTGGCGGCAAATTCGACAAATCCTTCAACGAAGCCGCCTTCACCGGTGCGCAGCGTTGGGCCGACGAAACCGGTGGCGAGTTCCGCGAAATTGAACTGTCCTCCGAAGCACAGCGTGAGCAGGCTCTGCGCCGTTTCGCTGAACAGGGTGCAAACCCGATCGTCATGACAGGTTTTGCCTTTGCGTCCGCCCTGGAAACCGTTGCCGCGGATTTCCCGGACACCAAATTTGCCATCATCGATATGGTTGTCGACCAGCCGAACGTTCGTTCCGTTGTGTTCAACGAGCATGAAGGATCGTATCTGGTGGGTGTGGCGGCTGCCATCGCATCGGAATCCAACACTGTTGGTTTCGTGGGCGGCATGGACATCCCGCTGATCCGTAAGTTCGCTTGCGGCTACGTTCAGGGTGTGAAAGCTACCAACCCCGACGCAACCGTGATCCAGAACATGACCGGGACGACTCCTGCAGCATGGAATGACCCGGTGAAAGGTGCCGAGCTGACCAAAGCCCAGATCGCACAGGGTGCTGACGTTGTTTACGCTGCTGCTGGCGGCACCGGTGTTGGTGTTCTGCAGACAGCTGCCGACGAAGGTATCTATTCCATCGGCGTTGACAGCAACCAGAACTACCTGCACCCGGGTTCGGTTCTTACCTCCATGCTGAAGCGCGTTGACAATGCTGTTTACGATGCGTTCTCGGCTGGTATGGATATGGAAACCGGCTTCAACGTTATGGGCGTTTCCAACGGCGGCATCGACTACGCCGTTGATGAAAACAACGCTGACATCTTCACTGCTGAAATCGCTGCTGCGGTTGAAGCTGCCAAGGCAGGTATCCTTGACGGGTCCATCGTCGTTCACGACTATATGTCGGACGACAGCTGCCCGGTCATGTAAGGACTCCTTGCGTGAGTGATCAAACACAGACGGGGCAGTCGGACACGGCTGCCCCTGCTATCGAACTTCGCGGCATCTCGAAGGCGTTTGGCCCGGTGCAGGCGAACAAGGATATCTCCATCTCCGTCAAGAAGGGTACGATCCACGGGATCATCGGCGAAAACGGCGCAGGTAAATCCACGCTGATGTCGATCCTTTATGGCTTCTACAAAGCTGACGCCGGAGAGATTTATATCAACGGAGAGCAAAAACACATCACCGACAGCCAAGAGGCAATCGCCGCTGGCATCGGGATGGTGTTCCAGCATTTCAAGCTGGTCGAGAAATTCACGGTTCTGGAAAATGTCATTCTGGGTGCCGAAGACGGTCCGATGCTGAAATCCTCTCTCGCGAAAGCGCGGGGTGAGTTGAAACGGCTGGCCGAGGAATATGAACTGAATGTTGACCCGGATGCGGTGATGGAGGACCTGTCGGTCGGGCATCACCAGCGGGTCGAAATCCTTAAGGCGCTGTATCGCAGCGCGGAAATCCTGATCCTTGACGAGCCCACCGGGGTTCTGACCCCTGCGGAGGCTGATCACCTGTTCCGTATCCTCGAAGGGCTGAAAGCTCAGGGGAAAACGATCATCCTGATTACCCATAAACTGCGCGAGATTATGGAGGTCACCGACACGGTTTCGGTGATGCGGCGCGGCGAGATGACTTCGACTGTGAAAACCGCAGATACCTCTCCCGAAGATCTGGCGGAACGTATGGTGGGCCGCAAGGTGCTATTGCGCGTTGATAAGAAACCGGCAACGCCCGGAGCGACGGTTCTAAAGGTCGATAATCTGCGCGTGGTTGACGATAGCAAAGTCGAACGGGTCAAAGGTATTTCATTTGAGGTCAAAGCCGGAGAAATCCTCGGCATCGCCGGGGTGGCCGGGAATGGACAGTCCGAATTGCTGGAGGTTCTGGGCGGGTTCCAGAAAGCGTCCGGTAAAATCGAGGTTAAGGGCGAGGAAATTGACCTTAGTGGGAAATACTCCGACGGCCAATCGCGCCGCCATCGCGGCATCGCCCATGTGCCGGAGGATCGTCAGGCCGAAGGGCTGATCATGGAATATGCGGCATGGGAAAATGCCGTATTCGGCTATCATCACGAACCTGAATATCAGAAAAATGCCCTGCTGATGGACAATGCCAAGATCAAAGAGGTCACGGCAGGTATGATGGAACGTTTCGACGTGCGACCGCCCAATCCAAGGCTACTGGCCAAGAATTTCTCGGGCGGGAACCAGCAGAAAATCGTGCTGGCGCGAGAGATTGAGCGTAACCCCGACCTGCTGCTGGTGGGCCAGCCAACCCGCGGTGTCGATATCGGCGCTATCGAGTTCATCCACAAACGGATCATCGAGCTGCGTGACGAGGGCAAAGCGATCCTGCTGGTCAGCGTCGAACTGGACGAGATCATGAGCATGTCTGATCGTATCGCCGTCATGTTTGACGGCCAGATCATGGGCGAACGCCTGCCTGCGGACACGGATGAACGCGACCTCGGCCTGTTGATGGCGGGGATCACCGAACGCAAGGGGGCTGCGTAATGGATAAGATGCCACGCTGGGCCGATGTTATTCTGGTGCCTCTGATCAATATTATGCTGGCTTTCATCGTTGCCGGCCTGGTGGTTATGGCTATTGGCGAAAACCCGATTGATATGATGTATTTCATGATCAAGGGGGCGCTGGGGTCATCCTCTGGGATCGGTTACACGCTCTATTACGCTACCAACTTCATCTTTACCGGGCTGGCATTCGCTGTCGCTATGCACGCCAAGATGTTCAATATCGGTGGCGAAGGTCAGGCAGTTATGGGCGGCGTTGGCGCCGCGATCGTTCTGCTGGTCGTGCCGTGGCCACACTGGACGATCGCATTACCCTTTGCCGTCATCGGCGCGGCCGCGTTCGGTGCCGGATGGGCGGCTATCCCCGCCTATCTGCAAGCCAAGCGTGGCAGCCATATCGTTATCACCACGATCATGTTTAACTTCATCGCCGCCGCGATCATCGGTTTCCTGCTGAATGGCTGGATGAAAGACCCAACAACCCAGAACGCCGAAACCCGCAATTTCGGCGAAGGCGCACATCTGCCGACCTTTCATGAAATGCTGGCTCCGTTCGGGATCGAGTTTTCGAAATCCGCACCGGCCAATTTCAGTTTCATTCTGGCGCTGGTTTGCGCCTTTCTGGTCTGGATCCTGATCTGGAAAACGCGCCTCGGCTATCAGATCCGCGCGTTCGGCTGGTCGCCCTCCGCAACCGCGTATGCAGGGATATCTTCTGTAAAGGTCACAATTATCGCCATGCTGATTTCCGGCGGTCTGGCCGGTCTGCTGGCGATCAATGTCGTGATGGGCGAACAGGAACGGCTGATCAAGGAATTTGTCGAAGGTGCCGGTTTCATGGGTATCGCCGTGGCGCTGATGGGTCGCAACCATCCGTTTGGTATCGTACTGGCTGGTCTGCTGTTCGGCATGCTGAACCAAGGGGGTTTCGAACTGCTCTGGGAAATGCCCGATATCAGCCGCGAGATGGTTCTGGTCATTCAGGCCCTGATCATCATCTTTACCGGCGCGCTGGATCGCATGACCCGTGATCCGCTGGAGAAACTTTTCATCATGATGCACAACCGGCGGGAGGCCACGTGATGGAGATGTTGTCCGAACATCTGCCGCAGCTTCTGCTGGCTTGGTCAATTCAATGGGTGTCCGTTATGACGCCCGGCCCTGCGGTGGCGCTGATCCTCGGTGTTGCGACCAGTCGTGGCCGTGGTCCAGCTGTTGTTACATCACTTGGCGTCGCCTGCGCCGCGGTCATTCTTGCCAGCACGACGGTTTTGGGTATTACGGCAATTTTTGCGCAGATGGCGGAATTGATGACGGTTATTCGGTGGGTTGGTGCCGCGTATTTGGCTTATCTCGCGTATAGAGCCTTCAGAAACGCCGTTCTGCTTCCTCCGCTCGCCTTGTCCCAGACACACGATAAATCCAGTTTAAAAACGGCGTTGAACGGTTTTGTCCTGCAACTGTCCAATCCAAAGTCGATGGTCTTTTGGCTTGCAATCGCGGCAATGGGCGGTGTCGGAACCGCGCCTTGGCCAATTGTTCTGCTGTTCGTTGCCGGCGCTTTTGCGAATTCCTTTATCGGGCATGCTGGCTATGCCTTATTGTTATCCTCAACCCCTTTCCGCGCCGGATATGTCCACGCACGGCGTTGGATCGAAGGAACGCTCGGCACCTTCTTCACCCTGTTCGCGTTCAAACTCGCCACGGATCGGAGCTAACATATGGATTTCCTGCAAGTCATCCTGACGCTTGACATGACAATCCGCCTGTCGGTGGTGTTGCTGCTGGCCTGTCTGGCGGGGTTGTTTTCCGAACGTTCCGGAGTCGTGGATATCGGGCTGGAAGGTAAAATGCTGATCGCAGCCTTTGCTTCAGCCGCAATTGCTTATGAAACCGGGCATGTCTGGATCGGTGTTCTGGCCGGATGCGGAGCGGCGCTGCTGTTTTCCGCCATTCACGGGATCGCCTCGATCATCTATCGTGGCGATCAGATTATTTCCGGCGTGGCACTGAATTTTCTGGCCTCTGGACTGACGATCGTTATCGGGGATGCGATCTACAACAAAGGTGGGCAAACACCGGTGCTGACCGGCAGTGCACGGTTCGAAAATATCACCCTGCCCTTTGCCGACGCAGTGGCGGATGTGCCCGTCCTCGGCCCGATTTATTCCGAGCTGATCTCGGGCCATAAATCCATCGTCTACTACGCCTTCCTGATTGTACCTTTGGTTTGGTGGGTGCTTTATCGGACCCGTTTCGGTTTGCGATTGCGGGCAGTTGGGGAAAACCCGGCCTCCGTCGATACAGCCGGGATATCCGTCTACATGATGCGATTCCGGGCGTTGGCGATCACCGGTATTCTGTGCGGACTAGCGGGGGCTTACCTGTCCACTGCGCAGGCAGCAGGCTTCGGACGCGAGATGACAGCAGGCCGCGGCTATATCGCGCTTGCCGCCCTGATATTCGCCAACTGGCGGCCGATCCATGCGATGGGGGCCTGCCTGCTGTTCGGGTTCCTCGAGGCGATCTCGAACCTCTACCCCAACATCCACGTTTTCGGCTTGTTTACCATTCCGGTGCAGTTTACGCAGGCCCTGCCTTATATCCTGACCGTGGTGATCCTCGCTGGCTTCATCGGCAAAGCGATCCCGCCGAGGGCCGTCGGGCAACCCTACGAGAAAGAGCATTAACCAACCCCAACTGGGTGAGACATGCAAATCTACCTGCCTATAGCCGAGGTCTCGGTTAACATTTTCCTGTTGCTGGGACTTGGCGGGTTGGTGGGTATCCTGTCAGGCATGTTCGGGGTAGGGGGTGGCTTCCTGATGACGCCCTTGCTGTTCTTCATCGGCATCCCCCCGGCAGTCGCAGTCGCGACCGAGGCGAACCAGATTGTCGCGTCATCCTTCAGCGGGGTATTAGCGCATCTCAGGCGAAAAACTGTGGACCTGAAAATGGGCGTCGTGCTGTTGATCGGCGGGCTTGTCGGCGCGGCACTGGGGGTTCAGGTTTTCCGGATGCTGCGCGAGGTCGGGCAGGTCGACCTGCTGATCTCGCTATCCTACGTTGTATTTCTGGGGATTATCGGCGGGTTGATGTTTTTGGAAAGCCTGCGGGCAATCCGCCGATCCAAACGTCCCGGGCCGAAGCCGAAAATCAAACGCCACACCTGGATTCATGGGTTACCGTTCAAGATGCGGTTTCGGACATCGAACCTCTATATTTCCGTCATTCCACCGTTAATCGTCGGGGCGCTGGTTGGCGTGTTGGCAGCAATCATGGGCGTTGGCGGGGGCTTTATCATGGTGCCTGCGATGATCTACGTGCTGGGAATGCCAACAAAGGTTGTTGTCGGAACCTCGCTGTTCCAGATCATCTTTGTGACCGGATTCACCACCCTGATGCACGCCACCCAAAACCATACCGTGGACGCGATGCTGGCGCTGCTGCTGCTGATCGGTGGTGTTGTGGGTGCACAGATCGGGGCACGGATTGGCGTGCGCATGAAGGCGGAACAGTTGCGTATTTTGTTGGCGTTGATGGTGCTGGCCGTGTGCGGGAAACTGGCGGCTGATCTGATTTTCATGCCATCAGAGCTCTATTCTATCGGCGGGGTGGGGCATTGATCAGGGTGCTGCTCATATGGCTTATGCTGGCGCTGCCTGCTGCTGCGGTAGAAACCATTGTCACTGATCTCAGCCGTGATCAGGTGTCGATTACGGCGGATTTTCAGGGATCTGAGATATTCATCTTTGGCGCTGTCAAACGCGATGCGCCTGTGCTTGACGGTGCGGGTAATCTGGACGTGATTATCGAGGTGGCCGGCCCCCCGTCGGAGCTGACCGTTCGACGCAAAGACCGTCGGTTTGGGATTTGGGTGAATACCGATGCGGTAACAATCGACCGCGCCCCGAGCTTCTATTCTATCGCTTCGACCAGTCCGATCACCGACATCCTGTCTGATCGTGAACGCGCCTCGCGCGATCTGGGGCTGGATTATGCGGTGCAAGGCGAGGTCGAAGATTTCCGCACCGCCGTCATCCGCATCAAGCAGGCCGAAGGCAACTACGCCACTGCCGAAACCCCGGTCAACCTGACCGAAGACACGCTGTTCACGACCGAGGTCGCCCTGCCCGCCAACCTGATTGAGGGCGATTACACCGCCACCATTTATCTGGTTCGGAACGAACAGATCATCAGTGCCTCTTCGCAAGTGATCGAGGTGCGCAAGGCCGGGTTGGAGAAATGGCTATATGACATGGCGCAGGATCAGGCGCTGCTCTACGGGATTATGTCGCTTGTCGTGGCATTACTGGCCGGTTGGGGCGCGTCAGAGGTTTTCCGGCTGCTCCGCCGTTAGCTCCAGCTTCGGCGTCGGCATGTCGAGATCCGCCGTCGACAATGGCTCAGTCGGTTTTGCCAGCATATATCGGGTCACCCAATGTAGCCGCGTTTCGGCGCGGGTAATTGCGACGTAAGCCAGACGTTTCCACAGGGCTATCCCTGCTTCGGTCCGGCCGGATTTATAGGCAGCCCATATATCCGGCGCGAATACCTGCACCTCGGGCCACTGCGACCCCTGTGCCTTGTGGATCGTCACCGCAGCACCATGCAGGAAAGTCGCGCCCATGCTGGCAGCCGAGACAATTTCCGGTTCCTCACGATCAGGTGCTTCGATCTGGATGATGGTGGCGGCGTTGACCTGAGGGTCTTCAGCCCCCACGACAAAGAGACGAGAGAATCCCGGCTTTCGCCCCGGTTCCAGATAGATCACCTGCGCACCCTTTATCAGGCCACGGGCTTCCAGATCGATGCGTTTCTTGCGGTGTTTAAGCGGTAGTTCGATGCCATCACAGATCAGAGGTTCGCCCGAAAGCAGCCCTGTTTCGGGCGCGTCATAAGCAGTACGAAACGCCTGTATCAGGCGAATACGGGTGGCATTACGCCAGACCAGAACCGGGGATCGCGCCATCAGCGCAGCATCAACGCGCGGGGTGACATGCACCCGATCATCCTTCGCCGCCGCCTGTTCCACCATCCGTTCGAACTGTTCGAATGTCAGGTCCGGATCACCCAGCGCATGGGCGAGATCAAGGATCGGATTATCCGCCTCCTGCCGATGAATTCGGTGCAGGGTCAGCTTGTGATCCTCGGGCAATTTATCGAAACTCATACTGCCCGACTGACCTACGGGGGCCAACTGCGCGGGGTCGCCAAACAGGACCAGGGTCGAGAAAATCTCTTTCAGATCATCAAGTTGCTTGTCATCCAGCATCGAACTTTCATCGACAAATCCGATGTCCAACGGGTCGTCGCGGCGGCTCCAACCAGTGATAAAGTCCGATCCTCGTAACCCTGCCGCTGCCAGAGCTCCGGGTATCGAACGGTGCTGCTGGTAGAAGGCGTGCGCACGATCAAGCGCAGCATCTGTCAGCCCTTCGATTTCCGGTTTCGGCCCGTCACCGGTCAGCCATTCGGCAATTTTTTCATACTCGGGGTCATAGACCGGCGTGTATATGATCCGATGTATCGTCGTCGCGGGGACACCATTATTTCGCAGGACACTCGCCGCCTTGTTGGTCGGCGCCAGAACAGCCAGCGTCCGTTTGTCCTTGCGTTTACCCTCATAGTCGCCGGACACGGTCTCGATCCCCGCTACGGATAAAGCTTTCACAAGCTGGCCAAGCAGCATCGTCTTTCCCGATCCGGCCTTCCCCAGCACCGCATAGACCTGCTGACCTGCCGTAGACGCGGGACTAAGAGTCTCGTTTTCCAGATCAACACCGGCGGCTTTTAAAGCCTCGGTAATCTGATCAAAAGCTTCGGCCTGGTCCGTGGAAAATGTGAGCTGCCCTGTCATCAGAACCTTGTAGCGGGCAGCCCTCGGATTGACTAGGCAGCAATTGCCAGTCGCTGTGTGAAGGTCGGGAAAGAGGCGTCGAACCAGCGTTCCACATCTTTTGCTTTCATGTGGGATTTGCGACAGATGCTGGCTTTCGACTCCGCAGTGATCGGCCATAGGGCGGCGACGATTTCTTCGCGCCCCTCACCCTCTCGTCCGATTACCTCGGGCATCCAGCCGATACGGTTGTAAATCGAAAGCGTATGCGCATAGACGATACCAATCGAATAAGTGAGCCCAAAGCGCACACCAAGTTCACAGCCCGCGAGCATCAGGGCAGCGGCAACCTCGCCATGTCGACCGGTTTCCAAATGCGGCGAGATACAGTAGCGCGTGCATTCCCAAATGGTTGGGCTGATGATCTTCACGCCATCGATCAGGTGCGTGAAATGTTCGTTGACCATTGTACGGCCCACAGTCGGCAAAACGCGTATGGACCCGCCATGCGATCCATCCTCCAGCTCCCATATCGCATATAGTGGATTGAGCGCATCATACTGATCCACCTCGTACCCGTTTTCGTCAATTTCAACATCCCAACCATGGCGTTTTTTGAATTGCTCTGCCCGGTCAAGAAACATGGTGTCTTTCAGCCGGGGGAATGCGTCGAGTTGGTCAGCATAGACGAAGTGGATCATGGGAAACCTCAGTAGATTACGTTCGGGACGCACCTAAAGAGTCGCCGTTAAAAAAGACCGAGCGCACGATGATTCTTCGCTTTGTGCAACACGCTCAGACCGAAATTATCCCGCGGGTGATTGCCAGCGCCACTGCGTGCGTTGTGTTCAGCGCTCCAAGTTTGTAGCGCGCGGCATCCACATATACCCGCAGCGTGTGCTCGGATATCTGTAGCTTTTCGGCGGTCTGTGACCGGCTGAAGCCAATTCCGAGGTATTTCAGCACATCCTGCTCCCGCGGTGAGAGCTCTTTGACATCGACCACGTCCTGAACTTGGGCCGCTGAAAGGGCTTTCTGGTGCAAATAGTGTGATATCAACATCAGATCATGCGCATTTTCGCCAATATATTTTTCCCATTGCCGGTCGTTGGAATGGTGATTGATCGCAAATAATGCCATTTGCCCGTTAGGCCCACGAATAGGAACTGTGTAGCCCTGTCGCCCGACACCAAAATCTATCGCTTCGCTCATAAAATCGCGGGCGCGCTTAGACGACCAGTCCAATCGCCGCCAGTCCATCGGGTGAAAATTTGTGATCGATCCCCGGACGACAGGGTCGATATTCACATATCCCTGCTCTTCATAATGTAGCGCCCATTTTTCATCATATGTTGTTGCAAAGAATGGGCGCCCATTCAGATTGGTCGCCAGATAGGTTGAATTGGAGACGTCGTAAATTTCGCTGAGAGACTCGGCAAGAACAAACAGATCCTCAGTTGATTCTGTGTTCTCTAAGCACTCCAGAAATCGGTCCAGCTTTCGCGTCATTAACCTTCACAACTTGACCATCCTCTTGATCGCGAAGCGCGTTTGCAGCGAGGAGGATGGCATCATCAAGATGCTCCGCCAAATCCATCATCGCCTGCTTTTCTGCAAAATTTCGAAGGTCCGACAGAACGTCAATTATCCACTCATTACTCATAGTTACTATCCTTAAAGTTGTAAAGTTTCAATATATATAAACCAACACGGTTTCAGTATTTACTTCTACTCACCATTTTGAACTCCCCATTTATGGGGATGTTAGGAAATTTAAGTAATTGTTTTTTAACAATTTGAGCATTCGTAAATTTACTGCGTGATCAAACCTCCAGATTTATCAATTTGGGAAAAGTTCTCAAATATATATGTATTTGATTCTTGTTTAACGGGAAATTTACAGGAAAAAATGTGCAATTGCGTTCGCATAATAGACAAGCAATTCGCGTTCTTTGGGTTGAATCGATATTCGACCATTTTCATCATCAATCAGATGCCGCAAATTTAGCATCCGCAACCCAACATCCACGGCATAATCCTCATCTCCATGTGGAATATGAGAGTAAATGTTTCTGGCTGACAATTCCTGCCAGACCTCGTGACATTTTGCCTTTAGCTCCAGTCGCGACATTGGCTCTGTCGCTTCCAGCAGGACCCTGGCAACGAGAGAGACCGGAAGCACGGGAACAACGGCGCCGACCCGGTTCATGAGCTCCTGCCCAAGGCTTTCAGTTGTGTTTTGCGGATTTTCCGCCTGAAAATCTGCAAGGACCAGCGGTTCACCGAAACTGACACAAGCATAGCCAAACCGATAAAACCGGCCTGTGATCCGCAGCCAGATCTGTTTGATCATGAAGCCCAGAAAGACAGTCACACTGAATTTGGCAGGGTGGTCCTCATCCTTGATAAGAACGCGATCTTCCAGAACACGATCGTAATTCAGACCAACAGGGATGAAGACAACTTCGCGGGAAGTTCCCGGATGAAAGTCCCCGACGATATAGCTAAGAAGCCCAAGCTTCGGCGGACGCAGTTTGCCATCTTTGCTAAGGCCGCCTTCGGGAAATATCGCCTGAGTTACGCCGCCTTCGGTGGCGAGTTGAACATATCGGGCCAGCACGCGACGATAGAGCTGGTTGCGCGACTTGCGGCGGATGAAGTAGGCGCCCATGGACCGGATCAGTTGCTGAAGCGGCCAGACCCGCGCCCATTCCCCAACCGCGTATGACAGCGCCGAACGTTCGGCTGCCAGAAATGTCACCAGCACATAATCCATGTTGGACCGGTGGTTCATAACAAAAATGACCGTGGCATTTTTGTCGACAGATTTGAGCGCCGCGTCATTCACAAACCCGACCCGCACCCGATAGAGAGCGTTGGAAATAAATCGGGACAGACGGATACCAATGCCAAAATATGTCATTGCCGAAAAAGACGGTACGATTTCGCGCGCATATCGTTCAGCCCGATCATGCGCGACCTCTTGCGGGACCCCTTCCTCTTTGGCGTACTGAATCACCGCTTCCATGACTTTGGGGTCATGGGTAAGCCGATCAATCATGATTTTTCGTCGGGTAAGCTTGAAGGGTTCGATTTTCAGCTGAAGTCGATCGTTGAGCTCCTCGATCACACGATTGACACGACGGCGAAAATACCAGCGCACCGAGGGCAGCAGTAACCGCTCAAGCAATGCGATACCCGCAAGCAGGAAAACAGGGACCGCAAGCCATAGCGGAATTTCGACCGGACCAAGCATCGCGGCAGGTTCGCAGGAAATGTGAATTCAGTCCAGTTTTTCGCGAAAGCGTCATATTTCAACCCGAATCATTACCTATGGGTAACCCTGTTCCCCGCATAAGGGCGGTATAGTCACGAGGATCATATTATGAAGAAGAGAACCTTTGTTAAGGCAGCAGTTCTGGCAGCTGTTGCGGCCAGCAGCATCGCAACATCAGCACTTGCTCAGAACCGTTGGGTCACCATCGTAAATCGCACCGGATACACAATTGTTGAATTCTATTCGACCAATGTCAGTGCGAACAGCTGGGGATACGACATTCTTGGCACACAGGTTGTGCCGCATAACGGTACCATCGACATCAATTTCGACGATGGATCGGGCCATTGCATGTTCGACTTCCGGGCTGTTTTCAACGATGGCGACGTCGTGCAATCCAGTGGCGTAAATGTCTGCGAGATTGGCCGCTACACCTACGAATAACGTCAGAACCTCTGACGAATGGCATTCCAGATCGGCTTGATATCCATCAAGCCGATCGCGATCCCCAGCGGGATCATCCAAAACCCTAATATCGGTAACATTCCGAATATCCCGCCTATAATCAGGACAATCCCCAGTAACAGCCGCGCACCTGGCGGAACGTTCTCGCGAACCCATGTCAGGAACCTTCGGCTCCTAGCTTTGATCCGGTCTTTCAGCGAGAGTTCGTTTCCCATCCTCAACCTCCTAGGTGCTTCAGATAGGTCTGATCAGACAATCCTCAAGCTTTCAGGCGAAACAGTTTGCGCCGCCAGCTAAACCTGATGTCCCGCGACTTGGCCGTATTAAAATGCCCCCAGGCGTCAACATTCAAATCGTAATCAGGTTTCAGAAACTCTGCGAGGGTTGAAACGTCGTCGCTCTCGATATTGAACTCAAGAAAATTATGTCGTCCGTCGGCAAAGAATTCCCTGACTTCTTTCACGTGAATATCGAAGATACGCGACCAGATATTCGTCATATTCTCCGGATCGACATTCAACGCTTCTGCATTTTGCTGGATCATAATTGACTTTTTCTTTGGCAGAAGCCCCCGATTGAGCATCATATAATGCTTGCTTCGCGAGCGCAGCCATCCCTCTTTACCGCGTATATTCAGAACGAAATAGGCGTCCGGATATTCGGCCGCGAAGTCTTTGAAAAACCGGTTTGCTTCCAGATAGGTCCCCCCACGGGACGTGTAGAAATCTGAATATGCTTCAAATTCATCAATACCGCTCAAAATCGGCAACGAAGCCATTTTGTTGGATACGATCTTCTGCGCGAGAATGACTTTCGAAGTTGACGTCGCCCAATGCGCCGACAGAATGCCCGACGCCTTCATCATTTCATGGAGTGAAACGGTCCCGGTTTTATTGAAACCGATATAGAATATTTTTGGACGAGACGGCTTTGTCATATGTTCTTCCTGCACTAGCTCGACTTACTCCTATCGATTTCAAGATTTCCAGACAATCGCTCTTTCATTCGTCTTAACGGCGCATAGACATCTGACAAGTAATTGGGATCGTAGCTGTCAAGCAAACCCTGCTTCGGATATCCGAGGCGTGTCGCCAGATCTACTACATCTTCAAGTAAGTCATCATGTCCCAGATCCGGGTGTTCCTGTGTGCCGCCATGGACTTTGTCGGTAAACTCCAACCCACCCTGCGGCGGCGACGTTTCCGGAGAGAGTGCTCTCGACAGTTTCTGAAGGGTTGTGTCGGGTTCTGAAACAATATCCTCAAAACGGTATACCCCTTGATAGCCGCCGAGGTTTCGACATTCCCACCCGAATTGATTGACCTCCAACCAGTGATAGAGGCATTTCTCGAACGCGGAAAACTCGTCCCATTTTCGGGCATGCTGCGGGTAAAAGACATTCTCGTCAGTCGCGTGAATTGCGTTCATCGTAAAATATCGACTGGTATTGCCGATGAAAAATCCATGTGTGCAAAGCGACATGGCAACACGAAAAGGATTCCGCACAAGATGTACCATCCGGAACTGAGCGCCAAACGCCTGTGCCAAATGTGGCATCCACGCAAAACTGGGCCAGCCCACATCAATGTAGGAAATGCCTTCGTGCAAATTATCCCTGATCGTTTGAACCTTGTTTCCGACCTTTGGATATTTCTGAAACAGCTCTGCGCTGTCCGTCTTGTCTCGGAATATCAAACGCGAGGCATAATGCGCGTTTAACCCTTCATGTTCGACCAGAACATCGGGACGACCCTGCAATCCCTTGCATATCGCCTGTGTGGCGCATCTTCCGGTGGATAGAATAAACCCTGCGGTTGGCATCTGTCTGAATGGTCAGACTGTGCGTTCCACCATCATCTTTTTGATCTCTGCAATCGCCTTGGCTGGATTCAAGCCTTTCGGACAGGTGTTTGTGCAGTTCATGATGGTGTGACAGCGATACAGTTTGAACGGATCTTCGAGGTCATCCAGACGCTCGCCTGTCGCTTCATCCCGACTGTCGATGATCCAACGGTAGGCGTGAAGCAAGGCAGCGGGGCCAAGGTAGCGGTCACCGTTCCACCAATAGCTGGGGCACGCCGTCGAGCAACTCGCGCACATCACGCATTCGTAAAGCCCGTCCAGCTTGCGCCGATCGTCGATTGACTGGCGCCATTCCTTCTCCGGCTGATTGGTTTTCGTTTCCAGCCACGGCATGATGGAGGCATGCTGCGCATAGAAAT
>JBNLBF010000027.1:0-23024 GCA_050302475.1 Paracoccaceae bacterium
AGCGCCGTATCAATCAGGGTTTCCCCCTTTTTGATCGAGGACGCCTGCATTGCCATGTTCATCACGTCGGCACCAAGACGTTTACCCGCGATTTCGAAACTCGCCTGCGTACGGGTGGAGTTTTCGAAGAACATATTCACCTGTGTCATCCCGGCAAGGATGTCCAAGTGTTTGTTTTGCTTGAGATTATGTGCTGCGTAAGAATCTGAGAGGTCTAAAATGGAGGTAATTTCAGCGGGGCTGAGATCTTCGATCCCGAGAAGATGTCGCTGCGAGAACAATGCCGACTCCGTTCGCAATTTGCTGGGTTATAGCAGGGAATCCGGCTGGAACAAGAGGAGGGGTTCGGATAATCTGTGCAAATGGATCAGGATTTCGACATTGCTGAAGCATGGGACCAGCTCGCCTGGCAGGTGGAGTTGGGTGCGGATGAGGCAATTGGCGAAACCCCGGTGAACCGGTTTGAAGAAGCTGCGAAACCTAAGCCATCGCCCGCGCCGGTGGCGGCGGAGCCTGTCGCGGCAACCTCCGTCGTGGCAGAAGGCCCGGACAGTGCGGCGATTGCGGCCGGTTGTGCCGACCTCGACCAGTTGCGCCTGGCGCTGGAGGCATTTGAGGGGTGCGAGCTGAAACAGGGTGCCCGCAACACCGTGTTCTGCGATGGCAACCCTGCAGCCCGGGTGATGGTCATCGGCGAAGCTCCGGGCCGGGACGAGGATAAAGAGGGCAAACCGTTTGTCGGGCGCTCGGGTCAATTGCTGGATAAGATTTTCGGCGCGATTGGCCTTAGCCGCGCGGCGGAGAATCCGGAGGTGGCGCTCTATATCACCAACGTCCTGCCATGGCGGCCACCCAACAACCGCGACCCGCAGGCTGACGAAGTTGCGATGCTGAAACCATTCCTGTTGCGTCATATCGCATTGGCGCAACCTGAGTTTCTGGTGCTAGTGGGGAACCACTCGACCAAATCGCTGTTGGAAACAACTGTCGGAATCACCCGGATGCGCGGAACATGGGGGGAGGTGCAGGGCATTCCCGCCCTGCCAATATTCCACCCGGCGGCACTATTGCGGGACAGCAGTAAAAAACGTCCAACATGGGCGGATATGTTGGCGCTGAAAAAGAGGTTGGACGCGTGAGGATCCTAGCCTTTTCCGATCTGCATTGTGATGCCAATGCTGCAAAGGCAATCGTCGACGCAGCAAAAGACGCAGATTTGGTGATTGGTGCGGGGGATTTTGCACAACGTCGCGAAGGGTTGGCGGAAACCATGGTTTGGCTGGAAAGTATCGCGAGCAAAGCGGTTTATGTTCCGGGAAATAACGAAAGTTTTGAAGAACTTCGGAATGCAACCACCGCAACGGTGTTACACGGGGAAAGCATCACACGCGGTGGAATCACGATATTCGGACTTGGCTACGCTGTGCCGGAACTACATTTAACCGCATGGGAGTCGTGCGATCTGTCAGAGTCCGCTGCCGCGCAGATTCTCGCAAACTGCGACAAAGCCGATATCATCATTAGCCACTCCCCACCCAAAGGGGCTGCCGATATTCACAAGGAGATTGGCTCGTTCGGGTCGACTGGCGTTCGCGAAACCGTCGAACGTGTACAGCCGAAATTCCTGCTATGCGGGCATATACATGACAGTTGGGGTGTGCAGGCGAAAATCGGCGAGACTGTGGTGATAAACTTGGGACCAACCGTAAACTGGATTGAGGTCTGAAATGACAGAACGTGACTTTATCCCCGTGCGGATTGCCGTGATGACGGTATCGGACACGCGCCAAATGGCGGATGACCGGTCCGGACAAGTGCTGGTCGATCGGATCGCGGAGGCAGGGCATCATCTGACGGATCGGGTAATCGTCCGAGACGAACGCACCGAGATCGCCGCGAAACTGCGTGAATGGATTGCGCGGGATGACGTGGATGTTGTGATCTCCACTGGCGGTACAGGCCTGACAGGGCGCGACGTGACGGTGGAGGCGCATCGGGATGTTTACGAAAAGGAAATCGAAGCCTTCGGGACGGTCTTTACGCTGATCTCGATGGAGAAAATCGGCACCTCCGCCGTGCAGTCGCGGGCGTGTGGCGGAGTGGCTGGCGGGACCTATTTGTTTGCGCTGCCCGGATCACCGGGAGCGTGCAAGGATGGTTGGGACGGAATCCTGAAAGCACAGCTGGATTACCGGCATATGCCATGTAATTTCGTTGAAATCTTCCCGCGACTGGAAGAACATAAACAGCGGACAAAAGGGTGAGCTACCCTGCGGGACACCCGAAAAACTCGATAGCCCCTCGATCCTGAATCACCGTCACCCTCAGTTTCGATCGATCCACAGACAGCATCCCATTGCCGTAATATTGAATCTCCGTCACCCCGGTCAGATTGCGCCCGGACCATGCGGTGTCGGCGGCGGCGATCCAGATGTCCGGATCACGATATTCGATGACCAGCTGCTGCGAGCCCGACAGGTCACGCGCGAATGTCAGGTTGGCCTCGATCTCGAATCCGCGGCGGCTGGGGGTGAGGGAGCAGGCGGCGCTGCGTATCCCGGCCTGATCAGCGCTGATCGGCGTGTCGCGTATGGCGGCTTGGATATGAGGCAACCGTTCGGGGGCTTCGGCGGGGGAGAGCCGCTGGATCAGGCGGGCCTCGGCCGGGATGCATATGTCTGAGCAGACGCCAAAGGCAATGTCGACGTCGATTTCCACCGGTCGCGCGGGATCAGCGGGGGTGACTGTGATCGGCACCACCAGTGGCGCACTGTACCCGATCGACATCATGCCATTCGTATGGAAGACGTGCGGGACTGGCCAGCTCCAGCTGATGTTACTGACATTTTGGGAGCGACTCCAATCAAACTCAGGCGGGATGCCAGCAGGGCCGGGGACCCGCCAGTAGGTCTTCCAGCCGGGATTGAGATCAATCGCGATGGCGGTTTGATAGGACCCGTCATCATTCTGCCAGCCATAGAGATAGTCCACAGACCCGTAATCCATCTGCGCAAAGGCAGAGGAGGACAGGAACATCAAGAAGGCGAACAGCTTTTTCATATCCGGCACTATAGGCCTGAGCGGAAAAAGAAAAAGTCACAAAACGGCGAGAGGAATCCTTGAAAATGTGAAGATCGCGGCGCATTTTGAAACAATGAGCACCTATACTCTTGAAGAGCTGCCGTTTCTGGATGGCAAATTCCTGATTGCCATGCCGGGGATGGGGGATCCACGGTTTGATCACTCCGTCATTTTCATGTGCGCGCATACTCCCGAAGGGGCGATGGGCCTGATGATCAACCGGCCTGTCGCGGATCTGAGCTTTTCGGAGCTGATGGAACAGCTGGACATTCAGGGGCGACCTGATGTCTCGCCGGATGTTTTGTTCGGGGGACCGGTGGAAAATGGCCGGGGGTTCGTGCTGCATTCGGCGGATTATGAATCCGAGGACTCGACCATGGCGATCACTGACGATGTCGGCATGACCGCCACGATGGACGTTTTGCGTGACATCGCCGAAGGGAAAGGGCCGGAAAAACGGTTACTGTGCCTTGGTTATTCCGGTTGGGGGCCGGGACAGCTGGAAGAGGAAATCCAGCGTAACGGCTGGCTGATCTGTGACGGGGATCCGGCGATCATCTTTGATGTACCGGTGGCCGAGAAATGGGTCGCGGCGGCGAAAACGCTTGGATTTGATCCAGCGATGCTCTCGGCAGAGGGTGGTCGGGCCTAAGGACGCTATTGCACGGGTGTGGCTTGGGTGCCGATCTTTCCGACGCCAATGTTTTTCAAATTGGAAATCAGGGGCGTGGCGCAGCGGCGCGGCGCAAGCGGTCATTGATCGCTTCGCCCAGACCGGTATCGGGGATCGGTGCGACGGCGATTTTGGTGAGCCCGCTTTCATGCGCCATCCGGTCTAGCTTGCGCATATAGGCAAACAGGTTGGCAGCGGCTTCACGCAAGTCTCCGGCGGGCGACAGGTTCAGCGACGGGACGTCGTAAAATGTATTTCCGAATCCGAGCCATGCCTCGCCATTGGGCTGCGCAGCGTCCAGCCGCAAGGCGCAGCACGGCGCGTAATGCGAGGACAACTGACCCGGAGCACTAATGTCGCCGCCTGCGACCGGATCGGCCAGTGGGCGCAGCAGGGCGGCCTCCAGTGCCGCGCGGGGGATGCCGCCCTTGCGCAGCAATGTCGGTTTCGGGGTAAAGCCAACGATGGTAGATTCTAACCCGACCTCGCAGGCTCCACCGTCCAGAACACCACCAATCAGACCACTGAGGCTGTCCATGACATGGTCCGCCGTGGTTGGGCTGATCTTGCCAGAGGGATTGGCGGACGGGGCCGCAACGGGAACACCGACCGCACGCAGGAAAGCCTGCGCCAGCGGATGGGCAGGGACACGCACCGCGATTGTATCCAGTCCGGCGCTGACAAGGTCAGACAGGCCACTATCTGCCCGGCGTGGCAGGACCAGGGTCAGCGGACCGGGCCAGAAAGCCAGCAGCGGGCGCGCCGCCTCCGGAATCTCGGCAATTTCTTCAACTCCGGCCAGATCGGGGACATGGATAATCAGGGGATTGAAACGCGGACGTTTCTTCGCCGCAAATATCCCGGCGACCGCCAGATCGTTGGTGGCATCCGCAGCCAGACCGTAAACTGTTTCGGTGGGCATCGCGACCAGTTGCCCCTCGCGAAGCATCTCGGCGGCCTTGGATATGCCCGCGTCATCCGGGCGCAGGCGAAGGGTCTGATAGCTCATATTGACGCCGCGTTTTTCTTGCCCGTTGATGGGGGGTGGTCTAGGGTCAGCCCGACAAATAGCGGAAGCTGATCCGATTGCAAAGACCCGGAGGTCCCTATGTCCTATCGCGCCCCCGTCACCGAAATGACGTTCCTGCTGGAACAGGTGCTAGACGCTGGTCGTCTGGCGGCGACCGAGCGGTTCGCTGAAGCCACCCCCGACATGACCGAGGCAATCCTCGGCGAAGCTGCGAAACTGTCCGAAGAGGTGCTGGCCCCGCTCAACCGAGAAGGCGATCTGCATCCGGCCGTAGTGGAAAACGGAATCGTGCGGACTTCGCCGGGATTTACGGACGGTTATCGTGCGATTGCCGAAGGCGGCTGGGTCGGTATGGCTGCCGATCCGGAATTTGGCGGCATGGGCCTGCCGATGGCGCTGACGGTTTGTGTGAATGAAATGATGGCCTCGGCCTGTTTGTCACTATCGCTTAACCCTTTGATGTCGCAGGGACAAATAGAGGCGTTGGAGCATCACGCCAGTGACGAGATCAAGGCGCTTTACCTGCCCAAACTGACTAGTGGCGAATGGACGGGGACGATGAACCTGACCGAACCACAAGCCGGGTCCGACGTGGGTGCATTGCGGACCAAAGCGGAACCGAATGGTGACGGGACTTACGCCGTGACTGGGCAAAAGATTTTCATCAGCTGGGGCGATCACGATATGGCGGACAATATCTGCCACCTGGTGCTGGCGCGGCTGCCCGATGCGGTGCTGGGGACCAAGGGGATCAGCCTGTTTATCGTGCCAAAAATCCTGCCTGATGGAACGGCGAATGATCTGGGCGTCGTGTCGCTGGAACATAAGATGGGGCTGCATGGCTCGCCCACGGCGGTGATGGAATATCGCGGGGCCAAAGGTTGGATGGTCGGCGCGGAAAATGGCGGCATGGCGGCGATGTTCACGATGATGAACAATGCGCGTCTGGGTGTAGGCGTTCAGGGCCTGTCGCAGGCTGAAGCCGCATTGCAGAAAGCCCGCGCCTATGCGTTGGAACGCAAACAGGGGCGGTCGCCGGTTGAAGGGCATGGCACGATTGTCGATCATGCCGACGTGCGCCGGATGCTGGCAACGATGGAGGCGCTGACATTCAGCACGCGCGCGATATGCCTCGATACCGCGATCTCGCTGGACCTTGCCAAGACGGGCGCAGCGGATCAGGCGGCGCGCGCGGCTTTCCTGACGCCGATTGCCAAGGCGTTTGGCACCGATACAGGGTGCGAAGTGTCGGAGCTGGCAATGCAGGTTTTTGGTGGCATGGGCTTTATCGAAGAAACCGGAATTGCTCAGCACTACCGGGACGTTCGCGTGACCGCGATTTACGAGGGCACAAACGGCATTCAGGCGATGGATTTTGTCGGGCGCAAACTGATGGATGGCGGCGTGGCCGCCCGCGCCGTTCTGGCAGAAATGGATGACGCTGTGGCTGAGGCGCGGGTGCAACTGGAAACGGCGCTCGACTGGATGCTTGCCGCAGAGATGAACGACAGGTTCGCGGGCGCTGTCCCGTTTCTCAGGGCATTCGCGCTGACACTCGGTGGGTCGTATCTGGCGAAAGCAGCGGCGAAAGATGCGTCTTATGCGCCGCTTCGGGATTTTCATAACCGGCAACTCTTGCCGCAGGTGGATGCGCTGTGTAAAGCAGCGGTGGAGGGGGCTGATCCCCTCTATGCCTTTGATTTTACATGACAGAAATCCGCTTTCCACATGAACAGCACCCCGGTGAGGGCGAGGTCATCGAGCTTGCCGAGGGTATCCTTTGGTTCCGTTTGCCGCTGCCGATGGCGCTGAATCACGTCAATATCTATGCGCTCGATGACGGTGACGGATGGACGGTGGTGGATGCGGGGATCAACTCCAACAAGACCAAAGCCATCTGGGAAGGGCTGCTGTCCGGCCCATTAGGCGGCAAGCCTCTGCAGCGGGTGCTGGTGACGCATTATCATCCGGATCATATCGGCCTCGCCGGGTGGTTGCAGTCGGCCCATGGGGCGGAGCTATGGACGACGCGGACCAGCTGGTTGCAGGCCCGGATGCTGCAACTGGATGAGCAACCCGTCTGGCCAGAGGAGGCAGTCGCCTTTTACCGTGCCGCCGGGATGGAAGCGGGGCTGTTCGAACGTCGCCGATCCGAACGTCCGTTCAATTTTTCCGATGCTGTTGCACCGCTACCGCTTGGTTATCACCGGATCGGCGAAGGGGATGTGATCGAAGCGGGTGGGCGACGATGGAAGGTGCATATCGGAAATGGGCACGCGCCGGAACATGCAACATTATGGTCGCTCGACGATGACCTGGTGATCGCCGGGGATCAGATCATTCCGGGGATTTCATCAAACCTCGGCGTGTTTCCGACGGAACCGAATGCTGACCCGGTCAGCGAATGGCTGGAAAGTTGCGCAAGGTTTCGCGATATGGCCGAAGACCGCCACTTTGCGCTGCCTGGGCACAAACTGCCCTTCGTTGGTGTGCCGGAGCGTCTGACCCAGCTGATCGACAATCATCACGGCGCACTGGACCGGCTTTTGGATCATCTGGATCGCCCGCGCACAGGCGGCGAGTGTTTTCTGCCCCTGTTCAAACGTGAGATTGGCGAGGGTGAATATGGGCTGGCGCTGGCGGAAACGGTGGGGCATTTGAATCATTTGCTGCAGACCGGTAAAGTGACCCGCGACATGCGCGATGGTGTTTGGTATTGGAGCCGGGTGTGACCGAGATTAAGACAACTGCAGAAGCCCTTGAAAATGCTGCGCTTCGGGGCGCGGTTATGACGAATGGCGAGGCGATGGAACATCAGCCGATGCCCCACGGGTTCGGCATCCCGCCCGCACCACCAAAATCCGAGGCACAATGGGCCTATGAACGCCTGATCCTCTATATCCAGAACTTTGAATCCCAGCTGGATAACGAGCACGAGGTTGGCATGGGGCTGGCAGGGGCAGATGTCGGGACATTGCTGATCCAGGGGATCGGATTTTTCGCTCCGGATCTGGTAACTTTTTATGGCGAGGACGAAGACGGCGGTCGTATGCAACTTATCCAGCATGTCAGCCAACTGAACGTCATGCTTGTTGCCAGTCCCAAACGCGAAGAGACCCCGAACCGGATCGGCTTTCGCCTTGTGGAACAACTTGGGGATCAGGTTAAAGAAAGCACAGTTGCGGAAAAATGACGCAAGGCGCGGATTGCACCCTTCACTTGTGGCAGGATTCATGGCAAACCTTCCGCCGAGTTAAATAGGAGGCATACGATGGCTGAGTATCAACATGGCGGCATGGACATCCACGAACAGGAAAAAACCTATCATGGGTTTCTGAAAGTTGGGCGGATCAGCCTGTATATTTGTATTGGCATTTTGGTTTTTCTGGCGGTCTTCAATTCCTGACCCGGACCGCTCGCCGGGGGGCATATTATGAAACTGAAGAATCTGTTTACGATCATCGCTTTGGTCATTCTGTCCGCTTGTGCGGATTATGAAAATGATGATCCGGCGGTTGTATCCTCGCGCACCTACATCAGTGAAGAGCAGCCTTATGTTGAGCTTCTGACGATGGTCAACGAAAGCGGGGATTTCGGCGAACATTCCGGTATCGTCATCAATGCCTCGCAAACGGTTCTTTATGATCCTGCAGGAAGTTTCCGCTATGAAGCAGAACTCGCGCGGTCACGGGACATTCATTACGGCATGAGCCCGCGCATGGTGGATTATTACAAACGCTATCATGCGCGTTTCGGGTATTACGTGGTGGCGCAGCGCGTTTACCTTTCGGCGGAAGAAGCCGAAGCCTTGTTCCGCAAAGCGAACGAAATTGGCACCACCGGACAGTTGCGTTGTGGACTGTCGGCGTCGCAGACGCTGAATTCGATATCCCGGTTTGCGAATATTCCTTCCACCTATTGGCCCGGAAAAATCATGGAAGCGATGGCCGAAGTGCCAGGCGTGGAAACCAGCTATACGCGCGAAAGTGACGTTGGCCAGAACTACGTCAACTGATCCTTAATATTTTCGGTAAATTGTAAGGGCTTCCTGTGATGGAGGCCCTTTTGCGTTATGTAATGATTTTTCTGCTGATAGCCGGCTGTTCGTCCGCAAGTCTGAGCTATCGTGGCGTTGATCCGGTTCGGGTGACCGTCGATGGGTCCACATGGGACGTCTATCGCTCCGGGGATAACGTGCAGGCGATCCGCGTGAATTTTGAAATGCTTCCCGAAGTGGGCCGCATGGTTGGCCGCGCGATTACTGCGATTGAACGGGCAACTGGATGTGGAGTGGTGGCGAATTCCGCCAGTGGCGACCAAGCCTTGGTGAATGCCAGAATAGATTGCGAGTGAATACGACCGGCCAACGGTGAAAGTTTAAACCGGGCTTTGACGGGAAACTAAGCGATCACCGGAATGTAGAATTCGGCAAAAACAAAGTCGGAAATCTGTTCCTCCGGCAGTTTGTATATATTGATCACATTGTTTTTGTCGTGTGCGATCCGAATACTCGGCAGCTTGTTGTTCAGAATATCATCCAGCGCTGCTTGAAACGTATCGGGATGACCTTGGTAATTGAAAAACAGGAAATCCTGCTCTGCAATTTCCACCGGGTGAAGGTCTTTCGGGATAGTGTTGAAATTCTGCGGTTCGCAGGCAGAGATATACGTATATTTTTCAGATCCGTCAAACTTGCTGATTCCGAAATGTCTGAAGGAACCGGAAACCAGATGTGGGATGGCCAACTCCACCCATTTTACCCAATGGCCACGTAATGCTTCCGGATCATTCACGGGAAGTTCACTCGTAAAACCAAGAAGCTCCCACGGGCCAGCGCGCCGGATATCGGGCTCTTTCTGGACAGAGATATTCAATGTGTCACGTTTATGTTTCATACCAATTCTAACAGATTATGACTGTTAAGTTTTGTAACCGGGCGATCCGTCAAAACAGTTTTCACCGGAATAAATATCTGAATTTCCTTTTCCTTTTCATACGGATCTGGTGGTCCGAAGGATTTCTGTATCGAGATACTAATATCCGGCAATTCCACCCAGTTGGGGATACGGTTTCCCCAGATGTCTTCCATCGTTTCACGCAAGCCGAGCGCGTGTTGGTAATGTCCGAAGACCAGAAAGGTCTGCCGTGGTATGTCGAGTTGCGTAAATTCCTGCGGGGTTTCCCCAACTTCATCTCGGTCACATCCGGCGAAATAGGAAAAGCTGCTCACCTGATCATGAAATGCGATGCCTAAATGTGTTACCGGTGGTGTGTCGAATGTGCTGGCAGATATTTCCAGCCACTTGAACCATAGATTCATAACTGACAGCCGGTCATTATAATCATATCGATCAGTTAAACCCACAAACCGGAATGGTCCCGCCTCACATAAGAGGGGGTTGCTGTTATCGATTGGTTTACCTGTCGCTATCTTCATCATTACGAGCAGACGGTAGACCCACAAATGTTAAGCAACCTTTATCGCGCGCAAAAAAAACGGGCCGCTCAGGACCCGTATTCGTAAAATTTTTCAGAGCATGTCAGGCGGCGGCAGCCTGCTGCTGGCGTTCACTTTCTTCGCGTGACAGCGCAACGGAGGTACGCACACCGCGGCTCACGAATTCCATCATGCCTTTGACAGCACGCTCGTTCGGTTCGATACCAGCACACATCAGGACCTCGCGTCCATCGCGGGAGCGGGCCCAGCGGGCGATGACCTCGGGGCCATTACCGTATTTCTTGTCATCAGCAATTGCGTCGTCAAGCGCAGCAAGTACGACAGCAGCAAAGAGTTTTTGTGCACGTGCGCCCTGATCATTGGCAAAAGCTGTTGAGTCAACGTAGTCGAACATACGTCGTCCTTCTCTTGTGTTTTCTTGAGTGCGAGGCGCAATATGACGGTTTTTTGACATATCTCAAATGCAATAAGCGCATACCTGCCATGCGCATAGTGCATAGATTGCTAAAATATTAACGTCCGAAACTTCAGAGTCCGGATTCTGCCAGTGTTAACAAGACTCTAACAAATAACAATATTTCTGTGTGGAAATATGATTTTTCTGGATTTCTTGTCTTTATCTTTGAAAAACCGACGGTATAGTGCGGCTCATGGTTAAGAATTCGCATAAATCCCTGATTTTGGCTGGCGCTCCGTCGCTGGGCCTTGATGCGATTCTACTACTTAGCAGCCTCTGAGCGTGCCGGGAGACGGCGCGCGCGCTCAGGGGAGAATGGACGCGCCTTAACTCTCAAACTGCTAAGGAATTTTCAAAATGACACAGAATACACAGGATCACGTACTGATCTTTGACACTACTTTGCGCGATGGCGAACAGAGCCCCGGCGCAACCATGACGCATAGCGAAAAGATGGAGATCGCGGCGCTGCTCGACGAAATGGGTGTCGATATTATTGAGGCCGGGTTCCCAATTGCTTCGGAAGGCGATTTTGCCGCCGTTTCGGAGATATCCAAGCTGGCGAAAAACTCCGTCATTTGCGGATTGGCACGCGCGAATTTCAAGGATATCGACCGCTGCTGGGACGCCGTGAAATATGCGGAACAACCGCGCATTCACACCTTCATCGGAACCTCGCCACTGCATCGGGACATTCCGAAACTGAACAAAGACCAGATGGCGGATCTGATTCATGAGACGGTCACTCATGCCCGCAACCTGTGCGACAATGTCCAATGGTCGCCGATGGATGCGACGCGGACAGAGCATGACTACCTGTGCCGGGTGATCGAGATTGCGATCAAAGCCGGGGCGACCACGATTAACATTCCCGACACGGTGGGCTACACGGCCCCGCGCGAAAGCGCTGACCTGATCCGGATGCTGATCGAAAAAGTCCCCGGCGCTGACGAGGTGGTTTTTGCCACCCACTGCCATAACGATCTGGGTATGGCGACGGCAAACTCCTTGGCGGCGGTGGAGGCGGGAGCCCGCCAGATCGAATGTACGATCAACGGATTGGGTGAGCGCGCCGGCAACACCGCGCTGGAAGAGGTTGTGATGGCCCTGAAGGTCCGTCACGACATCATGCCCTATCACACGCAGATCGACACGACGAAGATCATCAACATCTCGCATCGTGTGGCGCAGGTGTCGGGCTTCCCGGTGCAGTTCAACAAGGCCATCGTCGGCAAGAATGCGTTCGCGCATGAAAGCGGTATTCACCAGGACGGGATGTTGAAAAATGCCGAGACGTTCGAGATCATGCGCCCGTCCGACATTGGCCTCGCCGGGACATCGCTGCCACTGGGCAAACATTCCGGGCGGGCGGCGTTGCGCGCGAAACTGAACGAGCTGGGATACGAAGTCGGGGACAATCAGCTGAAAGATGTGTTCGTCCGGTTCAAGGAACTGGCGGATCGCAAGAAAGAGGTTTTCGACGAAGATCTGATTGCGCTGATGTCCGAAGGCTCGGATGCGGAACATGACCACATCCAGCTGACTTCGCTGAAAGTGGTGACAGGGACAGGAATGGACCCTGAAGCTGATATGGTCGTGACAATTGATGGACAGGAACATCATATCGTGTCCTCGGGCGATGGACCGGTAGACGCGGTGTTCAGTGCCGTGAAGAAAGCATTCCCGCACACGGCGAGGCTGGCACTCTATCAAGTTCATGCTGTGACGGGCGGGACCGATGCGCAGGCGACTGTCTCCGTTCGTCTGGAGGAGGATGGCAAGATTGTCGTTGGGCAGTCCGCTGACACGGACACGATTGTGGCGTCGGCGAAAGCCTATATCAACGCGATCAACAATCTGATTGTGCGCAGACAAAAGACAGCGCCCGAACCTGTTTGATCATCTATCTGCCGTAGCGTTCATCGCTGCGGCAGAATCCCGAATTTGCACGAAACTTGCACTTTTACTCGGCGGCTTCTTGCGCCGGGGGTGTTTACTTGCACAAATCGAACACTCTATTTCCGGGCAGCCCCTTTACCCTCGCGGCAAGAAACCAATATAAAGAGTGAACTTTAACAAGGCGACCATCGAGTCGCCTGACCTTTTATGGGGCGAGACATGTTTGACCGTATCAGCAGTATGTTCAGCGCGGACATGGCGATTGACCTCGGCACGGCGAACACGCTGGTCTACGTCAAAGGCAAGGGCATCATTCTGAACGAACCGTCGGTTGTTGCCTATCACAATCGCGACGGCCGCAAGCAAGTATTGGCGGTCGGTGAAGACGCGAAACTGATGCTGGGCCGCACACCCGGTAGTATCGAGGCGATCCGTCCGATGCGCGACGGGGTGATCGCGGATTTTGATGTGGCCGAGGAGATGATCAAACACTTCATCAAGAAGGTGCATAAGCGCGGATCCTTCGTGAAACCGAAGATCATCATCTGTGTGCCGCACGGCGCAACGCCGGTCGAAAAACGCGCCATTCGGGAATCCGTTTTGCAAGCCGGTGCGCGCAAGGCCGGTCTGATTGCAGAACCGATAGCGGCAGCCATCGGAGCCGGGATGCCGATCACTGATCCGACCGGAAACATGGTTGTTGATATCGGTGGTGGTACGACCGAGGTGGCGGTGCTGTCGCTGGGCGACATCGTGTACGCCCGATCCGTCCGAGTCGGTGGTGACCGAATGGATGACGCGATTGTTTCCTACCTGCGCCGCCAGCACAACATGCTGGTGGGCGAAAGCACGGCGGAGCGGGTGAAGACCTCCATCGGGACGGCGCGAATGCCGGATGACGGGCGGGGCCTGTCGATGGAAATCCGCGGGCGTGACCTGTTGAACGGTGTCCCGCGCGAGGTAGAGATCACGCAGGCACAGGTCGCCGAAGCACTCGCCGAACCCGTGCAGCAGATTTGCGAGGCGGTTATGACCGCATTGGAATCCACGCCACCTGATCTGGGGGCGGACATTGTTGACAGAGGTGTTATGCTGACGGGCGGGGGCTCGTTGCTGGGTGACCTCGATCTGGCGCTGCGCGAACAGACGGGTCTAGCGATTTCGGTCGCGGATCAGCCCCTGAACTGCGTGGCGCTCGGAACGGGTCGGTCGCTGGAATTTGAAACGCAACTGGCACATGTGATCGACTTCGGCAACTAATGGGAGACAGGAATGGCGTCGCCGGACAATTCAGTCTCGAATTCCTGGCGGTTGCTGCGCCGGTTTCTGGTCGGGCTGATCTTTGTCCTGATGCTGGGGCTGTTCCTTTTATCGCGCATTGACAATCCGCGTGTTGAACGGTTTCGGATTGCGCTGATCGACCGGTTTTATCCGTCTTTTGAATGGGCACTAGTGCCGGTCACAACGATCACGCGGATGGTTTCGGATTTTCAATCATACGCTAGAGTTTATGAACAAAACCAAGAGCTTCGCCGAGAAATCCAGCGCTTGAAGGGCTGGCGCGAGGCGGCATTACAGTTGGAACAGCGCAATGCGCAATTGCTGGCGCTGAACAATGTGAAACTTGACCCGCGACTGTCTTTTATCACGGCCGAGGTCACGACGGATTCCGGTGGACCTTTCAGTCAGTCGGCGATTGTGAATGTCGGACGGCAGGATGATATTCAGGATGGTTCCGCTGCAGTAGACGGTCTGGGACTGGTCGGACGGATCACCGGAGTGGGGGAGCGGACCTCGCGTATTCTGTTCCTGTCGGACGTAAGCTCGAACGTGCCGGTGATCATCGTGCCTTCGGGCCGCCGGGCGATTGTGCGGGGCGACAACACAATTGTACCACCGCTTGATTTTCTGGACAGCGATATCGGTGTGCAGGCAGGTGCTCGCGTAGTGACCTCGGGAGATGGAGGCGTGTTCCCGGCGGACATACTGGTTGGGCAGGTTGCTGTGGACCCGCAGGGGCGATTCCGGGTGCGATTGGCCGCAGATTACGAGAATCTGGAATTCATCCGAATCCTGCAAACCCAACCGCGCGAGGATATCGACACGCTGGGCGAGGTCATTGGGACAGGCAATCCGGAGATAGAGCTGCCAGACGACACGGCGGAGGAAGCGGGTAGCGATGAGTAGCTCGCGTCGCTGGTACGAAGTCTTTTTGTTTACGGTTCTGGGGCTGGTCTCAATCGGATTGCCGATCATGCCGATGGGTCTGACCGCCGACAGTATACCCTTCCCGGACCTGATGTTCTGCCTGTTTGCCGCCTGGATTGTCCGCCGTCCCGAGACCGCACCAATGGTGCTGGTTGCGGGGCTGGGGATTCTGGCCGATGCGATGATGATGCGGCCGATTGGCCTGTGGGCGCTGATGCTGCTGGTGGGGACAGAGGGATTACGGATTTCCGAACGCGCGTTCCGGGATATTCCGTTTGCCCTGGAATGGGCCTATGTCAGCGGATTGTTGATTATTCTCACGATCCTGCAAAACGTGATTTTACTTGTCTCTTTCGCTGATGTTTATGACTTCTCGACGATGATGTGGCACGTACTTCGCACCATCGCAATTTATCCGCTGGTGGTGGCGGTGCTGCATTGGATTTTCCGTATCCGCGCCCCCAAACCCAGCGAGCGACCGAACCGACTGGGCTATACGCTATGATGCAACCGACCCGCACAAGCCGCGAGAAGTCACGCCGGATTACCCGGCGCGGGCTGCTACTGCTTGGGTTGCAGACTGGAGTGATCGGTGTGCTGGGCTGGCGTTTGCGCCAATTGCAGGTGGTACAAGCGGATGAATTTACGTTGCTGGCCGAAGAAAACCGGATCAACATCCGACTTATCGCCCCGGCGCGTGGGTTGATCTATGATCGCAATGGCGTGCTGATCGCCGACAATCAGCAGAATTACCGGATCGTTATCATCCGCGAGCAAGCCGGGGACGTCTCGATGGTGCTGGACCGTCTGTCCGGTATCATTGATTTACCCGATGATCGGCGGACAAAGATTATGGACGAGGTTAATCGTCACTCTGCTTTTGTGCCGGTGACCGTTGCCGAACATCTGACTTGGGAAGAATTCACCAAAGTGTCCGCCAACGCCCCGGCGCTGCCGGGTGTCATCCCCGAGGTCGGCCTATCACGCCACTATGAACATGGCGAGGAATATGCCCATCTGGTTGGCTATGTCGGACCCGTCAGCGAAGCCGATCTGGAAAGGATGGAGGACCCGGACCCGCTGTTCCAGATCCCTCGTTTCCCGATAGGGAAAACAGGTGTTGAACTGTTGCTGGAAGAACGGTTGCGCGGTGATGCCGGGATTAGCCGGATCGAAGTGAATTCCAGCGGCCGCGTCATGCGCGAACTCAGCCGCGACGAAAGCACCGAAGGGGCTGACATCCAGCTGACGATTGATACCAACCTGCAGGAATATTGCGGACAGCGGATGCAGGAAGAAAGCGCCGCGGCGATTGTGATGGATGTGCAAAATGGCGATTTGCTGGCCATGGCCTCCACACCCAGTTTCGACCCGAACAAATTTGTCTTGGGGATCAGTACCGAGGACTGGACTTTCCTGCGCGACAATATCTATCGCCCCCTGTCGAATAAATCGGTGTCGGGGGCTTATCCGCCGGGCTCGACTTTCAAAATGCTGGTCGCGGCTGCCGCGCTGGAAGCGGGCGTGATGACGCCTGAGGAAACTGTTTATTGCCCCGGACATTACGAGCTGGGCGGTCGTCGGTTCCATTGCTGGCGGCGCGGCGGGCACGGGCGTGTTGACCTGAAAAACAGCCTGAAACAATCCTGTGACGTATATTATTACGATGTCGCCAAACGCGTGGGAATCGAAAAGATCGCCGAAGTCGCGCGGCGGTTCGGGTTGGGGGAGAAGTTTGATTTGCCATTGCCGGCAATGTCCGCCGGATTGGTGCCCAACATGGCCTATAAGCAGCGCGTGTTTGATCAAGGCTGGCTTCAGGGGGATACGCTCAATGCCGGGATCGGGCAGGGGTTTGTGCTGGCCTCGCCCATACAGCTGGCTGTGATGACGGCGCGGATCGCCTCAGGCAAAGCAGTGGAGCCAAACCTGATCCATTCCATCAACGGCGTGCCGCAAAACAGGCGCGAGGCTTCGCCGATGGGTTTACCGGATGAATTCATGCGGGAAATCAAAAACGGGATGGTTGCGGTTGTGAATGAAACACGCGGGACAGCCTATAGCTCGCGCATTGCCGATACAGACAATCTCATGGCCGGGAAAACCGGGACATCGCAGGTCCGTCAAATCTCGGCTGAGGAGCGCGAGGCCGGGATCGTGGATAACGAGGATCTGCCGTGGGAACGACGCGATCACGCGCTGTTCGTGGCCTACGCGCCGCACGACAATCCGCGCTATGCCGTTTCTGTTGTCGTGGAACATGGCGGGGGCGGGTCCGCTGTTGCCGCGCCAATTGCGCGCGACATCATGATGCGGGCGCTATATGGCGATGTGGTGCCACTTATCGCCTATCCCCCAGCGGAGCGTAACCGCATTCGCGCCGAACGTGAACGCGCCCGCGAGGCAGAACAAGGGATAACCGCACCCGTAGAGCGGAGCGACAGGATATGAGTTTCTACGATGCTTCCCGCAGTCGCGTTCCGACTGGATTTTCAAAGATTTTCTATCTTCACTGGCCGATGCTGCTGTTGGTGTGCGCTGTCGCCGCAACAGGTTTCCTGATGCTGTATTCCGTGGCTGGGGGCAGTTACGAGCCCTGGGCTCGCATCCAGATGATCCGCTTCTCCATTGGGGTTGCGGGTATGTTTGTCATCGCTTTTATACCCATCCAGTTTTGGCGGCGCATGGCGCCTATCGCCTATGTTGGTACTATTATCCTGTTGATATTAGTTCTTTTTTTGGGATTTACCGGAGGTGGTGCACAAAGATGGATCGACTTGCGGGTGATCCAGCTGCAGCCCTCGGAGGTCATGAAAATTGCGCTCGTGATGGCGCTGGCCATGTATTACGACTGGCTGGAACCGGACAAAGTCTCGCGGCCTGTCTGGGTATTGATCCCGGTCTTTTTGATCCTGATCCCGATGGGTCTGGTGGTGATCCAGCCTGACCTTGGCACCGCGATCCTGATGGCAGCGAGTGGCGGCGTGGTGATGTTCCTTGCTGGGGTCTCGATCTGGTATTTCGTCTTTGTGGTTGGCTCTGGTGTTGGTGCAGTCAGTTTCGTGATGTGGAGCCGGGGGACCCAATGGCAGGTGCTGAAGGATTACCAGTACAAACGTATCGATACGTTTCTGGACCCGTCGCTGGACCCACTGGGGGCTGGCTATCACATCACCCAGTCCAAAATCGCGCTGGGGTCCGGTGGATTTGGTGGGCGTGGTTTCATGCAGGGACCGCAAAGCCGGTTGAATTTCCTGCCGGAAAAGCAAACCGATTTTATCTTTACGACTTTTGCCGAGGAATTTGGCTTCGTTGGCTCGATCTCGCTGTTGGTCATCTATTCTGCAATTGTGGTGTTTTGCATCGTTTCTGCGATCAATAACCGTGACCGGTTCGGGGCGCTGCTGACCGGGGGATTGGGCGCGACATTTTTCTTCTTCTTTGCCGTCAATATGGCGATGGTGACAGGACTGCTGCCGGTTGTGGGTGTGCCCTTGCCGCTGGTCAGCTACGGCGGCACCGCGATGCTGGTGTTGCTGGGCGCGTTTGGCTTGATCCAATCGGCGCATATCCACAGGCCGCGCGGATGATCAGGGCGTTGTTCGCGGATAAACCTGCCCATTGGGCAGCCTATCAGGCACCGTTACAGCGCGCCTTTGCGGCGGCGGGGTTGGACGTGGATTTGGTGGTCGAGGCTGACCCGACAACCGTCGATTACGTCATCTATGCCCCAGCCAGTGGATTGCAGGATTTCACGCCCTTTACGCAGCTAAAGGCGGTGCTGTCACTGTGGGCGGGGGTGGAAACCATTCAGGCGAATGAAACGATCCGTGTGCCGCTGTGCCGGATGGTCGATAGCGGATTGGCAGAAGGGATGCGGGAATATGTGACCGGGCATATTTTGCGGTTTCATTTGGGGATGGATATCTATGCGCAGGACGGAGTTTGGCGCAATGACATGATCCCGCCATTGGCACGCGACCGGACGGTTGGATTTCTGGGACTGGGGGAGCTGGGGGCGGTTTGTGCGAAAGCTGCCGCTGGTTTGGGGTTCAACGTGTTGGGATGGAGCCGTCGGGCAAAGGACTTACTCGGTGTCACCTGTTTTCACGGGGATGATGGACTGAAGGATCTGCTCTCGCTCGCGGAAATTCTGGTGCTGTTGCTGCCAAACACGCCGGCGACGGAAAATCTGCTGAATGCGGAGCGGTTGGCTTGGATGCCGCGTGGCGCGTTTGTGATTAACCCCGGGCGCGGGGTGCTGATTGATGATCAGGCGCTACTGGCGGCGTTAGACGACAGCCGGATCAGCGGGGCGGTATTGGACGTATTTCGGCAGGAGCCTTTGCCCGCCGATCATCCCTACTGGGCGCATCCGAACGTGATGGTGACGCCACATATCGCCTCCGAAACCCGACCCGAGACGGCGTCTGAAGTGATTACCGAAAACATCCGACGGGCTGAGGCAGGGGAGCCGCTACTGTATCTGGTGGATCGGGACGCGGGTTACTGACCCCGGGCAATCGAAAGGATCGCGTCGATGTCGAGATGCGTTTCCAGATGGGCCGCGAGGGCGTCGAGCGTGTCCTCAACCGTCTGTCCATAATTTGCCTGCGCAGTTGCGCCGAAGTCGGCCAACAGGGCTGCGCGGAACGCGTCTGATCCAAACAATCCATGGATATAGCAGCCACTGACAGAACCGTTGACGGATCCGTGCGGCTGGCCCTCGACCTCCAACCACGGGGCGTCGGTGCCGGTTGTCTCGCCAATATGGATTTCGTAGCCGGTGATCTGCGTGCCGCTGGCAGGGTGGTGCCCTGTGACGTTGGTCAGCGTTTTATCCGAACTCATACGGGTGTTCACATTGAGCAGTCCGAGACCGGAGAGCGTTTCCGGTGCGCCTTCGATCCCGTCAGGGTCAGCGATAGTCTGCCCAAGCATCTGATATCCCCCGCAAATTCCCAATACGCGACCTCCTCGACGGACATGGGCCAGTAGATCAATATCCCAGCCTTGGGCGCGCAAGAATTTCAGGTCTCCGATCGTGGATTTCGTGCCGGGCAAGATAATCAGATCGGCATCCGCAGGCAACGGTTGGCCGGGTTTGACCATCTCCAGCGTAACATCCGGTTCCGCCTTCAATGGGTCGAAATCGTCGAAATTGGCGATGCGCGACAGGAGTGGCACGGCGATTTTAACGTGGCCCGACCCCGCAGAGCGCACGTCCAAAGCGTCCTCGGCAGGCAATTTCATCGCGTCAGCGAAATAGGGGACGACACCCAGCGAAGGCCAGTTCGTGCGCTTAACAATCTCCGCCAACCCGTCATCAAAGAGGGTCGGATCGCCGCGAAATTTGTTGATCAGGAACCCTTTGATCAGTGCGCGGTCCGTATCCGACAGCACGGCATGTGTGCCGACCATCTGTGCGATCACGCCACCCCGGTCGATATCGCCAGCGAGGATCACGGGGACGTTTGCCGCCGCAGCAAAACCCATATTGGCGATGTCGCCTTGGCGCAAGTTGATCTCGGCCGGGGAGCCAGCCCCTTCGACCAGCACAATGTCCGCTTCGGCTTTAAGCCGTTCAAAACTCTCCAGTATTTTTGGTAAAAGTGTGGGTTTCAGCCCGGCATAATCCCGTGCTTTAACCGTCGCCACCCGATGTCCGTGCACCACAACCTGTGCACCGACATCGGTTTCGGGTTTCAAAAGAACGGGGTTGAAATCGACGCGCGGCGCGACCCCGCAGGCCAGCGCTTGCAATGCTTGCGCCCGCCCGATCTCGCCGCCGTCAGCCGTCACGGCGGCATTGTTCGACATGTTTTGCGGCTTGAACGGGCGCACCACCAGCCCCCGGCGCAGCAGCGCCCGGCATAGACCGGCGACCAGAAGGGATTTCCCGACATTGGACCCGGTGCCCTGAATCATCACCGCTGTCATGGAGCGACCCTATCCAGCGACGGCAGGACGTGCAATCAGGTGGTCGTCGCCGATCAAGGCTTTCGGCTGATATTTTGGCAGTGCTTTCATGCGATCCAGAACCGAGGGATGCAAAGCCTCAAACGGGGTCATACATGCCTTGCGCCGGGCGCGGCGGATGAAGGTTTTGCCCATTCCACCAAGGTTTCCGATCATCGGCGCTGCCGGGTCGGTCAGGAAACGGTTGCGCCAACCGCCGGGCAGGGGAAGGCCGCAACCCTCCGCCTTTTCCAGCATCCAGACCAACGGAATGTTGGCCAACTGCCGCGCAGCCTCGTCACCGCCGACATGGCCACCGATATCCGCATGGGCACCAGGAAACCAGAGCTGCTCCGAATGGCCAGGGAAGTCTTCGATTTCATCCCAGAGGATCGGTTCATAGGCCTTACGGGTCTCGTCCAGCGCAAGCGCCTGATAGGCATGGGCGATAGACGTCGACAAGTGGTGGTCATGAAAATCCGTCGCCATGGGCGCAATCCGCCAAAGCAACGGATACTGAATACCGAGCGCCTTTACCGTGTCCCAGACCCCGATCAGTTCGATCTGCACATTGTCGTGACAGTAAGCACGGGTGAAGGCGCGGCTGGCCGGCGTGGCTTCGTCCCGCTCGTAATGCGTAAAGGCCCGGTCAATCCGCCGGTCAGTCACATGTTCTCGCTGCAGTAGCCCGATCCGTGTGATCATCCCGGCCAGCGAGCGGACCGAATATGCGCCCCGCGAAAAGCCGAATAACATGATCCGGTCGCCCGGATTGTAGAATTTCGACAGATGCCGGTAAGAGGCTGAAATCGTGAGGTTAATTCCAACACCGGCGGCAACACGAACCCATTTCGAAAAGCCCATGCCCTGAATGCCGGGATGGTAATAGACCGTCAGATCGGTGCGTGGCTTTACCTCGCGCAGCAGTTTATACAGGATCCCGGCGTTGGTTTCCTGCCCGTCCTCCAATCGGCTAAGCGTGCCGTCTACGATGACAACATGTGTACGGATCATTTCGTCCCTAATCTGACCCGCGCTAGGCCGGGTTTCAAGATCAGGGACGCAAGGTTAACCAAAACTTAGCGTGAAGCAGCCTTTAGGCTTGGGTCAGGTCCTGAGCCAACATCAGCGCGTTGCCGTCGGGATCGTAAAAGGTTGTGGTTTTGACCATGCCTTCTTCGGTTATCCGACGTAGCTGGACGGTGCCAATTCTAACCGAACTTCGCAAGCCATTGTTTTTCAATGAAATCCGCAAGGGACTGCCCGACATTACCGACCGCGCCCTATCACAGTCCCTGCAAGTATTGGAGGGGCAGAACTGGGTGCGGCGTGACATTATCGACATGCGCCCGCCGCGCCCGCAGTATAGTGCCGTCAATGACGGCTTGCAGATCAGTAGGGCGGTGCCGCGCTAGTCCTTTGACAACTCCAACAACGCATCCGCCACATCCTGCGTTTCAATCGCCTCGGCTCCGCGGGCTTTACGAATTTCGAAGGCGCGGTTCAGGACCTGACCGTGGGTGCAGCCCTCGGGCGGTGTGAATTTATAAGACGCCAGCTCGATCAGAATGCCCAGCGGTTCGCGGAAATAGAGGCTGTCCATGAAACCGCGGTCAATAATCCCGTTATTGCCGAAGCCGGCGGCTTTCAGGCGTTCCTCCGCCACGCGGATCGTGGCCTGGGACACGGAAAAGGCGATATGGTGCAGGGACCCAACCGGTTGCGGCAGTTTCTGGCTGCTGGGTTTCCGGTTCTCGTCGGTGAAGACGGTGATTGTCGTCCCGTCGCCAGTGTTGAAATAGAGGTGGTTCAGCGCGGCGTCATCCAGATTGGGCTGTTCGAAGATGAACTTCATGCCCAGGACGCCCTCCCAGAAATCAATGCTGGTTTGCCGATCCGCGCCGTTAAGCGTGATGTGGTGCATGCCTTGAACCTGAACGATACTCATCGTGATCTCCCGTTTTCGGTTACGATACAGAGATGATACGCGGATGCAATCAGGTCAGATGTAAAACTGTTGCGGTTTCAATCTGCCCATAGCCGTTGAAATCGGTCGTGACCCCTTTGACATAGGCGCCCATAGACCGGAACAATATGTAATCCCCCTCGGCAATATCGGCAGGGATGTCGAGCGGATTAGGCATCGTATCCAGCGAATCGCAGGTCGGACCGAACAACGTGCGCGGCGTGGCGTTGCCGGAACGAGGTGTGCCATCGGGGGCAATAATCTGAAAGGTCCGCGCGACTGGCAGAACCGGAA
>JBNLBF010000028.1:0-15933 GCA_050302475.1 Paracoccaceae bacterium
AGTTACCTTAGCCACCGACCGACTTTCAGCATGGCTACGCATTGAAGCCGACGCGCTCGAGCTTGGCGAACACGAGATCTCGTCACTCACAAGAGAAGGCCAGAATGTCGTGTCTTCCAGGTGATTGATCGAGCGCTGCAGAGCTATGTTGCATGCGTTAAGTGTTCGATGCGGGTTCCTTCACACGAACGCCACTGGCTTCGAAGTGTTTAGCCGACGAGCCTGCAAAGGCATTCATTTTCCGATACTTACAAGCTATTCACCGAATCGGCACAGTCATGAGGTCCGGAGAAATAGCAGCCCTGAGAGACCGCTTCCAGCCCTCCTGATGCCCGGCCCGGTGCTCAGCCCCACCCGCATAACCCTACAAAACAACGGAAAAATCCGGCCGCAGCCGGATCGGGAGAACGCTTTCGCGGGGGCAAGTGGCGGAGCGGACAGGACCGAGATCCAACCTTCTCCAAGTTGTAACTAATTGATTTCATACAGTATGCTGATACTTGGAATGGGCGAACGGGTGCAAACGCGACTGGGATCGAACCATTGCGTCGCGCGGTTGAAGTAAGCGCTCACAGGATGAAATTCATTTCAATTGGCGGCATTCTGATAGCGGAACCGGTCACGTCGTTTTGAGCCTCGACGATGTCGCTTGCGCGGGAAGTTTCAAGCGCGGAGCATGCTGAAGTTTCCGGTAAGCAATTATTGCTGGCTCTCGAAATGCGTGTCAGACGAAAGAAAAACCCTTCAACTCTGCATTTACGAATTGAGGGACTGCAACTTGAAGCCGCATCGCCTTCCGTTCAGGGCAATTTACGCTCGAAGCGGACATTCGCTGCGCCGACGGCACTGACCGCACGTCCGAAGGTCTGCTATGCGGACAGAACGGCCGATCGCTTTTCACCCTTCGCTGACGCAGCATTGCTATGCTCTTGCAGAATTCCTCTCGCTGCGATTCAGATCAGTCGTCGATGCAGAGATTGAAATTTGGCACGACGTCTTCACTTCAGACTGCGTTTCGAGTTGAAAAACTGCGCAGCTCAGCTGCGGTTACCTTAGTGCGTCGCGGATCTCGACCTGCATCTGCTCTACCGCGGTGTGAAGCTCGCCTATGAACGCTTGGCCGGCCATGGATTGTGTTGCGTAGCCCGGGGTCAGAATTGAGACGCTGTTCGATATGTGCGGGCTGAAGCGCCGGATCGACAGCCTTTCGTTTTCTGGGGCCTGTTTCAGATGGCTATAGGCCGTAATCATATCGCAAACCATCACACAAACGCCCGCCGCCACAAACTGTAGTCCGGGAAGAAAAGTGCGCAGTTCGATCCGCTTGTTGAAGTGGCACCCGGCGGAGCGGAACGCGGCCTCTGTTTGAACGGCTGTGCCATGTTCATCGAACAGAACGGCCATCGAGCGGCCGTCGAGGTCTTCAGGCGTGACAACCTCCGCCCGTGCCAGAGGATCGTCTTTCGGCAGCACGCAAACGCACTCAAGGTCATAATTGGTCTGTCGGATTGACTCACGCGGCCGCGGGGTTTCAGCAAATCCAAGGTCGTATTGCTGCGATGCGATCAGGTCTTCGATCACGTCCGAGGACCGCATGATAAGAGACACATCAAGGTCGTCGCGGTCTTTCAGAAACCTGGTCAGGAGGCGGGGCAGGAAGGCGCTCGACGCGGCCGGATGGCAGGCGATCTTGAGCTTGCCGGATTGCAGCGAGCTGATCCGTTCCATGGTGCGTTCCGTGCGTTCGACACGGCTCAGGATGTCCTCGCATTCCTCAAGGAAGAAATGCGCTTCAGGTGTCGGGGTCAGTTTGCCATGTGATCTGATGAACAGGGCAAATCCCAGCTGATCTTCCAGGGTCTGTACCATCGTGGAGACAGCCGGCTGCGTGCGGCCAACCGACCGAGCGGCCTGGCTGATGGAGCCGGAACGCATGACCTCACGAAAGGTCGAAAGCTGTCGGAGTGACAAGTCCATAGATATAAACTCAATTTATGGAGTTAGAGATATTATGAAATTGATTTAATGCTTCTTGTCCAGTGAAATGACGAGGCTCCCACCTATCGAAATTTGTGGGACGGGGGACAGATGGACAGATTCGCTAAATATCTGCTGACGGCGCTGATCATATCGGTGGCTTTGGGCCAGTTCGTTCAGGTCATTACGCGCTACGTACTACAAGTGCCGGTGATGGGGCTTGAGGAAACAATGGCCTTCCCGACGGTGTGGCTCTACATCCTCGGGTCCGTGAACGCATCGCGCGAAAACACGCATATCCGCGCCAATGTCCTGGAAATCTTCATCAAGACGGATCGTGGGCACACCATTCTGGCTATCGTCGGAGAGATCATCAGTCTGATCGTGGGTCTCTGGCTGCTGTCCTGGGCCTGGGAATACACGCAATACGCCTGGCGCGTCTGGCGCGAGAGCCCGACGCTTTATATCCCCACGTTCTATTCCGACGTCGCGTTCGTGGTCGGCCTGACGCTGATGATGATCTACACCGCGTCGCATCTCGTGCGGCATGTCCGCAGCCTTCGTTCAGGAGCGGTCGCATGATCGAGATTGCTCTTCTTGCCATCGCCCTGCTGGTGATCACGCTGACGCTGGGCGTGCCGCTGCCCTACTGTTTCGGGTCGGCCCTGATGGTGATGTATTTCTTGGGCGACGTGACCATGAAAGGGATGATGCTGTGGGGTGTGCAGCAGTTGGGCAACCCCGTTCTGCTGGCCATTCCGCTCTTTGTTCTGGCGGGCACCGTCATGTCCGAAAGCGGGATTGCCGCCTCGCTGTTACGCTTTGTGAACGCCTTTATCGGCCATGTCCGTGGCGGGCTGGGTGTGGTTGCGGCGGTGTCCTGCGCAGTCATTGGCGCCATCTCGGGCTCTGGCCTGACTGGCATTGCGGCGATTGGCCCGCTTCTGATCCCCGAGATGGAAAAACGCGGCTATCCCCGCGAATACGCCACCGCGCTGATTGCAAACTCCTCGATCTTGGGCCTGCTGATCCCGCCCTCCGTGACAATGATCGTCTACGGTTGGGTCACCGACACATCCATCCTTGCCTGCTTTCTTGCCACACTCGGCCCCGGCTTGCTGATCATGACATCCTTTTCCGTGATCAACTTGTTCATGTCGCGCAAGTTCGACCTGATCCTGGATGATAAGCCGTCATTCTCAGAGCTTTCCGGTGAGGTTGCCCGCCGCGGATTTCATGCCTTCCCCGCACTGTTGATGCCAGTGATCATCCTCGGTGGTATCTATGGCGGTGTCATGACCCCGACAGAGGCCGCCGCCTTGGCCGTAATCTATGCGGTGCCCGTCGGCTTCCTGATCTACAAGGGTCTGCGTTGGGACAACTTCTTCTCGGCCGGAAAAGAAGCAGCTACAGCCGTGGGCGCGATCATGATGATGATCTTCTTCTCGATGATCCTCAGCCAGATGTTCGTCTATGAGAGCATCCCACAGCAGCTGGTTCAGGGCATTTTCTCTATCACGGAAAACAAGATCCTGCTGCTGATCATGATCAACATCATGCTGTTTCTGGTCGGCATGGTCGTCAATGACGTGACGGCGATCATCCTGATTGCCCCGCTGCTGCTGCCGCTGATGAATGCCATCGGCGTCAGCCCGGTGCAGTTTGCCGCGATCATGGGTGTGAATACCGCCATGGGCGGTGTGACCCCGCCCTATGCGTCGATCCTGTATCTGGGTGCGCGCATCGGCAACGTAAAGGTGACCAAGGTCATCCCACCGGCCATGAAACTCATCCTGTTTGGCTATGTACCGGTCGTCTTCCTGACGTCGCTTTGGCCTGACCTGTCGCTCTTCCTCCCGCGCTTCTTCGGATACGACGTGGCCCCCTGAATCCATCCCGAACCAAAATGCATCCCAACAAGGAGGACCCTGAAATGAAACATGCATTCCTGACCACCGCGACCGCTGCACTCATGGCGCTTGGTAGCTATGCCGCGGCGCAAGACCTGAAGATGAGCCATGTGCGCCCGCAGGACGCCACGATTGACGTGGAACTGCGCGCCTTTTCCGCAGCTGTGGATGAAGCCACAGGGGGCGAAGTGAAGATCAACATCTTCCCGGCTTCTGCCCTGGGTGATTACACAACCGTGCAGGAACGCATCAGCGTGGGCGCCATCGACATGGCGACACAGCCTGCCGCAGCGGCGGCGGACCGCCGGATGCAGATCAGTTCGTTCCCCTATTTGGCGGGCAACTGGGATCAGGCCCGTGCGGTCTATGGCCCCGGCGGCATCGTGCGCGAAACCGTCGCCGGTCTTTATGCCGAGCAGGACATCACCATGCTGGCCGCATACCCTGTATATTTCGGTGGCATCGCCTTGAACGTTGAAAACGCCAACCCCGGTTCAACTGAACCCAACGGTATCAAGGTGCGTGTCCCCGGCATCAAGAGCTTCCAGCTGACCGGCGAGGCACTTGGCTATATTCCCTCACCCATCCCGTTTTCCGAGGCCTTCACCGCCGTGCAGACCGGCGTGGTTGACGGCGTGATCGGTTCGGGTGCCGAAGGCTACTATGCGTCCTTCCGCGATGTGACCAAGACCTACATCCCGGCCAACACTCATTTCGAGGTTTGGTACATGATCATCTCGAACGCCAGCCTTGCCGAGCTGTCCGACGAAGACCAGGCCGCTCTCAAGGAACAGGCCGCCGCGTTCGAAGCGACACGCTGGGAAGTGGCCGAAGCGGATCAGGCCAGGAACGAGCAGCGTCTTGTTGATGAACTGGGTGCAACCGTGGCCCAGTTGACCGACGAAGAGCTTGCCGCCATGGCCGCAAAGGCCCGCGAAGAGATCTGGCCTGCCGTCCTCGAAGACGTGGGCGTTGAATGGGGTCAGGCGATTCTTGATCAAGTCGCTGCTGCGGGCAACTAAGCCGTAAAAGGTCAGGGCGGCATTTGCTGCCCTGACACACTTTTTCACCCTCGGAACAGAAGCCATGGAAACCGATTATACCATCATCGGAGGCGGTATTGTTGGCCTCTCAGTCGCCTGGGGCCTGCTCCGACACGGGCGTACGGTGACGGTTCTGGATGGTGACGACGGATCATTCCGCGCCAGCCGGGGAAATTTCGGACTGGTCTGGGTGCAATCAAAGGGGATGAACCAACCCCGTTATGCGCAATGGTCACAGCAATCGGCGAAAATATGGGCTGATTTCGCGAGGGAGGTTGGCGACAACACCGGCCAGCCAATTCCACTGGAACAGAACGGTGGCCTCGATCTGCATTTTTCCGAAGAAACGCTGGATGCAACCGTCGAAAAATACGAGAAACTCAAAGCGCAGCTGGGCGGTGACTACCCCTACGAGGTTCTTGGCCACAACGCGCTGCGCAAGTCAGAGCCGTATATTGGACCGAAAGTTGTCGGTGCCATCCTTCATCATCAGGATGGCCACGCGAATCCGCTGAAGCTGCTGGTGGCTCTTGCCGCAGATGTGCGCCGCCTGGGCGGACGCGTGCTGACCGGTAAGACCGTGACCGATGTGGCGAAGCCCGATGCATTCCGCATCACTTGCGCGGATGGCACGTCAGTCACATCGAGCAAGGTGGTCCTGTCTGCGGGACTTGGCGCGGCGCAGCTTGGCCCGAAGATGGGGTTCAAGGCCCCCATCCGCCCCCAACGCGGTCAGGTTCTGATCACCGAAAAACTGCCCAAGATGATCAACCGCCCGTCGCTGATTGCACGGCAGGTGGACGAAGGCGGGATACAGATCGGCGCCACCAACGAAGAGGTGGGCCTCGATGATCGCGTGACACGGCCCGGATTGTCCGGTCTCGCCGCCGAAGCCATCGCCGCCTATCCTGTACTTGCCCGTGCGCAACTGGTGCGCAGTTGGGGTGCTTTGCGCATCCTGTCACCGGACGGATTGCCGATCTATCAGCAGAGCGCCGAAATGCCCGGTGCCTATCTTGTCACCTGTCACAGCGGCATCACCCTTGCCGCCGCCCATGCGCGCCTTTTGCCGGACTGGCTGGAAGGCACCGATGCAGCGCCAGACCTGGAGGTGTTCAGTGAAGACCGCTTCGCCGTTTCTTGAGCTTGAAAGCAGCCCCCGCGTCGACGTGACATGGGACGGCCAAACGCTCAGCTTGCCTGACGGGGCGAACCTTGCCGCTGCCTTGTTGACCGCAGGGGTCGACGTTTTCCGCCACTCGCCTGTTTCGGGTGCGCCGCGTGCCCCGTTCTGCATGATGGGGGCCTGTTTCGAGTGCCTGGTCGAGATTGACGGCGTGACGCGTCAGGCCTGCATGCTGGCGGTCACCGAAGGCATGGCGATCACACGTCCACACGAAGCAGGGGCGCATGATGAAACGTGATCTTGCCATCATCGGCGCCGGACCTGCCGGCATGGCCGCCGCGGCGCAGGCCGCTGAGTTGGGCCTGAGCGTGACGGTGCTGGATGAACAGCCCCGGGCGGGCGGACAGATTTACCGCGATGTCGATCGGGCGTCACCGGCGCGCGGGAGCATCCTTGGCGCCGACTACACCGATGGCAGACGACTAACCGAGGATCTTCGACAGAGCGGTGTCGAGCATATTTCAGGCGCTGTCGTCTGGGCCATCGAAGACGGGTTCCGCATTTCCTGCACCCGCGCAGGCCGCGGCGCGCAGGTCGAGGCGGATCGCATTCTTCTGGCAACCGGCGCGCTGGAACGCCCCATGCCCTTACCCGGCTGGACCTTGCCGGGCGTGATGGCAGCCGGGGCAGGTCAGATATTGCTGAAGCAGTCTGGAATAGTGGCGCAAGGCGCGGTGCTGGTGGGCTCGGGGCCTCTGCTTTATCTGATCGCGGCGCAGATGGTGCGCGCGGGCACGCCCCCTTCCGCGATGATTGAGACCCAGACCCCGGGCGATATGATCCGCGCTTTGCGGCATTTCGGCGGCGCATTACGGGGCTGGTCCTACATGGCAAAAGGCTTGAAGATGCTGGCCGAAATCAAGCGCGCCAAGGTGCCCCGCTACCTGGGCGCGACCCGGATCGCCGTTGAAGGTGAGGGCAAGGCAGAGGCCGTGACATTCACCCACAAGGGCGGCGAACAGCGGATTGCCTGCGAAACGGTCTTCCTGCATCACGGGGTTGTGCCCAACACGCAGGCCGCGCGGTCCCTTGGCATCGGCCACCATTGGGATGCGGCCCAGGGTGCATTTGTGCCAGAACTGGATGCCTGGGGCCAAAGCGATGTCGCAGGGGTTTTCATCGCCGGTGATGGGGCCGGGATCGGCGGTGCAAAACTGGCCGAACACGCCGGGCGATTGGCGGCCCTGAAAATCGCTGAGAACGCCGACCGCCTGTCAACACAGGACTGCAATCGCCTGGCCGCCCCCCTGCGCCGCGCAATGACACGGGAACGGGCCGCACGTCCGTTCCTGGATGCGGCCTATCCGCCCTATGGCGCCGCGTTGCACCCCGCCGACAGCACCATTGTCTGCCGCTGTGAAGAAGTGACCGCGGGTGACGTCCGCGGCTATGCAAAACTCGGCTGCCTTGGCCCCAACCAGACCAAGGCGTTTGGACGTGCGGGCATGGGCCCCTGTCAGGGTCGCTATTGCGGACTGACCGTGACAGCGCTACTGGCCGAGGCGAACGGTCGATCACCGGATGAAACCGGCTATTACCGTATCCGCCCGCCGCTGAAACCAGTTACGCTTGGCGAACTCGCGGCAATGAATGATACAGACCTGGGCGCAGCGGAATAGGAGAGCGACATGATCGAACGGATCGAAACCAGTGCGCGGATGAGCAAGATCGTCAAGCACAACGGTGTGGCCTACCTGTGCGGACAGGTCGGGGAAGGTGCCACAGTCACCAAACAGACCCGCGACTGCCTGTCGCGCGTTGACGCCCTTCTGGAAAAGGCCGGGTCATCGCGCGCGCAGATGTTGCAGGCGGTTATCTGGCTCGCCGATATGGCAGATTTCGCCGAAATGAACGCCGTCTGGGACGCGTGGGTTCCTGAGGGCCAAGCCCCAGCCCGCGCCTGCGGTGAAGCAAAGCTTGCCCGTTCGGAGCTCAAGGTCGAAATCATCGTGACCGCTGCGTGCTGATCGACCTCCTCGACTATGTTGAACAAGTTCTAAAACCTCGTATCAATCCAAGCTGTGTGGTTGCACATGTTCATTCTGCCTAGCCTTGCTTGAATGGCTGGTTTCCCACCGCTTTGCAGCGCGAATGACGATGTGCCTGCAGCAGATTTAGTGTTGCGGACGCGCGCAGCAAAACAATCAAATTCACAGTCAGGACTCAGAGCTGCCGTTTGCTGTGCGCGCAGCACCGAAGACGCCTGTCGAGGTCTGCTTTGCGGGACTATCCGGCCTTTTGCTCGTGCAGCATGTCTTGAGCTTGCAGGTCACAGTGAATAGGCGTCGCAGCGATTTCCCCCAAACCGGCCGTTCGATCTTGCGGGACGAGCCGAAATAGCCCGTTTGGCTCCCGCGATTACTCTTGAAAATGAAATACTTCAAAAATGGAACTCACCAATTTATTGATCTACAATTGAAAGGATCCGGCACTGTTTTATGACTTGGTAGGTCATTCTTCCAAACTCTCGAGATATTGAGCATCCAAGGAATCAAGCAGCCGTTGGTGAAACAATCGGGTATGTTGATGTGCCAGACGGTCAGACGTCAATTCGTCCTTTCTTTTGATGGCCTCAATCATTTCGTAGTGTTCCGGGCTAAGCGGGAAAGGGTCATTGGATGACAGGGATTGCGCATAGTGCAGGTGCAGGATGCGGCGCCCTTCATCGAGCAGGCGAGAATAGATTCCGGTGAGATATGAATTGTGCCCGCCTTCAGCGATGGCAAGGTGGAACTCTTTGTTCGCTTGAGACATCGAAAGTCTGTCGCCGGACTCACACTGGATTTCATATGCGTCCGCAGTGTGTTTCATGCGGGCCAAGTCTTCATCGCGACGATTGCGGGCCGCCATTCGTGTGACCGCGCGCTGGACGTAGTCTAAAGCTTCTACGTACCGAGGCAAATCTGCAATTTCGAGCGGTGCCACGACGGTGGAGCGGTTCGACAGGACATGAACCAAACCGTCAGCCGACAAGCGCACCAGCGCCTCGCGGATCGGACTGCGCGACATGGAAAACCGTTCGGCAAGACCGGTTTCATCTATCGGCAACCCAGGTGTCAACTTCAGTTCCAGAATTTCGTCCCGCAATGTTTCGTAGACATGGCGTGCTCCGCCGCCTTTTTTCGATCGGCGGGGCTGAGCCATTTTCTCGGTAACGTCTTTGAGTGGCATTCTGGGCTCCGAGCGAACTATTGAGGGTTTGGTCATTTTATTGACATGTCGACACATTGTCGACTATGAACATCGAAATACATGTCGACACAATGTCGGCAGACAACGAGAACCAACTGGAGGACACTATGAAACATTTGCTTTTCGCGGCAGCGGCATTCGGGTTGATGGCCACGTCTGGCCAGGCCCAGAGTCGGCTGGACACCGTGCAGGAGCGGGGCAGCCTGCTTTGCAGTGGTCACAACGGCAGTTATCTCGGCTTTGCTGAAGTCGACGATCAGGGCAACTGGAAAGGGCTTGATATTGATCTTTGCCGTGGCCTTGCGGCCTCTGTCTTTGGTAGTTCGGAAGGCCATCTGAATATCGTTCCCATTTCTTGGGCCCAACGTTGGCCAGCGCTGCAATCGGGGGATGTCGATGTCATCATCAAACTGTCAGGCTGGTCGCAAAGCCGCGATACAGAGCTGAACCTCGCCTATTCTATCCCCTACTTTGTGGCGTCGTTTCATGTCATGGCTCATGCTGATCTCGGTGCAGAGACGCTTGCCGATCTGGATGGCGGATCAATCTGTGTGTCTGCCGGCACCACGACAGAGCGTTTTCTTGCCGCCTACCTTGAGCGTATCGGGGTTGAGGCCGAGCTTGTCGTTTTTGAAAGCGGTGATGAGGTCAGGAGTGCCTATTTCAACCGTCGTTGCGATGGCTTGACCCTGTTGGCACCGCCGCTTGCGGCAGCGCGTGCAACCTCCGAAAACCCCGACGATCATGTGATCCTGCCAGACGTCATCGCACTTGAACCTGAAGGTATCATCGTTCCGGAAGGCGACCCGGATTGGCTGGATGTCATGAACTGGATGATTTCTTCGCTGTTCTTCGCGGAAATCAACGGCATCACCTCCGAAAATGTCGCAGAAATGAAGGCGAACCCACCGTCAGCACAAATCGCGACATTCCTCGGCGTAAATCCGGGTTACGGCGAGCGGCTCGGTTTGTCGGATGACTGGGCCTACAACCTGATTTCAGAGATCGGCAACTACGCCGAAGTTTATGACCGCAACATCGGTGAGCCTTATGCTCTGCCCCGCGCCATGAACAATCTTTATACCAACGGCGGCGTATTCTTCCCGCTATTGGTCGACTGATGTTCTCAGGCAGGTGGCGCAGTTCGCTGCGCCGCCTGTTTCGGCTGCAACGATCAAGGCGTTGACGATGTCTGGACTCCTGAAATCAAAGTCTGTCAGGGACAAAGCGGCGCAGGCCGGATTTGTCGGTGGCCTTCTTCTTCTGATCGTTGTGATGGTCTTATCGGCGCGTACTAACCTCAACGCGCAGGGTCTGACCTCCGGTTTCGGTTTCCTGCAGCGTTCTACAGGTTGGGGCGTCAGTTTTTCGCTGATCCCCTTTGAAACATCAGACACCTATCTGAAGGTGATCTGGGTCGGTATGCTCAATTCGCTTTTTCTCGGCGCAATCTCCCTGACACTGGCCACGCTGATCGGCACACTGATCGGTGTGATGCGCGTGTCGGGCAACCGGATGGCGGAACTGATCGGCACAACCTATGTCGAGGTCTTCCGAAACCTGCCGCTGCTGTTGCAGTTGTTTTTCTGGTACGCGATCTTGACGTCCCTTCCTCAGCCGCGCACCGCGATCACCATCGCTGACATGGTGTTTCTGTCCAGCCGAGGCGTCTATTTTCCGGGGCTGAATGTCACCGGACTCTCGGCCTTTCTGGTCATCGTTGCATTCGCGGCGGCTTTGGTCGCGTGGCTATGGCTGCGCAGCGCGCGGCGGTTCCGCCGCATGGACGCGGCACAAAAACGCAACATCGGCCGCGCACTTTGGGCAGGCTGGCTGATTGCGGCGATCCTGGTTCTTTGGATCGGCCGCATACCCGACACCGGATTGGCTAGCCTCCCCTATCTAAAGGGTCTGAACTTCCGCGACGGGATACGGGTCTCGCCAGAGCTTCTTGCCTGCATCATTGCGATTTCGATCTATGGCGGTGCCTACATCGGCGAGATCGTGCGCGCAGGCTTCAATGCCGTGCCGAAAGGGCAAGGAGAGGCCGGTCATGCTCTTGGTCTGTCTGCCTGGCACTGTTTCTCCCGCATCAGGCTGCCGTTGGCGATCCGGGCGGTTCTGCCGACACTTATCAATCAGTATGTTTGGTTGTTCAAATCAACAACCATCGGCATCGCTGTCGGATTTGTCGATTTCTTCTTCGTGATCTCCACGTCCATTTCACAAGCCGGACAGACGCTGGAGCTGATCGCGATCCTGATGGCTGGCTTCCTCGCGATAAACTACTCGCTTGCCTTTGTGCTGAACCGCGTGAACGACGCGATCAAGCTCAAAGGCACCCAGTTGAGGACCTGAGCAATGGCCAAAACATACCATAAGCCAACGCTTCTGGACGACATTCGCACTGGGTACTTTTCAAACCGGCTCGATACCACGATGACGCTCGTTTTTGGCGCGCTGGTGATCTGGGTGGTTTGGAACATTGCTGGCTGGGGCATTGTTAATGCGGTCTGGAGCGTTGAGAACAAAGAGCAATGTGGTCACGGCTCTGGCGGGGCCTGCTGGGCTGTGATCGACGCACGCTGGCGGCTTATCCTGTTTGGGCTTTACCCGTTTGAGGAACAATGGCGGTCTGCCATCGCCTGCGCGGCGATCATTCTGACCGGGGTGTTGTCCTGCGTGCCATACTTCTGGAGCGGGCGCAGATTGACCATGCTTTGGGTTACTGGATTCGCGACCTTCTACGTGCTGATGCGCGGCGGATTGATGGGGCTGACCGAGGTCTCGGTTCAGAATTGGGGCGGGTTGTCGCTGACGATCTTTGTCTTTGCCAGCGTCACATTGATCGGAATGCCTCTGGCTATCGTATTCGCGCTAATGCGCCGTTCTGACCTGCCGTGGATCGCGCGGACGATGGGCGTGGTGATCGATGTGATCCGCTCATTGCCGCTGCTGTCGATCATGTTCACTTTCGCGGTCGTGATGCCGTTTGTGCTGCCATCCTGGGTGCCGACCGAGAAGCTGTATCTTGTCATCATCGGCTATGCGTTGTTCTTCGCCTCTTATCAGGCCGAAGTCATCCGGGGCGGCATGCAGGCCCTTCCCGCGGGCCAGGAAGAAGCGGCCAAGGCACTGGGCATGAGCTATTGGCATCGCATTGGTTATATCGTCCTGCCGCAGGCATTTCGCAACGCATTGCCACCGACGATCAACCAGTTGGTCATCACGTTCAAGGAAACCTCACTTGTGGTCATCATTGGCTTTTTCGAGGTGCTTGCCTCGGGCAATGCAGCATATGGCAACTCGGATTGGAATTTTGCCCATATCGAAGTCTACGCGTTCGTTGCGCTCATATACTTTGTCTTTGTCTTCTCACTTAGCCGCTACGGCGCGTACCTCGAACGCCGCCTGGCCGTCGCAACTCGTTAGGGGACAGCGCAATGTCTAATACTGCCACCGCCGTATGCATCCGAAACATGGACAAATATTATGGCGACTTCCATGCGTTGAAAGGCGTGAATCTGGAAGTTGCCAAGGGCGAAAGGATCGTCGTGTGTGGCCCGTCCGGGTCAGGTAAGTCGACGCTGATCCGCTGCATAAACAAGCTGGAGGACTACCAGGCCGGATCAATCAACGTTCTGGGAACTGAGCTTGACGACAATGTCGATAACATTGACGCCATTCGTCGTGAAACCGGTATGGTGTTCCAGAACTTCAATCTGTTTCCGCATCTTACGATCCTCGAAAACTGCACACTGGCACCTATCCTTGTACGTAAACAGTCTCAGCAAGAAGCTGAAACCGTCGCCATGGAGTATCTGGAAAAGGTCAGGATACCGGAGCAGGCGGACAAGTTCCCGGGCCAACTTTCGGGTGGCCAGCAACAACGCGTCGCCATTGCACGGGCGCTGTGCATGAAACCCGAGATCATGCTCTTTGACGAACCCACTTCCGCGCTTGACCCCGAGATGATTTCGGAAGTGCTGGACGTCATGGTCGGCCTCGCAGAGGACGGTATGACGATGATCTGTGTGACCCATGAAATGGGGTTTGCCCGGCAAGTCGCGGACCGCGTTGTGTTCATGGCCGAAGGAGAAATTCTTGAAGACGCGGACCCGCAGACCTTTTTCAACACACCGAAACACGAACGCACCAAAGCATTTTTGGGGCAGATCCTTGGACACTGAAGGTCAATCAATGGACGATAACACAAGCCATTCGACGCATGACGCCGAACTGGACGCCCGCAACGAGAGTATTCTTGTCTATGTCAATGGCAGGCTTGTGCCCAAGCATGAGGCGACCGTGTCGGTGTATGACAGCGGTTTCATGTTGGGGGACGGCATGTGGGAAGGCTTACGCTTGTACGACGGTCAATGGGCGTTTTTCGACGAGCATATGGACCGGCTGTTCAACAGCCTCAAATCGGTATCAATTGAGATCGACATGGGGCCGCAAGACATCCGAAAGATCCTTGACGACACGGCTTCTGCCAATGGGATGACCAATGATGCCCATTGCCGCTTGATGATTACGAGGGGACGCAAGGCCAAGCCTTTCCAGCACCCGGGGTTGAGCCGGTTTGGTCCTACTATTGTGGCTATCGTCGAGCATTCCAAACCCGCCGAAAGTCTTCAATCCAAGGGCATCCGCCTTGCGACGGTCCCACAGATTCGCGGCCTGCCAATGAGTCAAGACGCGAAATACAACAGCCATTCCAAGCTGAATTGCATCATCGGGTGCTTGCAGGCCGAGCAGGCGGGTGCGGACGAGGCACTGATGCTGGATCCACATGGTTTTGTGAACACGACGAATGCGTGCAACTTCTTCATTGTGCGCCGAGGAGAGGTTTGGACGTCAACCGGTGATTACTGCATGAACGGAGTCACCCGACAAAAAGTCATTGATCTGTGTCGCGTCGAAGGCATCCCCGTGTTTGAAAAGAACTTCTCGCTCTATGAGGCCTACGGCGCTGATGAGGCGTTTCTGACAGGCACGTTCGGCGCCCAAACGCCCGTGGCCAAGATCGATGGAAAGCCTATCGGCACAGGCGACCGCTCTATGACAAAGCGCATCCGCACGCTCTACAAGTCCCTCGTTTTGGAGAATGTCGCGGCCCAATCGGCACACGCGGCATGAACGTCGGGCCAGGTGGGCTATTGTTGGTTGGATGCGGCAAAATGGGTGGTGCCATGCTGCGCGGTTGGATTGCTGCCGGATTGACACCTGCACAGGTCACAGTCGTCGATCCAAAACCTGCGGATTGGCTATTGCCTTTTGTGGGTCAGGGGTTGGTCCTGAATCCACCCGCGCCCGCCGCGCCGTCGGTCATTGTCGTGGCCGTCAAACCGCAAATCATGGCCCAGGCCGTTCCAGGATTGCGAGACCTTGCGGACACGAACACTCTTTTGATTTCCATTGCTGCCGGCACCACGATCGCAGAAATCGCAAGCTTTGTCGGAGCGGATGTGCCGATCATCCGCGCAATGCCCAACACACCTGCCGCAGTCGGTGCGGGGATCACTGCGCTGGTCTACAACCCCAAAGCCGACGCGGCACATTTGGATATTGCGCAAACGCTTATGTCTGCTGTCGGGCAGACGTTGGTTCTGGACGATGAAGACCAATTGCATGCCGTCACAGGTCTTTCAGGATCGGGTCCGGCCTATGTGTTCGCAGTGACCGAGGCGATGGCTGCGGCTGGTGAACGATTGGGTCTGCCCGCCAAGACTTCACGTTTGCTCGCTGTGGCAACAGTTGCCGGGGCCGGACGGCTGATGACCGAAACGGCTCGAACTCCAGCGGAGTTGCGTCATGAAGTCATGTCGCCAAACGGCACGACGCAAGCAGGTCTTATGTGCCTGATGGCCAATAGAAATGGTATTGGTCAACTCTTCGACAAGACGATTTCTGCCGCCGCCCGGCGCAGTCGAGAATTGTCGGGCAAGTAGGCAACTGGATCGTGGTTTTCGAGATCTGGTTGCATATTTGTCCAGCGAGCTGAGTGCTCTCCTGAATGGCCCGGCCGGACCAAGTCTGTCCCTCCGCCGAAACTGACATTGGAACGCGGCCCACCACTTCAAGTAGGAGTGGCGGACGTTGCCCTGCGGAAATCTTGCCGCCTACTACATCTTATGGTCGCAGGTCGCACTTGGATTGAAGGGCATAAGATCGCCCATCGGGTTCGCGCGGAACAGCCAGACATGCTGATCGTAATGTGGCATGAAACCGTGAGCCTCGTCGCCCGGTGTGGCTGGGTCGTCGGCCATGTGGTCCCAGTGGCGCCCGTTCAGCACCAGTTCTTCATCCTTGCCCGCCGCGTCCCAAGCCGCTTCAAAGACCAGGTTCTCGACAGCGACCAACTCCATCGTCCCGTCAGGCTGCGGTTCGTATATCAGGATCGAAGGCTGCGTCCAGTCGGTGTAGGTTGACATACCATCGACTCGCGGTTCTGTCGCCGTGATCTGCAATAGACCTGGGTGGACATAGTGAACTCCCATGGCTCCTAGCTCCGGTGGAAGTCCTTCTGAGCCTCCCCAACTGAATTGGTCCACCGCTATTGTTAGCAAACGGAGGACCAGGAATGGCGAACAAGCGACACAAGCCCGAAGAGATTGTCACG
>JBNLBF010000029.1:0-15098 GCA_050302475.1 Paracoccaceae bacterium
AAGTGGGACAATCACCGAAGGGTCGGTAATCATCGATGGCGGGAAGATCGCGGCGATCACCAATGGATCGCCGCGCGGTGATGTGATCGACTGCGCAGGGAATTATCTGGCCCCCGGGATTATCGATATCGGGGTGAAGGTCGGCGAACCTGGCGAGCGTCACAAGGAAAGCTTCAAGACCGCAGGTCTGGCCGCCGCAGCCGGTGGCGTGACCACCATGGTTACCCGCCCTGACACAACGCCCGCGATCGACAGCCCTGAAATCCTCGACTTTTTCCGCCGCCGCGCTGCCGAGAGCGCACCGGTCAATGTCTTGCCGATGGCTGCATTGACCAAGGGGCGCGAGGGCAAGGAAATGACCGAGATCGGATTCCTCCAGGATGCGGGCGCCGTGGCCTTCAGTGACGCAGACCGTCCCGTTGCGGATCCGAAAATCCTGCAACGCGCGATGACCTATGCACGCTCCACAGATGCGCTGATCATGGGGCATGTGCAGGAACCGGTTCTGTCAAAAGGCGCGGCGATGACGTCAGGCGCGTTTGCCACGAAACTGGGCCTGCCGGCAGTGTCAGTAATGGCGGAACGCATCCAGCTGGAACGCGACATGGCGCTGGTGGAAATGACCGGCGCGCGGTATCACGCTGACCAGATTACAACAGCTGCCGCGCTGCCCGCACTGAAACGCGCCAAAGCTGCCGGATTGCAGGTCACGGCAGGCGTGTCGATCCATCACCTGACGCTTAACGAATTCGATGTTGAGGATTACCGCACCTTCTTCAAGGTGAAACCGCCGCTTCGCCCCGAAGATGACCGCATGGCGGTGGTTGAGGCTGTGCGCACCGGGCTGATCGATATTATCAGCTCCATGCACACACCGCAGGACGAGGAGTCCAAGCGTCTGCCGTTCGAAGAAGCGGCCTCGGGCGCGGTGGCGCTACAAACCCTGCTACCCGCGGCGTTGCAGCTGGTGCACGGCGGCTATCTGGACTTTCCAACCCTGTTTCGTGCCATTGCCTTGAACCCGGCAAAACTGCTGGGGTTGGAGGCGGGTCGTATGGCCGAGGGAACCCCCGCAGACCTGATCTTGTTCGACCCGGACGTGCCGTTTGTGCTCGACCGTTTCACGCTGCTATCCAAATCCAAAAACACGCCCTTTGACGGGCGGCGGATGCAGGGTAAGGTATTGCGGACATTTGTAGGGGGGAAAGAAGTGTCCGGGATCAATCATGCTACCTGATTTCCTGCGGTTCTGGGGCGCAAACCCGGCCGCGCAGGAGGCCCTGCCTTGGCTCGCCGGGATTTTCCTGATCGCCTATCTGATCGGCTCGATCCCGTTCGGCGTTGTCATCACGCGGTTGCTCAATCTCGGCAATCTGCGCGAGATCGGCTCCGGCAATATCGGGGCAACCAACGTGTTGCGCACCGGATCAAAAGGCGCGGCGCTGGCGACCCTGCTGTTGGACGCTGCCAAAGGTCTGGTTCCGGTATTGGTATTCCGCGCGTATGCGGGTGAGGACGCGGCACAGGTCGCAGCCCTCGGCGCATTCCTTGGCCATCTGTTCCCGATCTATCTTAAATTTCGGGGCGGCAAAGGCGTTGCCGTGTTCCTCGGCATCATGCTGGCGCTCAATGTCTGGGTTGGTTTGGCGAGTTGCCTGACGTGGCTCGCGGTGGCGTTGGTCCTCCGCTATTCCTCACTCTCCGCCCTCGTGGCTTCTGCCTCCGCCCCAATCTGGATGTGGGTGTTTGGCGATTACCCGGCGATTTGGCTTGGGATATTGCTGGCCGTACTAGTCTGGATCCGCCATCACGCCAATATCCGTCGTCTGGTCAGCGGGGATGAACCGAAAATAGGTCGCAAATGACATCGGGCGAGGCGATCACCACCTGTTTCAAGAAATACGTGACCTTCCGCGGGCGCGCGGGCACTAGCGAGTTCTGGTGGTTTTTTGTCTTCACCCTGTTCTGGTTCACCCTCGCAACCGCCGGAGATATCTGGCTGTTTCTGGGTAAATTCGGCGAAGATTTGCAGGCCGTTGGCTTACAAGAGGAACCCTTGGAGGCATTTGAAGCCTTCTTTAATATCCTGCTACAATACAATCCCAGCCTGATGCAGGTCCCGGTGATCTTTCTGACCTTGCCGATGCTGGCGGTCGGAGCACGGCGGATGCACGATTATGGCTCCACCGGCTGGCGTCAGCTGCCGGTCATGTTTCCGTTCTTGTTCGGATCTATTTTCACGGCCTTTGGCTATCTGATGCAGAATTACGGTATATTCGATGACGCCACGATCCTGCTACCTGCCTTCCTGACGATGGGCGGCGGCGCGACGCTTGCATTTGCGCAATTCGACCGGATGGGGGACGCGGGCCGCAATGCGTTCGGCCCGCCACCACCGCGCTAACGGAAATTCCGATCAGTAGCTATATTCCTGATACACACGCTTAATATCCCCCTGCCATTCGCAGCGATACCGCCGGATCAGCTTTTGGGCGGGGGAATAGCCACGATCTACGACTTCCTGCAGGGAATTGAGGAAATGTGTCTCGTCCGGAATCAACCCTCCGGCCCCCGGCAAAGCCCGCGCAGCTAGTCCCGAATGCGAGATTTTCAGAACCTCGCGCGCAATGTCCAGAACTTCCCGTCCGCCTATTGTTGCTTGAAGCCCGTCCTTGGCCACATCGAGCCGCAGTTGATCACGCTGTTCCGCAGTCCAGCCTTTCGCCAAATCCCATGCGGAGTCCAGAGCGGTGCTGTCATACATAAGACCAACCCACAGGGCAGGCAGCGCACAGATCTTGCGCCACGGGCCGCCATCAGCGCCGCGCATCTCCATATATTTCTTGATCCGCGCCTCAGGAAAAGCCGTCGTCAGATGGTCGGCCCAATCCGACAGGGTCGGCGTTTCGCCGGGCAGTGCCGGCAACTCGCCTTTCAGGAAATCGCGGAAAGACTGGCCCAGCGCGTCGATATAACGCCCGTCGCGATAGACAAAATACATCGGCACATCGAGCGCGTAATCCACATAGCGTTCAAATCCCATACCGTCCTCAAAGACGAAGGGCAGCATACCGGTACGAGCCTTGTCGGTGTCCTGCCAAATACGTGCGCGATAGCTTTCATAGCCGTTCAGTTTGCCCTCGAAAAACGGCGAGTTGGCGAACAGGGCCACGGCGATTGGCTGCAAAGCGAGCGCGACACGGAATTTCTTGACCATGTCAGCCTCTGACGCGAAATCGAGGTTCACCTGAATCGTCGTCGTTCGCCGCATCATTTCGCGACCATGCGCTCCGACCTTGCCCATGTAGGCATCCATCAGTTTGTATCGTCCCTTGGGCATCAACGGCATTTGCTCGTGCGTCCATTCCGGCGCAGCACCCATACCGAAGAAACCCGCGCCGATCTTGTCAGCAATAACTTTGACCTCGCGCAGATGTTCGTTTGCCTCGTCACAGGTCTGGTGAATGCTTTCAAGCGGCGCACCAGACAGTTCCAGCTGTCCACCTGGTTCGAGTGAGATATTCGCTTTGCCTTTTGTGAGGCCGATCAGGTGCCCGGCTTCCTCGACCGGGTCCCAGCCGAATTCGTCTCGCAGACCTTCCAGCATCGCGAGCACGGACCGTTCGCCCTCGTAGGGCAACGGTAGTAGCGTATCTTTGCAATAACCGAATTTTTCGTGCTCGGTACCGATGCGCCACGTTTCGGCGGGTTTGCAACCATCCGCCAGAAATTCCGCCAATTGGGAGTGATTTTCGATCGGTCCGCCGCCAGACTGTGGAATAGACATATTTACACTCCCGTTATTGGTTCGGACAGAATTAGGCGTGCGGGGCGGCAGGCGCAAGGCGCCTTATGCGCCACGTGACCAGATTGTGAAGATTTCCTTCGATTTAGACTCGATCGCCTTCAGCGTGATGTCATACCGGAATCCTGGCAGGGCCGTCAGAACCTCAGGCAGGCGGTCCGCCCCTTCCGCCGCCACGGGCACCACCAGCGAACCGCCATGATGCCAGATGATCCAGTTCCGGTCACCCGACACGCTCGGCAAGGTGGAAATCTGGATGCGGGTGATATTGTCGAGCTGCACCTCCCCACCTGAGGCCGGGCCGAAATAGGTGATGTTGCCCTCGTCAACCTCGACAATCCCCGGCCCGGTGACGTCGCGCCGCAACCGGGCGCGCAGATAGGAGACATAGAGCAGGCTGGCGACAATTGCGATCAGAACGAGCCCCACCGCGCCAGATATCCAGCTGCCGAAGGTGACCGCCCGCCAGAATTGCCGGATGGCAAAGATCAGGACGAGCGCGATCAGGATAGGTTCTTTCCAGCGGGCCAGACGGGCGAGGGCTTCGGGACGGAACATCAGGTTTGTCCGAACAAAACGATAGTGAAATGACCGATTTGCCGGAACCCGATGCCGCGATAGGCACGGGCTGCGGGTTCGCCGGAGGCAAACAGAATGGCGCGGGTGACGCCGTTGTCCCGCGCTTCTGAGAGGTGCATCGCCACAGCGGTTCGTGCAAACCCCTGACTGCGCAGATCCGTCGGAGTGTAGACACCGCCAATCTGCACAGTATCGGACAAAGTCGTGTTAAATCCGGTAAAGCTGACCGGGGCGCTGTCACGTTCCAACAAACGATAATTTCCAGTCTCTATCATTCCTGCCGCCTGCTGATACGCGAAATCTGTGGTCGCTTGTATGTCCGGACTTCCCATCGCCTCAACGACGTAGGCGCGCCGCCAAGCGCTTACAAGCGGCAGATCGGATTTCAGAACGGGCCGCAGGCGAAAGCCCGTTGTGACTGGCACCTGCAAATCATCTAGATCGAGCGAAAAAAGTGGTTCCACATCATTCATTGTGAGTGGCAAATCATCTAACCCTAAGGCAGATTTGAGCGCCGCAATCTGGTCCGACGCCCCAACCATGCCGCGCAACGCATTGGGCTCAATTTTTACCTTCATATACGCCGCCAACGCGGCCACGCCATCCGGCGCTTGAATCATCACCATCCCACCATTGGTCAGCCCGCCGATGCCGGTGATGTCACCGTCATATTCCTCAATGAAATAGGTCACGGCATTCGCATGATCACTCTGCCCGATCCCATAGCTGCGCAAATTACCCCGGAGAAACATCGAGGTTTCTGTGTAAGGCTCAAGAAAGTTGTCGATACGGTCCGCGTCGGCTTGCGTGGCTTGTCGGATCATCCCCAATCCCCCAGCGCCGATTGCCACGCGGTCAGGGCGGCAACGGCGGCCGTGTCGGCACGCAAAATGCGGGGTCCGAGGGTGACGGCGATGGTTTGCGGGAGGGCATTCAACGCATCAGCTTCTTCGGGCGAAAACCCGCCCTCCGGTCCGATAATGATCGCCCATTTGCCACGTGTCTCGCCAGCCAGAACCTCCGCCACCGGCCCGGCGGCCATCCTTTCATCGCAGAACATCAGGCGGCGATCATCGGGCCAATCGGCCAGCAGGTCGGCGAATTTCAGCGCCTCTGTAACCGGAGGCACAAAGGTGCCACCGCATTGCTCTGCCGCCTCCACTGCGTGGGCCTGCAATTTGTCCTGCCGCAGGCGTTCGGAATTGGTAAAGGCTGTGATCACCGGGATCACCTTGGCCGCGCCCAGCTCCGCCGCTTTTTCGACGATAAAATTCGTGCGTTCCTTTTTGATCGGCGCGAAAATCAGCCACACATCCGGCGGCATCCTTTGCGGGGCTGTCTGGTCCGTGCAGGCCAGCACGCCGCCGCGCTTATTCCCCTCGGCAATCTCGGCCAGCCACTCGCCATCCCGACCGTTAAACACCAGAATCTGGTCACCGACGGACAGACGCATGACGGCAAACAGGTAATTCGCCTGATCTTTATTCAGCACTATCCCTTGCCCTTTGGCCAAAGGACCTTCTACAAAGAGCCGGATTTTTGCCGTCTTAGCCATGAGTGACCCCAATGAATTCGCCCGACAATATGCCGGAAATGCCCGAAGATGGAAGGGTCGCTGACGCGGTTCATCAGAACTGGGTGGACCGGGTCGCGCCGCGCTGGTCGCGCCCCTATCTGCGGCTGTCACGCGCGGATCGTCCGGCGGGGACGTGGTTGTTGCTGCTGCCCTGCTGGTGGGGACTGGGGCTGGCGGTGGCAGCGGACCCCTCAGGCGGGACGCTAGCCGATATCTGGATCGCGGCTGCCTGCGCCATCGGCGCGTTCCTGATGCGCGGCGCGGGCTGCACATGGAACGACATTACCGACCGCGACATTGACGATAAAGTCACCCGCACCAAATCCCGCCCGATCCCGTCAGGTCAGGTCACAGTCCGCCAAGCCGCCGTATGGATGATCATTCAGGCGTTGATCGCTTTTGCCATCCTGTTGACTTTCAACAGTTTTACGATCCTTCTGGGCGTCGCCTCGTTGTTGCCGGTTGCCATTTATCCGTTTGCCAAACGCTTCACCTACTGGCCGCAAATATTCCTTGGGATCGCATTCAACTGGGGTGCACTACTGGCGTGGGCGGCACATTTCGGGTCGCTGGCGGCGGCGCCTGTCCTCCTGTACCTGTCCGGTATCGCCTGGACGCTGTTTTATGACACGATCTATGCCCATCAGGACAAAGAAGACGACGCCCTGATAGGGGTGAAATCCACCGCCCGCCTGTTTGGCGAGGCAACGCCAAGGGCGCTGTTCTATTTCCTTGTCGTCAGCGTGTCCCTGATGGGGGTCGCTGCAATGTTGGCGCTGACACCGCTGGATAACAAGATCCCGGTGCTGATCGGCATTGCCGCTGCTTGGGCGTTCGGGCTGCACCTCAACTGGCAGATGCGCAAACTGGATATCAATGATCCGGGCGTCTGCCTGTATCTGTTTCGATCGAACCGCGATGCCGGGCTGATTGCCGCTGCGCTATTCGGCGCATCGGCGCTTATTTAGAGGCGCAATCGCTTGCTCTCCCCCACGGGATTTCCTAAGAAACCCATCTGAGTAACTATCCCCGAGGTTCCATGCGTCCCGCCGCACTTGCATTCACGGCAATAGGGTTCCTGGCCAGCGCCGCCGCTGCCGCCTGGGTCGCCAGCTACGCCGTGCATCATATCGAGGGAGTCTCGACCAAAGTTGCCAAGAATGCGCTTGTTGCCGCCGGGCAAACCTGGGTTGAGATTGGCGCAAACGGCACATGGGTCGAATTGTCCGGCACCGCGCCTGAAGAAAACGACCGGATACAGGCGCTGACGGTCGTGTCATCTGTAGTGTCCGCAAGCCGGATCGTGGATACGACTGAAGTTGCTGAAAGTGTCCCCGCCGTTGCCCCCGATTTCGCGATGGAGATCTTGCGTTCGGGTTATGACGTGTCATTGATCGGGATCACCCCGGCAGATGGCGAAACCGACATTATCCGCGACACGATCGCAGGGATGGAGGTCGACCTGATCGACATGAAGGAAACCACCAGCTGGGACGCGCCAGAGGGCTGGGTCGAAGCGCTGACCTTCGGGGCCGCGATCATGGCTGATCTTGAGCGAGCGAAGATTTCAATCAAACCGGGCGAAGTCGGATTGATCGCTGTGGTGGAGAACGAAGAAACCCGGGACCGAATTGTGTCCGACCTGACAGCAAATACGCCCGAAGGTGTGATCCTGAGCATAGATATCACGGCGCCACGCCCCATTTTCTCCCCCTATAATCTGCTGTTTATCGGCGGTGAAACCCCGACATTGCGCTGCCACGCCTTGACCGAAGACGGGGCGGAAAGGATCCGAGCGGCGGCGCAGGCTGCCGGCCTGACTCGTGCCAGCCGATGCGATATCGGGTTAGGCGCACCGACCGACGACTGGGCCGCTGTTGCGGTTGCCGGGATCAACGCGGTTGCTGAGATGCAGGGTGGCAAGTTCGAGATACGGGATTCGAACGCCAGTCTGACCGCGCCGCTGGACTTCGACGCGGATCGCTTTGATCAGATTGTTGAAGATCTGGAGGCTAAGCTGCCTCCGGCCTATATGCTGATCCCCTCGCTGCCGGTGACCGAAGCTGTCGTCACCGCCGACCGGCCATGGTTCACCGCCATTCGCCCGGCAGAGGGGCTGGTTGAACTGTCCGGTATGGTGATAGATGACATTTCGGCGCAGACGGTGGCAACATTCGCTGAAGCCCGTTTCGGGTTTGAACAAATCGATGATCGTACCGACATCGCCGAATTTGCGCCCCATGGCTGGACATCGCGACAGATTGTGGCCGTTGACGTACTGTCAGTCCTGAACGAGGGCGAAGTGACCTTTACCGAAGACACGGTCACAGTCACGGGTTCCAGCCATACCGAGGACGCCACGGATGTTATCCAGCAGAAACTGGAAGCCGGGTTTGGCGCGGATGCGCGCTTTTCGATCAATGTCGACCAGCTGGAGGTCATCACAGAGGATCCCGACCTGCCCGATGCCACGCAATGCCGGGACGAGATTGCGAACCTGCTCGCAGATCAGCAAATCCTGTTTGCGCCGTCATCTGCAGTGATCGAGGCGGATTCCGAGCCCGTCATCGGCGAGATTGCCGTGATCCTCAACCGTTGCAACCATGCTGCGTTCGAGGTGGGCGGGCATACGGACAGTCAGGGAGGCGAGGTGATGAACCGGAACCTCAGCCAGAATAGGGCTGACGCGGTTGTTGACGCGCTGCTGGCGCAAAACCTGTTGCTAGGTAACCTGACCGCCGTCGGCTATGGTGAGAGCCAACCCATCGGTGACAATGAAACCGAGGAGGGGCGCGCCGCAAACCGCCGGATCGAATTCCGCCTGCTAACGGCGGAAGAGGTCGCGGCGATGGAAGCCGCCGCGCAACCCCTGCCCCCGGATGTGGAACGCGCCGATGCGCCGCTGAAACGTCCGGAAGATTTGAATGTGGAGCTCGCTCTCTCGCCGGGGATCGACGCTGTCGAGGAGGAAACAGATGGGACGGACTGAACTGACACTGGTGATTGGTACGGCGCTTGTCGTGGCGGTTGTGCTTGGCTGGATGTTGCGCTGGTTCGTGTCGAAAATGAACACGACCGGACCGATAGCCTCGGACGAGGCGATGGGGCGGATGCGAGAGGCCGAAGCGGCGCGTGACGCCGCCGAGGCTCGGATCGGCGAGATTGAACGCGAAGCCCGCGCGGAAGTTGCACGTCTGAATGCGGAACTTGATGCGACCATGTCAGGACTACGCACCGCCCGGCAGGAAGCTGAGGATTGGAAGACTCAGGCTGAAGCCTGGCGTCACGAAACTGAAGAGATCCGTGAAGACCTTGAGGAGGCACAGGGTCATCCTGCTCAGGAAGACGATTAACTGCCCGGTGGGGTTGGTATTAAGTTTTTGGCAAACAAAAATCAGTGCTGCTCGCGTCCTGTTTCAATGTATTCTTGACTGGAAATCAGTCCCAGCGGTTCAACGCCTCTTCATCCGTATCCCCGGCATCGACCCAACGGCCGCCATCCTTCGTTCCTTCTTTCTTCCAGAACGGGGCGCGGGATTTTAGGTAATCCATCAGATACTCCGCTGCTTCGAAAGCCGCCTGTCGATGTGGCGAGGCGGTCAGAACCAGCACAATCTGTTCGCCCGGGGCGAGTTTGCCAAAACGATGAATGATGCGCGTTGCCTGTAGAGGCCAGCGGGTGTTGGCTTTGGCCTCTATCTCCGCCAGGGCTTTTTCGGTCATGCCGGGATAATGTTCCAGTTCCATGTCAGAGATCGTTTCACCATGCGCAGTATCCCGCACCAGCCCGGTGAAACTGACAATCGCCCCGATGTCTGTCCGCCCAGCCCTAAGCGTCGCCATTTCCGTAGCTATATCAAAGTCTTCGGCCTGAACGGAAACCGACATTCAGCCCCCCGTCATGGGTGGAAAAAAAGCCAGCTCACGAACACCGCTCAGCGGGGCATTCATGTCCGACAGTTCCTGATCAAGCGCCACGCGCACGGCGGAGAGGTCTTCAAACGCATAAGCATAGCGGTCATCGCGCGTTTTCAGATCAGCGATCAGATCGGCGACAGTAGCAGCGCTGGTTTCCACCTCCTCCACCGGGGTGCCGACACGTTCACGTAGCCATGCAAAATAACGGATCTGCATCACGTATCCTCCCGCAGGTAGGGCAGTGATTTACGGAAATAGTCAAAGCCGGTGATCAAAGTCAGCGCTGCGGCAATCCAGATTCCCCAGAGGCCGATATTGAAGCTCCAATCAAACAGGTGATACCAGAACTTAATCCCCACGACATCCGCTTCCCCACCAGACAGGATATCCTGTACCATCCGCGGGTCCATCGCATGCGTACGTCCCTGCAATTCGATATATGCTGCCGAGCCGACGATCAGCCCGACGACAGCCACCATCTGCACCGTAGTCTTCCATTTGGCGAGTTTTGTGACCTTCAACTCGCTGGCATCCGCGCCAAGGAATTCGCGCAGGCCAGAGACGAATACCTCCCGGAAAACGATCAGGACCGCCGGGATCACAATCAGAAAGTCCCCCTGATAGAGGGCAACAAGCACCATGAGCGCAATGATTACCATCGCCTTGTCCGCAATCGGGTCCAGCATTTTGCCGAATTTGCTGACCTGCTTCCATTTCCGCGCCAGATAGCCGTCAAAATAGTCTGTGACGGCGGCACTGATGAACAGAATGACCGCGATCCAATCTGCGATAGGGCTTGGAAAGATCACATACGCGGCGGGCAGAGCTAACGCCGCCAGCAGGCGGAAAATCGTCAGGATATTTGGGATCGTCCAGCGCATTCAGGCCCCTCCTTCGTGGCGCACTCTAACGCCTTAGGCGTCGGTGTGGAAGAAGCCATATATGGTTTCGGCCATCGCATCGGAAATACCTTCGACAGCCTTCAGATCGGCGAGCCCCGCACGGCTGACAGCCTTGGCTGATCCGAAATGCTGGAGCAGCATCCGTTTGCGCAAGGGGCCAATGCCCGGGACGTCGTCTAGCGGCGTTGCCCCAACTGCTTTGGCGCGTTTCTGACGATGTGCGCCGATGGCCCAACGGTGGGCTTCGTCCCGCAGGCGTTGAATGAAATAGAGGACAGGGTCGCGGTAAGGCAGCGCAAAGGGGCGCTGGCCGTGGCGGTAAAATTCTTCTTTGCCGCGATCGCGATCCTCACCCTTGGCAACGCCGACCATGGGGATGTCTTCGACACCCATGTCCTGCATGATCTCGTGGACCGCGCTGACCTGCCCGGCCCCGCCGTCGATCAATAACAGGTCGGGCCAGTTTTCGGATTTCCGCTCAGGGTCTTCCTTGATCAGGCGGGCGAAGCGGCGGGTTAGCACCTCTTTCATCATGCCGAAATCATCGCCAGGGGTCAGGGTTTCGTCCTTGATGTTGAACTTGCGATAGGCGGATTTGATCCAGCCCTCCGGCCCCGCGACAACCATTCCGCCAACCGCATTGGTGCCCGAGATGTGGGAGTTATCATAGATTTCAATCCGCTGCGGCACTTTGGGCAGATCGAACGCGGTCGCCAGCCCCTCCAAAAGTTTCGCCTGCGTGGCGGTTTCCGACAGTTTCATCGCTAGCGCTTCGCGCGCGTTGCGCTCTGCCGCTTCGACCAGTGCGCGTTTTTCACCGCGTTGCGGGATCAGGATTTCGACCTTGCTGTCGCGCTGCGTGGTCAAAGCGTCTTGCAACAGGTCGAGGTTTTCAATCTCATGACTCAGCAAGATCATTTTGGGTGGAAACTTGTTGCCGTAAAACTGCGCAATGAAGCTTTCCAGAATTTCCTGCGGCTCCGCCCCCGACCCAGTGCGCGGATAATAGGCGCGGTTCCCCCAGTTCTGGTTGGCACGGATGAAGAAGACTTGGATACAGGCCTGCCCGCTATCTGTGTGCATACCGATGATATCAGCCTCGGATACGCCGGCGGGGTTTACGCCTTGCACCGTTTGGACTTGTGTCAGCGCCTGAATACGGTCGCGAATGGCGGCGGCTTTTTCGTATTCCATCGCCTCGGCAGCATCGGACATCTGTTTGGCCAGCGCCTCCTGTATCCCGGTTGTTTTGCCTTTGAGGAAGCTAATCGCGTCATTTACTGTGGCGCGGTAATCCTCCTTGCTAACGCGTCCGACACAGGGGCCCGAGCAACGTTTAATCTGGTATTGCAGGCAGGGGCGTGTGCGGCTTTCGAACATGCTGTCTGTGCAATTTCGCAGCAGGAACACCCGTTGCAGATGATGCAGCGTGCGGTTCACAGCACCGGCACTCGCGAAAGGGCCAAAATACTGGCCGTGACCCTTTTTAGCGCCGCGATGTTTCACCGCCATCGGATAATCATGATCGGTGCTGACATAAATATTCGGGAAAGATTTATCGTCGCGCAACAGCACGTTGTAACGCGGCTTCAATTGCTTGATCAGATTCTGTTCCAGCAACAGCGCCTCTGTCTCCGTCTCGGTCGTCAGAAACATCATTGAGGCCGTGGCGGAGATCATCCGCCCAATACGCGCGGAATGGCCGCTGGGGCGGGCATAGTTGCTAACGCGGTTCTTCAGGTTGCGGGCTTTGCCGACATACAGAACGTCGCCGCGCACATCCAACATCCGGTAGACGCCGGGACTGGAGTCAAGCAGACGGAGGTAGCGTTTGATCACCTCGTGACCGGTTTCCACCTCGCCATCGACATAGGTGACACCCTCCTCTTCGAAGCCCAAAGTCTGGTTTTCGTCGCTCACGAATCCGGCCTGCTTGTTGTCTATGGTGATTCTCTGATGTGCTGCCTCTCGCCGAGGCAAAGTTCAAGGAAAAACCTGTCCACTGATACTGTGGATAAGTCTGTGTGCAATTTCAATGGGCAAGGGAGAAATCCTGTAAATATTAGGGTTTTTGTAAATTGGTCAAAAATTAGGCAGTTTTGTAAGATATTGTTTTCATTACATATTTATTTATATTTTGGCGGGATCGTGAATTTCTTAACAGAATCATTACAGATGTGTGAACGCAACCCTGTCAAGTGGAAAAGACGGAGACGGACGTCAGGCCGCGGGGATCAGATGGGGGCTGTGGATGGTTGGAAATTCTTATTCAACTCCAAGGACATCGGGCGTTTTCCATGCCAGATGTTGCCCCCCGTCGAGGCAGAAAAGTTGGCCCGTCAGTCCATCTACATCGAGGATAAAATCGAGAGCTCGGCAGATTTCCTTCGCGTCCGAGCCGCGCCCAAGAATCGTTGCGGCGCGTTGCTCGGCGAAATGTTTTGCCGACTGGCGTTCCCCTTGCATCGTCGGGCCGGGCCCGATCGCGTTGACGCGAATGTCCGGGGCCAGAAATTGGGCGGCGGTTTGTGTGAAGGCCCACAACCCGGCCTTGGCGATTGTGTAGGTCGCGAATTCGGGCGTCAGCTTGCGGACCCGCTGGTCAATCATATTAACGACCACAGATTGGGCCACGGGCTCGCCGTCACGGATCACCGCTTTGGGAGCCTGCGCGGCAAATGCTTGCGTCAGAAAAAACGGCGCGCGGAGGTTGGAATCGATATGGCGATCCCAGCTGTCGGCAGTTGCACTCGCCAGAGTGTCATATTCGAAGATGGAAGCGTTATTGATCAACAGATCGAGCGGTTTGCCGATAGCGTCTACCGCCCTGTTGATCAGTCCCGCCGTCTGTTCATGATCCAGCAGATCAGCTTGTATGGTAGCGGCGCTTACACCCATGGCACGGGCTTCCCCGGCGACCTCTTCAGCGCCGTCTCCGCTGTGGGCGTAATGCACAACCACATCCAGCCCCCGGTCGGCAAGATGCAGGGCCATGGCCCGGCCAAGGCGTTTCCCCCCTCCGGTTATCAGCGCGGTTGTTGGCATGTGACCTCTAGAATAGTGTGACCATGTAACCGCAATAAGCGGCCAGGAACAGGAAACCCCATATCCGCGCGAGTTTCAAAGGGAAAAACACGAATAGGGCGAGTATAGCTGACGCGCCCAACATGACCCAGAAATCTATCTGGAAGAATTGGTCGGCAATCGGCAGCGGGCCGAAAAAGGCTGTAACCCCCATGATCGCCAGCAGATTGAACATGTTTGAGCCGATCACATTGCCCATGGCCACATCTGCCTGCCGGCGGAAACCGGCGGCAACAGTGGTGGCCAGTTCCGGCAGCGAGGTACCGATGGCAACGATGGTCAGGCCAATCACTTCCTCGGAAACGCCGAAATCAGCGGCGATGCGTTGTGCGCCCTCCACAAGGATATCAGCGCCGAAGGGCAGCCCGATCAGACCAGCGAAGGTGTAGCCCGCCATCTGCCAGATCGGCATGTTGGGGTCGGCGTCCTCCAGCTCGGACAGTTCTTCGGAGGTGACATTGTCAATATTGACGCCTTTTTTATGGCGACGCGCGCAGAAATACGCATCCCCGAGCATCATCGCCAGCATCCCAAGCAGAACGATACCTTGCCAGTAATGCAGCGGTCCGGCATAGCACAGCCCGACAAAAATCAGCGAAGCCGTGATCATTTGCAGGTAGGTCCGCCGACTGTCGGTGCGGCGTGTGTCCATTGTGAAAATCAGCGCCGGAACCCCCAGCACCATCAGGATATTCGCGATATTCGATCCCACAACATTGCCAAGCGCAATGCCAGGAGAGCCCTCCAACGCGGACTGAACGGAGATCAGAAGCTCAGGCGCAGAGGTGCCGAACCCCACGATCGTGAACCCCACGATCAGGGGTGGAATGCCGATGCGCAGGCTCAGCGACACAGCCCCCTTGACCAAGAAATCCCCTGCCACAAGCAGGATCACCAGACCGGCGATGACGAGGATAAAATCCATGATTTCCCTTTATTTGGCCGAGGTCTGGCAGTTACACGGTTGCTTCCCGATCAGGGGCGTGCCGCACTTTTCGCATTTCTTGGGCTTTGACAAGGCGTCTTTGCGGATTTTCGGAAAACGCAGGCGGCCAAACATAGCCAGTACCAGCATCGCAATCAGAAAGAGGGAGACAACCTTGACCATATCGCGACCTTACAGACCGAACCGCTGCCAGTGAAGCCGTTCTTCCGCGTCCGCGATCACATTTCCGGCGGAAACTCCACTGAAGCGGCTGAACAGGCCTTTTTTCTGGGTTAGTAGAGGTAAACG
>JBNLBF010000030.1:0-14484 GCA_050302475.1 Paracoccaceae bacterium
AGGACCGCCCGAAGGCGGTCCGAATATCTCAGGCCTGTCAGCCAGCCTCAGAAATCATATCCAAGATAGACCGAATAGATCGGATCAGATCCCAGCAACTCTGATTGATACTGCGCACCGATAAAGGCACCCTGATAGAAGTTGTACTCCGCACGGATGACGGAAATGTCAGACCCGCCATCGAACGAGAAGTAGCCCGCCTCGACCATCAACTCGGGCATGACATCATACGATACGGTCACGCCGTAGCCTGTCGACCCGCCATCAATCGAAACGAGATGCAGCGTGGCCCCCAAATCACCAAAATCCCCGTGCGCTGAGGCAAAGGCATTGGTGCTGCCATCCAGATCCTCTACCCCCAGACCGAAGGTGTAGTTGTTGTATTGATAGCTACCGGCAATTGTGTATCCGCTGATATCTGCATCGTCTATATAATGGTAAGAGGCCCCGTAGCTGAAATTACCGCTTTGACCATCAAAGCGCGCGCCATAAGAGGTTATGCCCGCCGCAGGAATGTAAACTGACAGCAGTCCCGCAAATGATGCACCGAAAATGTAATGGTCTAAGTTTGGCGACACTGAAAACGTGTCGACATAATCCCTGATCGTCGATTTCGGCGTCCCGATGCTGAACCGACCAAAACTGGAGTCGTAGTAGACAACGCCGCCAATCCAATCGCTTGCGGACGCAATGCTGTCCAGGTCCATATAGAACAGGTAAAGCTCTGCCCCGATCGGCGCGCTGCCAGCGAAACCCGGTGCAAGCCCAAGCGTAAGATCAGCCGAAAAGGTGTTCGCATCATTCCCGGCATTGTCGTTCAGATACTCATAGATGATGCTACCATCGATATACATGTTCCCCGGCAAGGATTGTGCGGCCAGCGGCGCACCCATGCCCGTTGCCAACAGGGAAGTAAGCAGAAGTTTTCTCATTTCGCATCTTTCTTCGTTGCGGTTAAAAGACCGTCCGGCCCCACCAGAACCAGACGAAAATCCGTGACCCGAATGCTATCGCGAACAGTTTGCGGCGCAATGGGACACACGGCATTTGATCTGTAACTGTGATCGAATTGCATCAAATTTGGGGGCTTATCCAGATCTAACGTGAAATCCGGCACATATCCGCTGATCCGCTTATTCGGTGCATAAAAAAAGCCGACCTCGCAGTCGGCTTTAATATTTGATTTCAGGGTTGGCTTAGAAGGAAACGCGGTAGCCTGCGTTGACTTCGTAGACCCCATCCGAGGAGAAGCCGCCGCCTGTAACGTCAAAATAGTTAGCACCGATGAAGAAGTTCTGTGCAAACGTGTATTCAGCACCCAAACGGTAGAACAAATCACCGCCAAAGAAGAGGTCACCTCCAAGCAGTGATGCGGAGAGCGTCAACTGCGGCAACACATAATAATCGACATACGCCGTATAAAACTGCGCGTCACTTTCGATAAACTGGCCCGTCAGCACCCCAGCCGAGATGTTGTTATACTCGACAGCCGCAGACACGTAATAGCCCGGTTGGTCTATGCCATCACCACTTTCGATTCCGGCACCAAGCTCAAAGTTACCAATCTGGTAATTTGCAGCAACGCTATAGAGATAGTCCAGTCCAAAGCCATCCAGAATCTGGTGGTATGATGCCCCGATGCCGAAATTGCCGAATTGACCGTCATAGCGAACACCAAAGTTGCTGACTTCGCCGGAGTAGATCAAGAGGTTGGTATATCCGCTGCTAAACACACCAAATTCGGCTGCATCATAGAGAGTACCGAAACTTGCCCCGGAGACATAATCACCGATTACGCCGATCGGGTTACCGATGCTGAAACGACCAAAGTTACTATCGTAGAAGAGGATGCCGCCATAGGCCGTAATATCGTAGTCATCGTCGAGAGAGAAAATCGACCGTAAATAGATTTCAGCCCCGATAGCCAAGCTGCTAGCCGTTGCTGGATTCATTCCCAGAACGAAATCAGCATACCCGTAACTATCGTTGTTCCCGTCACCGTCGAACAGATAATGGTAGGAAACCTCCGCATCCAGATACATACCCGGTGGCATCGACCCGAAAGGTGTTGACCCCGATGGCGAGGATCCGAAAGGAATTGATTGTGCCTGAGCACCAATTGGCAGAAGCAGCGCCGCCGCCAGCATTGACGTAGTTTTCCACATAATGACCTCCAGATCGAAAGTGGGTTCCTATTTCTAAACCGAGGCTAACACACACTCCCCCGAAATAACAATTTCCGAACAGGCGGATTCTTCATAGTGTTGCAAAAACTCACCGATATTACGCTGACTGCCGCTTTTTTGTGCGTAAGTCGCATATTTCCGCCTATAACGCCTTTGTTATCGCTGTGTGATTTCTCATTCCTCATTGCTGCTGTAAGATTGGATCACACTTTACTTTTGGAAAGCGATTCATATGAACATCAAAATTCTCGGTTCGACCCTCGCAATATCTGCGCTAGCTTTCGGGCTGTCGCTGAACGCTGCCGGACATGATCCGGTGGAACAGCGAATTGCACTGATGAAGTCGAACGGTGCCGCAGCCGGTGTCATTGGCAAAATGGTTCAGGGGGAGACCCCATTTGACGCTGCCGCTGCATTGGAAGCACTGACAACAATGCGCGATGTTGCTGCGGGATTTGGTGATCTGTTCCCTGAAGGATCAGAAACCGGGCCGAATTCTACGGCCAAAGAGACAATCTGGTCGGATCGTGCGGGATTTGACGCAGCGCTGGCGAAATTTCTCGCGGATGCACAGGCTGGTGTCGATTCCGCCCCGCAATCCACAGAAGCACTCGGCGCCGCCTTCGGCGCTATTGCATCAAACTGCCGGGCATGTCATCAAACTTACCGTATACCACGGTGATTCAGAGGGGACATGCTGGAAGACTTCTTCTCAGCGAAACGGCTTTTATCACTGGCGGCGCTTCTTGGCGTCGCCCTTGCCGTATTTTGGGCTCTGACCGTCCCCCGCTATCTACCAAATAGTGATATTTTTCAACGTGTTGGCGACCCAATCAAAGGCGAAGACGTCTTTAACGTCGCAGGCTGCGGCTCGTGCCATTCTGCCGAAGGCGCAGAGGCAGAGGATAAACTGATTCTGTCAGGGGGCCGAAGCTTCCCCTCTCCGTTCGGAACGTTTTACGCCCCGAATATCTCGCCTGACCCGGAATTCGGCATTGGCGGCTGGAACACCTATCAACTTGCAAATGCACTGATAAACGGTGTTTCCCCCAAAGGAAAACACTACTATCCGGCCTTTCCCTACACATCCTATGTCCGGATGCAGATCGAGGATATTATTGATCTGAAAGCCTTCCTGGATACGCTGCCGCCGAGCGCCGAACCGAGCCAGTCTCATGACCTGCCCTTCTTTGCGGTATGGCGGCGCCCGGTTGGAGTCTGGAAGCAAATGTTTGTTGATCCCAGCCCGATCTATCCCGATTCCGCAGACGGGTTGATCGAACGCGGGCGCTATCTCGTCGAGGGTCCGGGACATTGCAACGAATGTCACACGAAGCGTAATCCGCTTGGCGGGTCCGTGATGTCGCTCTACCTCGCTGGCGCGCCATCTCCGAATGGAGAAGGGCGTATCCCCAATATCACCCCGCATGCTGATGGCTTGGAAAGCTGGACAGAAAATCAGATTGCCGAGTACCTGAATTCAGGATTCACGCCGGAATTTGATGTTGCGGGTGGCGATATGGTTGAAGTCATTGAAAACTTGTCCCTGCTGAGTGCCGAGGATCGCCGCGCCATCGCGGCCTATCTGAAAACCATCGACCCTATTCCGACGCCCGAATAGCGGTCATCCAGCCCAGCGTCTCCTCCACCGTTTTGGCTGACGGAATATATTCCGCGCCAATATCACCCTGATACCCGATATCCTGCAAATGCCGGACAAAGGCGACGTAATCGAGCGGTCCGTGATCAGGTGCACCGCGATCATCGACCGCAGCAATCTGGACATGACCGACGATATCGCGCAGGTCCGTTTCGCGGGCGATAACGTCGCCATCAATGTCATGAACATGATAACAATCGAACATTAGACGCAGTTTATCAGAACCTATTTCTGTAATGATATCAGAGGCTAATATGGTGGTATTCAAGTAATATCCGGGCGCAGCAGCCGGGCAAAGCGGTTCGATCAGCAGCGTCAGTTCGCTATCTTGCACTTGATCAAGCGCATAACGCAGATTGTCGGTGAATGTAGCGCGGGCACGCTCCCCGTCCGCGTTACCGGCTAGGACGTGAACCATACCCGCACCGACCCTACCCGCGTATTCGATAGCCTGATCAATCTGCGCCCGCGCTTGTGCCTGCTGCCCCGGCACAGCGGCCAGCCCCATTGCCCCACCTCTGTCCGTATTCAACGACAGCAACGGCAGACCCGTTTCGTCCAGCGCCCGGCGCACTGCGTCCGCCGGGGTGTCATAGGGATAGTGCAGCTCTACCGCGTCAAACCCGGCTTGAACGGCCGCGTGGATCGCATCAGGAAGTTCCAGATCTTTCCAAAGAAAGCCCAGATTGGCCGAAAGCCTCACGTCGCTTCGACGACCTGCTTCTGTTGGCCCAGACCCTCGACCTCGACCACCATTTCGTCACCCGGTTTCAGGAAGACAGGCGGCGTGTGCCCCATGCCGACACCTTCTGGTGTGCCGGTGGCGATGATATCGCCGGGCATCAGGGACATGAACTGGGACAGGTGAGAAATGACCTGAGCGACGGTGAAAATCATGTCGGAGGTGTTCGAATTCTGCTTCACCTCCCCATTCACCACCAGCTGGAGGCCCAGATTCTGCGGGTCCGCAACCTCGTCCGCTGTCACCAGATACGGTCCGGTCGGACCGAAAGTCGGGGCCGATTTGCCCTTGATCCATTGCCCGCCGCGATCTTTCTGGAAATGACGTTCGGACACGTCATTCACGACACAATATCCAGACACATATTTCAGCGCGTCCGCTTCGGAGACATAGCTCGCCTCCCGCCCGATAACGACACCCAGCTCGACTTCCCAGTCGGTTTGTTCGGACGTTTTCGGAATTTTCACCGGATCATTCGGTCCGTTCAGAGCAGAGGTATGTTTCGAGAAAATAATCGGCTCTTTCGGAATAGCCGCGCCGGTTTCCGCAGCGTGTTTGGCGTAATTCAGACCAACGCAGATGAAATTCGGCACCCAGGCAAGGCAAGACCCGATACGGGGATTTTCATCGACCAGTGGCAAGCCGGACATATCGAGCGATTTCAGACGCGCAAGCTCGTCAATTGACACGCTGCTCCCGGCGAAATCACTGATTACACCCGACAGATCGCGAATATTGCCGTCTTCATCCAGACAGCCCGGTTTTTCCTGACCCTTAGGGCCAAAACGCAAAAATTTCATCTGATCCTCCCATTTCCTGATCGCAGCTTGCCCATTCGGGCGTGACGTGCAACAGCTATCTACATTGGGAGGAATAAACATGAAAGTTCTGATTACGGGTGGTGGGGGCCTGATCGGCTTCAAACTCGCAAAAAAGCTGGCTGCGGACCCAATAGTCCGCGAACAGGTCGTCACGAGCATGGTGCTGGCAGATATCGTGCCACCACCGGAGCTTGAGGCACCCTTCCCGGTCACCAGCATGGCTGCGGATATTTCCAAACCGGACGATGTAGCGAAGATGTTTGGCGAAAAGCCGGACGTTATCTTTCATCTGGCGGCCATCGTGTCGGCGGATGCGGAGGCGAATTTCGACAAGGGTATGGCCGTCAACATGTTCGGCACATATCATATTCTGGAAGCCGCGCGTCATCAGGGGAACTGCCCGATTGTGGTGTATGCATCGTCGGCAGCGGTCCATGGCGGTGACGCCCCCGACCCGGTAGTTGATAATATCGAGCTGAATCCGCAGACATCATACGGTACCCAAAAGGCGATTGGTGAGAAGCTGGTGCAGGATTATTCCCGCCGCGGCTTCATCGACGGGCGCGGTCTGCGCCTGCCAACGGTGACGATCCGGCCGGGCACACCAAACAAAGCGGCGAGCGCCTTCATGTCCTCGATCTTTCGCGAACCGTTGCAGGGAAAGCCATCGAACTGTCCCGTTTCGCGCGATTTTCCGGTCTGGCACACGGCGCCGCGCACCGTGGTGCAGAATATTCTTTACGCTGCCGAACTCCCGGCGGAGGATTGGGGCTATAACCGCAATATCACCCTGTCAGGGCGCAGCGACACAATCGGCGAAATGATCGACGCCATGACCCGTGTCGCCGGCCCCGAGGCCGAAAGCCTGATCACCTGGGACGCCGATCCGGTCATCGAAAAGATCGTGATGGGCTGGCGCGGCAACATGATCGCCGACAAAGCCCTGCGGCTGGGATTCTTCGCGGATCGCAGTTTCGAAGATTCAGTAAAATGGTTTCTGGAGGACGATATTATCCGCTAAATCAGCGACCAACTCGCCAACACCACCACGCCAACCATCGCGAGCGCCATCAGCATATTGATCCGGCGTTGCGTTACCGGCGCAAGATCGAGCCGGTGGATCGACACACCGGCCCAGAGCCACAGGAAGTGGATCGGAATCCAGATGGCGTTGATGATGGCAAATTTGATCAGCGTTTCCGCCAGCAACGCGTCGGCCAAGAACGGAAAGCCGGTGAACAGGGTTGTGTTGACGGCATATGCCTTCGGATTGATGGCCTGCAACATCAGTCCAGCGCGTATCCCCGGTTGTTTGTTGGGCGCGATGAACGCAACTTTCGATCCTGCGAACGCAATCCGATACGCGAGATAGAGCAGATAGGCGGCGGATGCTGCAAGCAGAACGGTACGGATAACCGGCTCCGCCAGCAGAATCGCCGCAAGACCGGTTACCACCGCCAACGCAACCATGTTCGTGCCAATGAGCAGCCCGAGGTAATAGCGCAGCGCCGATTTGAATCCGTAAGCAGATCCCATGCCAGCAATCGACAGGACCCCGGGGCCAGGCGTAATCAGCAGCAGGAAAACGGCGGTGGTAAAGGCGAGCATCAGGCGTCAGGCACCTGATCCGGCCCGGTGCCAAGGCGATGACCGGGATTTTGTAATTCTAACCAGCGCATATAGGCGGAATGATCGTTTCGCGCGGTCTTCGGATCGTTCGTAAGGTCGGAGAACGCCTCGCGCGCCTGTTCGGTCAATGGCAGGTCTAATCCGACGTGACGCGCAACCTCCAGCGCGTTGTCGAGGTCCTTCAACTGATGCAGAAGCGGTCCGCCCGGCACCCAGTTCCGGTCAATCATGCGCTGACCATGCAGGTCCAATATACGTGAGGTTGCGAAACCGCCCATCAGGGCCTCGCGTACAGCCTCCGGATTACACCCGCCTTCCTGCGCCAGCAATAATGCCTCGGCCACCGCACCGATGGAGATCGCGACAATCACCTGATTGGCCAGCTTTGCCACCTGCCCGGCCCCGTGGATGCCAACATGGGTCGCGGTGCCCATGGCGTCAAACAGAGGTTTGGCATCGGCGAAATCCGCAGCTTCGCCGCCTGCCATGATGGCGAGCTTGCCATCAATAGCGCCTTTCTCGCCCCCTGATACCGGAGCATCCAGATGGCGGCGACCGCGATCTTCCAGCGCGGTGGCAAGGTCGCGGGTGACACTGGGCTGGATCGAGGACATGTCGATAAACAACGCCCCTTCCTTCGCAGCGCCCGCAGTCGCTTGATCACCGAAATAGATGTCAGTCACAACCGCGCCATTATCAACCATGGTGATAATGGCGTCGGCGTCGGCAACAGCCTCCGCCGCGCTGTCGAAAACGGTGGCGACATCTGCCAACGCCTCTGCCTTGGATCGTGTGCGGTTCCAAACATGGACTGTGAACCCGGCCCCGGCGATATTGCGGGCCATCGGTGCGCCCATGATACCCGTGCCCAGTAAGGCAACTGTTTTGATGCTCATCTACTCCCCCTCAGCGAACAGTAATATTCTCGCCATAGTCTGATCGAATTCTGGGCTGTCGAAAAGCCCCTCATGCCCTTTGCCCGGTAATAAATCGCGGGTGACGTCCAGCCCTTCGGTGCGGAGCGCCTCTGCCAGGGTTTCGGAATGGGCCGCTGCTATAACAACATCGGCATCTCCATGGGCAATGTAGATCGGCGCCGTTGATCCGCTGAGCGCAGCAATATTGTCGTAATCCTCGGTCAGTATCTGGCGCGGGACGTCATATCCCAACGCCACGGCAACCGCGTAGAGCGAGTCAAACGGCGCGTATAGCAGCACCTGATCCGCCCCGTAATCCTGCACATAGAGCGCGCCAATCGCGCTGCCCAGCGAATAGCCAAACACTGTGACCGTGTCATATCCCTGATCCGCAATCCAGGCGTTGAACACGGGCAGCGCCTGTTCGATCTCTGCCTTGGAAGCCGCGCGCGGATCGCCCGCATAGCCCGGATATTCGACGACCAGCGTGTCATATCCCAACGGTGCCAGATGGTTTGCCCCGATATACCGCCAATTGCAGGCAGATCCTGCATTGCCGTGGAAAAAGACAATCAGGTTTTGACTATCTGCATCCGTAAACAGGGCCCGTTCCAGACCGGTCTGGATCAGCTTGGTTTCAGCTGGCAAATGACAGTCGGTTAGCGGGCGGCTATCAGGAAAATATATCAGCCTCGTCTGCAGCGCGTACAGACCGGACATTCCGGCAATCCCCAAAACGGCGAGCGCAACAAAACTTCGGCGTAGCGCCCGCAGGAGGGTTTTCTTTTGCATGTATCGAAGATGGCGCGGATCAAAGATATGATCAAGCCTTGCAACTTCGCCCAAGCCTTGATTTTCTGAGGAAAATTCAAGGAGGAAATCATGGGAAATCCGGTAGTTGGGTTTATTGGTGTCGGGCTGATGGGTCACGGCATGGCGAAAAACGCTGTGGAGAAGGGTTTTCCGCTGCTGGTCACCGCACATCGCAAGCGCGAGGCGGTTGATGATCTGGTCGGGCGCGGAGCGGAGGAAGTTGCGGACGTGGCGGAAATGGCATCACGCGCCGATATCATCGTCCTGTGCGTGACCGGCACGCCAGAGGTGGAGGCAAACCTGACCATCATCATGGAAAATATGAAACCGGGAATGGTGGTGATCGACACCTCCACTGCAGAGCCGGCCTCAACGCGGGAACTGGCTGCCAAAATGGCGGCGGCAGGCGGGCGGTTTATCGATGCCCCCCTGTCACGTACCCCCAAACACGCGTGGGATGGTGAACTAACGACCTTCGTCAGCGGAACCGAGGACGACATCGCCGACATCCGCCCCTTGCTGGAAACATGGGCCGCCGTGGTAATCCCGGTTGGCGGCGAGGCTGGCACGGCGCATTCGGTGAAACTGGTCAACAATCTGGTGGCCATCGGCTACGCAACGCTCTGGTCGGAATGTTATTCGACACTCGGCAAACTGGATGTCGATCCGAAAACTTTCCGCGAGGTGATCCGCGCGTCGGGTATGCATTGCGGGAATTTCGAAACATTCTCCAGCTTTGTCTGTGACAACGACCCGAATGCTCACAAATTCAGCTTGTCGAACTGTCGCAAAGATATTTCTTATTATGAAAATATGGCGAAGGATCTGGGCGCGGACCAGATCGTGTCTGATGACGTGCTGAAACTGCTGAACGCTGCGGTCGACGAAAAAGACATGGGCGAGAAGTTTCTGCCGGAATTAATCGACGCGGTGAGAACGTAGGGACACCAGAACATACATCGTTAGACGCTCTCAGTGTTTCTGCGAAACACTTGCCGCTTTTCATTCTCTGGCTGGTGGCGCTGCCATTTCCCTTGGAAATGGCTTGGTGGGGGGGACTGGATTCGAACCAGTGTAGGGTTTCCCCGACGGAGTTACAGTCCGTTGCATTTGACCGCTCTGCCACCCCCCCGTATAGCATCGGGTGATGCGAAGGCGTGATTACGCAAACCGCCCGCCCCCGTCAACACCGAATGCACGGAAACCCTGTGCATTTCTGTCGAAATATGGATACTGACGCTAAAGCGATGGAGGATGTCATGAAATGGTTGATTGCTGCACTGGTTCTCGTAGGAAGCCCTGTATCCGCGCAAAGCTTTACAACAGCGGCCGAAGTGCGTCCGATCATGGATATGACCAAAGCCAACTGGGTGGCGGTGCGCGAATTTAACGGGCAGGATCTGTTGTATTTCACCCATATCGAAAGCTGGCGCTGCGGCATGGACAAGGTGGCCTATGGTATCAATACCGAAGTAGCCGATCAGGTTTACGAACTGGAAACCTGTTACGAAGACGAAGCAACGCCAAACGCCATGAAACTGACGGAGCATCTGCCTTATATCGTGCTGCCATTGGAATCGGTGGACTATATCACCGTCAGCATCGTTTATGATGATGGCTCGGTCGATACCGCCAAGTATGACCGTAAAGGGGTGATGATCCCCTAAATGGCCCCTAGAACAAAGAAAAAACCCGCCTGGGTTATCGAGAAAGAACGCGCGCGCGCGGCTGGCGCAGCTGAAACCGTATGGTTATTCGGGCTTCATGCTGTGCGTGACGCGCTGCAAAATCCGATGCGAGAAAAGCTGACATTTCGCGTGACCAAGAATGCAGCTGACCGGCTGGAGGGGGCCATCGCCGCCTCGGGCATCGAGCCCGAGATCGTCGATGCGCGGAAATTTTCCGCGCCGATTGATCCGCAATCGGTGCATCAGGGCGCGGTGCTGGAGGTAAAACCGCTCGACTGGGGCTCGGTATCGGAAATGTGTGCGCCACGGGATGAAGCGCCAATGGTGGTGTTGCTCGACAGGGTTAGCGATCCACATAATGTTGGCGCGATCCTGCGTTCGGCCGAGGTGTTTGGCGCCCGGGCCGTTATCGCACCGCACCGCCATTCCGCTCCGGAAACCGGGGCGTTGGCGAAAACGGCGTCAGGGGCGCTGGAACGGCAACCCTATTTGCGGGTTCCCAACCTCAACAGATCGATGGTGAGCCTGAAAGAGATGGGGTATTTCCTGATCGGTCTGGATGGAGAGGCTGACATGACGCTGGAAAAAGCCCTGTCCGACCTGCCCAACGTTCCCATCGCCCTTGTCCTTGGGTCCGAAGGCCCCGGCCTCAGGGAAAGCACAAAGGAAACCTGTCATCGCCTCGCAAAAATTCCGTTTGCCGGAGACTTTGGCTCGCTGAACGTGTCCAACGCGGCAGCTGTGTCCATGTATGCCGTCAAAAGCTGGAAATCCGCGTTCTGATGGACTGGTTTGCCGCCGTCGATATCTATTGCGAGCGGACCGGGCCGGGTTTCTGGAGCGAGCCGATCAACGCCTTGACCAACCTGTCTTTCGTTCTGGCTGCGATCTGGGCTTATGTCGAAACGAGGCGCAGAAACATTCGGGACTGGTCGCTAGATCTGGCGATCATAATGGTTTCAACCATCGGAATCGGCTCTTTCCTGTTCCATACATTTGCAACCGTCTGGGCTGAACTGGCTGATGTTATCCCTATCTGGCTATTCGTTCTGTGGTTCCTGATCCTGTCCGTACACGCCCAAACGGGCGCATCCAGCCTGCTGCGCACCGCCTTGGCGACGGTGGCCGTGGTGCTGGGGATCGGTGTGGTTTTCTGGGTATTTCAAAGTGATGTCACCACGGACCCATCGACGGGCACCCCCGGTGACGGGTTTAACGGATCAACCCAGTATCTGCCCGCCCTGATCGCGATATATGTATTCTCTCTGATCATGTTCTGGCAGCGCGATGCTGCGCGCTGGTGGACATTGGCTGGTGCAGGGGTTTTCACCTTGTCACTGGGATTTCGTACGATTGATATCTCGGTTTGCGCGCATTTCCCGCTGGGTACACATTTTCTGTGGCACATCCTGAATGGCGTGATGATCGCGCTTCTGTTGCAAGGCTTCATTCGCCATCTCGAAAACGACCAGAGTGACAGGCGGTAAAGTTGCTGTGAGGGTAATGGGCGAACCCGCCCCGGCCCGGTATAGTCCCCAGAGATATGGAGGTACTTATGTTTTCTCGTCGTGTTTTTCTGGCAGCCTTTGGGGCTACCCTCGCCTTGCCCGCATTCGCGGCGGATGCCGTCTATCAATCTGACGACATCGCAATCAATGGGTATGATCCGGTCGCCTATTTTGTGCAGGAGATGCCGGTAAAAGGGCTGCTGGATTATGCGGTCGACTGGGACGGCGCGATCTGGCTGTTCGCGACCCCTGAAAACATGGCGCTGTTCGAAGCAAATCCGGAGGCGTACGCCCCCCAGTTCGGCGGCTATTGTGCCTATGCGCTGTCCAAGGGGCAGCTCGCCCCGACGGTCCCCGAAGCCTGGACGATTGTGGATGGGAAGCTTTATCTGAACTTCAGCCTGCGGGCGCGAGAGCTGTGGTCAGAGGATATTCCCGGCAATATCAGCCTTGCCGAAGGCTACTGGCCCGAAATCGTCGAGTAACCTGATCTTCACAAAAAGGCGATAACCCCTTCACTGTTGGAAGATATCACCTAAATCATCTAGCGGAGCAGGCTTTTTGGAACAAACCTGTTTCTTTTTACTGTCCCTCGTTCCAGACCTGCGCCCGGTAAGGATCCTTTCCGGGCGCTTTTTTATTTGGAATAAACCCATTCGACCTTTGGCGCGAAAAATCCCCCTTCGCGAATGGTCAATGTCCCGCCGCTGCATTCAAACGTGCGCGAACGGTGTATTTCCCCGCCAGGACCAAGGAAACGGTCTGACCTTATATTTTCCGTAATATCGTTGCTCGTATCCAGCATTTCGAGGTTGATATTAATGTCCGGGCGGCGTTCGCATTGTTTCAGCTTATTGCCATCCAAGCTCCATGTGCCGGTCGAACTGAAATTGAAATCCACATCCCCGATCACGCGATCTCCGCTGGGTTTTGGGGATTCCAGATGGCCGCTATCTTCGGTTCTGACTTCGAACGTCCCGTCATCAAAGAAAACAAGGACATTGTCGAGGTCCGGGTAATCCACATTTTCCAACTGGGTTCTTTCCAGCATCTCGCCAATTTTTTCGCCCAGCCCCCCGGAGACGAGAGTCCATTCACCAACAAGACAGCCTTCGGGACTGTCATCGGCGAAATAGACCGGGCAAATCGTACAGGGTTCTTTTTCGGCCTTGATATCGACTGAAAACCCATCGGGCGAGGTGGACACGCCGATAAACCGATAGGTGATTTCCTCCTCACCATCAGGATAAATATCTTCGGGCAGTTCCTCCCACTCGCCATCCGGCTGACGTTTGGCGAGGGTCTTGCCATTCAGGTCAACCTGTTCGGTGTGCCACTCGCCACAGGCAAAGGTCAGGTGGGCGCGGTAAAGCTGGAACCGCTCGCCACGGATTTCGTGCGTGTCGCTTTCGGTCCATTCGAAATAATTCAGATTTTGCGGCACCACGGGCACCAACCGACCACCGGGCTGGTGAATATCGCGCGAGAAATACGCCTTGGCGAATTCCAGAAACGCATCATCATCAACGATAGCCGCCAGCGCGTCTTCTTGTGCGGCATCGTCTTCGGGCATGGCGCGCATCAGGTCGATAATTGCGCTGTCGCCGCGCGTGTAGCTATACCAGAAAAAGAACACGACATTGGTGTATTCCATCTTGGTGATGGGAATGTCGATCGATTCATAGTCGAAATTCTGGACGAACCGGTCGGTATAGGATTGTCCCTGATAAGTGTAGTTTGCAAACCATTCTGATGTGGCCTCATACCACCAGTCGGCACGATCTGCCGCTTGTCGGCTTGGGAATTCGCGAAACTGGACGCAGTGGAAAAACTCATGCGCCAGCACGAAGCTGAATTCGATATCCACTACATTGGGGAACATTGAAATCACACAGCGCGTGTCGTCAATTGACAGGCGCGCTGTTGCCTCAGCATTGTCGGAGGGGTCGAGCGGGACATATTCCGTTGGCGAGATAAACACATCAATCGGGTGCGTCGTCAGGGGCCCCAGATTGGCAAGCGCGTCCCCCGCAAAAGTCAGCGATTCCAGAATGGGGAGGATTTTGTCTTCGTCCGCGTCGCGCGTGCCATACATCACGACCTCGACATTCCCACGGCCCGTTGGAATTTCGAAACGGCCAAGCTCGCGGCAGCGTTCCAGCAAGACACCGGGTTCATCGCCACCAATCTCCAAATCCTCCGCCGATGGACAGGCCACTAGCAGGTTTGGCAAGCACAGGAAAAGTACGGCGAGCAGAAAGCGCATTTTGTCCCCTTTCCCCGACTATAGATCGCTGCGCTGATCAAAGCTAGATTAGCGAAATGACAGAATATGACGATTCTTATCTGCGAAATGTGCTGGAACGCACAGAAACCATCGCGATGGTTGGGGCATCACGGAAACCGCATAGAGCATCACATCGCGTTGGGAATTTTCTTGTGTCAAAAGGGTATCGCGTCATTCCGGTTAATCCGGGTCAGGTTGGGAACGAATTGTTTGGCGAGCCGGTGGTCGCCTCG
>JBNLBF010000031.1:0-14059 GCA_050302475.1 Paracoccaceae bacterium
AACCTGTCACTGATCATCGAAAAGGGTGAGTTGCACGCGGTGATCGGCCCCAATGGCGCGGGCAAAACCACGATGATGGATATCATCACCGGCAAAACCCGACCGGACAATGGCGAAGTATACTGGAACGGAGACGTAGACCTGACCAAGGTGGACGAGGCCGGATCAGCACGCCTTGGCATCGGGCGCAAGTTTCAAAAACCCACGGTATTCGAAACCCTGACGGTGGAGGACAATATCGCGCTGGCGCTGAAAGCGGACCGCGGTGTGTTTGCCACGCTGTTTGATCGCCGTAGCGCGGATCAGCAAACCGAAATCGACCGCCTGCTGGAATTGGTGCGTCTAAGCGCAGACCGTGACCGCATGGCCGCCGACCTATCTCACGGACAAAAACAATGGCTGGAGATCGGTATGCTGCTGGCGCAGGACCCCGAGCTACTGCTGGTCGACGAACCCGCAGCCGGGATGACCGATGCGGAAACCATGCGGACGGCGGAACTACTGCGGGATATTGCGGGTGAGCGATCCGTCGTTGTCGTCGAACATGACATGGAATTTGTGAAGGCGCTGGATTGCAAGGTGACGGTGTTGCATCAGGGCTCGGTTCTGGCCGAAGGGACGTTGGAACATGTTTCCGCGAACCCCGAAGTTGTCGAAGTTTATCTGGGGCGCTAAATGCTGAATGTCGAAAACATAAACCTTCATTACGGCGCGTCACAGGCGCTGAAATCTGTGTCGCTTAAGGCTGAACCCGGCAAGGTGACGACCGTGTTGGGGCGCAACGGGGTTGGGAAAACCTCGCTCACCCGCGCCATCGTTGGGCGCAATGACATTTCAGCAGGCTCGATCACCTGGGACGGGGAGGAGATTTCCAAAACCTCCGCCCCCATGCGGGCGCTGTCGGGAATTGCGTCGGTGCCACAAGGGCGAGAGATTTTTCCGCTGCTGACGGTGAAGGAAAATCTGGAAACTGGATATGCCTGCCTGCCCCGCGGAAAAAAACTGATCCCTGACGAAGTGTTTGAGCTGTTCCCTGTCCTAAAGGAAATGCTGGGCCGCCGGGGCGGTGACCTATCCGGTGGTCAACAGCAACAGCTGGCGATTGGCCGTGCGATGGTTACGCAACCAAAACTGTTGGTATTGGACGAGCCGACCGAGGGCATCCAACCCTCCATCATCAAAGACATTGGGCGGGCGATCGAATTCCTGCGCTCCAAAGGTGATATGGCGATTATTCTGGTGGAACAATATTTCGAATTCGCCCGCGATCTGGCGGACGAATTCGTGGTGATGGATCGGGGCGAAATCGTTCTATCCGGTTCCGCCGCCGATATGGACGAGGCGCATGTGCAAAGCCTGCTGACGGTTTAGTCCTTCCAGCTGGCCGCGCCCAACAGCTTGCGACCCAGATCGTTCAGCTGTGCCTCCGGATATTTGTTCTTCTCCCATCGGCGCGGATCACCGGCAAACGCTTTACCAGCAGGGGCGATCTTTTCGCGGAATAGACGCAGGCGGGTTTCGCGCAAATCGTCATTATCCTCCTGCGCCGGAAACATCGAAATATACTGCGCCATGCGCACATCGTCCGAGCGGTTCACCTTAATCCCGTGCGCCATCAGCGAGTTGAAGATCAGCATATCACCTGCCTTCAGCTGCGGCTGGATCAGCTCGTAATCGCCCCGATCCGGATGGAACCCGTCGCGGTCCGCTGGCTGCGTTTTCTTCCATTCATCAAAATTGTGGAACAGGTCCGGCACACATTGGAACCCACCCATCTCCGGCGTGGTATCGACCAGCGTCACAATTGCCTGCACGTTATGGATCAGCGGCTCGCGCGTTGTATCAATATCCCAATGCAGGAAACCGTCGAATTTCGATTTATCCTTGTTGGGCGGGTTGAGGTTGGCACGGTCAATCGTCACCCACAGATCCTCGCGATCCCAGATATCGACAAAGACGTCATAGATTTTCTGAGACTGGCGGTTATCCCACAGGGTCTGGTGGTGATAGGCTTCGACCATGCCGGAGCCGTTCAAATCCTTCAGGCCATATTCCAACAACTGCGGTTTGTTCCAGGTGGACGGATCATTGGGGTCCATCTCCTGAAACTCCCATAGAAAGGATTTCAGCGCCTCAACTTGTTCCTGCGGCACCACTTGGGGCACCACGATGTAGCCGTAGCTCTGCCATGTCTCGAATTGTTCCGGTGTCAGAACGCGGAGCGGCAGGGTTTTCTTGATGGTCCGTAAATCGATATTCGTTCCGGTCGCATCCGCATTTCCCGCATTGTCCGCAATGTCCTGTAAGGCTTCCATGTCTCTCTCCCATAATCATGTCTCCTTCTGGGGACAGATTGACGGGTGGCCCGGCTGCGGTCAGCCGAGGATTTTGACATTTTCTGATACTATTCAGCCAAATTGTCCGCTACAGTGGCCGTATGAAGCCATATATTGAAAGTCTGGATAAGTTTGACGGGGGGACATTCAAGTTTTTTCACCGGCGGTTGGAGGACTTCCCCTTCGATTGGCATTACCACCGCGAGTACGAGCTGACCCTGACCATGAACAGCCATGGCCGCCGGTTTGTTGGTGACAGCCGTGAGGCTTACGACCCCTTTGATCTTGTCCTGATCGGTCCGAATGTGCCGCATAGCTGGCACGCACATAGCACCGCCAGCGCCGATCCGCTACACGAAGCATTCGTGTTCTGGTTTACCGAGGATACGTTGTCCAATCTGATGGAGGTCTTCCCGACCTTCGACATCTACCGCCCGCTACTGGAGGCCTCGCGGCACGGTGTGCTGTTCCCGCAAGAAACCGCTGAACACTACCACGATCTGGCGCAGGCACTTGTCAGTGCCCCCGAACCCCAGCAGTTCGCCCTGCTGATCGAGGCATTGAATCTTTTGTCCGACGGGATGGACCAATCCCGCACCCTCTCGCAAGCCGCCTTCGGTGACAGTTCCAAAACCCTGACGGAGCGCTCGCGTCTGGATCGGATTATCGCCCTGCTAAACGATTTCGAAACCAATCTAACCGTCGACCAAATCGCCGAGCGTCTGAACATGAGCCCCCGCACCCTCTCTCGGTTTTTCCGCAAACGGATGGGGAAGTCGCTGATCGATTATCAGATCGAGGCACGGTTGAATTTCGTCGTCGGGCAGCTCATGACGTCGGACGATCCGATCTATGTGGCGGCGGAAAAGGCGGGCTATCAGAACCTGTCGCATTTCAACCGGCAGTTCCGCGCGAAATTCGGTCAAACGCCGAAGGACCTTATCGGGCGATAGCCTGTTTCATCTCGTGGTACGAAGATTTCGGTGTCCGTTTCAGCGTGTCGAAATCGACATGAACCATGCCGAACCGTTTGTCATAGCCCAGCGCCCATTCGAAATTGTCGAGCAATGACCAGGCGAAATACCCTTTCACCGGAACCCCGTCCGCAATTGCGCGGCGTACGGCGTCCATATGCTGGTCCAGATAGTCGATCCGGTCGGGATCATAGACCGCACCGTTTTCGACTTTGTCATAAGATGCCAGCCCGTTTTCCGTGATATAGATCGGTGTGTCGCCGGTATAGTCTTCGCGCAGAAACTTGAGGATATTGTACAATCCGTCGGGCATAACTTCCCAATCCATGGCGGTTTTCTTCAGATCTCCGGGTTTGTCGGCGATGTGCGGCCAGAGGCTATCCTTCGCCTCCACCACTCGGCGGCATGTGTAGTAATTGACGCCCAGAAAATCGACCGGAGTGGAGATCGTGGACATGTCATCCTGCCAGCCTTTGGGCATATGGGGGCCGAGGCCTTCCAACACGTTTTCCGGGTAGGTTCCTTTGAACGCGGCCTCAACAAACCAGCGGTTGTAGATGCTGATGTAAAGCTCAGTCAGACGTTTCGCTTCGGCACTGTCATCACCGGGCATCGTCCATTCGAAATTGGTCACAAGGCCAAGGTTATCCTGCCCCATCGCCCGCATCGCCTGAACGGCGGTGCCATGTGCCAACAAAACATGATGCATGGCGTGGGCGGTGGCTTTGATGTCGCGCAAACCCGGTGCGTGCAGCCCCATGAAATGGCTGAGCCACGCAACACACCAAGGTTCGTTGATGGTTGCCACGGCTTTCACCCGATCACCCAGACGTTTCATCAGAATTTCAGTGTAATCGGCGAACCATTTCGCCACATCGCGGTTCTGCCAGCCCCCTTTGGCCGCAAGTTCCGACGGAAGCTCCCAGTGATACAGTGTCAGATACGGATCAATGCCGCGTTCCAGCATCCCGTCGACCAGCTTGTCGTAATAATCGAGACCTTCCTCGTTCACATGACCTATGCCATCGGGCAAAACCCGCGCCCAGCTTGTTGAAAACCTGTAGGCGTCAAAGCCGCCATCCCGGATCAGATCGAGGTCTTCAGCCCAACGATGATAGTGATCACAAGCGACATCTCCGTTTTCGCCGCGCACCACATTACCCGGCGTAGCCGCGAAGGTGTCCCAATGTGTGGACCCTGCCCCGCCGAATTTATGACCCTCGATCTGATAGCTTGAGGTGGCAACGCCAAATGTAAAATCTTCAGGATAATCGGAACGGGTAAAGGTCAGTGTCATGCGCAATCCTAGTGTTTTACCGGACCGGTGGAGTTCCCCACCGTCAACTGCGCCTCCCATAGCTCATGCTGTTTGGCATCGCCAGCGTTTTGGATGATATCCAGCAACATTTCTGCGCATCTTTTCCCTGCTTCGCGGACCGACGATCGGGTGCAGGTAAATCCCGGGACCTCGCCACTATTCTGAAGGAAGGACAGCTGGTCATCATGCGTAATCAGCGACACATCCTTCCCCATTTCCAGCCCCAGTTCATTGATCGCCCGCTGCGCGCCCATGGCAATGATGATCGAAGACACGATGAACGCCGTCGGCGGTTCCGGTAGCGCCATCATCTCCATCACCGTGGCATAGCCGTAAGGTTCTAGCATCTCGTCGCTGCGCATCAGGTCGGGGCGGGTGGCGACCCCCCTTTCCGCATGCGCCTGTTCGAAACCAAGGCGGCGCCGTTCGGCGAAGTTCATGGTCTCTAGCCCATTGATAAGGGCAATATCCCTATGCCCCAGATCCAGCAGGAATTCCGTCGCCCGCTTAAAGGCTGAGCGGTTATTCACGTCCAGCCAGGCATAATTTCGATCTTCGACATAAGCCCGGCCATGGACAAGGAACGGTAGGCCAAGATCATTCAGAAGGTCGATCCGGGGTTCCGGTGAGCGGGGACCGTGAACAATCACACCATCGACAGATTTCCGGTTGGCAATTTCGCGATAGGTTTTTTCTTCGTCGCCATCTTCAACGACGGAGAGGATCATCTCATAACCGGCTTTGGAATAGGTTTCGCCTGCCCCTGCGATGAAATCCGCAAAGATCGGATTGATCATCTCGTGCGACGAGGTGGGAATCACATGTCCGATCGCCATCGCACGACCCGTTGCCAGACTTTTGGCGCGGGTATTGGGTTTGTAATTGTAGCGTTCTGCTGCCGCCAGCACCCGTTCCCGTGTTGCCTGTTTCACTTCCGGGTATCCGTTCAGCGCACGGCTGACAGTGGTTTGCGACAGGCCCAGCATATCCGAGAGTTCTTTTAGATTCATGGGATCTCCGCTATACTGATATCCAAAGCGCATTCAATTTCAGTAAAGAGTGTTAGTTGGCGGAATTAATTTCGTCAAAGAATTTTTTAATTATACTTGACTTTGAAAGTAACCGGTCACAGGGTTGCGCTTATCAAAGCGCTTTGGAAGGTTTGCGAATCTTCGGCGTAAGATGAAAGTAAGTCTCGCCATTAGGGCGAGTATTGGGAGGAGACCTACATGAAAAACACACTCATTCTGAGTGCTGCTACGCTTGCGTTGACTGCAGGTATGGCAACCGCCGCAGGGCACATGATGTTCGCCCCGGGTGAAGGTGACTTCAACTGGGACAGCTACAATGATTTTGCCGATTCCGTCGATCTGGGTGGCGAACAGGTGACCGTATTCGGTCCGTGGCTTGGCCCCGACCAGGAGCTGGTTGAAAGCGTTCTGGTCTATTTTGCCGAAGCCGCTAACGCTGACGTGCGTTACACCGGGTCCGACAGTTTCGAACAGCAGATCGTTGTTGATGCCGAAGCCGGCTCTGCCCCGAATGTTGCGGTATTCCCGCAGCCGGGTCTGGCTGCCGATTTGGCCGCTCGCGGATTCCTGTCACCCTTGTCGGATGGCACAGATGACTGGATTCGTGAAAACTACGCTGCCGGTCAGTCCTGGGTTGATCTGGGTACATATGAAGATAGCGACGGAAACGAGGATCTTTACGGTTTCTTCTACAAAGTCGACGTGAAATCACTGGTCTGGTACGTGCCGGAAAACTTTGAAGATGCTGGCTATGAAGTGCCGGAAACCATGGAGGATCTGAAGGCCCTGACGCAGCAGATCGTTGATGATGGTGGCACCCCGTGGTGTATCGGTCTGGGTTCAGGTGGTGCGACCGGCTGGCCGGCAACCGACTGGGTCGAAGACCTGATGCTGCGCACGCAGGAGCCTGCTGTCTATGACGAATGGGTCGCAAATACCATTCCGTTCACTGATCCGCGCGTTCTGGAAGCCATCGACGAATTCGGCTGGTTTGCTCTGAACGACGATTATGTGGCTGGTGGTGCAGGTGCAGTTGCCTCGACCGACTTCCGTGACAGCCCGAAGGGTATGTTCGCATCCCCGCCGCAGTGCTACATGCACCGTCAGGCGTCCTTCATCCCGTCCTTCTTCCCGGAAGGCACTGTTGTGGGTGAAGATGCGGACTTCTTCTACTTCCCGGCTTACGCGGAAAAAGACCTTGGCTCCCCGGTTCTGGGTGCGGGCACATTGTTCGCCATCACCGGTGACAGCGACGGCGCGCAGGCGCTGATCGAGTTCCTGAAAACGCCAATCGCGCATGAACTGTGGATGGCACAGCAGGGCTTCCTGACGCCGCATAAAGGTGTGAACACGGACCTGTATGCGTCCGACACGCTGCGCGCGCTCGGTGACATTCTGCTGGGGGCAACCACCTTCCGCTTCGACGCGTCCGACTTGATGCCGGGTGCGGTCGGCCAGGGGTCCTTCTGGACCGGTATGGTTGACTATGTTGGTGGAAAACCGGCCGCACAAGTTGCTGCGGAGATTCAATCCTCCTGGGATGCTGCGAAGTAAGCACCCCTAAATCACGGTGGCCCGGCATATTACGCCGGGCCACCGCCCTTATTCGTTAAATTATAAGAATATCAACTGGGGAGGACAGAATGCATCCAGCATTGCAAGGATTACTGACAATTGTCATTGGTGTAGGTGGCTGCGTCGGATATTTCTATTTTTCTAACCAGATACTGGACAAGGTGATCTTTCCGGCCCGCGGCGAAAATGCCGGGCGGAACATCAACCGCGCCAATATTGTCCGCCCTTGGTTGTTCCTGCTGCCCGCGCTAATCGCGCTGGGGCTGTATCTGGCCTACCCGGTGTTTGAAACGATGCGCCTGTCGCTAACGGATCGCGACGCGGATGGCGCATTTGTAGGGCTGGCAAACTATCGCCAGATGCTGGACGAGCCGAAATTCTGGGAAGCGCTGCAGAATAACATGCTGTGGCTGATTGTTGTGCCTGCCGCCTCGACCGCGTTTGGATTACTGGCGGCGCAGCTTTCAGACCGGATTAAATGGGGGAATGTCGCCAAATCCCTGATTTTTATGCCGATGGCGATTTCCTTCGTCGGTGCTGCAGTGATCTGGAAGCTGGTATATGACACGCGGCCCGTGGAACAGGATCAGATCGGGGTACTGAACGCCGTCTGGCTGCTGTTTGACGAAAGCTCCGTCTGGTCCACCATCTTCCTGACCGTGCTGCCAATCATTTTCCTGATTGCATTTGCGTTGGTCGTTGCCTTGGTTGGCTGGCTGTTTGTGCGTCCGATCTTTACCAAAGGGGCGCATGTCAGCCCGGCGACAATGCCGTTGCGCTTGCTGGTGGCTGTCGGTGGCGCGTGGCTGATCTGGCGCTCTATCATGTCGGTGATCGGGATTGCTGGGGCTGACCTGCCCTACGGCGAGCCGCAGACATGGTTGACCATCCCGTTCTGGAACAACTTCTTCCTGATGGTGGTTTTGGTCTGGATCCAGACCGGCTTTGCCATGGTGATCCTGTCCGCTGCGCTCCGCGGTATCCCCGAAGAAACGATCGAGGCCGCGATTGTCGACGGGGCCAACCCGTTTCAGGTATTTTTCAAGATCAAGGTGCCGCAGATCATGGGAACAATAGTTGTGGTCTGGACGACGATCACCATCGTGGTGCTGAAAGTGTTCGACATTGTCTTCGCGATGACCAACGGCCAGTGGGAAACGCAGGTTCTGGCGAACTACATGTATGACAAACTGTTCCGCGCCAATGACTGGGGCGTCGGATCGGCCAGTGCAATGGTAATCATGTTGCTGGTGACGCCGATCCTTGTCTGGAATGTCTATAACGCCCGTAAGGAGATGCGCTGATGGATAACATAGCTGGAAGCAAATCGAGCCTGAGCTGGGCGGTTCATATTTCCTTGGCCTTGCTGGTGGCATTGTGGCTGTTCCCGACGGTCGGCCTGCTGGTGTCATCTTTTCGGACCTCCGACCAGATCGCGACAAGCGGCTGGTGGGCGTCCATGTTTGCGCAGGAACAGAACTTGACGCTGCGAACTTCTGACCCGGATGACACGCGAGTGGAACGCGACGGCATGTTCGTCGTCGAAGGGCAACTGTTCGAAGGTGACGTGCCGGATATTTCCGTCTGGGGGACCAGTTCGCGTGAAATTGACGCCTATGTCCCCGGGGATACAGCTGATCTGGGCGACGGGGAGACCTTTACGCTAAATGCAGACGGCACCTATGTCTGGACGGGAAATGAAGATCAGATTTCGGGGCGTGGACAGCGTGCTTTTGTGACCGCTGAAACCCCGCCGGAATTCACGTTACAAAACTACCAGAACGTTTTGTTTGACCCATCCAACCGCGAGGGAATGGCCAAGGCGTTCTTCAACACGCTGACAGTGACAATCCCGGCGACGATCATCCCAATTTTGGTCGCGGCTTTCGCGGCCTATGCTCTGGCGTGGATGGACTTTCCGGGTCGCGCGCTGCTGATTGCAGCGGTCGTTGGCCTGTTGGTTGTGCCCTTGCAATTGGCACTGATCCCGTTGCTCAAATTCCATAACGAGATCGGAATTGGCAAAGGCTATATCGGCGTGTGGATGGCGCATACAGGGTTCGGGTTGCCCTTGGCGATCTACCTGTTGCGCAACTATATGGTCGGCCTGCCGCGTGACATTATCGAAAACGCCAAGGTGGACGGCGCAACCGATTTCCAGATTTTCGTGAAAATCATCCTGCCACTGTCCTTCCCGGCTTTGGCGAGCTTTGCCATCTTCCAGTTCCTGTGGACTTGGAATGACCTCTTGGTGGCGTTGGTGTTCCTGATCGACTCGACGGGGGAAACGACTGTGATGACGAAACAAATCGTCGAGCTGTTGGGTACCCGTGGCGGTAACTGGGAAATCCTTGCGACCTCGGCCTTCGTGTCAATTGCCGTGCCGCTGTTGGTGTTCTTCCTGATGCAGAAATATCTTGTGCGTGGTCTTCTGGCGGGGTCCGTCAAATAATGAATACGGCAGAGGATATTCGCGGAATGACAGACGCAGCGGTTGACAAGGACTGGTGGCGTGGGGCGGTGATCTATCAGATTTATCCGCGCTCGTTCCAGGACAGCAATGGCGACGGTATCGGTGATCTCGCCGGGATCGTAGACCGCCTGCCCTATGTTGCCAGCCTTGGTGTCGATGCGATCTGGATTTCGCCCTTCTTTACTTCGCCGATGAAAGACTTCGGCTACGACGTTTCAGATTACCGCGACGTCGATCCGATGTTCGGGACGCTCGCTGATTTCGACCGGGTGGTGGAAACGGCGCATGCGCTGGGACTGAAGGTGATGATTGATCTGGTGCTGTCGCACACATCCGATCAGCACCCGTGGTTCGTCGAAAGCCGCGAGAGTCGGGATAATCCGAAGGCCGACTGGTATGTCTGGGCAGACCCAAAGCCGGACGGATCGCCTCCGAACAATTGGCTGTCGATTTTTGGCGGTCCGGGCTGGGAATGGGATGCCGGGCGGCTGCAATATTATCAGCATAACTTTCTGACCGCGCAGCCGGATTTGAATTTCCACAATCCGGATGTGCAGGACGCACTTTTGGATGTCGTTCGGTTCTGGCTGGAACGTGGCGTTGACGGGTTCCGTCTGGACACGATCAATTTCTATTTCTGCGACGAAAAGCTGCGCGACAATCCGGCCCTTCCGCCAGAGGAACGCAACGACAGTATCGCACCTGCCGTGAACCCTTATAACTACCAGCGGCATCTTTACGACAAGAACCGGCCGGAAAACCTCGATTTCCTCCGCCGCCTGCGCGCACTGATGGATGAATATCCGGCAATTGCTGCGGTGGGCGAGGTTGGTGATGCACAACGTGGCATGGAGATCATGGGCGAATACACGCGCGGCGATGATCTGATGCAGATGTGCTATGCGTTTGAGTTTCTGGCAGGTGATCCGCTGACGGCAGACAGAGTCAGTGACGTGCTCAAACATTTTTCAACCGCTGCGGCGGAAGGTTGGGCCTGTTGGGCCTTCTCCAACCATGACGTGGTCCGCCATGCCAGCCGTTGGGGGTTGGATGAAGCAGCCAAACGAACATTCATGTCGCTGCTGATGACCCTGCGCGGGTCCGTATGTCTGTACCAAGGTGAAGAACTGGGCCTGACCGAAGCCGATGTCGCATTCGAGGACCTGCAGGACCCCTACGGCATTCAGTTCTGGCCGGAATTCAAGGGTCGCGATGGCTGCCGCACGCCGATGGCATGGACGTCCGAGGTTCCGAATGGCGGCTTTAGCGACGGCAAGCCGTGGCTGCCCGTCTCGCCGCAACATTTACCAGTGGCGGTATCGACACAGGAAAACAACGCCTTTTCCATGCTGGCCCATTACCGTCGGATGATTTCGTTCCGCAAATCACATCCGGCGATCATGAAGGGCACAATGGAGCTCAACGCGCCCGAGGGCAGCGTCATCAGCTTTTTCCGCCGCGACGCGGACGAGACATTCTTCTGCGCCTTCAACATGGGCGCCGAGGCACAGGACATCGCCCTGCCCGACGGCGAGTGGCATTCACATGACGGGCTGGAATTCAGTTCCCGCATCAAAGACGACAAGATTCACATACCCGCGCATCAAGCGTTCATCGCGCATAAAATATAAGGGGGAGATTAACCATGGCTGACCTGAAACTGACGGATGTCGCGAAATCCTACGGCCCGGTGAGTGTGCTGGAGCACATCAATCTGGACATCGAAACCGGCGAACTGATTGTGTTCGTTGGCCCTTCGGGCTGCGGGAAATCGACCCTGCTGCGCATGATCGCCGGTCTGGAAAAGATCACTGGCGGTGAGTTGCAGATCGACGGGCAGCGTATGAACGACGTACCCCCGGCGCAACGTGGTATTGCAATGGTGTTCCAGTCTTATGCGCTTTATCCGCATATGACGGTGCGCGATAACATGTCATTCGCGTTGAAGCTGGCGAAGAAATCACCCGAGGAGATCGACGCGGCTGTGACGAAAGCCGCCAAAATCCTACAGCTGGAACCCTATCTGGACCGCCTGCCAAAAGCACTCTCCGGTGGCCAGCGCCAGCGTGTGGCGATTGGGCGGTCCATCGTGCGGGATCCGAAGGTTTACTTGTTTGACGAGCCGCTCTCCAACCTCGACGCGGCACTGCGTGTTGCGACCCGCATCGAGATCGCGCAGCTGAAAGAATCCATGCCGGAATCGACCATGATCTACGTGACCCACGATCAGGTGGAGGCAATGACGCTGGCCACCCGTATCGTGGTGCTGGCCAACAAAGGCATCGCGCAGGTCGGATCGCCTCTTGATCTCTACGAACGCCCGAACAGCGAGTTCGTTGCGCAGTTCATCGGATCGCCCGCCATGAACCTATTCGCGGGTGAGGTAACCGCCACAGGCGCAAGTACATCATTGAACCTTGTCGGCGGGGGCCGTGCGACCGCGCCAATCGCATCAGTGGATGGGGATAAAGGTCAGACCTTTAACCTTGGTGTCCGTCCTGAAGACATGGTTGTGACCGAAGGTGATGATTTCATCTTTGAAGGAGAGGTCAACTACCTGGAAGCGCTGGGCGAGGTAACGCTGATCTATTTCCAGCCCCACAGCGGCGAGAATCCGGTGATTGCCAAATTGCCGGATATCCAGCGGTTCGACAAAGGCCAGAAACTGCGTTTAACCGCGGACCCGGCCAAAATGCACCTGTTTGATGGGAACGGAACCTCGCTCCTTTACCGCTAGTCGCGTCTTGACATTCGGGATCGGGAAACCGACTTCATGTGACAACCAATAGGAGGTCACATGCCCGAGAAGAATGCTGCAGCCCTGGAATTCCTGCTGACCCGGCGATCCCGACCGGCGAAAACGCTGACTCTGCCTGTGCCGGATCGTCCCTCGCTGGAAATCATGTTGACGGCCGCTGCACGCTCCCCGGACCACGGCAAGCTGGAACCTTGGCGATTCATTGTGCTGGAAAAACGAGCGCTGGACCGGTTGGCGGCGCTGACCCGCACGCGATGCTCTGCGCTGGGACATGAGGACGAACTGGTCGATAAGAACTGCGCCCAGTTTGCTGATGGAGATTTGGCTGTTGCTGTTATCGCCTCCCCTACGCCGTCTGAAAAAGTCCCTGAAGTTGAACAAATCCTGTCAGCAGGGGCAGTTTGCCTGTCCCTGCTGAACGCCGCACTTGCCAGCGGTTGGGGGGCGAACTGGCTGAGCGGGCCTATGGCGTTGGATCGCGAGTTCTTGCGCGAAGGATTGGGATTGGCCGATACAGAGTTTGTCGCCGGGTTTATCCATATCGGAACAGAACGCATGGCCCCTCCTGACCGGCCACGCCCGGACCTGTCCCAGAAAACCGCCTGGCTGGACACATGATCACCGATATCGCGAATGCGCTGCAACAACTGTTTGACCGCAGGTTTCAAGGCGTTTTCTGGCGCTCGATCCTGATCACCCTTCTGCTGCTGGCGCTGGTTTACACCGGCTTTGTTTTCCTGATCGGCTGGGCGATTCCGGACAGTTTCACCCTGCCCTGGCTCGGTGAGGTTGCATGGCTGTCGACAGGGCTGAATATCACTGCACTGATCGCCATGCTGATCCTGTCGATGTTCCTGATGTTTCCGGTGGCCTCGCTATTTATCGGGTTTTTTCTGGAAAGCATCGCCGATGCTGTCGAAGATAAATATTATCCCGGCTTGCCGGATGTCCGGCGACAGAGTGCCGGAGAGATCATCAAAGAGGCGGTGAAATTTACCGCCATTCTGATCCTCGCAAACCTTGTGGCGCTGGTGATTTATCTGCTGTCGACGGTTCTGGCACCAGTCATATTCTATATCGTCAATGGCTTCTTACTGGGGCGAGAGTATTTTCATCTTGTCGCGGCGCGAAGGCTGACGGCACAGGATGCCACAAAACTGCGGCGCAACAATATGGTGGAAATCTGGGTCACAGGGATCATCATGGCAGTGCCTTTGTCCATTCCCGTTGTGAACCTGTTTGTGCCGATAATAGGTGTCGCTGTGTTCACGCATCAGTTTCACCGGCTGCGCGGGCATTAGATCCAGACAAGGCGATTGTCCCGGGCACGCGGATGATGCTGAAGGGCTGCAGGCCATTGTGTCGAGAACCCGTGGTTGATGATGCCGCAATGTTTGCCGACAATAATATCGTCGAAAGTGCTGTAATTCCAGCTGACCACACCATGCTCGTCGCCGCTATTCAAGCCGCCGGTTTGGTCGAAACCTTGTCGCGCGATGGGCCGTTCACTGGCTTTGTTTCCACGAACGCCGCCTTTGCTGCCTACCTGATGGCACAGATGATGATCTGCTGAAAGCAGAATACATTGACACGT
>JBNLBF010000032.1:0-13624 GCA_050302475.1 Paracoccaceae bacterium
GGTGGCGGCCGATACGACCGAAAAGCACGTCCAGTCCGGCGAGGAACTGGCGGCGAAAGTCGACCGTTTCCTGCACGAGGATGACGCCTGGTGGGACGATGTCCTGACCGCAGAGATGATCGAGCTGGCCAAGAAAACCGGCGATATCACACGATTTCCGGTGAAGCTGGAGCAGCAGGAATACACGCAGGACAATTTCTACACCGAACATTTCGGTGGCCTCTATATCTTCCGTGATGTGCAAGTCCCGGCGGCGATTGCTGTGGGCTCGAAACACGAAATCGGTCCCTTGCCAATTACCAATTTCCTCGATCTGACGGATCGGAACGAGATCGCGGCGTTTCTGGACCTTAACGGCTTGACCGAACCGATCGTGAAGGCACGCGATGATGTGGCCAAGGCCATCATCCGCCAGCGTATGGATTTCATTCTGGTCGATGTGGCCGCCGATGCCGGCGAGGACCTGACCGGCATTGATCGCCGGTCGCTGCGGGGCATTGCACGGCGTTATACCAACCAGCTGCCCGACGAATTTCACGGGCTAAACGAGCTGCTGCAATGGCTGGAAAACCACGCCAAATGGCCGACGATCAATTCAGAGCATCCGGCCTATTTCTATTCCATCCGCTCCAGCCAGAACCCGGACCGCGATCTGGTCAATATGCTGCTGGCGCAATTGACGCCGCGCGATGTCCGCCAGCTGTTCATCTGCCATAAGGAGGCGTTTTACCGCGCTTACCGCACCTGGGGTGATGCGAAGCGCACTTATGTTGCGGATTTCCTTGCGAATGAATATTTAATGGATGCTGCCGCTGCCCGACATGATCTGTTTGGCCCGGAACCCGGAACTGACGAGTTCGAGGAAAACGAGTATGACCGCATCCTGCCCGACACCGGGCCTTGGGGCGCGGTGAGGAGGAAATAGATGTTTGCTGCGATACGCCTGTTTGTCATATCGTTCATCGTTCTGTCGGTGATTTTCCTCTATCTGACCTTTACGCAGCGCTGGAAAGAACGTCGGCGGCTGAAGGAAGAATTTGTCGAAAATGGTGAAACCGGGGATCTGGATACCTATATTGAAAAAGGGATGGCGGAGTATGAAGGCTCGCTGCGCTATAAGCTGATCTTCGGCGTATATGTCGTCCCCTACGCGCTGATTGCGCTGTTGATCTATGTGACGAACTTCCTGTGAGGGGGACAGAATGCGATACGTAAAATGGGGTTTCTGGATCACGCTGATCGTGTTTGTTGCGGGATTCCTGCATTACAACCTGCCCCAGCATGACGTTGTCCGGATCGCGGATACCTATGAAAAGCGTGTCGATTTCGGGGAAAATTTCTTCTTCTGGGGATCACCGGACGCCGGTAATGCGGCTGACACCAACCGCGATGTGTTTTTCATACAGGCATTTTACCAGAACGACCGTCCGATGGTGTATCGTAACGAGGATACCAGCTGGGGCTGGCCGCCTTACTTCAAGTTTGACACCTCGAACCTGCAGGCCGAGGCAACGGACCTGAAATCCACCAAAGCGGATCCGCAATGGGTGGTGATCCGCCACTATGGCTGGCGCAATGAGTTCCTGTCGATTTATCCGAACGCGATTTCTGTGCGCGCGGTGGACGGTCCGAACCCGACGATCATTCCCTGGATCAACATCATAATCCTTACCCTGCTGACGATCATATTCCTGTCGATTTATTTCCGTATCCGGCGTTTTCGCAAAAACCGGATCAAACCGGCGATGGACTCGATTGACGAGCGGTTGGATGCTGTCGGGGAAAGTGCCTCCGAAGCCTGGGATGATGTGGAAGCGGCCGCAAGCAGCGCGAAAGAACGATCCAGCGGATGGTTCCGCAAATGGTTTGGCAGCGCGAAGTGATCAGGCAATCTGCTGTTCGGCTGACTGAGCTGACAAGGCGTCGCTGATTTGCACTGTGCTGGCGCGTAGCGCGCCAAGAAATTCAGACGCAAAACTGTCCGTATCAACGTAATTTTTCGGCCAAAGCAGGGAAACCGCGCCCATCAGCTTCTCGCCCGCATAGATCGGGCAGGCAATCGCGGCGAGGCCGTCATCAAAAAGGCGCTCCCCCACAAATGTCGCGACACGGCACCCGTAGCCGCGTTCGCGTGTTTTACGCAAATGTTCCAGATACTGGGTTTCACTGACACGGAACCTTTCCAATCCCCAAACGCTGTCGCCACGCGTATGGGCGGCGATCCGGCGAAAGGCCTCGTCCCCCAGTTCGGCAAGGCAACACATGCCGGACGCTGATCCGAAAAGATTCACATCGCGATTCACCACCCCACGATAAAGGTGGAACGGGCTCAGCGGGCGCGTAGAGTCCAATATCCGCATCCTGTCCCCGGCAATCAGGTGAACGTCCGATGGCCATTCAACCTTTTTCGTTAATGCCGTGACATGCGGCATCGCCACATCCACTACCCAGGCCAAACGCGCCGGCACAGCCTCGCCTGCCGATACGGGCAGAGTCGTCAAGCTACGATAGCGCCCATCCGCAACGGAGCGCCTGACCAGACGCCGTTCCGTAAGTGTCGCCAGCAGGCGCCGGATCGAGGATTTGGATATCCCGCTCAGCCGGTGCAGATCCGCAAGGCTGCAATCTCCCTTCTGTGCCAAAAGCTCCAGAATTGTGATCCCGCGGTCCAGCGATTGATGGTGCAACTTGCTTGTCATTCTTACACTGTGCCGCTCAGCGGCACGTTTGGCAAGAATTCTTGTTTGACTCAGGCGGTGCGCTAACACTTGGCGCAGGGAGGAATAACCGCACATGACACATGTGTTGCCGAGGGCGTTTGACGTTCTTGCCGTTTTGCTGGCCGTCGCTATGTCCGGATTCGCGATCTATGTCGCGGCATTCGGCGTGTTCGACAATGTGTTGGTGTCCGGGCTTACGGTTTTAATTGCGCTGACCTACGGATTGGCGGCTTACCGGGGCAAAGACGGCACACATTGGGGCATATTGCTGTTCCACGCTGCTTTGCTGATCCTGATCACCTTATTGGTGTTGCAATGGATCGACATCATGTTCCAGCAGGAGATGTTCATCATCTCCATCTCCACGTTCCAGGATATATGTGCCTGGCTGGCGATCGTGATCATCACCTACCTCACCTACTTGTTTTTCGGCATTCCGATGGTTGCCGTGGTGCTGGCGGCGGCGCTCTATATTCTGGTCGGTGTCGGCGAAGACTGGATGCGCGTTGCGGAAAACCTTTGGTATTCCAGTGATGGTGTCTTTGGTCGCCCAGTGGAGGTCGTCGGGCGGATTGTGCTCGTCTATGTCGTTCTGGGAGCTGTCTTGCAGGCGGCTGGCGCAGGTGCCGTGCTGCTGCGGATTGCTTTTGCTGCCACCGGGCGGTTGCCGGGGGGGCCGGCGCATGCGGCAATTCTAGGCTCCGCCCTATTTGGCACCATGTCCGGGGCAGCGGTGGCCAACGTGGTTTCCACAGGGGTATTCACCATTCCGGTGATCAAGAAAGTTGGATTCCGCGCCCGGTTCGCCGGGGGTGTCGAGGCTGCCGCCTCCACCGGAGGTCAAATCATGCCACCGGTTATGGGAGCTGTTGCGTTCCTGATGGCGGATGTCACAGGTATTCCTTACGTCCAGATCATCGTTGCCGCCGCAATACCGGCGCTGATGTATTACGGCTCTCTCTTTGCCATCGTACATGTCGAAGCAAAACGCCATGGCATCGAGGCCCTCCCGAAAGAGGATCGCGTCACCCTGACAACGAAAGATTATATCCAGTCTCTGTCATTCTGGATCCCGCTGGGCGTCATCGTGACCGTTCTGCTGACCGGTCGCACAGCGCAAAATGCCGGCGCCTACGCGTTGGCGGTTGCGGTGCCCCTGTGTCTGGTCCTGTTCCCGGAGTTCCGCCATCCCAAAAAATGGTGGGAAGCGCTGGTTGAGGCCGGGCGGTCATCGTCGGTTCTTATGGTCGTCGTTGCCGCCATCGGCTTCGTCATCGGTGTTGTCAATATGACCGGTATCGGGCTGAGTTTTGCGGAAATGGTCCTCGCCTTCTCGGGCAATTCACTGGCGCTCTCGCTGGTGATGGTAATGCTGGCGAGCCTAGTTCTGGGTATGGGCGTGCCCACCGGGGCCGCCTACCTGATCATCGCGATTGTCCTTGGCCCTGCCCTGCAAGGGTTGGGGGTTCCGACGGTCGCGGCGCATCTATTTGTCCTTTACTTCGGGGTAATGAGCTCTGTCACACCGCCTGTGGCGCTGTCGGCCTTCGCTGCTGCGCCCATCGCCAAGGCCGGTCCGATGGAAACCAGCTGGGCAGCGGCACGTCTGTCGGCAGCTGGTTTCATCATTCCGTTCATCTTCGTCTATCACCCGGACATCCTCTTGATCACTGAACATACTACCTTTGTCGGTGTGGTCTGGGCCTGCGGGGCCTTTATCCTGTCGACATGGGGTCTGGTGACCGCCATTGGCGGCTGGGAGGTTGTTAACCTGCCCCTCTGGCAACGTGGCGTGCGTCTTGTCGCCGCGCTTGCCGTCCTTTCGATCGATTCCCGAATTGCCATTCCAGCGGCGGTCGCGCTGGTTGTGGTGTCACTTATCCGGCGCGGACTTTCGCGTCAGGTCACGGCCGACCAAACCAAAATATGAAAACTGGGAGAGTACAATGAAACCTTGGATGAAAGGAGCCGTAGCCGCGACAGTTATGGCACTGAGCGGGGCCACAGCGGCGTCGGCACAGCAAACTGACCTGAAGATGGCGACAATTGCCCCGGGCACGTCCGCCTATCTGGCGATGACAACATTTGCGTCGCTGGTCAATCAGGCGCTGGACAATGTGAATATCACCGTGGATGCGACTGGGGCCGCAACCAAACATATGATCGAAGTGGCTGAGGGCAAACTGGACATGTCCATGACCTCGCCAACCGTTTACAATTTCATGAAAAGCGGGACAGCCATGTATGGCCAGCTTGATAATTCTGCTGAATTGGCCGAGAACCTGCGGCTCGTTTACTGGTTCCCGCTGGGGCAGTATCACATTGTGACCTATGCCGACAGCGGCATTGAAACACCGGCAGATATTGCCGGAAAGCGTGTTTTCCTTGGCCCTCCGGGCGGTGGCGCGTGGGCGGCAGCAAATACGTGGGTGAACATTCTGACCGGATATGAACCCGATGTGGATTATGAAAATGTCAAAGCCAGCTGGTCCTCGGCCTTCCAGGGCTTTCAGGACCGTCAGTTTGATGTTTACGTGATCTCTGGCATCGCCCCCTTCCCGCAGCTGGAGCAACTGGCACTGACCTCTGAACTGCGCCTGCTGGGCCTGTCAAAAGAGGAATTTGAAGCCAATCCCGCCGCGCAGGATTTTGTCTATAACGTGCAGGGCGAGGAACTGGGGATCATTCCAACCGGCATCTATGGTGACGGCGTGGTCAATACCGAAGATGTCTATACCCTCGGCGCTGTTGTTGGGGTGACGGCCCGCGTCGATCTGGACGAGGACCTGATCTACAATATCACCAAAGCCTATTGGGAAGCCTCGGCTGACGCGATTGGCACCCATCCTTGGCTGAAAGATGTGACGCTTGAATATGCGGTTCAGGATGGCGGCATGAGCCTCCACCCCGGTGCGCTGCGTTACTATGACGAAATCGGTCTAGACATTCCAGACGCCTCTCGCTAGGCGACAGGACAACCTGCCCCCGGAAATACGGCCCGACCGCCGGGGGTGGGAAGAATGAGTGTGATGACCAAACCGATTAAAAACATCCTGTTTATCATGTTCGACCAGCTCAGATTTGATTATCTGAGCTGTGCCGGGCATCCGACGATGGACACACCGAATATTGACGCGCTGGCAGCCAAAGGCGTGCGCTTCACCAATTGCTATGTGCAGTCCCCTGTTTGCGGCGCAAGCCGGATGAGTTTCTATACCGGCCGCTATACGTCCAGCCACGGGGCGGCATGGAACAATTTTCCCCTGAAAGTCGGTGAACAGACGCTGGGCGACCATTTGCGCAAAATCGGTATGGACAGCTGGCTGATCGGCAAGACCCATATGATGGTTGATGATGACGGGATGAACCGACTGGGCATATCCCGCGACAGTATGATCGGTGCGCGGGTCAGTGAATGCGGCTTCGACGCCTATGTCCGCGATGACGGCTTGTGGGCCGAAGGACCGGATGGGTTTTATGATGCGAAACGCTCGCCGTATAACGAGTATCTGAAGTCGAAAGGGTACAAAGACCCTAACCCTTGGGCGAATAACGCCAATGCGTCAGTTGACGATGGCGGAAATATCGCATCGGGCTGGCTGATGCAGAATGCTCAGTTACCGGCAAATGTCGCGGAGGAGGACTCCGAAACGCCCTGGTTAACCACCAAGGCCATGGAATTTCTGGACAGCCGCGATCCGGATCAGCCCTGGCTCTGCCACCTGTCCTATATCAAACCGCACTGGCCCTATATCGTCCCAGCACCCTACAATGACATGTACAGCGAAGCAGACGTCATCCCGGCGGTGCGGGACGAAAGCGAACGCCAGAACCCCCATCCGGTTTATGATCAATTCATGAATAACCAGATCGGGCAGACATTTTCGCGCCAGGGCGTGAGGGAAACGGTGATCCCCGCCTATATGGGCCTGATCAAACAATGTGACGACCAAATGGGACGGCTGTTTGCGCATTTGGATGCGACCGATCGGATGGAGGACACAATGATCGTGATCACCTCCGATCACGGCGATTATCTTGGCGATCACTGGCTGGGCGAGAAAGACCTGTTCCACGCCTCTTCGGTGAAAATTCCCCTGATCATTTACGATCCGCGACCAGAGGCAGATGCCACCCGCGGCACAACATGTGATGCGCTGGTCGAAGCTATCGACCTGGTGCCGACATTTATGGAGGCCAAAAACGCGGATATTCCTGATCATATCCTTGAAGGCCGCTCGCTCCAGCCGTTCTTACACGGGAAAATCCCGGAGAATTGGCGCGATTACGTGATCAGCGAATACGATTATTCCGTCACACGGATGGCGGCAAATCTGAAGCTGGACCCGAAAGATGCACGGCTGTTTATGGTTGCGGATCAGAACTGGAAGCTGATGCATGCCGAAGGTGGATTCCGACCGATGCTGTTTGATCTGAAAAACGATCCACAGGAATTGCAGGATCTGGGCAATAGTCCTGACCATCAGGACGTGATCGACACAATGTATGACAAGCTGTTCACCTGGGCGCGCCGCCCCTCGCAACGCACCACCATGTCGGACGAGACGATCCTGCGCAAACGCAACAGCCCCGGATCGTCACGCAAGGGGATATTGGTTGGCGTATTCGATGATGACGACGTTTCGGCGGAGAAAATGATCAAATATGTTGGTCCAGCCCCGAGCGTTCCCAAGAAAATCTGACAGCTTGGCCTAGCCTGAAATGCCGTGATAGGCTCCTGTAAAAACGGGAGGGTCAATTATGGCACGAAAACAAGACAAGGTGATCATCACCTGCGCGGTGACCGGGGCAATTCATACCCCAACCATGTCGGATTACCTGCCAATCACCCCCGATCAGATCGCCGACAGCGCGATAGGCGCGGCGAATGCCGGAGCTTCGATCCTGCATTTGCACGCGCGTGACCCTTTGGATGGACGCCCAACGCCGGACGTCAAAGTCTTTCGGCAGTTCCTGCCCCGCATTGCGGAGGAAACAGATGCTGTCGTCAATATTACCACCGGCGGTGGCCTGACCATGACGGTGGAGGAACGGCTGGAAGCGCCGCTAATCCTGAAACCGGAAATGTGTTCGCTGAATATGGGGTCAATCAATTTCGGCCTGTTCCCCTTGGTAAACCGATACGAAAGCTGGAAGACGGATTGGGAACAACCGTACCTTGCCAATACGGACGACAACATATTTCGCAACACGTTCCGTGATATCGAAACCATCATCCATAGAATGGGGGATGATCATGGCACGCGGTTTGAACATGAATGTTACGATGTCGGGCACCTTTATAACCTTGCCCATTTTGTGGATCGTGGTCTGATCAAGCCGCCCTTCTTCGTGCAGCTGATCTTTGGCATTCTGGGGGGGATCGGGGTGGACATGGAAAATCTGATGTTCATGAAACGCACCGCCGACAAACTGTTCGGAGAGGATTATTACTGGTCGGTTCTGGCCGCCGGTCGCCACCAAATGCCATTTGCGACACAGGCCGCCATGATGGGAGGGTCTGTGCGCGTCGGGCTGGAGGATTCGCTTTATATCGCCAAGGGAGAGCTGGCGCAGGATAACGCCTCTCAGGTCCGAAAAATCCGCGGGCTGGTGGAGGAGTTGGGATACACAATCGCAACCCCCGCCGATGCGCGTGCAATGCTGAACCTGAAGGGTAAAGATCAGGTGGGATTCTAGGGTCTAGCCCTCGTCGGACCCACCGGATTTAAAATAATCGGGATGCTGCGCCATGATTTCCGGTAACCGCCGGATTGTCCCTGACAAATGTGTCCGCATGGCATCCGTTGCCTTGTGGCTGTCCCCCGATGCAATCGCTTCCAGCACTGCCTGGTGACCTTTTACAACGGATGCGGACTTCCCCTCGCTCGGCAAATCAATACTGCGTAGGCGCGCCATCTGGCTCGACCGCTCCGTAACACTCGCATGTAGCGCCAGTTGACCGGCACCGGCGAACAACTCGCGGTGGAAATCTTCGTCCAGTTTGCGGAACATGTCGATCTGTTCCGGGTCGTCGATCAGCACCTGCTGCAATTTCAGGATCGCACCCGCCTTTTTCAACGCCGCCTCATCCGGGGTTTCTGCAAGGGTCCGCACAACTTCGCATTCGATGGCCGTGCGCAGAAAATGCTCACGTCGCAGCGATTCCGCGTCGATATGTGTGACCTCGGTCCGGGATTGCCGGAAGGTGGCGATCAGCCCGTCAATTTCCAGCCGTTGCAGCGCCTCACGCAGAGGCGACGCACTGACCCCATACTGTTCTGCAAGATCCGCGCGCGACAGCCGCTCCCCTGGCGGCAAATCCAGCGCAATGATCTTGCCCCGAAGGGACTCGTACACGTAGACCGACGCGGGGACATTCGACGAAATCGTCGCGTCCGAATTGCGATGCGCTGTATCTGATGCCTGTCGCGTAGTCATTTCACCCTCTTTCACATCAGCGCATCAGGAAGCGCGGTTGATAGGATCGGCAATGCAGCGATGATGACAAAGAATATCGCCAGTGCCAGAAAAAACGGCAAAGCCGCCTTCGTGTAAGCACCGGTTTTCACATCCAATATTCCACACACCGTAAACATGATCACCCCCACAGGTGGGGTCAGACCACCCAAATTAATCAACAGCACGATCAGAATACCCATATGGATAGGATCATAGCCAGCATCAATCAGCACCGGCAGGACAATCGGCGTGACCAGAAGGATATTCGCCGCCCCTTCCAGAAACATGCCCGACACGACCAGCAGGGCGACAACCAGTAACAGGATCATCACCGGGTCTTCGGTCAGCGTAGTCACAAATTCAGTGATTTGTTGCGGCGCTCGTTCGATGGTCATGGCGTAGCCCAACACACCAGCCATCATGATCAGCAGCATGATCATCCCCAGATCATGGATGGAGGATTCCATCGCCTCCAGCATCTTTGACCAGGTCAGTTCGCGATAAATGAAAATGCCGATAAGCAGCGCGTAAAACACCAGAAATGCCCCGGCCTCCGTCGCGGTGAAATAACCGCCACGAAATCCGATAATCAGGATGATCGGGAAAGCCAGCGCCCAGATACTCTCCGTGAAACTTTTGCCAAGTTCCTTTGCCGTTGGCAGCGTCTCCAGATCCGGCGAGTAGTTGTTTTTCTTCGCCACAATCCATGCGGTGATCATCAATGTTACTGTTAGAATCGCCCCTGGTACGATCCCGGCAAGGAATAGCCGGCCAATCGAGACCTCGTTAATAAATCCGAACAGGATCAAGCCGATGGAGGGTGGAATGGTCGCCGTGATGATCGAGCCGAAGGCAAGGATCACCGCGACATTGGGCTTCGAAAATCCCTGATTGATCATAGACGGGCCGAGCAAGCGGCTCTCCATCGAGGCATCAGCAACCGCAGACCCCGATATCCCGCCCATCATGAAAGACAGCACGATCGACACCTGCGCCAGCCCTCCTGCCAGCCACCCTGTCAAAAGACGGGAAAATTTCACCAGCCGTTCGGTGATACCTGTCACATTCATCAGGTTTCCGGCGAGGATGAAAAACGGCACAGCCAGCAGCGGAAAACTTTGCGTCGCGGAAACCATTTTCTGTACCGCCACGGTCGGGGGCATGGTTCCGGTCAGGATAAAGACGGGGATGGAGGCCAGCGCCAGTGCAAAGGCTACTGGCTGTCCGATCAGCAGGAAAAGCGCAAACAGCGCGGCAATCAGGATCAGCATATTATTCGATTTCTTTTGACTGAGGGACAGGACGCCACAGTGCGATCAGCTGAGCGACCATCGTCCGCAGCAACAAGAGGAATCCAACCAACATGGAGGCGTGGATGAAAGACCCGTGCATTTGCGTCGCGCCAACCCGGCGGGGATGCATCAGACCGGTGTTGATCCAGGCATAGTACAGTAGGAATACCAGAAGAATGACCAGCACCACCCGGTTAACTGTTTCCAGAATTTTCTTGCCTTTCGCGTTCAGAAGATCGGAAATCACCGACAATCCGAAATGGCGGTCATGTTGCAGCGCCAGATCAGCCGCAAAGATACAAAGCCATACAAACAAGAGCTGCGCGATTTCAACAGACCAGATGATTGGGCTGCCCATCTTTCGCGCAATGGAGGCTATTGCCACCAGAATGACGATAGCGGTTAACAGCAGAAGGGCGCTGATAAGCTCGACCCGTCGAATAAGTTCTGCGACACGTCGCGCCATCATGCGCCCTCCCGGTCCCTATTGGGTTTATTCAGCGAGAACTGCTTTGACGATCTCGGCTTCCGCCTCAAGATCAAGCATCTCGTAAACGCCTGCAACCGCTTCTTTAAACGGAGCAAGGTCGACTTCGCTGATGGTCACGCCGCTGTCGGCAACGTTTTTCATCGCCTCTTCACCCAGCTCGATCGTCAGAGCGGACGCATAACGACCGTTTTCAACCGCAAGCTCACGCACGATGGCTTTGTTTTCGTCCGACAGCTCATTCCAGCTGTCAGCGGAGATAACCAGCGCAGTGACCAGCTGAATATGGCCTGTCAGGGTCACATGCTCGATCACTTCGTAAAGCTTGGCGCCCCAGATCGCGGTCGGCTGTGCTTCGGCAGCGTCAATCGTGCCAAGTTGCAACGCGGAGTATACCTCACCCCAGGCAATCGGCGTCGGCTCAGCGCCCATTGCGCGGATCGTTTCGATCCAGACCGGTGCGCCGATTGTGCGCATACGGATACCCGCCAGATCAGCCGGGCTGGAGATCGGAACCTGTGTCAGCGCATGACGTGCGCCCTGATACCAGTTCGATGCCAGCATCACGATTCCAGCCTCAGCTTCCAGCTCGTCACCCCAGGCCAGGTATTCGTCCGATGCGGCGAATTTGTCCGCCTGATCATATGTGTCGAACAGGAACGGTGCAGACATGATGGCCAATGACGGCACGAAGGACGACAGACGTGCAACGTCTGTTACCGTTCCCACGTTTGCGCCAGCACGCGCCTGGTCGATCATTTCGGTAGTGTCCCCCAATTGGCTGTTGTGGAATACTTCGACAACAACCTCTCCACCGGTGGCTTCGGCAACTTCGGCCGCAAATTTGTCAAGGCCCTGCCCCATCGGATCATCAGGTGCCAGCACCGTTCCAATGCGCAGAACTGTTTCCGCTAATGTCGGTGAAGCAGCCATAAGTGCAGCAGCAGCGACCGCGGTAATAAGCTTCCCGCGTTTCAGGATGTTCATTTTCCTCTCCTCCCTAAATGGTCCTAGTTGACCAATTGATATATTAGTCGCATTAATAGGTTAGTTTTGATATACCGCAAGAGTCAACACACTTAATCGGACGGACCCAAAAGAGACGCAGATGAACCAGACAGATCCGGAAGCAGACGCAGGCAATGTCGATCACACTTTTCAGCCTCTGACCGAGTTTAGCGCCGAGTTGGGTGAGAGCCCGTCATGGTCAGCGGTCGATCAGGCGATCTGGTGGGTCGATATCGTCGGCAACAAGCTGGTAAAGACCAAGATCAACGGGGCAACGCAAATCTGGGAAACGCCCGAGATTCCCGGTTTTGTTCAATATGTTGGCAATCAGATCTATGTCGGTATGCAAACCGGTATCTTTCGGTTCGCAGAAACGAGCGCCCGGTTCGAAAAAGTCGTTGCGATTACAGCGAAACACCAGCGGTTCAATGACGCTTGCACGGATTCTGAGGGACGTATCTGGGCCGGTACGATGGACGTGAATAATCAGAATGACGACGGTGTTCTCTACCTGTTTGATACCGCCACCGAAACATTAACTGAAATGATGAGCGGCTTTCGCACTATCAATGGTCTTGCAGTGGACGTATCCCGCAACCGCCTCTTCCTGTCTGATTCCCATCCATTTGTGCAAACTGTCTGGACCAGCCGGATCAAGGCAGATGGTACCCTCGCGGATCGTGAGGTCTTTGCACGGTTTAACGGTCTGGAGGGTCGCCCGGACGGGGCCTGGCTCGATCCGCAGGGGGAGTATTGGATCGCGGCGGTTGGCGGCGGTGCGATCTTCCGGTTTTCTCCGGAAGGGGAGAAAATCGGCTGGTATCCGGTACCGGTAAAAGCCCCGACAAAGCTATGTTATGTGGACAGCCTCACCCCTGCCCTGATACTGACTTCGTTTAAGGATGAAACACTCGGTGGACGTCTATTGCTTTGGCAAAAGCCACCATTCGGACCGCAACAGGAATATATGTAAATGAAAAAGACCCCCGCTGACCTTCGTTCTGCCCGCTGGTTCGCGCCAGATGATCTGCGCAGCTTTGGGCATCGTTCTCGCATGATGCAGCTTGGCTATGCCGAGGAGGATTTTCGTGACAAACCCGTCATCGGCATTCTGAACACTTGGTCTGACCTTAATACATGCCACGCGCATTTCCGCGAGCGAGTGCAGGACGTGAAACGGGGCGTGTTGCAGGCAGGTGGTTTCGGTGTGGAGATGCCCTCGCTATCCGTTGACGAAAGCTTCACCAAGCCGACCTCGATGCTCTATCGCAACATGCTGGCGATGGAGACGGAGGAGATGATCCGCTCTCACCCCCTCGACGGTGTCGTGTTGATGGGCGGGTGCGATAAAACCACGCCGGGGCTGGTGATGGGGGCAATCTCGGCTGGTGTGCCAATGATTTACCTGCCTGCCGGACCGATGCTGCGCGGGAATTTCGCCGGAAAAATTCTCGGCTCCGGGTCAGATGCCTGGAAATACTGGGATGAACGGCGGGCCGGGAATATCACAGATACGGAATGGCTGGGTCTGCAGGGTGGGATTGCGCGGTCTGCCGGGACCTGCATGACGATGGGGACGGCTTCCACAATGACCGCCATTGCTGATGCCATGGGGCTGACACTGCCGGGGGCTTCATCGATCCCGGCCGTGGATG
>JBNLBF010000033.1:0-13383 GCA_050302475.1 Paracoccaceae bacterium
TGGTACTGCGTCTTAAGACGTGGGAGAGTAGGTCACCGCCAAACCTGATCAGAACAAACAGCTCTCATAAACGATGCCCGTTACAAAAGCCGCTGCCCCTCGGGGCGGCGGTTTTGTTTTATGTGGCCTTTCCTACGGAACGATGTGTGTCTCTCCGCCAGTCTGGTTTTGTCCTGCTCATTGCGGGAATAACCAACCAGACAGGAGAGAGAAATGCCGGAAATCAATGTCAGCAGCTTCGGCGGCGGGGGCCGCCAGAATATCACCATCAAAATGGAAGATGGCACCAAAGTGTCGATCAAGGTGCGCCCGGGAAAGACCGAAGTCACCACCACCGACTCCAGTGGCAACACCACCACCGAAACACATGAAACCGGCAACGACAGCTCGGATGGCGGTGAAACGGGCGGTGGGAAAACCGAAGAGGGAAAATAGTCCCCTCACATCAAATGGGAGGGATCCAACAGGCCCTCCCAACACAGATTTTAATGCCATCGCGCGCATTTGAGGTTGAAGTTTCCCTCAGACAAATATACCTCACAACAACCACATGTCGCGGGGTGGAGCAGCCCGGTAGCTCGTCAGGCTCATAACCTGAAGGTCGTAGGTTCAAATCCTACCCCCGCAACCAAATAGTTATTCAACATCAATGGGTTACAGGCCATCTCGGGAGATGGGTTTCGTGCCGTTATCGACCCCGAGTCAGCCGATGCTCATGAGGCCTGATCTGGAGCCTCTTTTGCGCCAGTCATGAAGGCCACGGCGTCTGACATGGTGTAATCTTTGGGATCAATCACACACAACCGACGGCCGAGCCGATGGACATGTATTCTGTCTGCGACCTCGAACACATGGGGCATATTGTGACTGATCAGGATTATCGGTATCCCACGCGACCGCACATCAAGGATTAGCTCAAGAACACGTCGTGATTCCTTTACACCAAGTGCGGCTGTTGGCTCGTCCAGAATTATCACCTTTGATCCGAAAGCCGCGGCGCGCGCAACAGCCACCCCCTGGCGCTGCCCACCTGACAGGGTCTCAACAGCTTGGTTGATATTCTGGATGGTCATCAGACCCAGATCAGAAAGTTTCTCCCGCGCAACTTTCTCCATTTGCGCCCGATCAAGCTGGCGCAGAAATTTCCCGCGAAACCCGGGTTTGCGCAGTTCCCGCCCCATAAACATATTGTCGGCAATCGATAGGGCCGGGGACATGGCGAGTGTCTGGTAAACCGTCTCGATCCCCTCTTTCCTGGCATCATTGGGGGAGGCGAACTGGATCTGCCTGCCTTCCAGGTACACCTCGCCGGCATCCGGGGTGATTGCCCCGGATATCGCCTTGATTAGCGAGGATTTCCCCGCCCCGTTGTCGCCGATAACGGCAAGAATTTCGCCCGGGTAGAGATCGAAGTCGCAATTGTCGAGCGCGGTCACCCGTCCGTAGCGTTTTACCAAACCACGACCTTTGAGAATGGGTTCCATTATGCTGACACCTTTCTGATCCATTGATCCACCGCAACAGCGCCGATGATCAGGGCGCCGATTAACAGGAACGTCCATTGTGCATCTGCACCCGCCAGGCGCAGACCCAGCGTGAAGACGCCGACAATTAGCGCCCCGAACAGGGCACCTAATATCGAGCCGCGCCCACCAAACAGGGAAATACCGCCGATCACCACAGCTGTGATGCTTTCAATATTCGCGAGCTGACCCGAGGTGGGGGAGACCGATCCGATCCGTCCGATCAATGCCCAACCCGCAAAGGCGCAAATTAATCCCGACAGCACATAGACGGATATCAGCACGGCCTTGACGTTAACACCGGACAGCTGTGCCGCTTCCGGATCATCGCCCACGGCATAGACATGGCGACCCCATGCGGTCTGTTTCAAAACATAGGACAAGACAATCATCAGGGCGACCATGAATATGACGCCAACCGTAAACACTGCACCGCCGAGATTGAATTTTGTGGCAAAGAACTGAAGCAGCGGCGCGTTGGCTTCGATTTCTTGTGCGCGGATGGTTTCATTCGCGGAATAGAGGAAGTTCGTGGCCAGTACGATCTGCCACATACCCAGCGTGACGATGAATGGCGGCAGCTTCATAACCGCGACCAGCCAGCCATTGATATATCCGCAAATCATACCGGTCAGCAGGCCGCAAATGACGGCGATCTCCACCGGGATACCATAGCGGAACGTGAACTGCCCCATAACCACGGAAGACAAAACCATAATCGCGCCGACGGACAGGTCGATCCCCGCGGTTAGAATGACAAGGCTCTGCGCGGCGGCAACAATCCCGACGATTTGAACCTGTTGCAGGATCAATGTCAGCGCAAATGGCGAGAAGAATTTGGTACCCAACAGGATCCCGAAGACCAGAATGGACGCGAGGAGCACAAATAGTGGGACCAGGGCAGGCTGCACGTGGAGGGCATGCTGTACGCGGCCAATGAAGGTTTTGTCGTTCGTGGCAAACTCTGCCACAGCTTCCTTACCTTTTGCCGTCAGTACGGATTCAAATTCGTCAGATGATCCAGACATGTTTGGTCCCCCAATGCTATCTATTCGTCACTATTGTAGCAGATTTTGAAGAAAGGGCGGGAAGTTCCCGCCCAATCTGACGTTTAGAGGGAGTGATTATCCCCAGCAGAGGTCCATGCCCTCTGCGACGGAGATGCTTTCGACACCGTCTACGGGTTGATCTGTGACCAACGCAACACCAGTGTCAAAGAAGTCTTTGCCGGGCGTATTTTCCGGCAATGAGCCGTCAGCGGCATATGCGGCGATGGCTTCGATCCCAAGCGCCGCCATGCGCAGCGGATATTGCTGCGACGTTGCGCCGATAACCCCATCAGCGACATTACTTACCCCTGGACAGCCGCCATCGACCGAAACGATCAGAACGTCGTTTTCGCGGCCGATTGCCTTGAGCGCCTCATATGCCCCGGCAGCGGCAGGTTCGTTGATCGTGTAAACCACGTTGATTAAAGGATCGACGGCGAGGAGGTTCTCCATCGCGGTGCGACCGCCTTCTTCGTTGCCGGCCGTGACATCATGGCCAACGATACGGGAATCGTCTTCATCCCCCCATTTGTTAGGGTCGCCAAGGTCAATTCCAAAGCCCTGCAAGAAGCCCTGATCGCGAAGAACACCAACGGTTGGTTGGCTGACAGCCAAGTCCAACATCGCGATTTTCGCATCAGCGGCATCATCGCCCAGCGACGCTGCTGCCCATTGTCCGATCAGCTCGCCCGCCAGGAAGTTATCCGTGGCAAAGGTTGCGTCAGCCGCGTCAATCGGGTCGAGCGGCGTATCAAGCGCGATGACCAGCAGGCCGGCCTCGCGCGCCTGTGTCACTGCTCCAACGATCGAGGATGTGTCCGACGCCGTCAGCAGAATACCCGACGCCCCGTCGGCGATACAGGTTTCGATGGCGGCCACCTGTGTTTCATGGTCGCCGTCGATTTTTCCGGCGTAAGAGCGCAGCGTAATGCCTGCCGCCTCTGCCGCTGCGCCGGCACCTTCGCGCATTTTTACGAAGAACGGGTTGGTGTCCGTTTTGGTGATCAGACACGCGGATACGCCGTGACCCTCGGCCATCGCCGTGTTTGATGACGCGATTACAGCCAGCGCTGTTCCGATAAGTAGTTTTTTCATGATGTCCTCCCAGACAGTTATTCATCGGCCCATTGGCCCGACAATTTGATGAACGTTCCCGGTCATCGCATGTGCCCTAAAAGAGGTGATTCGGGTGATCATGTCAATTAATTAATTAACTTTCTTTATTAATCCAATTGACCTATTGTTGTTTGCGGGGAGGTAGATAAGTTGGACCGGATGGATGACGGGTTGGTCAGATCAATCAGCGTCGGGCTGAGTCAGAAAGGTGTTCGCGATCACAACGAACGCCTGCTGCTTTCGCTTATCCAGCGTCATGGGGCAATGCCTGGCAGCGATCTTGCAAAACTTGCCGGCCTGTCCCCGCCGACCGTATCGGGAATCCTGCGTCGTCTGGAAACCGAAGGTCTGTTGAGGCGTGGTGATCCTGTGCGGGGTCGGGTGGGGAAACCCTCCACTCCGATGAGCCTTAATCCCGAAGGCGTCTCGGCATTTGGCCTGAAAATAGGGCGGCGGTCGACCGAACTCATCCGGATGAGTTTTACCGGCGGCATATATGATCAACGCAAGTTGACCTATGATTACCCGCTACCGGATCAGATCCTCACTTTCCTGCGAGAGAACCTCGAAGACCTGACCTCGACACTCAGCAAAGATGAACGGGACAGGATATGTGGCATCGGAGTGGCCGCGCCATTTGAGCTGTGGAATTGGCATGATTTGGAAGGCGTGAATGCCCGGACTTTCCAGTCTTGGAAGGACATGAATTTGGAAGAGGAAATTTCCAAATTCACCGATCTTCCTGTTCAGGTGGCGAATGATGCAACTGCGGCATGTCAGGCGGAACATATATTCGGGCGCGGCAAGGAATTTCAGGACTACGCCTATTTCTATGTCGGCGCCTTCATCGGCGGCGGGATTGTTCTGAACAATTCGGTTTTCGTCGGGCGACAAGGTAATGCCGGCGCGCTCGGGTCTCTGCGAAGCATTGGCCCGAATGGCGAAAGCAAACAGCTGATTGATATGGCCTCAATACACCTGCTCGAAGCGCGTTTGGTCGAGGTGGATCTGGATCCCAGGCAATTGTGGGACAGGCCGGAAAGCTGGTCGAGTCTTAGCCGCTATGTAGAACCGTGGCTGGGGCAAACTGCGCAGGAACTGGCGAAGGCGAGCCTCTCGACATGTTCGGTCATCGACTTTGAAGCGGTCCTGATTGACGGCGCGTTTCCGAGCGAAATTCGGGATGAACTGGTAGAGCGCACGCGCCGATATGTTGTGACACAAGATACCCGCGGCCTTATCCCGCCGCGGGTCGAGGCCGGGAGTATCGGGATGAACGCAAAGGCGCTCGGCGCGGCGTGCGGGCCAATTCGGTCGCAATTGCTATTGGACACCCATACTCTGTCGGCGCGATCCTGAGGGATATTCACCGCACGAGACCAATCGAGTCCACCGACACTTAAGCGCCGTTGACGCGCTAGCGCACTCGGCTCAGAAGGTAATGATTTCCCGCCAAAAACTCCTGATCCAGCATATCAATGCTGCCATCGGACCAGAATATTTCCACCCGGGTGACGCGCTCCGCCTCACCCAGACCAAAGAATACCTTGGCTGAATCATAAGACCTGTACCCGCCGCTCAGTTGAATCTCGCGCATTTGCGCGGAACCGTCATCCGTGTAAATGACGATCTTACTGCCAATGCCCTGCTGGTTCGCCAAATCGTCAGAAAGCGAAAAAACGATGCGATTGGGATTCTGGGCGTTATTTCGAAAGGCAATGACCGGACCGTTGACCGGCTGGCCGATCAAGTCGGGGTCGCCGTCATTTTCCAGATCGAAGCGGGTCAGGCTGGCCAGAATGAGATGTTCAACAAGGCCTGTTTCCGCGCCGAGTTGCTCAAATGTTTCGCCGTCCTGATTGGCGAAATAGACGTTGGCAGGACTGAAATCGACAATCCCCATATAACCGTTGGTTATGTAGATATCCTGATACCCGTCCAGATCGAAATCCTCGATCTTGGTATCCCAACTCCATCCGGCATATTCCAACCCAAAATCATGGGTGCGATCCGCATAGGTGTAATCCGCCTGACGCTGCAAAAGAACATTAGTATGTTTGGTTTGTGGCAGCCCTGTTTCAACCAGATACGGGTTTTTAACGGGGCCCCGTAAAAACAGATTGTGACAAATGGTGCGCATACGGACCTGAGTGTCTGCGATGCGATCACAAATTGCCTCCTCGCGCCGTTGTAGCGCGATGTCTTTCAAAAAGACGGCTGCACATTCCTGCTGTTGCTCCGCTGGCAGCTCAGCACATTTATTTGCCAGGCCAACATCAACCCGTCGTCCCCCTTCGCCGTACCAACTGAGAATATCCACGTTTTGCTGACAGGCGGCACGGTCAGTTTCGCGTTCCATCCCGTGGCAATAGTCGGCAAACGGGCGCATGTTCAGATTGTCGGATACCCCGTCGGTAGTCCCGGCAATTTGCGAGAAATACAGCTCGGGCACCAGATCATTATCCAGATCCGCAGATTTGATCGACATGGTTGTATGAGAGGTGATCTCAAACAGGCCCATATCGCGCGTAATACGTGTGAACCCTTCGGCCTGATCGTTGCGATAAACCTGATCTGCCGGATCAAAATCGCTGGCTTCAAACAGGTCGGGGTCACCATCATCATCGAAATCACTGATCAGAACGGACAGGGTTTCGGCCGTCATACCATCCAAAAGCTGAATTTCTGATGTGCTAAACCGATCCCCGTCATTGAGAAGAACGCCATTGCGGGATTCTTCACCGGGGAAATGCCGGTAATGGCCCGCAGTCCAGTTCCCGACATAGATATCCAGCAGCCCGTCCTGATTGAGGTCACCAAATCCAGTGGCCTGACTAACTGTTGTCAGCGGATTGTTTGATAGGCTTGAGACATGTTCGTCGGAAAAGCTGCCCTGTTCATTCCAGAGCACATAAAGCCCGCTATCATAAGCTGATACAAAAATGTCGAGCCAACCGTCATTATCAAGATCAACAAGCGAAGCAATCAACGTCTCGGCACCTTCGAGGTCACCCAATGCCGGGGTTGTTTCCGTGAAATGCCCGGTGCCATCATTTGAAAACAGGTGTAATGTTCGATCCGTTGATGCCATCAGCAGATCATCGTCGCCATCATTATCGACATCGCCAGATGCCGTGCCTCGCGGGTTCCAGAAAGGCGGCCAAAGATCCTGCATCGAGAATTCAAGCGGACGCTCCACCCCGATGTGAAAGCCCTCAAGTCTGGTGAACATCGTGTCAGCATCTGGCGCTGAGGGCTCTACGAGAGGGGTCGACGATACGACAACTTCCGCCTGTGCTATCCCGCCCATGAAACCGAGGAACAGCGATATCGCTCCCGCTGTAACATTGCGGAAAATCGACGTGGGGTTTGGCATGTGTTTACTCGGTGGTTTGCATTGCGGTCAGGTATGCCAGGCTATTATCAATCTTTGCATTGGTGATGGTGTCGACCGTCCACCCGCCCAATACCGCAACAATCAATATTCCGGCGGCGAGGCGACGCGCGATTTTCCAGCCGATTGATGAACCAACAATCATAAAGGAATAGACGCTGAAACTACCCAGCGCGAACATCGCCACCAGCGCCAGTCCGGCAGGAAGGCCGGCAGCCAGCAGCGCACCGGCAGCAACTACGTCAAATCCGATGGGAACCGGCAGAAACAGGCTGACGGCACCAACAAGAACCAGCGTTACCAATGTCACCTGCAATGCCGAGAAGTTCTCAAGTGGCACCAGATTGGCGACAATCGCCCCAAGAAATCCCGCAAGCAGCATGAGCGGAACGGTTCGGGAAACAATGAACCAGAGATCGCGCGCAAAATCCCAGGCGAACCCAAAGATCGCGACAGGCAGGCTCTCTGTGCGTAGGGAGTTGTTTTCAAATGCGCAGTTGTCAGTGTTTGTCTGTGCAGGCATCCCTTCTGGGGTGGACAGGCGAACAACCAAGGGAACCACAAAGAGAATAACCAGAAGGCTCAGCACGATTTTCGCTACTGCGACTTCCATGGGCATGATGGCAAAAGCCATCGAAAGCACAACAACATTCAGCGTTGGCGAAGCAATCATCGCGGATAAAGTAAATTCAGCCCGTGCACCTGCCGAATAGATCCCTTTGGCTATCGGTGCGGCGCAGTTCACGCAGACCCCAAGCGGGGCGCCTACCGCCAGACCCAGCGCAGAGTTGCTATAGCTTCCCTGCAGGGATTTCTTTGGAAGGTAGCGGATGAAAGTCAGCATCGCAGCGCCAAACAGCAGACCGAATTTCATGCCGTTCTTGTTGGTATGAATCCAGTTATATGTGGTCAGGTAGATACGTTCCCACAGGCTGGCATTCGGATCGATCTGGATTGTGGATTCAAAACTCAGCGGATCTTCGAGCTGCAACGCGCCGCCCATCATCGCTTTCTCGTTGAGGGACGGATACCGGGACGTGGTCCAGAATGTCAGCGCTAACAATGCAATTAGGAGCAGGGCGAACATAACCCGATATGACGGTAGACGACTCGCAACGGCTTGCATTTACTTCTCCACTCACTATCGAAATTTAAATCCACAGAACACTGCGGTCTGCAAAACTCTATATTTATTGGTATTAAGAAATTGTGACCGGATTTTGGCCGGTTTCTGTTCCTACGTAGATTTCTTCGGGATGGGCGGCGACGTTGCCTTGATGACAGGCCATGATTTCGCCGGTTTCGATCGGTCTGCGATGAAAGATTTCACTTTCCGCGGACAAAACCATTAAATTATCTTACTGAAATATATATAATTTATTTATTTATCATTATAAATTTTGCTTAATTATCAACCCTTTACTTTACCTTAACGTAACCCGCATACCGGTTTTGCGTTTTTGTCGCTTTTCAAACCGCTTTGAAGATATCATATATCCGTTGAAACACGTGGCGAGGTTTCAATTTAGAGGGGAATCATGACGTATTATGTTGAGGCCAACGCATTCGATAAGATCAAAGTAATTGATGACATTTTGCAGCAAGCCGGAGAGATGTCGCTTGAGCGGCTAAAAACCCTCTATCGGTTTTCTCACCAGGTGTCAGACATTCATGACGTTGATGCGGTGAATACTTTTTTAAAATGGAAAGATCATCCTGTGCTGGATTCGATCCTCCTGTTGGTTTCCGAACTCGATGAAGACTCTCAGTACGAGATACTTCACCGGGCAGAGGATTTGATAAATGAGTGTAATTTACAACTCAGACGTAACCGATGACCCCGTTGTAACGACAATTGGTCAACTCGGTGTAACCCCGGAGAAGCCCCCCCTCTCTCCGGGGTTTTTGATTCAAAATTCTTCCGCAGTTGCGACCCCATCAATATGCTTGATGGCGCCGAGAATTTGAGGATTGATCGTATATTGATCGGGCAGTGAGATTTCCACCTCACCGGCCAGATCGGGATGCGACAGAACGATATTCACCGGACCTTTGTTTCCGCGCGCCGTTTCGCTTTCTTCCAGTCTGGTTGCGATGGAGGGCAGGCAATTCTGATCACTCAGGAATATTCGCATTCCAACTTTCGCAGCTCCGGCGACAGCATCATCAATAGGCTGTACCGCGCGGGCAAGCAGTTTCACCTGGTCGCTTTCATTTGTGGCCTCAACCGACAGCACAACATTCTGACCCGCGGTCAGCAGATCGCGATTCTGTTCCAGCACGTCGGAAAAGACAGTGACCTCATATAACCCGGTCGGGTCTGACAGTTGCACGAAGGCAAACCGGTTTCCACGGGCGGATTTGCGCACCTGGATGGAGGAAACCGCCCCCGCCATTTTGGCAGCCACCGCGCCGCCCAGCGCTTTCTGTGTGACCTCCGTCAATGTCATGATCCGTTGCCGTTTCAGTGCCCCGGCATAATCATCCAGCGGGTGACCGGACAGGTAGAACCCGACCGCCTGATGTTCATTCGCAAGCCGTTCAGTTGGCAACCAGTCTTCCGGCATCGGTAGACGCGGGGCAGGGAGGTCCTCTCCGCTATCGCCAAACAGGCTCGTTTGGCTAGAGGATTTCTCGTCGTGGCAGGCACCGGAGAACCCGACCAGCGCGTCGATGCTTTCGAACACTTTGCGCCGGTTGGCATCCAGTTGATCAAAAGCTCCGGCGCGCGCCAGCATTTCCATCGGGCGTTTGCCGACACGACGCAGATCAACGCGGCGGGCGAAATCGAACAGATCAACGAAATCGCCATCCGCGCGGGCCGCCACGATCAGTTTCATCGCCTCCACGCCGACATTCTTCAGACCGCCAAGCGCATAGACAACCTTGCCGTCCTTCACCGTGAATGTCGCGTCCGAGCGATTGACACAAGGCGGCACCAGATCGATGCCGAGCCGGTCAATTTCACGTTTATACACCGACAGCTTTTCGGTCAGATGAATATCGCAGTTCATCGCCGCGGCCATGAATTCTGCCGGATGGTTCGCCTTTAGCCACGCGGTCTGATAGCTGACCACCGCATAGGCCGCCGCGTGAGATTTGTTGAAACCGTAATTGGCGAATTTTTCCAGCAGGTCGAAAACCTCGCCGGCTTTTTCTTTGGTCACGCCATTGGCGATCGCGCCCTCAACGAATTTGGGCCGCTCCTTCGCCATTTCTTCGGCGATCTTCTTACCCATGGCCCGGCGCAAGAGGTCCGCGCCGCCCAGCGTGTATCCCGCCATGACCTGCGCGATCTCCATCACCTGTTCCTGATAAACGATGATGCCCTGCGTTTCTTCCAAGATATGGTCGATCGACGGATGTATCGATTCCAGCGCCTTCTGCCCGTTCTTCACCTCGCAATAGGTTGGAATGTTTTCCATCGGGCCGGGGCGGTAGAGCGCGACGAGCGCCACGATATCTTCGATACAGGTCGGTTTCATACGCCGGAGCGCGTCCATCATACCCGAGCTTTCCACCTGAAACACGCCCACCGTCTTGGCAGAGGCATAAAGTTCATAAGTCGGTTCGTCATCCAGCGGGATCGCCCCGATATCGACCTCCACCCCGCGCAGTTTCAACAGGTCCACGGCGTTCTGAATGACCGTCAGGGTCTTCAGTCCAAGGAAGTCAAACTTCACCAGCCCGGCCTGTTCGACCCATTTCATGTTGAACTGCGTTGCTGGCATATCGGACCGCGGGTCCTGATAAAGCGCGACCAACTCGTCAAGCGGCCGATCCCCGATCACAACCCCTGCGGCGTGGGTGGAAGCATTGCGCAGCAGTCCCTCAACCTGTTGCGCATAAGTGAGCAGGCGATCTACGACCTCCTCTTCCCGCGCCCATTCCTTCAGGCGGGGTTCGTCCTTCAACGCCTGTTCGATGGAGACGGGCTTCACCCCCTCGACCGGGATCAGCTTCGACAGCCGATCAACCTGTCCGTAGGGCATTTGTAACACACGTCCCACGTCGCGCACGGCGGCTTTAGACAGCAGGGCACCAAAGGTGATGATTTGCGCCACCCGGTCACGGCCGTATTTTTCCTGCACATACTGGATCACCTCCTCACGGCGATCCATGCAGAAATCGATATCGAAGTCGGGCATCGATACACGTTCGGGGTTCAGGAACCGTTCGAACAGCAGGCTGTAGCGCAAGGGGTCAAGGTCGGTGATCGTCAGCGCATAGGCGACCAGCGATCCGGCACCCGAACCACGACCCGGTCCCACAGGAATATCCCGATCCTTCGCCCATTTGATAAAATCCGCAACGATCAGGAAGTAGCCGGGGAAGCCCATGCCTTCGATGATGCCAAGCTCAAATTCCAGCCGCTCTTCATATTCCTCGACGCTCGCCGCATGGGGAATGACGGCGAGCCGTTCCTTCAGTCCTTCGGCAGCCTGTCGGCGCAGCTCTTCGACTTCGTCATCGGCGAATTTTGGCAGGATCGGTGCACGCTTGTACGCCTTGAAGGCGCAGCGCCGCGCAATCTCGACCGTGTTCTCAATCGCCTCGGGCAAGTCGTCGAACAGCTTTTCCATCTCCTCTGGCGATTTGAAATAGTGTTCCGGCGTCAGGTGGCGGCGGGGTTCCTGCTGATCGACATAAGCGCCTTCGGCGATGCAGATCAGGGCGTCGTGGGCCTCGAACATCTCTTTCTTTGGAAAATAGACGTCATTTGTCGCGACCAGCGGTAATCCCAAATCATAGGCAAGCTGCACAAACCCCGGTTCTGTTGCCGTTTCCTCGGGCGTCCGGCGCCCTCCATCCGTGGGGTGCCGCTGCACCTCGACATAAAGACGATCCGCAAACAGGTTGTGCAGATGTTCCATCACCAGCTTGGCCTTGGCGGTTTGCCCGTCCTGCAATAACTGCCCAACCGGACCCCCGGCACCACCGGTCAGGCAGATCAACCCGTCAGCATGATTGCCCAGCTGCTGCATGGTGATATGCGGCAAAGCATCCCCCGCCAGCAGATAATTTGCTGACGAGAGTTTCATCAAATTCTCATACCCGCGTTCGTTTTGCGCCAGCAGCACGATGGGGCGGGGGTCGGGGTCGCGGTCACCGGGGCGGCTTGCGACCTCGTATTTCAGATCCAGCTGACATCCGATGATCGGCTGGATCCCAGCACCTGAGGCAACTTCGGAAAACTCCAGCGCCGCAAACAGGTTCCCGGTATCCGTCACCGCGACGGCGGGCATATGCCAGTCCCTGCACAGCTGCGGCAGGGATTTGATCTGGATCGCCCCTTCCAGCAGGGAATAGGCGGAATGTAGGCGCAGATGGATGAATCGGGGATCGCTCATGCAGCGACGCTAGCGCAGCCGCCCGGAGCGGAAAAGCCCTAAGCGACCGGTTCCAGAAATTCGATGCGATTGCCGAACGGGTCATCCGCATAGAAACGTTTATATCCGGGCAGGGCGCTGTCCCGTGTCAGCAGTACTCCGGCAGCATCGAGCCGCTCGAATAATGCCTCAAGCCCCTTCACCTGAAAGGCCGGATGCGCCTTTTTCGCCGGTATAAACGGATCTTCGACGCCAAGATGCACACGCAATGCCCCAACCTCGAACCACAGTCCGCCGCGTTTCGCGAGGTCAGGCGGTTTCGGCGCCTCCATCAGTTCCAGCAACTCGCCATAGAATGCCCAGGCGCGATCCTCTTCGCCTTTGGGCATGGCCAGTTGAACATGGTGGAGAGCGGTTAGCATGCGCCATAAGTATACATACGTATACTGGTGTCAATCCACTTCCCCTTGCCAAGTCGGTCCGTTTTGGTTGACCTTTTGGTTTAAGGAATCAAAACGGGGGTCGAATGGGAAAGCTGACAACGCATGTTCTTGACACCGCGCGGGGCGTTCCGGCGGAGGGTATCCGTATCGCCTTGTACGAGGTTCGGGGCAACGCCCACTACAAAGTGGCAGAGGCTGTGACGAATAGTGATGGCCGCACCGACACCCCAATCCTTCCTGACGGCAAATTCAAGCAAGGCGAGTACGAGCTGATTTTCCACACCGGCGCCTATCTCGACAATCATAACGAGCGCCCCGACGCGCCGAAGTTCCTGAACGATATCCCGATCCGCTTCACGATGGCCGAGGATTCCCATTTCCATGTGCCCCTGCTTCTATCGCCTTACGGCTATTCGACCTACAGGGGCAGCTGATGATCCGGTTTTTGCTGAATGGTGAAGAGGTGGCGCTGGATAATCCTGATCCGACGATGACCCTGCTGGACTACCTGCGCGAAACCCGCGGCCT
>JBNLBF010000034.1:0-11243 GCA_050302475.1 Paracoccaceae bacterium
GAATGGGCCGGGGGTAACCTCGGCCCGTTTTACATGCGAGGGCAGTATGCGGGTAATTCTGGACAGATTATATCGGTGGAGCGGCTATTTGGCCGCCGCCTGTATCGTGTTTATCTGCCTGATCGTATCAACACAGGTTGTGTTGAACCTGATCACCCGGCTGTCGGGTGCCCGCATTAATTGGTTCATTCCCTCCTACACAGATTTCGCGGGTTATGCGCTGGCGGCGGCGTCCTTTTTGGCGCTGGCTTATACGCTGACGCAGGGCGGGCATATCCGTGTGACGCTGGTCGTCGGGCGGATGGGGCGGCGCTGGCGCAAGGTGGCGGAGGTTTTCTCGCTGGTGTTGGCGGCGCTGCTGTCGGGGGCGGGGTCATGGTTCATGATCCGGCTGATTGGCGAGTCCTTGCAGTTTGGTGACCTGTCCACCGGCATGGTGGCGATCCCGATCTGGATCGTGCAACTGCCCGTCGCGGCGGGGCTGGTGATCCTGACCATCGCGCTGCTGGACCTGATCTGGCAAAGCGTTAACAGCGCCGATCCGGTGATTGCCGACACGGGGGAGGAATGATGTCCGATCCTTTGATCATGCTGATGCTGCTGGCACTGCTGCTGGGCCTTCTGGCGCTGGGCGTCTGGGTGGCGTTCGCGCTGATGACCGTCGGGTTCGTAGCGATCTTCTTTTTTGCGAACACGTCGGTTGGGCAGGTTCTGGCGACCTCTCTCTGGGGGCATAGTCATGCATATGCGCTGGCGGCGCTGCCTCTGTTTATCCTGATGGGGGAGATTTTGCTGCGGTCCCGCTTGTCCGAGGATATGTTCAAAGGCCTATCGCCCTGGCTATCGCGGCTCCCTGGGCGATTGCTGCATGTGAACGTGATCGGTTGCGCGATCTTTGCTGCTGTGTCGGGATCGTCCGCAGCGACGGCAGCAACCATCGGCAAAATGTCCGTACCGGAGTTGAAGGACCGCGGCTATCCCGAGCGGCTGGTGATCGGCACGCTGGCCGGGTCGGCGACGCTGGGGCTACTGATCCCGCCCTCGATCATTCTGATTGTTTACGGCGTTGCGACGGACCAGTCGATTGCGCGGTTGTTTATCGCGGGGATCCTGCCGGGGGTCATACTGGTCGCGATGTTTGGCGGCTATGTCGTCGTACGCGCGCTGATGTCGCCGGAGAGTATTCCGGCGGAGGCGGAGAGTTATACGCTACGCGAAAAACTGGTCGCCTCGCGCCGGTTAATCCCGATACTGCTGCTGATCGTGGCGATCATCGGGTCGATCTATGCCGGCATCGCCTCACCCGCTGATGCGGCGGCGCTGGGCGTTGTGTTTTCGGTGGTGCTGGCGTGGCGGAGCGGTAGTTTAAGCCGGAAAATGCTGGGCGAAGCGCTGATGGGCGCAACCGTCACATCTGCCATGATCGCCTTCATTCTGGGCGGGGCGGCGTTCCTGACCAAAGGCATGGCGTTTACAGGGATCCCGCGTGAACTGGCCATGTGGATTGGCGCGTTCGACCTTTCCCCGCTGGCGCTGCTGGCAGCGCTGACGGTGTTTTTCATCGTGCTGGGGTGTTTTCTGGATGGCATCTCGGTGGTTGTCCTAACAACCTCCATCATCATGCCGATGATCGACGGGGCGGGGATCGATCCGTTGTGGTTCGGGATTTATCTGGTGATCGTGGTGGAGATGTCGCAGATCACGCCGCCGGTTGGCTTTAACCTGTTCGTGATCCAAGGGCTGACGGGGATCAATATCCTTTCGGTGGCCCGATCCGCCCTACCGTTTTTCCTGTTGCTGCTGGCGGCGGTCGGCCTGATCATCGCTGTGCCGGAAATCGTGACGATCCTGCCATCCTTGATGTCAAAAGGATGACGCCGCGCGGCTGGCCTGATCGTAAACACCCGACAGATAGCGTAGCGTCGCGGCGATTTCGCTGAGCGTTTCGCCCTCCACCGACAGACCATCCGTCAGACATTGTTCGCGCGTTTCACGGTAGGCTTCGCACAGTTCCACCCCCTCGGGTGTCGTGGAATAATGCATTTCTTTACCGACCTTTTCCGCGCTCACCAACCCCGCCTTTAGCAGTTTTTTTAACGCGTAATTGACGGTGTGCGTGTCTTCGATATTCAACATGAAACACACATCCGCCAGCCGTTTGGCGCGTTCGCGGTGGTTCACATTGTGCAGGACCAGAATTTCCAGCGGGCCGAGGTCCACATTCCCCGACGCGGCCATGCAGCGCGCGATCCAGCGCGAGAAGCCGTTATAGGCAACGATCAGGCCATATTCGAATTCTGACATCTGCCAGTTTTCCCCCTCGGCCAAATGGCGGGAGGAGACGATTTTGCGTTTATGTTCCATGCCAACAATGTTGGCAATTTGTCAGCGTTTTATCAAGAAGAATTGGTCAAAGATGCGCTGAAACCAACCGAACCCTCAAACAGAATGCACGTTTTGGTAATGTTTCGACCTCACCCCGGAAATTGCTTTGATCCGCCCGACAGCCATACCAAAATACCGGCATGCCAGTGATAAAGTGTCGAACTGTTTAAAGGGCGCGGTGACGAACAATTTAAAGGATAACCAAACCATCTTGGCGACGTATCTAATCGACTGAAACAGGAGTTTCACCGTCACCTTATCGTAACTCATATAGAAACGGGCAATCGATTGATCCCGCCCGCGTAAATACTGATATTTCGGCGTCAAACGCGACAAGGGTTGCGTTTCATAGGCAACGGCGTCCGAAACCCATCCGGTGCGTTCCGTCACCAATCTTGCCGCATTATAAAATACAATATCTGACAGGCCCGACAGCCCGAGGGCTTCATCAAACCGGATGTTTGTGCGTTCGAGAAACGCATTTCTGACCATCCAATTGTTTGTGCAGATGACGACCTCATCCTCGCGGCCATTTTTTACCAGCCGGATGGCGTTATTGTTAATTCCGCGCCGCCAGCGGTCGACCCCACGCCAAATGCAGGCGTTAAGTGCTGAGGCCTCGGGCGGACAGTCATGCAATTTCATCGGACCGCCGACCAGATCGAGATTGTTGGCTTGCATATGCCCAAAAAGCGTTACCAACCAGTCCTCGGTGACGGTTTCATCGTCATCCACAAAGGTCGTAAAATCGCAAGTCTCGCGCAGGCTGATATCAAGGACATGGTTTCTGGCAAATGGAATGCCGTGCTGCGGTTCGAGTTCGTAATGAACCTCGCCGACAGATTTCAAAGGTTCAAGAATTTCCGCGACCGTTTGTTCGCTATCGTTTTCCACGACCGCGAATACCAATTCACAATTTGCCGGGACCTGCATCTGACAATAGGAATTTACCAAATCGCGCAGACCATTCTTGCGATTGCGGGTGATGGTGCCGATACAGATGCGCATATGCTGGATTATCCTTGTGGCGCCTAGAGCTAAATCTTGTTTAGAGTTTCGGTGAATGCCTGCGCCCGCGCGGCGACGTCGTTGGCCGTAAATCCCGGTTTGTAAAGGTCGCTTCCAATACCAAAACCGTTGGCACCGGCATCAATATAGGTGCCCATATTGTCAGGGGTGACACCGCCAACAATGTAAATCTGCGTTTCCGGCGGCAGGACAGCACGGATGGCTTTCAGCCCGTCGGGACCAAGTTTGAAGCCCGGAAAGATTTTCAGGACATCCGCCCCAACATCCAGTGCTGCAAAACATTCCGTTGGTGTCATCACGCCGGGGTAAGAGACCATGCCGAACGCTTTTGTTGCCTTGATCACCTCCGGATTGCAATTCGGCGACACGATGATTTTTGCGCCTGTATCGGCAACCTCACTAACCTGCATTGGTTGCAGAACGGTGCCCGCTCCGAATTCTGCCTGATCGCCAAATTCGCGTACCATCGCGGCGATGCTGTCCAGTGGATCGGGCGAGTTCAGCGGAACTTCGATCTTGGTAATCCCGGCGTTGATCAACGCTTCGGCGATGGGCAGGGCTTCGTCTGGGCGGATGCCACGAAGAATGGCGACAAGGTTTGTCATGTCAGGCTCCGATAGGCGGCGGTGAGGCCGGCGAGAGTGAGGGTTTGGGCATCCAGCAATTCTGCTTGCAACCCTTGGGTCGCCAGTGCCGACTGGTAGGTTTTCGACAGGTTCTGGTCGCCGATAATCGCGACATGCTGACCCAGCCAATATTGGCGAGCGGCGGCGAGTTCCATGCCGATCAACATCCCTGACAGCCGCGCACGGGAAGTGGCGGGCGTAAGGTCGGCGAGCAGGCTTTCGGCCCGGAGCGAAAAGGCTTTGGCTGCGAAGCTTTCAGGGCGAGAGATCGTGTTCGACAGGGCGTCGGTGAAGGCGTCGTCATCCCAACCCTCCCCAACAGAATGGCGCAGGACGGACTGTTTGGACAGAAGGGCGAACAGCTCTCCGGTCATGTAAGTCTGGAAATTCACGACCTCCTCGGCGCTGATACGCGCCCATTTGGTGTGCGTGCCGGGCAGGCAGACAACGCCATCGAAATCCGGTTTCTGCGCGATCAAGCCAGCGATCTGCGTTTCCTCGCCGCGCATGACATCTGCGGGTGTAGCTTGTGACATGCCGGGGAGAATCTGGACGGATATGCGCGGGTCTTTCGCGGGCGCAGTGATGATCTTTGCAGCGTCAGTGGGTTTGGCGGGGACTGGGATGTAGGGGGCCTCGCACCAGCCTTGTTTTGCCCCGACCATTCCGCAGGCGACAACGGTTTTGGGCGCGTCGAGCCAAGGTTCGATGACCTCTAGCAAGGCGGATTCAAACGCATCGGGGGCCAGCGATCCCATGCCTTTGTCAGACACGACCTCGGCCACCGGTGTGTCGCCCTGCATCGCCCAAGCACGCAGGTTACTGGTGCCCCAGTCGACGGCTATCCATTCAGGTGTCATATTCTCCTCCTGCCTGTGGGTTTTAACAGTGTCACGATGGCGAGAACACCGGAAAAATGTGTGGTAGGTTGAGACAAGGAAAAAATCTAGCTCTTGCACCTGCCGAGGGAAATAGTAACGGTAATACAAGCCGAATTCTGGGAGGGTTTCATGACAATAACACGGTGGGGCATTATCGGCCCCGGTAGCATTGCGCATAATTTTGCAGACGGACTGAAAGAAGCCCCTTCGGGCGAGTTAATCGCGATTGCCAGCCGCACAGCGGCGCGGCGCAAGGAATTTGGCGACGATTACGGCATTGCCGAGGGCAAGCGGTACGATAGTTACGAGGCGATTTGCGCGGACCCGGATGTGGACGCGATTTATATCTCCACCCCGCATCCGTGGCATGCGGAACTGTCGATCATGGCGATGCGCGCCGGAAAACCTGTGGTGTGTGAAAAACCCGCTGGCCTGACAGCGGCAGAAGTCACGGCGATGGTTGAAACGGCCAAGCAGGAGGGCGTCTTTTTCATGGAGGCGTTCATGTATCGCTGCCACCCGCAGATCGCGCGGGTGTTGGAGATCATCAAATCCGGTGAGATTGGCACGCTGAAACATGTCCGTGTGACGTTTGGTTTTGCCGGACCCAAAGACCCAAAGTCCCGCCTGATGGACCCGGCGCTGGGGGGCGGCGGTATTCTGGATGTCGGCGGTTATCCGGTGTCGTTTGCGCGGCTGATCGCCGGGGCCTCGGCCGGGACACATGTGGCCGAGCCGGTGGAGTTCAAAGGGACTGGCACCATCGGCGCAACGGGGGTCGACGAAACCGCCTATGCTGTGATGAAATTTGCCAACGGGTTCACAGCGGATATAGCGACGGCAGTACAGTTACAGATGGATAATATTGCAGTGATAATGGGCGACAGTGGCCGGATCATCGTGCATGACCCTTGGGTGCCGGGACGCAATGCCGGGCCTTCGGACATCAAGCTGACTGTGATCGCGGATGGCGAGGAGCGGGTGGAGGAACACAAACATCCCGAACACCTGTTCGCGTTCGAGGCCGAACTCGCCAGTCGCGCGATTGCTGATGGTCTGACAGAAGCGCCTGCGCCTGCCTGTGGCCATGCCGACAGTATAGGGAACAATACGGTACTGGACATGTGGCGGCATCAGGTCGGATACAAAGTCTTTACCGAAATCCCGGCGACCAGCCGCGTGTTGCCCGGTGTGCTTCCCAAAGGGCTGCCGCAAATTCCCGCGCAAGATGTGTGCGGTCTCCCGGTGTCCAGCTTGGTGATGGGCTGCGACAATAAGAATGATATCGGTGCCGGAGCCGTCGTCTGGGACGCCTATTGGGAGGCTGGCGGGCGGACATTTGACACGGCAGCTCACTATGCGAAGGGCCTACACGAAACAGTTTTGTCGGAATGGCTGCATGCACGAGGAGTTCGGGATCAGGCAACGGTGATCGTAAAAGGCGCGCACTCTCCATACTGCACGCCACGTACAATCCGGACCGAGCTGGAAATGTCGCTGGAACGGACAAGGTCTGAAAAGGCGGAAATCTATATCATGCACCGAGACAATCTGGATGTGCCGGTTGATGAATTTGTTGATGCCTTAAACGAATTGCGTGACGAAGGGCTAATCGGCATTGTTGGCGGATCGAACTGGACCATCGAACGGTTTCAGGACGCCAATACCTATGCGGAGGCGAACGGGTTGGAGCCCTTGCGGATACTAAATAACAACCTGTCGCTGGCGGTGATGGAGAAACCCGTATGGGCCGGGTGTCTGTCATCCAACACGCCGGAGGCTTTGACGTTCCTGCGCGAGACAAACACCGCGCATATGTCATGGTCGTCTCAGGCGCGCGGCTATTTCCTGCCCGAGGAGTTGCGTAATCGGTTGCCGGTGGATTCCGCGCCGGAGACCTGCTTTGGGTCGAAAAACAATGCCGAACGCCGCCGCCGTGCGGAAACGCTGGCAGCAGAGCGCGGGGTCGAAACCCACAATATCGCCACAGCTTGGGTGATCGCGCAAACCTTCCCGTCGATTGCCCTGATCGGTCCGCGTTCCGCGGGTGAGCTGGTCACCACGCTGCCCTCGCTGACCGTCAAGCTGACGGCTGCCGAGGTTGCGTGGTTAAACCTTGAAAGCGACGCGCGCTAGACGTCCTGATCCTCGGATCGATGGTCCGAGACCACACTTTGATCCAGCGCCTTTTGCAACCGCGCCGCGTGGGCAAATGATGGTTCTGCCGTCTTGCCCGCGCGTACAGCGTCGACGAAACGCTGGTAGTTGGTGATCACGGGATCGACCTCCAGTTCGGTCCATTTTGCAGTCTTGACGTCGTCACCCAGACAGACCTTGATGTCGGATCCGTCGGGGCGGTGGTTAACTTCAATCCCGCCTTTGTCGCCGTAGATGCGGACGCGCAGATCGTTGATATGGCCGGAGGCAAACCGCGTGGCGCTGATCGTTCCGATGGCACCATTGTCGAAGGAAACGCTCATCGCGAAACTGTCGTTGGCATCCAGCACATATTCCCCGATCTTGTTCCCCGGCGCTTTGTCAAACGTGTGCAGGCGGCAATAGATATTGTTGATATCCTGACAGGCGCCGAACACAGCGAAATCAAGGATATGGATGCCGATATCCCCAAGCGCCCCGTTTGATCCATGTGCGGTGGACAAGCGCCACAACCACTGATCTTCCTCGTCCCATTTGCCCCACAGGTCCTGCACCAGCCAGCTTTGCAGGTAGGAGGCCTCGATATGTTTCACATCGCCAATAGCCCCGCTTTCCACCAGCTCTCGCGCTTTGTGGATTTGCGCTACATTGCGATAGGTGAGGTTGACCATCGCCACCAGACCGGCAGCGTTGGCAGCATCGGTCATTTCCTGGGCGTGGGCGTAATTCTGTGCCAGCGGTTTTTCGCAGAAGATATGCTTGCCTGCCGCAATCACCGGCATGGTCGTCGGGTAGTGAATCGCGTCGGGCGTCACGTTGGCCACCGCATCGAATTCGCCCCATTCCAGCGCGTCCGCCAGTGTCGAAAACTGGTTAGGAATATCGTATTTCTTGCAGAATACCGCCAGTTTTTCGGCATCAACATCAACTCCGGCAACAACGCTGACTCCCTCGATAGAAGAGAATTTTTCAGCGTGTTGACGAGCCATGCCGCCCGTTCCAATGATAAGGATACGCATCAACGGAGTCCTTTCTCGCCCTTGGCGTGGAGTTTAGGCCCTCGTTCCTCAATCGGTTCCAGCGCCTTTTCAACCGGGACGTTCGGGGCGTCGGTCGGATCTGCGATATCAGGCAGCGGATTGTACGCCCAGTTGACCGCATTGCGCAGCACCTTGCCGACATTTTCATTGTAATAGGTGGGGTAGGTTTCATGCCCCGGGCGGAAATAGAATACATTGCCCGCTCCACGACGGTAGGTCAGGCCGGAACGGAAAACTTCACCGCCTTGAAACCAGCTGATGAAAACGGTTTCTAGCGGTTCGGGGACAGAGAAAGGTTCGCCATACATTTCTTCGTTTTCAAGCTCGAAATGCTGCGGCAATCCGGCGGCGATCGGGTGGCTGGGGTTTGTGACCCACAGCCTCTCGCGCTCGCCGGCTTCTCGCCAAGACAAGGCGCACGGCGTGCCCATGACGCGTTTGAAGATTTTCGAGAAATGCGCCGAATGTAGCAATATTAGCCCCATGCCCTGCCAAACGCGGGTTGCTACCTTTTCGACGATCTCATCGGCGACATCACCATGCGCCGCGTGACCCCACCATAGCAGCACATCCGTTTCGGCCAGCACCTCATCCGTCAACCCGTGCGAGGGTTGTTCCAGCGTGGCGGTGCGGGTCTGGATATTGCTATCTTCGCTCAGCAGTTTGGCAATTTGCGTGTGCATCCCGTCGGGATATACTTCCGCGACGACCTTGTTTTTCCGTTCATGGACGTTCTCGCCCCAGACAGTTGCACGAATTGGCATTTTTCCCTCTTTCACAGTGGTAACGGAGCGGTTCATATCCGAAGCGCTAAGGATGAAAACTCCAGATGTAGATGTCAATCAATGCATCTGGAATCAACTACTCTTTCCCCGTAAGGTGCAATTATTACTTAAGCCGAATATTGGCCATGAAACGCGCAACTGTCCAAAACGAAAATCAAATCTCGACAACCCTGCGCCGCGGGGCCAATGCAATGAAAAACAGAGATTTTGTCGGCGCGGAAGCAGCGATAAAATCGGTGTTGAAAACCCACCGCAATAATTTTGATGCGCTGCAATTGTTGGCAATGACGTCGCTTAACATGGGTAAGTTTGATCAGGCTGCGAAATGTTTTCGACAGATGTTGTCGCAAAAACCCCGAGACATCGGACTGATGCAGGGGTTGGCAACAGCATTGGCGAAACAGAAGAAATACCAAAGCGCAATCGCACAGTTGAGAAAAGCGCTGACATTGGACAATTCGCGTGCAGATCTGTGGAAAATGCTGGCTGGTGCGTATTATGAATCGAATGATGCCACGACAGCGATTGCGACTCTGAAGCAGGCAATATCTATCAAACCGGAGATGACATCGTTGCATCTGCAAATGGCTGATTATTTGATAGAGATCGGGCAGATTGATGAGGCCAAAAAGATTTTTGAAAACGTTATGGCGTTAAAAGATGCGAATGAGACGTTCGCCTTAACGGGATATGCAGGTGTAAACAAATTCTCCGCCGAAGATCCACTGCCAAAGTATATGTCGACATTGGCTGAGCAGTCTCTGTCAGAAGGTCAGCGAAAACACACCAGATTCATATATGCCACAGCCAAAGCGCTGATCGATCAGAACGAAATATCGAAGGCATTTAACCTACTTGAAAACGTCAAAAAGCAAAGCAATCAGAAATTTAATGTTCAAGCTTTCGATAAACATATCGGGGCTATCATAGAGACATTTACTCACGATTTGATCGCCAAAAAGCAGGAGTTTGGGAACAGTTCAAATGTTCCTGTTCTCATCGTAGGGATGCCGCGGTCGGGGACGACACTGGTCGAAACGATTTGTTCCCGGCACAAAGATATATCGGGTGCAGGTGAAGTAACATACCTGAGAGATATGCTAAGTGCGCTGGAAAGGCCATCAGTGCCTGGTAAAGCACTGTTCGAAGCTGTTCACAAACTTTCCAAAGAAAATATTGGTAAGATATCCGACCACTACCTGCGACACATATCAGAAAGAGCCGGAAGAAACACCCGGATCACCGACAAACTGCCATTCAACTTCGAGTCGCTTGGTTTGGCCAATCTGTTATTTCCGAACCTAAAGGTTATCCATTGTACACGGCATCCGTTGGATAATTGCGTTTCTTATTACACCAATTATTTCGAGCATGGTGATCATTCACATGCGAATGATCTGTCGTCTTTGGGTGCATATTATCTTGGTTATAAACGGTTGATGGCCCATTGGGATTCTGCGTTGAACATCAAGATACATGAACTGAACTATGAGACGTTTTTATCTGATCCGGAAAGTGGAACCCGCGCCCTGATCGAGTATCTGGGGTTGAATTGGGACGAGTCCTGCCTGGACACCAATAGAACTGATTTGTCGGTGAAAACTATTTCAAAATGGCAGGTTCGTCAGCCTCTGTATCGTTCCTCCGTTGACAGGTGGAAAGCATTTGAGTCGCATCTCGATCCATTGAAGCAGACCTTGGCGGAACTGCTTGAGCCAGCATAAGCAGCCTGTCTGCAGTCAGAATATCTTTTGGACCATTTGCGCAATCGCTTTGCCCAGTTTCGTATGCTCCTCAACCTCGAAATGGATGCCGTCTTTTGGGCTGGAGGTGATGTGATCGTTGGCGTCGAGGAAATGCACCTCCTGCAGATCGGCAATGCGGCGATATTCGGCTGGCAGGTTTTTGGAGGTCTCGTGACCGCCATCGAACATATGATGAAATCCCGGTGGCTCGGGTAGAATAACCGGCGGGCAGATGATCAGGATCTCGGGGGTGGTTTCGCCGCGTCCTGGCTTCATGGCTTTGATATCTTTGACCAGCGCTTCGACACCGCGGGCAATTTCCGGCGCGTCCTTGTTGAAGCGGCGTTTCAGGTCGTTTGTGCCCAGCATGATCGTGATCATATCCAGTGGCCAATGGCTTTCTATGCAGGGTTTCAGGTAAGTGCGGCCATTGCGGTCCGCGCCTTCGACCGGATCATCGCTGACAGTCGTGCGCCCGCCTAGACCTTCCTCGATCACTTGCCAATCTTCACCCAACTCCGCACGAAGCACGCCGGTGTAGCGCTCGCGCGGGCCATACCGATGGTCACGAATGCCGTCGGTGCCCGCACCATGG
>JBNLBF010000035.1:0-6823 GCA_050302475.1 Paracoccaceae bacterium
GAAAATCTCGGTGATTATCTGGGTGTGCGCCGGTTCAAATTTGGCCTTGCTGAGGAAAAGGATCAAGTCGGGGTTGTGACCGGTCTGGCCTGGACCGAAGTCGGCGGCGATCTGTTGCAGATTGAGGCGCTGAAATTGCCGGGCAAAGGCCGGATGAAAACCACCGGTAAGCTGGGCGATGTGATGAAGGAATCGATCGAAGCGGCGTCTTCTTTCGTACGGTCCAAATCCACGACCCTTGGCATCAAACCGCCGGAGTTCGAGAAATTCGACATTCACGTCCACGTCCCCGAAGGTGCGACGCCGAAAGATGGACCCAGCGCCGGGATCGGCATGGTGACCTCCATCGTGTCGGTTGTAACAGGCATTCCTGTGCATCGCGACATTGCCATGACGGGTGAGGTGACGCTGCGCGGCAATGTACTACCGATTGGCGGACTGAAGGAAAAACTCCTCGCAGCATTGCGCGGCGGTATAAAAACGGTGCTGATCCCCGAAGACAATGAAAAGGACCTGAAAGAGATCCCGGATATTGTCAAAGACGGGCTGAAAATCATCCCGGTTTCGGATGTGATGGATGTCCTGAAAATCGCACTGGTCGAAATGCCCGAAGCCATCGAATGGGACGAGGTTGAAGAGGCCGCCAAGGCCGCTGCTGCCAGTGCAAAGGCGGACACGAGCGGTAGTGCAACCGCACATTAACCTTTGGTGTCGCCCAGACGGGGCGGCACTGTTCGCAAAAATTCGCACAGGTATGATATTGGGGTCTTGCGGCTCCGCGCCTTTCGGTTTATCAGCCTGCGCACCGGGTGATTAGCTCAGTTGGTAGAGCGCTTCGTTTACACCGAAGATGTCGGGAGTTCGAGTCTCTCATCACCCACCACTTCTACCTCACTTCGCGGAAAATCGTCGGCCGACATTCCCCCTTCGAACGGGGAATGCTGTGCGGCAGTCGCGCGTGAGCCACAGGCAAAATTGAATTGATAGTTAAAAATTCTTTAATCGCGCGGCAAGATTGCCTACAAGGCGCGGACATCGATTGGAAAATTGATGTTTAAAAGAATTCGGTCGAGCGCCGGAAAACCAATTTGAACCTGTTGGGAAGAGTGAATGGAATATTATTCGGGTAAACGCGTGCTGGTTCCCGGCGGCGCTGGTTTCATCGGCTCTCATCTGGTTGACGCCTTGCTGGCCTTGGGCGCGTCCGTCACCGTGATCGATAATTTGCATACGGGATGCCGATCAAATTTCAGTCCGGCCAGCGGACATAATCGATTCCATTTTGTCGAAAAAGATGTCAGCGACCCGATCGACGGCAGCTTCGATTTGATCTTCAACATGGCTTGCCCGGCCTCGCCTGTACATTACCAGGCGGATCCAATCGGGACATGGCGGACGTCGATCCTGGGGATGGCGAACCTGCTGGAATATTGCAAAGAGACAGGCGCGCGGCTGGTTCACACCTCAACAAGTGAGGTTTACGGCGATCCGCTGGAACATCCGCAGAAAGAGACCTATTGGGGCAACGTCAACCCGGTCGGCGAACGATCCTGCTATGACGAAGGGAAACGCGCAGCCGAGACCCTTGCGTACGACTATCACCGGATGCACGGGGTTGATGTCCGCCTTCCGCGAATCTTCAACACTTACGGTCCCCGGATGGCGCGCAATGATGGGCGTGTGGTGTCTAATTTCATCACACAGGCGCTGGAAGGCCGCGATATCACGATCTATGGGGATGGCAGCAACACACGAAGCTTCTGCTATGTTTCTGACATGGTGGAAGTGCTGTTACGGATCGGCGCAGCAGATGGCATTGGTGGCGAAGTCTTCAATGTTGGCAATCCCGGTGAGTTCACCATTTCGGAGCTCGGGGAGTTGGTCCTGTCGCTGACAGGCAGCCCCAGCAAACTGGTTTATCGCCCATTGCCCAAAGATGATCCGACCCGTCGACGTCCGGATATCGGGAAGGTCTCGGCAAAACTGGACTGGACGCCTGTTGTCCCTTTACAGGAAGGGTTGGAGAAAACGATCGCGTATTTCTCGTCCGAGCATTCCGTCGCTCGTGTGATCGGACAGAATTGATCATTTCCGCCCAAAGATGGGATCATCGGGTTTGACATGCCTGAAAGGCGTGAAAAACAGAAATGCAGAAAAATCCGGGAAATACTGATTTTGCGCAGGGAAGCGCTTGACGCGCCTCACCTGCAATCATAAAAGCGCCCTCACGCACGAAAGTGCCTTGGCATTGGCGGTTGTAGCTCAGTTGGTTAGAGTGCCGGCCTGTCACGCCGGAGGTCGCGGGTTCGAGCCCCGTCAACCGCGCCACTTTTCCCGAAAAAATCATACAGTTTTGTGAAACTCTTTGCTAAGGTTTCGCCGTAATGACTTTGACGGAGGAAATCCTTGATGTTTCGTAACGTAATATTTGCCGGACTGGTTGCCTTTGCACCGGTCGCTGCGACTGCCCAGGAAATGGTCTATGCCGAAGATCCCGAAGTGATCGCGGCGCTGCTCGAAGAAATGGGGTTTCCTGCAGAAATCACGACCGACAATGTCGGTGACCCGATGATCATGTCTTCGGCGCATGGCTATGATTTTGATATCTTTTTCTATGACTGCCTGGACAATGCCGAATGTCAGGCGATTCAGTTCAGTTCAGCGTTTGACATGGTCGATGGCATGTCCCTGACCAGCGCGCAGGATTTCAATCGCAACAAGCGCTGGGGTAAAGTCTATCTGGATGATGAAAGCGATCCGCGTCTGGAAATGGATTACAACCTTCGCGGTGGCGTATCGGTCGACAATTTCAACGACACAGTTGATTGGTGGCAGATCGTGATGGAAGAATTCATCGACTACATCAATTTCTAATCAAAAGCATGCGGGGGATGTCTCCCCCGCACACCTCATTTCAGCTTGATCAGACGATCAAGCGATAGCGGGCCGCCGCCTTTTACAACCAACATAAGCAGCACGAATATCCACAGCAGGCGCTGGTCCATGACCAACCCGTAGGCGTGACGGTCAAACATCGCGCCAATCGTTGCCGCATCCAGATCGTGTCCGGTGATATCGACTAGTGTCATGACGAGGATAAAGCCGATCATCCCAACTGCAGCAAGGCGCGTGAATAACCCGATCACAATCAGGGTGGGCAGGATGAATTCTGCATAGGTGCCGGCATAAACAATCAGCGTGTCCAGAAATGACACCTGAGAAATGTCATATCCGAGCGCCTCCAGCTTCTTAGGAAAAATCTGCGCGTAGGATCCAAGCGACAGCGTAAACGGACCGTCCAGTTTTGTCTTGGCGGAGTTCCAGAAGAAAAACAGCAGAACGGATGCGAAAGTGAATCGGGCCGCTGTTGGAATAAACCAAGGCGACAGGGCGTTTGAAATGGATGCAAATATCCTGTCGTGAAGATCGAAAAGTTTACGCATTTACCTGTCCTTAGCTAATGTCGACCAACAATCCGGATCGGAGGATTTCCGTCAGATTCGCGGTCAGATCGAAATCGGGATGGGTTTCGGTGACTGATACCACCGCCACCCCAAGGGGATTGGTTGCCAGCGATTCCAGAAAAGCCACGGCACTTTCAGAAATTGTACGCATGCTCAGCTGATCCGCCGGACGGGCGATCAATACGGTTTCCGGTTGCTGAGGAATCGGGGATTTGTCCTCGGTGCTATTGAAGCGCCAGATCGAAAAAACAGGATAGGTCGAACGGATGATACGGAGTGATAGATGCAGGTGAAGCGTTAGATTTTCCACCCCGTCTGATTCCAGTAGCGCGAGTTTTTCGGGCGGGCAGGGGGCTGCGTCTGCGGCGTGGTAACTTTCGCGTCTGGCATATTCCAATCGGGCGATGTCAGGCAGGTAAGCCACCTGTTGTGCTGGGGGAAAGCTTTCCAGAAATGCCGGGAAATCCTCACCGTAATATATCATCAAAGGTGAGGTCGGCGGATGCTGGCGAACAAAAACCCCGGCAAGAGCATTAAAAAACTCTTCTCCGACAAGCGAACGGACAACCGGGAAGGCGGACGCCAATGCTTCGCTGAGGCTGACCACAACATTGTTGCGATAGACATTGTATCGACGGCCTGCCGGACGACCGCCGGGACCGATGATCCCATCGGGAACCGGCATCTCCGGGTCCAGCAAGCCTTTGCCAAATTCGACCTGCATCACGCAGCCTGTCGTGTGCGTTGCATAATTTCGTCGGCCAGTCGGGCTTCGTTTGCCAAAACCGGCCATTCCGGGATGTCGTTGTCCCATTCGATCAATGTTGGAATTGGGCCTGTCCGGCCAACCAGCCGCTCGTAAAGCGTCCAGACCGGGTCAACGACCGGGTTGTTGTGGCTGTCGATCAATAGGGGATCGCCAAAGTCATCCTCTTGCGCTTCATGTCCCCCTAGATGGATTTCACCAACATGGTCAACCGGGAAAGCGTCGATATAGTCTTCAGGCGAGGTTTGCTGATTGGTCGAGGACACAAACACATTGTTCACATCCAGCAGCAATCCACAGCCGGTGCGGGCTACGATCTCTTTCAGGAAATCAATCTCTGACATGGTGGTGTCCGTGAAGGCCACGTAAGTCGATGGGTTTTCCAGCAACATCTGGCGACCAACCGTTTCCTGTACTTCGTCAATATGCGCAACCACCTTGGCCAGCGTTTCCTCGTTATAAGGCACCGGCAGCAGATCGTTCATGTAGCCGGTCTCGTGTGTTGACCAGGCGAGATGTTCTGAAAACATTGCCGGGTCCAGCCAGCCAACCAGTTTTTTCAGCCGTTGCAGATGTTCCTTGTCCAGCGGTCCCTCGGAACCGATCGACAAGCCAACACCGTGGCACGAGATGGGAAAACGTTCGCGCAGATATTTCAGCTGCCCGATTTGCGGTCCCCCTGCGCCCATGTAGTTTTCGGCATGAACTTCCAGCCAGCCGACGTGATTGATATCTGCGAGAATACCGTCCAGATGCACCGATTTATATCCGACACCAGCACGTTGAGGGAGGGTTGAAAGCTCTTTCATCATCTTATCCATGCAGCAGGTATAACAGAATCGGAGCCCGCACACCAACTTGCGGGCTCCGTAATAAGCAAAAGCTTATGCCGGCAGGTCGCGATCCAGTGCTTCCAGCGAACCCATGCGGCCTTCAGGCAGTTCCATGCTTACGCAGGTACCAGCCGGAACCATCGTCCAGGCGTTACCCTGATAATCAACAGTCGAGGTGCCTGCACAGGTCGTGCCCGGACCAGCGGCGCAGTCATTTTCACCAGCAAGCGAAACACCGTAGCACTTTTCCTGAGCGCCAGCATGGCTGTCAGCGGAAGCAACGGTGGAGAAACCAGCGAGAGCAGCCGAAACAGCGCCAGCCAGAGCAACGGATTTCATAACAGTGTTAGACATGTGTCATATTCCCTTTTGAATTTGTTCAAATCAGTCTTGCGACTAACGGGGTGGTAACTTGCGGGAAACCACACGCACCACTCACGAACGGGTGAGTTCACGTGGCGGTTACTGTCTGTCAGAAAATCAGCAGGTGCTGTGAGGATTCGGGTGGGTTTCTGCAACAATTGCGGCAATATCCCGCCATGTTTGAAACATTTGCTTACCCAACTAAAAGGCTCGGGTTTGAACATTGGGGGAGTTCGGAATGAATCGTCAGAATCTGTAGAGATTCAAGCGATTTGAAGGCTGAGTCAGTTGACCTCCTATATGGGCAGGGGTAAACCCGTTCCGACTCTTTTCAAGCCGCCCCACAGGCGCCCGTATATAAGGAGACCCGAGCTTGGAAGCCTTCCTGATGGAATATCTCCCGATCCTCATCTTTCTCGGTCTAGCGATTGCCCTGGGGCTAATTCTTATTCTGGCTGCGGTAATCGTCGCGGTCAAAAATCCTGATCCGGAAAAAGTATCCGCATACGAATGCGGATTCGATCCGTTCGACGACAGCCGGATGCGGTTTGACGTGCGGTTCTATCTGGTCGCAATCCTGTTCATCATCTTCGATCTGGAAATCGCCTTCCTGTTCCCATGGGCCACGGCCTTCAAGGATATTGGCGTGTTAGGCTTCTGGTCGATGATTGTGTTCCTAGGCGTCCTGACGATCGGGTTTGCTTACGAGTGGAAGAAAGGGGCCCTTGAATGGGATTAGACACAAACGCCTATTCTGCTGGCGCTGACAAGGAAGCCGCAACGGCCGCCCTGAATAACGAGCTGGCGGACAAAGGTTTCCTGCTGACCTCCACAGACGAGATTATCAACTGGGCCCGTACCGGGTCGCTGCACTGGATGACGTTTGGTCTCGCCTGTTGTGCGGTTGAAATGATCCACACCTCCATGCCGCGGTACGATCTGGAACGGTTCGGGACGGCGCCGCGCGCATCCCCGCGCCAGTCTGACCTGATGATCGTTGCTGGTACTTTGACTAATAAAATGGCCCCGGCATTGCGCAAAGTTTACGACCAGATGCCGGAACCTCGTTACGTGATCTCTATGGGGTCGTGCGCGAATGGTGGCGGCTATTATCACTATTCCTATTCCGTTGTGCGCGGCTGTGACCGGATTGTGCCTGTGGATGTCTATGTCCCCGGCTGCCCGCCATCGGCCGAGGCCTTGTTATACGGTATCCTTCAGTTGCAGCGGAAAATCCGCCGCACCGGTACCATCGTTCGTTAAGGGGACGTTATGATCGAAGCGCTACAGGATCTGGCCGGAGTGCTCGAGGCCAAGAAGGGCGACGCCCTTGTGTCCTCGACCATCGAAAATACCGAGCTGACTGTTCATGTCACGCCCTCGGGCCTGACGGAGTT
>JBNLBF010000036.1:0-4359 GCA_050302475.1 Paracoccaceae bacterium
TCTGGCTCTGGCTCTGGCTCTGGCTCTGGCTCTGGCTCTGGCTCTGGCTCTGGCTCTGGCTCTGGCTCTGGCTCTGGAACAACCATTTCCTCTATCGGCGCGTCAAGTTCTTCCTCCTCGGCGACATCTTCTTCGATCAGCGCTTGCAATCCCTCGTCCAGCTTGGACGAGGACCGGGTCAGCCGCTGTTTTAGTTTCGAGAAAAAGGACATAGATGCTCCGAAATTACGCTCTGCCCTCACCTAATATGCCCAACCCGGCTTTGGAAGGCTGTTTTGTGGGATTATCCACAGATTTCGGTTCATAAAACGATAGATTTTAACCGGCGATGCTCGTATTTTCTCTGTAAAGACATATATGTAAGTCACATTGACATAAAAATGAGGGAACTATGGCTGATTTTGATGCGCAAATTCGGAAATCTCAGGAGGAAGTCGCTGCTGCACAGTCGAAAATCGCCGAACTTTCCAGCAAGATCGAAGAGGCACAATCCAAAATGTCTTCGGGACAGGATATTGCCGTCGATATCGAAAACGCAACGCTCGACGACGTGCATCAGCACACCGAGATGATGAACGCCAACATTGCCGAGCTGATCATGGGTCTCGACGACGTCACAGCGGCGTTTTCCAAGGATTTCGATGAGATGCGGAACAAAACCGGGTGGGAGACCTTTATCGGCGTGTTCAACAAGAACCGTTCGGAAAGTCTGCGCCAGGAACGTATCCGTACGGCCTCGATCGATGACAAGTTACAGGATCTGATCTCCAAATCCGACATCATCGTGAATTTGCTGCAAACCCAGTTGAACACCTTGAATGAACATAAAGCGAAGGTCGGCGATAACCTGACCGAAACGCTGAACGAGCGCGAGGCGACAGTCGGCACGCTGGAAAGCATCACGGCCGAGTTAAAGGCGATGGACCCGAAGATTATCGAGCTGGAAAATAAAATTTCCGTCGAACAGGATGCAGCGGCGCGTACCAAACTGGAAACCGAATTGGCGGCTCTGAACGCCCAGTATAACGAACTGGCCCAACAGGAGCAGGTGCAGCTGGCGAAATCCCAGACGCTGGAACGCTATATCGAAAAGGGTAAATCGTGGGTGGACAGTTTACAGAACCAGGCGGCGACGCAGATGGTGCTGATCAACAAGCTGCAGACAGACACCAAACAGCGTGTGGTCCTCTATGATGCGCTGACAAAATCGCTCAAGACCGCGCAACAGCAGGATGTTGCCCACAAGATCAACGAGATCGGCGTGGCGACAGACCAGGAAGCGCAATCCGCGATGGCGGCGATTGGATCGGCAACGAACCAGCGCATGGCGGAAATGATGGAAGCGCACGAGGATCACATGGTCTTTGCTCGCAAGGTTCTGGAGGAAAAAGCCAAATCCGACGAACGCTTCATGCGCCGCTTCGAAAAGATTGTCGAAAAGCACGACAAGAACCTGTACGGGGCGTAAGTGGACGTCACCCTCGACCATAAACCGCTCACGTCTGCGGTCGAGACCCGGCGGTATTTCAACAAGTTTGAACGCATCATCAGCCATCTGGAACAGGTGGCCGAGATGTCCGCCACCGAACGTGAAATTGACCGATCGGAGGCGGAAATCCTCGTGGGGTATCTGCGTTCTTTAGCGGGGACCTTCACAGCCTTGTCGAACAAATATCTGATGGCGGGGCGGGTTTCGAACCACCTGCCCGGCAGCCTGACCATCGACAAGCACGAAAGCGGCTTCCCGATATTTCAGGAAGTTCTGCAAATGGCGAACGACGCCTTGCAGGTCGAATCCCACCTGAAAAATCTGCCCACGCAAGGCAAGCTGAAGCAGGATATGATCAGCCATATCCTCAACGAACACACGATTCCGACGGGCCTGCAATATGCCATGTCGCAGCGTCTTTATTACGAATATCTGGCCTCAGGGCCGATGTTCTGGGCACGGACTGATCCGCAGGCACATTGGATCGGCGACAAGGACGAACGACGACGGTACTTGTTGCACTGGGCGGCCTATGACAGCCAGTTAAACCTGCCGACGGTCTATGTGATGATGGTCGAAGATACCGGCAAACGCGCCCTGCCCCGCGACGAACGTCGCTGGCCACGTGCGCAGGATCATTTGATGGCGCAATCGGTTGCTTCGCTCAAGCTGGTGACGATTGCGCAAGGCTTTGACGAGGATTTCGACGATCTCCATCCGAAATTCCTGCGTCGCTTCCACCTTGGCCCGATGTATAGCCACAGCTTTACGCAACAATCCGGCCCTCTCCGCGAGGTTTTGGCCGAGGCGGGCGGCGGCCCCGGCGAGGATTGGGCGCTGGCCTGGACCGTAGAAACGCTGGTGTCGGGATCGGTCCGCACCGAAAAATCGGGTTTCTTCGGCAGCGTGGAGCGCGAGGTCTACACACTCGACCATTTCGGCCTGCAGGAAAACGAAACCGGCGCCACGCAAACGCGCCGCGCCCTGATCCTGCCCGCCAAACCGCACCAAGTGTTGGAGGAACGCAAACCCGCGGGCCTGTCCAACATCCGCAAATATGTCGTCGGCCCGAAGGGGCAATTGATTAGCTACCGTTAAGAGGAAGTAATATGGAAAATACCGGCGATCTGATGGAGCTGAGCGAAAAGCTGATCCGCGAGAAATACAAAGACGCGGAGGCAATGCTGACGGGGTTCGACCATACACCACGCGTCGCTTCATCCAAGGAACCGGAGCAGGAAGAACGCTCCCACGGCATCGGCATCCGTCGTCGCTTCCGCCCCACCAACCCGGCGCTCGTCACGCAATCGACTGCCCGCCCCGACGGGGTGCATATCATCAAGCGCGTGAACTGGGCGGATGATGACGACCCGATCACCAGCCCTACGCAGGCGGCGGTACTGCACTCGCTGCGCCGTGCGCTGGCGGTGGCTGAGGTTGTGGCCGAGCAATACGGCCAGCAGACCGGTCTGGGCGAGATGATGCGTGACAATTTCGCCGGCGTTCTGGCGGATGCGAAAAAAACCGAATTCAACGAACTGCTGGCGGCGTCTTCGCTAATATCGCTCCATGTGTTCGCGAATATGACCAGCTTTCTGCTGTCAAACCACGAAACGCCCTCGACTGTCGAAATCGGCGAGGTGGAGGAAGTCCTGACCGACAATCCCCCGATGGCGCTCCGTGGGGCGCTGTGGGAGCTGGATCAGGACATGTCCTTCTTTGCCGAGGATGACGACCGCCTGGTTGCCGTCACCATGGCATTCTGCGAAAAACTGATGGAGAAGGTGGCGCTACGCGCAAACACGACGCCGCGCCTTCAGGCCTTTACCAGCGTCAGCTACCGGGTGGAGGCAGATGATTTCACCATCTCCGGATTCAGCCCCGCCCATCATGCGAAATCCACCACTCTGACCATGACGTTCAAAAAACCGAACGAGGTTGTGGGCAACCATATCGCCAAATATCAGGCCATGAAACTCAGCAAAATGCTGATGGCGTATGATTTTGAACGCAAACTGAATCCGTTTGCCGAACTGGGCGGGTTCATCTTTACCTTCATGGGGGACGGTAATCCGGGCACAGGGAAAACCACGTTGATCCAGATGATGGCGGGGCTGATCAATGACTATTGCCAGAATGCGGGCTACCCGTTCCGCTACCAGAACCTGTCGACCGATAGCATCGACAGCTATCAGGGCAAGTCGGCGCAGAATGCCAAAGCATTCATCAACAATGTCATCGATCAGAATGTGATCGGCTTTGGCACCATCGACGATATCGACCAGCTGGCGGGGAAACGCGGGGATCGTCAATCCTCGGCCGGGCAGCTGGAAATCACGGCTGTTCTGATGGAGAGTTTCGCGGGGGCGAACACGGTGGTGCGCGGGAATTGCACCTTCGGGATGTTCTCCAACTACCCCGAAAATGTTGACGACGCGCTGCGCCAGCGCGCCGGGGCGCGGTTTCTGGTCGATGGGCCGCAGACGCGCGACGACTATATCGACATCCTGCATCTGCTGATGGGCAAGAACCACAAGATCCCGACGGGGGACCACGAACTGTTCGCCGCCCAGCAGATCAAAAAGGCCGTCGCCGCGTCCTATGAAAGCCATTCGAAACCGCATGAGGACGGGCTGCTGCGGGTCTATGATCGCGTCAGCAAGGATATCGGCAAGCTGGACACGATTGCCAAGCTCGGCACCTATCTGAAGGGCATTCAGGAGGCGGACGAGCGTTTCACCGGCCGCGCCATCAAGAACATCACCGACGCCGTGAAGGTCCGCGCGATGGATTTTGAACTGCCGGACGAATGGATGGAAAACCCCGAGCTGTTCCTGAAGAAAGATTACGACACCAAGCGGGACATGATT
>JBNLBF010000037.1:0-3172 GCA_050302475.1 Paracoccaceae bacterium
TATCTTTGTGGTTGGTCGAATAGACCCACCGGCGCCATCCTGTCGGATGGTCATGTGCCGCATGTGCTTCGGTAGCAGCCATTTGGGGCTCCCTCTTTCAAACTTTCTCAGCGGCGCTGCGTGTCATCGCGCGCATCGCCAAACAAACGGACCGCAGCGTTATTTCGCTGCGACGGAGATTTCATCCAGCTTTCCGCCGGCAGCCAGCTTCTTGGCAGAAGCAAGCGATGCCATCAGTTGCTCGTTTGCCGTGTCCAGATCGTCCTGAGCCGCTGTGGCCCATGTCTGGAACTGATCCTTGGAAACAACCCGGACAGCAATCGGCATGAAAGCATGGTCCTTGCCGCAAAGCTCGGAGCATTGGCCGTAGTAAATGCCTTCCTCACGTGCATGGAACCAGGTTTCGTTCAGGCGCCCGGGGATTGCGTCGACCTTAACACCGAAGGACGGCATCGCGAAGGAGTGGATCACATCCGCGCCCGTCACCTGAACGCGCACGGTGGTATCGACCGGGATCACGAGTTCGTAGTCCACGGCGAGAAGACGCGGCACTTCGGCAAGGGGCACGCCCCGTGCATCCGCAACTTCCTGACGGTCATCTTCGGGAACCATAAGAGAGTCGAATGACAGCTCACCCATGTTTTCGTCGGTGTACTCAAACCCCCAGTACCACTGATATCCGGTGGCCTTGACGGTCATATCGTATTCGGGAACGTCCAACTCCTTGTAGAGCAGACGGAAGGACGGGATGGCGATCACGACGAGGATCAAGATCGGGGCGATCGTCCAGACGATCTCGATCATCGTGTTGTGTGAGGTGCGGGACGGCTCCGGGTTTGCCTTGGAATTGAACCGCGTCATGCAGACAATCAGCAGCGCCAGCACCAGAAGCGTGATGATGGTGATGATTGTCAGCGTGAAACCGTTGAACCAGGTGATGTCGTCCATCACATCGGTAGCCGAGTTCTGCAGACCGAGCTGCCAGTTTTTCATACCGGATTCGGCTGCCAGGGCCGCTGTGGACACCCCGGCAAAAGTCGCCGCCATACCGGCCATAGTCATGAGACGCTTGAAGACTGCCTTCACGTCCGCGCTCCCTTCCCTCAGCCGCTTCAATAGCGGCGAATACATCATTACCGGACCCGCAACCCGGCCCAATCCAGTGCGGCAGTAGCGGGCTTGGCGCAGCTTCGCAAGCCCTTATCTGTCACATCCGGCGCACCCGACAGGATCATCTGGTGGCCGGACTATAACCACAAACTGCTCTCAAGGGCGATGGCTATCATAAAGCAGAGCGGCGATGTGCCGCATCACCCCACCGACACCTTAATGCCGCACAAAAACCACAAGAAACGCCGGGCTGCAACGGAATTTCCCACTTTTCACAGCCGCCGAAACAAGCTGGCGGTTTGACAAGTGTCAAAGACATGCCGATTTTCGACAAGAATTCGAACTAATCCTGCGCTTCCGAACCTGGCTGGACTGGAAACACACGCCGTCATGCGGCAAGGTCTGACCGGGATAACACTATGATTCGCGGTGGGCGCCCGGCCAGTCGGCACGGGAGGCTGCTGGTGGATCGCATACCGATTGACTGGAGGATTTCTTGTCAACCCATTTGCCGCAGTCCCTGGCTGCCCGTCGGACCGGACGCTCCAAACTGTCATTTGCAAAGTTCGCCGCCCTTGCCGGGATCGTTTTCAGCGCCCTTGTTCAGTCAGCGGGACCTTCGGCAGCGCAAGGCGAAGTGCGTTCCGTCCATGGTGACTGGCAGATGCGCTGTGATACGCCGCCGGGCGCCGCCAGCGAACAATGCGCCCTCATTCAAAATGTGACCGCCGCGGATCGGGAAAACGTCGGGCTGTCAGTGATCGTTATGAAAACCGCCGACAAACAGGTCCGGGTCCTCAGGGTCCTTGCCCCGCTTGGCGTTCTTCTGACCTCAGGGCTGGGGCTGCGCATCGACAATGAGGACATGGGCGTCGTGGGTTTCGTGCGCTGCCTGCCAAATGGCTGTATTTCCGAGGTCATTCTCAACGACAAAGAACTCACCAAATTGCGGTCCGGCACCCAGGCGACGTTCGTTATCTTCCAGACACCGGAAGAAGGGATCGGCATCCCGATTTCGCTGGACGGCTTCGCCGACGGTTTCGAAGCGCTGCCATAAGCGCATCGCGGGAGGCGTTTGATCAAACGAGCCACCGCTTGGCCTCCTTTACCGAAAACGATCCGAACCCTTTGGACCAAATGGCTCGCAGGGTTCGGCTGCATTCCATGACCTGAACCAGGCAACATTTGCGCCCTCCCCGGTTCTTCGACGAACCGTGCGTTGATTTCCACAAGTTCGGATTGGCGTATGCGCCTGAAGAGGTTATCGGTCCGCCGTTTGACAACGCGCACATAGGGACATTGCACGTCGGACCGGACACTGAATTCATCCGGGAACCAGACGCCTCAGGGATGCCCCTTGGACTGTGGCGCATCATCACAAACTTCGTACCAGCCAGGTTTTTCGGAAACAAACTCATGAAACTTGTTCTTGAGACCTATTTCCGTGTCCAGAGCATTTGCCGCAATCGGGAAGCTGTCCTCCGTTGAGAGGATTTCACCAAGAGATGTCCCGCAAATCTTACAGAAGCATCTGCCATATTTATATGGCGGCGCAGGCTGGTAGAGCGTCACATGTTCTTTGCCCTGAAGCCACTTCAGATCGTTTCTTTTGACAAACACGATGGCGCTGGCACCAACTTTGCGGCACCTGGAACAGTGACACGTCCCCAGTGTTGACGGCTGGGACGTCAGCTGAAATTTGACAGCCCCACAACAGCAACTCCCATTGATCATGCAACCAGACCTTTCCCCGTTCGGCATATGGCGACGCGAGAACAATACGAGAACAAATAACGTGAAGCAACGCTAAAGTTGAAATCTTCCAACCAATCTTCGCGTTATGCGGGACGACGGTACTGTGAGCAAACTCGTCCGTTGATCTCTCGGACCTGGCTCTTGTCAGCCGCGGCACAATTCGATTGTGCGGCTGTGATGACAGCCGGCTGCGCTCGCCCGGCAAGCCTCTTCTCCAGCCGGCCATCGCATGCCGGCAGTGTCACGGCAATGCTCATGACACGTTCATGAGCCAGTCGTAGACCAGCCGGGCTCGCTCCGAAGCATG
>JBNLBF010000038.1:0-2871 GCA_050302475.1 Paracoccaceae bacterium
AGCTCATTTAATTATTCAACTATTCAATAATAGAAGCCACAACACCCGCACCTACGGTACGACCACCTTCGCGCACCGCAAAACGCAGACCTTCGTCCATCGCAATCGGCGCGATCAGCTTGACTTCCACGGCGACGTTATCACCCGGCATTACCATTTCCACGCCTTCCGGCAATTCAACCGCACCCGTTACGTCTGTCGTTCTGAAGTAGAACTGCGGACGGTATCCGTTGAAGAATGGCGTATGACGACCACCTTCGTCTTTTGATAAAACGTAGATTTCCGCTTTGAAGTGTGTGTGCGGTTTAATGGTGCCAACATGCGCCAATACTTGACCACGCTCAACTTCATCCCGCTTGGTTCCGCGCAATAGAACACCGACGTTGTCACCCGCCTGACCTTGGTCCAGCAGCTTGCGGAACATTTCCACACCGGTACAGGTCGTTTTAGTGGTGTCGCGGATACCGACGATTTCGACTTCCTCACCCACTTTAATGATTCCGCGCTCGACACGTCCGGTTACAACGGTACCACGGCCTGAGATCGAAAATACGTCTTCGATCGGCATCAGGAAAGCGCCATCGATAGCACGTTGTGGCTCAGGAATATAACTGTCCAGCGCTTCGACTAATTTTTCTACCGCAGGAACACCGATTTCGCTGGTGTCGCCTTCTAGCGCTTTTAACGCTGAACCGATAATGATCGGAGTGTCGTCGCCTGGGAATTCGTATTGATTCAGCAACTCACGAACTTCCATTTCAACCAGTTCAATCAGTTCCTCGTCGTCAACCATGTCGGCTTTGTTCAAAAAGACAACAATGTAAGGCACACCCACCTGTCTGGACAGCAGAATATGTTCGCGTGTTTGCGGCATTGGGCCGTCAGCCGCGGAACAAACCAGGATCGCTCCATCCATTTGCGCCGCACCGGTGATCATGTTTTTGACATAGTCGGCGTGCCCCGGACAGTCAACGTGTGCATAGTGACGCGCGTCGGATTCGTATTCTACGTGCGAAGTCGCAATAGTAATGCCGCGCTCACGCTCTTCCGGTGCATTATCAATTTGATCGAATGCGCGAGCCGAACCACCGTGCTTCTCCGCCATCACTTTTGTTAATGCCGCTGTTAATGTTGTTTTACCGTGGTCAACGTGGCCAATGGTCCCTACGTTTACGTGCGGTTTATTTCTTTCAAATTTTTCTTTAGCCATGAGTCAATACCTAAATATTATGAATAATTAAGTTAAGATACTTTTTTAATAATCGCTTCCGCAATATTTGCAGGTGCTTCATTATATTTATCAAACTGCATACTGTAAGTCGCTCGACCCTGAGTCGCTGATCGCAAATCAGTTGCATAACCAAACATTTCTGACAGCGGCACTTCACAATCAATTATCTTGCCCGCCGGTGAATCTCCCATGCCATGAATGACTCCACGACGACGATTAATATCACCAACCACATCCCCCATATATTCCTCGGGAGTTACGACTTCAACCTTCATAATCGGTTCAAGCAACACCGGGTTTGCAGTTTTTGCCCCTTCCTTGAAGCCAATAGATCCTGCTATCTTGAAAGCCATTTCATTCGAATCGACATCATGATATGAACCATCGAACAAACTAACCTTTACATCAACAACCGGAAAACCGGCAATTATACCATTTTCCATCTGTTCTTGTACGCCTTTATCAACCGCCGGTATATATTCCTTGGGAACCACCCCTCCGACAATCTCGTTAACAAATTCGTATCCAGCGCCTTGCTCCAAGGGCTCAATCTTCAGCCAAACGTGCCCGTACTGACCTCGACCGCCTGACTGCCTCACGAACCGCCCCTCGCACTCAACGACCTTTCTCACAGTCTCCCTGTAAGCAACCTGCGGAGCACCAACGTTCGCCTCCACATTGAATTCTCTCTGCATCCGATCAACAATAATTTCAAGATGCAACTCCCCCATTCCCGAAATGATTACCTGCCCTGATTCTTCATCGGTATTCACTCTGAACGACGGGTCCTCTTGAGCCAACTTATTCAGTGCCACGGACATCTTTTCCTGATCCGCTTTCGTCTTAGGCTCCACGGCCACCGAAATCACTGGCTCAGGAAAGTCCATCTTCTCTAAAACAATCGGAGCACTTAAATCACACAAAGTATCCCAAGTGGTTGTATCCTTTAACCCGATTGCTGCCGCAATATCGCCCGCCCTGACTTCTTTAACCTCTTCTCGACTATTAGCATGCATTTGCACCAAGCGACCGATACGCTCTTTCTTCCCTTTAACCGAGTTCAGTACTGCATCTCCAGACTTCAAAACCCCGGAATAGACCCGAAAAAAAGTTAACGCACCAACAAACGGATCTGTTGCAATCTTAAAGGCCAAAGCAGAGAAAGGCTCTTCGTCATCAGAAGGTCGCGACACTTCTTCTTCCACACCTTCCACATGCCCTTTTATCGCCTGAACATCAGTAGGCGCCGGCATGAAATCTATCACACCATCAAGCACACTTTGCACGCCTTTGTTCTTAAAAGCCGACCCACAAAACACAGGAACCAGTCGATTTGTCAAAGTTAGCTTCCGGATTCCTTCCTTGATCTCAGGATTAGACAACTTCCCTTCATCCAGATACTTTTCCATCAACTCATCCGAGGCATCAGCAGCAGCCTCAATCATATGCTCACGCCACTCTTCGGCCAGTGCTCGCATACTTTCAGGAATTTCCTTTTCTTCAAAAGCCATCCCCATATTGGCCTCTTCCCAATAGATCGCCTTCATCCTAACTAAATCGACGACCCCTTTAAATGTATCTTCAGCACCTATCGGGAGCTGTATTGGAACTGGGTTTGCGCCTAATCTTGTCTTAATCTG
>JBNLBF010000039.1:0-2787 GCA_050302475.1 Paracoccaceae bacterium
GGACTGGGAAGAGGTCTTCCCCTGGATGGTTGAAACCGTTGAGTCAGTGGTGGATGTGCCGCTAAGCTTCGATTCGACCAACCTCAGCGGGATCGAGGCCGGGCTGAAGAAAGTCACCAAGGCGCAGGCGATCATCAACTCGACGTCCGCTGAACCGGAACGCCTGGAAAAAGTGCCGCTGGTCGCCAAGCAGTACAACGCCAAGCTGATCGCGCTGACGATGGGCAAGAGCGGTATCCCGGTCAGCGCCGACGAGCGCGTGACGATTGCCGTCGAGCAGTTGATCCCGCGCTGCGTCGAGATCGACTTTCCGGTCGAAGACTTGATCATCGATCCCCTGGTGCTGACGGTCTCCGGCTGCCAGGAATATGGCCCCGAACTGATCGAAGCGGTGCGCACCTTGCCCTATGCCTGGGACCCCGCGCCCTCGATTTCGGTCGGGCTGTCGAATGTCTCGAACGCGGTGCCGCACAAAAACCGCCCGCTGATCAACCGTGTCTACTGCGCGATGTTGATGGGTGCGGGCCTGCAAATGATGATCGCCGATCCGCTGGACGAGGAACTCCAAAACTTGCTCCGCATCCTCGAAGAATGCGACGAAAGCACGGCAGTGGGCAAGGCGTATATCAGCATTTACAACCGCGTGCAGGCGATGGAAGAACCCCAGGTCGAGGACTTTGAACTGAGCGACCCCGAACAGGCCGCGCTCTGGAAGACCGTGCAAATTTTGCTGAACAAGGTTATTTACGCGGATGGGTACTTGCAGCAGTAACCATTGACCCCCTCCTTTGATTTCCTCCCCCACATACATGGGGGAGGACTGGTTAGGGATGTTTGTGATGCGGGCGAAATTCTGGACACAACCAGAAGATAGTATAGTAGAGGTTGTGAAAGGAAAACACGATGAGCAAAAAACGCCGCCAATACAGTGCCGAATTCAAGCTGGAAACGGTGTTGGAAGGCATCCGAGGTGAAAAGCCGGTCACCCAAATCTGCCGTGAACGAGGTATTCGTGATTCGTTGTACTACAAATGGCGGGACCAGTTCAAGGACCATGCGGCGGAGATTTTCACCCGCCAGGATCAGCAACATCAGGCGACAAGCGCGTTGGAAGCACGGATCGCCGACCTGGAACGGATGGTGGGTAAACTGGCGATGGAAAACGAGATTCTAAAAAAAGCGAAGAGCTGGCTGGACGATCCATCGCGGAGAAACGGACGATGATCGACCAGTTGAAAGAGACGTATCCCGTGCGACACTTGTGTGACGTCCTGGTTTGCCCGGTCAGCACGTATTACTATCAGTCGCAAGCGACATCGGATGAAGATCTGATCACGGCGATTGAACACATCCTGATGCGGCGACCCTATTACGGGTATCGTCGCGTGCTCAAGCAACTCGAACGTCAGGGGACTGAGGTGGGCGAAACACGCGTGCGGCGGGTGTTGAAAGCGATGGGGCACACGGCGAAAATGAGCCGGGTGCGTGTGCGCACAACCGATAGCTCGCAACCGCACTGGCGCTATCCCAACTTGCTCAAACATACACGGCCCAAGTATCCTGACCAGGTGTGGGTCGCCGACATTACCTACATTCGGTTGGGGCATCGTTTCATCTATTTGGCGGTCATCCTAGATGCCTACACGCGTGCGGTACGCGGATGGGCACTCAGCCGCACGATTGATACAGACTTAACCCTTGCCGCACTGGACATGGCGTTAAGCCGAGGCACACCGACCATTTTTCATTCGGACCAGGGTTCACAATACACCGCCTGGCGACACACCGCTCAGTTAAGTTGGCTGGGCGTCAAAATCAGTATGGCCGATACTGGTCAACCGACGCAGAACGGTTTGGTCGAGCGCTTTATCGGTATTGTGAAGCAGGAACACGTGGATTTTACGGAGTATGATGATTTCGATGATGCGTTTCGCCAACTCAAGCAGTGGCTGGAAGTTGAATACATGACAGAACGCATCCATTCGGCCCTGGATTATCTGACACCGGCAGAGTTTGAGGCTGCGGCTTTGGGCCAGCCGATCCCTCTCTTATGACTCGCCCATTCAGTGTCCAGTTTTCCGACCGCAGGACACTTTTCCACCCCCTTGAACCCATACTTGCCCCTGACTGTTTGCCCCGCGTCAGCAGGATGAAGCAGTAGATGATGACTATCCCTAACACGAATAACAACGGATAGAAGCGTGCGATGCGCGACAGAATGACATGCATCGGATTCACCGCCAGCAAACTACCCATCCACAAGGCAAGCACCCGATTCCGGTACAGTTTCCAGATCACATGAATGGTGAGCGCTACACCTAAGACTCCCAGCAATACGGATGGTATGCGCATCAGCAACGGTGAGTTGTTAGGCAGCAACTGCATGACCAGATAGTACAATGGCGCTTGATTGCCCACGTGATACAGCGATTCAAGCGCTGCGGCTAGCGATCCTTGCGCACGTAACGAGGTGATGACCTCGTCGCTCCATAAATTCGTTTCACCGATATTCCAGACACGCACAATCACGCTGGTAGATAGAATCAAGACAATCAGTGGCCAATACAATAGGGGATACACATCGGTTGGCCACGTAACAATCGTTTTGGTCCGCACACCAACTATCGGGCGGACCGCATTTGGCATGTGAAAATACGACAAGGTGGAAAAAGTGTCAGATTTAACGCGCAAAGAAAAAGTCCACACAAAATGAGAATGATCATCAAGGATAACCAGATAATATTTGTAGCTGGATACGCTAACGACAGGAGAAGTCCATAGATCATA
>JBNLBF010000040.1:0-2750 GCA_050302475.1 Paracoccaceae bacterium
GCCCGCCGCCGTCTTCATGGGCGACACCGGCTCGCTTGCCTTGGGCGGCGCCCTCGGCGCCATCGCGGTCGCCGCCAAGCACGAGATCGTCTTGGCCATCATCGGCGGCCTCTTCGTGGTCGAGGCGCTCTCCGTCATCATCCAGGTCGGCTATTTCAAGATGACCGGCAACCGCGTCTTCCTGATGGCCCCCATCCACCACCATTTCGAGAAAAAAGGCTGGTCGGAGCCGCAAATCGTCATCCGCTTCTGGATCATCTCGCTGATCCTGGCGCTGATCGGGCTGGCGACGCTGAAGGTGCGGTGATCGAAGGTTGCGCCCGGCAACCGCATCGCCGAGTATCTTTACGACGAGGTGGCGGGCACATCGACGCTGATCCGCGAGTATATCTGGCTGAACGGTCAGGTCATCGGCGTCTGGGAAGGCGGACAGCTCTTCTACGTGCGATCCGATCATATCGGCCGCCCCGTCTTCGCCACCAACGACCTCGGCCTGAAGGTCTGGGAGGCGAGCTACCTCCCCTTCGGCGGGGTTCATGCGTCGTCCGGCCCCAACAGCGACCTCCGCTTCCCCGGCCAGTGGTTCCAGAGCGAATCCGGCCTGCATCAGAACTGGATGCGGGATTATGATCCGACGACGGGGCGCTACCTCCAGGCCGACCCGCTGGGGCTGGTGGATGGAGCGAGTGTGTATGGGTATGCGCTGCAGAACGCATTGCGGTACGTGGACCCAAAAGGCCTGCAATCAGAGGGTGCAGGTCCGATGGGTGGTAATCCAAACGGTGTAGTGCCTGGCGGGCCCTGGAAGTGGAGCAACAACCCCGGAAATTCCCGTCAGGGTGCTTGGACCAATGACAGCGGCCAATCTGCGTCTTGGGACACCGACGGAAGTCACTGGGATGTGGACCGAGGCGACGGCAATAGGCAAAGGTATGATCGCTGGGGAAACAAATTGGAAGGTGACCCTCATCAATATGAGAAAGACGGGAAGCCAAGAGTGCCTCCTTTCTTACGCAGATTCGGTCCATTATTATTCTTGCCCCCTGGTTGGGAATGCATGCTAGAACCCTACGGTTGCGAGGATTTAGCATCTATTTGCGCAGATGATATCGAGAATATTGTACTTGTAGGAGCGCCCTACTAGGGTTCTCCCATTATATGGACAACGGTTAAGGCAAACGAGAAGTTATGCAAATATTTAACCCGACCGAAGTTGAACGCGCTGCGAGAGATCGGGGGTTCCCTAGCCTGAAAGAAGGGGCGTTTTACGAATTGTCACTTTCACTGAAGTATTCATTTAGGCATGAAACTCACGACCAGCCAAGCTATCCGATCTCTCGATTTTTGGCTGACCTGGCAACTGCGGACGGTGATTGTTTTTGCATTTTCGATAACTTGAAGGTTTGGCGATCCGGGCAAAATCAAAATTTGATCGAAGTTGTGCTGGCGGATTGCTTCCAGGGAGCCCATAGTAGAGTAATTGATGGTGTGGGTGCGTATGCCAAAAAGCGAGAAATTTTGAAGCTATGTAACTTAATTCATATCACAATACTTTCCGGATGGGATATGTACATTTTTTCAAGATCGGGGAAGAAGTATATTCACTTAAGTCATGATTCGTTTTTTGAATTTTTCTCTGATTGTGAGGCTGGAAATATTGAATCTAAGTTCAAGAAGGAAACTGGACGGATTTTGAACTTGTAGCAGTCTGCTTGCTTTAGATGCACTGCAGGCTGAGTGAAAGTAGGGCATTGGGTACGCCTTCACTGCGCACCATCCTGCCCCGCCATTCGCGTCACCGGCGAACGCCGCCAGTAGGCCGGGATTCGCACACTGCCACGACCATCATCCGGCGCAAGGCGGCTGCCACCCCGCCAGAACGCCGACCCACATCACGGGCAATCCGACCCGGACGTGCGCCAAACGACCCTCCATCCGCCCCACATCACCCAACACCCAACATCCCGCCACACGCACCAAATGAAGTGATTAACCTCTCCGAAACCACACCGCGCGGCACATGGTACAAAACGGTCAGAGCCCCCTCCGAAACACGTACAAAAGTGCACGACCCCGCCCGAACGCCCCGGCAACACTCGCCTAACCCCACCGTTCGCCCCTCTTCCCAAGCCGCGCAAAACCCGCTAGCGAATTTGCAAAAAGGAGCAGTCTCATGGGCTTTCTCATTCGCTGGCTCGCCGCCTTCTTTCTGCTGGCCGCGAGTTTCAACCCGACCGAATTGTCCTATTATCATTGGGCCAAAGCGAACTGGAGCGCGCAAACGTCGATGGCGGTGTTCTTCGGTCTTGTGCTGCTGGTCGCCTATATCGTGTTCCTGACGGCCGTGCTGCGTGGCATCGGTTCGCTCGGCGTGGTGCTGATCGTGGCCGTCCTTGCCGCACTGATCTGGGTGCTTGTCGATCTCGGCTGGCTCAGCCTCGACAACCCCTCCGCTAACTCATGGATTGCATTGATAATTCTCTCCGTCGTGCTGGCGGTGGGCATGTATTGGGGCATCCTCTGGCGACGCATTTCCGGCCAGATCGAAGTCGACGACGACGGCGAAATCTGATGCGCAGGCACGGCTACAAACCCGTTCACAGAGCCACCGCATGATCCCGGTCCGCGGCCATGACGGCGCCCGCGTCGTGGTGCTGGGCCTCGGTCGCTCGGGCCTTTCGGCGGCAAAGGCGCTGGAGGTCGGCGGGGCAGTGGCGCTCTGCTGGGACGACAGCGAAGCGGCCCGAAGC
>JBNLBF010000041.1:0-2671 GCA_050302475.1 Paracoccaceae bacterium
TGACCAACTCGTTGGAGGAGGGGGAGGCCGCGAACCAGACCCTGCCATTCGCGCAATGGTTGTCGGACGAGGTGAAACAGGCGAATACGATTAAGCGGGATATGCCGATCATGTGTGTGATCGGGAACCCGCCTTATTCGGTCAGCAGTTCGAATCGAGGTATTTGGATTGAAAATCTCGTTGCCAGCTATAAGCATGGACTGAACGAAAGGAATATTCAGCCACTATCTGATGACTATGTAAAATTCATTCGTCTCGCGCAGTCGATGATTGAAAAAACTGGTCAAGGAGTCGTCGGATTCATTACAAACAATAGCTATATTGACGGCGTGATCCATAGAAAAATGAGAGAAGAGCTTGGGAGAAGTTTTCAAAAAATTTACGTTATTGATCTTCATGGAAGCACCAACAAGGGTGAGAACACACCCGACGGCGGGAAGGACGTAAATGTATTTGATATTCGTCAGGGAGTTGCGATTGTTCTTTTGGTTAAGAAGATTGGTTTCGATGATACACCGACACAAATTTTTAAATCAGATATATGGGGGCTCAGGGCTCAGAAGTACGACAAACTTTGGAAAGGAAAAATGACTCAATTGGCAAAAAACTCATTTGAGTTGGTTCCGCCATATAATCTATTTCTACCCTTTGGTCACGAGTTTAACGAATACACTAGTTCTGGTTTCAATATTGTGGAATTCATGTCAGAAAACTTAAGTGGTGTGGTGTCTGGAAGCGACGCAAAGTTCATTAAATTTCATAAATCAGAACACGAGTGCAAAACTGAAAACAAAAGGGAGTTTCTTTTCCGTCCTTTAGATAAACGGGTAATAAACTACGATATTAAAAAATTGCAGCGCGCTCGTTACGATATTATGAAGCACATGATATTTGGTGCAAATATTGCATTGATTACACCTAGGCAAGCTTATGAAGGTGGAGGAGCTTCAGTTTCCAGCTCGATTATTGGTCACAAAACTTTTAGTGCTTACAACAGAAACTACATATTTCCCCTTTACCTCTATCCCGACGAACAGGACCTCGATCAAACCCGTCGCATTAACTTTGACACAAAACTCTGGAAGCAGCTAAAGGCAAAGGCAGCACATCCGACGCTCGGGGAACCGGACGAGGTGCAGACGTTTGATTACATTTACGGCGTGCTTCATTGTCCGGCATACCGCGAAACCTATAAAGAGTTCCTGAAAATCGACTTCCCCCGCATCCCGTGGCCCGCCACCCCCGATGAATTCTGGGATGTTAGCGCCAAAGGCAAACAGCTACGCGAGTTGCACCTGATGGACCTCGCAGCCATTGGCCAAACGCCGTACCCCTTCAAAGGGGGCGGTGACAATACTGTGGACAAGCCAATATTCAAAGACGGTCAGGTCTGGATCAACGCCGATCAGTATTTTGACGAAGTGCCCGAGGTCTCGTGGAACTTCTACATCGGTGGCTACCAGCCCGCCCAAAAATGGCTGAAAGACCGCAAGGGCCGGAGGCTGGAGTTCGAAGACATCGTTCACTACCAAAAGATCATCAAGATTTTGGCCGAAACTGACCGGATCATGAAAACAATCAAGATGGAGCTTTAAATGACAACGGTATGGGGAATTCACATGGGTGCCCATATCGGGTCTGATCCAATTGATGAAGGGTTTGTTGGTCTAGGTTGGCCATTAGTTGGTCCATTGGATAGCATTGAAGATACCCGGGATGCGTTCAAGAAAGCTGTTGCATCTGCCTACCCTGAAATGAAAGCAGGCGCTGTTCCTGTTGGGGCTGGGACACTATTCAGGTTTAAGACTGAAATCAAAGAAGGCGACTATGTCGTTTATCCTTCAAAGACAGATCGGATGGTAAATATTGGCCGTTTTACCGGCGAACAGTTTTACAGTCCCGCACCCGAAGGCGAAGATTTGGAAAACTATCCCCACCGCAGAAAAGTTGAGTGGCTAAAGCACCTACCTAGGAACGACTTCTCGCAGTCGGCCCTTTACGAAATCGGTGCATTTATCTCGATGTTTCAAATAAAGCGAAACGATGCCGAGTTTCTGGAAAAGGTTGATTTAGCCACGCCGCACGAAGTGGATGACGATAAGCCTGATGACGACAGCGTTACCAGTAATGTTACGAAGCAGGCGGAAGAAACAACGCATGATTTCGTCATTAGGCAAATTTACAAGGGAATGAATGGATATGAGTTTGAGCATTTTACTGCGCATATGCTTGAATGTATGGGCTATGCAGCCCGCGTTTCGGCGAAATCTGGTGATGGAGGTGTGGACGTAATTGCACACAAAGACGAGCTGGGGTTTGAACCTCCTATCATCAAAGTGCAGTGCAAAAAGTTAACAGGCCAAACTGGTGAGCCTGAAGTCAATCAGCTATTGGGTACTTTGGGAGAAGGCGAGTTTGCGCTGTTTGTGAATTTGGGATCATATAGTCGTCCTGCAAGGCTATTGGAACGGAATAGATCAAAACTACGGTTGATCGATGGGGAGCAACTTGTAGAGCTTGTATTGGAGCACTACGGCAAAATGTCCGCACGGTACCGAACTTTGATTTCGCTAAGGCAAATTTACGTGCCAGATATTTTTGAAAGTTAGAGGCTTGAATCCCGAATTGGGGGTACGTTTGGGGGTATGTAAAAATCAAACGGATATTAAAA
>JBNLBF010000042.1:0-2557 GCA_050302475.1 Paracoccaceae bacterium
TGAACCCATTCTCCGTGTTTATCGATGGTCTGTTCCATAGTTGTCTAGGGGTAGACAACTCCGATCTTGAAAGGGCGAGGAAGTCTTTTGAGCGTGTTAAGGGCATGTCTCCAGGAAAGAACATTTCTGCTGATTATGAGATGGTTGCCGATATGGAGGACGGGAACTCCGAGGGAGCGATCACGTATGTTTTTTTTGCGACAGGGTCTGCGCCAAGTCGAGACCAGATCCGGCTGGATATTCCTTTGTTCCTCGTGACAGACGAAGTTTCCTACGTTGGTGCTGCCTTCCCGAAGTTGGTCTACCACGACAATTTCATTAAGGACATCAATGTGGTCACCGCCGATGGCGACAAGTACGGAAATGAGTTGCTTTGCGACATGGATGCCGTAATCAGTCAGGACTTTAAGAATGATTGGCCGGTGGTCGTCACGAAAACGCTGTTAACCTCCGGCACGAAGGCTTTGGTGGGGCAAATGGCTGAAAAGGTGGCGGAGGAAAACGGAAATAGGTGGGTTCATCTTGCAACGAAGGTCGGAAACATTGCTTATCAAGCCTCGACCAACATTGCCGATACGCGCACATGGAGGACGCTTCCTAAGCAAATTTCGTACATTCGCTTACCTACCCCGGAAAACGGTAGCCTTACCCTTGAAATCGGTCCGCTGAGGAAGCCTGTATCCGTCAGTTCAGGAAAAACAAATATTGTGATGGTGCGAAGCATTAATGCCTTCGCCCAGCCATTTATAAGCCAGTTCGCCTTAAATTAAGGAGGTCTTGATATGAAATTAGGTGCAAGCATATTTATTATAGGAGTGGCAGCGGTTGTTGGTGGGTGCAGATCTTCCGTTACAAGCGTTGAGCGAGCAGATCCGGTTGGGTCTGCGCAAGTTGTTGAGGATAAGCGCGTGCAACCCGATCTGACATTGAGGAAGAAAATCAGCATTGTGCAGGTCAATGAAGGAGTTGTCAGTGGCGACTTGGCGAAGGCTCAGGTCGTGCTGTCCAACAGGAAAAGTCATTCGATCACTGTCAATTATGCATTCGAGTGGTTTGACCGTGATGGCTTGCTCGTGAATGAGACGACGGTATGGAAGCCATTGCCGTTGGCGGGGAAGGAACAGAAAGCTGTAACGGCGGTGGCGCCCACGCCGGATGCCGTTGATTTTGTGCTGAAAATCCAGGAACCGCGACCGTTCTTGAAGCGTAATCACTTGAATCCATTTCAACCATAAACAGACGAGGAATATAATATGAAGATTGCAAGTATTGTCACCGGTGCGGTTTTGATCTCTACGCTTTTTACAGCGGGTTGCACATCGACAGGTGCCCGGAGAATTAGCTCAGGAGGGACGGAGTCGATCGTAACCTTGAACCAGATTGATATTCAGGATTGGATGGATGCAGCTAATCAAATGGTTGATTCGTTGCTGACATCCGGAAGAATTGAGCAGGAGGGAAGCCGGCCTGCCGTAATGGTGATTAGTCGAATTACGAACAAAACCCAGCTCATGGTTGATACCGACTCGCTTGTGAAGAAGATTCGGGTTCAGCTTAACAAGTCCGGGAAGGTAGTCACAACTACGACGATGGGCTTGAGGGGAAAGTCGGAAGATCCCTTGGCAAAAAGTCAGGCAGAGTATGAAGCGTTCATGAATGACAAGCCGGTTGAGACGGCCACTGTTCATCCGGATTACAGTCTATCTGGAAAGTTGCTTGAGCAGCGCGCCAGTGCAGGCCGTGATAAGCAGGTTACATACTCTTTCCAATTGTCTCTCACGGAAATAGCTACTGGCCTTGCCGTATGGGAAGACGAGGTCATGATCACGAAAGCCGGAAGAAGAAATTCGGTTGGTTGGTAGCTGGAGGCTTTGACTGCAAGCCCAGGTTGTTTAGGTGTACGACAATCCTAGATACGAAAAGGCGGCTTGTTTTCGATGTTTTCGTGGAGCATTGGTGGTGGTTTGATATGCCTAAACCATGCTCCCAAACCGTTGGTTCCATCGCTTTTGATGATTGAGTTTTCGCTCAATGTGGATTTGCTGATTTTTTTTTAGGCTTCGTGGTTGACACGGTGGGCGCGTTCTATAAAGTACGCCGTCTTATTTGCCGAATCAGCTTGAGCTGGATTAGGTAGTATTTTTTACAAAATAAGCACTGCGATTGCATTCATTACCGGTGTGTCGCGGGGTTTGTTTGTCTGTTTATAATGAATAGGCGCGCCCATGTAGCTCAGTTGGTAGAGCGCATCCTTGGTAAGGATGAGGTCAGCAGTTCAAATCTGCTCATGGGCTCCACTTATTCGGTGTTTGAAGAAAAAGTTAACTGAGGAAGATTCAGGAGGTAATAAAAATGGCTAAGGATAAATTCGAACGGACAAAACCGCACGTTAACGTCGGTACGATTGGTCACGTTGACCATGGTAAAACCACCACCACCGCGGCAATCACCTTTGTGCAGAGCACGAAGGGACTGTCTGAGCACATCCCCTACGATGAAGTGGCTAAGGCTTCTGAGTCCCAGGGTCGCCGCGATTCCACCAAGATTTTGACGATCG
>JBNLBF010000043.1:0-2551 GCA_050302475.1 Paracoccaceae bacterium
GCGGGTCTTTCTGGGGTACGAGTTGGTGCCAGCTTATAATATCGGGGATGACGTTGTTTTCTTTGACAAAATCGAGGTAGTCGCGATACCAGTAATCATTGGGATACGGCTGGCGGGCCGTGCTGGGGCCAACAATCACCGCATCGGGAATCGCCGTCCGGATCATCTCATAAGCGAGTTTCCACGTTGCGAGGTATTGTTCCTGACTGCGCAGCCAGAAGAGGGTGATGTCGGGTTCATTCCAGATGTCCCAATGCACATCCGGGCCGGTCATGTCGTTGGCAATCGCGTCGCTGATCACCTGATTCAGGAAGGTGGTGTAATTCGTCCAATCCCCATCATCGCCCGGCCATTCAGGGACATTACAGACGCCATCCGCGCCCCACAAATCATGCGGCAGCAAGACAAACGTCGCGCCGAGTTCCCTGGCTCGTGCATAATAACCCTTAACCGACTCCCAGCGCTCCTCATACGCCCCATTTACCCAGCCGCCGTTGGGACAGCCTAGCTGTGCGCCGCCCGCGCGGATAAACTGCGTCTTGATGCCGATCTGCATGTCGATGGGCGGTTCTATGCCATCCGGCGACAACCCATACAGGAAGCCGGATGCCCGGTAGGTCGGTGATACTGTTGGCGAAATCAAATTGGCTGAGGTTTGAGACGAGCAAACCGCGATTGACGTGTTTGAGCAGGCTTGATCTCACAGAACCAATCGTAAACACGATAAAGATTGAGAGCAGCAGCGATCAAAATATTCTGCAAATGAGTTTTTGCCTGCCCAAAATAACGTGACCGCCGGAGACCAAATACACGAACTCCTTGTGAAATAGTGCCTTCAACCCCCGCGCGTTGGTTATAAAGGGACTGAAAATCATCCTGTTCTTGACGCGCTCGCGCTTTTTCAAGAGCGTGTTGTTCATCCGGCAGGCGGAGGGTAACACTCCGTGATCCTGACTTCGTTCGCGTACATAAAGGGCGGCTCTCACAGCGGCGACAAATGGCCTTGGAAAAATAGGCACGTAGCACGGGGTTGCCGTAACTATCTTTCGCGTCTCGCCAACGAATACTGGTGTGTCCTTCAGGACAAATCACCTGCTGTTGTTCCCAATCAATCTGGAAGTAGGAACTATCGAATCCAGTCTGCTCTCGGGCTTGCCAGGTGGTAACCGGGGGAACCGGGCCAATCAAATCAATTTGATAGTGATTTTGACTGCGTTCTAATGTCTTGGCATGAATATACCCGCCATCGACCAAATGCTCTTCGGGTAGTAACTCTTTGTCGTCCAGGCTGGTATGAATCTGGTCAAGTGCCATGTGATCCGGCGGCGACGCACAGGTTGTCTCCACATTCGTAATCAAATGCACCTGCTCCGCGTCACAGGTTTCGGTCAAATGTACCCGATATCCGATCCATTTGACCGTTCGTTTGTTAGCAAAACGGGCTTCGGTTTCGTAGGGTGAATTGATTTTCTGCGAGGAAGGTGGCAGGTTTTTCGCTTCGCGCAGGTGGAGTTTCCCCTCGATAATCACAAACTGCTGAAGCCAGTATTGCCGTAGAATTTCAACCGCTGGGATTTCACGTAACCACACCGGAGCCACCGGATGATGAATGGCATTAAACAACTGGTACCCATCAGCGCCAAATGTTTCGGCGAGGGCTTGCCGTTCACTTTTACTGGTTGGAAACTTCGCATCTTCCATGCGTTTGCTGTACCGGTCATACCATTCAAGGGGAACTTGTGCCTGGAGCCACTCCGGTGCAGCCGTGGCCAGGGCATTCAAGGCCGCTCGCATGACTTCGCCAATAGTTTCCAAGCGGTGCATGACCCGCGCCGCAGTCAATACATGGGTTGAATCGGTCCGTTGTCGCCCCCGCGCTTTGATCAACCCTTGTTCACGAAACCGTCCCAACATGATATCTAACAAGCGTTGCTCGGCGTTACCCTCTAATAATCGATCACGAAATTCGCTCAACACTGAAAAGTTGAACCCCGCATCGTTTAACTCTAAGCCGAGCGCATACTTCCAATCGATCCGCGTCCGCACCGCTTCTGCGGCCTGGCGATCAGACAAACCCTCTGCAAATTGCATGACCAAAACCAGTGCCAATCGCCAGGGAGCCAGGGCGGGCTGTCCACGGTCAGGATACAGATCGGCGAAATCCTCATCACCGAAAAATGTTCCCAATTCATCCCGCATTCGCATGTACACGTTACCTTTGGGCAAAGCTGCTCGTGCGGCTGCCGCTGTTGCTTCTGGAATTTCCCCAATCCCGCAGCGTTTCAATGACATGGCTTGTCCTCCTGGTTAGCGCTGTTTTTCTCCTTCTCAGTATATGCTTTTTCACCAAAATGCATCTGGCGTGATTTCGCCAACAGTATCGGTCGGTTCACCGCGCGATGACGCCAGATCAATTACCAGCATATCCATCGGATCATCAGCGAAGATCACACTGGATTGGGCAAGAACGGCCACCACACCGATCAGGCTTAGCACAAACCATCGGTAGAATCTTCCATTAGTTTTAAGCTGCACGATTTACCCCTTCATA
>JBNLBF010000044.1:0-2540 GCA_050302475.1 Paracoccaceae bacterium
GTATTGCCAAAGATTGGCAATCTGGCGATACAAGATATTGATCAGCACGAGTTGAAGCGCGTGATGGAGCCGATTTGGCATGATAAACCAGATACCGCTCGAAAGGCCATGAACCGCATTAACCTGACGTTGAAACATGCAGCGGCTCTAGGACTAGAAGTCGACCTTCAGGCGGTTATGAAAGCTCAAGCCCTGCTTGGAAAACGACGGCATAAAGTAAAACACATCCCGTCGCTTCCATATCAAGAAGCTCCAATTTTTTATCGTTGGCTTTGTGAAAAGCCGACTACATCGGCATTGGCTTTGCGTTTTCTTATTTTGACCGTAGCAAGATCAGGTGAAGTTCGTTTTGCTAAATTTTCCGAAATTGAAGGTGACGTTTGGATCATTCCATCCGAGCGCACAAAGACTGCAAAGGAGCACCGCATTCCGCTGTCAGATGAGGCCAAATTCGTTGTAAAACAAGCACATTCTGATAAGGAACAACAGCTCATATTTCCAGCAAGCCGAGATGGCCCGATGTCAGATGCCACCATGAGCCGCTTTATGGAACGTGAAGGTTTTACAGCTCGCCCTCATGGTTTTCGGGCAACGTTTAGAACTTGGGTGGAAGAGCAGACTGATACGCCGTTTGAAGTAAAGGAAAGCGCTCTTGGTCATCAGATTGGTAGTGAAGTAGAACGGGCATACCAAAGATCTGACTTACTTGAAAAGCGTATGAAGTTAACTGCCGACTGGGCGCGTTTCTTAACTACAATTTGAGAATATAAACTCACGATCGGCAATATTTAGACTAACTTTGTATCTAGACTATCTCAAAACTCGTACCCGCAGTTAACTATGAGCGGGCAATTGTTCTTCGTGAAGGCAATGATGGAGATAGCTTCCCAGCCAACGCGCATCTCGCACGATACTATCGATTGTACAGTATGGTTAATATTTGGGATTTCCTGCGTCTACAGTTCTCCAACTGCTGCAACAGCTGATTTTTAGTGTCGTTAGTAGTCAATTTCGATTTTATTGCAGGGCTCATTGTCCCACCGGGGCCGACGAGTCAATTTCCAGAAAAATCTCTGAAAGCGCTCTACCAGTAATCGCGTCAAAATTTCCTGCCATTCCTACGCCGGGCTGACACATTGATTCAGTACATGGACCGCCGCCGGTTGTGATGATGGGAACGCAATGAGGCGGCGGGCTAATCATTCCTTGTGGGCAGAACGTCCCAACAGGCATTTCTTCTACAACACCAGTGGAATTTAACCTGTTTCCGATTTCGATTTCGCCGTCTTCTCCAATTACTGCAACTGTATTTTTGTTTCCAGCATACCATTCTAGTGCTGGGCTATCTGGCTGCGCAATTCCTTGAGCGGTTAGTTCCGAACAAAATGAGGGTAGCGATACTGCACACACCAAAAATAGAATATTCATGTTCCATTGCACTCGGCCGATATTCTCGCAGGCCATTTCCCATTCTCCTCCTCAAATGTTGCTATAAGAGAGCTATAATTTTTAGGGTCTACAATACAATCCTGTGTGTGAGTGTAACGGCCGGAGTCGTAGCTGACTCTTATTCTAATAGCTATAGTTTCATTGGGAGACATAAAGGCATCCAATACAGTTCCCCAACTCAAAGGGGGATCAGAAAGATGCAAAATCTCCCTGTACACTCTTCTATCGTCAATTAAGTCAAGGGCCACGGCCGGTTCAACTTGATCAGAGCTTATCCAAGTTCCGCCAACCCCAGGAAGTAACTTGACAAAATAATACCAATTCAAAGAGTAGCTGGCAGAATCTAACGAGACGACTAAGTCGGTGTCATTAATTGTCACGATGGAATCTTTTGGTCCTTTGTTAATGACACTAATTGGAATTGTAATTGCAGTTGGCGACAAACGAAGGCTTTCACTATCACTACCTGCTATCGCGCGGAAATCTACTTTATCAATGACGCCAAACTCCACCAAATCAGGCGTGTTTAGCCAAACCATGACTTTTGCAATTCCAAGCGACCCAGTACCAACCACTAACAGTGCTGCGATAACAACCCCGACTCTCAAAACTCTCGGGAGTATTGGAACCGATTGAGTCTTTTTGATTTCGATATTCTTGTTAAGAGCCTGTCGTGCGTTTCGGGTTTTCATTTTCCCTAAAGATTCTTCAATCAGTCTCAACGTCATTAGGTAAACAAGGTCTTCCGACGTGTCCGGTTTGACGATGTTGATATGATCTCTCTCAATCGCAATTGCGTCGATATTTGCCAGCCCTGGATCACCCTCCGGCTTGTCAACTATTCTGCCAAAGATAGAAAGGCTAATAGTTTCGTAGCCAACTACCACATTCGGTCGTTCGGTCCAATTTCTGAACCAGGTATTGAGCGAGTCGAGCATCGGATTGTTGCGTGTCATATCTAATGTTGCTTGAGAGCTGTTAGCAACAAATCTTAGCCAGCTTGCCCAAGTTGAAATGCGAGCTCCTTTGTGTGGAGTAGCAAAAAAGGCAATACCTTTTACTTGATCGACAAATATGCTAAAAAAATCTTC
>JBNLBF010000045.1:0-2123 GCA_050302475.1 Paracoccaceae bacterium
GTATCGGCCCGTCCCAGCGTTCGCGAAGCCATTCGATGTCGTCCCAGTTCGGGTTGCAACGGATCACATGACCGGCATGGGCGACCGAATGAGCCCCCTCCGGCCTGGCATAATCCTCGACAAAACGCAGGCTTGGAATGCCCTCCCTCAATGTCCCGATTGTCCAGGACGGATGGGTTGCCATCGACCAAAGCATCGCCGCATTGATCTTCGGTGGAATCGTCAGGTTCGCCCGCCGCTGCCGCTCCCTCCGGCTCTCCAGCGGCACGTCCACCGTGACGATAAGCGTATGGAATCCCGCCTCTTTTGCCCGTCGCAGCATATCCTCGCGGAACCCCTGGTCGCGCGGAACGTAAAGCTGGAACCACCCCTGATCCCCGATCAGCGGCGCCAGCGTCTCCGGCACCACCGTCCCCGCGGTAGACATCGCATAAGGCTGCCCGGCCTTCGCACAGGCCGCCGCCAAAATCTTCTCCGCCCCCGGCCACATGATCCCCGACATCCCCACCGGAGCGCAGCCGATGGGCAGGGCATAGTCCCGGCCAAGAAAGCTTGTCGACAGGTCGGTCTCGTGGTCGCCTTCCAGAATGGCAGGCCAGAACTGAATCTTCGACAAGGCCCCGCGGTTCCGCCGATGCTGGTCCTCCTTGCCCGTCGCACTGTCCAGATATTCAAAGACAAAATGTGGAATCCGGCGACGCGCCCGTTCGCGCAGATCGGAGATGGCGGGATAGCGGGTATCGAGATCCATGCCATGTTGTTGCCGATAACGCGGTGACAGAAAAGGCCCTTTCTTTCTGGCGAAAATACTCCGGGGAGGTCTGGAGGGGCAGCGCCCCTCCAGCCGGGCGACCGCGAAGCGGGCGCAATTCAGGCCCGGAACATTATGCGAACACCTCTTTATCTCACCCGGGTCCCGCGCTATCCTGCGGCCATGAACGAATTCGAGGACTTCCCCGACCGCGTTCCCCTGTCCCGACAGGCTCTTTCGGCGCGCCCGACCTCCTATCTTGATGATCTGAATGCGCCACAACGCGAGGCGGTCGAGGCGCTTGAAGGCCCGGTCCTCATGCTGGCGGGAGCGGGTACCGGCAAGACCAAGGCGCTGACCACGCGGATCGCGCATCTGTTGAACACCGGCACCGCCCGCCCGAACGAGGTTCTGGCGGTGACCTTTACCAATAAAGCTGCCCGCGAAATGAAATCACGTGTCGCTTCGCTTTTGGGGCAGACGGTGGAAGGGATGCCCTGGCTCGGCACGTTTCACTCGATCGGGGTCAAGCTGCTGAGAAGGCACGCGGAACTCGTCGGATTGAAGACGAATTTTACTATTCTCGACACCGATGATCAGCTCCGTCTGCTGAAGCAAGTTTTAGCTGAGTTCGATGTCGATCAGAAAAGGCACCCGCCGCGTGTTCTGGCGTCAATGATCGACGGTTGGAAAAACAATTGTTGGTCACCTCAGAAAGTCCCGCGTAACCGAGACTCAGAGCTTTGGGCAGAACGTATCTATTCAGCGGAGGAAGCGGAGTCGACGGAGAGTGCTTACAAGTTTCGTCACCGAAATCCTGAGAGCGGTGCGTATGGTCGGCATGTCGTTTTGGCTTCGAAAGTATATGCCCGATATCAGAGCCGCTTGTTGACTCTCAACGCCTGCGATTTCGGCGATCTGCTTCTGCACGTCGTTACCATCTTGCAGGAAAACGAGGATGTTCTTGAGCGCTACCAGCGCTGGTTCCGCTACATCCTCGTGGACGAATACCAGGACACCAATGTCGCGCAGTATCTCTGGCTGCGGCTCCTCGCTCAGAAGCACCGCAATATCTGCTGCGTCGGCGATGACGACCAGTCGATCTACGGCTGGCGCGGGGCGGAAGTGGGCAATATCCTGCGGTTCGAAAAGGATTTTCCGGGCGCCAAGGTGGTCCGGCTGGAGCAGAATTATCGCTCCACGCCGCATATTTTGGCCGCCGCGTCCTCGGTGATTGCGGCCAATACCGGGCGGTTGGGTAAGACCCTTTTTACCGAAGAAACCGAGGGTAAGAAGGTTCACCTCATCAGCCATTGGGACGGTGAGGAAGAAGCCCGCTGGATCGGGGAGGAGATTGAGAGCCTACAGTCCG
>JBNLBF010000046.1:0-1836 GCA_050302475.1 Paracoccaceae bacterium
TGGCGGAACACATTAAATCCGGCCTCGTTCACGTCAACGATCAGACCGTCAACGACGATGCCAATAACCCTTTCGGCGCGCCCGGTGTCGCCGGTGGCGGTTCGTCGGTTGGCGGCCCGGCCGACCTGGAGGAATACACACGCTGGCAGTGGGTGACGGTCAAGGATACGCCTCCGGTATATCCCTTCTGATGGCTGCTGATGGGCGAGATCAAGGCTGCTTTTGCAGCCTTTTTTATTATACCACCGCCCACCTACCCTACCTTGTTATCGAACGGCGCAAATCTTGAAAATTAAACCCCATCCTTGCATTGAATTGCCTCGATGTTCAAGTATTCGCTAGCAGATTCAAAAACTCGCGCCGCGTTTTCGGACCATAGGTGCGAAAGTGGGGATCGGGATTTTCCGCATAGGCGAGCCTGCGGTGGGCTATGCTGTCGCCCGCCATGCGCTTGCGCATTTCCTCGGCGGAAATGCCATAGGGCTTCATGGCGTTGAGCCCGAAGATCTTCGCCCGCACTTCGGGTGTGATGGCGGAATAACCGAAACGGTCCTGAAACTCGGCCGAAATTTGAAAGGTGCGAAACGCCTGAATCTGATCCTGCGGCGAACCGTACCAGATGGAATCCGTTCCCCACAGGATATTGTTCTCCCCCACATTGTGAATGAGCTTTCCCAACGCGTGCGCGGCCGAATCCGGATCGCGCATCAGATAACGCCAGGTCGAGCCCAGCTCCGCATAGACATTCGCATTGGGTTTAACACCGATTTGGAATTTCAATCCGGAAACAACATGTTAAACCAGACTCACGTAACTTCTCAATAACCCGGGGTCGGCACAGTGTCAGGCGGACGTCCGGAGGTAGCTGGCCCAGACTGTCGGAGGCATGGATGCCGACGCCAAGCTTACAGGGATGTACTTGCAGCGTGTCTGGGCCAGCTACCTCCGGATGGCCGCCGGATCGAAGGCACAAATACCCCGGGGTATTGAGAAGTTACCTCCGTACAACTTAATCATATGTGATACATATAATTTCTATAAATAGAATATATTATATTTATAGAATTGCGCCTGCTATAGTCGTCCTATTAAACACTCACCCAAGTCAACTGAGGAGGCCGCTATGTCCGGCGCCAGCCACTGGGCCAAGAATTTTGATTGGCAGGACCCCTTCCTGCTGGATCAGCAACTGACCGAAGAAGAACGTATGGTGCGCGACACCGCCCGCCAGTATGCCCAGAACAAACTGCAGCCACGGGCGCGCGAAGCCTTCCGCAACGAATACACCGACACGGCCATTTTTCGCGAAATGGGCGAGTTGGGTCTGCTGGGCTCGCCGCTGCACGGCTATGGCTGCCCGGGCGTCAGCTACGTGGCCTACGGCCTGATCGCCCGCGAAATAGAGCGCGTCGATTCCGGCTACCGCTCCATGATGAGCGTTCAATCCAGCCTGGTGATGTACCCCCTCTACGCCTACGGCAGCGAAGCCCAAAAAGAGAAGTACTTACCCAAACTCGCCAGCGGCGAATGGATTGGCTGCTTCGGCCTCACCGAACCGGACCACGGCTCCGACCCCAATGGCATGGTCACACGCGCCCGTAGCGTGGACGGCGGTTACCGCCTCCGCGGCGCCAAGATGTGGATCACCAACTCCCCCATCGCCGATGTGTTCATCGTCTGGGCTAAGGATGACGCCGGCTCAATTCGCGGTTTCATCCTCGACAAGGGCATGCAAGGCCTGTCGGCGCCCAAAATCGAGGGCAAACTGGCACTGCGCACCTCGGTCACCGGCGAAATCGTCATGGATGACGTGTTTGTGCCGGAAGCGAACCTGCT
>JBNLBF010000047.1:0-1034 GCA_050302475.1 Paracoccaceae bacterium
CCGCTGTAGATCAGTGCGCGCCTGTCGGTCAGCGCATAGCGGGATCGCGTGCGTTGATATGCGTCCAGCACCCAGTGTCCGACCAACAGATACAGACCGCCGGCAACCAGCATAATGTCGATAAGAAGAAAGGTTCCCCCATCTTCGCGATGCAGCGTAGTCGAAAGGCCGTAGAACGCAAAGATCGTGAAAAACACGCCGAATATCGACAGGGTTTGCCCCCCTTTGGAATAGCGCAGACCTTGTCCTGGGCGACCGGTCCACAGCAGGGACTCGCCCTCGCTGATCCGGTCCTGCCAGAATGTCTGATCCTGTTCTGGGGTCGGGTTCAAAGGCGCGATCCTACAAGACAAACACGAGCAGCAGGATCAGGGCAGCAATCATGGCAACAATGATACTGGCAATCCACGATCCGCCGAGCTTTTCCGTCGACGGTGGTGGTGGCGGGTTCAGCGCTCCTTCGGGTTCGACATTTTCCATATCGACAAAAGGCGGGACAAATTCGCCGCCACCGTAGCGCCCGATAAATTCCAGAGGTTCGCGCGGAGTAAACCGGCTCGCGTCGCTGCCAAGTGCCGAGGAGAAGACAAGGACAATCATCCCGTCCAGGGCATCCAGCTTCGCCTGATCCGCTTCCAAGGCATCATCGCTTATACCGTTGGCGTCTGTCAGGTATTTGGTGAAGCCGTACTCATCCAATGTCGAAACGTTAAAAAGCTCGATGAAATCATGATCAAGGTGGTCAATCCCCAGCGCCTCACGCATTGGCCAGATCACCTCACCCCCATCGGTGTGGTTTTCTTTGTTGAATGCTTCCGCCTCTGCCTCAGGCAGGTTTACCCTGAAAACCCAGACCGTGTCGTGGTGATTTTCCGGTATTTTCAAGCCTTCTGTCATGCCGCCCCCAGCTGTTTCAGGTTCTTCGCCAACAACTCCATCGCGGCCATGCGGACTGCGACGCCCATCTCCACCTGTTCCTGAATGACGGAGATATTGATATCATCGGCGAGAGTCCCGTCGATCTCAACCCCTCT
>JBNLBF010000048.1:0-826 GCA_050302475.1 Paracoccaceae bacterium
ACAGGATTCGAACCTGTGACCCACTGATTAAAAGTGTGGAAAATTTGAAATAGCGCTGGCTAGCACAAGATAGCGACATCTAATATTATCGTTTAAAATCATATGCTTGAAACTATTGCGGGATAGTGAGAGAATGTCCTAAGCAGTCCTAGCCTGCTAGTATAGTGCTAGTATGCTCGCCAAGGAGAACGCTATGCCAAGATTAACAAAAACCTTCGTTGATGGGGTTCAACTGCCTACCGAGGGTTACAAAATTCATTGGGACGACCGTCTACCCGGCTATGGGATTCGTGTTACCAGCAAGGGATTTAAAGCCTTCATAGTTCAAGGTAGAGTGCTTGGACGTGTGGTCATCGTTACCATCGGTCGCTTTGGGCTCTTCACAGAAGATACAGCTCGTCGCAAAGCGCACAAGTTGCTGCAGGACATGCGCGATGGTGTAAATCCAAACGAAGAAAAGAAAGCTGCAATCGAAGCCGCAAAAGCTGAAGAATTAGCTGGAATAACCCTTGCAGAGATTTGCACTGAATATCTCAATCGTCCAGGTAAGATAAAACAGAGAACGAAAGACGAATACCAAAGGCACATAGACAAGAGTCTTGGGGAATGGAAAAACTTTCCAATCGCGAGCATTACCGCCGAAATGGTGGTAAAACGTCATCGAGAGATTGTACAGAAGGGATTGGATGGAAAACGTGGGGCACCTGCAAGCGCCAATAGCGCCATGACAGTGTTGCGTCTCCTCATAAAGTTTGCCAGCCGACAGTATAGGCAGGCAGACGGTAGTCCGCTTATCCTCTACAACCCTACCGATGCGCTACATGAT
>JBNLBF010000049.1:0-816 GCA_050302475.1 Paracoccaceae bacterium
TACCTGGATCGGGCAAGTTTCGATCCCGCGGATAACCTCAAACTGCTGCCCTGGGTGCAGATTCTGGAAGAGATCGAACCCTATATCTTCCGCCATCGCGTGGTGGGAACCGCTGTCGTGCGGCTTCTCGGCAGGGACAACACCGGAAAGCTGTTCGGCGACGGCATTACCGCGAAGTCGAAGGAGACGCGCACGGCGGAGTTTCGAACGGCGTTCGACAATGGAGAGCCGGTTCTCTCCGCCTCCTCCCTGATGCAGGAGGAGCGGAACTTCATCGCGGTCATTCGCGGTGTCTTTCCCGGCCGCGCCAACGGCACCCGGCTGATCTTTCTGCCGGTCGCTTCCGTCGACGAACGCCTGAGCGGCTGACCCCCGGCAAGTACGAAAGCGCGAAGGGTGGTGAGCCCGGCAGGGATCGAACCTGCGACAACCTGATTAAAAGTCAGGTGCTCTACCAACTGAGCTACGGGCCCCCAAGAGGAGGAATCTGCGCCACTCCCGGCGCGGCGGGCGCACCTTAGTGGGCGCTTCCCGCCCGGTCAACCAAAGAGGGCCGGTCAACCAAAGACGGCCCCCCCTTCAGATCTCGTCCTTGCTAGATCTCGTCCTTGAAGGTCTGTCGGCGGCGGTCGGTGCCGGCGCCGCTGCGCTGCTCCACGTCGAAGCGGTCGCGCAGGCGCTCGGCCACCGGCAGGCTGACGAAGCTGCTGATGTCGCCGCCCAGGCGCCCGATCTCCTTGACGAAGCGCGAGGAGATGAACTGCTGGCGCTCCGAGGCCATCAGGAAGACCGTCTCGACGCGCGAATCCAGCCGCG
>JBNLBF010000050.1:0-791 GCA_050302475.1 Paracoccaceae bacterium
AGCTGGTCTAAAATATCGCCCAATTCTTCAGTGAGCATCTGGTTGGCCACGGCTTCAGCCGGCGGCGGCGCTTCCACATCTTCGATGAAGTCACCCAATTCGGCATCGGATTCATCGCCCACAGGGCGTTCCAGGTGGACGGGCTGGCGGCTGGTACGCAGCATCCAGCGGACGCGCTCGGCGGGCAGCTCCATGTGTTCGGCAATTTCTTCAGCGGTGGGCTGACGGCCGTATTCCTGTTCCAACTCTTGGGCTACCTGGTACAGCTTGCTGATGCGACCACCCAAATGCGCGGGAATACGAATGGTACGGCCGTGATTGGCCAACGCTCGCGTAACTGCCTGGCGAATCCACCAGGTAGCGTAGGTGCTAAACCGGTTCCCACGACGATAATCGTATTTTTCAACCGCTTTCATCAGACCCACGTTGCCTTCCTGAATCAAATCCAGGAATTGCAGGCCGCGCCCGCGATATTTCTTGGCAATGCTGACGACGAGGCGGGTGTTGGCGCGAATCAGGTGCGCGCGGGCCATATCAGCAATTTCTCGCAGATTGACAAGCTCATCTATCTCGTCGTCGCTCAATATCTCATCTTTCATCCGCACTTCGGCTTCTTTACCAGCCTCAATTTCCATGGCCAGGGTCACTTCTTCCTCAGCGGAAAGCAAGCCTTGCTGGCCCATTTCACGGAAATAAAGCCCTACGGAAGCATCAATGGGCACGTTGCTTAAATCGAATAATGGCGCGGCGTGTGGGGAAGCTTCTTCATCATCTTCCAGGTCAAACTCTTT
>JBNLBF010000051.1:0-771 GCA_050302475.1 Paracoccaceae bacterium
GCTCGCCATCGGCGGCGAGGGCCTCGGCGGTGGTGTGGCGGTAGTCGACCTCGACGCCCATCTGTTCGGCATGAAGCCGGGCGATGGGGATATTGCCTTCGGCGGCATCCGCGCCGGTCACGCTGGCCCCGAGCCGTGACATCGGCTCGCACAGGAGCCCGCCGCCGCAGCCGATATCGAGAAGGCGGAGCCCTGCAAAGGGCCGGTCGGTGGCCGGGGCGCGGTCGAACTCGGCGGCGATCTGGGCGATGATATAGTCCAGACGGCAGGGGTTGAGCATGTGCAAGGGCTTGAACTTGCCCTCGGGGTCCCACCATTCGGCGGCCATGGCCTCGAACTTGGCGATCTCGGTGGCTTCGACAGAGTGGGATTCGGGTGCGGTCATGGCCGAGAGATTGCACCCGTAGGCGACCGGAGCGCAACCACCCGGGCGTCGGGGTCAGGCCCGGGCCAGTTCCGGGAGCCCTTGTATCTGTCGCGATCCGGCCATCGGGCGCGGAAAGGCGGCCAGGAGCGGCAGGCGCAGGGCGGCGAGGTCGGGAAGGGGTGCTGAGTGGGATATCGTCTCGAGCTGAGCCGCCGTGAGGTCGGCTTCGAGCCGGATCGGGTTCAGGCCCGTGATGCCGGAAGCGGCAAAATAGTCCCGATACTTGACGCCGTCGCCCTGGAGGCAGGACCAGGCATCGACCCAGGCGCAAGGCAGGCCGTAGGTGTGGGCAACGACCAGGCCATGCAGCGAGGAGGACAGGAGCGATCCGCAGCTCAGGATAT
>JBNLBF010000052.1:0-700 GCA_050302475.1 Paracoccaceae bacterium
TGGCGCTTCTGATCAAGGAATTCAAGCGCCGGACGGATGAACCGGTGCGGCTGGTGATCGGGGAGCCGATCCCTGCCGACGAGTTGGCGCAATACAAGGGCGACCAGAAAGCGATGATGGACTTTCTGCGGGCGCGGACCTATGCCCTGTCGCCATCACCGCTCGATTCCGCGCATTACGGGTTCGAGTTCGAGGCGAAGCACAGACGGGCAGACAGAAATGGCGGTCGGAATATTTGACAGCGGGCTTGGCGGGTTGACGGTCTACCGCGCGGCGGCGGAGCGGCTGCCGGATGTGCCGTTTGTCTATTATGGCGACAACGCGAACACGCCTTACGGGGTGCGCGACGCCGATGACATCTATGAGCTGACGACCAGAGGCGTGGCGCGGCTGTTCGAAGCCGGGTGCGATCTGGTGATCCTGGCCTGCAACACGGCGTCCGCGGCGGCCTTGCGGCGGATGCAGGAGCATTGGGTGCCGTCTGACAAGCGGGTGCTGGGGGTTTTCGTGCCGCTGATCGAGGCTTTGACCGAGCGGAACTGGGGCGACAACTCGCCCCCGCGCGAGGTTGAGGTGAAGCATGTCGCTTTATTCGCGACGCCCGCGACAGTGAGAAGCCGGGCCTTTCAGCGGGAACTGGCGTTCCGCGCGATCGGCGTCGATGTGGAGGCGCAGGCCTGTGCGGGCGTGGTTGATGCCA
>JBNLBF010000053.1:0-690 GCA_050302475.1 Paracoccaceae bacterium
GTGAATACCCAGGAACATCAGGTTACGGATGACCAACAGGGACCAGTGATCTCCGATGATGTCCAGAGCGCAGGCGATGGGACAACCCGATCGGTTTTTGTGTTCGATTTTTGCAACCATGAACTAGGGCCTGTTAACACTAATACTTGCAACATAGAATTATTGATCTAAGATACTTTCATTATAGAATTATTTATGCGGGTAGTGAACCAATGCCCTACGATGAGCATCTGGCACAGCGGATCAGGCAACTGACAGCCGACAGAAGGGAGATCACCGAAAAGAAGATGTTCGGCGGCATCTGCTTCTTCCTCAACGGCAACATGCTGTGCGGTGTCGGCACCGGGCCCTACATGTTTCGCGTCGGCAAGCATCAGGAAGCGGCGGCACTCGAAAGACCGGGCGCTTCGCCCATGGATCTGACCGGCACGCCAATGGGTGGTTTAGTGCATGTCACGGAAGCGGCCTGCGGAGGTCGAGGCCTCGAGGAGTGGTTGGGATTGGCCGAGCGGTTTGTAGCCACACTGCCCGCGAAAGCCTAAGCCCATCAACCCCGGACACGTCGGAGCACAAGATGAGCCACTACCGCACGTCGATTACCTCTGACCCATACCGGCCTGACGCCCGAACTCCAATGCTGTGACAGCTGCGAAGCCGGGTGGGAGCACTTCATTTCATGCAGCCTCAAGG
>JBNLBF010000054.1:0-599 GCA_050302475.1 Paracoccaceae bacterium
CGCCGCCCTGCATCGCCCAGATCTCTTCCGCGAGATGCGGGGTCATGGGGGACATGAGTTGGGCGAGCACCATCACCGCTTCGCGGCGGGCGGCATGGGAAGCCTTTGATTTCGCGAGGACATTCGTGAAGGCATAGAGCTTGGCGATGGCGGCGTTGAAGCCGAAGCTTTCGACACCCATCGTCACGTCATGGATGGTCTTGTGCAGCGCCTTGCGCAGATCCTCATCGTCCGATCCCGTGTCTTTGCCTTCCGCGATGTCGGTTGAGATCCGGTGGACGCGGGAGAGGTGCTTGAACGCGGCCTCGGCCCCGGCGGCGGTCCATTCCACGTCACGCTCGGGCGGAGAATCGCTCAGGACGAACCAGCGGGCGGTGTCGGCGCCGTATTGGTCGATGATGGCGACGGGGTCGACCACGTTCAACTTGGATTTGGACATCTTGGTCGATGGCTCGACGTTAATTCGTTCGCCCGTTTCTTTAAGGGTGAAATTGCCCCTACCGTCATCCTGAACATCTTCGGGAAAATGATAGATTTTGCGGTCATTCGGACCGAAGCGTTCGGCATTCGAATATGCGGCATGCGTCACCATGCCCTGC
>JBNLBF010000055.1:0-589 GCA_050302475.1 Paracoccaceae bacterium
AAGCCGATCACGTCGGTGACCGTGGTCAAGACCACGCTGGAAGCCACGGCCGGATCGACCCCCACCTTTTCCAGCCCCAGCGGCACCAGGGCGCCCGACAGCGCCGCCACCACCAGGTTGATCACCATGGCCACGCCGATGATGACTCCGATCATCGGCGTATCGAACCAGTACCAGGCGACCAGGCCGGCCACCACCGCGAACATCACCCCATTGGCCAGGCCGACCAGCATCTCCTTGCCCACGAAGCGCAGGGCATTGCTGGAGCTGAGATCGCGCATGGCGATGGCGCGCACTGCCACGGTCAGAGTCTGAGTGCCGGCGTTGCCGCCCATGGAGGCGACGATCGGCATCAGCACCGCCAGCGCGACGATCTGCTGAAGCGTGCCCTCGAAGAGGCCGATCACCACGGAGGCGGCCACGGCCGTGAAGAGGTTGATCAGCAGCCAGGAGAAGCGGGCCTTGGTGGTATCCAGCACGGCGCTGTAAAGGTCGGTCTCCTGCACGCCGGCCAGCTTCAGCAGGTCCTCCTCGGCCTCTTCGTCGATGATGTGGACCACGTCGTCCACGGTCACCACGCCGACCAGCC
>JBNLBF010000056.1:0-588 GCA_050302475.1 Paracoccaceae bacterium
ACCAGCTATAGATCGTAGGCTTGGTAGGCCATTACCCCACCAACAACCTAATCTAACGCGGGCTCATCCCAGGGCGCTAAAGCTTTCCCTCTTAAGGCGTATGCGGTATTAGCCGCCGTTTCCAGCGGTTATCCCCCACCCCAGGGTAGATTCCCACGCGTTACTCACCCGTGCGCCAGTGTCCACACCCCGAAAGGTGCTTCTCCTTCGACTTGCATGTGTTAGGCCTGCCGCCAGCGTTCGTTCTGAGCCAGGATCAAACTCTTAGGTTGACCTCATCCGGTGGCAAAACCACCAGGCTCATCAACGGGATCCTCTCAAGTCAAAACGCGCGAAATCTCGATCATCGTCCAAACCAAAGCCTCCAGCCCAAAAGCCAAAAACCCAGTCAAGACAACAACCGGATCCGTCTAAATACGCGGTCGACCAAAAGGCCCCAGTGCCTAACCGGAAACCCCCGGATCATGCCTAACGACACAATCCGCCGCCCGCGTATCCCTTCCAAATCAACAATGTCAAACAGCAGAGCGGCAGCGCTCGGCCGGGGCCGTTTGCTGCCGGGAGGCCGGGTTATAGGGCCGCCCCCGG
>JBNLBF010000057.1:0-586 GCA_050302475.1 Paracoccaceae bacterium
GAGGCCCGCCCCGATCCAGCGCCAGCCGCGACAGCGCCCGCTCGATATCCGGCACATTCCTCAGATCGTCGCGCAGATCAGTTGCCAGTCCCCGGTTCTCAGTCGCAAAAGCCACCCCGTCGTGCCGCGCCGCGATCACGCCAAGATCGGTCGATGGCGAGGTCAGCCGCAATTCCAGCAACCGCGCCCCCGCCCCGGTGATCGTCCGGTCAACCGCCTGCAGCAGCGACCCCTCGCGTCCCCCTGACAGCGACCGCGTCAGTTCCAGATTGCGCCGCGTCGCCGCGTCGATCTGCACCACCCCGCCCGCCGCCTCCACCACCGGCGGCCGCAGCAATGGCAGCTTGCCGCGCTGCGTCAGGTCGAGATAATCGACGATCCCGCCAAGGGCCGCCAGCAACACCCGCGAGAAACTCCCGAACGAATCCAGAGACTTCACCCGGTACAACCCACAGAGCCGTTCCCGCGCCCCATCACTGTCGAAACTCGCCCGCGCCAGCGGCGTCACCGTGATCCCGTAGCCCTCGGCCAGCGGCTCGATCTCGTCGCGCAGCCCCTCCGGCACTAGCAGCTCACTCGGTGCGAT
>JBNLBF010000058.1:0-583 GCA_050302475.1 Paracoccaceae bacterium
AACTTGAAGAAGCTCTGGCTAAGCTTCTGGAAATTAGAGACCAGGTTGTCATTGTAGAAGGCTCCGCCGAAGGAGCCATTCCGGTGCTGGCCAGTGGCGAAGCTGTGGCCCTGGTTGGCTGGGCCGAAGACGTGGAACTGGCTTTGGATGCCGCCCATGGTGCCAAAGACGCGTGGGGCAAGACGTCGCCTGCGGAACGCGCGTCGATCCTGAACAAGATCGCGGACCGCATGGAAGAAAACCTCGAGATGCTGGCAACCGTGGAAACCTGGGATAATGGCAAAGCCATTCGCGAGACGATGGCGGCCGACCTGCCACTGGCTATCGATCACTTCCGGTATTTCGCCGGCGTTATCCGGGCAGAGGCCGGTGAGGTCAGCAATATCGACGCCAATACCGTGACGATGGAGGTCCATGAGCCGCTGGGAGTCGTGGGCCAGATCATTCCATGGAACTTCCCCATACTGATGGCGACCTGGAAGCTGGCACCCGCACTGGCTGCCGGTAATTGCGTGGTCCTGAAGCCGGCTGAACAGACCCCGGCGTCCATTCTCGTACTCGTAGAGCTGATTGAAGACCTGTT
>JBNLBF010000059.1:0-580 GCA_050302475.1 Paracoccaceae bacterium
CCCTTGTTAACCGTATCTGGGTGGAATATAGTTAGCACTAGCTATGCTTAGATGTTAGTTTATGGTAGAAGTTGAGTGGATGCTCCCACTCATGAGACTTAGGGCTTGATTTCCCTCAGGTGGAAAGGGGTGACCGTCGGTTGGAAAGGTTAGGGAGTGGTATGTGGCAAGCCGGCACCTCCAAGGTTGTAGCCCCCGCCTGTGTCGATTAAGGACCGTTCGGTTGGCCCCCACGAGCAAGTATTGAACGTACCGATCGCATGCCGGTGATATGGGCTCGGTAAGCCTAGTAGTCAGTTGTCAACAGGAGTTGACTTTTCCCCACTGCTCTTTGGCTGTTGTGGGAGAGAAGCTGGGTTCGGACCCGCGGATCGGATGGCCGTCGTGCTGTGGATTGTGCCGGGATCCCTTCTTCTCAGGTGCAGTGGATCTGTTCAAATTTGTTGACGACTGTATGAAAGGTTGCTATATGTGGATCACGTGAGATACATATGGTCGTGGGCCATACGTGGACTGAGCATGGAAAGCATGTGGCGTGTTGGTTGGATTTCCCCTGCAGGGTGTACATCGATTCGAATCA
>JBNLBF010000060.1:0-572 GCA_050302475.1 Paracoccaceae bacterium
CCGCGCCCCAGGCTGAGGCGGGAGAGGGCGCGCTCGATGTCCGGGCAGCGGCGCAGGCGCGCGCGCAGGTCCTGCCGCAGATTGGCGTTTTCCAGGAAGTGGCAGACCAGGTCGTGGCGTCCGGCGACAGCCGCCGGATCGGTCAGCGGCGTCGAAAGGCGCGTGGCCAGCAGGCGCGCGCCGGCGCCGGTCACCGTGCGGTCGATGGTGGCGAGCAGGGAGCCGGCGCGCCCGCCGCTCAGGGCCTCGGTCAGTTCCAGATTGCGCCGCGTCGCCGCGTCGATCTCCATGACCGCCCCCAGCGCCAGGCGGCGCGGCGGCAGCAGGCGCGGCAGGCGGCCCTTCTGGGTCAGGGTCACGTAGTCGAGCAGCGCCCCGGCGGCGGCCAGCTCGGCGCGGCTGAAGGCCCCGAAGGCGTCCAGCGCCTTCACCTCGAAGGTCTCCTCCAGGCGCCGGGTGCCGTTGGCGCTGTCGAAACGCGCGCCGGGCAGGGGCGTCAGGCGGTCCTTGAGCGCGCCGAAGATCTCGAATGTGTCCGGCCGCTCCAGCAGCCGCTCGGCGAGGATCAGCTC
>JBNLBF010000061.1:0-571 GCA_050302475.1 Paracoccaceae bacterium
TAATGAATTTCTAAGTTTGGATTAAATTGTTAGAATAATAAAAAGGTTAGGGGTAAAGTAGTAAATGGCTAGAAGAGGTTAGTATAGGTAAACTGTGCATCTTGCCGCTCTTTGCACTCCATGCATTGCATTGGTTTTCATGGCTCATACGTGCATTTTTGCGATAGATCACGCGGAGCACGGACGCGAAGAACCTCCGGAGCCAGCACCAGTCGAGACCGCTGACTTCGAGCAAGACCAAGGCAAGCCCCGGTGCATCTAACCGCAATCCTTGAGTTCTTTTATTCTTCTTCTATCTTAATTATGTTTCTTGGATGTGCATTAGGTGATAGGAGTTGAATTGATACCTTAGTTGCATTATGACACCTTTCTGATCCATCCTTATGACCCTCTGCTAGAGATAGGTCGTTAGCGATGGCTAGGCGTAGATGTAGGCTACGGTAGATGGCCGAGTGGTCGAAAGACCATGAGTCAGCGATAGGTGCTTCACAGTATATCTACTTGAGGCTTATGTTGATGTTGGATAACCTGAGACCGAACGGGATCCTTAGGTGGAAAGTTGAGGACCATC
>JBNLBF010000062.1:0-556 GCA_050302475.1 Paracoccaceae bacterium
CGGGTCCACGACGGCGGTCTACGCATCTATGGCATAGTGAATCAATTCCGGCCGCTGATCAGGCAATGGAGGTCTCTGATTTAATAACCTGAACCATTATTCACCGTTCTAATTAGGACCGTCCATCACGACTTCGGTCACCGGCAGCGATTCTTCTTCGACCCGACTACACGCCGAGGAAACGTGTCACACCCGGTTTTTAAGGCCAAAACCAGATGCTCATCGTATGTATGCTTAGGATCAAGTTGTCATACATACAGTCAGAATGTAAGCACAGAATACCAATGTCTTTATTATACCGTATCTTATTACAAAAATTATTACAAGTCCAGAAAGGACTAAACAGCGGAATGGACCCCATCTTGCCACAGGCAGTTGACCGGGGGTTTTGCACGCCTAGAAGAAATCTTCATCAATGTACTCCTCATCCTCTGAGCAGCAGAACCTAGCAACAACATGCAAAGAATATGACAAGCGTGAGTACATAAAGTACTCAGCAAGTGTAGGAAATAAATGACATGCAATCTTGTAGCAAGAAAAGCTTAACCAACTGGTT
>JBNLBF010000063.1:0-547 GCA_050302475.1 Paracoccaceae bacterium
GACCTTCCCCGTTGGCCGCACGCTTTTCGGCGCATCGAAGGCCTCGGTAAAAGCCGTCCACCCGATCACACTCACCGTCGAGCAGAACGAAACCCTCGGAATCGTCGGCGAATCCGGTTGCGGCAAGTCCACCCTCGCCCGGATGCTGGTTGGCCTTCTGGAACCGACCACCGGCCAGATCGAGATCGACGGCGCTGCGCTCGACAACGCCGACCCGGCGGTGTTCGGCAAGCGCATCCAGTACGTGTTTCAGGACCCGATCTCATCGCTCAACCCGCGCAAGACCATCCGCCAGATCATGGAAGCGCCGCTGAAGCGCCTGCACGGCATGAACAAGGCCGAGCGAGATGCCCGCATCGCCGAGATCTTCGCCTCCGTGAACCTGCGCGAAGAATTTCTCGACCGGTATCCGCACGAATTCTCCGGCGGGCAGGCCCAGCGCATCGGCATCGCCCGCGCGTTGGCCGCCAATGCCCGCATTCTGATCCTCGACGAACCGGTCTCCGCCCTCGATGTCTCGGTTCAGGCGCAGGTTCTGAATCTGCTC
>JBNLBF010000064.1:0-543 GCA_050302475.1 Paracoccaceae bacterium
TTGTGTTGCAGGTTGAATAAGTAATGCATGTACTTGGCCATCGCAACCATATTGGCGCTAAAGTAGGGGCCCTCGAGGTCAGACACAACCTCAAGGCACAGCTGCCACACGGGTTTCTCCTGATTATGAATCAAGAAAAGCGTGATGGATATTGCTGCAGTAGCGATGAGGCAGCTCTCACACAGGGAGGTGAGTGCGACTTGTGCCGTCTGCTCGACGGTCTCATCCAGCTCGACCCCGACGATAGTTGCCATCCACGGCTCCAACGGGTGGAGGGTATCACCACATTGACCTCACACTTGTCCTGGCCATGGGCCATAGACATGCGGCCACGGTAGACAGGAGCATCCCCTTCGTAGCCGAGCTGACGGAGTGCGTCGTACAGCACTCGCGGGAAACCCGGGCGATGCAGGCCCGTGGAGCAAAGGCTCCCATCCGCAGCGATGGTGACGTGGGGGTAGTTGTTCATGTTCATCTGAAAACACAACCATGAAAACGTCACTATTCCTCAAAGTTATCACATTAGGGAAAATAAATGCAGAA
>JBNLBF010000065.1:0-539 GCA_050302475.1 Paracoccaceae bacterium
CATCACGCGGGCCCTGGACGATGATACCAAGGTTCTGGTACTGGACGAGCCGACCGCAAGTCTGGACGCGCATGAGACCGCGACGATTTTCGAAATCGTGCGGGAGCTGAAATCCAAAGGGATCGCGATTGTCTTTATTACCCATTTTCTCGATCAGGTCTATGAGATCTCCGACAGGGTCTCGGTTTTGCGGAACGGCAAACTCGTGGGCACAGGTTTGATCTCGGAAATTTCCCGTCAGGCGCTGATTTCCATGATGATCGGTCGCGAGCTTGGCGAAGTGGAAGCCGATTTTGCCGCCAAAGCCCATACCTCTGTCGGGGAAGAGATTCTGGTCGCGACGGGTCTGGGCCGGCGCCGGGTATTCAAGCCGTTCGATCTGTCGTTGCGCGCCGGCGAAGCCGTCGGTCTTTCGGGGCTGCTTGGGTCCGGCCGCACGGAAATGGCCAAGCTTCTTTTCGGCGCCATCAAACACGACAGTGGAAAGCTGACGCTGGGCAATACCGATATGGGACAGACTTCTCCCCGCCAATCCATCG
>JBNLBF010000066.1:0-538 GCA_050302475.1 Paracoccaceae bacterium
CGATGAGCGTGTCTTCGAACCATTTCCGACCGATCCGCCAATCGGTCAGAAGGTGCTTGGTCAGATAGGAGGCGACAATCATCCGTATCCGGTTGTGCATGGTTCCGGTCACGTACAGCTCGCGCATCCCGGCATCGACGACATCCACCCCGGTCAGCCCGCGCCGCCAGCGCTCGGCTGCGTCGCTGTCGCCGCGCCAAGGGAACCTGTCCCAGCCGTCGCGCCAGTTCCTTGTGGCCAGATCCGGACTGTGCCACATCAGATGCCAGGCGAATTCGCGCCAGACCAGTTCCTTGCGGAAGCTCTCGGCCCCTTGCTTGGCCGCCGCCTCGGCGTTGAGTGTTGCATGCCAGACGGAGCGCGGCGAAATCTCGCCCCAGGTCAGATGCGCCGAGAGGCGCGATGTGGCGTCGAGGTCCGGGCGGTTGCGGTCCGCGCCGTATCCGGCCAGGCGATGGGCCGAGAACACGTCCAGCCGGCCAAGAGCCGCCGCTTCGCCTATTGCCGCGTGTTTTGCCACGATCCCGCCGCCCCGGTG
>JBNLBF010000067.1:0-538 GCA_050302475.1 Paracoccaceae bacterium
CCGAGGCAAAGCCGGCGCGGCCAGATGGCTGGGGAAAACAAGGCCGGGAAGGAGATCCTGGAAGGCGGCGGATCAGGTGGGAGATTGGAACAGCGACCCGGACCGGAACCTCGTTACGGCTGCTTCCTTCCGGACCTGACCGGGTTGGCGAGTGGTCCGTCCGCCGCCAATCTCCCGGCCCCAATATCGGGTATCGGACCCGCCGGCACAAGACCCCCCGCCGGATTCCCCGGGGAAAGATTTTTTGGCGGATTTCCGCGCTTTTCCGGGGATTTCCCTACTGACATGACCCCCCTGTTACTGCCGTTCCAAGGTGATGAGCGAACCGTCGCGGGCCGGGAAGGTCACCTTTGCGATGCCGCAGTCCGGGCCGTACCAGACGTCGCGTTCCAACTGGCCGGTCAGGCGGTAGTGGCGGGCCTGCACCGGCTCCGCGCCGACCTTGACCGCTTCCTCGCCCAGGGCCTCGCTCCTCACCACCTTCACCCGCCCGTCGATGGTGCCGAACAGCGCCTGGCTCTTCGGCGTGTCGCGGTGC
>JBNLBF010000068.1:0-527 GCA_050302475.1 Paracoccaceae bacterium
CCAGCTTGCGGCCCGCGAGGACCGGCGCGTCCATTTCGCAGAGCGGGGTCTCGATGACCTTGGTGGTCATGGGGAGTTCGCGCGTCACCTCGTAGGCCAGGAGAAGCGAGATCTCGCGAAGGAGCTGGCGGAAACCGGCGGTCGAGGTCTCCTTCTCGCGCATCAGCGTGAGTTTGTGCTGGACCAGCGGGTGATCGACGACGGTCAGGTGTTCGGACATGGGGCGGATACCTCGCGGGTCAGAGAAAGGATGTGCCGGGTCCCTGCGGCGGGACCCCAAGGTGATGAGCGATGGAGGTGCCGATATCGGTGAAGCCGACATGGCCAATGGGTCTGTGGCCGACACCGTAGCCGAGGACGGGCACCCGTTCGCGGGTGTGATCGGTGCCGGTCCAGGTCGGGTCGTTGCCGTGGTCGGCGGTGAAGATCATCAGGTCGCCGTCCCGCATATTTGCGAAAAGCCGGGGAAGCTGGGCGTCGAACCATTCGAGATGCGCGGCATAGCCGGGCACGTCGCGGCGGTGGCC
>JBNLBF010000069.1:0-518 GCA_050302475.1 Paracoccaceae bacterium
TGTGCGCGAACAGCCGTATATCGTCGTGGTGTTTGACGAAGTCGAGAAGGCCCATCGCCGCGTGTTGGACATTTTGCTACAAGTGATGGAAGAAGGGCGCTTGACGGACGGTCAGGGGAACGTCGCTAGCTTCAGCGAAGCCGTGATCATCATGACCAGTAACGTCGGCGCACATGAACTCGAAACGACCGTGATCGATGATGAAATTCGCGAGGCGGTCATGGATGAGGTGGGCGAAGAATTCCGCCCCGAATTCCTGAACCGTCTGGACGAGATCGTCATTTTCCACCCGTTGAATGACGAACACCTGGGGCAAATCCTCGATTTGATGCTGAAGAAGGAGCACAAGTTAGCAGGTGAGCGCAATCTAACGCTTGAATTTACGCCCGCGGCCAAGCAGTGGATGCTGGACCAAAATGAGCATCCCGAATGGGGCGCGCGTCCGCTGCGCCGCATCATTCAGCGCAATGTGCGCGAATCGCTGGCGGATTATCTGCTGCGCGAAAATCCCGACGAAG
>JBNLBF010000070.1:0-516 GCA_050302475.1 Paracoccaceae bacterium
CCGACAAGGTCAACGCCATCATCAACTGCCATCTGTTCACCGGGCGCATCGGCCGCCCGGGGATGGGACCCTTCTCCATCACCGGCCAGCCCAACGCCATGGGGGGACGCGAGGTGGGGGCGCTCGCCAATCAGCTTGCCTGCCACATGACTATCGAAAATCCTGACCACCGCTCGCTGGTGCGCCGCTTCTGGCAGAGTGAGCGGCTGACCGATCGCGTCGGCCTCAAGGCGGTCGATCTGTTCCGGGCGGTGGAGTCCGGCCAGGTGAAGGCGCTCTGGGTGATGGCCACCAATCCGGCGGTCAGCCTGCCCGACGCCAACCAGGTGCGGCGGGCGTTGGCGCAGTGCGAGTTCCTGGTCGTCTCCGACAGCGTGCGCGACACCGACACCAGCGCCTATGCGGATGTGCTGTTGCCGGCCCAGGGCTGGGGCGAGAAGTCGGGCACGGTGACCAGCTCGGAGCGCAGCATCAGCCGTCAGTCCCCCTTCCTGGATCCGGCCGGGGAGAGCCGCC
>JBNLBF010000071.1:0-514 GCA_050302475.1 Paracoccaceae bacterium
CGGTAACCGGGCCGGAAAGGTCCGCCGACCAGCCGCAGCGCGCGGCGTAGGTCATGTCGACGGCGAGGATGCGGCCCTCATCGTCGAAGCCGACCTCGTAGTCGATCAGGAAGTCGTGGCGCTTGCCGGTGATGACCATGTCGTCGTCGCGGTCCGGACGCAGCTTGGCGGCCCGCCCGGCCTTCTTGGCGACCAGCGCCGCCACTGCGGCGAAAAGGTTGCCCTGCGTCTCCTTGCCGCCGAAGGCGCCGCCCATGCGCCGCACCTGGCTCGTCACGGCGTTGGCCGGCACGCCCAGCGCCCCGGCCACCATGGTCTGGATCTCCGTCGGGTGCTGGGTGGAGCAGATCACCGTCACCTCGTCGTCCTCGCCCGGGTAGGCCAGCGCGATCTGGCTTTCCAGGTAGAAGTGCTCCTGCCCGCCCAGGTTCATCTGCCCGGCGATGCGCCGCGGCGCCTTGGCCAGCGCCGCCTGGGCGTCGCCGCGCGCGAGGGTCATGGGCTCGGTCACCAG
>JBNLBF010000072.1:0-510 GCA_050302475.1 Paracoccaceae bacterium
TTTGCTGGCACCGATTTACGAAGTGATATGAAGGACTTCGCCGGACCTTGCAGTGCTTCCACGGCGGTTGGAAACGCAAACGCCGCCCAACGGGGCGGCGTTCAAGCGTTTGGAAACGCGTAGATATTTGGTTGCGGGGGTAGGATTTGAACCTACGACCTTCAGGTTATGAGTCGTGTCGAACGAACCATGAACAATCGCTCGGAATCGCGAGTTCTTGCGCAGTTTCCGACACTTGCCGATCCCACCAAAGCGGCCCCGCTGCGCACGATCTGTCGGGATTGCGCAGCGTTTTTCAGCCTCGTGCTTCCACAATGCTTCCAAGGGGCCGAGACCTGATTTTCCGGTAGCACGACCATCAGGCGGCGGTGAGCGACCAGAAGCCGAACTTCCTGCCGTGCTCCTCCTTCAGCCGGGCGACGTAAGCGTCGTGCGTCTCGAACGTCCCGAAGTCCGGGATGTCCCGCGCGAGCCGGGCGCAGGAGACCAGGTGCTCGGCGGCATAGCGAT
>JBNLBF010000073.1:0-504 GCA_050302475.1 Paracoccaceae bacterium
GATCCCGGCCAGGTGAAAATCTCCGAGGCCGAGGTGTCCTACCTCTGCGATGCGGTGAATGCCTATTTCAAGCGCAAGATCGCCCCCGCCGACGTGGTCTGGACCTATTCCGGCGTGCGGCCGCTCTACGACGACGACGCCAAGAGCGCCTCCTCGGCGACCCGCGACTACGTTCTGGAGATCGACCACGGGGACGGCCGCGCACCGCTGCTGAGCGTCTTCGGCGGCAAGATCACCACCTTCCGCAAGCTGGCCGAGCACGCCCTGGCCAAGCTGGAGGAGGCGCTGGGTCCGCTCGGCGCACCCTGGACCGCCGAGATTTCGCTGCCCGGCGGCGACATCCCCGGCGCCGATTTCGAAGCCTATTTCAAACGTTTCCGCGAGAACCACGCCTGGCTGCCGGAGAACCTGGCGCGCCGCTACCTGCGCAGCTACGGCACGCGCACCGAGCGGCTGCTGGACGGCGCCACCGGGATGGAGGGGCTGGGTGAGGCCCTGGGTGAT